>CBDFKQ010000014.1:0-512500 GCA_965248855.1 Spirosomataceae bacterium | reverse complement strand
TCTTGATACTATTGATTGTGTAAAGAAAAAAGGCGAATGGGCTTTAAAGTGGATCAACAGCGATAGTTTTGTTGAAAGAATTGTGGCTTTTGCTGCTGTTGAAGGTATTTTCTTTTCAGGTAGCTTTTGTTCTATATTTTGGTTGAAAAAGCGCGGATTAATGCCGGGATTAAGTTTTTCTAATCAATTAATTTCTCGTGACGAAGGTTTACACTGTGATTTTGCATGTTTGCTTTACACGCGATATTTGAAAAATAAATTATCGCAGGAAAGAATTTATGAAATTATTTTAGAGGCGGTAACGATTGAAAAAGAATTTATTACTGAGGCGCTTCCTGTTGCTTTGATTGGGATGAATGCCAAATTAATGAGTCAATACATTGAGTTTGTTGCTGATTTTTGGTTAAGTGAGCTGGGTTATGAAAAATATTTTAATGCCGAAAATCCTTTTGATTTTATGGATTTGATATCACTCAGAGGCAAAACTAATTTCTTCGAAAACCGTGTTGCTGAATATCAAAAAGCAGGTGTAGGTTCCGGAAAAGATTCTCATACTTTTACTACAGGTGAAGACTTTTAAATTTATAACTAAATTTTACATTGATTTTTAAGAGACTTTCATACTAAATCGGTTTGTTTAAATGAATTTTTAACAATCTTTTATAAAACTTTTCCGGTATATCAAAATTTAAAATAAATATAGGCTTGCCGGCGAATCTTTCTCTCACAAAGATTCGCCGGCAAGCCCTGGAAAAAAGAGAAACTTAATTTTTCTTTTTATAACCGTCTATTGCTTTTCTCACACTTCCAAAGGTTGTCAATAAATTTTTAGCGGATATTTCATTAATATTTAATTCATCCATTATCATTTGTTCACCTCTGGCTATCAATTTATTATTCGACATTTGCATATCAACCATTTTATTTCCTTTTACTTTCCCCAATTGAATCATCACTGCAGTTGAAAGCATATTAAGTACTAATTTTTGTGCAGTTCCTGCTTTCATACGTGTACTGCCGGTTATAAACTCAGACCCTACAACTGCTTCAACAGGATACTTTGCTATTTGAGCAATTTCACTTTGATAATTACAAACAATGCAACCCGTTAAAATACCTTCTTGATTTGCTTTTTTCAAAGCCGCTATAACATATGGTGTACTTCCTGATGCCGCAATGCCAATTAAACTGTCGCTATTATTAATATTATATTTTCCTAAATCTATCCAACCTTGTTCTGTATCATCTTCGGCAAACTCAACTGCTTTTCTTATGGCTGAATCGCCACCTGCTATTATTCCGATTACTAAATCAAACGGAACACCAAAGGTTGGCGGGCACTCGGATGCATCTACCACTCCTAACCGGCCGCTTGTGCCTGCACCAATATAGAAAAGCCTTCCGCCTTCTTTCATTCTCTTGGCAATTTCAACAACAAGTTTTTCAATTTGTGGTATTGCCTCAGCAACTGCCAATGGAACTGATTGATCTTCCCTATTAATATTTTTTAAAATTTCATCTACAGGCATTGTTTCCAAATTGTTATATGCCGATGATGATTCTGTTATGCGACTCATTATTTAATTTTTTTTATTTACTTTAACCACTAATGAACTTAAGTAAGGTAATAATTATTATTTAAAATAAATTAAGCTGATCTTTAAATATTGAATTTTGCTTAAGTAGTTACAAAGAATTATGTTTGCCATTGCAATGTTTACAAATTGTTAATCATTTGGCATAATATTAATATACTGTTAACACAAAAAATTAATTATAATATGACTTTGTTTTTCATTTTGCTTGGCGGAATACTGGCCTATTTTATAGGATCGATACCAACCGCTGTATGGTATGGAAAGGCCTATTTCGGAATTGATATTCGAGAACATGGAAGTGGAAATGCAGGTGCTACCAATACTTTCAGAGTTATGGGCAAAAGAGCGGGTATAATTGTAATGCTTGCGGATGTATTAAAAGGATGGACAGCTACCTCTTATGCCTTATTTTTATATTATCTGGATATTGAAACCTATCCAAATATCATCTATTATAAATTAGCTTTTGGTATACTGGCTGTGATAGGGCATATATTTCCAATTTTTGAAAAATTTAAAGGCGGTAAAGGTGTTGCTACTTTATTGGGAATGGTTTTATCCATTCATATATGGGTTGCTTTATTGTGTTTAGGAATTTTTATTATCGTTTTCCTTACTTCTAAATACGTTTCTTTAGGCTCTATGCTTGCAACTTTAGCATTTCCTGTGCTTTTGCTGACACCCAGGTTTAATATGAATGAACCCTTAGTGATTGTTTTTGGATTTACAATGTTTTTGGTTGTTGTGATTACGCACCAAAAAAACATTGTGCGATTGCTTCATGGTGAAGAGAGCAAAACCCGATTGCGACTTAAAAGATAAATAATCAAACAAAATTCTTTAAAATACTTTGCAGATCATCTAAAGTATTTATTTCATCGCTATTTTTATCTTTTCTCCATCTGAGAATTCTTGGAAAACGAAGTGCAACACCTGATTTATGCCTTTTGCTTTCTGCAATTCCTTCAAAACCAATTTCAAAAACAAGTTCGGGCTTCACCGTTCTAACAGGACCGAATTTTTCTATAATATTTTTTTTAACAAATGCATCCACTTCTGTAAATTCTTTATCTGTTAAACCGGAATATGCTTTAGTAAAAGTGACAAGTTCCTTGCCATTTCGAACAGCAAATGTATAATCCGTATAAAGATTAGCTCGTCTGCCATGTCCCTTTTGCGCGGCTACCATCACACAATCAATTGATAAAGGATCTACTTTCCATTTCCACCAATCTCCTCTTTTTCTTCCGGCTTGATAAATAGAATTTTTTGCCTTTAACATTAATCCTTCACTCGCATTTAATCGTGATTGCTTTTGAAGATGTGACAATTCCTCCCAGGTTGTAAAGTATGCAACCGGAGAAATTTGTAAAACCGGATTATTAATTTTTTTATGAAGGTCTTCTAAAATAAATCTTCGTTCCTTAAGGGTTTTTTTTCTTATATCTTCACCGCTCCACTCTAAAATATCATATAATATAAAAGCAACAGGGGCTTCCAGTAATATTTTTTTTGTAATATTTTTTCTTCCTATTCGAGTTTGTAAAATATTAAAAGGAAGTGGTTTGCCATCTGCAAAGCAAATAATTTCGCCATCTAACACAGTTCCATCAGGTAAGAGATTTTTAAAAATATCATACTCGGGAAATTTTTCTGTAATTAAATCTTCTCCCCTGCTCCAAACAAATAAATGGTCATTTCGTTTAATAATCTGCCCTCTTATTCCATCCCATTTCCACTCCGCCTGCCATTCATCGGGTTTACCAAGGTCTTCTACCTTTCCTTCAATAGCATAAGCGAGGTAAAAAGGATATGGTTTAGAGTTATCGGTATTAACATGATCACCCGAAATAAGCTCTTCAAATGTAATTTTCAGTGGGCTCCAATTGCCCGATATTCTGTGTGTAATAATTTGAGGATCAGTTTTATATAATTTTGATAAGGCATTAACTGTTAATGCCTGCGAAACTCCGATTCTGAAATTTCCGGTAATCAATTTATTAAAAACATATCTTTCATTGGTACTTAATTCGTGCCATGCTTCCAATATAACTTCCTTTTTCCCTTGGTCTTCTAAATTATAAAGACTCATTAAGTGATCAATCCATTCTTTTAATGTTCTTTCCGAAATATTATTATGCTCAGGTAAAATGAGGGCAATGGTTTCAGCCAAATCACCAACATTGTGATAAGATTCTTCAAAAAGCCATAAGGGTATGTTTGCTTCTTCGGCGCTCCAAATATGTAATTTTGTAGAATTTATAATTCTTTTAGGCCTCCAACCAATTAAAAGTGCCAGTGAATAAATTTTGTCTTCTTCGCTTGCCAATGAAAAATAATCTGCTATTGCCTGCTGCTTTTCATTTGTTTTTGTGCTTGATGAAATCTTTGTAATAAGAAGGGCAAAATTTTTCATGTATTTATTATCAAATTATTAAAGCAATTTATATTATTTTACAAAATACCTTAAAAAGATTGATATCCGATTAAAACAAAAGATTGATTTAAAATTAATTAAATGTTATAGTTACAATACATTTTATATATAGGTTTTTAAAATTATGAGTATACTGATATTGATAAACTGATAATTATAAAAATATTTCATTTTTATGTTGAATTTTTTTCGGGATTAGTAATTGAAATGATAATCCTTTATGAGGCACAAACGATTATATGCGAAAGTGAAGCCGTGCGCAAGGCAAAACCAAACATTATTTACCTGTTTAAAATAAAACCTATGGATAGGTTTCCAACCATCGATTTAAAATGTTTCTATCAACTCTACCAACTGATTAAATTTCTCAAAAACAATCACGTTGGGTGATTTTATAATCAAATTGTTATTAGTAACCCGGTAACCGGTTAAAAGTATTTTTGATTCAATAAAGCGGTCTTTAAGTTTTGCGATATATTTCTGTGCCTCGATGTCGGAGGGGAAAGAAGTGAGGATTGTAAATATATAATCGGGTCTGTGCTTTTCAAAGGCCGATTCCAAATCAGCAAATGGCAAACTCTGCCCAAGATATATTACTTTTTGCTGCCTCGAACGAAGCATATAATTCGCAAATAATAAACTGATTTCATGTAGTTCGCCCTCGGGTAAAAAAAGCATGAATTTTTTTGTTTTATTATTCCAGTGGTTGGGTTGCCCATCAATGGCAACTATAATTTTTTGTCGGATAAGGTTACTGATAAAATGTTCTTGCGCAGGACTGATCGAGCCTGTCATCCAAAGTACTCCTATTTTATGCAAAAAAGGATAAATAATATTAACCATGGTTTGCTCAAACCCCAATTGAAGAATATTTAAAGCAATAACCTTTTCAAATCGTTCCTCATCCAAATCAATCATGGCAATGGTGAGCGTTTGGATTTGATCGGGAAATTTTATATTTTTTTCTGTCAGCGAAACCACCTCAGCCTTAACCTCAATTTCGCTCATTAGCGAAATTTGTGAGATTTTATAACCGTACTCTCTCAGTAAAGAAATATTAAGGATAAATTTTAAATCGGTATCGTCATAAAGCCTGATATTGGTATCTGTTCTTTTTGGAGTAATAATATTGTATCGCTGTTCCCAAATGCGTAATGTATGTGCCTTTATGCCGGATAAATTTTCTAAATCTTTGATAGAATAAAGGCCCATGTACGGTAATAAAAACTTAAATAAAGAGATATTAATTAAAACAGGAAACTGTAATGATTGTTTAAAAAAAGAATTATCTCATCTTTGATCACCCTCAAAAAATTTTTTATTTACCCAAAGCAACCCAAATGATTCGGAAGGTTTTTTAGAGAGGTGTTTGTGATGTGTGCGATGTGCTTTTGAAATGGCTTGGATATATTTATTATTAATTTTTTTAAAAAATTTAATTCGTTTGTGAATAAAAATGTCGTGCAAGATAAAATATAAAATTCCATAAAATGCTATACCCGCCCCAATCCACAATTTATAATCTTTATCCATTAACCCACGCACAATTAAAAATATTGAACAGGCAGCAAAGAATAGAGAAACAAAATCATTTAATTCAAAAAAAGATTTTGAGCTTCGATGATGTGTTTCATGGATTTTCCACAGCCATCCATGCAAAATATATTTATGGATAAACCAGGACGCACCCTCCATAAATATAAAACTTATAATAAAAATTAAAATATTTGTAATTATCATCACATTATTAAACAGATAGTTGTCTTTTTTGTTTAAAGATTAATGTTTTTTTGAAAATGATAAAAAACATTATTCAAATTAAAAATTTTACGTTTAAGTTTGTAAAACTTCTCTAAAATACTCCACAATACTTAAGAAACACCAATGGAAAAATTAATCCATGAAAAGAAAAAACTACGATCCTATATCGCGATTCTTTCTACTTCAATTATATTATCAGGGATCGTTCTTCCCGTATTTGGTATCCTATTTTTATTTTTTATCAATCGAAGTATTATCTCGATTATCCTGATTATATTTTTAATTATTATTTCCAATTTATTTTTGATTAACAGATTAATAAAAAAATTAACCGGAAATATAAATTTAATCGGTAATTTTTATGAATCGCTGTCCAAAGGCAATATTCCTGATCAATTTAACCCTTCGATAATTGAATTTGAAAAGATTTCTCATTATTCCAATTCAACAGCAAGGGAACTAATGAACATTAAAAACTTTTTTTTAAAGGTTGGTGAAGGGGATTTAAATAATGATATTCAAGTATTTAACGACGAAGGTGAATTGGGTAAAACACTGTCGAATGTAAGGGAAGAATTAAAAAAAGTATCGGAAACCGACCGCCAAAGAAATTGGATAAATGAAGGGCTCAGCAAGCTTAGTGAGATACTAAGGATAGAGACTGACCTTGATAAGCAATGCAATGATATTTTATTGGGTTTGATTAAATACATTGGTGCCAACCAGGGGAATATTTTTATTATTAATAATAATATAACCGGAAACCCATATCTTGAATTAAAAGCAACTTATGCTTATGGCAGAAAAAAATACTTAAAAAAACAAATAAATCTTGGCGAAGGGCTTACAGGACAGGCCTGGCAGGAAATGGATACAATATATTTAAAAGATATTCCTCAAAATTATATCACCATACGATCGGGGCTTGGCGAAGCAACTCCAAATAATTTATTGGTAGTACCTCTTAAAAACGATTCAAATATTCAGGGGGTATTAGAGGTAGCATCATTTAAATATTTTCAACCTTTCGAAATAAAATTTATAGAACGAATTGCAGAAAGTATTGCAATGGCGCTTTCTAATACAAAAATTACAGAGCGCACACGTATATTATTAGAAGAAACTCAACTCATGACGGAGCAAATGCGCGCGCAGGAAGAAGAAATGAGGCAAAATATGGAGGAACTGGAAGCAACTCAAGAAGAAATGCAAAGAAATACAAATGAGATTTTAATTAAAGAAGCAAATTTGAACAGTTTAATAAATAATATTGATGCGGCCGTTGTTTCCATCGATATCTATTTTAAAATATTATCGGTAAATAATGAAATGCGAAAAATATATGAGCAGCGTGGAATAACATTTAAAATGGGCGATAATGTGCTTGAAAAATTACCTGCAGATCAAAAAGAACATCGTCAAAAACTGTATGAGAGAGCTTTTGGAGGAGAAAAATTTTCCATTATTGAAGAAGCGCGCGATTTGACTACCGACCAAAAAATGTTTATTGAAATAACACATATTCCTATCTTTGACGATTTGAAAAAGGTTACCGGAATTACTGTTTTTGCTAAAAATATAACTAAAGATGTCCTTTTGAGAAAAGACATTGAAAATAAGCAGGCCTTGTTGGAAGGTTTGATTAACAATACCGATGATAGTATAATGGCTTTAGATAAAAACTATAACGTTACCATTATTAACGACAGGTATAAAGAACGCTATGCCGCAATGGGTTATGAATATGGAGTTGGTGTAAATGCCTTTGCGGTAATGGATGCATCCATTCATGATGAATGGAAAGGATATTACGACAGGGCACTGAACGGAGAAAAATTTTCGTTTCAAAAAACATTTGATGACCCTGCAAAAACAATTTTAAGAGAATATTCTTTTAATCCTATAAAAGATGTGAATCAGAATGTAGTCGGTTTATCTATTTTTAACAGGCTTTTAAGTGAGGTTGTTAAATAAGAAAATATTTTATGAATAAGCCAAATCCTTATCAATTTTTATTTATTGACCCGATTGTGAATAAATAAAATATACTAATATTATATTCCAAAAAAAGCTGACAATCTTAGTCAGCTTTTTTTGGAATTTATTAAGATTATAATGGGAATTTTTTATTTATTATTAGCTTTTACATAAGTAGGTAATCCAAAACTCTTTGGTTTCTCTCTATACAGCATATTATTATAATCGTGCATAGGCACAATAGAAACATAAATTCCACTGCTCGTTTCATTATGAGTTTTGATGCTGAATATAGCAATATTGGAGGGAATATATGAACCATCATTTTTCATACTTAACGAAGGGTTTTCAATGATCTCAAACCCAAGTTTTGATTTTATCCTGTACAATGCTTTATCTCCTGATACTATTATTTTATATTCAGTACCGGGCTTAACATGCCTCATTCGTAACTTCTTTTCCATCATTAGTAAATAACTTAACGGTAAAGTTAGTAGTACGGTCTATTCCTCCTACAGTGCTCAATCAGCGGTGTATAAAGATTTTGTGGTAGCTATTTCTTTTCGGCGACAAGCTGAAAACGCTAATGCCACTATAATTAACTGAAGTAATTTTTTCATATGTTTTAGATGTTTTATGAATAATAGAAATTAGTAAGGAGCTGTAACAATTGTATGTTGAATATCATCAATATAATTTGGAAATTGGCCGCAATAGCCTATGTTAGCACCTAATTTTAATGAGAAAGGTACGGTAAAATCGAATCCACTAAGAGTTCTAACTCTAAATCCAATATGCGGATTTTTATAATCAACATCCTTACCAACAATAAAAATTTTGTTAGGGTCTTTTGTGTAATCCGGAATAATACAATCCATAACATATAAAACATATAAAACACCTATTTGATACCCGGGAGCATCTGCATAAAGTGTTACCCAGTAATCTGTATTTTCCAAAATCTGATCGTTAGAGCTTATAAGATCGGGCTGCCTGCCCTGACCACTACCGTAAATGTCACCGGACTGGTTATACTAATAAAAGGTAACTGTCCAAAATGTAGATATTTTAGTACCTGTTATACATCTAGAATTACCATAGGAATGGGAAGTTTTCTGGGCATTTGCATGATAAATGCCACAAACTAATGCCAACCCTAAGATGGCAATAAACTTTAACTGTTTCATAGATTTTTGAAATTAAATATTAAAAATTTGATTAAAAGATGTACAATAGTATATTAAAACTTTATTATTATTATTGCCAAAAATACTTACTGAATAATAGTGATATTTAGATTGTATTATTATTAATAAATTTTAATTTTCTTTTGAAGAATGCTTATAAGAACTTTGCTTTCATTTCTAAAAATATTTTTATAAATAGCTTTGTAGTATGTTTTATAGTTTATTAAATTTTTATTAATTTTTTAGTGATATGGTCATTTTTAGAAGTAATATCTATAATGTACAATCCGAAAGGTAAAGATTGTACATTTATTTTTTCAGAAAGTTGCGTATCAATGAAAAGCTCTTTATAAATTACCCCGGTAATAGTAATAATTTTTAAAGTGTAAGCTTCAAAGCAGCCCTCATTAAAGCTAACCTGAAAGCTGCCATCTGTAGGATTTGGGAATATTGAAAAGGGTAGGTTATAATCATTTTTTAAATGAGATGTAGCTATAATACCATTAAAATAGGATTGAATGAAATTAGGAAAACTTAAACTACCATTAAAAAAATTGAAACCTAAATTTTGAAAACTTATTTCACAATCATAGCCCGGTTTATTAGGCCTTTGAATAACAACTGACGGATGATTCGTGAAAAAACAATCTACTGGGGTTTGAGAAATATTACTATAAAGCCTGCCATCTATTCCTAATTGTAATGGAATATCGTCACCCCAATTAAAAAAAGTATCGGATGATTTTAGGATTTTAGGATTATCTACAATAATACTCTTCCCTGAAGCTATAATGTTCTGACTGATACCTGAACTCAAATCATATTGTCGAATATCATCACGCTTGGTTTGTTTCTTCTGCACGCTTCTATCTAAATACGAAGTAGTAACGTATAGTTTTGAATTATCGGGAGAAAAAGAAACGCCCGATATGTTCACTACAGTTTTGGAAGTGCTGTTTATCCCCAAGTTAATATGATTTGAAATATTACCGGTGCCGGCATCAAAATCAAAAAGCTCAAATGCATTTTGATCAATAGCACAGGCCAGTTTTTTTCCATTTGGAGAGGCTTTTAAAGCTCCTTTTCTTTGCTGAATATCGGAGTTTAAAGAATCAGGGTTGTTATTCCAATTCCCGTGTATAGAGCCAATGCTTAGTACTTTTTCTAATTTAATTCCCGTTTCTGTAATAAGACGAATATCAAATGTATTATTTCTCCATTCATGTGTAAGCAACCAAAAATCCTTATTGTTTGTATGCGGGATCGCTATAAGCTTTTCAGTTAAGTTGGTTGATATAAATATGTTTTTCAGCGTATCGATTATATCGCCTTTCCCATTATCAAGCCTCATATCAACAACAGAATAACGAAGTTCTTTCTTCTCCAGCCCCCGATAATCACATAATGGGGGCTCCCGGTGAATAGAAAATATATAAAACTGAAACTTTTGATTTGGCACAGGTACTATGAGGGCTCCCTGAGTGGAAAAATTAAAACAAAGGTCATTACCATTATTATAACTGTTAGGCATTAATATATTAAACTTATTCCATACTTTTTTTCCGTCAGTGTAAAATAGTAAGTGCCCTGTATCTTTATCCGACATGGTAGCGATTCCTTCGCCATCCAGTATGGGAGTCCCAAATATGGTGGTAGGTACACCTAGGCTAAAATCAAATGCATAGCCATTAAGATACCAAAAGGTAGCTTCCTTTTGAGCGATGGAAATTAAAGTGAAAAAGAAAAAAAACAAGGCGGTTGATATTTTTATCATGGAAGGGAAACGATAATGCAGTTTATTTATTTTAGTTGAAAAAAGGGATGGTATATATGTGGGTGGCAAAATGTTTCTTCATTAAAAGTAGTTAATCAAACTTTTATGATTCTACTTATTAAAACCATTCTAAGATGCTACATATATAACCTCAGTTCTAATCTTTCTCAAAACATATAATTGAATTCTTAAAAATTAAAGATAGGTGCAAAACCAAATATGATTGGTTTAAATTCATTTGCCCCTTCCATTACAGAAAACTTAAGCTCAATATTTCTGTATTTTCTTCCTACTCTAAACCGCATGCCCATATTTTGAACAGGACCATTAATTACGTAACTATCAGCCGGTTTATCGAAAGTGGTAAATAAGTTTTGGAAGTATGTCCTATCATGAAATTTACCTGAATGAAACCCATACCCCGCCCCAATAAAAAATCCAACCCTATTTTTATTTTCTTTTGTAGAACCTCCACCTAAATTTAAATTAAAAATTAAAGGGGCATCAAACATTAAGGCCATTGTATTGGTAGTGGATGAGTATGCACCGGATGTGGTTGATTTAGAACCTCCTGAAATACCTATTGATATTGGTATTCCTATTGACAATGAAAGACTTTTTGTTTCTAAAAAATTAAAGCGTGGCGAGTAGGTAATCCCTTCAGAAGAATAAAAATCCTTTTCCCCTGCACCAACAAATAAGAAACTTAAACCGGCCCCATGCATAAAACTCTGGCAAAACCCGGGGGTAATTAAAAAAATAAAACAACCTGATAATAAAAATTTTTTCATGATTATAAATTAATTGTTGTGTGGGAAAAACAAAACTAAATCTCAAAGTTAATTTTAAAAAGTACTTTTTTTAAATCTTAGTTTGTGATTTATAGTTCATAAATTTTAGCTAAATGTATAATAAAGACAAAAAAAAGCAACTTTAAAAAAAGTAATAATTATGATGGGATCGTTAATAAAAGGCTGTGTAATTCAAATTTTACTCTTTTTTTGAAATTGATATGGTGTGCATTTTACAATTTTTTTAAATTGTTCGTTAAAATTTGTCAGGTTGTTAAATCCGCTTTCATAGCAAATTTCATTTACACTTATTTCGCTTTCTATCAACCTTTTACAAGCGTATCCAATTCTGATTTCATTTACAAAGTGTGAGAAATTTTTTTTAGTACGATTTTTAAAATACCTGCAAAAACCCGAGTAACTCATGTTTGCAATTTCTGCAATCGTGTTCAACCTTATTTCTTCTTTAAAGTTTTCCATCACATATTCAAAAACCTTATTTAATCTGTCACTGTCTTTATAATTATCTCCATTCATTTCCGGCCCGGATAGTAATTCAAACTCATGGTTGTTGGCAAGGCTATTTAAAATTAAAAGAAGGCATATCAATCTTTCCATGCCTTTTAAGCTCAACATTTCGTTCATTTTACCGGCAACAAACTTCTTTGTATTACCCAGAATGGAAAGCCCCATTAGTGATTTTTGAAATAAGTGAGATATATTTTGCATTTCGGGGATACTTAAAAAACCATTTCCCAGAAAATCTTCTTTGAAATGTATTACAAGAGTACCACCATTGTCATATGTATTTTCCTTACGATATAAATGCGGGACATTAGGTCCCAAAAAATCCAGATCGCCTTTATTATAATCCGAAATATGATTGCTGACAAATCTCTTTCCGTTGCCTTCTAATATTAAAACCAATTCATACTCCGAATGATAATGCCAGGGTGTTTCGAAATATGGAGTGATAAACTTATCTGCCAGAAAAGATGAATGTTCGGAAAGAGGCAATTTCTGAATTTGAGGCTTCATGTTAATACAAATTTAAAAATACATTTATAAACTTAACCTTATTTCTTGTATAAATGGTATTTTACGTTTAAAAAGTTTATTTTTTTGAGTAAAAACAAATAGTTTCTTATAAAATAATTATCGAGTTTTGCACTATAATCATAAAAAATATAGTATGAATAAGATAAACGAACCGGAAAGGAAACAATTTGAAAAAGATGGTTACATAATAGTTAACGGTTTTTTTACAAATGAAGAAATAGATTTATTGTATGGCCTGGCTACTGATGATAATATTCTTAGCAGCAACGCTTTTGACTTAAATGATCAAAGCGGTAAAAGAACTAAGCTTACACTTTGGTTTACCCCCGGTGATGATACTTATGGATTGCTCACCCGTACAGAAAGGATGGCTGAAGCGGTTCAAAAATTATTGGGTGAGGGTGAAGTTTGTCATTTTCACTCAAAACTAATGCAAAAAGAACCTAAAGTAGGTGGTGCATGGGAATGGCATCAGGATTATGGTTATTGGTATAAAAACGGATTTTTATTTCCTGAAGCAATGATTAGTGTGATGGTTGCACTAACAGAAGCTACTATTGAAAATGGTTGTTTGCAGGTATTAAAAGGTTCGCATAAAATGGGACGAATTGAACATTTGTTTGCCGGGGAACAACAAGGAGCAGACATGCATTTCATAGAAGAAAGCCTTAAAAGATTTGAAAAGGTGCATGTTGAACTTAAGCCCGGCGATACTTTATTTTTTCACAGTAATTTACTTCATATGTCTGAAGCGAATTTATCTGATAAAGCACGCTGGTCGCTAATTTCTGCCTACAATTTAAGTTATAATGTGCCATTCAGAGAAAAAAATATGTCGTGTATCACGCCGTTGAAAGTAGTACCAAACGATGCAATACTTTCTTCCAAGCCAACAGGCCTTTCGGACAACGCAGATTTTTTAAAGAAAGAAAATGAAATAACATTAAACGTAAATTAAGCCGGTATATAATGCAGTCTTATTAGTATTAAAATTTAAAATGATTTAATGGATATTCAATTAGACTATTTACCGCACCTGCCTAAAAATAAGAATATAGGTATCGGTTGCATCGGTTCAGGTTTTATAATGGCCGACTGCCAATTGGTGGCATACAGGCAGGCAGGTTTTAACCCTGTTGCTATTTCTTCGCGTACAAGAACAAATAGTCAGGCAGTGGCCGATCGACACGGAATTAAAAAAGTGTATGATACGTATGAAGAGTTGTTAAAAGATACCGAAGTAGAGATACTCGACATCGCAGTTCCTCCAAATTTACAAATAGAGATTATCCAAAAAGCTGTTAAGCACAAAAATATAAAAGGAATTTTAGCCCAAAAACCCATGGGTGTAAATTTTAAAGAGGCGAAAGAAATCGTAAAGCTATGTGATGAAGCCGGGATTATGCTTGGTGTGAACCAAAACATGCGGTATGATCAGTCCATCAGGGCTTGTAAATCGCTTTTAAATCAGGAGTTATTAGGAAAACCGGTTTTCGGATCAATTGATATGCGAGCCATTCCACATTGGATGCCCTGGCAGGAAGCACTTGGTTGGACAACCTTAAGAACAATGAGTATTCATCATCTTGATGCTTTCCGGTTTTTATTCGGAGACCCTGAACGTGTGTTTTGCAGTGTATCGCAAGACCCAAGAACATTGAAAAAATTTTCTCATGAAGATGGTATCGCCCTTTACATTTTAGAATACGAAAATGGATTTCGCGCATCTGCCTGGGATGATGTGTGGGCCGGGCCTGTTCATGAAGGCGGCGACAGCGAAATTTATATTAAATGGCGAGTGGAAGGAACTGAGGGAATGGCAAACGGAACTATTGGTTGGCCTTTTTATCCCGAACCTACACCGAGCACACTTGATTTTTCAACAATGAAATATCCCGGCCAATGGTTTAAGCCGCGTTGGGATCAGGTTTGGTTTCCTGATGCTTTTGCAGGCCCAATGTCACAGCTTATGTGTGCTGTTGAAGATAATAAAGAACCGGAAATAAGCGGGAAAGACAATTTAAAAACGATGGCGCTTGTGGATGCCTGCTATTTATCTTATAAAGAGCACAGAGCAATAGCCATTGAAGAAATTTTGAATAGTTAGTTTTTAGCAAAAAATTTTCACCTTAAACCTTTTGAATATGATACAGGTAGGAATATTTACCGGATATTTTCCTTACACACTAGAAGAAACAGCTCAAAAAATCCGTTCAATCGGATTTAATACTGTGCAACTCGATGTTTCTTTTAAGGAAATTGATCTTAGCACTGATCAAATCACTACAGCAAAATGCAATAAAATAAGAGATACTTTCCGCAGGCATAATTTGCCTGTTTCATGCATTTCGGGTTATACAAATTTAGTTCACCCCAATCCTGATAAACGAAAAGCAAACCTTAATCATTTAAAGCAAATCATAAAACATGCTCATGAACTTGGTTCTCCTTATGTAATAAGTGAATCCGGAACGTTTGACAACGATAGTGATTGGGTACATCATCCGAAAAACAAAACTGAAGAAGGTTATGAGGAATGCAGAAAAGTAATTCAGGATTTAGTAAGTTTTGCAAGAGAACATAACGTGACCTTTTTAGTTGAAACTTATGTAAATAATGTGATAGGCTCAGTAGATGAAACCTTGCGTTTATTTGCCGATATACCTGATTCTCATTTGGGTTTGCTTATGGATCCAACCAATTATTTTGAAGAGCACAATATTGGTCAAATGGATAATACATTAAATCATATTTTTAATGCTTTGTCTGATAAGATAAAAATTTCTCATGCTAAGGATGTTAAACTTGCCGGTGCTGCACAAGGTGTTCAAATGGCAAATATTGATGCCAGCGAAGCTCATGCATTGCGTGGTGTAGGAATGATTGAACTTCCGGCACCCGGATTGGGATCTCTTAATTATGATCTTTATTTACAACGCTTAAGCCAACATTATCCAAATATCCCAATAATTATTGAACATTTGGAAGAAACTGATGTGCCAAGAGCAAAAAAATTTCTGGATGAAAAACTTTTAGCAAATGGTTTGTAAATATTTATTTAAACCAAATGTGCTTGTTCTGTAATTAAAATCTCAAGTAAATGAAAAAACAACATTGATAACTTTATAGATTATCAATGTTGTTTTTTTTTGAAATAGAATATAAATTATTTTAATTTTTTATGAACATATAAGTTTAAGTATCCAACTTAAATTCGCATTTAATCAACCTGAACAATAGAATAAATATCCAACTTAGGCACAACAAAACTCAAAATTCCATCCTTGTAATTAAAGCTAAGATTCATCCCCTCAGGTTGGATGGTTAATTTTGTTGGTTTTCTATTTGTTTTATACTGAATATTAAGATTGTACAAAGGTGGCACTTCAGCCCATTCGTAAATTTTTTCATTGTCATGATGACCGGTCGCATTAATTAAATGAATTAATGTTTGATTATTTTTAACAGTCAGGTTAACATGTACATATGATGAGCCTTCAACCTTCAATTCCGGCTTTGAAAGTTGGGATACAATATCCGATAGAAAATCGGCCCCCAGTTGAGTGCGTTGCCAGATATAGGTAGAGCCCAAATTAGAAAACACCATCCCGATTTTCCCTTTTCCATAAGGAACAATGGCTGCCGCAGGATCAGAAGCCGAGCGAAAATCCTGATCCGAATAAAATTTACCAATCATTTTCGCATTGTTCGGCAGTTGAACTTGTGCCCAGTGTGCTTTTATAGTACTTATACGTCCATTAAAACCTAAATTTAAAAATTTCTCCGGCTGCTTTTTAACATTGGTCAATCCAACATCATCTTTGAAATAATCAATTGCATCCGGGCCAGTAATGATGAGGTTTCCGCCATTTCGAGAATAATCGAGTAATTCAGCCTTAAAAGAAGGTTCCAATTCACGCCATCCCGGTATAACTATTATAGGAAATTCTTTCATTCGGCCGGTTAAATGGTGTTCCTGAAGTACCTGAACGCTGTATTGCTTATCAAGTAAACTCATGGTAATACCTTTCACTTCATTTGCAATTACATCAGGATTATAATCGTAAATAATTTTAGCAAACTTATAAAAAGCAAATGTTGAATAAAGTACCGCCACTTGCGAAACCGGCTTTGCATCTTTGCAAAACGCCTGCCTATCATGACAAAAATTAGCAATTTTAGCCATTCCCGGGAAAGACCAGGGTTTAAGAGAAGCGTCACGGTTTTGGGTATAGTATACCTGATAACCGCCACCCATAGTAATAACTTCGGAAGCTTCCTGCATTAACGAAATCGGATTTTTTGGGCTTCCGAATGAATTACCAAAGTTATAACTGAAACCCCATGACATTAAATCCCATGGCTTACCCTGTGGCGCAATGCAACGAGATTCGAAAGCTGCACTGTAAACACTACTGTTAGATGCAACATCACCGGATATAAAATCAATATTAACATCAACAGGTTCAGGCATATATCCGGTGTACGACCAGTTACTGGTAATCTGAAAACCGGGTTTATACTTATGAATAGCATCTACATATTTACTCAAATAATTTTTAAATGATTGGCGGGTGAAGGCTGTCCATTCAGCCCATCCCGGTTCGTCAGCATTTTTTGGTACTTTTTCAAAACCGGTTTGCTTTCTGAATGCAGCCACAGACTTTTCGGAGTAATCGCGTTTTGCAGCCCAATTATCGCCGTCAACCCAGGCGCCATCAACGCCGTAATCTGCAATTTCTTTCAACTGTGGTATCATCAAACTATCAACATATGCGCTGTGGCGAGAGGTTTCTTCTTTATCTGCCACTCCCTTCGCATCAACTTTTGCCCAATTCGGATGAAGCTTAACGGCTCGCTCATCCAATACTCCGGAATAATGGACATACAATGCAACACCATATTTAGCCGTTTCTTCACGGAATAACTTTAACGGATCTTGAGTGAAGCCACCTGCCTGATTACCTACTTTGGTAGGATAACTGGTATACCCCGGATGGCCTTTGCAATCGATTTGAATAAAATCAGGTTTTACTGTGGTAAGTAATGAATCGATCATGCCACGAGTAAGGGTTTTTCCGATCTGTTTATCTTTATCATTCGCATGAAAATCAAAATGTAAGCCGAAAGAACTTTGAGCACGATTTTTACGTACCGGAATTTTAGGCGATTGAGCTATGCCTGATTTTATCAGACATATACAAAATAAGATTGATGCTAATTTTTTCATTTAAAGGTTCTTTTAATTTGATAATTAACTATTTTTAAATCGATACTAACTTTTAAAAAAAATCACTTACTTCTGATAATTTATCAGCTCTTTTCCATATTTTGAAAATTTGCCTGTTAACTATTAATTGGTAACCTTTTCAAACAACACGTTATCGATAGCTACCGTATTCTTTTGGCATGATTCAGAGTTTATAGAAATTGTTTGAAGTCCTTTTTCTAAATTAACCACAGTGCTTACCGTATTCCATTTGCCTTTTTTACAAGGCGCCAAAATAACTTTTTGATCATTACATGAATATTTCAAATTCTCGTTATTGGGGTTAAAGTATTTAAAAGTTATTTTATAACTGACTTTTGCGGGAATAAAATACCTCCATGATACATTAAGTCCGGCCCATTCATGATTTTGCCCTATTACATAACCACTACCGGTGAAGCCCTTTATCTTATTCGAAATATATCCGGCCTGAAACTCATAAGCATCTTCAGCTTCTATAACAGTTCCGACCGGCAGCTCAGGCGCTTTAAACTCCGGAAGTTTAACAGGATATTCGTTCGCACTAACTTTAAGCATAGCTACACCATGTGCCGGTAGTTTTACAGTATAAGGTGTTGAGAAAGAACCTAAGTCCTGATGTTTCCATAAATCACGCAGAAAAACCGGGTCCTTCAAGCCCAAATCACCGGCACTGAATGTAACCGACGCCGAATCGGAATGGTTATTCAATAGCAAAATTGCATAATCGCTGTATTTAAGAAGTTTTTTTGCCCAAAGTTGTATACCATATTTTTGACCTTTAATCATCACCCCCTGATGTCCAAGTGGATCTTGATCCACCTCAATAACCTCGCGATTGGTTAATATTTTTATTGCCTGCGACGACATATTACGAAGGTCGTTTCCTGCCAGCATGGGCGCACCAAATATAGCCCACAAGCTAAAATGTGATTTACTTTCTTCGAGCGGTAAATCCCAATTACATACTTGTAACATATCCGGGTCGTTCCACGCTGACGGTTTTTGCTTTATAGGTGAGTAAGCATTCATAAATATAACATCACTTATACCCGGGAATATTTTAAACTTATAAGGGTCGCTGATCCACGTAGCCTGAATGTCACCGCTTGTGCGCCACATATCTCCAACCTCCGGAAGCCAATCGAATAAATAGATTGTATTTGCACTAAGTACAATGGGGCGAGATGCATTATTTAACGCTGTACGCCATTTAGTAAGTACTTCTTTTCCATCTTTATTACAACTGCACCAATCAAGTTTAATGAAATCGGCTCCCCAATCAGCGAAGGTATTCACATCTTTTTCTTCGTAATCTTCACTGCCTGTATGACCACCGCATGTAGCAGGACCGGGAGAGGTGTAGATTCCGAATTTCAAACCTTTCGAATGGATATAATCTGCTAAATATTTAATTCCATGAGGAAATTTAACACTGTCAACCAATATTTTTCCATTGGTATCCCGCCCGGGGGTTTCTTTATCATTGATCAAACTTTTGGCCAAACCTCTTTCCCATCCGTCATCTATTACAATATATTCAAAACCTGCATCTTTCATCCCGCTGGAAACCATAGCATCTGCAATCTCCATAATCAACTTTTCGTTAATATTTTGACCGAAATGGTTCCAGCTGTTCCATCCCATAGGTGGCCTGGGTGCCCAACCCGGCTTTTGAGCAAACGAGTTGCAGTAAATATTTATAATGATGAAGGTTGTGAGTAAAATGAGTTTGCTTTTCACGATTTTTTGCTTGACTGTTAGTTCATTAATATTCCTTTTTTATAATTGTGATCTCCATTAAGATCAAAATAATTACTTCACAGATATATGATTTTTTTTATTAGAAAATACCATTCTATTAATTGGTGATTAAAAAAATCTATCTTCTGGGAGTTGCTGTTTGTCTAAAACGGAATGAATTAATTATTTGTGGCGTTAATTTGATTCCATTATTGAACCAATACACCTTGTTTTTTGAGAATAAATCAAGCGTTTCACTTATAGTGCTTTCATTCGGATAATTCCAACTAGAGCAAACTACCGCGCGGCCATAACGATTTGCGATATTGAGCAACCAACCTGTTTCGGGAGCCTTCATCTCACTGTCCATCGAAACAATATCAGAAAGACTCCAGATATAATTACATAGTTCAGGATTTCCTGAACCGCTAAATTCTATGCGATCCCAACCCGACCACTGCCCATGAACCAAATGTTTTTTATAATCATAGTCGGATTCAAAATTTCGAACCTTCATTAATGGAGTAGCAGTGAGGGGTTGATTTGGAAATTCAAAACGCGCTACTCTAAAAACAGAGCCTAACAAAGAGGTGATTTTTTTTCTGTCAGTTTCACTTTCTCCGGGATGCAAATATAATTCCCATGCCTGAATGCGTATATCAAATCCATACTTCTTAACAACCTTACTTACATAGTCAGTCAAATCTTTTACCGAATTATTGGCATCCAAATCTGTGAGCAACACCGGCATAACTGAAATATTATATTTATTTGCATAGTACAGCAATGTGTCTGATTTTTTATAAAATGATGCTGAATCCTTTTTCCAATCTACATACTCCCACTTAATCCTGATGTTATTGTATCCGGCTATTGATGCTTCATTTATCGTCTTCTCAACATCAGGTATTGTTATACTATTTTTAATATTTAAACCTTTTATAGGTGCATTTGCCATCCATTTCCATGCTCTCCATTTGTTCCAACGTTCAGTAATTTCAGCGCCAGGGTCGCTCACTTCATTTTTATCCGCAAAGTGGAAATTTTTTATCCAGTCAATGTCGCGGTAATCATAAGGTGTACCATCCGGATGAAGAACATCGTGAAACCAAGGTTCATAGGGTTCAAAAGAACTTAAATCCCAAGCTGTATCCCAATTTGCATCACCGGTATATAAGCCCCAGTTATAAAAATGAATATGGTATTTAGAAAAGGCAGTTAAACTTCTTGCAAATGTTCCTCCACGTGTTCGGGCAACCGCTTCAGTACAAACGATTGGGCGATTGCCAATTTCCTTTAACATCTTTACCATATCATCAATTGGCTGCATCCTGTTTACGCTCAAATCGTATAAATGAAAATTATGGACATCGCTCATTGCTGCTACTTCTTTAAACTTTGTAAATACATCGTTCTTTTTGTAAATATGATCAGTTAAATAAAGTGCTGAAATTGTAATTGGCTGACTTGGTGATATCTCTCTTGCAATTGAAATTGATTTTTTACACCATTCCAACTCAGCAAGTGCTTCATTTGTCCATTTAGCGCCCTTAAAAAAATAGTTAATAGCCGGCTCGTTTACCAGATCCCAAAAAACTATCCGTGAATGGTTTCGGAACCCACCTAAAACCATTGTTAAGTATTTTCTAACTTCGCTTTCTGCAATCTTCTGGTCTTTATTAACAAAGTGATCTTGTAATTGTAAAACCGGTGAAATGGTAAGATTATATTTTGAGGCAATGCCAAGGAGTTCATGCAATTTTTCTACACATTTCGTTGCATTTGCCGGCATCCAAATTCTAACACTGTTATATCCAAGGCTGTGAGCTTTTTTAAATATTTCATCCTCTGTCATACCGGGATATGCTTCTACAGGGGCATTAAACCCTTTAATCACGCCTACTTTTTTTTCCCATTTCCACGCAACTTCTTCCGACCATTTATCCCTTGCTTTATTATTGGTTTGTGCTGATAAGCTTGTAATTGAGAAACATAATAAGAAATAAATAAATAAAAACTTTTTTGAATAGAGATTTAGAGACTTCACTTTTACAATAATATTTTGATTCCAATATTTGCTATAAAGAAAGCAAGATAATGAAATCAAAATATATAAGAGCTATTTTAAAAAAAAATTTCTATCCGATTTGTTGCTATCGGTTTAAAACATTGGTTTAAAATTTTAAATTTCGCTATTCTCTAAAGTCACCATCTTCTGATAGGATTATTTTCTCAATCAACTCGGATTTATAAAATCTTTAGTTGTTTCGTATTTACCACCCCAACCCCTCCTTGAAAAAAGGAGGGAGTTTTGCTAGCATAGCACTTTACAATTTTAGTTTTATTATTTTAAAAAATTTTTACCGGAAAATATATTTTGTGCTCTCCAAGCAGTTCCCCTCCTTGATTAAGGAGGGGTTAGAGGTGGTTAAATAGCACCATAATACCGTTTTTTATTATGCTATTGTATTATTATAAACCCATTCAAATTATCAATATTTCGATATCAAGATACTCATATTTTCATGGTTATATGAAAGTAAATGACGAAATTTGGTTAATAAACAAACAGATAAAATACACCGGACAAGATAAAAATATGCTACATAAACTTACTTCTGCCGCTGCTCTCGAAACCGGTTTAATGAGATTAACCCTTAAGCAAAAACAATTTATTTATCAGATTGCAAGGTTGGAATACAGAATTTATGCAGCCTTAATTAAACTTGAAAACGTGAATGCCTTAATTGAGGAAGAAAAAGAAAATATAACTTCTTTAAATGCAGCTATTTCAGCTTCAGGAAAAGGAAAAGTGGCCGATAAATTAATTGCTTGGAAAACTAAAGCCGAATACAAACTTTTCAAATTTAATTTGCGAAAAAGCAAAATAGATATTATAAAACTGGTTCTAAACCAATCCAAAAAGGAACAATTGAAACAAGCCTTAAGCGCTCTTGAAATAGATTTGGCAGAAATTAAAAGTCAAGAGCAAAATTTTAATAAGGTTGCTGAAGAAAATAAAATCGAAACGGCAAAAGAGAGTGTTTTTAATTTTTATGAGAAGATAAAACTTGAACAGGAAGAAAATCCGATAAATAAATCAATAAAAGCCTATCTGAAAGAAAACATGAAGATGGCTTGTTAAATTCTCTCCGGACAAGTTAAAAAAATGTTTAAATAACCACCCCTAACCCCTCCTTAAAAAAGGAGGGGAACTGTTTGGAAGAATGAATTATTTCCTTTCAGAAAAAAAATTAAAGAATACAAAAATGTTGCAATCCAAGGTCCTTGCCTAATTTTCAGGAGGTTATAAAGCATGGTTTTACATCTCTTGCACTTTTTCCGGCATTTCAAGTCCATTGTTCATATTTAGTTCACCTTCCCACTTGCTCACCATGGCGGTGGCAACGGCGTTACCCATTACATTGGTAGCAGACCGGCCCATGTCTAAAATTTGATCAATCCCTAATAATAATGCTAAACCTTCTGATGGAATACTAAACGTTGGCAATATGGCTGCAACAACAACTAAAGAAGCACGGGGCACACCGGCTATTCCTTTACTTGTAATCATTAAAATCAACATCATTAAAACCTGTTGCTGCCAACCTAAATGCATTCCGTAAGACTGGGCGATAAACATGGTTGCAAATGTCATATTCATCATCGATCCATCAAGGTTAAAAGAATAACCAAGCGGTAAAACAAAACTTACTATTCTGCTGCTGCAACCAAATTTTTCTAAACTTTCAATTACTTTTGGCATGGCAGATTCGGAACTTGCAGTGCTGAATGCCAAAATAAAAGGTTCTTTTATAGATTTGAAAAGTTTTAGAAATGGAATGCCTCCAAGTGTAGCAATTGCAAATAAAATCCCAAACGTAAAAATGAATAAACCCAAATAAAAAATTCCGATGAGATAAGGGTAAACTTGAATTAATTTTAATAAACCGATTTTACTTACCAAAGCGGCTAAGGAACCCAACACACCATAAGGTGCAAAATTCATTACATAACCTGTGAGTTTTAACATCACATGCGATATGGCGTCCATTGCTTTTACTACCACTTTGCCCTGTTCGCCAATAGCTGCGGTGGCTATACCGAAAAAAATGGAAAATACTAAAATAGATAGTATTTCATTTTTTGTCATGGCTTCAATTAAACTTTTTGGAAATACATGGTCAACAAAATCACTAAAAGATTGCAATTTGCCGTGTATACCTGTGTCGATACCTGCAGGAGGAAGCTCTAAATGCATTACTGCCCCGGGTTGAAACAGGTTTACTAATATTAATCCTAAAATCAGGGATAAAATACTTGCAAACATAAAGTATCCGATTGTTTTTGCTCCTATCCTTCCTACAGTTTTAAAATCTCCCAATTTGGCAATACCGACTATTATTGTTGATAAAACAAGTGGGGCAATTATCATTTTAATTAAATTAAGAAAGATATGGCCAAGCTCTTTTAAATCTTGAGTGGCGATAGAAAAATTACCTGTTTTTATTAATTGAACAGGAAAATAATGGCCTATAAAAATGCCGATCATCATACCAATAAAAATCCGGTATGTTAATGTTGGAGCAAATATTAATACATAAATGAATGCACAAATAATAATACCCGCTGCTATTGGAGGGAAACTTGTAATTTGATAAACATCTAATACTACTCCAATTGTTAATATTATGAACAATATACTGCCGGCAATAATAGTTGTGCGTGGAGAAAGTTTTTTCATTCTTTATAATCTTTTAAAAACTGCAAGTTATTAAAAAGAATGGAATGAGGGTGTAAAAGGTGCTTAGGATCTAAAAAACTAAAAAATTATTGTTTGGGATTATTTATAAATTAATACAACAGCATAAGCTTCAACACCTTCCCTCCTTCCTACAAAACCTATGGTTTCGGATGTGGTGGCTTTAATTGAAATATCTTCTGCAGGGATTTGCATAGCTGATGATAAAACTTTTTTCATTTCATCTATATGTGGATTTACTTTAGGAGTTTCCAATACAATTGTGGAATCTATATTACTGATTTCATACCCTTCATTACGAACAAGTTTTACTACTTCTGCAAGCAATACTTTGCTGTCGACATCCTTATATTTAGGATTTGTATTTGAAAAATGGAAACCGATATCCCTCAAATTAGCAGCACCCAACAAAGCATCGCAAATGGCATGAATCAATACATCAGCATCGGAATGGCCCAATGCACCAAAATTTTCTGAAATTTTTATTCCTCCTAACCAAAATGGCCTTTCTTCAATTAATTGATGAACATCATAACCCTGACCAACTTTTATTTTCATTTATTTTTAAGATTACGCACAAAAATATTAAGACTATCTATCAAATAAAATGTATTTGTTTGAATTAATCATTACCTGTTTTAATAAAAATATCTTTTAATAGCTTCTTAGAACGGGTTGTATGTGATTGATATGCATCTATCAGTATTATTTATCATTTGGTTTGCCAAAACTACTGGTAACTTTTTTCTATTGTCTGATCTTAGTAAATGATTAGATTATTTTTATTTTTTACGAGTAAAATTTGTGAGCCTCCGGGCAAGGCCTTTGTACACAAGTTAATCATCCGGCACAATCGAGCGGGCAATGGAAGAATTCTTTTTTACTGTGATACTTCCGTGATACTTAATTACTTAGTTTGGACTTTAGAACTATATATTAACTAAACAAAAGAAAATCATGAAATTTAACAATCAGTTGCTTAAGCTATCAAAATCGGCAAAGTTGCTAACATTTGTAATGTTATCGTTGCTTACACTTTCATCATGTGAAAGATTAATCGGATTATTTCCCGAGGGAGGACATAGAGATCCTGATAAATCGCATAAAGTCCACATAGATCGGTTTAGTGATTCAGCAGGGATATTATTTAAAAGGTCTGACCTTAAAAATAGCTTTCCTAACCCTGATGGTTACCCAAAGCCAAATGAACCTATCAACTTTGACAAGGCACCGTTTATCACACATGGTTTCAGCACAAGTGGAGAACATGTAACATATTATAATTTTGATGCACATGCCATGGGTGTGCATACGGATGTAATTTATCATTTTTATCATGAAAATGATCTAAAAAACCAAGTTGTCGGTCAATTAGCGGTAGTAAATTCTATACCCGGAGACAAGAGTTATAACGATTTTTGGCAGGTTGTAAATGTAATTGTACCCAATCATTACGTAGCCAATACAATTGCCAGTGAAGATGGTATTTTTAAAAGTAAATTTAAGTTAGTGCCAACGGATGATATTGTTAATTGTCCTATAGTTCCGGAAGGTTCAACCGCCTCATTACGCATTGGTGGTGGAAGCACAGGCCTAACGAAAGGGTGGTACAAAAATCAAATATGTTTTTATTTTACTTTCTTAGAAGCTCCATTAAAAGGTACAATTACAGCTTCAGGTGCGGATGTATCTTTTGATGATATTTATGTATTTTTTGCAATCAACCCCGATATGCCGGGTGGTGGCCCCGGTTCCGGCTTTAAAGTTGAAAGCAATACCATGCAAGCTCACAACCTTGTGGCTTCTGTACCCGGCGATGCTGCTTATTCTCCACTTTGGTCTGTTACGGTATTGGATAATAAATTCTTTAACAGCGTTAAAACCGAAAAGGATGCGATGGCACATATTTTAGCTGGAAATGTGGCATTGGTTAATTGTCCTGAAGTTGCGATATCAAAATAGTGGATTAAAGACTGATTCCGGGAATAGTATATCTGCTACACATTATCTTAATTAAGCGTCCGCTTGTTTTTAACAAGCGGACGCTTAATTATACATCTTCGCGAAACGTTAAAATTAAGGCGAAATTTCATTTTTTTATTAATGTTTTCATTTAATAATTTATAGGAATTTGGTCAATAATTGTATAAAAGTTAAATTCAGTTAATGTCATATACATATATATTTACTTAAAATCTTTTTGCTATAATGTTTTTTCAAGAGGTTTTAATGTATGAAGTTTGTTAATTAAACCTTATTAATATAAAAGTTCAGGGTGGAAATGTGATAAACAATAAAATAATGGAGTATAAAAGCATTGCTGAAAAAATAATTGAACTAAAAAATGCGGACTTAGAACTTAGGGACAAACTTGTTCAAAACGGAAAACTTTGGGAAGGGTATAATGATGAAATGGCTAAATTACACAACAGGAATGCAAAGATATTAAATGATATTATAGACACCATCGGTTATCCGACCATTGACAAAGTAGGTAAAGAAGCCGGCGAAGCTACATGGTTGGTAATACAACATTCAATAGCACAACCAAGCTTTATGAAAAAGTGTGTGGAATTATTAGAAAATGCAGTTAGTGAAAATAAAGCAGAACCAAGAAATTTAGCTTACCTGACTGACCGGATTGCTGTACTTGAGGGGAAGCATCAGCTTTATGGAACTCAATTTGATTGGGACGAAAATGGGGAATTAAGTGCCAATCCCTTTGACGACTTAACCAAAGTAAATCAAAGACGAAAAGGTATCGGACTTAACACGCTTGAAGAACAAACAAAAATTATAAGAAAACAGGCGAAAAATGAAAATCAATCACTACCTACAGATTTTGAAAAAAGAAGAAACGAAATTAACGAATGGAGAAAAAAGGTAGGTTGGATAAAGTAACTATCTTTAGTTTAAGTGCTGATAGAATTACTATAATTTTTATTGATAAAATAACTGATAATCAGTAACTATTAAAACATTAAGTGATTAATTAAAATATTTATGAATGCATTAATTTTAAAACCGGGTAAAGAAAAATCATTTATAAACAGGCATCCGTGGATATTTTCGGGGGCGGTAAAAACTTTACCAAAGGCAGAAGATGGTGAAATAATTCAGGTAAGGGATTATCAAAATACTTTATTGGGATATGGTTTTTTTGATCCTCAAAGTCAAATTACTTGTCGTGTTTTTGAGTTTACAAGTGTTGAAATAAATATCGACAGGGATTTTTGGTGTCAAAAAATTAATCGAGCTTATGTTTTACGTAAAAGTATAATTAAACCGGGCACCGATACTTATCGTTTGCTGCATGCAGAAGGTGATTTTATTCCGGGAGTAATTTGTGATATTTATAATGGCCTGGCAGTATTACAATTATTAATAACAGGTTCAACAAATTTATTTGAAGATATCGTTTATGCGCTTAATCAATTAGGTTTCAAGTATATTTTCCTGAAAAATAAAATCATCCCCAATCAAACCGGAAAAATAAATCTCCCAAACGGGTTTTTAACAAAAAGCATTTACGAAGGTAAGAAAATAGTTATTGAAAATAATTTAAAATTTTTAATTGATTTCGAAAAAGGACAAAAAACCGGATTTTTTATAGACCAAAGAGATAACAGAGCGTTGTTAAGTTCTTATAGCAAAGATAAAAAAGTATTAAATGCATTTAGCTATACAGGAGGCTTTAGTGTTTATGCCGCCGCCGGTGGTGCTTCGGAAGTTCATTCAGTAGATATATCTAAAGATGCAATTATAGCCTGCGATGAAAATATTAAATTAAATTTTGAAAACTTTTCACATACATCGGTTGCCGATGACTGTTTTGAATACTTAAAAAACACACCGCACCACTATGATGTAATAGTATTAGACCCTCCTGCGTTTGCAAAAAATTCCAGAGCAGTTTCAAATGCTGCAAGAGGTTATAAAGAGCTGAATCTTAAAGCATTTCAAAAAATAAATTCCCAAGGTATTTTATTTACATTTTCGTGCTCTCAACACATTGACAGAGATCTTTTCCGAAAAATTATATTTAGTGCTGCATCCGATGCCAAAAGAAATGTAAGAATTTTACATCAACTAACCCAACCGGCTGATCACCCAATTAATATTTATCACCCGGAAGGTGAATATCTAAAAGGCTTGGTTTTGCAGGTAGAATAAAAATAAATTATTTATTTTTTCGCCTCTCCATTTCTTTCTTAATTAAATTAAACTCTCTGCTGCTTTGACCTGCAATAGCAGTATTCTCCATTGCTCTTCGAAAAAGATAAGGCATTACAGATGCAACGGGGCCATAAGGCATGTACTTTGCAACATTATAACCGGCATGAGAAAGGTTATATGAAAGGTTATCACTCATTCCATACAGTTGTGCAAAATAAATATGCGGATCGTTGTTTAAAATATTATTTTCTTTCATTAAACGGATAAGTAAATAATTACTTTTTTCGTTATGGGTGCCTGAGCAAAATGCGATTTGAGGATAATGTTGAATGCAAAATTGTATGGCTTCATCATAATCTTTATCTGTACTTTCTTTATCCGGTTGTATAGGGTCAGGATAATTATTTGTTGCAGCTTCCATTCTTTCTTTTTCCATATAAGCACCTCTCACCAATTTGGCACCAAGTAAATATCCTTTTTCTTGTGCGGTATTATAAGCATATTTTAAATTCACCTCCATATCCTTCCTGTACATTTGAAATGTATTATAGATGATTGCATTTTGCTTATTAAATTTTTCCATCATTTCATAAGCAATACTATCAATTGTATCCTGAAACCATGTTTCTTCACCATCTATAAAAAGCCTGACGTTTAAATCAAATGCACAGCGGCAAATTCTTTCAATTCTTGATTTGGCATAATCAAAATCAATTATTTCTTGTTCACTTAATGCTTTCCGTTTTTGAATTTTTGTTAGAATGTCTGATGAAGCTATTCCTGTTATTTTAAATACCGTAAAAGGGATATTTTTATTTCCGGCAGCTTTTTTAATAGTCGCGATAATTTCTAAAGTTGTTTTCTCAAAACCTTCATCTGTTTTTGCGCCTTCAACTGAATAATCGAGGATGGTGCCTATGTTAAATCCGGATAGTTTTTGAATGGACTTTTCGCAATCATCAATTGTTTCTCCACCACAGAAATGATTAAAAACAGTATTTTTAACAATGGTTTTTACAAAAGGAAGATGGAATTTAAATGAGAATTGTAATGCTGCTGTTCCTGCTTTTACAAGAAAATTATTATTCATCGACGCAAAAAGCCAATACATTTTACGAAGTTCTGTATTGGTTTTGGAGAAGAAAGCAATACCTGTATCATCAAAAGAAATTATTTCTTTTAATTTATTATTTTTTTCTTGGGAGTTGACCACTCTTTTTATTATTTATAAATCAATTGCAAAGATATAATCAGAAACTTAAATTTCCGGACTTTACGTTCCGATATTACAAAAAGGATTTCCCACTACAATCCCAAAGCCAAAAAAATAAAGAAA
Organism: Spirosomataceae bacterium; assembly: GCA_965248855.1. Taxonomy (GTDB): domain Bacteria; phylum Bacteroidota; class Bacteroidia; order Cytophagales; family 172606-1; genus CBDFKQ01. The sequence goes on along the minus strand of CBDFKQ010000014.1, from coordinate 482,651 downwards.
ATTGATTATAAATAAAAAATATTTATTAATTATCGGTTTATTGATATCTATATATTCATAATTTAAAAACAATTTCTAAATCAAAGATCAGGCTGTGACAGAAAAAGCAATTGCAAATAATTTTATCAACATCAATTAATAAATACAAAAGTTTAATTTTAGTGTATTTATCTTTAATTATTTATTGCGGGGAATAATTATTTAAATCCGGAACAACAATATTGAATAACAGGCGTATTTAAGTAGTTAATTTAAAAAATAATTTATGCAACGATACTCCATACTTTGGGCGGATGATGAAATAGATTTACTAAAGCCTCATATTATGTTTTTACAAAACAAAGGCTATGATATTACACCTGTAAACAGCGGGTCGGATGCTTTAGAAAAATGCCGGGAGGAAAACTTTGATATCGTTTTTCTTGATGAAAATATGCCGGGCTTAACAGGTTTGGAAACCTTGGCACAAATAAAATCTTTTAAACCGAATTTGCCTGTTGTAATGATTACCAAAAGTGAAGAGGAGCATATAATGGAAGAGGCCATAGGATCTAAAATAGCAGATTATTTAATTAAGCCTCTCAATCCTAATCAAATATTGCTTTCTGTAAAAAAAATACTGGATAACAAACGGCTTGTTACCGAAAAGACAAACCTTGGTTATCAACAAGATTTTAGGAATATCATGATGTCTTTTGGTGACAACCTCGACCATAATGAATGGGCAGAAGTACACAAAAAATTAATTTATTGGGAACTAGAGTTGGATGGAACCGAAAACAGCATGGGAGAAGTGTTGGATATGCAAAAAAGTGAAGCCAATTCGAATTTTTCGAAATTTATAATGAACTCTTACGAAAGTTGGTTGAATGACCCAAAATCCGAAAAACCTTTATTATCCCATCAGTTAATGAAGAAAAAAGTTTTCCCATTAATTAATGAAACAGAACCCGTTTTCTTTTTCCTGATTGATAATTTAAGATTTGATCAATGGAAAATGCTGGAAAAAACCTTGATTAATTATTATAATGTAGAAGAAGAAAGCACTTATTACTCTATTTTGCCAACTACCACCGCCTTTGCCAGAAATTCAATTTTTTCGGGTATGCTTCCATCAGACATGGAAAAATACCATTCAGATATTTGGGTGAATGAAGGAGAAGATGAAGGAATGAACCTGCATGAAGGAGAATTTTTAAACAGACAATTACAAAAAAATAAAATAGATATAAAAACATCTTATCACAAAATTTTAAACATCAATCAGGGAAAATCATTATTGGAAAATTTAAATAATCTCCTTAAAACTCCTCTTAATGTAATCGTTTATAATTTTGTTGATATGCTTTCACATGCACGCACAGATATGCAAATGATCCAAGAATTAGCACCCGATGAATCTGCTTACAGATCATTAACTACATCGTGGTTTCAACATTCGCCTTTATTAGAAATTTTAAAAAAATTATCCGATCAAAAAGTTCAGGTTGTTATAACAACAGACCACGGTACAGTGCGGGTAAAAAGGCCGTTTAAGATAATTGGAGATAAAAACACAAATACTAATTTGAGATATAAAGCGGGTAAAAACTTGGGTTTTGAAGAAAAAGACGTTCTCGTTACAAGGAAACCGGAGAATTTTTTTCTTCCTAAAAACAATGTGTCAACCGCTTATGTTTTTACAACAAGCGATTACTTTTTTGCCTATCCCAATAATTATAATTACTACGTAAACTATTATAAAGATACGTTTCAACATGGTGGTATTTCTATGGAAGAAATGATTATACCTTTTGTTAAATTATCTCCCAGATAAATAAATTGATTTTTTGTTTATCATTATTAATATATCAATATCGTTTTTTCGATAAATAAATTTTTAATTTAATTTTAATTGAAAACTACTTTATATTATCAGTAAAAAATATGAAATATTTAAAAATCAGTGTCCTTTTTTTGTTTTTCATTGTGCATTCCATTTTTGGAATTGATTTGCCGGCCGGTTTTACCGAAAAAGTAATAGCAGTTATTGACAATCCAACCACAATGGCACAGGCGCCTGACGGGAGGATTTTTATTTTAACACAAAACGGACAAATTTTTATTTATAAAAATAATATCTTGTTGTCAAAACCTTTCATAAGCCTGCATGTAAACTCAGAAGGTGAAAGAGGTTTGATCGGAATTGCTTTTGATCCCGATTTTAAAAAAAACCAATTTTTATATCTTCACTATACCGTTCCTGTTGCTCCAATACATAACAGAGTAAGCAGATTTACGGCAAACGATGATCTGGTAAAGTCCGGATCGGAAAAAATAATTTTTGAAATTATTAATGCGGCTGCTGCTCCAAACCATCACAGTGGTGCAATGGCATTTGGTGAAGACGGTAAACTTTATATTGCTGTTGGTGAAAATGCAAAACCATCCAATTCACAATCATTAGAAAACTTGTTGGGAAAAATATTAAGAATAAATGCCGATGGTTCAATTCCTAATGATAACCCTTTCTACAAAGCAGCAATAGGAGAAAATCGTGCTATTTATGCTCTTGGATTAAGAAACCCCTTTACATTTAGCATTCAACCCGGCTCCGGAAAAATATTCGTTAATGACGACGGGCAAGAAAGTTGGGAAGAAATAAATTACATAAAACCCGGTGGTAACTATGGCTGGCCAAATGCTGAAGGTAATAGTAATGACAAAAAATTTATAAATCCAATATTTACCTACCATCACATTAATGGAGAAATAAAAGGTTGTTCTGTTATTGGATCTTCTTTTTATAATCCTGCCTCCCGTCAATTTCCCCTTCACTACTTTGGTAAATATTTTTTCGGAGATTATTGCAGTGGATTTATAAAAATTATGGATCCGGAAACCGGTAAAGTAGAAGGCTTTGCCAAAGGTTTGAATAGCCTCGTAAATATATTAACGGGTATCGATGGAAGTTTATATTATCTTGAAAGAGGTGATGGAGGGAAACTGCATAAAATAAGTTATAAGCTTCCATAAAGCAATTTAAAATTTCATCTTATAAAATTTTAAATAATTGGGCTTTTGCTTTTTAATTGTTTAGTGGTTATTAATATATTAATATCGTTTTTTTGATAATCCCATAATAAAAACTTATTTATTTTTCTAAAGTCCAGTTTACTCCAAACCCAAACCCATAATTAACAGCCTTCTCACTTGAATTTTTATATATTTTAGAAAGTGTAGGCGTATACCTGCCCTCCAAAAAAATATTTAATGAACGATAAACCTTTCTTTGATAACCTAAAATAACAGGCAAATCAAAAACCCAATTATTGATTTCCATACTTTTAGGTGTAGGGTAATAATATGTGGTAAGAGTTTCGTTAGTTTTTTGAAAAATAAATTTATTTATTGCTAATCCACTACCTATATAAAAATCTTTTATGTTAAATTTTATAATTAATGGGATATTTAAATAAGAGTATTGATGATAAAAATAAGTTTTCTCTTGTGAATTTGAACCGGCAATTTGCCGGCAATATATACATGGGACAGGTAGATTATAATTATAGCCAAACATTCGAGTTGCTTTGTTTGATATGTTTATTCCACTTTCTATTGAAATGTATTTATTAATTCCTTTTACCAATTGAAAGCCTCCACTCCATAGAAACATATTACTATATTTTAATTTTGATTCACTATAACTATCCCTCGGATTATTATTATTATTGAACATACTCCATTCAGGTATCGCTTTCATGCCTATTTGCCAATTTTTATTTTGTGCATAAGAAAGATTATATGTTAGCATTATTAAAAATACTGTAGTCAATTCAAAAGTATATTTTTTCATAAGTTTTTGTTTTTTTTTACATGACCCATCTCAACGCAAAATGGTTGCATGAGAACAAAAAAAATCCCTGCAAAAATTGCAGGGATTAAAAAATCTTTTTTTTAAGTATCATTTTGAGAAAAGAGATAAACCGGTGCTGCTGTTTTAGAGTTTCTTATCTGCCAGACTTCTCCACAAATAAATTACCAGATAACTTTCCCAACCCGCAAATTTTTTAAATAACTCTTCAATCTTTTCTGTTTCGCTTCTATCTTTTATAATTGTATGGTTTTTAAGTGCATTAAGTAAACCTACATCACCAAAAGGAATGGCTTGCAATTCTCTTAACGATTTCATTAATGCATAATTGGCAGTCCATACTCCAATGCCTTTTATATTGGTCAGGGCTTTATGCCTGCCGGTAAAATCGGGCAACGCTTTTATTTTTTCTTTACTTAACTCCTTGCTTACAAATGCTTTTGCAGTACCGATAATATATTCTGCCTTTCGTGTTGAAAATTGCATCTCTCTCAATTCTTCAATCGTTATTAAAGATAAAATTTCGCAAGAAGGGAAGGTATGATACACCTCTCCATTAAATTCAATGGCAGTGCCAAATTTTTCTACCAATCTTCTTTTTAATTTATAAGCAAAAGTTAAATTTATTTGCTGACCGATAATGCTCCAACAAAGTGTTTCAAAAAGATCTTCAATCCCTATCAACCTTAAACCCTTGTATTCTTCAACCATATAAGCAAATTTTTCATTTTGCTCTAATAAATGATAAAACGGTTTTATATCTCGTTCAATATCCAGCCAATCCGTTACATAACTTACGATTAAATTCTTTGTTTCTTCATTAAAATTATTGTTTAGTATTTCAACTTCAATACTTTTAATTTTCTCTTTTAAACTAATTAAATAAACTTCATCATTAAATTGAATCGCTTTTATTATTCCGGTTTTGCTTACGGAATGCAGGCAATCATCATAATTTCGATTAAGAAACCACATACACTCTTCAAAACTAAAATTTTCGTAAGTCGGTATTAATATCGTTTTATCAATATTCATTTTTCAATATATATTAAATCCTCTTCTTTACTATATCTCCCAAAATTTTCAAACTATTTTCCAAAGCATCGGTATATGGAATTCCAAAACTGATTCTTATATAATTACTATAACCGGCGTCGGTACTAAATATTTGACCCGGCGAGATACTTATATTTTGTTTTAATGCATCTTTAAATACGTCAAAGGCATTTACTTTTTTATTCATTTCAATCCAAAGCACATATCCTCCTTGTGGCAGGCTGATTTTTGTGTCGTCGGGAAAAAATTTATTTATGGCTTGAATATATTTTAAACATTGCGAATGAAGTGCTTTCCGAAGGTTGCGCATATGCAAATCGTAGCGTCCGGTTTCAAAAAAATGACCGATAGCTGCCTGAGTTGGTGTGGCTGATGAAACGGTATGCATCAGCTTTATATTTATAATTTTGGTTTTGAATTTTCCGGGAATAACCCAACCCACTCTATAACCGGGTGCCAGAGATTTTGATACTGACGAACATAACATAACTATTCCTTTTGTATCAAAACTTTTACACGTTTTCGGCCGTGTTTTTCCGAAATACATTGCACCATAAATATCATCTTCTATCAATGGAATATTTTTCGTTGCAAGCAGGTTTACCAATTGTTTTTTGCGATCATCCGGCATGCAACATCCCATAGGATTACTAAAACTTGGTACGAACAAACATGCTTTTACCTCAATTTTTTCTAATGCAGTTTCTAAATATTCTAAATCCAAACCTGTAACAGGGTTTAAAGGTATTTCAAGTACTTTTAAACCCAAGCTTTTCATTACATTAAAAATACCAAAGTATGTTGGGTTTTCAATCGCAACGGTATCTCCCGGCTCTGTAACTGCCTTTAAACAAAAAACCAATGCTTCCATACAGCCTTGGGTTGTTACCACATCATCTTCATTTATATTTCCTCCCCAACTAAAACAATATTTGGCAATTTGTTTTCTCAATAATAAATTACCCTGTATATCTTCGTAGCTGATACAACTATGCGGGCTTTTTCGAATGGCTTCCATCATAGATTTATTTAATTTTGCTTCAGGAATTAGCTCTATAGAAGGCGTGGCTACTGATAATTTTAAAATGCCTTCTTCAGTGATATTTTTGTAAATGATGGCAATCATATCGTCCACGCTAACATTTTCAATTGAATCAATTGATTTTTTCGAAGATGTTAATGTAGGGATATGATTGGACGAAAATTTAACATAATATCCCGATTTCGGCCGGGCTTCTATCAAACCCTTGTTTTCTAACTGTACATAAGCAGTATATGCAGTACTTATACTTATTCCCTGCTCTTTGCTTAACGATCTTACAGATAATAATTTATCTCCTGATTTTAATATATTTTGTTCAATTTGTTTCTCAATACGATCCGCAATTTGAGAATATAAAAAATCTGGTGTAATTGTTGGTGCGAAAGACATTTTTAAAAGTTTTTTTAAAGGTAAATTATTGAAAAAACGATATTGATACTGATATTTTTATTCTTTTTTACTTGGCCTGTCCCCTGACAGGCCGAAAAAATTAATTTACTAAAATTCTGACGGGTATATTTATATAAAAAGGGATTTTAATTATTGAAATAACGATTGTTCTTTCTGCCTGTCAGGGGACTGGCCGAGGAAGAAGATAATAATTTATATCCCGATTTTAATATATTTTGTTCAATTTGTTTATCAATTCTATCTGCTATTTGAGAATATAAAAAATCTGGTGTAATTGTTGGTGTGAAAGACATTTTTAAATATTTTTTTTAAAAGTAAATTATTGAAAAAACGATATTGATATACTGATAATTTTTATTTTTTTTTCTCTTGGCCTGTCCCCTGACAGGCCAAAAAATTTAATTTACTAAAATTCCAGACAGGTATAGATTTTTATATCAAAAAGAGATTTCAAATTATTGAAATAACAATTGGTCTTTTCTGCCTGTCAGGGGACAGGCCGAGGAGGATGATAATTTAAATTCTGATTTTAATATATTTTGTTCAATCTGCTTCTTAATTCTATCTGCAATTTAAGAATATAAAAAATCTTGTGTAATTGTTGATGTGAAAGACATTTTAAAAGTTTTTTAAAGGTAAATTATTGAAAAAACGATATTGATATTCTGATAATTTTTCTTTTTTCCTTGGCCTGCACCCTGACAGGCCGAGGAAGAAGATAATTTATATTCTGATTTCAATACATTTTGTTCAATATGCTTCTTAATTTGATCCGCAATTTAAGAATATAAAAAATCTTGTGTAATTTAAATTCAGGTTAAAATGCCGCTAATTATATTGGAAACCAAAATAAAATCAAGTATAGAAATCTGTTTTGATCTTGCCCGAAGTATTGACCTTCATAAAATTTCGACAGAGAAAACAAATGAGGAGGCAATAGAAGGAACCACTCAAGGATTGATAAATTTAAATGAATTTGTAACCTGGCAAGCCACTCACTTTGGTGTAAAACAAAAACTAACTTCTAAAATAACGGTATTCGATCGTCCTAATCATTTTAGGGATGAACAAATTAAAGGTGCCTTTAAATCAATTGTTCATGATCATTACTTTGAGAGAAGAGAAGATGGCGTGGTTATGAAAGATGTTTTTGAATTTCAATCCCCTTTTGGAATTTTTGGAAAGATTTTTAATAAACTTATACTTATCAGGTATCTTACAAAATTACTTGTTGATAGGAATAATATAATTAAGGATTTTGCTGAAAGTGGGAAAGGAGAATTATTATTAAAATAAGTCCATTATTTTTATTATAAAATCAAGATTTATAATACGATAAACAGAAAGTGATTTTTTCTAGCAAATAAACATTATTAATTTAAAAATCACCTTATCAACATACCTTAATCCTTCATTACTTTCTCCCCGGCTTCTATTTTTATATTTAAATGATTTTCTTTGGGTGGGATAGGACAAGAAAACTTATGACTGTAGGCACAATAAGGGTTATATGCCAGATTAAAATCAATACTTACTTTCTCACTTTTCGGAATAGTAAAATCCAGAAATCTTCCACCGCCATACGTTTCGTTTCCACTTGTTTCGTCTGTAAATGGTATTAACAAATAATCTTTAAGGTCCGGTTTTCTCAATAAATCTTTACTTTGATAAACGTTTAAAACAATCTTCTCCATTTTTAAAGTAAATTCAAGCGTCCCGTAAACCAAGTAAATGGGTAGCCTATCGGTACTTGTTTTCATTTTGAAAGCTCTTGGTTTTTTATTTTTTTTAAAGATTGCTTCAATTTTAAATTCAGGATCAACTTTAAAATATCTTAATCCTTTAAATTCCGAAATATCCTTTTTTTCGAGTGGTGAATGTCCGGATAAAAAAAGTGAATCTTTAGTTTGTCTGATTTTGATTACTTCTTTCAGGTATATACTGTCATTGGAGTTTTGAGCAATAATATTTTGTAAAGTAATTTGGATTATAAATCCAAACACAAAAATCATTTTAAGATTAAATCTCATAAAATAAATATTTTTAAACATCAATTACCGTAAAGATGGTAAAAATTAAAAACCATATCTTTATTCCGGTAAAAATTACTTTTTTATAATAAAATTCAACATAAAGCCGGCTAAAGGCAACCCAACATTTATTTTAAATTTTATACTTTAATAAAGTTTTAAAATAAACCGCAAATTAATTTTATGAATATATCAATATTGATTAATTCATAATTAAATTTAGAATGCCCAATTTATCTTTTTTTAATTTCTGTTGAGTTCGGTGTAATATTGTGATTGATTAAAAAATAAATGAAATCATTCCTTTTTCTGCTCACACTGCTGTTGATCATTTTTTCATTAATTACGGCGGGGTTATTTATTGGAAGTTTTCAAACCAATCTGACAACGATTTATAATTTTATATTTCACTATAACAATAATGATAACACACATTATGTAATTTTAAATTTACGCCTGCCACGCTTGATTTTAGCCTTATTGGTTGGTGGCAGCCTTGCGCTAAGCGGATATTTAATGCAGGCATTAACAAATAATCCTCTTGCCGATCCATATATTTTAGGAACGGCGGCAGGAGGAAGTTTGGGAGCAAATCTTGTTTTTTTTGGGTTACTGCCTATATTTTGGTTGGGTTTATATTTGCCGGCATTATTTGCATTTTTAGGTTCATTAAGTGTAACTATAATAGTTGTAAGTATTTCTTATCAAAATGGAAAAATGAATGTGATAAGATTATTGTTGGGAGGAGTAACGATTACTTCACTTGCGGGTTCACTAATCAGTTTATTAATATTTTTATCCTCTTCTGATGCTAAACTTAAAGGTATCATATTCTGGACGATGGGAAGTTTTGAAAAAGCGCAATGGAATATTCTCTTATTGCCATTTATAGCCTTACTTATTGTTACCATCGTTTTTATTCTTCTTCAAAAACAAATTAGTATCATGTACTTGGGCGAAGAAAGGGCATACCATTTAGGGTTGAATACCAATAGATTAAAATGGTTAATAATAATATTATCTTCTTTAATAACAGGTGTATCAGTTGCCACTTCAGGCCCGATAGGTTTTGTTGGTTTAATAATTCCTCATTTTACCAGAAGTTTTTTTGGAATAAATTATAAACTCAATGCCTTAATGGTAACATTAACAGGTGCTGCATTTCTACTCTTTTGCGATTTATTGACACGATTAATTTATCCGCCTGCCGGTTTGCCAATCGGTATAATATGCTCCTGCATTGGTATTCCTTTTTTTTTATACCTTCTTTTCAAAAAAAACATCAGCGAATGATGGATTAAATAGAAGATTAAATAATTTTACCTTCTTAAAACAAAAATTATTTTTTAAATAAATTTATATTTCTTTTTTCCATTTTAATAATACTCATGAATTTAAGAATCGCAATACAAAAATCCGGTCGACTTAGTGAAGATTCTCTCAAACTAATAAAAGAATGCGGTATTAATTTTAATAATGGTACAGGAAAATTAAAAGCCGAGTCGGATAACTTTGCTGCAGAGTTTCTTTTTTTGCGCGATGACGACATCCCCGGTTATGTAGCAGATGGAGTTGCAGATGTTGGAATTGTTGGAGAAAACGTAATGATCGAAAAAAATAAACAAGTAATTGTATCCCGTAAACTGGGTTTTTCTAAATGTCGCCTATCAATTGCAATTCCACGAAATAAAGAATACAATGGAATTGAAGATTTACATAATGTAAGCATCGCCACATCTTACCCTAAAATTTTATCGGATTTTTTAGAACAAAAGGGAATTAAAGCTGATATTCACGAAATTTCAGGTTCGGTAGAAATCGCTCCAAGCATCGGTTTAGCAAATGCGGTTTGCGATATTGTAAGTTCGGGAAGTACTTTATTAAGCAATGGTTTAAAGGAAGTGGAAACGGTTTTTAAATCTGAAGCCATTTTGATTTCGAGTCCGCACTTGGAAGATGACAAAAAGAAAATACTTGACAGCCTTTTGTTTAGAATAAAATCAGTTCAGGCAGCAAAAAACAATAAATATATTTTATTAAATGCGCCAAACGATAAAGTAAAAGATATATTAAATTTATTACCGGGCATGAAGAGCCCAACAGTATTGCCATTGGCAGAATCGGGTTGGAGTTCTATTCATTCAGTAATTAATGAAAATGAATTTTGGCATATTATTGAAAGCCTGCAACATGCAGGCGCTCAAGGGATATTAGTTATTCCAATTGAAAAAATGATTTTGTAAAATAATCAGTCATGCAAATAATTAAGTACCCTGAAAGAAATAAATGGAACGAGTATTTAGCTCGCCCTACTTTAAATTTCGAAAAAATAGAAGAGATTGTAAAACCTATTTTATTTGAAATAAAAAAAAATGGCGACGATGCTTTAAGGGACTTTACTAAAAAATTCGACCTTATAGATTTAGAAGATCTAAAAGTAACTGAAATAGAAATTCTTGACTCGCCTTTTAAATTAGAAAAGCCTCTTAAAGAAGCCATTAGCGTGGCTTTTAATAATATCAAATTATTTCATGCTGCCCAACAGACATCGGTTGAAAAAATCCAAACGATGGAAGGTGTAAATTGTTGGCGAAAGAGTGTGCCAATACAAAAAGTTGGTTTATACATTCCCGGAGGCAGTGCCCCCTTATTCTCAACTGTATTAATGTTAGGGATACCTGCGGAAATAGCCGGTTGCAAAGAAATTATTTTGTGTTCGCCGGCAGGCAAAAACGGTGAAATCCATCCTGCAATATTATATGCAGCCAACTTGGTAGGAATAAAAAAAATATTTAAAGTAGGTGGTGCTCAGGCTATTGCTGCAATGGCTTACGGAACTGAAAGTATACCTAAAGTAAGTAAAATATTTGGGCCCGGTAACCAATATGTAACTGCAGCAAAACAATTAATTACTCGCGAAGGTATTGCCATTGATATGCCTGCAGGTCCGTCGGAAGTTGCAGTTTATGCAGATGAACATTGTGATGTAGATTTTGTAGCGGCTGATTTACTTTCTCAGGCAGAACATGGGCCTGATAGCCAGGTTATATTGGTTTCAGAATATGAACACATTCTCGAAAAAGTTAAATTAGCAGTTGAAGAACAATTAATATCTTTACCAAGAAAGGAAATTGCAAAAGAAGCCTTGAAGCACAGCCGTTTTTTTTGTGTTTATAACCAAAGTGAAGCAATAGATTTATTAAACGAATATGCTGCGGAACATTTAATATTAGCGATTGAAAATGCAGAAATTGTTTCGGATAAAATTATAAATGCCGGTTCTGTTTTTCTTGGAAATTATTCACCTGAGTCAGTTGGTGATTATGCTTCCGGTACCAACCATACTTTGCCAACCAACGGATATGCCAAGGCTTATAGCGGTGTATCGGTAGATAGTTTTATAAAAAAAATAACCTTTCAATATTTATCGGAAGAAGGATTAAAAAATATTGCTTCCACTGTTGAAATTATGGCAAAAGCCGAAGGCCTTGATGCTCACGCCAATGCAGTTAAAGTGCGAAGAGAGAAATTATAATACATAATCTTTTTTTTAAAGGCTGAATGCAAAAAGAAAATTCCCTCTCACATTCAACAGATCCTTTTGGAGAAGCCATTCAAGATTATTTGGCAGGAAATTTAAATGCAGAAATTATTGTTGAATGCCCTCTTTTGGAAGATGATATAATTCCTGTTGCTTATCTTTTTCGGGAAGAAAATGAATTGCCGGAAATTGAAAAAATCGCCTTACAACATTGTAAAGGAAGTGTGTTGGATATTGGTGCAGGTGCCGGAAGCCACAGTTTAATTTTACAAAATAGAAATTTTGAAGTAACTGCCTTGGATATTTCGGAATTGGCGGTGGATGCGATGAAGAAAAGAGGGATAAAAAATATTTTAAAGGCTGATATTAAAACTTTTACCACTCACACATACGATACGTTGTTGATGTTAATGAATGGAATAGGTTTGGTAGAAACGTTGGAAGGGTTTGATATTTTTTTATCAAATATTAAATATATAATAAACCCAGGTGGTCAAATTTTACTTGAGTCAACTGATATTTTATATTTATTCGAAGAAGAAGATGGATCGGTGATGATAGACTTAAACGCTGGTTATTATGGGGAAATGAGATATAAAATGCGTTATAAGCAAACTATTGGAAATGAATTTGGTTGGCTTTATCTCGATTTTTCAACATTACAAGACCATGCGCATCTGGCAGGTTTCAACTGCGAAAAAATGTTCGATAATGATACTTTTGGTTATTTGGCTAGATTAACTTAATATCAGTTGAGTACACGAAGAAAATTCATTACAAATTATTTCTGCAATTATATTGAAATGCATTCTTATAAATTACCCGTGTCTTAAGATACTACTATTCATAAAAAATCCGTAGAAATAATCTACGGACAGGCAGGTATATCACCTAATTTTTAATCATCATGAATTTTATATTTAAAGTGATAATATTATTTTTTGTAATTATTACCTCTAACGCACAATCCAATGAAAAGATAATTCTTCCATTTATCAAAAATTTGAATATTGAAGGAGTTGATACAATTGCTGTATTTGAAACATTATATTCTGGATCAGATATGAGAACTGATTCATGTAAATATAAAGGTTTCTATAAACGGTATGAAATTATATGGTTAAAAAACGGCAATACATATATAAAACCTTTTTCAAGTTGTGCAGAATATAAAACAGTAAAAGATAATAGTATGGGACTTTTTGAATTTTACAAAAATAACAGATCCATTATTAAAAAAGATAATGATGGTTTGTTGCATTTTCAAAAAATGAATCATCAATTTTTTTATAATGTTAAATTTTATTTTAATAAAGATTTTGTAAATCTAACTTTTACTGATGGTGATTTCAATCAAGAAAATGATTTTGTTAGTACAAATAAATCTCTTGATTTAATGATTTTATATTTTAAAACACTTCACAGTAATAAATTTGCATTAATAAAATATTTAAACTTGAAATCAAAGAGAAAAAAAAGCTAATGAACAAAAAAGTAGAGACGCAAAAATTTGGATTTGAAAGGTTATCAACCAATCATATTACCCAGCCCCATTATCCGTTGAGTTCAAGAAGTGTCTCTGACAAGATTATATAACAAAAATATCTTTTTACCTACAACCTATAAAATCATATCAATAAGTCCCTTTTCCTAAGAATGTGGAAAGCAAATTTGTCTTTATTTTATAACCTCCCTTCAAGTATAGCATCAAAAATATATATCTAATTATAAAAGTAAATCCTAGATGAACTATAAGTTTTAATTTTTACCTAATTAAACTTTAATAAGAAAACTTCTTATAAATTATTTTTGCAATTATACCGAAAAATATATTCTTTATAAATTACCTGTGTCTAAGATACTACTACTCATTTTTAATCCGTAGATACAATCTACGGATTGTTAGGATTTCATGTTTAGCTTATTTATGGTGTGAAGTTGAATAATGATTAATTTGCCAGGCTTATCCAGTTTATAAAATATCGGTTATTTTTTGTTTTCAACCAAATGATGAAGTATACTCACCAATAAATCCACATCGGCACAGGTATTATAGAAAGCTAATGATGGCCTTACGGTGCTTTCCAAGCCGAACCTTCGCAAAATAGGCTGAGCACAATGGTGGCCTGTACGTACAGCTATGCCTTCTTTGTTCAATGCCTGTCCAACTTCATCGTTGCTGTATCCTGATAAAACAAACGACAATACGCTGGCTTTGTCCTTAGCTGTGCCTATCATTTTTAAACCGGGGACTTGTTTCAAGAAATATGTAGCGTATTCGAGCAGAGCATGTTCGTAATGGCTAATCAATTCAATGCCAATTTTATTTATATAATCCAAGGCGGCGCCCAAACCTACAGCATCGGCAATATTGCCTGTGCCTGCCTCAAACCTTCCGGGAGAGTTGTGGTATTCTGTGTGTTCGAATGTCACATCTTTGATCATGTTTCCGCCCCCTTGCCAAGGTTGTGTCTCGTTCAATATGTGCTCTTTGCCATAAACCACCCCAATCCCTGTAGGGCCAAATACCTTATGACCCGAAAAAACGAAAAAATCCGGGTTCAACTGCTGCACGTCAATTTTCATATGCGAAATCGATTGTGCACCATCAAGCAATACCTTAGCCCCTTGTGCATGTGCCATTTCGATAATTGCCTTGGCGGGTGTTATCGTGCCCAGCGCATTGGAAACATGTGTAAATGCGACAAGTTTTGTTTTGCTGTTTAGCAATTTTCCGTATTCTTCCAAAATCACCTGCCCATCATCATCCACCGGTATTACCTTAATTTTTAGGCCCTTTTTTGCTGATAGCAATTGCCACGGAACGATATTAGCGTGGTGTTCCAAATGGCTGAGGATAATTTCATCTCCCGCTTTTAGGTTCTGCTCGCCCCAACTTTGTGCCACTAAATTGATGCCCTCGGTAGTGCCTCTGACAAAAATTATTTCGTTGATTGACCTTGCATTGATAAAATTCTGTACTTTTTTACGGGCGGATTCGTAAGCATCCGTGGCTCTGGCTGCCAGTTCGTGAGCTGCACGGTGGATATTGGAATTTTCATTCTCATAAAAATAATTGATCCTATTAATAACCAATTTGGGCTTTTGAGTGGTGGCAGCATTATCCAACCATACCAAAGGCTTGCCGTTTACCAATGTCTTTAATATCGGAAAATCGTTCTTAACAATATTGATGTCGAAAGGTGGTTTTACAAAACTAGTGAACCCATGAGTGACACGGTTATTTTTTACAGGGTTTGAAAGGAAATTTTCTGCCCCATTGAAAGGGTTGGTGTGCGAAAGAAAATAAAAAGCTGCATCGCTTTTACCCGTAGGTAAATCCACCGGGATTTGGGAAGACGGGACAAAGGAGTGAATTTGTGAAAGAGCCTCCTGAAGGTCTTTTTCAAATGAATGAATGTTGCCGAAAAGCAAATTATTTTCCTCGAAGAAATAAGGTGTGATGCCCGGCACTGATTTGTCGGGTGTTTCCATAGTGCTGCCCGAATTGTTTACCAAAGATGGTGATTTACCCACCCCGGCCACGGATTTTGGTATATTCCCATTATAAAAATTAGGGTCAGGGGGGCTTGTCTGCGGGTTGGTAATGTCAAAATCGTTTTGATTATTGTTTATAGAAGGGGATTTGCTGCTCCATGCCACTGATTGAGGGATAAGTTGATTTGGCGCAAGTCCGTTTAAATATTCCGTCGGGTTTGCCTTTATCCCGCTTAAAGGAATAGATTCACTGAAGTTTATATCTTCTGGAAAAGTGGAAAGAGGCAATTGGATCACTTCGGTGGAAGGCAAGCTGCCATTGGGAAGTGTTTTAAAATATTGGTTAGCCAACCTTTCAATTTCTTCAATATCAGGGAGGATGTTTAAAGGAATTTGAACCATATAACTTGGTATAATTTGTGTGAAGATCCCGAAAGTCCGAAGATCCTAATTGACATAAGGAGATTCGGTCTTCCCAATTTCAAAACAAATAAGGAAGACCTTATAACCCACATTAGTATTTATATTCGTGGTAATTGGTAATGTCCACTTCTTCAAGAACGGCAATGGCATCATCAACCAATACTGCCAACGAGCAATACAGAGATACCAAATAAGAGGCAATGGCCTTGTCGTTTATGCCCATAAAACGTACCGACAAACCGGGGGTTTGCTCACCCGGCAGGTTTGGTTGGTACAAACCAATCACCCCTTGTCTTGCTTCGCCTGTCCTCAATAATATAATCTTTGATTTTCCATTCACGATAGGCACTTTATCACTCGGAATTAGTGGGATGCCTCTCCATGTTATAAATTGAGAACCAAACAGAGAAACAGTTGGTGGTGGTACCCCTCTCCTGGTACATTCTCTGCCAAATGCTGCCACAGTTAGCGGATGGAGCAAAAAGAAGCCGGGTTCTTTCCACACTTTTGTCAATAGTTCATCTAAATCATCCGGAGTCGGCGCACCGGTGCGGGTCTTAATGATTTGAGAAGCAGGTGTACTACTCAAAAGTCCATATTCTGTATTATTGATTAGTTCGCTTTCTTGTCTTTCCTTCACGGCCTCAATGGTGAGTCTGAGTTGTTCACTAATCTGGTTATAGGGTTTGCTGTATAGGTCTGAAACGCGGGTATGAACATCCACCAATGTGTTCACCGCACTTAGGTTGTACTCCCTTGGGTTTTCCACATAGTCCACAAAGGTATGGGGAATAACTCTTTCGTCCCTTGCCGAGCAATCGACTTCAACGGTGGTATTATCCTTTACTTTGTTAAGGCGGTACACGCCAGACTCTACGGGTATCCAGTTTAATAAATGGGTCAGCCACCGTGGGGTGATTGAAACCATTTGGGGTACTGTTCTAGTAGCGATTGCCAACTGTCTTGCGGCTACATCGCCCAGCGCGGTTTGTGTTTTAATAGGTTCTGCCATGTTTATTTACTATAGGTTTAAATTAAAAGATTTTATAGAAAAAAGTAAATGTTAAGGATGCATAAGTGATGTCCTTAACATTTTGATTTTAACAGTTGATAGCTTTTGCTCCTGAATTAAATACTCATTATCACTACTGTTTTGATAGACAAAAGTATTTATTAAAATTTAAAAGAAAAATATTTTTTAAATTTTTTCAAAAAAAGGTATGAACCGGATATTGAAAGCCATTATCCTTATTAAACAATACGAAAAACCAAGAATAATGTATTCACTAGTTTAAGTGTTACCACTTAAAAGTTTATGAAAGCGGTACTACGTCCTGATTTTAATTTTTGATAATTTATTAGATACAAGTGTCAAATCCTACCAATTTTTTCTTAAATAAAAAAATAACAAAATATTGAGAAACCGAAAAGTTGCATATATATTTGCAACTGATTAGTTTCGTATAAAAATTTAAAATAATGAGAAGAGATATTTTCCAAGCCATAGCAGATCCAACAAGACGGGCGATAATCACCTTAATTGCTTTACAGGCAATGACACCAAATGCCATTGCCGACAACTTCAACACTTCAAGACAATCAGTATCAAAACATCTTCGCATTTTAACAGAATGTGAAATAGTAAAGCAAGAGTTTCAAGGACGAGAGATCTACTACTCACTTGAAATTGACAAAATGAAAGAAATTGACAAATGGCTGGAACAATTCAGAAAAATTTGGGAAACCCGATTTAATCAACTTGACGAATTAATATTAACAATTAAAAAGCAAAAAAAATGAACAGATTACAATTTGATTTCCTTGTAAATAAGGACAATAACACTTTAACGATTAGACGTGAATTTGCTGCAGAACGACAACTTGTTTGGGATTGCTATACAAAAAAAGAATTATTAGATCAATGGTTTGCTCCTAAGCCATTTAGAACTAAAACTAAATCAATGGACTTCAGAAATGGTGGACATTGGCATTATGCTATGATTGACCGGGAAGGAAATGAATATTGGGGCTATACTGAATACACTAAAATAAATCCAATAGACAATTATGAAACAGTGGACGCTTTTTGTAATGAAGCAGGCGAAATAAATAAAGACCTGCCAAAAGCAAATTGGCAAGTCAATTTTACCGATAAAGATGAGAATTCTGTAGTTGAAACAATCGTCTTCTACACTTCTTTAAACGACTTAGAAACAGTAATCAATATGGGTATGCAAGATGGAATGATTTCAACCCTTGAGAAGTTGGACGAATTATTATCAACTATTAAAAAGTAAAAAAATCAAAGTTGGAAAAACTATTTTTTGAATTGCTGTTTCATAAATTGACAACAATACAAAACTAAAAAATATGTCACAATTAAATAAAAATGTAGATACTTACATTGCCAAGTCGGCCGATTTTGCAAAAGAAATTTTGGAATATTTGCGAAATATTATTCATGAAACTTGTCTTGATGTAGAAGAAGATATTAAATGGGAATACCGCATTATTCTTACAAAGGAGACTATTTATGTATGATGGCCGGCTTTAAAAATCATTGTTCTTTCAGCTTATATAAAGCTGAGTTCATGAATGATAAAGCCATTATTGATAGTGTAAAGTCAGGACAAAACTTTGGTTACATGGACAAATTAAAATCTGTTTCTGATTTACCGGCAAAAGAAGTTTTATTTTCACTCATTAAAGAGGCAATGTTATTAAATGAGCAGGGAATTAAAAAGGAAAAACCAAAATCAGACAAGCCGAAAGTGTTTGAAGTGCCTGATTATTTTGAGAAATTATTATCGGAAAATACAAAAGCGAAAGAAGTTTTTTACAGCAAATCAGATTCATTCCGTAAAGAATATATCATTTGGATTTCAGATGCCAAAACAGATGAAACTCAACAAAAAAGAATGGATGAAGCATTGGAATGGATAAGAGATGGAAAGAGTAGGTTTTGGAAATTCAAAAAGTGAATTAATCGATTGGCCAAAAAACTTGTGCTAACAGCCTATTTAATAAGCAAAAAACGACAAATTACCAATATAAATTCAGTGACCATTTCAATTACTTTAAATAATATAATTCTAAGCAACGATCTCCTGATCAATTATATTCCGCACTGCATCACAAATTCCTTCAACATCAAAACCACATTCCTTATATAATTCTGCCTGTTCACCATGTTCAATTACTTCGTCAGGTATTCCAAGGCGTTTTATTTGCGCCATGTATCCATTATCAATCATAAATTCTGCAATGGCGCTTCCAAAGCCACCCATCACACAACCATCCTCAATAGTAATAATTTTATTAAAATTCGAAAAAATTTCATGTAATAGGCCATTATCCAGCGGTTTTACAAAACGCATATCATAATGTGCCGGATATAAACCTTCTTTTTCTAAAATCTCCGAAGCTTTAACGGCATAGTTGCCGATATGGCCAATGGATAAAATGGCTACTTCTTCACCTGTTTTTATTTTGCGCCCTTTACCCATTTCTA
The DNA here is from genome assembly GCA_965248855.1 of Spirosomataceae bacterium. Lineage (GTDB taxonomy): Bacteria > Bacteroidota > Bacteroidia > Cytophagales > 172606-1 > CBDFKQ01. The sequence goes on along the minus strand of CBDFKQ010000014.1, from coordinate 463,286 downwards.
TTTCTTCAAATTGTGTTTTCCAATTCGGCATCACACCTTCACCACGAGGGTATCTTATAGATATAGCAGATTTTTTATTTTTAAAATGCGGTAATTGTACAGTATACATTATATTTCTCAATTCACTTTCGTTCATTGGAGCAAATACAATCATATTTGGAATGCAACGCATGTAAGCCAAATCATAAGCTCCATGATGTGTAGGTCCATCCGCCCCTGCGAAACCTGCTCTGTCCAGAAAGAATATTACCGGTAATTCCTGAATGCAAACGTCATGTATTACCTGATCGTAAGCACGTTGCATAAATGTTGAATATATATTACAAAAAGGAATTAATCCTTGCGTAGCCAAGCCTGCAGAAAAAGTTACTGCATGTTGCTCAGCAATACCAACATCAATTGCCCTGTCAGGCATTTCCTTCATCATTAAATTTAAGCTTGATCCTGAAGGCATTGCAGGCGTTATCCCCCAAATTTTATCGTTTAATTTTGCAAGTTCTAAAATAGTCTGTCCGAAAACTTCCTGATATTTTGGAGCCTGAAGGGTTGAAAACGTTTTCTTTTGAATTTCGCCTGTAACTTTATCAAACAAACCCGGTGCATGCCACTTGGTTTGATCTTTTTCAGCTAAAGGATATCCTTTACCTTTTGTGGTAACTACATGCAGCAACTTTGGGCCGGGTATATTTTTTAAGTCTTTTAACACACTCACCAAATGACTGATATCATGCCCGTCAATCGGACCGAAGTATCTTAAATTTAAGGATTCAAATAAATTACTGTGTTTAAATAAAGATCCTTTTACGCCATGTTCAATTTTAGAGCCTACATCCTCAACACCAAATTTCTTTAACAATTTCCAGATTTTATTCCTTACTTTATTATAAGTAGGTGATGTGGTAATATCGGTAAGGTAATCCTTTAATGCGCCTACATTTGGGTCTATAGCCATGCAATTATCATTTAAAATAATAATTATATTGCTATTACTTACCCCTGCATGATTCATTCCTTCAAATGCAATTCCGGCCGTCATGGCGCCATCGCCAATAATTGCTATACTTTGTTGACCATCTTCATGTTTGTATTTTGCTGCCATTGCCATTCCCAAAGCAGCAGAGATTGAAGTAGAAGAATGCCCTACACCAAAGGCATCATACATGCTTTCTTTCCTTTTCGGGAAACCGGAAATACCTTTATAAAACCTGTTAGTATGAAAAATATCTCTCCTTCCGGTTAAAATTTTATGTCCGTAAGCCTGATGGCCTACATCCCAAACCAATTGATCTTTAGGAGTATTAAAAACATATTGAAGAGCAACTGTCAACTCAACTACACCCAAGTTTGCACCAAAATGCCCTCCATAAACCGATACATTGTCAATAATAAACTGCCTGAGTTCTACACAAACCTGATAAAGCTCTGTTTCATCTAATTTTTTTAAATCGTCGGGAGAATTTATTTTGGCTAAAAGTTTACCGGGTGAAATAAGCATCTATATAATTATTTATTTACAAAACATCTTTGTCGAATAAATGTTTTTAAAAATTAAATGAATTGAACGATTAATCATCAAAAAATGTGCCTAATTATCCTTTATTAATAAAATATCATTTTAAAGGAGCTAATTTAACATAAAATGTATTTGAATTGTTTAAATATAAGATTATGTTTCGAGTTTCATAAGGTTACTTGACTATCAATTTAATTTAAAGATAAAATTTTAATTTTAAAATCATCCGGATGAAATTAAATAATTCAGGTTTAATTTCATGCCTTTTTTCCATAGCTTGAAAAGGGGCCTTTATTATACATCTAAAAATTTTGTCTGAATTGAGGGAGGTAAGTCATAACCTCAATAAAAAGGGCATAACCCTAAGTGAGTTATGCCCTTTTCAATAAAAATTTTAACTTTTACTGAACTTTAGCAAGCCATAATGATGCATTAATATATAATGCCGGATGAGAAGTGAAACCTGAAGGCGCATCGCCCGACCAACCATTAAATAAATTGTCGTTCGTGTCTCCGGTTCCGTCGTCGCAAGGAGAACTATCTCCTATAAAAACAACCCTTCCATTACTATAAGTAGATAGTAATGCCATTACACCGGAATTACTGCCGACTGTACTATTTGTACGCCAAAATAAACCCTGAACATTTGAATTATTTGAGGGAAATAAAGTTGCAGTGCTGCCATTATAGAATGCAAGTTTGGAGGCTTGACCTGCAGTTCCATTTAATACGGCTTGGGCATTCGCATTGGTTCCGGTATAAACTTTTGTGGTAGGCTTTTCACTAATATCCACATAATCTATTACAAAGCCGAAAGGATTTGTGTTGTTAATCCCGTTATTGGTCATTAAATCGTTCCAAACCCTTGGAGAATCGAAGCCATCACCATCACGGTCAGATGGGTTATATCCGTTTGCATCTGTACCGGCAGTTGTAGCAGCAGTATGGTCAGCCACCATCATAAGGCCGCCACCATTAGCTATAAAATTTATTATGGCTGTTTTTTCGGAAGTTGAAAAAAGCCTGTTGGGTTCAACTACTGCAAATACATCATAATTGCTTAAGTCTTGTGGGTTTGAACTATTCCCATAAGTAATAGGTGTATTAACAGGCAATGTTTCCACTAATTGGCCTCTCTTTACTAATTCAATTGCCCATGCAGAAATTCCGCCTTTCCAATAATTTTCAGCGGTGCCTGAAGTTACACCTGTATAAGACGGGCTTGGATATCTTTGTGCTTTTGTTTCAACAGTAGTGCCACCGGTATAAGTAGGTACATTCTCTGTTCCGTCAGCATCGATTTGCCAATCTGCACTTCCTGCGTTTTCATAATGTGAAGCATCGAACAAAAACTTTTTGCCGGTTCCTGTTCCACCTCCACCTCCGCCGCCACCGGAAGTATTGTCATTAATTGTTATATCATCAATATTAATCCGGTTAGAAGAACCTGATAATTTTCTAATTTCTATTCTGGCTGTCCCTGTTAAACTAAGGGTAAATGTTTGAGTTTGCAATGATGAAGTTGTTGTAATATTATTTCCGGATTGAGTCCAAGTGCCTCCGCCATCTACCGAAAACCATAAGCCCCATTGGCTGGCTGCATCACTGCTATAAGTGCCGTGCTTTATAGAAATAGTACTGATGCCTGTCGAAACATCGAACAGCATTGTTATTTTGCCGGAATTACGAATACGTGCAGACCAGGCACCTGATTTTAAATCGCCACTCAAATTACCAATCAAGGCATCAAACATGTTCCATGATTTACTTTGAAGGGTAACATTATCACCTCCTGACGAACCTGAAGGAGACACGTCATAGGCAGTTTTTGGGCTGGTACTTCCAACTTCAAACCCTTCCATTGTAGAAACAGAAGACAGTGTTGTAACTGTTGACTTAGAATCGACCCGAGAAATTTTTAAATTATCCCGGATTAAGGAAGTGCCACAACTTTCGAAAAGTAAGGTAGCTGCAAATGATGTAATGAATAAAAAAATTGATTTTGAGAATAATGTCATACAAAGTGATTGTTTAATGTTAAACATAAAAATTAAAAGGGTTAGAATTCCGCTCGTGAAATTGCCTTTTAAATTTTACTTGCATGTTAACTTATTGTTTTGTTTTTGTCATTTATTAATAACTTGAAATATTATTACTTTTTATGTAGAAAATAAAAATTACTCTTCCGGTTTAAGTGCTCACACTTAAATCATTTATCAAAAGCAGGACTCTGTGCGTAATAGTAGAAAGAAAAATAATTAATTAACAAAACGCTGACATGGGCGCGAAATGCGAACATCTAAATTTTTTTCATAAGTCTAAAAACAAAAAAGGATGGAATTATTCCCATCCTTTTTTTAATATTTATTAACAATAAATTTCCTGTTCATTTCTGTAAAATGAATAGGAATCCGGCCCTTAAATATCAAAATTTAAACAAAACTAAACTTCTTCAGCGTGAAGCCAGGCTTTTTTTGCAAGTAACTCATCTTTCGATTCTCTCACATCAGGGTCATCTACACAACAATCAACCGGGCATACGGCTGCGCATTGAGGTTCTTCGTGAAAACCGTTGCATTCTGTACATTTTGTAGGAACAATATAATAATATTCGTTCGATACCGGTTTCATAGGTGTTTTAGCACTTATTAAACTTCCATCTTCGTTTTTTACTTCTTCTAATTTTGTTCCTCCTGCATAGTTCCACTCAACACCACCTTCATAAATGGCCGTATTCGGGCATTCGGGTTCACATGCTCCACAATTTATGCATTCATCTGTAATTATAATAGCCATTTTATTTTTCTTATTAGTCTTCTTTATTTGTTAAACACAAAATCATTTATAAATATTTCGTAAAAATAAAGAAATTTGCAGTTTAGTTTCAAATAATTAAAAGCCTATTTTACTTTTTGTGAATTTTTATTAAAAAAATTATACTATTACTGCGAATATTTTTATGAATCCCGAGAATAATTTAAGATATTTTATTGCCCTTGGTAAATATTTACAACATTTATCGTCATCCGATACTGACGAATTATTTTACAAATCAGCAAACGAAAATCCTTGGTTTACACGCGAAAATGTTGAATTGGCTCTTAAAGGGATTATCCGATTATTGAATGAAGATGATTTAATAAAATGGTTTAATTCTTACCATTTGACACTAAAAAAAGAAAAAAAAATTGGTGTGGTAATGGCAGGCAATATTCCGGCAGTTGGTTTTCACGATTTGATGTGTGTGTTAATAAGCGGTAATATTTTATTTGCAAAACCAAGTTCGCAAGATTCTGTTTTAATAAAAGAAATTATTAAAATTTTAATTGAAATAGGTTCGGACTTAAAAGAAAAAATATTTTTTGTAGAAAGGTTAAATGATGTTGATGCAATAATTGCAACCGGCAGCGATAATACATCAAGGTATTTTGAGTATTATTTTAAAGATAAACCCCACATTTTAAGGCGGAACAGAACATCGGTTGCTGTTTTAAATGGTGAAGAAACCAAAGAAGATATTGAGGAGTTGGGAAAAGATATTTTTCAATATTTTGGATTGGGTTGCCGGAATGTTTCTAAAATTTACATTCCGGAAGGTTATATTCTTGATCGTTTTTTTGAAGGAATATTTAAATTTGAGCATGTAAAAAACCACCATAAGTATGCAAACAATTACGATTATAATAGATCAATATACTTAATGAACAGAGAAAAATTTTTAGAAAACGGCTTTGTTTCTTTAATCGAAAATAAAAACTTGGTATCGCCGATGGCTGTTATTTATTATGAATCTTATAAAAATGTTTCTGATTTACAGGTTGAACTCATTGAAAATCAAAATAAAATTCAATGTGTGGTTTCAAATAAGGCCTGGTTCCCTCAAAGTATCGCTTTTGGCAATGCCCAATGCCCAAGTGTAAATGATTATGCAGATGGAATTGATACAATGGAATTTATAAAAAATTTAGAATGAAAATTATGAATATATCGATATTGATAAATTGATAATTCATTTTTTTTTATTTTTTGTGATTAGTTTTTATTTTTTGGATTAGAGCCGGAGGCAGGCCCCGAATATTTATTTAATATTTCCTAAAATAATGCTTTACAAAATCATTAATAATTTCATTTAAAGAATCTATTTTACATTAGCTGTTAATATTAATTTCATGACAGAAGAAATAAATCAACCATTCCCTACAGCTTACAATCGAATTGACAAGGCAACAAAAGTTTCGGGCTTTACAATGGCATCCGATCCTTTAACTTGTTCATTATTGAGAACACTTGCCATTACCAAACCTTCCGGTAAATTTTTAGATTAGGTACAGGAACCGGCCTATCAACAGCATGGATATTAGATGGAATGGATAATAATTCTACTTTAATATCAATAGATAACGATGAAAAATTTTTAGACATTGCTCACGAGTTTTTAGGTAATGATACCAGATTAAATTTAATATTTTCGAATGGTGGCGAATGGTTTGAAAGCAATATAAACCAAAGGTTTGATTATATTTTTGCAGATACCTGGCATGGTAAATACCTTTTGTTGGATGAAGCAATAGACATGTTAAATAAGGGAGGCTTATATATTATTGACGATATGTTGCCACAACCAAACTGGCCGGAAGGCCATCATGAAAAAGCTGCTAATTTAATTAAAGATTTGGAAGCCCGAAAAGATTTATTGCTTACGAAATTAAATTGGGCAACAGGTATAATTATTGCAGCTAAAAGATAATGATGAAAAGAATTTAACTTTCATACTTTAACCCATCAAAGCAGGCCTTAGTAAAATAAAGGATTTTCTTAAAATTAATATCCCGACATAAGACTATGGAAAAATCATTATAAATAGAAAAAGAAGATGTAATTATTATGTCTGAAAGTTATAAGGTATATGCCTAAGGCGGGATTAACTTTCAGGACAAGACAATTTTAGTATAAATAATAGTGGTAATTTTTTTGGCTCCAACATAATAAAAATTAAAACGCCAATATTTGATTGGCGTTTTAAAAATTTTCAATAAGGTTTACTTCTTCAACGTATCCACTCTATTTGGCCCTGTAGATAAATAAGAAATAGGAACGTTCAATTCTTTTTCTAAATATTGAATATACTCATATAATTCCTTCGGAAGTTTTTCAAAATCCCTGATTCCTTCTAAAGAAGTATTCCAACCCTTAAACTCAATATACACAGGTTTAATTTCGATGTCGCAAACATCAAATGGCATTTTGTCGGTTAGTTCGCCATCAGGTAAATGATAATGAGTGCAAACCTTAATAGTTTCGAAATGGTTGAGTACATCCGACTTCATCATTATTAATTGTGTTACGCCACTAAGCATAATAGCATATTTTAAAGAAGGTAAATCAATCCATCCACACCTGCGTGGGCGACCTGTTGTTGCACCGAATTCGTTTCCTTCTTTTCTTAATCTTTCTCCTACTTCATCTAATAATTCTGTAGGAAAAGGCCCGCTTCCTACCCTTGTAGCATAAGCCTTGAAAATTCCATATACTTCACCAATATTTTTAGGGGCAACGCCAAGCCCGGTACATGCACCTGCCGCCATGGTGTTAGAGCTGGTAACAAAGGGATAAGAACCGAAATCAATATCGAGTAATGAGCCTTGTGCACCTTCTGCTAAAATAGTCTGATTGTTATTTAATGCTTCATTGATCTCGTATTCGCTATCTATTAAATTAAATTGCCTCATAAATTCTACTGATGATAAAAATTCTTCTCCTGTAGATTTTAAATCTTCATAATAATCGTAGCGGTACAGCTCTAAAATATTTATGTGCTTATTAACCAGGTCGGTATATTTTTTTTCAAAGTTTTTACTTAAAATATCTCCCACGCGCAAGCCCTGGCGACTAACTTTGTCGGTATATGTTGGCCCGATCCCTCTTTGTGTTGAGCCTATTTTGTTTTCGCCCATTGCCTGTTCGTAAGCCTTATCGAGCAACTTATGAGTCGGGATAATAATTTGGGCTTTTTTCGAAATAAATAAATTCTCTTTAAGGTTAATGTTATATTTTTCAAGAGCATTTACTTCTTTTCTGAAAACAATAGGATCCAGCACTACACCATTACCAATAATATTTTTTGTGTCCTTACGGAAAACTCCTGAAGGAATTTGATGAAGAACGTGTTTTATTCCATCAAACTCTAATGTATGACCGGCATTTGGTCCACCCTGAAAACGCGCCACCACCTGATAATGCGGGGCTAAAACATCTACAATTTTACCTTTACCTTCATCTCCCCACTGCAACCCTAACAAAACATCTACTTTCATTTAATAAAAATTAAAAATTTCAATAAAAATTTAAAGTGCGAATTAAAAGTTTTTTCCTTAAAAAAAATAATTAACTCACATTGCCAATCTAATAAATGCCCTTAAAAAAAACGTATGGTTTTTAATTTAGTAATATCGGTGTGGATGGAAGTGAAATTTTATTTTCACAATTATCCTTCGTGCATGTGCCATAGAAAATTAAAGAATGATGGAGCACATTGAAGTGAAGCAATTCTCCAACCATATTTTGAATATTTTGAATGCGCGGATCACAAAATTCCTTCACTTTGTGGCAATCTGTACAAATTAAATGGTCGTGCTGACGGTAGCCATATGATTTTTCGTATTGTGCCAGATTTTTACCAAACTGATGCTTAGTTACTAAGTCACAATCGATTAAAATATCCAGAGTATTATAAACTGTAGCACGGCTTACGCGGTAATTTTTGTTTTTCATGCTGATGTATAACTCTTCCACATCAAAATGGCCGTCCCGCGAATATATCTCTTCTAATATAGCAAACCTTTCAGGTGTTTTTCGAAGTTCTTTCCTTTCCAGATAGGCAGTAAATATCTTTTTTACTTCTAAAAAACTATTAAGGTTCAGTGCCATATAAATTGCAAAATAATTTACAATCAAATCATTAAATACGAATTGATTTTACAAAGATAAACGTTAATTTTTTTTTATAACAAAAGATATTATGAATCGAAGCGTACTACATTAATTATCCCCACTACTTTTTTTAATTTATCTATTAAAATATCCAAATGCCTTGTATCATGTACATAAAGCATTATTTGCCCTTCAAACATCCCTCCATTACTATCGATAGTTATCGAGCGCATATTAACTTTTAATTCACCGGATATTATTCTGGTTACATCATTAACCAAACCAACTCGATCGGAGCCTGTTATTCTTAAACCTGCCAGAAATGCAAGCTCGGCTTGGGAAGTCCATTTTGCTTTTATAATTCTGTATCCATAGTTCGACATTAATTCAACTGCGTTTGGACAATTGGTTCTATGGATTTTAATACCTTCGTTAACGGTTACAAAACCAAAAACATCATCACCCGGGATAGGATTACAACATTTTGCAAGTACATAGTCTATTTTATCCATGTCTTCACCAATTAAAAGCATATCGGATTGCACGCCTTTAAATTTGGTGAGTTCTTTTTCGAATGTTTTTGAATCGGTGATGGTATCTTTATGTTGAACGTGTCTGGCAATTCTTTCGGCCTTGAATTTTTTGAGTTGAGGTGGAAGAATTAATCCTTTCCCGACTTTAAAATAAAATTCATTGTTTGTTTTGCAATTAAAATAGGCCCTTAATTGCACTATTATTTCCGGCTGGCCTTCAAGTTTTAGTAAGTGTAATTTACGGTCTGCTATTTCTTTGCCATCTTCAATAATTCTTTTTTCATCTTCTTTAAGATAATCTTTTATACCACTTCTGGCTTTGGAGCTTACCACAAAACGTAACCAGTCTTCATTGGGTTTTTGTTTACCGGATGTTAAAATTTCAACTTGGTCGCCATTGTTAAGAATATAATTTAAGGGTACTAATTTTTGATTTACTTTTGCACCAAGGCAATGCATGCCAATTTCTGTATGAATTTCGAAAGCAAAATCCAAAGCTGTAGCACCATTAGGCAGTGTTTTTAATTCCCCTTTAGGCGTAAAAACAAAAACTTCTTCATTGTATAAATTATTTCTGAAATCCTCTACAAAATCAATGGCTTCCTCACCTTCTTCTTTTTCCAGCATTTCGCTCACCATTCTTATCCACATATCCAAACCCGATTCATGATTTGGATTATTTGTTCCGGATTCTTTGTATTTCCAATGTGCCGCATATCCTTTTTCGGCAATTTCATCCATTCTTTTTGTTCTTATTTGCACTTCCACCCACAGGCCTGTGCGACTCATAACAGTTGTATGTAATGATTCATATCCATTTGCTCGCGGCGTAGAAATCCAATCACGAAGTCGATCAGGGTTGGGGGTGTAAAAATCTGTTACAATCGAATATACCTGCCAGCAAATTGCCTTTTCATTTTCAGGTTTGGTTTTTAAAATTACCCTTATAGCGAAAATATCATAAATTTCTTCGAAAGATATTTTTTGCTTTCGCATTTTATTCCAGATGGAAAAAATAGATTTTGGCCGCCCTTTTATAACAAAATCAAAGCCCTGTTCTTCCAATTCCATTTGAAGAGGTGCAATAAAATCTTTTATAAACTTATCTCTATGTATTTTGGTCTCTTTTAATTTATCAACAATAAGTTGATAAGTTTCGGTTTCGGTATATTTTAAATATAAATCTTCCAGTTCAGATTTTATTGCATTTAAACCCAGCCTGTGTGCAAGCGGGGCATATAAATACATGGTTTCGGATGCAATTTTTAACTGATTGTTTCTCGGCATGCTTTCGAGGGTACGCATGTTGTGCAACCTGTCGGCAAGTTTTATTAATATCACCCTTACGTCATCCGAAAGGGTAAGAAGCATTTTCCTGAAATTTTCAGCTTGCTGAGATGTGCCGTATTCAAAAACCCCGGATATTTTTGTGAGGCCATCAATAATTTTAGCAACTTTTACACCGAAATCTCTTTTTATATCTTCTGTTTCAAGTTCAGTATCTTCTACTACATCATGAAGCAATGCAGCAACAATTGCGGTTGTACCTAATCCTATTTCTTCAACGGCAATTTGTGCAACAGCAATAGGGTGGTAAATATATGGCTCACCCGATTTTCGCCTCATACCTTTATGGGCTTCCATAGAAGTGCTGAATGCTTTCTTAATTATTTTTGCATCACCGTCTTTTAAAAAAGGTTTTGCAGTTTTTAATAAATGACGGTATCTTCTTAATATCTCTTTTTTTTCTGTCTCAACGTCAATTACGGCAGTTTCCATTTCAATAAACTATATCAATCAATAATTAAAATTTAAGGGGCTATAGGTTTTAGGGAAGGTAAGAAAAACTAAATGCTAATTTTTTATACTTGAAGTACAAATTATAAAAATTTTAATAGAAAAAAAAGAAAAATTTATTTTATGAACTGATGTTACTCAAAAAAAATAATTTTATTTAAATACACAAAATCATTTACAGTTTTTTTAACTTATTTAAGCATAAATCAAATCACAAAAATTAAAATAATTCAAAATTATCGGTTTATCAATATCAGTACCAAGGTCGTTTATTTAAGCGGAAAATAAAGAGATTTTTATCAATTTTATCAAAATATCAATATTGATAAACCGATATTAAAATAAATCCTGAAAAGGATTTTAGGAAAAGGAGGATTTTTTTATTTCAAATAAGGAAAGATCTTTTGTAAGAAAACACAAGCCAAAAAAGGATATTATAATTTATAAAAAATTATCACTTTAATAAACGACATTGATATTGTATAATTTACAAACATTTGGGTTTGCCAGTCAATTATTAAAAAGAAATATACATTTCAGGGTTAACAGGATTTCCGTTATTCCAAAGTTCAAAATGTAAATGGGGGCCTGTGGTTAACTCGCCGGTATTGCCAATGATGGCAATTACTTCGCCTGATTTTACAAAATCCCCAACTTTTTTTAAAATAACCGAATTGTGTTTATAAATAGAAATTAAATTTGCCTGGTGTTGAACAGCAATTACATATCCGGTATCGCTCGTCCACGATGATAAAATAACCGTCCCGTCAGAAACACATTTAACAGGTTCATCTTTTTTAGAAACAATATCTAAACCATAATGCCCAATTTTTGAATTATAACGGTCGGAAATAATCCCCCCCGGTAATGGAGAAAGCAGAAAAACATCTTTAATATTCACTTTCTGGTTAGATAAAGAAATTAATTTCCCGTTTGAGTTTGTTTCAAATTCTTTCCTTAATTTCAAATCCTCAACAGAGATTTCATCCAAATTTGTTTTTTCAACTTTAAGAGGCTTTGTAGTTTTTTTTTGCAGTTCTTTTTTACTCCGGATATCTTCCCCCAGTATAACCTTATTCATATTATTAAGCATTTCATCCCGCACTTTAATTTCATTTTCAAGTGAATCCACAGTGGTAAACAAGCGGATAACCTTGCCTTTAATTATAGTTTCCTGCGAAACAGGATTAAACCATTTGGAAAGAATAGTATTGGAAACTATAAAGCTAAAAGAAAATAAAAATATAAATGATGCCGTTAATACAATAATAAGGCGGAGGTAAGTAAAATTAAATGATGCCTTTTCGGCAAAATTATCTTCATCTCTGATAATGAATAAATGCCTTTGACTAAGCCAGACAAGTAATTTTTCTTTATTTATTTTTTTTAACTTTTTCACTTTTTTCAATAAAATTTAAAATATTTCGAGCATTTACTAATAGTAATCAACGGCTTTTCCAATAATAACGGCAGGCAAAAATAGATATTACTATTACTTATTATGTAATTTATTATTTTTACTCACTATTTGAGATTTTAACACTATTTATTACCTTGAAAATATTTCAATCGATATACTCTGCTGCTCTATCTTTACTTAAAACAATTTTGTTTTTTTGTGCATCATTTACATTTTTTACTTCTTGTGCACCCGAAAACAGGAGTTTTGTCGGTAAAATCTGGCACAATACCAACTCTCATTACAACGCGTATTATTTAGCACGCGAAAAAATGAAAGAAACGGAAGATCAGGTTTTTAAAGACAGAAAAGATAATTACACACAGTTGTTGGATGTAATTCCCCCACTCGATTCAATAAATGCCATACCTTATAAAAGCGGTACAGAATATGTAATTAAAAAAGCATCAAAAGCAATTCAATATCATAGATACAGTAAATGGACAGACGATAATTTCTTGCTAATTGGCAAAGCAAGGTTGTATCAGGTGGATTTTAGAAATGCTTTGGAAACGTTCAAATATGTTAACTCACAAAGCACTGATGAATCGGCCAGGCATAAAGCAATGATTGGTTTGTTGCATATTTTTATCTGGCAAAAGGATTATGAAAAAGCCCGTTCCGCAATTGGTTATATCCGAAAAGAAAAGTTAGATAAAAGAAATACTGTCGATTTTTATTTAACACGCGCCCAATTATACAAAGAGCTGGATGATTACAGTAAAACGGCTGCCGCAATAAAACTTTCACTTAAGCTAATGAAAAGAGGTGAGAAAAAAGCCCGCTCTTATTTTATTTTAGGCCAGCTTTATGAAATATTAGGTCGAACCAAAGATGCTTATAAAAGCTACAAAACCGCCCTTACTTATACTCCTTCTTTTGAACTTGATTTTAATATTCGTTTAAATTTGATTGAAGTATATCAGATAAAAAATGAAAAGGATTCTAAAAAATTTATCACTTTACTCAATAGGTTGCTAAAGGACGAAAAGAATAAAGATTATAAAGACCAAATATATTATAAAATGGCAAATTATGAATATAAGCAAAAGAATTATGAAAAATCAATACAATACCTCAAAAAATCGGTAGCGGGCAGTAAAAGCAATACAGTACAAAAATCATTATCCTATCTAAAAATAGGCGAAATCTATTATGAAAACCTTCAAAAATATGAATTGGCAAGTGCTTATTATGATAGTACCTTAAACGGATTGCCCAAATATTTAAAAAAATATCCTTTAATAACCCGCCGTCAAAAAATATTGAGAGACTTTACAGAACAAACAAAAATTGTAAGGCTTGAAGACAGTTTGCAAAACCTTGCCATTTTAGAGCCGGCGGATTTAAATAAAATATTGGATGATATAATTGATAAGGAAGAAATTAGATTGAAAAAAGATAAGAAAGATAAAGAAGAAAGAAATAATAAAAATAACAATACGGAAAAAATAGATGCTTTTTCAAATTTAGATCCGAGCAATAACAGGCCGAATGATGGAAGTGATGCAACATGGTATTTTTATAATCCAAAAGCCCTTTCTGTTGGAAATTCTGAATTTTTAAGGCGATGGGGTAACAGGCCATTGGAAGATAACTGGAGGCGTTCTTTTAAAGTTGCATCAATAAATCCTGTAAATTCAGATACGGCAACAGTGAAAAACGCGGAAAGTGAAAAAATTAAAGAGAATATTACCCGTCAATCTCAAGATCAAAAGGAAAAAACAGAGGCAGAAGCCAGAAGGAAAAAGAGGAAGGATGAAATAAAATTAAGAATTCCTTTTGAGCCCGAGAAATTAAAAGCTTCCAACAAAAAAGTGGAAGATGCCATGTATCGACTGGGTAAAATATATGATTTGGATTTAGAAGAAGATACGAATGCAATTAAAGCATACGAAAAATTTGTTACCCGTTTCTCGGGATCTGAATTTGAACCTGAAATTTTATATTCTTTATTCCTCCTTTATAAAAAGTTAGGGGATAATGTTGGTTTGGAATCTGCAAGGGAAAGGTTAAATAAAAATTATCCGCATACCGATTTTGCAAAACTCGCCATCAACGCAAATTATACTCAAGAGGGTAATATTAATGATAAACATGTAGAAGAAGTTTACAATAATATTTATCAAATGTTTCTGGCAGAGCAATTTGAGCAAGCCGAAAAAGAAATTAATGGGGTAGTAAATGAATATCCCGATAGCAGATTTATAGAAAAAATAAGGATTTTACAAATTTATGTTATAGCGAAAACCCAAGAGCTGCCAAATTACAGAATTGCCATTCAAAAGTTTTTGAAAGATTTCCCTAAAAGTGAAAATCAGGATTATTTAAAAAAGTTATTGGTAGCCAGTGCAAAATATAATGAAAAGCCTGTTGATAAAAAGAAGTAGTTAATTAAAATTCTCCCGAATAATTTTTTACTAAAAAATATAAGGATTCCTTTTATATTATTGAAACATACTAATTTCCCCGCGACTTAGTAGGGACTTACTTTACCATTAGTAATCTTCTAATAAGATTTAAAAAAGGCATTATAAAATTTTTTAAATATTTATCCCAATTCTTTAAAAAATTAATACAAAATTGAGAAGTTTGTTATTTATTTGTAAAAAATAAAGCCTTTAATTATAATATGCAATCATCTCTCTCTCCTCAGGAAGGAAATATACCAACTAATAAAATATGGAGTGTAATAGCAGCTTCATCTGCAGGTACTTTAATAGAATGGTATGATTTTTATATTTTCGGCAGTTTAGCTACTATTATTTCAACACAATTTTTTCCTGACACCAATCCAACAGTTGCGTTTTTAGCTACCTTAGCCACTTTTGCTGCAGGTTTTATTGTTCGCCCTTTCGGAGCATTATTTTTTGGCAGATTAGGTGATATTGTTGGAAGAAAATATACTTTTTTGCTCACTTTAGTTTTAATGGGAGGTTCAACCTTTTTAATTGGCCTTGTTCCAAGCTATAAAACAATTGGTGCGGCTGCTCCAATATTGGTTTTACTTTTACGATTAATACAAGGTTTGGCTTTAGGAGGAGAATATGGCGGTGCAGCAACATATGTTGCAGAACACGCACCTGTAGGCAAACGCGGTTTTTTTACCAGTTGGATTCAAACAACAGCAAGCCTGGGGCTTTTTGTTTCGCTTGGCGTTATATTATCGGCAAGGTCAGCAGTAGGGGTTACAGCATTCAATGACTGGGGATGGCGTTTGCCTTTTTTATTATCTATTGTACTGGTATTGGTTTCTATTTTTATCAGGTTGAGAATGGAGGAATCCCCATTATTTTCAAAATTAAAATCAGAAGGGAATATTTCTGCCAATCCCTTAAAAGAAAGTTTTGGAAAAAAAGATAATTTAAAAATAGTTTTATTGGCTTTATTTGGAGCCGCCGCCGGCCAAGGCGTAATTTGGTACACAGGGCAATTTTATGCTCTTTCTTTTATTCAACGCGTTTGTAATGTTGAGTTTGAACAGGCTAATGTTATAGTTATTATCGCCCTTGCTTTTGCTACACCTTTATTCATTTTCTTTGGATGGTTGTCGGATAAAGTAGGCAGAAAATATATTATGATGGGTGGAATGTTATTGGCTATTATATTTTATTTCCCAATTTATAAAGGAATGTATGGCTTAACAGACCTCAAAAATAAAGAACTAAAGCCCACCGAAACCCAAATACAAACCACAACAGAATTTGGTAAAGAAAAAAATGAAACCGTCAAAATAACTACTACAACAAAAAAATTTACTGACGGTACACTTCTGAATGAAATTTCTAAAAACAACAATTCTACAAAACCCGAATTAAAAAAGAATATTACGCTTGCTTCAACCAACTATGTATTAATGATTTTTCTGGTTTTTATTCAGGTAGTGTTTGTAACCATGGTATATGGCCCAATTGCTGCCTTTTTAGTTGAATTATTTCCGACAAAAATAAGATATACATCCATGTCATTACCTTATCATATCGGGAACGGCGTTTTTGGAGGCTTAACGCCTTTTATAGCAACAAGATTATTTGAAGCAAGCAAAACAGATTTAAATCCGGTTGGTGATCCGTTTGCAGGGCTTTGGTATCCCATTGGAGTAGCTTCAGTATGTTTTGTTATTGGAATGGTGTATTTATCAAATAAAAAAAGCGTTGCTTAAATTAAAAATAGTAAAGCCATTTTAAAAAAAAAATAAATTAAAAGCATGAATGAAATTAAAAAATTTGCAGGAATTATCTGGCTTTTATTAGGCCCATGTTTAATTTTAGGAATGATATACAGAGCATTTGAAGAAATTACAAAAGCTACAGAAAAAAACTATCAGGAAACACTCCTTTTTTGGATAATAGTCATCATAATATTTATTCCCATCGCCTCGGGTTTTACTCTATTTGGTTTTTATGCACTAAAAAATGAATACGAAACAAATTAATAAAAGAAAGTTGCGTTTTTAAGATTCTAATTATCTTATTAAATATTGCTTTTCCCTTGTCTTTTCTCTTTCATCTTTTTCTTTTGTCCATCTAATGATTCCTAAAATAAATAATTTAAGTGGGTATCTCTACGAATATCAAAAAAGCGTTGTTAATCCCGAGGCTTTTTGGGCTAACATTGCCGATAATTTTTATTGGAGAAAAAAATGGGATAGGGTATTGGATTGGAATTTTGAAGACTTGGATGTGAAGTGGTTTGTTAATGCAAAACTCAACATTACAGAAAATATTTTTGAGAAAAATCTTTTTATACTTGGTGACAAACCTGCTATTATTTGGGAGCCCAATAACCCGGCGGAAGAGTCAGTCACAATAACTTATAAAGAACTTTTTATTAAGGTTTGTCAATTTGCCAACGTTTTAATAAAACAAGGTGTAAAAAAAGGCGATCGGGTTTGTATTTATTTACCCATGGTACCTGAGGCAGTAATTGCCATGTTGGCCTGCGCAAGAATAGGTGCAGTACATTCAGTAGTATTTGCGGGTTTTTCTGCAAACTCACTTGCCGATAGAATTAATGACGCGCAAATAAAAGTAGTTTTAACATCTGATGGAAACTTTCGTGGTGCAAAAGCAATCGGAGTGAAAGAAGTGGTAGATGAAGCAATCGAAAAATGTGATTGTGTAGAAAAAGTTATTGTTTTAAAAAGAACCGGTACAGAAGTTACAATGAAACCAAATAGAGATATTTGGTGGCATGATGCCATTAATGGAGTTGAAAACGAAAATAAAGCGGAGGAAACAGATAGTGAAGACATGCTTTTTATCCTTTATACTTCCGGATCAACAGGTAAACCAAAAGGAGTTGTTCATACAATTGGCGGGTATATGGTATATACTGCCTATACTTTTACCAATGTATTTCAATACGATTTAAATGATATTTATTTTTGTACGGCAGATGTTGGATGGATTACAGGGCATTCATATATCGTTTATGGGCCTTTGCTGAGTGGTGGCACTGTAGTAATGTTTGAAGGCGTGCCTACATATCCGGAAGTGGATAGATTTTGGAATATTATAGAAAAACATAAAGTTTCTCATTTTTATACCGCGCCCACTGCTATCCGATCTTTAATGGGTTATGGAACCGATCCTGTTAATAAACATGATTTAAGCAGCTTAAAAGTGCTGGGAACCGTTGGAGAACCCATAAATGAAGAAGCCTGGCATTGGTACTATACTCATATCGGTAAAGGAAATTGCCCAATTGTTGATACATGGTGGCAAACCGAAACAGGAGGAATTATGATTTCTCCGATAGCAGGGATTACACCTACTAAACCTGCATACGCCACATTACCTTTGCCTGGAGTGCAACCGGTTATTGTTGATCAGGAAGGAAAAGAATTAAAAGGTAATAATGTAGAAGGCAATTTATGCATAAAATTTCCCTGGCCCGGAATGGTGAGAACCACTTATGGGGATCATGAACGTTGTAAACAAACTTATTTTTCAACCTTTAAAGGTTTATATTTTACCGGAGATGGTGTAAAGAGAGACGCTGATGGATATTATAGAATTTTAGGCAGGGTTGATGATGTGATGAATGTTTCAGGCCACAGGTTAGGAACTGCAGAAGTTGAAAACGCTATTAATTCTCATCCACTTGTTATTGAATCGGCTGTTGTGGGTTACCCTCACGAAATCAAAGGTCAGGGAATTTATGCATATGTGGTGCTCGACACAGCCGGCAAAGACCATGATCCTGAAAAAATTAAACAAAGTTTATTGGCAGCTGTTACAAAAATAATAAGCCCTATAGCCAAACCCGATAAAATTCAATTGGTTTCCGGTTTACCTAAAACCCGCTCAGGCAAAATCATGCGCAGGATTTTAAGAAAAATCGCCGAAGGTGATGTAAGTAATCTGGGTGATATTTCTACATTGCTTGACCCGGGAATTGTAGAAGAAATAAAAGAAGGAGCTTTAATTTTAGGAAAATAAATATCCTAAATGTTCATCGATCAGCTTGGTAACAAAATAAAAATAATAACTTCCCCGAAAAGAATTATTTCATTGGTTCCTTCCCAAACTGAGTTATTATTTTATTTAGGCTTATCAGATATTATTGTTGGAGTAACAAAATTTTGTATTCACCCTACGGAATATTTTAAAAGCAAACCTTTTATCGGTGGCACAAAGCAGTTAAACTTTAATCTAATACATTCCCTTAAACCCGATCTGATTATTGCCAATAAAGAAGAAAATACTTTAAGCGACATAACAGAATTGCAAAAATATTATCCTGTATGGATAAGTGATGTCAACAATTTGACCGATGCTTTGGAAATGATCATTTCAATTGGTACAATAACCCACTCCGAAAAAAAATCACAAAATTTAATTAAAGAAATAAATACAAAATTTAATCATCTCTCAAATCATCAAAAACGCACTGCTGCCTATTTAATATGGAACGAGCCGATGATGGTGGCTTCAAATAACACTTTTATCAATGAGATGTTATATTATTCCGGCTTTTACAATGTTTTTAAAAATAGAGAACGTTACCCTGTTATTACAGAAGAAGATTTGTTGGAGCAAAAGCCGGAGTACATATTACTTTCATCAGAGCCTTATCCTTTCAAAGAAAAACATAAAGCAGATTTTGAAGAAACATTTCCTGACTCTAAAGTTATCATAGTTGATGGAGAGATGTTTAGCTGGTACGGAAACCGCTTGCTTTTAAGTGCAGATTACTTTAAAAATTTGAGTTTATTGCCTTAACTGCTGATAACATTAGTTGTATAAAAATAATTTAAAAAAAGAACCCACCGAAGCGATGGGTTCTTTTTAACTCTATCTAACCTTTATTAAGTTCTTAAATATTTTTGACTTGGCTGAAGGATTAAACATGAATCATTTATTAAATGTTAGATTTTATAAAATTATTTACGCGCTGTAGTAATATATAATTTATGATACTTGTTCGAGTTTGTAACCTTTAAAAGATAAATTTTTAACAATTCCTTGCATATAATAAGTATTACTTATTATATTTGAATATATTAAACTTAAATTTATTTATCATGTGGTTAAAATCATTTTCTGTTACTACAAACAAAGCAAGTATTGAGCAAATTTGGCAAGTACTTACAAACATTAATCATTGGAACACTTGGGACAGTGATATTGAATATACTAAATTAGATGGAGAAGCAAAGCTTGGTGCCAACTTTTTGTTAAAACCCAAAGGCGGCCCCGAAACGAAATTAACAATTTCTGCTTTTAATAAGCCCAATAATTTTTCGGATATTGCTCATTTACCATTCGCCAACATGGAAACCATTCACACCTTAATTAATACCGGTGAAGGGGTTAAAATAGAAGTTACGATAATAGTTAAAGGACTTTTAAGTTTTTTATGGAGTAAAATAATTGCTCAAAAGCAAATTGATGGAGGAGTACAACAAACGAATTTATTGATTGAAAAGGCAAGAACCTTATGAATAAGGAAAGATATTGGATAACTGTGTTTCTATGGATCATGCAATGAAAGGTGTATCAGGTGGTTTTATGCAGGCCAATCATGGCAAGAAAGCGCCTTTAAAGCGGATGAAAATAAACGATTGGATAATTATTTATTCTCCAAAGCAATCTATGCAAAGTGAAATTAAATGTCAGGAATTCTCTGCTATCGCACAAATTTTGGATGAAAAAATCTATCAGATTAAAATGCCGGAAGATTTTATTCCTTTCAGGCGAAACGTAAAATATTGTGATTGTGAAAAAACATCTGTTTTGCCATTGATATCTCAACTTAATTTTATTGAAAATAAAAACAAATGGGGTTTTCAATTTAAATTTGGTTTTTTTGAAATAAAGAAGCCGATTTTAATTTAATTGCTTCAAAAATGATTCAATATGAAATCAGATAATAATCCTTTCGGAGTAGAAAAGGCTGAAGACAGTTCAGGTTTTTTATTGTGGCAGGTAACCAATTTATGGCAGCGCGAAATTAAAAAGGCTTTGGAGGAATTTGAATTAACACATTCACAATTTGTTTTAATGGCCAGCATTCACTGGTTAACCATTCAACAGCAGGACGTTACACAAATTTTATTATCATCGCATACTAAAATAGATCCTATGTCTACTTCAACTGTTTTGCGTACTCTTCAAAAGAAAGGTTTAGTAAAAAGGCAGGAACATGAAACAGATACCAGAGCGAAAACCGTATTATTAACTGAAGCCGGAATTAAAGTTATTATCCAAGCCGTAAAAACGGTTGAAAAGTTTGATAATCATTTTTTTTCACCGCTTGGCAATAAAATTACTGATTTTAATATTGATTTAAAAGCCCTTCTTAACAGAGGGAAAGACAAGAATAATTAATATAGATTCTAACATAAATCCCTTACCCAAAATAAAATCAAATAACAAAATAAATTGTAATTATTAATTTATCGATCAATATATTCATAATTTAAAAAAATCTCTAAATTATATTACCCATAACTGTAAATAAACCTCAATATGATGACTATAATATAAATTCTACTTTATAAAAGGATGAGGCTGCATTAATAAAATTAATGTTTAATTGTCTTTAAAGTGTTTTCTGAATTTTTTAACTTTTGGCCTGATGGATATACTGATAATTTTTATTCTTTTTTTTACTTAGCCTGTCTGACGGTCAAGAACTTAATTTAATAAATAAAATACCGGATAGGTATACACTCTACATCAAAAGGATCATAAACTATTGAATTAACGATTATTCTTTTTCTTCCTGTCAGGGGACAGGCCGAGAAGAAGGTTTTTAAAATCTTAAATTCTATAGGCAATAAGCACAAAAGACTTTTTCCTTTTCCCTTGGCCTGTCCCCCGACAGGCCAAAAATTTATTTAATAAATAAAATGACGGATAAGTTTAAAGCTACATCCAAAAAAGATTTCAAATTTTAGAATTAATAATTTTTCCTTTCCTGCCTCTCAGGGGACAGGCCGAGGAAGAATACATGGTTAAAATAACTTTTTTAATATTCTTAATTTTAATAGATACCAAGCAAAAAAGACTTTATTATTTTTGTCCATTTTTAATCATGATTTTAAAGGCTATAATAGTTTTATATTAATCTGTTATGCACAAAATTAAAAAATCTGAATCTGTTTTCTAGTTTTAATTTAAATGAATTTTGTAAAATAATTTTTTAATATCATTAAAATGGAAAATCAAAGGATTGATGTTAAAGCATATATCGCACTTATCATTGTTTGTATTGTGTGGGGAACAACATACTTGGCTTTGAGAGTTGGGGTAAAAGTGTTTCCGTCATTTTTGTTTGGTGCCATTCGTCAGATAAGTGCCGGAATTATTTTACTTTCTACAATCCTTATAATTAAAAAAAATATAAAATGGACGTGGAGGGATATTCAATTACAAATACTACCCGGCTTTTTTATGATTACCATGGGAAATGGCATAGTGGCTTATGCAGTAAAATTTATTCCCAGCGGACTAGCTGCTTTATTATGTTCTATGATGCCACTTTATATTATATTAATAAATTTTCTAATTAACAGAAAGGAAAAGTTAAATGCCCGGATAATTATTGGATTGGTTTTGGGTTTTTTTAGGCGTTCTTATCGTTTTTCGTGATAATCTAAGTTTTTTAGCAAATAAAAATTATTTATTCGGAATCTTTATTGCTTTAATTTCTTGTTTCTTCTGGGCTTTAGGTACAATTTTTAGTCAGCGGAATAAGGCATCTACTGATATATTTTTTAATGCCTCATTACAATTTATAATCGGTGGTATCGGATTATCTTTTCTGAGTTTTCTGTTTGATGATTGGAAAAATATAACACAAATTCCTGCATCAGCTTTTGGGGCACTTATTTACTTGGTTTTTATTGGCTCTATACTTGGCTTTATTTGTTATTTATATGCCTTATCGAAATTACCTGTCGGTTTGGTTTCTGTTTATGCCTATATCAATCCTTTGGTTGCCATTATGCTGGGGTTTGTTTTATTAAAAGAAACCATCACAATATATACAGCACTTGCATTTATTGTAACAGTTTCGGGTATTTATTTGGTCAATACCGGTTATCAAATTAAAAAAAGAGAAAGAGAAGAATTAATAAACAGTTAAAAATATGGCTTTAGCAATAATTGATTACAAAAAAGAATACCAACCTTATTTTGAAAAATTTAACAATGCATGGCTTGAAGAATATTTTTCTATAGAACCCATTGACAAATATGTTCTTCAAAACCCGGAAGAAGCTATTATTAAGGATGGTGGTGAAATATATTTCGTTACAGAAGATAAAAAAATAATAGGAACTGTGGCTTTAAGAATAATTGAACCCGGTGTTTTTGAAATGACAAAAATGGCAGTTGATAAAGAAAGCAGGGGAGTTGGTGCAGGTAAATTACTTTGCCAAACTGCTATTGAAAAAGCAAAGGAATTAAAAGCAAAAAAGTTAATTATTTATTCAACAACCACTTTAAAAACTGCAATAGCTATTTACCGCAGCATGGGTTTTGTTGAAGTACCCTTGGAACAAGGGATTTATAAAAGAGCCAACATTAAAATGGAAATTGTTTTTTAAAAAGCCCCTTCTATTTCCCAACTTGACGTTGTTAATTTTTTTAAAACTTTGTAATTTTTATTGGCTTATTCTATAAAGCGATTTCGAAATGTTAATAATATGTTAAAGATCATTTCGATTCAAAAATCTATTTTATATTTCAGACTTAAATGAGATTATAGTACATCTTAAGTCACTGCCTTGAAAAACTTTTCTAAAACTTTTCTAATTATTGTTTTTACCACATTTTGTTTTTCAATTTCTTTTGGGCAAAATTTTACTTTACCCGATGGAGAATACATGGACACAACAGGTAATTTAAAATCAAACTGCCCAAACTACGCAATTTATTATTATAGTTTAGGGTGTAAATATCCTAAAAACTCCTCATCCCTTTTAAAAGATTTACAAGACTTTTTGAAGAATAAGAATAATATTTATCCGGGAAGTGGTTATATAACTTTCCGTTTTAAAATTGATTGTGAAGGTAGGCCGAATCAAAAGGTTAAAGTATCACAAACTGATACGAAGTACAAAATCTGTCACTTTGATAAAAAGCTTGTAAATGAATTATACTTATTCATAAAAACCTTAAATGAATGGAAAACAGGCATAACCCGGGATGGAAAAGTATATTCATATCTTGCTTTTATAACTTTTAAAATGGAAAATGGGAAAATCATTAATATTATTCCTTAGCTTTTTATCTTTATCTCTGTTTTGTAATGGCCAAATTATTAAGCAAACAATTCAAAAATGTGATTGTAATAATAAAATCGTTACGGATAGTTTGATAACTAAATATATTGATAATGGAGCACATAAATATAATACTAATGGCCCTGATTTTCAATTATATCTTGATAGTTTAATTTCAATATGTCCTTTAGGAATTGCATATAGAGAAAAAGCTATACCATTTATAATGGGCGGTGATTATGCAAAAGCATTCCCTTTGGAAGATAAGGCTGTTGAATTGGAACCGAAAACTTATATGGCATATCGTGCATTTTTAAAATGCATTTTCACAAAAGATTATTCGGGTGCTATTGCTGATTTTGAAAAAGCTCAACAATTATCTCCTGATGGTTATGAAATGGATCATACTTATTTCTTTTATATGGGATTATGTAATTTGGAGTTAAAAAATTATATCTCTGCCGAAGAAAATTTCAAGAGAGATTTTTCAATCCAAATCAGTGGAGATAAAGGCGATACGCCACATTTTAATTCTTTATTGTATACAGGAATACTTTATTACGAAATGAAAAACATAGTAAAAGCAAAAGAATATCTTTTACAATGTTTAAAGGCATATACTAATTCACCCGAGGCAAATTATTATTTGGCTTTAACTTATAATTTGGAAGGAGATATTAATACCAAACGACAATATTTGAGAGCTGCTTACGAAGCTGTAAGTAATGGATACTTATTAAATGAAACCAATGAAACTTTTACATATTATCCTCATCAGATAACACTTTTTGAAGTTGAAAAAGAGATAAACAATGGTAAATAAATTTTAATTATTCATTAGTAATTCAATAGCTTCCTCTACAGAAAAAACCGGAAGTTTACATGTATTATTAAAACAAACATAAATTGTCGTTTTGCCGGCAATGGCGATTCTATTTTGCAATAAAGGTAAATCTCCTCCTTTATTGCTTCCAACAAAAATTTTATTGGGATGACAAACTTTATCCAGTGCCTTTCTAAAGTTTAAACATTCATCCCCAATTATTGCAATTTCTGCCATAGGTGTAAATGTAGAAGTAGCAAGATTTGCCCAGTTACTTAAATAGGAAGGTTCTTTTAAAATTAATGATTTCACTCTGCCGGTCATCTTAGATGAAATTTCTAAATAACTTTCATTACCGGTTAATTTCCCTAAAAAATATAAATTTTTTGCCATTGCAGAATTAGATGCGGGTATTACATTATCAAAGATTTCTTTTTTCCTTGCAATTAATTTACCTGCATTCTTGTCAGTAAAAAAGAAAGTTTCTTCCTCTTCATCAAAAAAATTATTGATAGTATAATCGCTTAAATTTTCTGCTTCCATTAACCAATTTCTATCAAATGTAACCTCATATAACGCCATATAAGCATCAATAACAAAAGCATAATCCTCTAAAAATCCATTTATGCTTGCAATATTATTTTTATATGTATGCCAAAGTTGATTTCCCTTACGCATTTTTTCTTTTAAGAAATATGCGTTTTTTAATGCGATTTGTAAAAAATCTTCTTCATCAAATGCTCTATAAGCATCTATTAATCCTTTCAACATCAAGCCGTTCCACGAACATAAAATTTTATCATCTAAGCCGGGCCTTACCCTCTCCGATCGGATTATTAATAATATCTTTTTTAAATTAGAAATAGCAATTGTAAAATCTTCAACAGAAATTCTATTTATTATAGCAAAATCATTTTCACTCATAGCCTTGTGCAAAATATTAACACCATGCTCCCAATTGCCTTCAGGTGAAACATTCCAATATTCATTCAATAAATTTTTATCAAACGAAACATTTATTTCTTTAAGTGCCAAATTCCATTCTTCAATTGTCCAAACATAAAATTTACCTTCTACACCTTCACTATCAGCATCTAAAGCTGAGTAAAATGCACCTTCTTCATTAATCATCTCTCGCTTTAGCCAACTTATCGTATCATAAACAATTTCTTTATAAAGTGGTGATTTTGTGAGTAAAAATGTTTCGCTGTATAAACTCACCAGTTGACCATTATCATAAAGCATTTTTTCAAAATGAGGTGCAAACCATTTCTCATCAACAGAATAACGGGAAAACCCTCCACCAATTTGATCATAAATACCCCCATAAGCCATATTAATTAAGGTAAGCTTAATATGATTTAATGCGTTTTCATTTTTAGAAAGGTGATAATACCTGAGTAGAAAAAAATATATGGAAGGCATTGGAAACTTTGATGCCCTATCTGTCCCCCCCTCTTGTTATCAAAATTTGCTTCAAACCTTAAAAAAATATTATCTAGATCTTGTTTGCTATAACCACCTTTTTCGGTTTGTAAATTATATTTTTTTATATCACTAATATTTAAGTGCTCGGCAAAACTTTCAGCTGAATCAATTAATTCTGATTTTTGTTTTTTATAAGCTTCTGCTATGTTGGTTAAAATTTGTCGCCATTGCTTGGGAGGGAAATATGTGCCGCCGAAAAAAGGTTTTGTACTTGAAGCTAAAAAAACATTAAGAGGCCATCCTCCCTGTACTCCCATGGCATGTACAGCATCCATATAAACAGCATCTACATCCGGCCTTTCTTCCCTATCCACTTTAATACAAATAAATTCATCATTCATTAATTTAGCCAGTTCATCATTTTCAAAACATTCTCTTTCCATTACATGGCACCAATGGCAAGCGGAGTAGCCGATGCTTAAGATAATTGGCTTATCCTCATCTCTTGCTTTTGTTATTGCTTCTTCGCCCCAGGGAAACCAATTAACAGGATTGTAAGCATGTTGTAATAAATATGGACTGGTTTGAGTTATTAAATTATTTGCCTTTTTTTGAGAATTTATCATAACAAATTTATTTCAAGAAATTATTTAACGATTAATAAAATTAATTTTTATCAAATTTGTATACTTTTTACAAATTTAAAATAGAAAATGATTGATACCCACGCTCATATTTATGCAGAGCATTACAACAACGATCGGTTTGAGATGGTAGAAAACGCTTTTAAACAAGGCATCAATAAAATTTTTATGCCTAACATTGATGAAAGCAGCATACAGGGAATGTTGGCATTAGAAGAAAAATATCCCGGTAAATGTTTTTCAATGATGGGTCTGCATCCCTGTTCGGTTGATAAAGATTATAAAAATCAAATTAAAAATATTGAAAAGTGGCTCGAGAAAAGATCTTTTAGTGCCATTGGAGAGATAGGATTAGATTTCTACCGGTCAATGGATTTGGTAACAGAGCAGGAAAGTGCTTTTATTTTACAAATTGAACTCGCTAAAAAATATAATTTACCCATTATTATTCATTGCAGGGATTCTTTTAAGAGAACTGTAGAAATATTAAAACCTTTGCTTGCCGGTAAACTTACCGGCATTTTTCATTGTTTTTCAGGTAATTTTGAAGATGCTGAAGAAATAATTAATATGGGTTTTTTGTTGGGAATAGGGGGTGTTGCAACTTTTAAAAACGGAGGTTTAGAAAAGGTATTGCCCTTTATTGATTTACAACACTTGGTTTTAGAAACCGACAGTCCTTATCTGGCTCCGGTGCCTTATCGTGGCAAAAGGAATGAACCGGCGTATTTGCATTTAATCGCAAATAGAATTGCCGATTTAAAAAATATTGATGTGATAGAAGTAGAAAAAGCTACTGATGAAAATGCTCTGAAATTATTTAAATGTGCATTATAATTTAGATTTCAAATGCCTCTTCATAAAGATTGAAATTAATTTGTAAATTTGTTAATAATAGACAGCACATATTCTTAATAATCCTTAAAAGGAAATATTATGTATTTTGAATTAAAAATACCGATACAAGGCGAAAAGTTGACTGACGATGAATTCTATGAATTTTGTCGTCAAAATCATAATTTAAAATTTGAAAGAACTTCAGCAGGACAAATAATTTTTATTATGCCAACAGGCGGAGAAACAGGAAGAATTAATAGTAAAATTACTTCAAGGTTACAAATATGGTCGGAACAAACCGGATTAGGTGAGACTTTCGATTCCTCTACCGGTTTTAAACTTCCAAACGAAGCTACACGCTCACCGGATGTGGCATGGATTAAAAAAGAAAGATGGGATAGTCTATTACCTGACGAAAAAAAGAAATTTCCACCGTTATGCCCTGATTTTATTGTAGAAATAAGATCTGAAAATGATACAATTTCTGAAATTCATCGCAAAATGATTGAATATTTAGAAAATGGAACATTATTAGCCTGGATCATTGACCCAATCGATAAAAAAGTGCATATTTATCGCCCAGGTAAATCAATTGAAATTATAAATACTTTTGATGAAAGGATAAACGGAGAGGAAATTCTGCCCGGGTTTATTTTTGATCTTTCAATATTAAAAACAAGCTGATAAAAATTTATTTAATATCCTCCAATTTCAATTCTTCAAAAACCTTGGTATACACACCTTGAATTTCATTTACTTTTTCCTTAAAAAGATTGAAATCAATTATATCATTTTCATCAGAACATTGGATTTCAATTTCACGTAATTTTTCAAATATATATTTAATATGAAAAAACTTTACATTGGCTTTCAACTTGTGAGCAAAGCCGGCAGTTACCTTTCTGTTATTATTATCGATAGCGAATTTTAAAGAATTTAAATCTTCCGGAGTGCTTTTTAAAAATTTACTGATTATATCCCTGAGACCATCATCATCATCCCCGGCAATTGTTTTTAAAAACGTTAAATCGTAAAGCTTATCTTCCACTTTTTTAATATTTTAATTTTTTTTACCGGTTGAGTTATATTAATAATCTTTAATGCTTAACTAATGTAATAAGTAAACCAATTATAACATTTTTTTTAATTTATATGGCTATATTTTGCTCGCTATTTTTCTAAGAATAAAAAAAAATCCTTCTGATTTTTTTAAGAAGGATTTTTTTTTATGATTTTGTACTAATTATAAAGATAAGGTACTCAATACATTATTCATACTTTTTACTGCTTCTGCCGACTTATTAAATAATTCTTTTTCTTCATTATTTAAATTAAAATCAACAATTTTCTCCCAACCGTTTCTTCCGATTATTACCGGCACACCCAAACAAATATCATTTTGCCCGTATTCTCCATCCAGATAAACACAACACGGCAATAATCTTTTTTGATCCCTCACCACACTTTCAACAAGCAAAGCACTTGCTGCGCCGGGTGCATACCAGGCAGAAGTACCTATTAATTTTGTTAAAGTTGCACCACCCACCATAGTATCAGCTGCAACCTGATTTAATTTTTCTGCTGATAAAAATTGACTCGCCGGCAAACCTGAGTAAGTTGCATATCTTGTTAATGGTATCATAGTTGTATCGCCATGCCCACCAATCACTACTCCTTCCACATCTTCTAATGAGCCGTTAACAGCCATTGATAAATAAGTTCTAAAACGAGCACTATCTAATATACCTCCCATGCCAATAATTCTATTTTTAGGCAAACCGGAAATTTTGTGTGTTAAATAAGTCATGGTATCCATTGGGTTGGATACAACAATAATAATGGTGTTTGGTGAATGTTTTATAACATTGTCGACAACAGATTTAACTATTCCCGCATTTACTCCAATTAATTCTTCACGTGTCATACCCGGTTTACGTGGTAAACCGGATGTAATAACCACCACATCGGAATTAGCCGTTTTACTATAATCATTTGTAGACGCAGTTAAGCGTGTGGCTACTTTAAGTAAAGATGTTGCCTGAATCATATCCAAACTTTTTCCTTCACTGAAACCTTCCTTAATATCAAGTAAAACAACTTCATCAACTATTTCTCTAAAAGCCAACACATCGGCGCAAGTAGCACCAACATTACCGGCTCCAACTACAGTAACTTTCATATTATTAAAATTTTTTGGTTTAAAATTCAACAGGGTAAAAATAGGGGAAAATTTAAAAAATGAAAGATTAATCTGTAATAAAATTAAAAATGAAATTTATTATTCCTCATTTATTTTAAATGACAATATAAATTATTTGCATTTGAATTTAATAATAGGTTGTGAAAATCTTTAACAATATTATAAACTCTTTATAAAATTCCCCCAAGTAATGCTATTAAGTTTATTCGGATAATTGTGAGCTTTATCGATAGCAAAATCACTAGTTTTCTCGACTGCCCAATTAAAATTATCCGGCCCGACAGTTAATATATCAGCATCGGGAACGGGGTTGAAAAAATCTATTGCATAAGCTATTCCATTTCTTAATGCATATTCAACAGAGTTGAAATCGTATCCCAATTCATTATTTAATGCCAAAGTATAATCAATAAGCATTTGTTTTGCATCACTTGATAATGATTCATTATTATTTATATATCTTAAATGATAAGGATTTTGAGGTTCATATTCCATTATTCGAACTTCTTTTCTTCCAATGCAATAGCAGCGAAAATAATCTTCAAAAATAATTTCTTCCTGCAGCATCATCACTTCAGTTCCTGAATTATTATATTTTTCGAAGAAATCCATTTCATCTTCAATTTTAAAAACATTTCTCCAACCTCCTCCATTATAAGGTTTTAGATACGCAGGAAAACCTATATGTCTAAAACATTTCTCCCAATCCATCGGAAATTTTAAATTTTTATATGATGCCGATGTGGTATTGAGGTTTTGTTGTTTGGCAGGCAAAAGTATTGTTTTCGGAACAGGGATACCCAATTTAATGGCAACTGCGTTATTAAAAAACTTATCATCGGCACTCCACCAAAATGGATTATTTATTACCATTGTTCCCGTTATAACTGCATTTTTTAAATAGGATCTATAGAATGGTATTTCGTGAGATATCCTGTCAATAATTACCGAATAATTATTGTCTTCGCCTTGTATAACTTCATCAATTACCATGCTTTCTGCTTTAATATTATCAAGGTTTCTATTATTAATATTTTCAATAACTGCTTGTGGAAAAGAATTTTCCAAACCGTACAGCAAGCCGATTTTTTTTATTTTTTGCATTTTTATGTTAAAAATTTAATTCATTTTCATTTTTTAATTTTCTTAAATAAAAATGAAATTATCAATATATCAATATCGTTATATTCATAATTTGAATTTAAAGTTTTTAGAATAGTCAACATTAAATACTTTTTAATAACTTTTTTTTTCGGAATCGAATAAAATTAATTATTTACTTTTTTATCCTAATCTTAAATTTCAACCAAAGCTCAGATTTAACTTTTATATCAGAAATAAAAGTCATTAATTTGTTAATTATCATTTAGTTATTGTATTGCATGCATATTATTGAAGTTACTAGTCCAATCCATCAAAAAGAGTTTTTGTTATTACCTGTAATATTGTATAAAAATGAAAAAAATTGGATCAGACCGTTAGATAGCGATATTGAAGAAATTTTTGACTCCAAAAAAAACAAATACTTCCGCCATGGTGAATGCATAAGGTGGTTATTAATAGATGAAAACAAAAAAACAATTGGCAGGGTAGCAGCATTTATTGATAGAAAGCTGGCTCGAAAGCACGATCAACCAACAGGTGGGATGGGTTTTTTTGAATGTATAAATGATTTAGATGCTGCATTTTTATTATTTGATACCTGTAAAAAATGGTTGACTGAAAGAGAAATGGAAGCAATGGATGGCCCGATTAACTTCGGAGATCGAGACAGGTGGTGGGGATTGTTGGTTGAGGGATTTAATGAACCTAACTATAGAATGTTTTACCATTTCCCATATTATAAAAATTTATTCGAGGCATACGGTTTTAAAGATTATTTTCAACAGCATACCTTTTTTAGAAAAGTAATGGGTCCCGTTTCTGAAGGGATGGAAGCAAGGGCAGATAGAATTTGCAAAAATCCTGATTATACATTTGCACATATGCAAAAGAATAATTTAGAAAAATATGCTGAAGATTTTCGAACCATATATAACAAAGCCTGGGTAAAACATAAAACTACCAACGAATTTACAAAAGCCCAAGCCATGGGTTTTATGAAAACCATGAAACCGGTATTGGACGAAAAAATTGTTTGGTTTGCTTATTATAAAAATGAACCCGTTGGTTTTTTTATAAATCTGCCCGAACTAAATCAAATTTTTAAGCATGTAAACGGAAAATTAGATTGGATTGGTAAAATAAAATTTTTGTGGCTCACTTTGCGTAAAACAAATCATAAAATGTTTGGGTTTGTATTTGGAGTTGTGCCTGAGCAACAGGGCAAAGGTCTGGAAGCAGCAATTACTGTCGTGTTAAAAAACTTCATACAAACAGAATACCGACAATATGAGGATTTTGAAATGAACTGGATTGGAGATTTTAATCCGAAAATGTTTCATGTGGCCCAGGATATAGGGGCCACAATAAGTAAAATTCATATCACCTACCGAAAGCTATTTGACGACTTAAAACCTTTTAAACGCCATTCAATAATAGAATAAAAATGGAATTTTTAAAACAACTTACTTATTTACAAGCTTTCGGATTATTTTGGATAGAAAATATTTTAATCGCAGGGGCGGTTTTGCTAATAGGTAAATGGTTTAGAAAACAATTTAATAAACGCAATCTTGACAATTTGATTGAAGATGCAACCAAAAAAGAGATAATGGCTGCCCTTATATCTATAACTGTTAATTCTCTCATTACATTTTTAGGTTATTATTTATGGTTAAAAGATTGGATACATTTTGACGAAAGCATTTCATTCAGTATCCTTTTAGATTTTATTATTTTAATTATTGTAATGGATTGGTTTATGTATGTGCTGCATTTGCTTGTTCACAAAACAAAAATTTATAATTATATACACAAGCTCCATCACGTTTGTAAAAATCCTGAACCTATTGATCTTTTTGTTTTAGATCCCATTGAAACAATAGCCTTTGGTTGCCTGTGGATTATAGTAATTATGATCTATCCTGCCAATATTTTTGCAGTAATCGGTTATCTTATCATTAATGTTTTATTTGGATTGTTAGGGCATTCTGCTGTTGAGCCTTTTCCAAATTTTTGGGTGCGAAATCCTTTTACCAAATATATTTCCACCTCTACATTTCATTATCAACACCATAACAATGAAAATTATAATTTTGGTTTTTACACCACCATTTGGGATACCTTTTTTAATACATTAGATCCTGAGTATGTTGAAAAATTTAAAAAAGCACGAATTAAAAACTAAATTTATTATTTCTATTTTTTTCTTTTAAGAAAACACCTCCTCTAATATCAATTAGTTTTTATTAGGCTGCATGCATTATATTTGTGGTTTTTTAAGATGAAACGCAGACATAAACAAAAATCCTTTACTTTAGAAAACATACTTGTTGAAGATATTGCTGCTGAAGGCAAATGCATAGCCAGACATGAAGATAAAATTATTTTTGTTGAAGGCGCTGCGGCTCCGGGTGATGTTATCGATATTTTAATCACCCGACAAAAATCTAATTACATGGAAGGGTATCCGGTGCACTTTCATTCTTATTCCCCAATCAGAACAAAAGCATTTTGTGAACATTTCGGAACTTGTGGCGGATGTAAATGGCAACATATCCCTTATGAAAAACAAACCGCCTTTAAACATCAACAAGTAGTAGATGCACTTGAAAGGATTGCAAAAGTAAAATTACCGGAGGTTCAACCTATTTTACCTTCATCAAAAACTCAATATTATAGAAATAAACTGGAGTTTACATTTTCTGATCACCGTTGGCTTACAAATAATGAAATAAATAATGGATTAGAATTTGACAGGCGTGCATTAGGTTTTCATATGCCCGGCAAGTTTGATAAAATTTTAGATATTGAGCATTGTTACCTGCAAGATGCTTCATCAAACGAAATAAGATTGGCAGTAAAAAATTATGCTTTAGAGCATGATTTAAGTTTTTTTAGTCCGAGGAAGATGACCGGATTACTACGTAATTTAATAATCAGAAACTCATCCATTGGTGAGTTGATGGTTGTTGTTCAATTTGGAGGGATAGATGAAGAAAAATCTTTAGGGTTGATGAATTACCTGGCCGCTAAATTTCCTCAAATTACTTCTCTCAATTATGTAATCAATCAAAAAGGAAATGATACTTTTTATGATTTGGATGTGATTACTTTTAAAGGAAACGATCACATTATTGAAGAAATGGAAAATTTAAAATTTCGCGTAGGGCCGAAATCTTTTTTTCAAACCAATTCCGCTCAGGCATATGAACTGTATAAAATCACAAGAGATTATGCAGGGTTAACAGGGCAAGAAAATGTTTATGATTTATATACAGGCACCGGCACAATTGCTCTTTTTGTAGCCGAAAAAGCAAAAAAGATTGTTGGTTTAGAGTTTGTTGAAATGGCTGTTGAGGATGCAAAAATCAATGCCAAACTCAATAATATAAATAATGCATCATTTTTTGCGGGTGATATGCGAAAAATTTTAAATGAAAACTTTGTTAGTGAAAATGGAAAACCTGATGTAATTATTACAGACCCTCCCCGTGCCGGAATGGATATTGAAGTGATAGATGTAATACTAAAAGCATCACCCGAAAAAATTGTTTATGTAAGTTGCAACCCTGCCACTCAAGCCCGTGATTTAAGCTTACTTGATTCGCAATATTTGGTGCAAGGAGTTAAACCGGTTGATATGTTCCCTCACACCCACCATGTCGAAAATGTGGTTTTACTTTTAAAAAAATAAAACACTTATTAAAAATAATTATAAGGAAAATTCCTGCAAAGCCATTCAATTTCTAACTTTTTGAAAGGTGATGCAACATGAAAGAAAAATATAAAAATATTTTTAAAAAAATCTGTCACGTTTTTAAAAAGCTTCGTCTTATATACGAACAACAAATAAATTATGCAAAAACTTTTTATTTACCCGGCTATTCTTATTGGCATATTACTACTTTTCTCTCAATCATGTAAGCACAAATGTGCACCCGAAATGAAACCTGTTCCACAACCGGTGGAAAAATGCACACCATTTGCTGCAACATGGGCTCAAATTACTCCGGGAACTGAAACTTTTAATTTAAGAGACGCTACAATTTTAGATGCAAACAATGCAGTATTTGTGGGTAGCTATTATACTTCTGTTAAAACAAATAATGGTGGTAAATCATTTACATCAATATCTACCGGAAATTATTCACAAAGCTTTTGGGGATGTTATTTTTTCGATAGTAACAATGGATTTGGGGTTGGAGGTGATTTTACAAATAATTCACAAGGTGTAAAAGTCATTAAGAAAACAATTGATGGGGGGGTAAGTTGGAATAATATTGCAATACCATTTTCAGATGGTGAACTTTTCTGTATAAGGTTTTTTAATAAAAATATAGGTTTTGCAGTTGGATCCGGAGGGGTATTATTAAAGACTATTGATGAAGGTAATACTTGGTTCAATATCAATACAAGCTTATCTTCTAACTTAGTATACATCTTTATTGTTAACAATACAATATATGTTATTGGTGGTAAGGGAGGAATATTAAAATCACCTGATGCGGGTCAAACTTGGAATGTATTAAACATTAAACCCGAAAACTCACAAATAAATTTATATGATTCTTATTTTTTTGATGAAAAGACCGGTTTTGTAGTCGGTCAATCAGGATTAATATTAAAAACTATTGATGGAGGTATTTCATGGAATACAATTAAAAGTGCTGTAATAGGAAAAGAAGATATTGCCAAAATAATATTTTTAGACAAATGCAATGGTTATCTTATAAAATATTTTCCAAATGTTTCGTCAAGTCATTTTATTGAAAAAACTACGGATGGAGGGCAAACATGGACAAGAGATCCCATAAATCCTTCAACCCCGGTTGTTAGTATGATTACAAACGGACTAACAAGTTATGCACTCGGAGATAATGGATTAATATTAAAACTTCAAATACAATAAACTTTACTCTTCAAACAGCATAAATGCATAACATCTTGTACCATTTTATTTGATTTTTTTTTAATGTTAAATAATCTTTCACGTTTCCAAACTTCGTCTTGTATAAAATACAACAAAAAATTATGAAAAAACTATTTATTTATCCGACTATCCTTATCAGCACATTACTACTTTTCTCTCAATCATGTAAGCACAAATGTGCACCCGAACCGAAACCTGTTCCGCCACCGGTGGAAAAATGCACACCATTTGCTGCTACATGGGTTCAAATAACGCCGGGAAATGATACTTATAACTTAAGGGATGCTACAATTATTGATGCGAACAATGCAGTATTTTTTGCATCAACTCTTATGAAGACAACAGATGGAGGTAATACTTTTAGTAGGATTCTAACTGGTTTGCCAAATGGGGCCAAGTTTTGGGGAGGATATTTTTTTGATATGAATACAGGCTTTGCAGCCGGCGGTGATTTTACCAGCGGTGCGCAAGGGATAAAGATTTTGCAAAAAACTATTGACGGAGGTTTAAGTTGGCAAAATATTACTATACCTGCATCTACAGGAGTTTTACATCAAATTAGATTTATAAATAATAAAGTTGGTATTGTAGCAGGTTCGGGTGGCGTAGTATTAAAAACAATAGATGGAGGAACTACTTGGAATGCATTAAACACTGGAATTACATCAGATTTAGCATATATAACTATAAACAATAATTCTATATTTATATCAGGAAGTGGTGTTATAATAAAATCTATTGATGAAGGTAAAACATGGACAAGCTTAAATATTGGTTTAGAAAATACTACTAAGCTTGTTGGGTCATTGTATTTCTTTGATGAGAAAACCGGCTTTGCGGTAGGTCAGTTAGGATTGATATTAAAAACTACTGATGGTGGAAATACGTGGAATACAATTACAAGCGCAACAATTGGTAAAGAAGATGTTTCAGGAATTATTTTTGTTGACAAGTGTAATGGTTATGTTTCCGGAAATTCTTCAAATCATTTTATCTCAAAAACCACTGATGGAGGTCAGACCTGGACTAAAGAAAATATAAATCCATCAAGTGCATTAGTACGCATAGCTTCAAATGGTTTTACCGGCTATGCATATGGTGACAATGGTTTAATATTTAAACTTCAAAAATAATAGATTCTATATTCTTCAAACAGCAAAATTGGTACAAGCGTAAAAACTTGTACCTTTATTTTTTATACACGTAATACAATTTATTTTTGTTAAAGGTTTAGAATTTTACTCAAACACAGTAATGCTTCTTGAGGAAGAACTTGTAAAAGGTTGTAAAGAATATAATAATGCGGCTCAACATGCCTTATACAAAAAATATTCGGCACAGATGAAATCAGTTTGTTTTTATTATGCTAATGCTCAAGAAGATGCAAAAGATATATTACATGAAGGTTTTATAAAAGTATTTACAAAAATTAAAAATTATGATGGAAATGGATCATTAGAGGGTTGGATAAGAAAAATTATGGTAAATACTGCCATTGATTATATAAAAAAGAAAAACCCAAATATTTTTCAATCCTTAAATAACACATTAAGCTCCGAATATGATGAAGAGCCACATTATGAGTTAAAAGAAGATATTGACAGTGACAGATCTTACACTCAAGAGGAATTATCAGAAGCAATAAGCCATTTACCTGATAAATACCGTATAGTATTTAATATGGCTTGCTTAGAAGATTATTCGCATAAGGAAATTGCCCGGTTATTGTCTATTAAAGAAGATGCCAGTAGAACAAGGTTAAAAAGGGCAAGGCAAATTTTATGTGAATATTTAGAAAATGTTTCAAGGGTAAAAGTAGCATTAAGATAAATCTATGGAAAAAAATAATCTTGATCGTTTATTTAAAGAAGGGCTTAAAGGAAGCAGGACAGATACCCCGGAAGAAGACTGGGCGGCTTTGGATATTACCCTGACTAAACTTAAATTTTTTCGTTTCGGATGGACGTATTTTAATATTTATTATTGTGCCTTAATAGGAATGTTTTTCACCTTAGCTACTTTAAATACCGCTTACATAGTTTATAAAATTCATCATTCCAATATTATAAAGGTTGACTCAAGCAACGCACCTTTAATAAAAAGAGAATCAGATCGGATTATTAGTGATTCAACTCATAAATCTGTAATTGAGCCAATTAATAGTTTACCAAAAGTCATTAATAAACCATATATTATAAATAAACAACTTACTAAAAATAATGATACTTTAATTATAGGAAAACAACCTGTACAGATAAAACAATTAACCCCTGTACTATTAGATTCCATTAATAATGTGGGCATTCCGCTCCCTGAAAAACCCATCATTAAGCCTCGTTTAAAGAAAACAATCTATCTTCATAAAAGAGATACCATCATTAAGAAAGACACCATGAAAATAATTAGAAGAAAGTAACCTATTTATAAAGGATATGTAAGATATATTTATGTATTTTTGCGCGCTAAAAAAAATTCTTTTGTGATATTAATATCACATTTTGAGTTCAAAGATCCATATTATGAATAAAGTTTTACTTTCCTGTTTCCTTTTAATAATTATTCACTCAGCTTTCAGTCAAATTACGGATTCAACCGGTACTCAGGAAACGGATACTGTTATCATAAAAGAAGACCCCATAATAATAAAGCAAACCATTAACTTATTAGAAATTAAACAGGCAAAATGGTATGTTTTTGGTAATGTAAAAATTTTTAAGGCCTCCGATAATTATGCTGCCTGTAAAGGATATGAAGCATTTTTAAACAAAGTTTCAGGTTCAATAAAGTCAGGATTGAATTATGGATTTGGTATAGATATTATATATGCACCAAAAAAAATTGTTTTTAGTGCAGGGATAAATTATAACCTTTATTCAGAAAAATTTAAATATGTAAATGATTCCTCACAAACATTTACATCCGAAAATAAATCCCGGTATGTATCGTTGGATTTAAAGGCCGGATATTGGTTTTTAAGAAATAAAAAACATCTTTCATTTATGATACTTGCAGGCCCGGTTGTATCACAAGTACTGTCATACAGTGGAATGAATTTAGAGCCCATAAATACCAATCAACCTCAACCCATTTCTTCTTTAGATAGATATAATTCCACTCAATATGGTGTAGTAGCTGATTATCTGTTGTTTTACCAACTCAGAAAATATAAATTATGTGCCGGAGTAAGTTATAATTATGGTTTCCAATCCATAACTAAAGATTATCAGCCTTATTCCCAAATGCGAAATGTATTAAGCATTCGCTTTGGAATTGTATATGGCTTATAAGATTGAGAACAACTTAATAGTTACCGGCTTTCACTTCTCTATCTATAAAATTAAAAATTAAATCTTTGATTTATTTTGGAGCTACATTGTGCATTTTGTTAATAATTCAAAAAAGTAACCTATAGTTAAATTCATTGAAATGAAAACTTTTAATATTCAAAACATTTCACAAGACCTAAATAAAAAAATCAGTCATAAAATTGATAACAAAACAAAACCCCAAGGTTCCTTGGGCCACCTTGAAAAAATTGCATTTAAAACAGTTTCAGTTCAGCAAAGCCTTTCGCCTCAATTAAACAACCCCCATATTATTGTTTTTGCAGCAGACCACGGTATTGCAGAAGAAGGTGTAAGCAAATATCCACAGGAAGTCACTTATCAAATGGTACTTAACTTTTTAAACGGCGGAGCCGCCATTAATACTTTCTGTAGGCAACACAATATTAATTTAATTGTTGTGGACGCGGGTGTTAAAGGAAATTTTTCTGATTTTCCTCACGTCGTTAATCAAAAAATAAACGAAGGCACTAAAAACTTTTTATACCACCCCGCAATGTCAATTCAACAATGCGAAACGGCTATTTTAAAAGGGAGCGAAATAGTTAATAAAATATTTAAAACAAATTGTAATATAATTGGCTTTGGAGAGATGGGAATTGCCAATACATCATCGGCAGCTGCCATTATGCACCTTATTACGGGAATTTCATTACAAGCTTGCATCGGCCGAGGAACCGGAATAGATAATGAACAATTGAACCATAAAATAAAAATAATAAAAGAAGCAGTTATCAACAGAAGAAAAGATATTGATATTATGAAAATTAATATCCCTTTACCATTGGTTTACTTATCAGTTTTCGGAGGATTTGAAATCGCACAAATGGTTGGGGCAATGCTACAGGCAGCAGAAAATAAAATGATTATATTAATTGATGGTTTTATAACTTCATCTTCACTTCTCATAGCATATTCTTTAAATGCAGCTGTACTTGATTATTGCATATTTACCCATCAATCCAATGAAGCCGGCCACCAAAAAATGCTTAATTATTTAAATGTTGAACCTATCCTGAAATTAGATTTAAGGTTGGGTGAAGGCACAGGTTGCGCACTTGCTTATCCTTTAATACAATCATCTGTAAATTTTTTCAATGAAATGGCCAGCTTCGAAGAGGCATCGGTAAGTCAAAATAATTAAAAAATGAAGGATCAATTGCATATATTTTTTAATGCAGTAATGTTTTACACGCGTCTCCCAATACCAAAATGGGTAAATTATAATGAACTTTATTTAAATAAAGCAACAATATATTTCCCTATTATGGGATGGATAATTGGGCTTTCATCAGGTATAACTTATATCTTATCTTTATTTTTTTTTTCAACAGAAATTTCAATTTTATTTAGCATAGCAAGCGGCATATTATTAACCGGAGCATTTCACGAAGATGCATTTGCAGATGTTTGTGATGGATTTGGAGGAGGCTGGTCGAAA
The DNA here is from genome assembly GCA_965248855.1 of Spirosomataceae bacterium. Lineage (GTDB taxonomy): Bacteria > Bacteroidota > Bacteroidia > Cytophagales > 172606-1 > CBDFKQ01. The sequence goes on along the minus strand of CBDFKQ010000014.1, from coordinate 422,566 downwards.
ATAAAAATTTTAGAAATAATGAAAGACAGCCGCATAGGGGCTTATGGGGTGATAGGGATAATTATTATGCTTGCATTAAAGTTTTATTGTCTGGTTCAACTGTTTTCAAACTTTCAATCTGAAGGCTTTCTTAAACCACCTTATATAATTTTAACTCTCATCACATCTCATTCATTAAGCAGGTTTATAGCAGCCACTTTTATTTATTCACATGAGTACGTACGTGAAAATGAAGACAGTAAAGCGAAGCCTGTTGCAAAAAAAATCTCTTTAACTGAAATTTTTATTTGCGGTTTGATAGCTTCTCTGCCATTAATTATTTGGATTATTATTGATAAACAATTTATACTTCCATTGGTTTTTACACCTTTATTTTTGTTAAAATATTTCTTGGGTAAATATTTTAACAAATGGATTGGAGGCTACACCGGAGATTGCCTTGGAGCAACCCAGCAACTTGCTGAAGTGGTTATTTATTTATTTTTAATTGTGTTGAAGAAATTTTAATTCTAAGTCATTTAATTTTTTAAGTATATTAATTAATCATATCAAATTTTGTATATGCTTGTAAAGCTTTTGGAATTTTAATTCCTTCAGGTGTTTGATTATTTTCCAGAATTGATGCTACAATGCGCGGTAATGCAAGTGCACTGCCATTTAAGGTGTGTAACAATTGCGTTTTCCCTTCTACTTTGTATCTTAATTTTAAGCGATTGGCTTGATATGTTTCAAAATTACTTACCGAACTTACCTCCAACCAACGTTGTTGAGCTGCCGAAAAAACTTCCATATCGTAAGTTAATGCTGATGTAAAACCCATATCTCCACCACATAATCTTAATACCCGATAAGGTAATTCTAATTGTTGGAGTAAATATTGAACATATAAACTCATTGCTTCTAATGCCTGATAAGAATTTTCGGGTTTTTGAATTTGTACTATTTCTACTTTATCGAACTGATGTAAACGATTAAGCCCCCGTACATGTGCTCCCCAACTGCCTGCTTCTCTTCTAAAACATGGTGTAAAACCAACATTTTTAATTGGTAATTCTTTTTCATCAACAATCACATCCCTATATAAATTTGTGATAGGAACTTCAGCAGTAGGGATTAAATACAAATCATCAGCACTTGAATAATACATCTGACCTTCTTTATCGGGTAATTGCCCGGTTCCAAAACCGGATTCTTTATTAATTAAAATAGGAGGTTGAATTTCAGTAAAGCCTGCTTTTTCTGCTTCATCAAGAAAAAAATTGATAAGCGCCCTTTGTAGTTTTGCACCTTTGCCTTTATAAACCGGAAACCCTGCACCGGTAATTTTATTGCCAAGTTCAAAATCTATGATATCATACTTTTTAATTAAATCCCAATGAGGCATTGCGTTTTCATAGAGTGTAGGAACTACTCCATTTTCAAGAATAATTTCATTCTCCTCAGGTGTTCTTCCTTCCGGAACAGATGAATGTGGTAAATTTGGGATTGTTACCAACAATTCGTACAAATCAATTTCTATCTTTTCAATTTTTTCGCCAAGTTCTTTTGATTTTATTTTTAACTCTGCGGTTTGGGCTTTTGCTTTTTCGGCCTCTTCTTTTTGGCCGTTTTTCATTAAATTTCCAATTTCTTTTGCGAGAGAATTAGATTGTGCAAGTGTATTATCAAGTTCAGTTTGAGTACTTCGGCGTTGAATGTCTAAATCAATTACATTTTCAATTGCTTCAAGTGCACCTTTAAAATGTTTTTTTTGTAATGCCTTTATTACTAAATCTTTATTTTCTCTAATAAAATGTGTTTGCAGCATATTTATTTTTATTTAAGCTATCTTCTTTACTATATAATTAATTTTACTACTCAAAGAATAAAAAAAATAATTAAAAAAAAATGTTTTTGTTTTTGAAATATCAGTTTATCAATATTAGTATATCGATATTTTCTTCTTTTCTCTTTCTTCTTTTCTCTTTCTTCTTTTCTCTTTCTCTTGTCCTCTGTCTCTAATCTCTTGTCTTCTATCAACCAATCTCAATAACAACATCATTAGTAATCGGATGACCAACACAAGTTAATACATAACCCATTTCTCGTTCTTTATTTGAAAGTCCATCCTCTTCATCCAATTTAACTTTACCCGACACACATTTACCTCTGCATGCAGTACATAACCCGCTCTGACAAGAGTAGGGTAAATCAATATTATTATCCAAAGCTGCTTCGAGAATAGTTTTAGAAGACGGTACTTTAAACTTATATTCCGCCCCATCGTAAATTACTGTCACTTCTTGCTCTTCAAAATTAACATTTTGCTTTTCAATCACTGTTCCATGAGCATTTGATGTTTCTTCCGTCACAAAACTTTCTTTATGAATTACATCCCTTTCAACGCCTGAAATAGAAAGTGCATCCAATGCTTCTTCCATCATACCGACAGGTCCGCATAAAAAATATATTGATTCGTTCATTTTAGAAAATTGATCTAAAATTTTTATAATCGTATGCCTGTTTAATCGGCCGGTTTTTCCTTGCCAATCCTTATTATCAGGTTGACTTAAAACATGTTCAACATTAAATCTGTTTGCGTATTTTTTTTGTAACTCTATCAGTTTTTCTTTAAAAATAATAGAATTTTCATTTCTATTCCCATAAATAAGGGAAACAAAACTATTGGTTTCTGTACTTAATACCGATTTTGCAATAGATAAAAGTGGTGTAATACCACTGCCTGCTCCAATTAATACCACATGACGGGTTTTTTTTTCATCAACATCTATATAAAAATTACCTGCTGGTGCAACATACTCAATCTCTTGCCCTACTTTAGCCTGCTGTTTTAAATAGTTTGAAACTTTACCATTTGGTATTGTTTTAATAGTTACACAAATAGCATTATCTATTACCGGTGATGATGACATTGAATACGACCTGCGTAATTTTTCATTTCCTATCGGTACAATTAATGTTAAAAACTGACCGGGTTTATAATTAATTTTTTCTTTTGCAGGATTAGAAAAATACAAACTAACGGTATCGCTTGTTTCGTGAACAATACTTTCAATAGTAAGTGTTTTTGTTTTATTTTTTGAAAAAAGTTTAAACATAAATAATACTGTTTGTGAATATTTTAAGAATGAAAACTTCCCTCCGAAAAGAAAGTTTATTTTTAAGTCAAAATAATTATAATTAGGTTTGTTAAAAAAACTTTGCAAAAATATATCAATAATCCTTATGTCTTTTATGTTTTTAATTTTCAATATTTGATTTTTTAAAACTTCTATATATATTTAAAAGTATACTATAAAAATTTATAAATATGGTTACTCAAATTACCGAAGGCGTAAAGGTAAGTGTGGTTACCGAATACCAACCTGAATATTCAACACCCATGCAATCGCACTTCGTTTTTGCATATAAAATATCTATTGAAAACTGTAGTGATCAAACCGTACAACTTTTAAGAAGGCATTGGTATATTTATGATTCGGATGGAAGCGTGAGAGAGGTTGAAGGTGAGGGAGTAGTTGGCCAGCAACCTACTTTAGAACCGGGAGAAATACATGAATACGTTTCCGGTTGTAATTTAAAAACCAGTATTGGCAAAATGAAAGGTACTTATTCAATGGAAAAAGTTGTGGATGGAAAACATTTTATTGTTAACATTCCTGAATTTATTATGATTTCGCCCTTTAGGTTAAATTAATTTAAGAATTTTTGCTCTTTTTCAATCAATTTTATAAATCATAATTGCCTTTAAAATATTTTTCTTCCATAATTCATTTTTTATATTTTTTTGTTAGTTCCGGATTTTATTAAATATTGGTTTACATCCGATAATGCACACGGCATACATTCCCCATTTGTATTTGACCTTTATACAAGAATAATTAAACCCGATTTAAAATATTATATTTTTGATGATATTGAGCAATGCAGAGATTCAATGATGATTTCCGGCAAAAAAATAATTGTAAATGATTTTGGAGCGGGGTCAAAAAAAAATAATACACGTGAAAAAAGTATCAGAGAAATAGCTTCTGTTTCTTTAAAACCGGCTAAAGTCGGAAAATTATTATTTAAGCTCGTAAATGAGTTTCAGGCAAAAACTATTTTTGATTTGGGTACATCACTTGGCATAACCACTATGTATTTGGCGGGGCCCAACAGCCAAAATACTGTTTTTACTTTTGAAGGCTGTGGAAACATTGCTCAAATAGCAGAGAATAATTTTAAAAAATTAAATTTTAAAAATATTCATCAAACCATAGGCAATCTCGATGAAACTTTAAAATTGATGGTTGATAAAACCAAAACTATTGATTTGGTTTTTTTTGATGCCAATCATAAGTTTGAACCAACCATTCGTTATTTTGAAATTTGTTTAGAAAAAATAAACGAGCATTCCGTTTTTATTTTTGATGATATTTATTGGTCGGAAGAGATGAAAAAAGCATGGGCAGCAATAAAAAATCATCCTTCCGTTACACTTTCAATTGATTTATTTGAAGTGGGATTGATTTTTTTTAGAAAGGAATCAATAGAAAAACAGCACTTTAAATTAAAATTTTAAAGATCTCTTTTTAAGGGTTTTGTTGTGCCCTTCTGTTTTGAACAAGGCGAGCCAAATCTTTTTGTATAGCCCAATCTTTAGACAAACGCATCATGGCTAAGGCTTCCATTTCAGTTATGTGTCCTTTTTTATTTGTTGCATCCCAAACCATACTCATGTAAGAAAGCTTGGTTTCATGATCCCAATTGGCAGCTAAACTATTTAAATATTCGCGGGCTCTTTCAAATGCAGAATATGGATCGGCTGAAATAAAATCGGTAACCCATTCTAATTCTTCAGTAGCATTAAGTTTTTCAGCAGATTCATTTAGTAATTGCTGTTCTCCTTCATCCAAACCATGATAGTGGAAAATAACTGATTTCAGCAATAAAAACGCCCTTTTCTGATCGGTGGTCATGTTGAATTATTTTGCCCTTTGCAAATATAATATAATTTTGATGTCAGGTATAAATTAATGTAACTTTTTCATAAAAAACAATACTTATTTATTAAACATTAGCTTTAATGCCGTCCAAAGTTGTTTTTTTAGTTTTATATCTTCATTTATTTGATTTAATCCATCAACAAACATACACTTTAAATTATGTGAGGCCTCAAAAAGATATTTATCCAAACTTTTAAAAGTATCACCAAATACTATGCAATGTTTAACATCACTTTCTCTAACAAGTTTTATGTTAAAATCTTTAATATCGAAAATTTGAACATCATTAAATGAAATATTTACTGCCTGAAGGATTTTCTCTAAAAAAGGTTCAAGAATTTCTGTCTCTTTAAATTCAACATGGTTTAAATAAATAATAAAATCTTTATTGAAAATATTTTTTCCGATTAAAGTTTCTTTTTCTTCCTCGTCAATTACTTCCTTTTCATCAATTAAATAAATGCTTTCATTAATTAAAAATGAAATTAATGACGGTTCGACCAATAATTGATTATCCATTTTAACGAAATTAAATTTTATACTTTTGAAGTTTGTCTGCTATCTCTCTATCGTTTGAAAGGCGGGGTACTTTATTTTGTCCGCCTAATTTCCCTTCCGACTTCATATAATCTTGAAATGCATTATTACTTAAAGTACTTATTTTTAATGGTTGTAAAATATTTCCTACAATTAAATCTTTATAATAAATATTTAATTGTACCATATTAGCATTTAATTCCTCTGCAAATTTTAAAATGTCATCAGGTTTTTTGCCAAAAGCAATAAACCATTCATGATAGGGCAAACCTCCCTCTATTGGTGTAACATTGGGAGCAACAGTAAACTCTGATATTTCAGTTTCAGGAAATTTTTCCATTGCCATTTTCATTGCCTTTTCAACCTCTTCTGCAATTACATGTTCTCCAAAAGCTGAAATAAAGTGTTTTATTCGCCCGGAGACAATAACCTTGTAAGGGTTTTTTGACACGAATTTAATGGTATCGCCGATTGAATAAGACCATAAGCCTGCATTATTATTAATTATCAATGCATAATTTTTATTTATTTCTACGTCATTAATGCTGATTCGGGTAGGATTTGCATTCAAATACTCATCAGACGAAATAAATTCATAAAAAATTCCTGAATTTAATAAAAGTAACATCCCATCCTCATTTTGCTTATCCTGAAAAGCAAAAAAACCTTCAGATGCAGGAAACAATTCGATAGAATCAATCTTTTTACCAATAGACTCAAAAAGTTTCTTTTTATAAGGTTCAAAATTTACTCCCCCATATACAAATAATTCGAAATCAGGGAAAATATCTTTGATCAATTTCCCTGTTTTTGCTTGTAATTTATCAAAATACATTTGTACCCATGGAGGGATGCCGGAGATGAGCGACATATCCGCATGGAGGGTTTCATCAATAATTTTATCTAATTTTTGTTCCCAATCTTCAATACAATTGGTTTCGTAATTTGGTTTTTGATTTGAGCGAAGATAAGAAGGAACATGATGATTTACGATGCCGGACAACCTGCCTGTTGGTACTTTCCCTTTTTTATCTAAAACGGGTGAACCGGAAAGAAAAATTAAATCTTTATCTAAAAAATCGGATTTTCCTGTTTCATTAATATAATTTAATAAAGCATCACGCGCTCCATTAATATGATTAGAAATAGAATCTTTAGATATTGGAATATATTTTACTCCTGAAGTGGTACCGGAAGTTTTTGCAAAATAAAGTGGCAGACCTTTCCACAATACATCACTTTCGCCGGCAATTATTTTATTTATATAGGGCTTGAGTTGTTCATAATCTCTTACCGGGACATTATTTTTAAAATCCTCATAATTTTTGATGCCGGTAAAATTATGCTCTCTTCCAAATAAGGTACTTTTTCCGACAGAAATTAATTTTTGAAAAACCTTCTCTTGGGCTTCTTCAGGGTTTTCTGCCCATTTTTTTTGTTTGTTTACTATATATTTTGCAAAAGGCTTACTTAAAATGGATTTTAATCCCATACTCTTTGTACTTTTTTACTTATTGTGCTTTTCCTAAATTATGCAGGCATATATTTCTTGCATATTATCTGCATAATATTTTTAAATCAATTTAAAAACCGGATTTTACTTTTGCCTTGCTTTTAAAATACTCAATTATCGGAGGCAGGATAGAAATAAAAATAATAAGTAAAATAATAAGGGTAAAATATTTTTTTACAATCGGTAAATTACCGAAAAAATATCCAATCAAGGTAAATGCCGATACCCATGCAGCAGCACCAATAATATTAAATAAAATAAATTTACTGTATTTCATGGTTCCTATTCCCGCTACAAATGGCGCGAAAGTGCGTATGATTGGAATAAAGCGTGCATAAATAATGGTTTTGCCCCCATGTTTATCATAATAGGCTTGTGTTTTATCTAAATATTCTTTTTTAAGAAATTTTATTTTTCCGCTAAATGCCTTTGGTCCGATAAAATTACCAACGCTATAATTAACAGTATCTCCTAAAACAGCAGCTATAAATAAAAGTAAAATTAATAAACCCAAATGTAATCCATTATCAGATAATGTACATATGGCACCGGAGGCAAATAATAATGAATCACCGGGTAAAAAAGGCATTACTATTAAACCTGTTTCAACAAAAATGATTAAAAATAAAATTGCATAAGTCCAGGTATCGTATTTTGTTACGATTTCTGCTAAATGCGTATCTAAATGAAGAAAAATATCAATAAACTGTTTGAGTAAATCCATTTATAAAAATGAGAGTGATGTGTATGATTAATTAAGCGTAATTGTTTAACATTACAGGCATGGCCAACATAATGATATTTTCATTTTCGTCTGATTCGGAGGGGATGATGATACCTGCACGATTAGGTGCTGAAAGTTCAAATTTAATTTCCTTAGAAGCCAAATTACTTAACATCTCAATTAAGAAACGGGCATTAAAACCAATTTCCATGTCATCGCCTAAATAATCGCATGACAAAGTTTCATTTGCTTCGTTGGAAAATTCTAAGTCTTCCGCAGAAATTTGAATTTGTGCAGAAGTTATTTTTAATCTTACCTGATAAGTGGTTTTGTTGGCATAAATAGAAAGCCTTCGTAAAGAAGACAGTAAATCGATACGAGAAATGGTTAAAATATTTGGGTTATTAACAGGTATTGCATTTTCATAATCAGGAAAGCGCTCATCAATTAACCTGCAAATCATTTTAATATTATTGAAAGAAAAGAATGCATTGGAATTATTCCATTCCATATTTACCATAGTATCTTCAGTTGCCAAAGTATTTTTCAACAAATTAAGCGCCTTACGGGGAATAATTAAAGATGCATTAGAATCGGATGTAACATCAATTCTTCTATATCTTATCAATCTGTGGCCGTCAGTAGCAACAAAAGTTGAATGCGTTTCACTTAAATTTACAAATAATCCCGTCATCGCCGGCTTCAAATCATCTGTACTTACAGCGAATAAAGTATTATTAATTGCCTGAGCAAGTATATTAGAAGAAATTTCGACAGAATGAGATTTGTTTACACTTTGCAAACGCGGAAAATCAGTTGCATTTTCTCCGGCCAATTTATATCGCCCGTTATCCGAAATAATTTCGATGCTATATGTTTTTTCATCGATGGTAAAAGTTACCGGCTGCTCAGATAAAGCCCTCAAGGTGTCGGTTAATAATTTTGCAGGAATTGCAATGCTGCCTTGTGAGGTAGATTTAACTTCAAACTCGGTAGTTATTGAAGTTTGCATATCCGAGGCAGTAACTACCAGTTTATCATTTGTAAGTTGAAAAAGAAAGTTTTCAAGAATAGGAACTATAGGATTTGATGCAATAACGCCACTAATAGCAGAAAGTTGCTTAAGCAATGCAGAAGATGATACGACAAATTTCATGTATATAGGGTTGTTATAGGAATTTTAAAAAAATTTATATTCTCAATCAGAATTAAATAAAACTCAATATTTGAGTTTTTTAAGGATGACAAAGGTAAAAATATTTTTATTATAATAAAGTTTTTTGATTTTTAGGCAGCAGTAAGATCAACAATGATTTTTTAAAGATATTATGAATATATCAATATCAATAAAACGATATTAATATCAATTTGTAAAAATGAAACCGTGTGAGCGGATTTGCGTTAAAATTTATTTAATTAATTGTTTTTTTTCTTTTAAAAATTATTTATGAAAAAAATATTCTTTGTTTGCTGTTTTCTAATGTTATCAATCAAATTTTACGGTCAGGTAAATAGTCAGTTTCCAAACCTTAGCGGAAAAACCTTATCTGATAAAACGGTTAACATACCGGTAGATACTAAAGGAAAATATACTATAATATGCATATCGCACTCTCAAAAAAGTTCGGAGGCTATTAAAAATTGGATGCAACCTATGTATACTGCATTTTTAGATGACTCTGAATACAATACATATATTTATTTTATCGGAATGATAGGCGGGATAAAAGAATTGATGGGAGCAACAATAGAAAAAAAGATGAAAGAAACTGTCGACCCTGAATTACAGCCTTACGTTTTACTTTACAGAGGCAATGTTGGTGATTATAAACAAAGTTTAAGCATGCCCGATAAGGATTCGCCTTACTTTTTTGTGTTGGATAAACAAGGTAAAATAATTTACAAAACATCAGGTGTTTATACTGATGAAAAACTTGATGCCATTGAAAATTCGATTAAATAAAATTAATTGGCAAAAATTATCCGATAATTCAAGTAATTAAACGCAGCTCCGTCTCTTTTTTTCATTAATTCCGTCTCTTTTTTTCATTAATTTTTAATCTGAATAAAAGGATGTTATAATTTTATGATCCTCTTTTATATGGCTTCAATATTGTTTTTAATATATGTTAGAAGAAAAATATACCCTATAATCTTTAAATCTTAATTCAGATATAACCCATAGTGTGTAGATGAGAATTATTTTTTGCTTAATACTAAAAAAAAAGCCATTCAAAATAAATTGAATGGCTTTTAAATAAATTTTGATTTTTTATGATTTATGATTGATAACCAACCTTCGGGTTACAAGATTTTTTCCATCAATATTTAATGTATAAAAATATAGACCGGACGAAAAATCTTGTGTTGAAATACTTAGTAAATTACCTTCTTTGGTGAGATGATATTCTCCAATAACATTTCCTAATATGTTGCTTAAAATTATTTTTGCTTTAATTGAATTATCAATTAATTCATACCTGATTGTAGCGTATGTAGTATTAATAACAGGATTAGGGTAAATAGGATATACATTTAATCTATGATTTGCATAAAACCTGTCATCATCCTGCTTGAAAAGATTTTTAAAGGTCTCTTCTTCACCTTTTAGATTAGTATAAGAAACTGCAATTTTTGCATGGCTTTTTTTGTAAAAAACCAAATTGTTAATTTTTAACAATGGTTGCGCCATTAAGCCTACCCGGCCAAGTACCGTCGAAACCAAAAATAGCAATAGTATAGATTTTTTCATAACTCACAATAATAATTTATTCATCACGTTTGCAAAAATACTGATAGATATTTAAAAAATATAATTTTATATGTTAATTATTGTTAATGACGTTATTTTTATTATAATGGTTGCATCATTAATACAATAAATATCAATATCTGTGCCACTGATTTACCTATTAATGAGTAAAAGCAACAATAAGTAACCATTTTGTAAACTACGAACAATTTTTAAATAATTCAATTTTTGATTTTTTTGGTTGATTTTATTTTGTTTTCTACTTTTTTACTTACTTTTTTATTTAACGGACGGACCATAACCGTTTCTTTAGTCGGTCTTTCCGAAGCTCGCCATTTAAATCCTTTTAATCGCCTCATGGGTTCAAGTATTTCGTGAGGAGGAGTAAATGTGGCATCCGGTTGTTTTAAATAAACAATATTGTCGAGTTCATTCTTTTTTGAAAGTACATTTTTCGAAAAACTTACAATTATTTTACTGCATATTACTTTATTCATCCCTGTAGTGGCAGTATATGTATCATTTAATGCGAAATAGATACTTTCTGCATTACCATCAATAATTATTTTTTTTACCTCGCTGCTGTCAAATTTTGCCATCATGTTCCGGCCTTTTATTTGATTAAAATTCAACAGACTATCTTGAGAAACAACAAAAGCATTGGTTCGTAAATACATTCTATCCATTTTATTATTATCCATCTGCACGTGGATAGTATCCGCTTTCATTTGATTTTCTTTATTCCAAAGCACAGGATCTTTATAAAAATATATTGTGGAGTCGGAAAAATTATAGATTAAAGAGTCACATTTCCCCTGCATATCCGATTTAAAAATTCTCACCTTATGAAAGGCAAATAATTTTTTTTCTTTATTAATTTTATTGTCGACTCTTATTAATGTGTCGGCCGTTAAATACATGGTATCTTTATCGACAATACTTTTCATTACAGGCCTGCCATATACTTTTGATATTCCTTTCGGACCGTTAAAGCTACCCACATCTCCCAAAATCGTTACATTATCTTCTTTTGAAAAGAGTTCAACATTCCCTCTGGCCAAGCCAATTTCATTTTTTTTGTCATTATAAAGAGTATCGCCTGTCAGTTTATATTTTTGATACTCTACCGTTGTTCTGCTTTTAAAATTCGAAACCTGAGTAAGCGTATTATATTCTCCATTTGTTGTATGAAGTGTGCCATCTTTGCTGGTTACACTTGTTGGCCCTTCAAAATAAGCCATTTTAGTTAATGTGCTGTATTGAAGAGTATCCGATTCCATTTTGAATTGAGGGTTATTCACAACTACCTCTTTGCGAAAAGAAGCCATTTTCGTTTTGGTATTATAATATCCTCTTTTACTGGTTAATGTACTTTCTGTATCTTCAATTTTCCCTCCCGATAAATAATATGCTGTATTAGTTGCCATATTAAAATCCATTTCTTCTGTGGTTATTTTGGATTTTGGATCGGTAAGAATAACATTTCCGGTTGCTTTTGCAGATTTAGTATTTCCATTATAAATGGCCTTATCACTCGTCATGGTGATAGTATCCGACTGATTGATACGAACATTGCCAAATAATTCTGCGTTGTTGTCAACAGGATTTAAGTAGGCGGAGTCGCAGGAAATTAAAACAGTATTTTGTTTTAAATGTACATGCCCGACTAATTTCCTTATTTGTTTTCCTTTAATGGTAACCCCCTCCAAATAATCAGGAGCAGGTTGAATGATTTCGATTTTTTCTTTTTGATCTGCATTTTTATGAGGCTGTTGTGCAAAAACGGCAAAAGAAATAAAATAAAAAAGAAGAAATATTAATAAATTTAAAAACTTCATTTGAGAATTATATTTTGTTAACTAAATGGCTAATTGATAAAATTGTTATTAATTGCTTTCTTAAAATGCTTTTTCTTTTTATCAAAATATTAAAAATAATCTTTATTAGTTTTAATAAAGTGTTTTAAATTTAAATTAATTTATAACATAATTTAATGATAAATTTGGGGTTTCCCTGTGGTTGGGCTTTACGTTTCAATCTTTTTGTTCGTTCTCACAAAAAGGATTTTCACTTCAATCCCTAACCCAAAAAAACCAAGCCCGATTAAAGAAAAATAGAAATTAATTTTAAATTATTAGTTTATCGATATCTATATATTAATAATTTAAAATTTATAAATCCTTTTGAGTAAACGTAAATCAGAATAAAATCTTTAAACATTAACTTTTTTTAAAACGCAAACTTACGCGCAATATTTATGCTAAAAAAATTCCTGGCTTTTATTAACGATCGACAACTTTTTTTACCTGACGATACTATTTTATTAGCTGTTAGTGGTGGAATGGATTCCATGGTGATGATGCACTTATTTCACAAAGCCAAATTTAACTTTTCGGTGGCGCATTGTAATTTTGGTTTACGCGGAGAAGAATCCAATGAGGATGAATTATTTATAAAAAAAATAACGAAAAAACTTAAAATCCCCTTTTATTCTGAACATTTTGATACCCAAAGCTTTGCCAATCAAGAAAAAATATCAACACAAATGGCGGCCAGAGTGCTTAGATATGAATGGTTTGAAAAGTTATTAGAAAAAGACAATTTTAATTATTTGGCAACAGCGCATCACTTAAATGATACTGTTGAAACTGTTTTGTATAATTTAACACGGGGGACGGGAATTTCGGGACTTCATGGTATTTTACCAAAAAAAAATAAAATCATAAGACCTTTATCTTTTGCCAATAAAGAAGAAATATATGATTATATAGTTGAAAATCAATTAGCCTGGCGAGAGGATAGCAGCAATCAATCCAACAAATACCAAAGGAACCTTATCAGAAATGAAGTTACTCCCTTGCTAAAAAACATTAATCCGAATTTCGAAAATACAATTCAACAAACTGTAGAAAAAATCAGTGCTGTTGAAAGGGTATTTGAAAAATATATTGTTGATATAGAAAAAAAGTTATGTAAAAAAGATAATGATGCTTACTATATTAATATTGATACACTCAGTATAGAACAAGAAGCCCAAATAATACTATCAGAAATAATAAAACCTTTCAATTTTAATTATCCACAATCAAAAGATATTTTCGAATCCTTTAGTGCAGAATCAGGAAAGCAATTTGATTCGCCTACCCATGTTCTGGTTAAAGACAGGAGTCAATTGGTTATTACTACTAAAATACTTGAAAATTTTAGGAGTGGAGTTATAGAAGAAGAAATGGATGAATATAAAAATGAAATCTTTTCACTTAAAATACAAAAATTACCAAGAGAGGAAGTAAAAATATCATCTGACAAAAAATTAGCGATACTTGATTATGAAACTTTATCTTTTCCCTTAAAAATAAGAAGGTGGAAAGAAGGAGATTGGTTTTGCCCGCTTGGAATGAATAAAAAGAAAAAATTATCCGATTTTCTGATTGACGAAAAAATCCCTCTTAATTTAAAAGAAAAAATATGGGTAATTACCTCCAACGGTTCAATTGTATGGATAATCGGTAATAGAATAGACGACCGATTTAAAATTACAGATAAAACGACAAAGGTATATTATATAAGTATTGAGAAGGTATAAAACCATAAATTATATTATCAAAAAAATGGTGAAGAAATTAATTTCTTCACCATTTTTTGATTGCAATAAATAATAAAAAATTATTTCGAAGAAAATAAACCTTCAGCTGCATCCCAACTTACCACATTCCAAAATGCTGCAATGTAATCAGGCCTGCGGTTTTGATATTTTAAATAATAGGCATGCTCCCATACGTCTAAACCTATTACAGGTTTTCCTTTTTTCTCTGCTACATCCATTAACGGATTATCTTGATTTGGTGTAGAAGTTATTGCTAACTCACCATTTTCGTCAACAATAAGCCAAGCCCAACCGGAACCAAAACGAGTAGTTGCTGCTTTTGCAAATTCTTCTTTAAAAGCATCAAACGTTCCGAATTTTTTATTTATCGCATCAGCTAAAGATCCTTTTGGGCTTCCACCACCATTGTGTGAAAGTAATTTCCAAAAAAATGTATGGTTGTAATGCCCTCCGCCATTGTTTCGGATGGCTGCAGGTGCAGTGCTAATGCTTTTAAGAATTTCTTCTATGCTTTTAGTTTCATATTCAGTTCCTTTAACGGCGTTATTCAAATTTGTAACGTAAGCATTGTGATGCTTATCATGATGAATTTCCATTGTGGCTTTATCGATATGAGGCTCAAGAGCATCATTAGCATATGGTAGTGGATCTAATACAAAAGACATAAGATATGGTTTTAAGTTAAAATGATTAATACATTATTTTGCAAAAATATATTTCTATTGGTCTGTAACAAATTTTATGCAATAAGGGTTGTCAAAAATTCATTCTTTCTGAATATTTTTTTTATTTATTTCGCAACCTTAAAAAAAAATATTTCAATAGTTCTTCACAATCATCCTTTAAAACACCCGAAGAAACCAATGTTCGTGGATGTAGTACAGCCTGGTTAAGCATTGTAAAACCTTTTTTTTTATCATCAGTTCCAAAAACTAAACCACCCAATTGTGCCCAGGCTATTGCACCTGCACACATTATGCAGGGTTCTAAAGTAACATACAAAATGCAATCATTTAAATATTTACTTCCTAATAAAGAGGCTGCTGAAGTAATTGCGATCATTTCTGCATGCGCAGTTACATCATTTAATCTTTGTGTTTGGTTATAGCCTTTCCCAATTATTTTACCCTTGCATGCAACTACAGCTCCTACAGGGATTTCATCAGCATCAAATGCTAATTGAGCCTGCCTTAAAGCTTCCCCCATAAAATAATCGTTATTATTACTGAACATTTATATATATCTTGAAATTATATTCAATAAAAGTAAAGTAAATTATTTCACAATGATATAATCCTTCGCAAATCTTGTATTTTACATTTTGAATTTTAAAAATCAGTAAAAAATGATAAGAAATTAATTTTAATTTTTTTTATTGAAATTATGAATATACTGATATTGATAAACTGATAATTATAATTTTATTTTAATTTCCGGATTAATTTTTCACTTTTTTTTTTCGGATAGCAATACATTTTGTAAGATGAAGCTACTTTTATAATTGTTTCAAACTTTTGAACATAAAGAATGTTGCAATTTTTGGGAATTTAATAAGCAACAATAAAAAATAAAATTTTCCAATTAATCTTATTTCATTTATTTCGCTTTTTTAAAAATCGACTTTAATATGTTATTTAATTTCTATACAATGAAACGCATTTTTGTTTTTTTCAGCATCATTATTATTAATTCATGTATTCCACCTAAAGCCCAAACAACATATGATGATATAAAAAAAGAAAACGAATATTTGAAAAAATGCTTAAAATAACTGAAACCGATTCAAAACAAACCATTGATTTTACTGAAATTAAATTGTTAAAAGCCACAGGAGATTCGAAAAATCAAAATGTAACTATAGAGCTATTACTAACTAATAAAAAACTAATAAATGGATGCGTTTAAATAATCCAAAATAATTGATCTGGAAGGTAAGGTTTTCCCAACTGCTATATCATAGCTTTTTCAGGCCTTAAAACTTAACTTCCCCATTTTCTTTACCTCCAGACTGGCCAGGCCAAAATCTTCAACCACCTTTCCTTCCACCAGATACACCCCCGGACCCTGAAGTGGATATTGCATGTACGATTCGGTAAAATGGATCGTATCAAAAAAATCCCCGTTCGCATCGATGAAACAACCAAAGCCCATCGGCTTGCCTGTTTTTGTCCTGAGAGATTTAACAGCCACAAAAATACCCATCATCCTAACCGTTTTTCCCAAATGGTTAATTAAACCTTCCGCCATCACATCACCCCTGTAATCCGTTTTTACCATATCAAAGTAACTGTGGGTGACGGGAAAGCCTAAAAGTTCTATCTGATCCATGATATCATCCCAATCAGAATGGGCAAGCTTCGGCAACACAAACATTTTCCTGTATACCGGGAATAAAGAACCTATCGAATGGGAACCGGTTAAAGTCTTTGGTTTTAAACAGGCATCCCAAAGCAAGTTCTTTTTTGATATGCCCGTGAAACGAAATGCACCTATCCTGATGAGTAAGTTTAATTGTTCTTTATCAGGATTTACCCGGCTGATAAAATCATGAAAATCATTAAACATTCCATTTAAATCCCTTTCCGAGAGAAAACGTTTGATAAACCTGCTTTCCAGATTCTCCACATGTTGGAAACCCAGGTAAATGTCATTGGTGTTTTTCAAACAGGTTTTATCTTCACTGTTATTAACACAGGGCAAATGGATGACGGCACCGCATTTTCCCGCTTCATGTACATATACCCAGGTTTTATAAAAGCCACCGAAATTATTGATTACAGCCGTATGGAAAGCATGCGGAAAATATGTTTTCAGGTAAAGGCTCTGGTAACTTTCAACCGCATAACTGGCAGAATGCGCCTTGGAGAAAGAGTACCCTGCAAAAGATTCTACCTGCCGCCATACCTCAAGGGTCAGCTGATCAGTATATCCTTTTTCCCTGCAGTTAGAAAAAAACCTTTCTTTGATCCGGTTAAATTCATCTTTCGACCTGAACTTACCCGACATCCCCCTTCTAAGGATATCGGCATCACTTAAATCTAAATCCGCGAAGTGATGACAAATTTTTAATACATCTTCCTGGTAAACCATCACCCCATAAGTTTCGCCCAATTGTTCTTTCATTACCGGGTGTATGTATTCGAAACCGTCGGGGTTATGAAAGCGCTCTATATAACTTTTCATCATCCCGCTTTGTGCCACGCCGGGGCGTATGATGGAAGAAGCAGCCACCAATGTCAGGTAATCGCTGCATTTAAGCTTTTTAAGCAGTTGGCGCATGGCCGGGGATTCTATATAAAAGCATCCGATGGTTTTTGAACTTGAAATCAGGTTCCTTACGTGATCATTTTTTTTAAAATCTTCCGTTTTACGAATATCAATGGTAAGCCCCTGTGTCTGCTTAACAATATCCACTGCTTCTTTAATATGGCCCAGGCCCCTTTGACTCAGCACATCCAATTTGTCAAACGAAATAGATTCTGCCAGATACATATCGTGTTGAAGCGTCGGGAAACCTTTAGGCGGAAGATCCACTGCAGAATAATAAGAGACGGGTAATTCCGAAATCATGATACCGCCTGCATGTATGCTGCGGATGTTGGGAAAGTCTTTTAGCTTTGGAACGGTATCCAATATTAATTTCCGGATGCCATGCTTAGGAGATAAAATATTACCCGAAATCAAATCTATTTCAGACTTAGGCAGGCCATACACTTTTCCCAATTCACGAATGGTGGCATCCCTCTGGAAAGTTGTGATAGTGCCCAGCAAGGCTGTATATTCATTTCCATAACGTTTAAAAATATAATCGGTTATTTCATCCCTGTCTTTCCAACTGAAATCCAGATCAAAATCAGGCGGGCTTGTTCGCTTAGGGTTGAGGAACCTTTCAAAATATAAATTCAGTTCAATAGGGTCTACATCCGTAATGCCCAGACAATAAGCAACTACGCTGTTGGCACCGCTCCCACGGCCAAGATGAAAAAAATCTTTCCATACCGCATACCTGATAATATCATAAGTGATTAAAAAATAAGCTTCAAAACTTAACTGATCGATGATAGAGAGCTCATGTGCCACCCTTTTAACAGCTTCTTTATTATGCTTTCCATACCTGTTAAGACAACCGTCAAAGGCAAGCTTTTTTAAAAGTTCCTTGTCACCTGTTTTGCTTCCGGTGAATGTTTTCCTGTTTTTTCTTTCTTCATAATTCATTTGTATGGAACAGCCTTCCGTTATTTTTTCAAGATTATCAATCAGTATTGGATACATTTCATAATACTTCCCGAGTTGCCCGGGCTTTAAAATAATTTCATTTGGATGGGCGGTATCTTTTGCTTCTACTTTTGAGAGCAGCGTATTGTAATCGATGGCAACCAATATTTTATGAAGCTCGTAATCACTTTTAGAAAAAAAAGTTACCGGATGGAAAGCAATGAGTTTTTCCAATCTTTTTTTATGCGGGCTTGAAAAAAGCTTATTGATTTCATAGGGCCGGATCCCTATAAATTCATTATCTGCAAGGACTTTCTCGGCCGGGGTACTGAAAGGATAAATAATGAAAACATTTTTAAATTCAAGGCTTAGCGTACCCAATGGTTTGTCATTGAGGTTATGCCAAGATAGATATTCATGTATTTCCCGGAGGCCTTCATTGTTGTTGACGATTAACGAAAACAATGTTATATTTTCTATTTTACATTCTACCCCCGCAACAGGATGAATACCCGCTTCTTTACAAAGGCGCACAAAATCCCATAATCCGGAAGTATTGTTAATGTCGGTTAGGGCAAGCGTTTGAATGCCTGCTCTAAGCGCCCTCTCAACAATCTCTTCAATGCTGTGAACACCAAATTTGAGGCTGTAGTAAGACCGGATAAACTGTAACATATAAATACAATTGTCTATCCGTTTGTGGAAGTGAATAAATTTTCCTCCGTGTAAGTCATCAAGCCTGCAGCGCGCATGACTGCTGTTTCACCAAAGCGTATCCTTACTTTATCAAGGGCATTGTACAATAATATCTGCTCCCTGCTGTCTTCAAAGAGATGGATTTGATAATTTCCTTCTACCAAATGGCTTACTTTTACTCCGATCATTCTGATTAAAAGCCTTTTCTCGTAAAGCTTATTAAAAAGTAAAAATGCCTTATCGATTAAATGATGGTCTGCAGAAGTGTAAGGAATAGACATTTGTTTTGAAAACGTATCAAAAGTAGAGTACCTGATTTTAACTGTAATGCAGGCGCAAAGCTTTTTCTTTTTTCTCAAATCAAAAGCAAGCAGTTCCACCATATGAAGCAGCAGCCTTTTTAATTCCTTCACATCGGTGGTATCTTGGTTTAAAGTCATTTCATGACCCATAGACTTTTGAATACTATAAGGCTCTACAGGATTGTTATCAATACCGTTGGCTTTTTTCCAAATGGCAATACCGGTTTTGCCAAAGTTCATTTCTAATAATTCAACAGGGATTTGCCTGAGTGTCTGAATATCCCTTACACCCATTTGGTACAAAGCATTTTCCGTTTTTTTTCCGATCCCCGGTATTTTTTTAATAGATAGAGGATCCAGGAAATGATGCACTTCCGGAGCCAACACCTGTAACTCACCGTTGGGTTTCGCCTGACCGGTTGCTATTTTAGAAACTGTTTTATTGGGGGAAAGGCCAAAACTTACAGGCAGATGCGTTTCTTTCATAATCTTTTGCCTGAGTTCATGCGTCCATTTATAAGTGCCGATATATTTATCCATCCCGGATACATCTATATAATGCTCATCTATGGAAGTCTTTTCAAAAACAGGTGCTTTATCTGCAATTACCCCGGTAACCATTTTGGAATAATCGGAATAAGAATCCATATCTCCTTTTACTACTATAGCTTCAGGGCATAGTTGCCTGGCCAGTTTCATGGGCATGGCAGAATGGATCCCAAACTTTCTGGTTTCATAAGAGCAGCTTGCTACCACTGCACGATCAGAAAAGCCACCCACCAGCACGGGCATCCCTACAAGCTTGGGATTTTTAAGCCTTTCCACAGATACAAAAAATGTATCCATGTCCATGTGAACTATTTGCCTTTCAGATAACAATTTAATTTAATATTTAAATACAATGCAATATTTACAATTTTAAATTAAAAATGCTAAGATATAAGAGATAATATTTTTGATTCGCAATATAATATTAAATATATATTTAATATTGATCAATTTCTAATAGATATAAATTGAGGAAATTAAAAAAAAGGCAGCAAAATCGTTTGCAATAAATTTCTTTAGCTTATGAATTGAATTTAGGGAGGTTATTTAAGTCAAGAATAAATTTACTACAGAAAGAAAGCGTTAAATTAAGTGGTATATTGGAAATTCACAGGAATTAAAATTTTTTTCAATCCCAACATTTTGCGATACATATTCTATTATTACCCTCAACAATCCAATATTTTGATTTGAATTCGGTTAAACCAAAACCATAATTAATTTCTGTGCGTTTGATGTAAAGAACTGAGAATACCAAATTAAGCCCTCTTCTGAATGAATTTTCTTTAATGAATAAAAAAATTTTAACCAATTTTCTGAGTTCTTATAGTCGGGGTATGTTGTTCCAACTACATCATCTAAATTTATTTCTAATGTTTTTCTTAAGATAAAATCAGATAGTATTCCTCCATAATCTTCAAGTATAAGAAGCTTTTGATAGGCAATATCTGGAATAACTTCTGATCCAATCAAAGCGTAAAGGTTTGGTTTATAATCCCATGACATAAATTATTAATTTGTTAAAGTGCAACTTAAGTAATATTTTTTAATCTATAATACTTATAAACACCTAATGGTTTATCAAATTTTAGGAAATAATCCCCTCATTTTAAGGTCTTTTTTTATTTATTTACACTTTGAGGGATATAGGTTGGCCCATCTGAATATATTTTATCATTTGTAAAAAAAATCCTGTCTATCCTTGGGTACCTTGCTTTAAAAGAGGTGTCCCACCCGTGGTACACAATCCAATCTTTTTTTCTTTTATCTGTAAACATAAAATGGTGGCCGGGACCTTTTACAAATTTATTTGATTTTAGAATTGTATCTCGTTGCTCGGTAAAGGGGCCGGTAATAAAATCACTTGTTGCATATCTCAAATGATAAGTACTATCCATCCAATTACCAAGGCTATAAGTAAGAAAATATTTATTAAACCTATATTGAAGGAAAGGCCCTTCCTGCCATACATGATGGCTAATCACCTGCACCGGCTTGCCTTCTACTTTTTCAGGGGAAATCATTTTATCGGCATATATTTGGCCTGCTTTAAGCCCATCTGTGTTTTTATGCTCTATAGTATAAAAAATATACATTTGGCCATCCTTATCAATATAAGGGTGGCCATCAATAGAGGCATGTGGAATAACTATCCCTACATTATTATAAGGGCCTTCTATGTTTTTGGAAGTGGCGAGACCTACTCTATTGCCGGAGTTTGCAGGTGATTCTTCCGGTGATGCGGTATAATACAGATAGTAAGTATCTTTAATCTTAATTACTTCAGGTGCCCAAAAATGTTTAAAATTCCAATCAGTTTTTCCGCCCCTATTTACGGCTCCACCTACAAATTCCCATTTGGATAAATTCTTAGAACGATGTATTGGAATGTATTTTCCATCTCCTGCCTTACCTGTGGCAAATAAATAATAATATCCATTATCATACACAATACAGGGGTCAGCCAGATATTTATTTATAATGGGGTTGGTATAAGTAAGGCCACTGTCCTTAAAAGTATTTGCTCTTTTAGGGGAAGAGCATTCAAAAAATAAATTGCCTAAGAAAAGAATAGCAACTAAGGCAAAAAATGCATAATAAAAGCGTCCGGGTTTCATGAAATCATTTTTTTATTAAATTTTGTCTGAAAATATTAAAACGTAATTTGCACTTTAATATTAAAATATTCTATTAATTAAATAAAAATGATACGCATCATCTGCGATTAAACATCATCACTATTTTTAATTTCAAACATAAAATTTAAGTTGCATGTTTTAAAGGCTAAATTTTAAATTTATACATATGAATTGGTATTACCACTTCAATACATTTCATATAATAGTAATTGCCTTATTCTTTTTAATTTATTTGTTATTTATATTAAGAGTAAGGAAGGTTTCAAAGGTATTTAATGCTCAGGGATATAATATAATTTGGAAGTTAATTATCAGGGTTACGTATTTTATTTTACTCATTTTAGCAGTACTCGGGCCGTCGTTTGGTGAAATACGAAAAGAAATAAAAACGGTAGGGAAAGATATTTACATAGCGGTTGATTTATCAGAATCGATGAATGCAAGTGATGTACAACCAACCAGATTAGAAAAAACAAAGTTTGAAATATCAAACCTGATTAATCAATGGTCAAATGACAGAATCGGATTAATTGTTTTTACTGATGAAGCTTTTGTTCAATGCCCTCTCACTTATGATAAAAGCGCATTAAATTTATTTATACGAGGTTTTGAAACTCGAATTATGCCTCAAACAGGCACAAATATAGAAGCTGCCTTGCAATTAGCATTAGAAAAATACTTGGAAGATGATGTCAATTCTCTTAACAAATCTAAAGTGTTAGTTTTAATAAGTGATGGTGAGGATTTTGGAAAAAAAACAAAGAAAATTGCCGAAAGTTTAGAGCTTCACGGAATTCGATTGTTTACATTAGGAATTGGAACAGATCAGGGGGGTAAAATTTCAAATTCAGGTAAATGGAAAAAAGATGCTCAGGGCAATGATGTAGTTTCTCATTTAAATAGATCAGACTTAAAAAAACTGGCAACTATAACAGGAGGAAGTTATTTTGAGATCAATAACAAAAACAATGAAGTAATAAGCCTGATAAAAACTGTATCACAAATTCAGGGTCAACTGCGAGATACTCGAAAAATAGATGTGTCGGCAAATAAATTTTATTATTTTCTTTTAACGGCATTGAGTTTAATGGTCTTTGATGTTTTACTCACCATAAAAACAATTTTTATTTAAACAATTGTTTTTTGGAAAACTCTGTCAGATTTAATTTATTAAATAATGTTATAAACTATCAATATAAAAAAAATACTAAATCCTTATTTTTCTTTAATGCTTCCTCAAATATATATTTAAAATCTTCTTTAGCCGATTCTACATCTTCATCTTCTACATTGCGTATTTTTGTCGGCGCTAAAAATCTTTCTTTTTCTTCTTGTAATTCAGTTGTTAAAATACTATAAATTTCAGGAAAGTCATTTGAAAATGGAATAGGAACAAAGGCCTTATAAGTTTCTTTATTTATAGACCAATAGTAATCCGTAGAATACTCATCATTAGGAGGAAATACCTGCTCGCCATAATAATCACATAGTTTCTCATATACGTAGCCATACATAAATGCAAGTTTGGGAAACCTTACTTCACCGTTTATAATATCCGTTAATATTTTCTGAGAATTTTTATCGTCACCGAGTTCTTCACTAAAGTATTGATTAAGATTATTCAGATCCTCCGATAATTCATGCAAAAGTGATGCAAGTAACTCTTTATTTTTACTTCCATACAATTTTCGAATTTCTGATGAATCTGTTAAATAACTTTGTACATAATATCCCATCACCCGGCTATTAAATAATAAATGCAACTCTTCGCTATAAAAATAAGAAAAATAATTTTCTCTCTTTTATAAAGTTTAATCATTAAAATAACGGAATATTATTTTAATCTCTATATTAAAAAATAAAGTATAAAATATTTGTAAAGTGAATGAACGTTTATTTATATTTGCATTGATATGAGAAAACGCGACGAAAGTAAGGAACAATCAATTAGAGAGAAGGCATTAAAGATGTTCGTTAAAGAAGGCTTTGATGGTTTTAGTATGCAAAAATTAGCTAAAGCTGCAAATGTATCTCCGGCAACTATTTACATATATTATAAAGATAAAGAAGATTTAATTTTTCAATTATATGAATTTCAGGGAAAAAAAATGTTAGGTGCAATGATGGAAGACTTTAATCCATCAATGTCTTTTAGTGAAGGTTTAAGACTTCAGTGGTTAAACAGAAATAAATATTACATGAATAATATTTATGAAATGCTCTTTTTAGATCAGATTAAGAATTCACCTTTGCTGGAAAGAGCAATTGAAGCAAGTAGCGATGATTACAAGTCGATAATGCAATCTTTCAAATCAGCAATGACTGAATTTATTGATAATGCAATTAAAAATAATGAATTAGTTAAGGTGCAATTCGAAGTATTTTGGACAATGGCCTATGCCCCACTTTATTCTTTATTAAGGATTCATGCTTCGGGTTCAAGTATAGGTGGGATTAAATTTATTTATTCTGATGAAATAATGGAAAGTACATTACAACTTGTTTTAAAGGCATTAAAACCTACATAATATTAATTGTAAGATATGGAAACACTATTAGATAATAAACCGGAAGTAAGGTCATCAATAAAAAATAAGGAATCATTTTACATATTAGTTTTTAAAACTAATATTCGTTTTAAAAAAGATATTAAACATATTAATTTATTTTTAAATGAGCATTCACAGGCTTTTGAATGGAGTGTTGATATTAAAGATATTGATAAGGTATTGCGTATAAAATCTGTAACAAGCAATCCAATTCATTTCATAAACCTTATAAACCGGGCAGGCTATTATTGTGAAGAGCTTGCCGATTAAAAAAAAAATCTTAAAAACAAAAATTTAAATGGAAACTATAGAAAAGAGCAAATTTACTTCATATCAAATTTTTTTAATTATTGTACTGGCACTTACCCAGTTTACGGTGGTGCTTGATTTTATGGTTATGTCTCCATTGGGTGATATGCTTATGAAATCAATGAATTTAAAAACCAGAGAATTTGGTTTTGTTGTTTCCGGATATGCTTTTAGCGCCGGTATAGCGGGTTTTTTAACAGCAGGTTTTGCTGATAGATTTGATAGAAAAAAATTATTATTATTTTTTTATATTGGTTTTATAGCCGGCACATTGTTGTGCGGTTTAACTAACTCTTACGAAATGTTATTATTTGCCAGAATAGTTACCGGATTGTTTGGTGGCGTTATCGGTTCTATTTCAATGGCTATAGTTGCAGATATATTTTTAATTGAACAACGAGGAAGGGTAATGGGTTTTATGCAAATGGGATTCGGAGCAAGCCAGGTATTGGGTATCCCTATTAGTTTGTATATAGCTAATTCTTTTGGCTGGCAGTCACCTTTTATATTAATAGTTGGTTTTTCAGCTTTAGTTTGGTTAACAATTGTAATATGGATGATGCCGGTGAATAAGCATTTGGATATTCAGAAAGATAAAAATCCATTTAAACATTTATGGAAAACTTTATCAAATACTGATTATAGAGTAGGTTACCTTGCCACTGCATTTTTATCGATGGGCGGTTTTATGATGATGCCTTGGGGAAGTGCTTTTTCAATAAATAACTTGCACGTAACACCCGCGCAATTACCATTATTGTTTATGGTGGCGGGAGTCAGTTCTTTAATAATAATGCCATTTATTGGAAAATTAAGTGATAAAATTGATAAATTTAAAATTTTTGCAATAGCCTCAATATGGACGATAGTAATGGTAGTTGTATATACTAACCTGATACCTGTGCCTTTTTGGATTGTATTAACGATGAATGTATTTTTTATGGCCGGTATTATGAGTCGTATGGTTCCTGCAATGGCTCTTAGCTCCGCATTGCCGGAAATGCATGACAGAGGTGCCTATATGAGTATCAATAATTCTTTACAACAATTGGCAGGAGGGGTTGCAGCAGTGGTAGGTGGTTTAATAGTTTTTCAAAAAGATAAATTCAGTCCGTTAGAGCACTATAATACGCTTGGTTACGTAATAGTGGTTTTATCTTTAATTAGTATTTTTACGGTTTATAGGGTTAGTAAATTGATAAAAATGAGGAAAGAGGCGAAAGTGAGTATTTAATATTTTTTTAAATAGGATCTGTATGTCAAATACACCCCAATATGGTAGGAAAGAAATTTTATTTAATAATTTTTTTATTATCGATTTTTATATCAATTTTTTATTATTTCAAACAACCCGTTGCTTCATACCATCTTGAACCAAGAATGGATGGAAATCAATATGCTAAAATATATCGTTTCTTTAAAGGGGAAGAAAAAAGTTATAATGTTGCATTTCCGTATCATTCAAGGGTTGCCATTCCTTATTTAGCCGGTCTTGTACCTTCAGTAAAAATTATTTCTGCTTTTCTGATTATTAATTTTTTATTTATCCTATTTACGACATTTTTTTTATGTCGTATTTGGGAAAAGCTTCAAATCTCATACTTTTTGCAGGCAATAGGTTTTGGATGGTTGCTTTTACATTGGTCGGGCTTGATAAGATTAAATATATTTGATCCTTTAACAGTTGATGTTGCTGTATATTTTTTTGAAACGTTGCTAATTTATATAATTATTGAAAAAAAATGGATGCATCTTTTGTGGATCGGCCCGGTAGCAACATTAGTAAAAGAGCAATTCCCTGTCTTTTTAATTTTAATTTTAGGATTTGCTATTTGGCATCATATCGTTTTAAATAAAAGAGATTACCCAATTTTAATAATATTAATATCTTTAATAATAAGTCTCATTTCAAAAGAAGTAATAAATTATTATTTCCCTCATATTCCAATAAATACAGGTTCATCATTTCATACAATAGGTAAAATATTTATCATAACAATCAATCATCCGGCTCGAATATTAATATGGATAGTATCTATATTTACAGCATACGGTTTTTTTCTCATTATAATTTTAAAAGGTACTTTTAATAAAGTAGACCTCATATATTTATTGTCCATAGCTTCTTTAGGGTTAAGCTTTTGGGGAGGCGCTGATTTTACTCGATTATCATTTCTCGGTTTCCCGTTTATAATGACTGTTATTCTTCAAAATTTAAAGCATATTTCAAAGAAAAATACTTTAATAATTTTACTTTTTTCTATTCCTTTTATGCGGTTATTCTGGCAAATTCCTGACCCGGGAATAGAATGGCAATCGTTTACTACATGGTACCCCGAATATGCTAAACCTAATATTGTTATTACCCGGGCTGTATTTATATTAATGACAACTTTAGCCTTATTTTTTTACTTAAAAAGAAATCTTTTGTTAAATTTTAAAAATTCGTAATCCGCTTTTTATTTTTCTAAACGTATTCAATAAGCCAATATATTTTAAAGCTTTTTTAATTATATTTTTATAAAAAGGTAATGGATTAATGGGTTCTGTTAAAAGCTCAGGCCACAAATATTTAATTATTTCTTTTTGAATATATTGTGAATCTTTTATATCCGGATTTTTATTTACACTTAATAAGGAAATTATTAAAGACCTGTTACTTAAAGGTCTTACGCCATCCAGACAAATATCTTCTTCAGCGGGCCCCATTGTTTGCCAATTTCCTGCTTTGTGCTCCCACACAAATAAATCCAATAGAGTTATATTTTCATTACACAAACGGGGAATTAAATCTTTGATGTTCAAAAGCCACTCTTCAATTTCAGAAATTGTGTAACTATCATTAAATCTTCCAAATAATTTAGAGAGAGATTCTGCATTTAAAGCTTTATTCGTTAATCCATAATAATTTCTGCTAATTTCTCCGGAGCCCCCACCTACTAATATATTCTCTTCAAATTTTTCAAAATAATTATAATAAATACCAATATTTCTCTTATTTGAAACCTGAGATACATTTTTAAAAAAGTATTTTAAAAATATATTATTATTGGGATTTATATTTTTTCCGTTCAAAACATGAAAGGGGATTTTCAATTTATTAAATAACTTTTTCGGAACGGTAACATCAGGTTCGTTTTCACTTAATCCCGGATGAGTTGAAATAAAATAATGTATTTTCTCATTATAATTTTTGCTTGCGGCTAAAATAGTCCTGCTATCCAAACCTGCTGTTATGGCCATTGAAATTTTATACCGATTAACTATGCTTTCAATGGTTCCTTGTAAAATTTCACTTACTTTTTTGATAGCATTTTCAGCCGAGAAACCTGTGTTTTTTAAATCATCGATAGAAGGAAAAAATCTTACCGGATTAATATTATTGATATTTAAATAATGATTGGGGAGTAGATGGAAAATATTTTGATAAAGCGTTTTGTTTCCAATCCAACAATGCTCCATCAGCTCAAACTCTTTAGCAGAAATAAATTTTTTTAAATTTTCATCTTTTCTAAGTGGTATTTTCAAAATTTCTGCTATAACTTGAGGTTGTGACGCACACCAGCAATTATTGTTTATTGAAGTATAGTATATTTGCCTATCACCAACAGTATCGTTAAAAATAATTCTGTCCTTTTTTTCTTTATTAATATAAATTATTACCCACCTCCCACCAATCGGATAAGTCTTTTTTATACAATCTTTTGAAGTATCTGTAATTAAAGAGTTTAAGATTTGTTTATTGGAATAATTAGGATTGAATGGATCAATAAAAATACCTAAACCAATTATTATGATATTTTCGGTTGATAAATGTGTAATTTCTAAATTGGGATGGCATGTTAAAAATAAATCATTATCAATTTTTAACTTATTCCAGTTTTCAAATTCATCTATAAATTTATTTCCAAGTACAAACTGCCTTCTATAAAGTAAGGGATGCATAATTAATATTTTTCAAAATGTTAAGAAAATAATTTTCCAAATACATCATCAAGCCTTGAAAAAGCGTGAATTTTAATTTTAAAATTATTTAAATCAATTCCTTTTGTGTTGTATTTCGAAATATAAATTTCTTTAAAACCCAACTTCTCAGCTTCTGAAATTCTTGCATCAATTCTGGTAACAGCACGAATCTCTCCTCCTAAACCGATTTCTGCTGCGAAACAAACATTTTGCGGAACAAAAACATCTTCGTAAGATGAAACAATAGATGTACACACTGAAAGATCAATTGCAGGATCTTCAACTTTTAATCCACCGGCAACATTTAAAAAAACATCCTGTACTCCCAATCTATACCCACCTCTTTTTTCCAAAACTGCCAACAACATATTTAATCTTTTGGCATCAAAGCCGGTACTGCTCCTTTGTGGTGTTCCATATGTTGCAGGACTAACAAGTGATTGAATTTCAATCATCAAAGGTCTGTTTCCTTCAAGCATTGAACCAATAGTAATACCACTTAAATTTTCTTCACGTTGAGATATTAATATTTCGGATGGGTTTGATACTTCTCGCAAACCTGTTCCAAGCATTTCATAAATCCCCAGTTCGGATGTACTGCCAAATCTATTTTTTATTGTTCTTAAAATCCTATAAACCAAATGTCTGTCTCCCTCAAATTGTAATACGGTATCAACCATGTGTTCAAGCACTTTAGGTCCGGCCAATGAACCTTCTTTGGTAATATGACCAATTAAAAAAACAGGAGTTCCGCTTTCTTTTGCAAATTTTATTAACTCTGCGGTGCACTCTCTTACTTGAGAAACACTTCCGGCTCCCGATTCTATAAATGAAGATTGTAGTGTTTGTATGGAATCAATAATGACAAGATCCGGTTCGAAAATTTCTATTTGTTTAAAAATATTTTGAGTTGATGTTTCAGTAAGAATAAAACATTGAGACTGTTTGTTTTTTTCTATCCTCTCAGCACGCATTTTAATTTGTTGTTCGCTCTCTTCACCTGAAACGTATAAAACTTTTTTTTCTCCCAAGCTCAAAGCAATCTGTAACATCAAAGTTGATTTACCAATACCCGGTTCACCTCCAATCAACACCAAAGAACCGGGTACAATGCCTCCACCTAAAACCCTGTTTAACTCTTGATCATCTGTAATTATGCGATGTTCTTCATTGTATTTAATGTCGGCAATGCTGCGTGGTTTACTTGAAATTTGTTTACTGCTCGAAATTCTCCATGCACCTTTTTCGTTTTTATCGTCTTTTTGAATCACTTCTTCAACAAGAGTATTCCATTCTCCACATGATGGGCATCTGCCAAGCCATTTAGGAGATTGATGACCACAATTCTGACAGAAGTATAAAGTTTTTATTTTTGCCAATTGCTTTTATTTAGTATTGAGAAGTGAGTAATCACTAAATTGTAAAAATAATCAATCTTGAAAGATTTTGAGGGAAATGTTTTTTTCGTATTTAGATTTTAGGTAGTCATTAATTTTTAAATGCTAAATCAATTTTAATAGAAGATTCAATACTACTTTTAATTTGATAAATTCAACTTATAACTCTTTCATAAAAAAGATTAATTTTTTAATATATCATATTTAGCTTGTATACTATTGTTTATAAATATTATTTCCATCTTGAAGGTAATAAAAAATAGGGTCAATAGGTAGTTTATTACCTATTGACCCTATTTGAATCTTAACTCAATTAAAAACCAAGTGATATAGATTCCGCAAAAACATTCGTACTCCCGTCGCTTAGTAACGATTCAATACCATTCTTCCAAATTTTAGCTACGTTTTTCGATCCGTTGTATGAACTCCCGGCCACATATACATCATTTCCAAAAACTGCAATTGAAGTTGCCACTGAGGATTTATTTCCATCTGTAAGATTTACGGCTACTCCATTTTTCCAATATTTGGCTGTGTTCCCTTCATACCCTGCCACATACACATCATTACCTAAAACAAAAATTGATCGTGCCTCTGCATTATTACTTCCATCAGTCAAAGGAAATGCTGTTCCATTCTTCCAATATTTTGCAATAATTCTTAAGCTGTTATTTTTATATTCATATCCTCCTACATATACATCATTACCGGAAACTTTTATAGAATTAGCATATGCTGAATTACTTCCATCTGTAAGATTAACTGCCGTACCATTCTTCCAGTATTTAGCAATAGATACGGAATTGTTATCTTCATATCCTGCAACATACACATCATTACCTGAAACTGTTATGGATGTAGTTTTTGCATATGTACTTCCATCTGTAAGATTTACAGCCGTACCATTCTTCCAGTATTTAGCAATAGACATTGTATTGATATCTTCATTACCAGCTACATATACATCATGGAATGAAACTGCAATTGAAACAGCTTCAGTCAACTTCTTTCCATCAGTAAGGTTGATCTGTCTTCCATTTTTCCAATATAAGGCAACTACTGAATTCAAAGCAGGAATTTGAAATCCTGCTACGTATACATCGATACCTGATACTGTGATTGAATTTGCTGAAGTAAATTTACTTCCATCAGAAAGGGATACGGCGATGCCATTTTTCCAGTATTTTGCCACACCTTCGTCAGCACCTGCTACATACACAGGTTTGACAGAAATAGGCGCATCATTTTTTTTACAACCAAAAATGGTTATTGATAATACTATAACAGCTGCAACAAACTTTGTTTTCATTTATATAATATTGTTTTGAAAAAGTTATTTATTACAAAAGTACCTTTTAAAATTAATAATCGGTAGACTTTGGATTTCGGTTATGAAGAATTACTCTTCCTAAGTAGGGGATAAATTTGAATTTTTGCGTAATTTTTTTCAAAATATTGAAAAAAATTAGCTTGCGCCGTTAATCTTTTTCAACCTGTTTAATAACAAGAATAACTAAATTGCAATCTTATTTAGTTATTAACATTATGTAGAATTTTTAATAACCAAAGTAAAAAATAACAAATTCAGTTTTAAAATATTTCCAAAACTAAAAATGTTTTCTTATAAATATCTTCAATCATTTACTGAACAGGTTTTTTTAAAATTAGGTTGCTCCGTTAAAGATGCAAAATTAGCTGCACAGGTTTTAATCTCTGCCGATCTTAGAGGAATTGATTCTCATGGCATTGCCAGGTTAAATGGCTATGTTCGCTTAACTGATCTTAAAAGATTAAATCCTACTCCTGAAATTAAAATTATTCACGAAACACCAAGTACAGCAGTTGTTGATGGTGATAAAGGATTGGGTTTAATTGTTACACCTTATGCAATGGAAATCGCAATTCAAAAGGCTGATAATGTGGGAACCGGGTGGGTAGCAGTAAAAAATTCAAATCATTTTGGTATAGCCGCTTATCATGCTATGCTTGCTCTTGAAAAGGATATGATTGGAATAGTGATGACACATGCTGGGCCATTAGTTGCTCCAACATTTTCACAAGATAAAATGCTGGGCACAAATCCTATTTGTGTAGCAATACCAAGTGGTGTTGAACCTCCTTTTATTATGGACTTAGCAACTACCACAGCAGCTTATGGGAAATTGGAGATTTTACAAAGAAAAAATCTATCTACTCCTGAAGGATGGGTGCAAGATAAAGATGGAAAAGCAAGCAATGATGCGAATGCAGTAAAAAATGGTGGCGCATTGTTGCCTTTGGGTGGCGATAGAGAACGAGGAAGCCACAAAGGTTATGCATTAGGTGCTTGGGTGGATATTTTTTGCGGTGTTTTATCAGGTGCGAATTATGGGCCTTGGGTGCCTCCATTTGCTACAGCAGGTTTTATGAATTCATCGGAAAAATTAGTTGGTGAAGGAACCGGTCATTTTGTAGGTGCTATGCGAATTGATGCTTTTAGAAAAGCTGAAGATTTTAAAAATAATATGGATAATTGGATCAAAACTTTCAGGGCTGCAAAACCGGTAAACGGTCATGAAAAAGTTTTAATTCCGGGCGATCCGGAAAGGGAAATTGAAAAAGAAAGATTACTATCAGGTATACCGGTTTTGCCATCTGTAATTGAATCCTTAAAAATATTGGCTGATAGGTTTGAAATTGAGTTTAATGAAAGGAATTAAAAATAATTATTTGTTTTCTAATATCGTTTTTTCAATAATTTGAGGATAATGTATATGTTCAAGCTGATGAATTTTTTCGGCCAGAGAATCAGCTGTTTCATTTTTATCTACAAGGCATTTAGCCTGAAAAATAATATTTCCTTCATCATAATGAGCATTTGCATAATGGATAGTAATGCCCGATTCTATTTCTTTGGCAAGTACAACAGCTTCGTGTACTTTCATTCCATACATTCCTTTACCTCCAAACCTTGGTAACAATGCCGGATGAATATTTATTATTTTATTTTCAAAACCGGTAAGGATATTTTCGGGAACCAACCACATAAACCCTGCTAAAATAATCCAGGTAACGTCATTTTCTTTTAACACATTTAATACTTTCTCTGAATTATAAAATGTATCGCGATCAAAAATGAAAGTAGGAATGAAAAAGTTGGCTGCCCTTAATAAAACCTGCGCCTCACTTTTATTGGATAAAACCAAACTCACTTTTATATGAGGATGATTATCAAAATACTCCATTATTTTTTGAGCATTCGTGCCCGAGCCGGAAGCAAATACAGCAATGTTAATCATTGAATTTTAAATTTTTTCAGTAATAAAAATCATCCTGTCCGATTTTTCCAGAATGAACTGATCAAGGTTGTAATTGCCTAAAAGCGAAATAATTTTTAATCCGGCTGCTTTAAAATATTTTGCAAAATCTTCTCTGTTAAGAGCTTTTACTTTCTCATGAAAATGAAAATCTTTTCCATCGTCATGAAAGCGAATATCTTTATATATATAACCTTGGTTATACCTTTTGCTTATATTAAATTCTATACCTTTAATTTTGAGTGTATACCGGGGTATTAATTTTTTTAAAACCCGATTTGTATTAAAAAAGTCAATTACAAACCTGCCTCCCGGTTTTAACCCTTCCGCAATGGCTGATATAGATTTTTTATTATCATCATCCCCTTCAAAATATCCAAAACTTGTAAAAAGATTTAAAATAATATCAAAGTTTGCCGGTTCAAGTTTCTCTCTCATATCATGAACATTAAAGTGCAACCTGTCTGTCTCAAATTGTTTTGCAAATTCAATACTGTTAGGTGAAAGATCTACACCTGTTACCTTCATGCCTAATTTATTTAAATAAACCGAATGCCTTCCTTTCCCGCATGCAAGATCTAAAACATTATTTTCCGGCGTAATCGGTAAAAACTTTACCAATTTATTTATAAAATTTTCTGCTTCGGATGTACCATGACTATTATAAAGAATATGATAATAAGGTGAATCAAACCATTCGACAAACCAATCTTTAGAAACATTAGGTATTTCCATTATTTGCAGTGAAAAAATTGATTTTTATTAATCCAACTTAAAAATATTATTACAAAATTAACTGATTTGTTTTTTAAACATGAAAAAATATTTAACACTTTAAAATTATTGAATGTAATATTTTAAAATTTAAATGAAAATACAGAAAATACCGTATTTCTACGGTAGTAAATACCGTAGAAATACTCTGGTGAAATGCAAAATGTATAATATAGTTTTGTGGAAAATAAAATTGATATGAGAGAATCCAATTTAATAAGCAAATCGCAAATCAACGGAGTTACATTTGCTATATCCTGTACCATATTGTTATTCGCTGTTTTTAATTTATTGTTATTGTTACTTT
Source organism: Spirosomataceae bacterium (assembly GCA_965248855.1). Lineage (GTDB taxonomy): Bacteria > Bacteroidota > Bacteroidia > Cytophagales > 172606-1 > CBDFKQ01. The sequence goes on along the minus strand of CBDFKQ010000014.1, from coordinate 387,947 downwards.
TTTTGGATGTAGAAATCCATAATCAACATATTATTTATGCCATAAAATTAATTTTTATGATTGCATTTAGTTTATTAGCCTTACAAATTATCGAATTAAGGAGATTAATTTCGAGTTTTACAAAAAGTATCATTGTAAGTATGCTGTTGGGCAGTATAATTTCACTTTTAATCCCAATCAGTTAAATTAAATAATTGTTTGTTTTGTTAAGGCGACCGCTTTATTTTTGTTAGAAATTTATATATACAACATCTGTTTGAACTTCATAAATCCACATTAAACTTCATTCGGATTTTATATCCAAACTTCAGAAAGTAAATTCACGGATTAATAACAAGAAGAATTATTCAAATTATGAGTTTATCGATATCGATAAACTCATAATTATTTATTTTTTAATTTGGATGAGATAAAAAAAGTAAGTTAATATAATGCCCTCGTTTCACTTCCATTAAAACTTATTAATTTATCAAGCCTGATAACTTCTCCTGATAATAATTTAAGATATTCTTCATGATGCGAGGCATATATATCTTTAATTTCATCTTTTACATAAACAGCTTTATTATTTTCATTAAGATAAATAATTTGGCACGGCAGGTTTAATGTGGCAGCTGCTTCAATTTTATCATACAGCTCGCATGAGATAGGAGTATAAACTGTTTTCATAAATAAATCTGTATATAATACTATAACGTGTTTTAATGTAGGATGTTTCTTTTTACTTTTTTGTCATTTATAATTTAACAAGTATTTTTTTACTTCCTTTATTACATAGTACTAATGCCCCTTTATTTAATATTTTTGAACCCTTATATAATGTGGAATTTTAAGAAAATTATATTAAAATGCTTTTGTTGTTAATTTTAAATTATATTTAAAATTATATTTTATATTTAATCATAAACTCTATCAAAATGAGATACCAGCTATTGTTAATTCTTAGTATATTATTTCTTGCGCAAAATGTGGAGGCGCAGAATAAAACCAATTCAGATTCAACTTCCAAAAAAAAACAAAGTGATGACGAATCTTTTAATCCAAGCTTGGGTGATTTAATGAATGTGCCCATAGTTTCAGTTTCGAGAGAAAAAGAAAATGTATTTGATGCTCCGCTTTCGGCCTTTGTGGTGACCCGGGCTGACATTGAAAAATCAGGCTCAACTTCTATTCCGGAAGCCCTTCGTCTTGTTCCGGGTGTATTTGTTACCGAAATGGCAAACGGAACATATCAGGTTGATATAAGAGGATTAAACAATACCCCTGCTTTCAGCGATGGTTTAATAAATAAAACCATTCTGGTAATGATTGACAACCGCCCCGTTTTTAATCAGTTTCAAGGGGGTACATATTGGGAAAATTTACCTGTGGAGATAAATGATGTTGATAGAATTGAAGTAATTCAAGGCCCCTCTGCTGCTCTTTACGGGCCAAATGCTGTAAATGGAGTTATTAATATTATAACAAGGAAATTGGATAAAACCGGGTTAATGGTTTACAGTAATTCACAATATGATTTCAAAACAAATTCATATTTAGCGAATCTATCAACAGGATATAAAATAAATGAAAAGCTTTCATTCATTTTAAGCGGAAATTATGCGGATAGAAAAAGGCAGGTAGTTGACTTTTATAATACGGATATGGCAGGCCAAAGTAGTTTTGCGGATTATGATAAAACAATTGTTGACTCAAGATTTTCAAAACAGGATATTTATCCCGATCCAAACAGATCTGTAAATAAAAAGGCGGTTAATTTTTTCGCAACTTATGCGCCTACAGATAAAATTAAATTTGATTTAAGTGCAGGTTATCAAGATTCTGATCCACTTAGAATGCTTGCGGTTGGTTATGTCGGCACTGCGAGTTATTATGCTCCATCACATTCAAGATATTTTATGGGAAAAGGTGAAATTTATGGCTTTTCCTTCCAAATTTCCAATAATAAAGGTGTTCAGTCGCTGGTAAAAGGTTCTCCTTCTTATCAATACGACTTTAGTACAACAGATTTTTATATAGACTATAATTTTAAATATAAAAAAATTTTCAGTTTAAAACCGGCTATAAGCTATCAATTTGCTTCAATTTCGGATTTGCCTTATATAAATCAAACTTTTTATGGAGGTGTGTTTAATAACAAAGCAACAATGTATAATTATGCAGGAAGCTTAAAATTCGAACTTACACCAATTGAACAGATAAGGTTTGTTGCTGCTGCGAGAGTTGACCGTTTCAGGTACCCTGAAAATAAAACATTTTTATCCTATGAATTTGCTCTTAATATAAAACCTAATGATAACCATAATATCAGGTTAATTGCATCACGTGCTTATCAGGGAAGTTATATGTTTCCGGTTTTGGTTGATTTCTCAAGCAAATCACCTTTTGGAACACAAAAATTTGCTCCAAATTTAGATTTAAATCCTGCTCATATTGATTTATTGGAACTTGGATACAGGGTTAAAATATTTTCTAATTTAAGTATTGATTTATCTATTTTCAATCAAAAAGGATCAGGTTATAGCGAAGCATTATCGAGTGTAAGTTTTGGAAAAGATGGATTAACATTAACGCTTAAAAATCAAAATATAGATTTAAAAGCGGTTCAAAATGGAATAACAATTGCTGTAAATTCAACTTTTTTAAACAACAAAATTCATTTTAAACCATTTATTACCTATTCAAAAACAAAAATTAATAATTACTCACCATATAATAACCAGCCATCACCGGGAGATGGTACCTTTAATTATAATACTTATCATGATTTTACAAGTAATTATACACCTACTACTTTTGGGGGCTTTGTTTTAAATGTGATCCCTACATCAAAAATAAATATTAACTTGAGTATGTACAGTTATAACAATTATTCACTTTATACTTTTCGTGAAGTGCCTCCAACACCGGGTCCTCAAAATCCTAATCCGGTTTATGCACCTTATGTTACAACACCGGCTACAAACCTAAACGGGAATGTATTGTGGAATGCAAAAATTTCATATAAAGTGCAACAACATTTGAAGGTTTATATTAATGGAAGGAATGCGCTTAATAATACAAACAGGCAGTTTTACGCAGGTGATCAAATTGGAGCAATGTATTTGGCAGGTTTTACTCTGGATTATTAATTTTAATCTTTATCTGCTATAATTTATTACTATCTATTTACTTCTGCTGTATTAATATAACTGATACCATCCTTTTTCCGAATTCAATAATATTGAACATAGTTGAAACTTCGATATTGTAACCATTCATAATAATAATTTTAAAATCTGAAGTAAATAAATAAAGCAAATTTTTTCCTGCCATCCTGTCAGCAAAACTTTAATGGCAATTTTTTTGATGAAATCCTTTCAGAACCAAATCAATTAATTAAATAATATATGGCAACTGTACAGTCAGAAAAGGGATCAATATCCATTCATACCGAAAACATTTTTCCGATCATTAAAAAGTTTTTGTATTCCGACCACGAAATATTTTTGCGTGAGTTGATTTCAAATGCTGTTGATGCAACACAAAAAATAAAACGTTTATCATCAATAGGAGAATATAATGGTGAATTAGGTGAATTGAAAATTAAAGTTTCTTTTGATAAAGAAGCTAAAACTATAACCATTAGTGATAATGGTTTGGGAATGACGGCAGAAGAAATTAAAAAATATATTAATCAAATAGCTTTTTCGGGAGCAACAGAATTTGTTGAAAAATATAAAGATAAAACAGATGCCTCTCAGCACATTATCGGGCATTTCGGTTTGGGATTTTATTCGGCCTTTATGGTAGCAGGTCAGGTAGAGATTAATACTTTATCTTACCTTGAAGGTGCAGAGCCGGCTCGATGGATTTGTGATGGAAGTACCGAATTCGAAATTACGCCGGGCAGCAGAACAGAAAGGGGAAGTGATATAATTTTACATATAGCAGAAGATTCGGAAGAATTTTTAGAGCAATTCCGTTTACAGAGCATTCTTGATAAATATTGCCGTTTTTTACCGGTTGAAATTGAATTTGAAAACCAAGTAATTAATAATCCAAATCCAATCTGGACAAAATCCCCTAAAGATTTATCTGATGAAGATTATTTAAATTTCTATAAAGAAATTTATCCAATGGGAGAAGACCCATTATTCTGGATTCATTTAAATGTTGATTATCCTTTCAACCTTACCGGAATTTTATATTTCCCCAAAATAAAAAACGATGTTCAAATATCCCGCAATAAAATTCAATTATACAGTCGCCAGGTATTTATAACTGACGAAGTAAAAGATGTTGTTCCCGAATTTTTAATGTTGTTGCATGGCGTTATTGATTCACCGGATATTCCTTTAAATGTGTCACGTAGCTTTTTACAGGCAGATTCTAATGTAAAAAAAATCAATACTTATATTACTAAAAAAGTAGCCGATAAACTACAGGATATGTTTAAAGCAGATCGCGAAAGCTTTGAACAAAAATTTACTGACATTGGTGTATTTATTAAGTACGGAATGCTTACAGACGAAAAATTTTATGAAAAAGCAAAAGATTTCTGTTTGTTAAAAAATACAGAAAGTAAATATTTCACTTTTGATGAATATAAAACACATGTGGCCGCTAATCAAACAGATAAAGATGGCAGTGTTGTTATATTGTATGCATCTGATCCGCAAAAACAGGATACCTTCATACAATCTGCTAAAAAATACAGTTATGATGTTTTATTGTTAGATGGCCAGTTGGATTCTCATTTTATCAGTTTTCTTGAACAGAAATTAGAGAAAACACAACTTAAACGCGTTGATGCCGATATTATCGATAAGCTTGTCGATAAAGGCGAAACGAAAGAAAGTGTATTGAGTGAAGATGAGAAAACTAAATTGAAGGAATTGTATGATCAAACACTTAATGATAAAAAACTTTCCGTTGCAGTTCAGGCAATGCCTGCAGATGAAATGCCGGTTACCATTACCGTTCCTGAATTTATAAGACGAATGAAAGAAATGTCGGCCAATGGTGGTGGAGGCGGAATGGCTATGTTTGGTGATTTCCCGATGACATACAATGTGAGTTTAAATGCAAATCATCATTTAATAAATAAAATATTAAAGTTGGAAGGAGAAGAGCAAAAAGGCTTAATAAAATTAACTTACGATCTTGCCTTGCTTTCTCAGGGCATGCTTACCGGGCCTGAGTTAACAGCGTTTATTAATAGAACAATGGTTCAATTATAATTTATAAACACATTTTAAAAATTAGATTTTCATTTATGAATATATCGATATCGTTTTTTTAATATTATTAGTTTGAAAGTCATTATTTATTTTTTACAAATTTATTTTTAGATTCTGTATATTTTTTGAAATTATTTAAAATGGCCTGACAAAATTTCTTTTGAGGTTCATGTGGATGTTCGTTTATTTGTTCAAAAGTTTCTGAAATTTTAATTCCATTTTCTGTTTTTATAAACAAAATGATGGATTTTCGTCCATCTGATGTTGTATGACAAATTTTTTTATTAACAACTACCTCGTCATTGATGCCTTCAAAATCAAAGCCTGAAGTACCGTCTTTGGTTTCCATTCTATAGAAAAATTTCCCTCCAATTCTTAAATCATTTTCTACATGTGGATTATGCCATTCTTCGGAAATATTATTCCAGATTCTTATATGTTCAGGTTTTGTCCAATATTCTCAAATTTTTTCTATTTGAGCATTCACAAGTATTTCACAAGTTATTGATTTAAGATTATTCATTAGCATGAATAGTTTAAGTGTGAAATGCTATAATTTGTTTGTTAAATATAAATATTTAACAAGGTTACAAAGAAAAGGGAAACTGAAATTAGTAAGAAGCGACAATTTAAGGGGTAATTGCGACAGATGAGTATGAATATGACGATATCGTTTTTTTGATATTCGTCTTCTTAATTTTCGAAATTATTCTATCAACACCCTTCCTTTTCAAATTTTTTTTAAATCAGCGGCGCATGAACCGCAACCTTTTGCACAAGATGTATCTTTAGAAAAAAAACTAAAAATTAAATTACCCAAATAAATTAATGCACCGATAAATAATACAGTGATAATAATTGTATTTAACATGACATGTTTGTTGACCTGTTTACAGAATAACACTTCTACATCAATAAATATTTCATTAAAAAATATATTTTTATAAACCGGTTACTTTTATCGAGTTATAATGATTAATTATCAAAGGTTTGGTTAGAAATAGAATGTATTTGCGTTTATAGGTAATCGTGAATACTTGAGATACACCTGCTTCCTGATGGGAGGCAGGTGTATTTTTTTATTTAATTTTTCCATTCCTATTTAGAATAGAAAAAAATGGGTTAATTTTTTATTCCTTTGCATTTTAAAGACATTCAAGTTTATGAGGAGGCAAAATATTTATTAAGGATTGTAGAATAATCCTGACTGAAAGTTTGATAACACCAAATTCTGAGTGTTTCAATTTCGTCGGAAACTAAGTTGGCGATGGCTTTACGAAGCTCTTTCTCAAAGAGCCTAGTGTCAAAGCTTACTTTTTGCAGAATAATTTTTACGTATTCTAACATAGCAACCTTTTTTAGTTGAAAAGAATTGAAAGTTATTAATTTTTATTAAAAAAGTAATTTATTTTTATTAATACGTAAGTTTTTTGTTAATATTATATATTTTGGTATAGAATCTTCGTTTTTGTTTTCATGAAATTGTCTTTTTTATCAAGGTTGATTTTAGTTTTATGCCTGCCTTTGTATAGCACGCATGTTCTATTTGCTCAGGATATAAAACTTGAGTTAGGTAAGAAAACAATCACAATGAATGATTTTTTTACAATAACCCTGAGCGTTGTAAGTGATAATAATAGTAAACCCGATTACTCATCATTCCCCAATATAAAAAATTTAAAAAAAGTAGGTGCACCTACCCTTACTGTTACTACAATAGGAGGTTTAAATTCAGTTACACAATCCATCATACAGAGGTATAAAGCAACCAGGGAAGGGGTTTTTAATATTAAAAGTTTTTCGATAAAAGTAAATAAAAAAGTAGTTTATTCAGATGCAGCAGTGCTGAGCGTGATACAACCAAAAGAAAGTGACCAACCCGGTGAGGTAGAGTTATATGAAGAAATGCTAAAATCTGTTAATACAAAACAAGAATTCGTTGATGTAAAAGAAGATGCTTTTTTAGCCCTTACTATTGATAAAGATGAAGTTTATATCGGTGAAGGTTTTACCGTTACATTGGCATTATACGTAGCAGAAAGTAACAAGGCAGATATTGATTCTTATAAACAAGGTGAACAATTGGCAAAAATTATAAATAAATTAAAACCTGCCAATTGTTGGGAAGAAGATTTTGGGATAAGGGAATATCAAGCTGTACCCATATTACTTAATAAAAAAAAATACAATACATATACTTTTTATCGAGCCTCTTTTTATCCTCTTAATACCTCAACAATCCATTTTCCTAAAGTTGGTTTAACAATGATAAAATATAAAATTGCCAAAGAAGAGACAGATGAAAAACAGGCAACATACACAACTTTTTTTACCCGGGAGCAAAGCGTTAACGTTAATAACCTTCCTTCACATCCATTAATGGAAAAAATATCCGTAGGTAATTTCAGGCTGGAAGAAGAAATAACATCCGGAAGAGCAACTACCGGAAAAAGTTTTAAATATATTTTTAAGGTAACAGGTGAAGGAAATATATCTGCAATTAATTTGCCGGTTGTGGCTTCTGATAGTTTGTTTGATTTTTTTCCTCCTCAAATTAATCAGACAATTGGTTTTTTTGGAAATCAGGAAAGTGGTTTAAAAACATCCGCCTATCAAATCATACCAAAAAAAGCGGGAGTTTATCACTTAAAAAATTATTTTAACTGGATATTTTTTAATTTAAAAACCAACGAATACGATACCTTACGATCAGGCATTAAAATTAGCGTAGAAGGAAGCGATTTGCAGAACATTAACCTTTCAACTGAAAAACTTGATCCCGTTTATGAAGATATTTTAAGGCCAAACCATGATAAAAATATAAATTTAAATCGGAAAACAATCAATACCTGGGGTAATATGGGTTTATTGATTTTGTTGCTTGCAGTAATGGTAATTATATTTGTTAAAAATTAAATGAATTAATGAACTCCTACGGAAAACTTTTTAAAATTACAACTTTTGGTGAATCACATGGCGAAGGTATTGGTGTGGTGATAGATGGATGCCCTGCAGGTTTAGAAGTTGATATGGATTATATTCAGGGTGAATTAAATCGACGCAAACCCGGTCAATCTAAAATAACAACACAAAGGAAAGAAAAAGATGAATTTCAAATTTTATCCGGGGTATTTGATGGAAAAACCACCGGTACACCCATTGCTTTAATGATTTGGAATGAAGATCAAAAAAGTAAAGATTATGATCATATATCAAGCCAATTCCGTCCCTCACATGCTGATTTTACTTACCAGGAAAAATATGGAATACGCGATCATAGAGGAGGGGGAAGAAGTTCGGCAAGAGAAACTGCTGCCAGAGTTGCAGCAGGTGCCTTCGCGAAATTGTATTTGACAAAAAAAGGAATTAATATCCGGGCATATACTTCTCAAATAGGAAATTTAAAGGTACAATCATTTTATAAAGACTTAAATCTGGATAAAACAGAAAATAATATTGTTCGCTGCCCGGATGAAAACATGGCAGAAGAAATGATTCTACTCATTGATGCTGCACGTAAAAATGGCGATTCGATAGGCGGGATAGTAACTTGCGTGGCCACAGGATTGCCTGTAGGCTTAGGTGAACCCGTTTTTGATAAATTACATGCCGAATTGGGTAAGGCCATGTTAGGAATAAATGCAGTGAAAGGTTTTGAATATGGCAGCGGGTTTGAAGGTGTAAAATTATTGGGGTCAGAGCATAACGATGCTTTTTATATTGACGAAACCGGAAAAACCCGCACCCGCACAAATCATTCAGGTGGAATACAGGGCGGGATTTCTAATGGAGAAGATATTTATTTTAATGTAGCATTTAAACCTGTTGCTACAATTATGCAGGATCAGGAAAGCATTAATGCAGAAGGTGAAACCGTAATTGTTAAAGGCAAGGGTCGGCATGATCCATGTGTTGTGCCTCGCGCCGTCCCTATTGTTGAAGCAATGGCAGCCTTGGTAATTGCAGATTTTTATTTGCGAAACATGAGTGTGAAAGGTTAAAATTTATTTAAACAAATTTATAATGCCGGTTTTTAATTCTGTTACAGCATCACTAAAAGTTTTTTTTTCAAATAATAATTACGCGCAGGTTGCGGTTTTGGTTGATGAAAATACAAAAAGGTATTGCCTGCCCATCATAAAGGATATACTTCCCAAAAAGCATCATTTAATAAATATTAAAAGTGGAGAAGAGCATAAACATTTACAAACCTGCTCCTTCATTTGGAATGAATTGACAAATAAGAATTTCGACAGGAATGCATTGTTTATTAATTTGGGAGGTGGTGTAATTGGCGACATGGGTGGCTTTTGCGCATCAACATATAAGCGTGGGATAGATTTTATCCAAATTCCAACCACTTTACTTTCGCAGGTAGATGCTTCGGTAGGTGGTAAACTCGGTATAGATTTTAATGGATTTAAAAATCATATTGGTGTTTTTCAATTACCTAAAGAAGTTTTTATTGATACGCTTTTTTTAAATACTTTGCCGGAAAAAGAAATCCGTTCCGGCTTTGCGGAAGTTATTAAACATTGCCTTATTGCCGATGCTGAGGTTTGGAATGTAATTCGTAAAAAAGATCTGTCAAACCAAAATTGGAAGGAGCTTGTAACTCATTCTGTAAAAATTAAAGAAGATATTACTTTACAAGATCCAAAAGAAAAAGGCCTGCGTAAAATTTTAAATTTTGGCCATACAATAGGCCATGCAATTGAAAGTTATTGCTTATCGCAACCCAAAAGAAAAGTTTTGCATGGCGAAGCTGTTGCAGCAGGCATGATTTGTGAAACTTATTTATCGGTTAAGAAAGGCAAACTTCCGGAAAGCAGTCTGGAAGAAATAGAAGAATTTATTTTTCCTGTATTTGGTAAAATAAAAATAAAACAAGAAGAAACTGAGGAAATTGCAAAACTTGCCTTACAAGACAAAAAAAACTCCGGAGGTAAAATAAATTGCATTTTACTGGCCAACATCGGCATACCTTTAATCGATCAGCCGGTATCATTAAAGGAAATAAAAGAATCTTTAGAGTTTTATATTGGTTAATAAGTATATTGATCTTTTTAAATTAAGAATAATTTTAAGGTGTTACTTTAAAAATTTAAAATGAAAGTATCAACTGTTGCAGCTTTTTCTAAAAATAGAGTAATTGGCGTTGAAAATAGGCTGCCATGGAAACTTCCTGCCGATTTAAAAAGATTTAAACAACTTACCCTTAATCATTATATGATAATGGGAAGAAAAACTTTCGAATCACTCGATGCACCTTTGGTTAAAAGGACATCAATAGTGGTTACGCGTCAACAAGATTATAAAGTACCTGCCGATATACATGTTGTGCAATCGATTGCCGAAGGGATTGAAGTTGCACGAAAAGCCGGTGAGATGGAAGTTTTTGTAATTGGGGGAGAACAAATTTTTAAAGAGGCTTTTGAAAAAAAAATAATCACCCATCAGTACTTAACCGAAATACACGAAATTTTTGAAGGGGATGCTTTTTTCCCATTTTTTTTGGATGATGAATGGAAAGTTATTAACAAAGAACATTTTCACTCAGACGAAAAAAATAATTACAGCTTTGATTTTTTAGATTTAGAAAGAAAGGATTATCAATTTTAAATATCAAAATAACGATATTGATAAATTGATAATATTAGTATTTTATTAATCTTAATGAGATAAAGATACCGGCACACATTTTTTGACATTATTTTTTAAACAATTTCTTTATGAGATCCATCTGGACAGGTGCAATTGGGTTTGGCCTTGTAAATATTCCCATAAAACTTTACAGTGCCACTCACGATAGTCGATTAGATTTAGATATGTTGGATAAACATGATCTTGCCCATATAAAATTTCAAAGAGTAAATGCCAACACCGGTGTGGAAGTAAAGTGGGATGATATTGTGAAGGCTTATAATTATGACGATGAATACGTAGTGCTCGATGATGAGGACTTTGAAAAGGCCAATGCAAAAAAATCCAAAACAATTGAAATAGTTCAATTTGTAAGTGAAGAAGAAATTGATTCCGTTTATTTTGAAACTCCATATTATTTAGAACCCGATAAATCGGGTGTGAGAGCTTATGCATTATTGCGCGATGCATTAAAAAAATCTAAAAGAGTTGGTGTAGCGAGCTTTGTTTTAAGAACTAAAGAATCTCTGGCTATTTTAAAACCTATGAATGATGTGCTGGTTTTAAATAAAATAAGATTTCAACAAGAAATACTTGAACCCGATAAACTTGAACTGCCTCCAAAAAAAGAAAAAACCAATGAAGGTGAGATGAAAATGGCCCTCTTATTAATCGATCAACTCACACAAACCTTTGATATTTCGGAATATAAAGATAACTATACCGACGAATTAATGAAAGTAATTGAGGCTAAGGCAAAAGGTAAAGTTGCAAAGGTTATTAAATTTAAAAGTGAACCGACCAAAACTAAAGATTTGATGGCACAGCTAAAAGCCAGCCTCGAAAAGAAAAAAGCATCATAACTATATTAATTATTTTAAGAGGCCATTTTGAGATTTGCTTTCAAAAAAGCTTTTATGGATTGGTTAAGAGGGTTTTCTTCTTTTGTTTGCCTGTTACTATTCCATGATTCAAAAATAATTTCTTTGTTTAGTACGGTTTTCTTTTCTTTCACTGTTATAATACTTTCTTTTCGCATCTCGATCTTTTCAATATCAGCTTCTAAGGTAATTAGCGCTTGTTTTGTTTCCTCTAGTTTAGATTGATTAATTACTAATTTAACCACATCAATTTTATTCTTACGCAAATTGAGTTTAAAAAGCTTGTATTCAGCTTTTGTTTTCCAAGCCATTAATTTATCCGCCACTTTTCCCTTTCCCGCGGCCGCAATAGCTGCGTTTAAAGAAGCGATATTGCCCTCCGCTTCGGTGATTGATGTGTTCACAATTTCCAACTTAGTTAAAGCTTTCCATATTCTGTATTCGAGCCTTGCAATAGTATAAATGAAATCTTTTTGCTTAAATGTTAATTTCATTAAAGTATTTTCAATAGGAGAAAGTAGGTTTTTCATATTTTTTTTGTCTTTTGTCTAATGTCTTTTTTCTTTAATCTGATAAAGTAAATTTCGTCATTTTACTTCAAACTTCAATGAAAATATGAGTATCTTGATATTGAAATATTGATAATTGTAAAGTGGAGTAAATGATTAATACTATTAGATTAATTAATATACAATCTAAAAAAACATTTAATAATTTTTGAAAAATATAATAGTTAACCAAACCTAATTAGAACCACTCCTCTAAAAAGCGAGCATGTCAAACAGCAGAGATTTTATTTTTAATTAAATATTTTATACCCTTTAAAATTATTTTTAATTTAATTGCCTGAACTATCATTCCAATATTTTTATATTTAATATTTGATGAATACTATCAATTAATTTTTACATTTACGAGTATTGAAATTAATTAACAATTAATAGCATCACCTTACCTATAAACACTTTTATTATGGCATCAAACAGAGGAGTAGCATACATTAAACCCGGAGTTGTCGAGCTTAAAGACATTGAATATCCAAAATTATCGATTGGTAACAGAAAGTGCGATCATGGTGTGATTTTGAAGGTGGTTTCGACAAATATCTGCGGAAGCGATCAACATATGGTGCGTGGGCGCACTACTGCTCCGGAAGGCCTTATACTTGGGCACGAAATTACGGGGCTTGTAGTTGAAGCGGGTAATGATGTAGAATTTATTAAAGTTGGCGACTTAGTTTCAGTTCCATTTAATATTGCCTGCGGTCGTTGTAGAAATTGCAAGGAAGGAAAAACAGGTATTTGCTTAAATGTAAACCCGGCCAGACCGGGTGCCGCTTATGGATATGTAGATATGGGAGGATGGGTTGGCGGGCAGGCGGAATATGTAATGGTGCCTTACGCAGATTTTAATTTACTCAAATTCCCCGATTCCGATCAGGCTATGGAAAAAATAAGAGATCTTACTTTATTGTCCGACATTTTTCCTACCGGATTTCATGGTGCGGTAACTGCGGGTGTTGGTCCCGGATCAATTGTATATGTAGCAGGTGCAGGGCCGGTCGGATTGGCATGTGCTGCATCATGTCATCTTTTAGGCGCTGCTGTAGTAATCGTAGGCGATATGATCCCTGAAAGGCTTGAACAAGCCAAAAGTTTCGGATGTGAAATTATTGATTTAAGAAAAGATGCCGGCCTGGCAGATCAAATCGCTCAAATAGTAGGTGTACCTGAAGTGGATGCGGCTGTAGATTGTGTTGGTTTTGAGGCAAGGGGCCATGGTAGTGATTGTGGGCATGAGCATCCCGCTACTGTACTGAATGCAGCGATGGAAATAACTAAAGCAGGTGGTTCAATAGGGATACCGGGTTTATATGTAACCGGAGATCCCGGTGCTGTTGACGAGTCTGCTAAATTAGGAAATCTTAGAATCAGGATTGGATTGGGTTGGGCAAAATCACATTCATTTCATACCGGTCAATGCCCGGTAATGAAATATCACAGGCAATTAATGAATGCCATAATGTATGATAAGATAAAGATTGCGAAAGCAGTTAATGTTGAAGTGATTACACTTGATAATGCACCGAATGGATACAAGGATTTTGACAAAGGCGCTGCCAAAAAATATGTACTTGATCCTCACGGAATGATAAAATAACATTGGATTTTTTTTATTAAACTCAGATTTCTCTTTGAAAGTATGAAGCATAGAATTGGTAGCCGTAACCTCCTTTTTAAGGAGAGGTATGGAGATTAGAATAAATAACCTTTCTGTAATTACTTTTTATTAAATGGGTAATCCGGTTTAATTGTAACACAGAACTCTGAAGATAATCAATTTTTTTGTGAGAAATTTTCATCCCGGTTTATATTTTTCTGAAAGCATTTTAATTTAAAAATATGGAATATGGTCACTTTAACGTAGTGAAATACACAAGTGCATCAACTGAAGAAAAGCAGGAGAAACTTACACCGGAAGCTCCGTTACAAATTAAAATTAATGGAAAGGCCTATACGATAACCATGCGTACTCCGGGGAATGATATTGAATTGGCAATAGGCTTATTGTTTACCGAAAATATCATACATTCTTATAAAGATATTATTCATGTTGAAGAATCACCGGATATCAATCAAAGCAATGCGCTGGTAATAAACATAAATGTGCCGGATTCGCTTCTTGAAGGAAAAAATTTATTTAACCGTTCCATTGCTTCCAGCGCTTCTTGCGGAGTTTGTGGTAAAATAGATTTATGCGACCTGGCCACTGTTAATGAAACTATCAAACACACAAAAAAGCTTAATATAAAATTAATTAAGGGCATGTTTGATAAAATGGCAAATGAGCAACATGTTTTCCGGGAAACCGGAGGGTCGCATGCTGCAGCCATCTTTACTGTTAATGGTGATTTGCTGTCAACTTATGAAGATATTGGCCGGCATAACGCTACTGACAAAGCCATTGGGCATTTGGTTATGTGTGGTAAATTAGATAAAGCAGCAGTTCTGTGCGTAAGCGGGAGGGTATCGTATGAAATAGCGGCAAAATGTACTCATGCAAAAATACCTATATTAGCAGCTGTTTCCGCTCCTTCCACTATGGCGGTGAACTATTGTAAGCAGGCAGGAATTACTCTTATTGCTTATTGCAGGGGAGAAAGGGCTACTGTCTATTCCCATAATGAAAATATTCGGCAACCTGACTTTACCGGTGTACAATTCATAAAGTAACCGTTCAGAAAATATATGTCAAAAGAAACACCTTATAAAGGGCCCGCAGCCGGCGTAAAAGCACTGACTGAAAGCTATAAGCATTTAAGCGAACAGAAAGCACTTGTAACCGGTGTGAAGGCTTTGCTGCGTATGAATAAGCCAAAAGGCTTTGATTGTCCCGGTTGCGCATGGCCCGATCCCAAAAATCATTCTCATTTTGAATTTTGCGAAAACGGTGTTAAAGCTATAGCTGCTGAAACTACCACAAAAGTTATTTTTGCTGATTTTTTCGAAAAACATACCATTTCGGATTTGCTCAAAAAAGACGGGTATTGGCTGGAACAGCAAGGAAGATTAGGAGAGCCATTAGTATATAATCATCAAAAAGACAAATATGAAGCTGTTTCATGGGAAAAAGCCTTTGAATTAATTGGCGCCTGTATACATGAATCACTTCCAAATGAAGTTGTATTTTATACCTCCGGAAGGACAAGCAACGAAGCAGCCTTCCTATATCAACTCTTAGGAAGAGAATTGGGCACAAATAACTTTCCTGATTGCTCTAATATGTGCCACGAATCTTCAGGGGTGGCGCTTACAGAATCAATAGGAATTGGCAAAGGCACAGTTACATTGGAGGATTTTGAATTGGCTGACGCTATTTTCATTTTCGGGCAAAACCCGGGCACTAACCACCCCCGCATGCTTACCGATTTGCAAAATGCCAATAAAAGAGGGGCTAAGATTGTATCATTTAATCCATTAATAGAAAAAGGATTATTAGAATTTCAGCATCCACAAAATATATCGGATGTGATATTGAACAAAAAAAATCAAATTTCCACCCACTATTATCAAGTGTTGATTGGTGGTGATTTCGCTGCGTTGAAAGGATTATTAAAAGTGGTATTTGAAGAAGAACTAAAAAATCCAATCCATTTTGATTACGCTTTTATTAAAGAGCATACGGTAGGCTTTGATGAATTAAAATCAGACATCGAAAACACTACTTGGGAAGACATAATTCTTCAATCGGGGCTTACAAAATCACAAATTTTAGAAGCTGCAGAGATTTACCTTAATGCCGATAAAACAATTATTTGTTGGGCAATGGGTCTTACTCAACATAAACACGCAGTAATTACCATTCAACAAATAGTAAATTTATTATTATTGAAGGGAAATATTGGGAAACCCGGAGCCGGTGTTTGCCCTGTGAGAGGTCACAGTAATGTGCAAGGCGACCGCACTATGGGGATTATGGAAAAACCACGAAAAGATTTTTTAGATTCATTAGGCAGAGTCTTTAATTTTATACCTCCTTATGAAAGCGGATATGATACAGTGGCTGCAATAAAAGCAATGGATGGCAATAAAGTAAAAGTATTAATAGGTATGGGAGGTAATTTTGCAAGTGCTACCCCCGATACGGATTTTACTGAAAACAGTATTAGAAAATGTGAATTAACTGTACATATAAGCACTAAATTAAATAGAAGCCATTTAATAACCGGAAAGCATGCCCTTATTTTACCCTGCCTGGGCCGAACGGAAATAGATTTACAAAATGGTATACCACAATTTGTAACGGTAGAAGATTCTATGTCGATGGTACATACATCGGAAGGAAAGAATAAACCCGTTTCTAAAAATTTATTATCAGAACCTGCAATTGTTGCAGGTATTGCTATAGCCGGTTTACCCAAAACGAAAACGGATTGGCCGGAAATGATAGCCGATTACGACAAAATAAGAGATAAAATCGAAGCTGTTTTACCCGATTTTAATAATTTTCAACAAAAACTCAAAAATAAAGGAGGTTTCAGGCTAAGAAATTCGGCGTCGGAAAGAGAATGGAACACTCTTACTAAAAAAGCAAAATTTTACGCCGAGGTTTTGCCCAACATTACACTTAAAGGAGGGCAGCTAAGATTAATGACCATGCGATCGCATGACCAATATAATACAACCATATACGGCCAAGATGATAGATACAGGGGAATATATGGAGAGCGTAAGGTTATTTTTTTAAATGAATCGGATATGAATGAAATGCTGCTAAATGAAAACGATTGGGTGGATATTCATAGTATTGATGCTCATAATAACAGACGTACAGCCAACAAATTTAAAGTAATAAATTATAATATTCCTAAAGGTTGTGCTGCTGCTTATTTTCCCGAAACCAACGTATTGATTCCTATAGATTCCATTGCACTTAAAAGCCATACTCCCACTTCAAAATTTATAGTAATTGAACTAGAAAAAATATAATATGCCTATTTCAAAGCAATCTTGAACATTTTTTCCATTACTCGGCAAATTGTCCGTATTGGTTATGATTAATATGACTGCAGTTAATTCACAGAAATTTTTTAATATATCGGAATATTTTGAAGAAAAGATTATATATTCTCAATGAAGTAAATTAATTATCCTTATGTACTGTCATAAAAAGCAATTTTTTTATTACAGTACATAAGGATATGAGGAAAAAAATCAGATAATTTAATTTTCAAGTATTTGCACCTTCGATATTTCCCTTTTATTAATATACCAAGCCCATGCAATTAAAACGAATTGCATGGGTAGCCTCACAATTGCAATTTGATGGCTTCCAATAGTCGGTTTTTCACTGAATACATCTATAGCGTGTAAAGGGAGAAAAGCAATCATTAATATTAATATCAAGAGAGTGGATACTTGTCGATATTTTGGAATGAAAGTACCGATTCCAATAGCAATTTCGAGAATGCCTGATGCATAAATAACGGCATTAACCGGTAGAAAGGCAGGGATGAAAGGGGCATACATTACGGGGTTTATTAAATGTACAATTCCTCCAAGTATCATTACAATTCCGAAAACGATAGTCAGGATTTTTTTTGTGTTTTTCATATTATTATTTTTTTTGAATGTTGATTTAAAGTTTTTTTTATTTTAGCCGCTATGCTGATTATCTCAAGAATTTTTGAAGGTCGTCGTTTAAAGAATATTTTCAAAGACTGCCCTTTCTGTATTTATTTTCCAAAATTGCTCTGCAATATTTGGGGGATTGTAAACAGTGTCTTGATTGTTAACGTAACCGTTTATTTGTAAAATTCCTACAAAAACACCTTTAGCTATCAAGGCCTGTGACAAACTTTCTGCAAGATTTGCCTGAGCCGCCTTTCCTACCAAAAGTGAGGCATAATCAGGGTGCGGATATTTAGCCAACCCTCCGCCTGTAATTAATACACTGCCTTTATTTTTTTCAAGCTCCGGAAGGCAGGCTTTTACTGAAGTAAGCAGACCGGCAACACTTACCGTAAAATCGTAAATTAAATTACCTTCTTGTTCATCCAACGCAAACGTATTATTTGGAGATGATGCATTATAATGTAAAATTTCAATATCTTTAATAAGTAGTAAAGCATTAGCCAGTTGAGAGGAATTGGATACATCTGCTATAGCAAAGTGGGTATCAGTTCCTAATTCTTCAAGCTCTTTTACCATATTAGCAAGTTTTTCTTCAGATCTGCCAATCAAAATTACTTTATAACCTTCCCTTCCAAATCGCGCGGCTACAGAATTACTAATTCCGGGACCGGCGCCTATTATAACTATTGTCTTTTTTTTCATGATATTATTTCAGTTTAAATTCTTGAATTAATTATTTAAGGCAAATTTCTTAATGTCTGCAATCGGGATAAAATCACCTGCATATTTACCATAATAAGCAGTCACCACTTTCCCCTTTTCATCAATAAGAAAATCTGAATTGATCATATTAATAGGGCTGTCATCTTTTATCTTATCCTTAAATAATTTTTTCCCATTTTTTACATTTGACAATCCTCCATGAAACATTAGAGAATTTATCAACTTACCGGTTGAACGTTCGATATGGTATAATTTATAAAGGCTCCTGTCAGGGTTGGCCACCATAAGCGGGTAAAGGGTACTGCTGTCCGGATAGCTGGAACGGATATATTTTAGCATATTATCCTTTTGGCTGGCATAAATGGCAACAAATACCATGTTATTTGACTTAAAAAATCCGGATTGGTCTTCCAGTGAATGAAACCTTAAATTACATACAGGGCATCCGGCATTCCTAAAAAATGTCAGCAGTACTTTTTTGCCTTTTAGTGATGACATGCTTATAGGCCTCCCATAAACATCTGCTATTTTAAAATCAGGAGCTTGCTCGTTTTCACGAACCTTTGTCTTTTTATTTACCTCTTTGTAATCATTGGTTTGTGAAAATCCCGGTAGTGAAAAGCAGCTAATTAATATAATTAAGACTGCTGATAACGGGAGAAAAATTGATAATTTTTTCATCTTTACATTGTTTAAATTGAGATTTATTGAACAATGCAAAGGTGAATGATAGTAAAAATTATAATCGTATCGATAATGCCCGATCAGTTATCAATTTTACCCTTCTTAACTTTAACAGGCGAAACTTTAAATTCAACCGGTGAGGAACCGCTTGTATTTTTAAACATCCTGCTAAAATTGGATACTTCTTCAAAGCCAAGTTGCCATGCAATTTCCTTTACCGGGCTATCTGTATAAATTAGCAATCGCTTTGCTTCAAGCATAATTCTTTCATGGATCACTTCAAGCGGGCTTTTATTATTGTAGATCGAAAATAAATTGGTTAGCGTTTTAGGAGACTTATTAAGTAAGTTGGCATAATCCTGTACCTGATGTAATTTTCGAAAATTTTTTTCAACTAATACATTAAACTGCCTTATGATATCCAAATCTGTATCTTTAAATTCGCTGTTAAGTTCCTGTTTTTTTGCTAGGTTGTTGAGGTTAAGAATCATTCGTTTTAATAATGCCCTAAGCATTTCATTCTGTACATTGTCTTTCATTTGAAATTCAATCATAAAAAGACGGAAAATCAAATCAAAATCTTTTATCGAATTTTCATCAGTCATTATAGTAAAAAATTCTTTATGGCTCCAGAATAAAAATCCTATACAAGAAACCTCATGATCATTGTCTTCTATGCAATAAAAGGGCTTATCAAATTGCCATATTATTAATTGAGTGGGGTCTTCAAAGGAGAATGTTTGGTTAGCAGCCAGAGCTACAAAAGAATTTTCAGAAAAGGGGAATGATTCCCCATCTACAAAAATGGATTGTACCGGCCCCCTGTTCCAAGCCATTGTTAATAATGGTTTAAGTTCCTTTGAAAAGTAAGCATGTGTAAAATGATTCTCTTTAACTGATAAAAGAAGATTGGCACCTGTTAAAGAATCTTTATATGAATATTGCATCCGTTCAAAAAAAATTTAATATAATCAGTCTCCTGAGTAAACCATTTTAAAATGTTTTATATCACATTCTAAAAACATTTCTCCCACCTGCTTAAAACCAAATTTACTGTATAAACCCATTGCGGTTAATTGTGCATTGAGATAAATTTGTTTTTCCCTGCCGAATTGCTTTGTAATATCGTTTAAAACAGTTTCAACCATAGCAGAGCCTATTTTTTTACTTCTGTATTCTGCCAAAATAGCAAAACGTTCCATTTTTGCACTATTGCCAATAGTCCTCCATCTGGCAGTACCAACAGGATGTGCATCATAATATGCTAAAAAATGTTTCGAAGTATTTTCAAACTCATCATACTCTTCTTCTGAAGGTACATTTTGCTCCTCAACAAATACTTTATTCCTAATTTCAAATACTTTTTCTAACTCTACCGGGGTTAAAACTTCTTTAACTTCAATCATATTTCATTAATCATTTTTCTTACCACATGTTTCACACCAAGTTGAACAAAGTCAATCACTTTTTACAGCCAAAATAACATGAATGTTTTAAATTTCAAATCCGGAGATTTGATAACGCCTTGACGTAGTCGGAGACTACGCCAATCGAAAAATTAAAATTAATTTTTTTAAAATTATGAGTTTATCAATATCGATAAATTCATAATTTATTTTTTTGAATTCAAATTTATTTTTTTTTATTAAAATCCGGGTAAAACCCTCTTTTTATTTATCTCCAAAATTAAAATTTTAAAACAAAATCCATAACATCCACTTGAAATAATTAAATTCGCAAAATTTTTAGGAAAAAAGATTCATTTAATTTTTTTCTAAATCAGATACTCATTACTATACTAAAAATAATGTCAGAATATAAACCGGAAAATTTTGAAAGCAAGTGGCAACAGCATTGGGAAGAAACAAAATTATATAAAGCCGAAATACATCCATTAAAGCCGAAATTTTACGCTTTGGATATGTTTCCTTATCCATCAGGTGCAGGTTTACATGTCGGCCATCCGCTCGGTTACATCGCTACAGATATTGTTGCGCGTTTTAAAAGATTAAAAGGTTTTAACGTTTTGCATCCAATGGGTTTTGATTCGTTTGGTTTACCTGCTGAACAATATGCCATTCAAACAGGGCAACATCCGGCAGTTACCACCGAAGAAAATATTAATACTTATAAAAGACAATTAAAAAGCATAGGTTTTTCATATGATTGGGATAAAGAAGTAAGAACTTCTTCACCGGATTTTTATAAATGGACGCAATGGATTTTTATAAAATTATTTCATTCGTGGTATAATAAAATAGAAGATAAAGCAGAACCTATTGAAAAATTAATTAAGCAATTTGAAACTTCGGGTACTGATAAAATTATCGCTCATTGCGACGAAAAAACAAAACAGTTTAATGCCGAAGAATGGAAAAACTTTTCTGAAAACCACAAACAGGAAATTTTATTAAACTATCGCCTTGCTTATTTAGATAACATGACGGTTAATTGGTGCCCTGCTTTAGGAACAGTGCTTGCCAATGACGAAGTGAAAGACGGAGTATCTGAAAGAGGTGGTTATCCTGTTGTTAAAAAAGAAATGAAACAATGGGCAATGCGAATTACTGCATTTGCAGGAAGGTTGTTAACCGGGTTGGAAGAAATTGACTGGCCGGAACCGCTAAAAGAAATGCAACGCAATTGGATTGGTAAATCTTTTGGGGCAGAACTTGATTTTCAATCCCAAAATAATGATTTTAAAATAACTGTTTTTACTACTCGTGTTGATACCATTTTTGGTGTAAGCTATATTGTAATAGCACCTGAAAGTGATTTGGTTGAAAAAATAACTACAGCAGAACAGAAAAATGTTGTTAAAGATTATGTAAAAACTGCAAAAAACCGTTCAGAACGCGATAGAATGAGTGATGTAAAAACTGTGTCGGGAGTTTTTAGCGGCAGTTTTGTAATAAACCCATTTAATAATGAAAAAGTACCTGTTTGGATTGCCGATTATGTGTTGGCAGGATACGGAACAGGTGCTGTGATGGGTGTACCAAGCTCTGATGACAGAGATTTGCGTTTTGCAAAGAATTTTAATTTGCCAATCATTTTTGTAATTGAAGGTACTGAAAACCTCGAAGACCCTACGGAAATAAAACACGGGAAATTAATAAACTCCGGTTTTTTAACCGGAATGGATTCTCATGATGCTATTTTAAAAGCGATTTCTTTTGTAGAAGAAAAAAAAATCGGTCTGCGTAAAATAAATTATCGCATGCGCGATGCGATTTTTGCGCGCCAAAGATATTGGGGAGAACCAATTCCTATTTATTATAAAGATGGTTTGCCTTATACCTTACCGGAAAATAAATTACCTCTGGAGTTGCCTTCAATCGATAAATATTTACCTACCGAAGATGGTGAACCGCCATTAGCAAGAGCAAAAAATTGGGTTTATTCTCCGGAAGGTGAAAAAAATAGTTATCCGTTGGAGTTAAATACTATGCCGGGTTGGGCCGGTTCTAGTTGGTATTGGTATCGATATATGGATCCGAAAAATGAAAATGAATTTGCTTCCAAAAAATCAATTGATTATTGGCAAGACATTGATATTTATTTAGGCGGAGCAGAGCACTCAACAGGCCATTTGCTTTATTCTCGTTTCTGGAATTATTTTTTGTATGATTTAGGATTAGTCCCGAAAAAGGAATTTGCAAAAAAACTGATTAATCAGGGAATGATTCAAGGGAGGAGTAGTTTGGTTTATAGATTAAAATCATCAGAAGGCGAAGGTAAATCTCCTGTTTTTGTTTCGTTCAATCAGAAAAAAAATCATGATGTAAATCCTATTCATATTGAAATTAAATTTGTTGAAAATGATATTTTAAATACCAATGAGTTTAAAAAATGGCGCACGGATTTAGCCGGTGCTGAATTTATATTTGAACCTGATGGTAAATACATTTGTGGTTGGGAAGTAGAAAAAATGTCGAAGCGATGGGGCAATGTGGTTAATCCTGATGAAGTGGTTTTAAAATACGGCGCTGATACTTTGCGTTTGTATGAAATGTTTCTTGGTCCGCTCGAGCAGTTTAAGCCTTGGAATACTCAGGGGATTGACGGTACTTTTAAATTTTTACGCAAGCTTTGGCGTTTGTTTTACAACGAAGAGGGTAAATTTTTAATTACGGAAGATGAACCAATTGCTGCCGAATTAAAAGTTTTGCATAAAACAATTAAAAAGGTAGAAGAAGATATTGAAAAATATACTTTCAACACAGTAGTGAGTTCATTTATGATCTGTGTAAATGAATTAAAAGATTTGAATTGCCATAAAAGAGCCATTTTAAAAGATTTTTTAATTATTCTCTCTCCTTATGCGCCACACATAGCAGAAGAATTGTGGCAAAGCCTGGGTAATAATGACAGTATTTTTAACGCCTCTTTCCCGCATTGGAAACAGGAATACATTCAAGAAAACAATTTCGAATACCCAATCTCTATCAACGGAAAAGTGCGTACAAAAATTAATTTCTCATTGGAAACTTCGTCCGAAGAAATTGAAAAATCAGTAATGGAATCGGAAGTTGTTAAAAAATGGTTGGAAGGAAAACAACCTAAAAAAGTAATTGTAGTGCAGAAGAAAATTGTGAATGTAGTGATTTAATTTTTTTGTCTGAATTAGGATTAAAGGATAATATAATTTTAGGATTTGCTTTTCGTATGGCATGAATATCATTTTATCGATATCGTTATTTTGATATTTTCAGAATAAATAAATCATTAATAGTAAAAATTAAAAATCCCTTTTTCCTCAAATCCTAATTCATAATAATTTTTTTGTCTGAATTAGAATTAAAAGATAATATGATTTTAGGATTTGCTTTTCGTATGGCATGAATATCATTTTATCGATATCGTTATTTTGATATTTTCAGAATAAAATTTATGTGGAAAATAAATTCTATTTTTATTCACATCCCTTGTAATTCTTTTCTCCCCTCTCCAAATTATTAAAAAATAACATTATATTAATATATTGATTATTATATTTGCTTCCTTTACAAAAAAGTAATTTATAAGAGATTATATCTTAAGTAAATTAGAATGTAAATTTAATTTTTTATGTTTCGCCAACAATTAAAAGCACCCTGAAATAATAAATGCAACAATATCAATATGTTGATCTGGTAGAGCAAACTTTTGAGTTCCCTACTGAAGAATTTAAAGTGATAAACAATGAGTTACACTTTAACGATGTTCCATTAATGGATATCATCCAAGAGTATGGCACACCAATGAAGATCACTTATCTGCCTAAAATCGGCGACCATATCCGTTGGGCTAAAGACCTTTTTAACAAGGCAATAAAAAAGACAAAGTACAAGGGAACATATACTTATTGCTATTGTACAAAATCCTCTCATTTTAGTTTCGTACTTGAAGAAGCATTAAAAAACGATATCCATCTCGAAACATCATCGTCTTTTGATATGGAAATTATAAAAGAACTCCATAAAAGAGACTTTGTAAAAAAGGATACTTATATCATTTGCAATGGATATAAGAGACCACACTATACCGATAATATTTGTGAATTAGTTAATAATGGTTTTAAAAATCTTATTCCTATTATTGATAATTTACAAGAGATAGATGCTTATGAAAAATCTGTAAATGTACCGATGAAGTTAGGTATCAGAATTGCTGCCGACGAAGAACCTAATTTTGAGTTTTATACTTCCAGGTTAGGTTTGCGCTACAGCGATGTTACTCCTTTTTACAATGAACGCATTAAAAATAATCCGAAATATGAATTGAAAATGCTTCATTTTTTCATTAACACAGGCATGAAAGATACTGCCTATTATTGGAGTGAATTAAGCAGGTTTTTATATAAATATTGCGAACTGAAAAAAATCTGTCCGGAATTGGATAGTATCGATATAGGTGGGGGTTTTCCTATTCAAACATCCCTTACGTTTGAATATGATTATGAATATATGGTGGAGCAGGTAATGGAAAATATTCAATGGATTTGTGAGAAGAACAACGTGCCCGTTCCGAATATTTTTACCGAGTTTGGGAGCTTTACAGTCGGTGAAAGTGGTGCTGTAATATATTCAGTAATCGATCAAAAATGGCAGAATGACAAAGAACTTTGGTACATGATTGACGGATCATTTATTACTCAATTACCCGATGCATGGGGTTTGAACCAAAAGTATATTATGCTCGCTGTTAATAATTGGGAAAATCCATATCATAAAGTAAATATCGGCGGCTTAACTTGCGATAGTTTGGATTATTATAATTCCGAAGCCCATACTTCCGAAGTATTCTTACCTCAAATTGAGCAAAATGAAGAATTATATATTGGTTTTTTTCATACAGGTGCTTATCAGGAAAGTTTAGGAGGTTATGGAGGCATTCAACATTGCCTTATCCCGGCACCAAAGCATGTATTGATTGACAGGGACAAAGACGGAAAGATTACAAGCAAACTCTTTGCTCCTGAGCAAACAAGCGAAAGTATGATGAAAATACTTGGTTACCGAAGCTAAGTATTTTGTTTATAAATTTTATTTAAGCCAATGAAGATAAAAATCTTCATTGGCTTTTTTAATATCCGAAACTGATTATTTCGTTTACCTTTGCGTTTTTAAATTTAATTCCGTGTAAATTAAAAAGTATAAATATGTGGTTGGTGATTAAAGAAAATAGATATTTTTTTATTTTATATGCGTTTTTTTTGATTTTTGGTTTAATTATACAATGCCAACATTCTCAGGCTGATATTTTTTTATTTGTTAATTTACATTCTTATACTTTTGGAGATTATTTTTTCCCTCATTGGACATCTTTAGGTGATGGGCTCTTTTCAGTTTTCATTATTTTATTTTTATTGTTATTCCGAAATTATAAGGATGCCTTGGATTCTGCCATTGTTTTTATTGTAAGTTCTTTTATTGCTCAATACATTAAAAACTATATTTTTCCTTTAAATCCAAGGCCTCAACCTTTTTTTTTGAAGTTGCACGAAAATATTCATATTATAAAAGGTGTTGAAATACATCAATATAATAGTTTTCCATCCGGCCATTCAACATCGGCATTTGCAGTATTCTGTTTTTTAGGATTAATTTGGGAGAAAAAACAATGGGGATGGCTGTTGTTTACAATAGCACTTTCGGTTGCTTATTCCAGAATGTATTTAGCCCAGCATTTTTTTATAGATATTTATGCAGGTTCCATAATAGGCGTAGTTTGCGCTTTGTTCTTTTATTGGATTTTTGAAAACGTAAAACCAAGGAAATGGCATGAAAAAGCATTATTAAAAAAGAATAAAAATATCAATATATCAATATCGTTTTTTTGATATTTTTTAAAAATATTTAATGTATGAATAAAAATATTTTTACAAATGTTTTATTGATTTCATTGCTTGGGATATTTTTCTTTTTCCCATTTTTAGGAGCCGTTCATTTATTTGATTGGGATGAAATAAATTTTGCAGAAGCAGCTCGGGAAATGATTTTAACAGGTAATTACAGCCGGGTTCAAATCAATTATGAAATTTTTACCGAAAAACCACCTTTGTTCTTTTGGATGCAGGCCGTTTCAATGAAAATATTTGGCATTAACGAATTTGCAGCACGGTTTCCAAATGCCGTATGTGGTGTTTTTACATTAATTACCTTATTTTTAATCGGGAACAAAATAAAAAATGCCAACTTCGGATGGCTTTGGGTATTGGGTTATTTGGGTTCTTTCCTTCCGCATTTATATTTTAAATCAGGCATTATTGATCCGTTTTTTAATTTATTTATTTTTCTGGCCATTTATTTTATCATCAATACAATTGATAATTATAAAATTTCAGGTGTCTGGAAATATTCTGCAATATCAGGCATGTTTATCGGCTTGGCCATATTAACAAAAGGCCCGGTAGGTTTACTTATTCCCTTATTGACTATTTTTATTTATTGGGTTTCTGTTAGGAGAAATATTGTGAGCATTGGCAATATATTAATTTGCGCACTTGCTGCTATTTTAATAGCAGCATTATGGTTTGGTGTAGAAACTTATAAAAATGGATTTAAATTTATATTAGAATTTACCGAACGGCAAATAGCCATTTTTTCAACATCGGATGCAGGGCATGGCCAGCCCTGGTATTACCACCCAATAGTATTATTTGTAGGATGTTTCCCAATTTCTATCATTGCTTTTCGAACATTTATTTATTATAATACAGATGATAAGGAATTATTAAAATACAGAAAGTGGATGTTAATACTTTTCTGGGTGGTGTTAATTTTATTTTCAATTGTAAAAACTAAAATAGTGCATTATTCATCGATGTGTTATTTCCCGATATCATTTTTGGCTGCTTACCATTTGCATTACATACTTAAAAAGGTAATATATCTTAATAAATTAACTATTTCTCTACTTTTATTTGTGGGTTTTATTTTATCTCTTGCATTAACTGCCTTGCCTTGGGTAGGTATGAACAGCGCAAAAATTATCCGATATATAGATGATCCGTTTGCAGTTGGTAATTTACAGGCAAATGTTTATTGGTCAGGTTGGGAAATACTGATAGGTATAATATATTTTCTTTTAATTTTACTTGCTGTTTTTATAATAACTTCTCAATCGGGGCAAAAAGGAATTTATATATTATTTTTCTCTACTGCTTTTTGCATGCTTTTATATACAAGATTGGTTGTGCCAAAAATTGAATTGTACACCCAAGCTGCAGCCATTAAATTTTACCAATCATTGCAGGGTAAAGATGTGTATGTTAATACCTTAGGGTTTAAAAGTTATGCACAACTTTATTATTTTAACAAGCCGCCTGTTATAAATAAGCAAAGTTACGATGAGCAATGGTTATTAACGGGGTCAATTGATAAGGATGCCTATTTTGTTTGTAAAATTCAGGATAAGAAAGATTACCTCCAAAAATATCCATTACTAAAAGAAATAAAGGAAGAAAATGGTTTTGTCTTTTTTGTCAGGGGTATTTAAATGAAAAATCTTTGTTTTTAATTGTGTAATGCAAAGCTGTTTTGCACAAGTAATTAATAAAATTAACAGAGGCTCAAAAATATCTTTCAAAATGAGCAAAATCGGCTATTATTCATTTTTGGTATTAGGACTGCTGTTTCAGTTTATTCCAATGGAGAACTTACTTCAGCCCAAATACAAATATCAGATATAAATAACCATGTTGCGAACCAATATCCAAATGCTCAAAGATTAAAAATACAAAAATTAGAACGTATAAGACGATTTGCTAAAATTAAGTCTTATCACAAATATTAAAACACCATTTAACTTCATAAATATCAATTAAATTTGTTAGCCCTAAACGGTAATTAGTTACTTTATTAATGATTAGACTTTTATATTATTAACATAATATAAATATAATTTTGCTATTTAAAATTGTATAACTCGTAAAACTCATAATGTATCCATTTGCAAGCCTTAAACTTCAAAAGAAAAACCGTATTAAAAAATTATCAGCCTTATTACTTATTTTATATTGCTCAATAGTTTTAGGTTATTGGTTTGCCGTTAAAATACTACATTTAAATGCGCTATTTTATACGTCAGATATATTTACCTGGCTTGAAATGTTTAAAAGTTTTTTGGATGGTTATCCTTTCTCATTTGAATATCAATATGGGCGTCAGGATTTGATTCATAATACTTATTCTCCCTACCTCCTGTTTTCAATACCGGTATACTTATTTGGCGCTTACGGGCTTTTTGCAGCACATCTGATTTTGTATTTTATTTCCTTCATGATTTTGTTAAAGAAATATTATTTAAGGTATGATCTTTTTTCTCTTTACTTCGTTTTTGTACTCTTTTTAGGTCCTATTTCTTTTTGGCTCATAGATAATCCTGTTTATGGATGGCATCCTGAACTTATATATGTTCCTCTTGTATTAATTTTTACAGTCTTTGTTCTTTCTCATAATAAACCGGCGTCTATTTTAATGGCTTTAGTAATTATATTGGTAAAAGAGAATGGAATTATATTAATTTATTCAATTTTAGGATTTTATTTTTTAATTAATGACATAAACAAAAAAGGTTTTATCATTAGTAAAAAAATTTTATACTTAACCGGAGTTTGCATTCTTATTTTTGTTTTAGGGTTGTTCTTTCTTGCAATTAAGAATAATAATCCTGAACCCAGATTGTTAAGAGCTTTGATTTACCTAAAAGTAAATTTATTTACAAAGTCATTTTGGATATATTCTTTTAAGGTCATCCTTTCAAATTATGGATTATTGTTTTTCATTTTTCCTCCTTTATATTATAAATTTGGTTTTACCCGGAAATTCGTTAAAGTTTGTTTTCTGGTTTTCCTTATGTCCCTTCCAATTTTTATTTCAGGATTTGTAGAAGGGATGTACTATTACCCTTCTTCCTTTATGAACTTGGGGTGGCCACCAAGATTTAGCTTATCATGGGCCTACGGCTTAAGTATTCAATTAGTTTTTTTAAAAACGTATAACTTTAATAAATATCGTTTTTCTTTGTTATCCGCACTTTTATTATTCTTTTGTTTTTTTTTACAAATATTTTTTCTTCAATTTATAAGAGAGTACTATTTTATAAAAGAATTTTTACCGGTTTCTGTAAGTAAACAAAAATTTTTACCTAATGATTTTGAAATTTTAAAATCATTAGCCGATACTATGAATAAAACAAAACGGGTTTATATAAAGAGTGATTATTTTGGATTATTTCACAAACAGTATGTATTATGGAAGCAGGAAGATGGTGCTGACTATATAATAATAATAAATAAAAAAGATTCTTTAAAAAATCATTTACCTTTCAAATTGATACATTCATCTGCTGATTTGAAAATATATAAAAAATAAAATTGATTCCCCTTTTAAAATATGAGTGAAATTTTCTTTTCTATTATCATACCCACATACAACCGCGCCGATTTATTGCCAAAAACATTACAATCCCTTTTAAATCAAACATATTCTCATTACGAAATTATTGTAGTGGACGATGGAAGTACAGATAATACTTCTGAAATAATGAAAGAATGGATAAGTGAAAAAGTGATTTACTTTCCAAAAATAAATGAAGAAAGGGCTGTTGCCAGAAATACAGGAGCAAGGCTTGCTAAAGGTGAATATTTAAATTTTTTTGATTCGGATGACATTGCTTATCCCAACCACTTGCAAGTTGCTGCAAATTTCATAAACGAGATAAATAATCCGGAAATTTTTCATTTAGGTCATGATTATAAAACACCTGAAGGAGATATAATTAGAGAAGTAAATAATTTTACTTCCGAAAATTTAAATGAAGAATTGATTCAGGGTAATATTTTAAGTTGTAATGGTGTTTTTATAAAAAAAGAAATTGCTTTAAAACATCCTTTTAATGAAGACAGGCAGTTATCAGCATCTGAAGATTGGGAACTGTGGCTTAGGCTTGCAGCTATATATCCAATAAAATATAATAATACCATTACTTCCACAATTGTAAATCATGAAATGAGAAGTGTGTTGGTGATAAATAAAGAAAAATTAATAAAAAGGCAGGAGGCCTTCATAAAACATTTGTTTGATGACAAGGCAGCTAAAGAAAAATATAATTCGTATAAAAATTTATTTATTTCCGATTGCTACACTTATATATCATTGCATTTAGCCCTAACTAAAAACTATAAAAAAGATGTTATTATATATATTTGGAAGGCTTTTGCAAAAAGGCCGGCAGTTTTGAGCAGAAAAAGATTTTGGGCAAGCTTAAAACATTTAATTTAGACATGTACAAATGAGAAAAATACTGGTAACGGGCGGGGCCGGAAATGTAGGAGGAAGTTTAGCCAAGAAATTAGTTGAAGACCCCGAAAATTTTGTAATTATTGTTGATAATTTAAGAACCGGTTCCATAAATAAATTACCAAACATCAATAATAAAAATTGGAAATTTATTAAGGGAAATGTAAATGAATATAATGACATAGCCGGAATAATGACCTCGTATCAATTCGATTTTGTTTTTCATTATGCGGCACTTGTAGGCGTTCAAAGAACCTTGTCTGAACCGGTTAAAGTACTTGAAGATATAGAAGGGATAAAAAATATTTTAAATCTTTCTAAAAATACCGGCGTAAAAAGGGTTTTTTACTCATCATCCTCCGAAGTATATGGCGAACCCGTTGAATTTCCTCAAAATGAACACACTACGCCTCTTAATTCCCGATTACCTTATGCTATTGTTAAAAATGTAGGAGAAGCCTTTCTTAAATCTTACAATAAAGAGTATGGTTTAGATTATACCATTTTTCGTTTTTTTAATACTTACGGTCCTGATCAAAGTATTGATTTTGTAATTGCCAAGTTTATAAAAAATGCGCAAAACAATGAAGATATTACTATTTACGGCGATGGAAAGCAATCAAGAACATTTTGTTATATAAATGACAATATTGACGCAACTTTAAAGATTTTTTACGACAAATTGCACTTAAATGATATCGTAAACATAGGAAATGATGAAGAGACGAGCATTGCCGAATTGGCAAAAAAAATAATCTACCATACTCATTCCAAATCTAATATTATTTATTTGCCACCATTGCAAGAGGGTGATATGAGCCGGCGCAAACCCGATAATCTAAAAATGCGTAAGGTTTTAAATCGACCACTGATTACGATTGATGAGGGCATACTTAAAATAATTGAATCACTAGAAAATCAATAATAAATTTAACTGCTGTTTTCAATTATTTTGTAATAGTGCATTAATTCAATCCATTTAAGCTTTCTTCTTTAAATTTCTTTACGAAATCACAAAAAGGTATATTCAAAGTTTCTGCCAGCAATACACCTTCCTTAAAAGTTAAAACACAATTTTCTTTTGTTCTTAACCTAACAAGCCTGTTTCTACTTATTCCTGTATTTTCAATAATAAAATTTAATTTCAAGTCAGATTTTTTTATCATTTTCCCGATAATAGTAAGAACCTGTATTTGTGCGCCTTCCATTTTGTTTTTATTTCTTAATTAAACATGATGTCACTTGTAACCTCAAAATCCATTTTTATACGATTTAAATTAAATGTTATCCGACAAAAATTGAACTATTCTTTTATCCCGCCCGTTAAAAATTTCAATAGATTTACGTGTTACCGGTATAAAAGTTTGAAATACCTCTCCAAAACAAATATTATTTATAAATTTTACATTATTTAAAATTGTAATATTTATTTATTTTATATGGTTAATTTTGTAATTCTATTTATTCTTTAATTGTCATCTTTAAAAAAAAATTTTAAACTATTTTTTTATTAAATTTAAACAACATGAAAAAAAACGGACTTTGGTATTTTATATTTTATATCACCGCGTTTTTCATTTTCTCTTGTGGCGGTCCTGTTAACAATACTCCTCCTGCTTCCATCTCTGTTAATATTGAAGATGTGAAAGAAGAAAATGCAATTTATTATGATTTATACCCCGGTAATATTATAGCAATCAATGAAGTGGAGTTGCGAAGTGAAGTAAATGGATTTATTACAAACATTTTTTTTAAAGAAGGTCAAACAGTATATAAGGGTCAAAAACTTTATGAAATTGAGCAAAATAAATTTACTTCCGATTATAACCAGGCTCAGGCTAATTTACAAATTGCAAAAGTGAACTATGAAAAAACCAAAAACGATGCGGAACGCTATAATCAATTAGGTGATAAAGGTTTGGTAACGAAGCAAAAAGTTGAGTATACACAAACAGATCTGGAAACTGCTAAATTTCAGGTTTCTTCTGCCGAAGCTCAAGTAGCAAAGGCAAGTAACGATTTAAGTCATTCTATTATTATTGCTCCATTTGAAGGAACTATCGGGATCAGTATGGCAAAAAAAGGTACTTATATATCTTCAGGACAAACATTATTAAATACTATTTCGTCTGATAATCCGATAGCTGTTGATTTTTTTATTGGTGAAAAAGAAATCGGCAGATTTATGAATTTTAAAAATTCCGGTATAAAAGATTCTGTTTTTACACTTATCCTTCCCGATAAATCAATTTATCCTCAACCGGGTACTATTGAGTTATTCGATCGTGGAGTTGACCCGCAAACGGGTACTTTAAAAGTTAGGCTGACATTTAAAAATAATCGGGGTTTTTTAAAAACCGGAATGAGCTGTAATGTAAGTGTACAAAATAAAACCTCAAAATCACTTCCTTTAATTCCTTTCAAAGCTGTTGTAGAGCAAATGGGAGAATATTTTGTTTATGTTGTGGAAAAAGATACGGCACGCCAGCACAAAGTAAAAATCGGATCGCCGGTTAAGGACAAAATTATAATTTTGGAAGGATTAAATCCCGGTGAAAAAATTGTGACTGAAGGGATTCAAAAATTAAAGGATGGCGTTGCTGTTCAAACAGGACCCGTAAAATCTGAAAAACCTGCTGTAAAATAGTTATCATCTCTAATTAAAAACAAATGATCGCCGATATTTTTATAAAAAGGCCCGTAACCGCTATAGTTACCTCAGTGGTAATTATATTAATCGGTGTATTGGCGCTTACCAATTTACCTATAAGCCAATATCCGGATATTACACCACCCGTAGTTCAGGTAACAGGTACATTTGCAGGTGCAGATGCACAAACGGTGGAGCAAACAGTTGCTACGCCAATAGAATCTCAAGTTAATGGCAGCCCCGGAATGTCATATTTACAAACCAATAGTACGAGCGATGGTACCATGACGATGAACGTTACTTTTAATGTAGGTACCAATGTAGATATTGCCACTTTAGATATTCAAAACAGAGTAAGCATTGCAACGCCTCAATTACCCGACGATGTAAGGAGGCTGGGATTAATAGTGAGAAAAAGAAACCCGAGTATTTTAATGCTTGTGGCGATGTTTTCACCAAAAGGCACCCACAATGTAAAATTTATTGATAATTATGCCAATATATATATAAAAGATGCGCTTTTAAGGATAAAAGGAGTAGGTGATATTTTTTCGCGTGCAGATAATTTTAGTATGCGCATCTGGTTACAACCGGATAAATTAGCCACATTAGGAATAACAGCAGGCCAAGTTATAAGCGCTCTACAAGAACAAAATGTACAGATAGCTGCAGGATCTGTTGGTGCATCACCACAATTAGCTTCACAGGCATTTGAGTATACGATAAAGGTGAATGGAATGCTGCAGAGTGAAAAAGAGTTTGAAAATGTAGTAGTCCTTAATAAACCAGAAGATGGATCGGTAGTGCTGTTAAAAGATGTTGCAAGAATTGAATTAGGAAAGTTTAATTATGCAACCAATTCTTTTGTGGATGGTAAAAGAGCTTCTTATTTACTTGTTTATCAGGCTCCCGGCAGTAATGCGCTGGAAACTGCCAAAGGTGTATATAATGCGATGGAAAATTTAAAAAAATCATTTCCCAACGATGTAGATTATGTTGTGCCTTTCGAAGCAGCATCAGTTGTAGAGGTATCTATAGATGAAGTATTACATACACTTGTTGAAGCCCTTGGCTTAGTTGTAATTGTAGTATTTTTATTTTTACAAAGTTGGAGAGCAACGTTAATCCCCATTCTTGCCATACCTGTTTCTATTATAGGTACTTTTATTTTCTTTGTACCGCTTGGCTTTACCATCAATACTTTAACGATGTTTGGTTTTGTATTGGCAATAGGTATTGTAGTAGATGATGCAATAGTGGTGGTAGAAGCTGTTCAACATTATATGGATCATGAAAACCTTTCTGCAAAAGAAGCAACATCAAAGGCAATGAAAGATATTTCCGGACCTGTGGTTGCAATTGCTTTAATTTTAGCTGCGGTTTTTGTTCCGGTAGGTTTCATTCCGGGTATTGTTGGGAGGATGTATCAACAATTTGCTATTACAATTGCTATTTCTGTTTTAATTTCTGCTTTTGTTGCCCTTTCCTTAACACCTGCTTTATGTACTATGTTATTAAGACCCATGCATTTGGATAAGGATTCAAGAGGCTTAAATGGTTTTTTCTTTAAATTTAATCAATGGTTTGCACGAACAACTTCTTCATACTCAAAAGGAGTGCAAATAGGTATTAAAAAGACTCCTTTAATTGTTATTTTGCTCATATGCATTTTTGCAGCAACGTTGGGTTTATTCAAAGCTAAGCCGACAGGATTTATTCCGTTGGAAGATGAAGGAAGATTATATATAACTTTTGAGTTGCCGGATGCATCATCCACCACACGTTCTGTTCAGGTATTAAATAGAATGATGACAATTTTGAAAGATGTGCCGGGCGTTGCACATTTTGCAGCATTGGGTGGTTTAAATGTGGTCACTTTTTCATCAAAATCTAACAGTGGTACTATATTTTGCCAATTAAAGCCTTGGAAAGACAGAAAAGATAAATCATTAAAATTAGAAGCAATCATTGATGAATTACAAAAAAAGTTTTCTTCCATTAAAGAGGCTAATATTATTGTTATTCCTCCTCCACCAATACCCGGCCTTGGCAGTACAGCAGGTTTTAGTTTCGTATTGGAACAAAGGCAAAGCAATGACGATATAAAAAGTTTTGAAAAGGTAGTAAAAAACTTTATGGTCGAAGCCAATAAAAGACCTGAAATTGGAAGGGCGTTTACATTTTTTTCTGCCCGTACTCCCGGATATACAATTGAAGTGGACAGGATAAAATGTAAAAAAATGGGTGTTCAAATATCCGAGGTATTTAACACTATGCAAACTTTAATGGGAAGTCGTTATGTGAATGATTTTACAATTTATGGTCGAAGCTTTAGGGTTGTTGCGCAAGCTGATACTACTTACCGTAAACAAATTAAAGATCTTGAGCACTATTATGTTCGTAACGCAGATGGTCAGATGATTCCGCTTAGTACTTTAATCACATATCAGATTACCGAAAACGCACCGCTCATCTCTCACTTTAATTTATACAGATCGGCTGAGTTTAATGGAAATCCTAAACCGGGTTATAGCAGTGGCCAA
This sequence comes from Spirosomataceae bacterium, assembly GCA_965248855.1. Taxonomy (GTDB): domain Bacteria; phylum Bacteroidota; class Bacteroidia; order Cytophagales; family 172606-1; genus CBDFKQ01. The sequence continues at coordinate 351,681 of CBDFKQ010000014.1, read as the reverse complement.
GCAATTAAGGCCTTGGAAGAAGTTGCAGCACAGGTTTTACCTGCCGGATATGGTTATGAATTTTCGGGTTTAAGCTTGCAAGAAATTCAATCCGGTTCTAAAGCGACATTTATTTTTGCACTATCTGTTTTGTTTGTGTTTTTATTTCTTGCAGCACTTTATGAAAGCTGGTCTGTTCCGTTTTCTGTAATTCTTGCGGTTCCATTGGGAGCGTTTGGAGCAATACTCACCCTTTATTTTTTACCCAAGTTAAGTAATAACGTTTATGCACAAATTGGTTTGATTACACTTATCGGGCTTGCTGCTAAAAATGCCATTCTTATTGTTGAGTTTGCAAAAGAGCGTGTCGATAAAGGAATGGAAGTTGTTGAAGCTACTCTTGAGGCTGTAAAATTAAGATTAAGGCCAATTATAATGACCTCTCTAGCATTTATTCTTGGTGTTTTGCCATTGGTTTTTGCTTCAGGTGCAGGTGCGGTGTCTCGTCAAACAATAGGATGGACGGTTTTTGGTGGAATGATAGCTGCAACAAGCCTTGCTATTTTTATCGTTCCTGTTTTGTATGTATTAATAACAAAGCTTGCTTATGGTAAAAAGGGTTTGGAAGAATTGATACAAAAGAATGAGGATAAAAATATTGAAGGAAAATAGCGATAAATTATCCGGATAAAACCGATTATTTAATTATTGATGTTAGCACACTTTTTCGTAATAATTTTACTTATACTTTAATGGTTGCAATTATTCACTCGGCTGCAAAGGATAAATTAAACATTTAGTTTGAACACAGTTGCAAATTATGAATATACCGATATTGATAAACCTTTAGATTTACCCGAATGTAAAATTCTAAGAATTCTGTCTTAATTATTTTTTGTTTTCTTATAAAGAATTTTCACAAATTGTGAAAAGTTAACAACGGTAAAGGCGCATACGTTGGTAAACCAGACTAATGATCTATTATCAGATTTAATCCTTTACCGTTTGTTTTAAACTATGGCATCAAATAGAAATTAGAGTTACCGGACTCATTAATAAGGTTTTGATGGTGTTTAAAACACGTTAACTTTTTTGTTAAACTATTACCGGGTTAAATATATGGAATTTAATTATTTTATTGGTTGTGATGTAAGTAAAAATGAACTTGACTTTGCCGTTATGAAAGGTAAAGAGTTTTTGTTTCATCAAGAGATTGAAAATACTCCATCGTCTGTCAAATCTTTCATTGCCGGGCTTTCCAAGAAGTTGGGACTTAATATAAATGATGCTGTTATTTGTTTGGAGCATACAGGCATATATAACAATCATTTACTATCCTGCCTTCATAAAAAGAAGGCAAATGTTTGCCTTGAAGTTGCCAGCCAAATAAAGAATTCTATGGGCAATGTAAGGGGAAAGAATGACAAAGCAGATGCTGTCAGGATTGCAGAATATGCTTATAAAAACCGTGATGGATTACGTTTATGGACTCCTAAAAGGGAAACAGTAACAGAACTTTCACACTTGGCTGCCCTTCGCTCAAGGTTAATAAACGCAAAAAAACAATTAAGTACGCCTTTAGAAGAAAGCAGCGCTTTCATAAGCAAAAAAATGTCAAACCATCACAAATCACTTTGTAGTGGGGCTTTGAAAGCCATAGAAGCCGATTTGAAGGGTGTTGAAGAAAGTATGGAAAAGGTAATAGAAACGGATGAAGAGTTAAAACGTTTGTTTTCTATTATCACCTCGGTAAAAGGTGTGGGGAAGATAACTGCTACCCAAATCATCATTACCACCAATGAATTTAAAGATATCAAAGATCCTAAAAAGTTCGCATGCTACGCAGGTGTTGCTCCTTTTGTAAGAGAATCGGGATTGATGAAAGGAAAAGGCAGAGTCTCACACTTGGCTAATAAGAAGGTGAAAACGGTGCTTCATATGTCGGCCCTAGTTGCAATCAACCATAATCCGGATCTGAAAAAATATTATGAAAGAAAAGTGAAAGAAGAAAAGAAAAACAAGATGTCGGTATTAAATGCGGTAAGAAATAAATTAATTCTGATCATATTTGCCTGTGTCAACCAAAACAGAGAGTATATACAGGATTATACAAGGGCTGTTGCATAAATTAAAGGCTGCAAGGAAAGAAGGGCAATTCTTAAAGTTAGCAGCCTTAAGTGGGAAATAACTTTTTGGCCATCCAGCCAAAAAAGTTATTCTCACTTAAGGCGATGATCATGAAAAAAGTGAAGTAAAATAAATATTTAAAATAAGATTATATTAAGATGAAAATAGTTGCTTTAATCATAGAAATCTGATAATTAAAAATAATTTTAATTATCAGTTTATATCCATTGTAATTAACAGGTACTTGATTTATATATTATACCAAACAAACTTCAACACCATTTTAACGTCAGGTGCGTTCCGCATAATAAAATAATCCTCTAACTAGGTTTTCAATTTTAAAATTATGGATTGAGCAACGCTAATTGCAGATTCAGGATTCTGTCCTGTAATCAGATTTTTATCTATGACCACGTAATTTACAAACGGGTTTTCATTGCTGAAATTCGCACCTTCATTGATAATTGCTTCTTCAAGCAAAAATGGAATAATCTTTTTAATTGTATGTCTTTTTATTTCTTCTTCTTTTGAAGTAAAACAAGTAACATTTTTTTGGTATAAAAGTAAATTTCCATTGCTTAGTTTTACATTTAAAAGAGCAACTGCTCCGTGGCAAACTGTTGCAACTATTTTTCCTTTTTCATAAAATTTAGAAATACACTTTTTTAAAAATGTATTTTCTACCATATCAACCATTGGGCCCAAACCACCAGGAAAAAATATGGCATCGTAAGCATCAAAGTCAACAGTATTCAATTTATGACTAAAATTAAGTCTCTTAAAACCCGGATTATTTTTAAATAGTTTACTGTTCGAATGGCTTTCGCTATATCCGTCTTCGGGTGGTGTGCCTCCACCGATACTTGCAAAATCAACTGTAAAGCTTGCTTTACTAAATTCTATAAATGGATCTGCCACTTCTGAAAATTCATAACCTGTTTTAATATTGTTTTCGCCTACCTTGTTGGCACTTGTTAATATAAATAAGATATTTTTCATTTTGATAGTTTTGTAAAAAAGGTCTGACTCTATTAAAGTCAGACCTTTTTAGTTAGTTATAATGTGGTGAATTCATTCCTCTGCTTGCTTCCTCAACTATGTCTCCATCAAACAACTTAACAGTTAAACTTGCATTCAGGTATTTTGCTTGTTCAGCATATAGCCCTGTTGCAAATTCCCGTGCATTTTCCTCCGAATTAAACTCGTAAAACCCACCTACTGTGTTAGTTCCAATGCCAACAAGCCAGGTTTTACGCACAAGACCTTTAACTTCTTTTAACTGTTCATTTACTTGGCCCCACAATTCTTTTGTAAAAGAAGGAAGAGAGGTTTGAAATTCTCCGTAAAGAAAAACTTTTTCAATTTTTTTGCTCATCTTTTTAAATTTTAATATTTATCGTTATCGATAATACAAAGATGAGTACAGGCTAAATTATAAAAGTTGTCATATGACAATCTTTACAGCTTGGCCTTAAGTTTACTTAATGTGGAGTTTGTCATTCCAAGATATGAAGCAACTGCATTACTTGGTATCCTCGTCAAAAGTTTCGGTTCGTGTTCAATTACCCATTTCAATTTATCAATACCTTCCATTCCAAGAAAACTATAAATTCTCATTTGAGAATGAATCAGAGCGAATTCAATCATTTGATTATAGAGTGATTTAAATTGAGGGTGGGTCTCAGTGAGGTTAAAGAAAACCGCTCTGTCAACTTTTAATATCTCCGAATTTTCTAACGACATTAAAAAGTCTCTTGAGGGTTTTTGAGTTATAAAACTTGTAAGAGGTGTAATAAAAGAGTTTTCAAATGCAAAATACGCAGTTATTTCATTTCTTTTTTTATCAACTTCATATAGTCGGAGACAACCTTTGTTTATAAAATATAAATTTTTGCAAATTTGAGATTGCATTTCAATTATTTCCTTGCGTTTAGTTTTTAACAGTTCGAAATGAGAAGCTATTTGAACGATAGATTCCTCATCCATAGAAGTTTTTTCAGATAAATATTGTATGAGATATTTATTCATTCTATTTTGAATTAAATTTTAATTATTAATTTGTTTAAAAATATTAACAACCTTATAAAATATTTATAATGAAAGAATTGGTTTCATTTATAAAAAAAGGCTCCATTGTAGGAGCCATTTTCTAATTTAGATTTAAATATTTTTAAACTTCCTCCAAAGCTTCTTCTCTTCTCCTTTTTCTCCACACACTTGCCGATACCCAAATACTTACTTCATACAATAAAAACAATGGCATGGCAACCAACATTTGGCTCATCACATCAGGCGAAGGCGTTATGACTGCCGCAACTACTAATATAACTACAACAGCATGTTTGCGATAAGTTTTTAAAAATTTTGGTGTTACAATTCCCGCCTTTGAAAGAGCAAACATAACTACAGGCAATTGAAACATTAATCCACAAGCTAATGTAAGTGTTGAAACTGTAGAAATATATGAAGTAATATCAAATTGGTTTGCAATACTGGGATCTAATTTATAGTTAGATAAAAAATTAATAACCAAAGGAGTTACTATATAATAACCAAATAAAATCCCTAAACCAAAGAGTAGACTCACAAAAAACGTTGCACCTGATGCAGCTTTACGTTCCTTCATTCGCAAGCCGGGTTTAATAAATCGCCATAATTCCCAAAAAGCATACGGAAAAGCACAAACCACACCAATTATTAAGGATAATGTTATTGACATCATAAACTGGCCTGCAGGCTCTCGGTTTATAAGTATGAAGTCGAGTTTTTTTACGCATAAACTTGGCAGATTTAATAAAACGCTTGCTTTACAAAGCATACGATAAGTCCAAAAGTCTAATCTTTTCGGCCCCAGAATTACATAATTAAATATATCTTCTATGTAAATATAAGCTGCGAGTGAAAAAATTACGATGGATGAAACTGAGCGGATAATATGCCAGCGTAATTCTTCAAGATGATCAATAAATGACATTTCTTGTGGTTCGGAGGAATCTACTAACGATTCATCAAAATCTTCTGCATCAACTTGGTCTAAAGCGGTTCGTCTGCGCATTTAATTAATTATTAACATGTAAAGTTAAAAGAAATAAATCCTTTGATTTAAACTATCTATAAATATTTCATTTTTCTGATGTCGATTTTCTAAAATATTTAATAGAAAACTTATCTTAAAAAATGGAAATAAATTAATCGAAAATAAAAAACTCATTTAATCGCTTGAAAATCAATTATATAATCCAAAAAAAATTTAACATTAATTTAACATAACATATAGTTAACATTAAATTAACATTCGTAAATTTGCAAAATCATTATAAACAAACATTTAATAAAATGGCAAAATCAAAAAATCGTAAAGAACTAATTGAGAAAATAGAACTTTCTCTACAAAATACGTTAGGAACAGTAGCGGCGGATGCAAAAAAAGTAAATAAAACTTTAAGCAAAGCTGCAAAGCTTGTTGCAAAGAAGGTAAGCACCCTTATTGATAAAGGTGAAAAGAAAGCAGGTAAAGTTGCTAAAAAGGTAGCTAAAGAAGCAAAAAAAGTTGAAAAGAAAGTGGTTAGTAATGTTTCAAAAATAACTGAAACAAAAGCTAATCCGGTAACAACAGTTAAGGCTACTACTCCTGTAGTTAAAAAACCTGCACCTGTTGCTTCTACAATGTCGAAGGCAACTACTTCAACACCTGCTGCAAAAACAACCGCCACTCCTTCAACTACAACAGCGGAAAAACAAGCGCCGGTTAACAGCTCTGCTTCTCATAATAATAATAATAAAACGGGAGCTTAATTTTTATTTTTAGCCTGCAGGTATTATAGCTGTGGGCTTTTATTTTTCATTAAAAAGAAAAAAGAGCCGGCATTAAAGCAGAACTCTTTTATGAATTTTAATGCATTATTTTTTTCTGTCAGTGGCTACTGAAAATGGCAAATTTAAAGCCCTTATCACATCAATTACTTCAACAACCCTTCCCCAATTTGCCCCCTTATCGGCTTTTAAAATTACATTTGGATTTTTATATTTTTTCGATTCAACTTCCAATAAGGCTCGTAATTGTTCCATATCAACTGCATCTTTACGGATAAAACACTTTAAATCGGATGTTACATAAATCGGAATAATATCTTTAGGAACTGCTTTACTGGATCCCGCTCTAGGCAAACTTACTTTAATGGCATCTGAACTTATCATGGTAGAAATCATGAGAAAAAATAGCATTAAAATAAATAAAATATCAGATAAGGCACCGCCTTCCAAATGTGAATCATTTTTTTTTCTTCTTCTAAAATTCATATTTAAGCCACCGGTTTATATAAAATATCCATAAAATCAATGGCAGTAACTTCCATTTTATTAATAACCCTGTCTATCATTGTATTTAAATAAGTATACAAGGCATGGGCAGTCATCCCTACAATTAAGCCCGCTGCAGATGTTATCATTTTTTGATAAATACCACCTGCAATCACATCAATGCCTATTGTACCACCCGCTTGAGAAATATCATAAAATGTTTTAATCATCCCTGCTACTGTTCCCAAGAAACCCATCATTGGTGCAATAGCGGCTACTGCAGCAAGTAAACCCAGGTTTTTTTCCATTTTATAAATTTCAACTCTTGCCGTATTTTCAATTGCAACTTCAATATCTCTGATTGGAGAACCCATTCTGTACAAACCTTTTTCTATTAAGCGGGCAATTGGAAATTTGGATGTTGAACAATAATCAATAGCCGAACGTACGTTATTTTGCAATAATTTCTCTCTGATGTTGGCTAAAAATTGCGGATCCATATAGCCCGACTTTCGGATATATAAATATCTCTGAACAAAAAGAAAAACGGCGAACAATGATAAAATTAAAATCGGGATCATTATCGGCCCACCTTTTACCAGTAATTCTGACATTGAAAGGCCTTGTCCGGCTGCTGTTGGTAATACTCCACCGGCATTTTTAGTGCTATCCGCAACAATACTTGGTACTTGTAACAATATAAAAGATAAAGTGCTCATTAATAATGATGATAGGTGAGTTACTGATTTTTTGGTTTACAACGATAAAAATATTTAAAAATTTTAATCGCTGAATCCTAATACGATAAATTTTAATTTCAGTTATCGTTTTATCAATATTTAAATAATAATGTACTACAAACTATTTGTAATTCCCATTTACCTAGCCGGTTTGTATTTATTATGTTGTAAAGATAAATCAGTAATTTTTAGTAAAAATAGCTTATAAATTATGAAGATACTGATATTGATAAACCTTTAGATTTACCTGGATGTAAAATTCTAAGAATTCTATCTTAATTATTTTTTGTTTTCTTATAAAGAATTTTCACAAATTGTGAAAAGTTAACAACGGTAAAGGCGCATACGTTGGTAAACCAGACTAATGATCTATTATCAGATTTAATCCTTTACCGTTTGTTTTAAACTATGGCATCAAATAGAAATTAGAGTTACCAGGCTCATTAATAAGGTTTTGATGGTGTTTAAAACATGCTAACTTTTTTGTTAAACTATTAACAGGTTAAATATATGGAATTTAATTATTTTATTGGTTGTGATGTAAGTAAAAATGAACTTGACTTTGCCGTTATGAAAGGTAAAGAGTTTTTGTTTCATCAGGAGATTGAAAATACTCCATCGGCTGTCAAATCATTCATTGCCGGGCTTTCCAAGAAGTTGGGACTTAATATTAAAGATGCTGTTATTTGTTTGGAGCATACAGGCATATATAACAATCATTTACTATCCTACCTTCATAAAAAGAAGGCAAATGTTTGCCTTGAAGTTGCCAGCCAAATAAAGAATTCTATGGGCAATGTAAGGGGAAAGAATGACAAAGTAGATGCTATGAGGATTGCAGAATATGCTTATAAAAACCGTGATGGATTACGTTTATGGACGCCTAAAAGAGAAATAGTAACAGAACTCTCACATTTAGCTGCCCTTCGCTCAAGGTTAATAAACGCTAAAAAACAATTAAGTACCCCTTTAGAAGAAAGCAGCGCTTTCATAAGCAAAAAAATGTCAAACCATCACAAATCACTTTGTAGTGGGGCTTTGAAAGCCATAGAAGCCGATTTGAAGGGTGTTGAAGAAAGTATGGAAAAGGTAATAGAAATGGATGAAGAGTTAAAACGTTTGTTTTCTATTATCACCTCGGTAAAAGGTGTTGGAAAGATAACAGCTACCCAAATCATCATTACCACCAATGAATTTAAAGATATCAAAGACCCTAAAAAGTTCTCTTGCTACTCAGGACTTGCCCCTTTTGTAAAAGAATCGGGATTGATGAAAGGGAAAGCCGGGGTCTCACACATGGCCAATAAAAAGATGAAAACCCTATTTCATATGACAGCCTTAGTAGCCATTAACCATAACCCTGATATGAAAAAGTATTATGAAAGAAAAGTAATTGAAGAAAAGAAAAATAAAATGTTGGTCATCAATGCGGTAAGGAACAAACTTGTTTTAAGAATATTCGCCTGTGTGAACCAAAACAGGAAGTATGAACAGGATTATACTAGGGCTGTCGCATAAAAATTAAGGCTGCTAAAGAAAGTCTATTGTTAAAGTTAGCAGCCTTAAGTGGGAAATAACTTTTTGGCCCCTTATCAGGCCAAAAAAGTTATTCTCACTTAAGGCGGTGATTCTGAAAAAAATATTTAAAAATATGATTATATAAAGATAAAAATAGTTGCTTTAATCATAGAAATCTGATAATTATTTCTTTCTTCTTTCTTCTTTTTGGATTAAATTAATTACTCAAACAATTCACCAAACGCATTAGATAAAATTTGATTTCATAAAATCCTGCAAAATTATAACCGCACTTATTTTATCAATATTTGATTTTACCTGCCTGTCTTTTTTTTTCATTCCACTGGCAATCATTGATTGTTGGGCTATTTTGGAAGTATACCTTTCATCAATTAAATGAATCGGAATATCCGGAAATGTTTTTTTTAACTGTTTGATAAAAATTTCAACATGTTTGGTAGCATCGGTAGTGGTTCCATCGAGATTCTTAGGCATTCCTACAACAAATTTTTCGATTTGTTCGGCCAAATGATATTTTTTTAAGAAATCTATTATATCCTTTGAATGAATGGCATCTAAAGCAGTGGCGATGATTTTTAAGGGATCTGATACTGCGATGCCAACTCGTTTTGTTCCGTAATCAATTGCAAGTAATCTTCCCAAATTGGTGGTAGTAATGGGTATTGAGAAAAAATATTAAGAGACAAAAATTTTTTTTTCGGCCTGTCCTCTGGCAGGCCGAAATTTACCTCTTAAGGCCGAAGTTATATTTCTAAAATATTATAATGCCTTCTTAAAATGTTCAAAATATTATAAAATTATGAATATATCGATATTGATAAATTCATAATCAATTAAGTAAAATAATATTTGAAATTTTCTTTTTTAAAGCATCCTCAATGATTTGCGCTTTTGGGAAAAGAATTTCATTTTCGATAAAAGCATGCTTTTGTAAATCCATTTCAAAGGCCTCTAATTCGGAATAAACTACTTTGCAAATAATATCTGCATTCTCCGGTAATAAATAATTTTGAGTAAGCTCCCTTATTCCCTGCATCTCATCGTCGTGCGTTTCATGTTCTGAAGAAAATTTATTTATAGAGAGTTTCTCCATTTCGAAGTATATTTTATTTAAAGGAAACCTTCCTTCTTTTGCTTTTATCATTTGCAGGATATAGATAAATAAAGAATCTTCTTCCTCATGAATATGATGAATAAAATCTTCTGCAAATAAGGGTACCAATATTTGTAAATCTTTCGCCAGTGAAAAATCACTTATATTTAAATGCTTTACGAGCCTTGTATAATAAGGCAATTTATTTTTAATAAAGGTTGAGTGAGAGTGCCTTAAATATTCAATAATCATATCCGCAGGCCAATCACGCAGGTCGTTCTTTGTATCTTTATAAACTACATCAACAGATTCCAAACCCTTAAGAATAGGAATAATCTTTAAGCCTTTTTTTCTGCAAACCTGTAACAGAGTATTATCCAAATGCTCGTAAAATGGTATTCCAAACATATCAAGTACATAGGCGTATGAATAATTTTCATTTACCAAATCTGTAAGCGTCTGTTTAATGGTTTCCATTTTATAAATCCAAAAGGTATACTAATCAATAATTTGTTTTATAACGAAAAACTATGCCCAAATGTGTTTTATTATTTTATAATTCGCAAATTAAAGTTTGGCAATAATAATCCATGCAATCAAAATAAATTAATTTTTCGATATTATTACCATAAGTAATAGATATTAACCCTTTATGTAAAGAATGTAAACAAATTTTAATTATAATAAACTTTATTTACATTGTTAAAGTTTTATAATTACAAATAATTTTACAATAAAAGTTTAATACAGTGAGTTTAAAAAATTCTTCATTTTCAATTCGTCAGCCTCTTATTATTTGTATTGCCTTGGCAGGCGGTATATTACTGGGAGCAACTGTTTTTAGTCATTCTCCTCAAAACAATAAAAGTTTTCAGGGATATCAAAGAATCAAACAAGTTTTGTCTTTAATCTCATCCGATTATGTTGATACTGTAAATACGGATGAATTGGTTGATTATTCTATTGAAAAAATGTTGGAGAAGCTTGATCCTCATACGGTTTACATTCCACTGGCTAATGTTCAGGCTGCAAAATCTCAACTAGAAAGTGGCTTTGACGGTATCGGAGTAGAATTTAATATTTTTCATGATACTGTTTATGTAGTTGCACCACTCATTGGAGGTCCTTCGGAGGCTATCGGTGTGCAAACCGGAGATAAAATAGTTAAAGTGGACGATAAACCCATTTTTGATAAAAAGAAATCGGATAACGGAACTGTATTTAAAAAATTACGGGGGCCGAAAGGTTCAAAAGTGAAATTGGGCATTATGCGTAAAGGGGTAAAAGGAATAATGGACTTTACTGTTACCAGAGATAAAATACCAAATTATTCTGTGGAAGCTGCATATATGATTGATGGAAAAACGGGATATATTAAAGTGAGTAATTTTGCTGAAAATACTTTTACTGAGTTTAAACAAGCTTTAAAAGAATTAAAAGATACAGGAATGCGCCGGTTAATATTAGATTTGAGAGGAAACCCGGGCGGATATTTAGACAGGGCAACCAATATGGTTGATGAATTACTGGCTGACGGAAAAATGATTGTTTATACTGATGGAAAAGTAAAACAATATGATTCGAAAATCAGATCAAATCATCCCGGAATTTTCGAAAAAGGACCTATAATTGTTTTAATTGATGAAGGAAGTGCTTCTGCATCTGAAATAGTTTCGGGTGCCTTACAAGATAATGACAGGGCATTAATTGTTGGCAGAAGGTCTTTCGGAAAAGGTTTGGTACAAATGCCGGTTGATTTGGAAGATGGTTCGCAATTACGGTTAACAATATCCAGGTATTATACTCCAAGCGGGAGGAGCATTCAAAAACCCTATGGAAAAGATACAAATCCTGATGATTATGAATTGGATTGGAAACATCGATACGATCACGGTGAATATTTTCATCCGGATAGTATTAAATTCAATCAAAAATTAAAATTTTCAACATTAAACGGACGTACTGTATATGGTGGCGGTGGAATTATGCCTGATTTTTTTGTTCCTTTAGATACTAATTTTAACACAAAATACTTAGGTGAATTGGCGGGAGCAAATGTAATACGCGAATTTTCATATAAATATTATGCTGATCATAAAGCTGAATTATCGAATATGCCTTTTAAAATTTTTAATAAAAATTTTACCGTCAATGATGATATGATGAAAGAGGTGGTTGAAATGGGAAACAAGGCAAAAGTAAAATTCAATCAAAAAGAATATGACAGATCGCAATTATTAATTCGCAATCAAATTAAGGCATTGATAGCCAGAAGCAATTATCGTCATGATCATGTAGGTAAAAACAACGAATATTATGAAGTGATGATGCCCGCAACTGATGAAATTTATAATAAAGCGGTAAATTTATTTAGTGAAGCACAAAAAATTGAAGATTTAGGTGAGAAGAAGAAGTAAAAAAAATAAATTGAAAACATGATAAAGTAAGCAAAATAAGCATCGCCAATCTCAGACGGTGCTTATTCGGTTTTAATGGGCCTCTCTAACGAATGAATAAGTCCTAATGTTAAATAACATATAAAAGTAATTTATAAAACACGCTATAAATCAATGCCGAAAATAATAAATACAATAAAAATAACTACGCTATTTCTTGTAGTGTTGGGATTTCTGCAATGTAGGAGTACAAATAAAACCACAACCAAACATGCTGTTAAAGCGGGCGAAAAATATCAGGTAAAAAAACAAAAAATTGTTGTCAATGGAGATGTAGATGATTGGGCTAATATTCTTTCTGTTGAAGTTAATGGTCGCAACCACCTTTGGCTTGGTGAAGGCCTTCCCGAAGGAAACTGGCATGGCAATCAGGATTTAAGTTTTAGCTGGAAAATAGTGCATGATGCCGGAAAATTATTTTTTTTAATTGAGGTAAAAGACGATACATCATCCAACTTTAACCAAAAGTTTGCCTGGCTTAACGACTGCGTAGAAATTCACCTCGACCACCAACATTTAAAAGGCAATAGAATAGAAGGCATAAATTCAAAGTCTACTTTGGAAGACAGGTATGGTAAGAGACTATTTGGTCATGAAATGCAATTTCTTCCCTCCATACCGACTAAAGTTTTTTTTGATGACACAAAACAAGCCTATTATACCAATGCACCTCAAACCGATGCATTTGAAAAAGAATGGCATGGCGAAGTTGTTACAAAACGTGTTATGGGTGGATATGTTATGGAAATAGGATTTGCAATACCAAACTTTTTTGCATCTTCTTCACAAAAAATGGGTGTTGATATAGCCGTTTGTGATGATGATGGTAAAGGCAGAAAAAGCCTAATGGTAGCCGGGGGATTTAAAGGTGAGTTTTGGCTTACGATGGACAACTTTATACAACTGGTTTTAGAATAAAATATTCGAATTAAAAACAGTAATGAATACAGATGCACAATCATAGAAAAACTATGCTCTTCAGAATTTGCAATTTCGAAGTACAATCGTAGCTTTTTTGAACCATGTCTACAAAACTAAATTATTGTAATTTTCCTTCTGCAATGATATATAAATTCATCGTAATGTATTATTAAGGATACTTAAGAGAATTTATTTAAATGATTAAGCTAGAACCATAAGTTACAAACATGAGAGAGTAGGTGAAGAATTTGATAGCCCTGACTCATAAAAAAAAATAACAAGAATGTTTTATAATTTCAAATCTGGAGATTGATAACGCCCTAACGTAGTCAATGACCATGCCAATGCCAAGCGGGCTTTTTTAGGACGAAGAAATCCTTTCGCTTACTCTTAAATATAAGTTATGGCCTGAAGAGAGATAATAATGAAAATATAATTTTAGCCAAGGCAACCTTTCACGTAATTGTTTACGTAATGGTAAGTAACTAAACTTAAATTATTTACTTATGAAAGGTATTAAGCTTATGATTATCTCCATTTGTTTTTTAACAACTCTCGCGTCGTGTAAAAAAGATTCATTAATACCTTATTACGGCAGTGAATCTGCTTCATCCAATTCATCAAGTCTCCGAAATCAGGCATCAGGTAAAAGATTGGCATCTATACAGTCACAACAAATTATTGGTCTTCAGGTTTCTCAGCCGGGGTTTATTAAATACACTTATTCTGCTGACGGAAAATTAATATCAACCGTTAATGAACAAAAAGAGACGTATAATTTTAATTATTTAAGTCCGGGTATAATTAAAAAAACCGGTGGTTTTTCAAATATTGAAATTACCTATAAGTTAAGCGATATCAATGGTAAATCATTAGTTACTCAAGTATCAGAGCCGTCTTTTTATGGTGGTAAAACTATTACGGATTTTACATATGATGGAAAAAACCGAATAATAAAATCCCAAATAGATTCAAACCCTAATGAAAACAATTATTATAAATATGATGCTGACGATAATCTTGTTTTACAACCTGAAAGCCAAGGCGGTAAAATTATATCTTATAAATATGATTTATCCAAACTGAACGTTCGCCCATCGACAGATGTAGAAAGAAGGTTCATTTTAATAAACGGCAATTATGCCCCTGCTATAGAAAACGTTTTTGCCGGCAAAGGAAGAGAAAGTAAAAATTTATTAACAGAAAGAACTGAACAAGATGCTGCGGGAAATATCTTTACTACTACTTATACTTATACTTTCGATAAAGAGGGATACGTAACCAAAAAAATTGAAGTAATAACAAGCAGTAAAAAAGGATCACCGGTTATCAAAAATACAGATATTTACATTTATTAATATTATAATATCCTTCATTCTGAGCAATCACAAATGGAATTTATTTGTGAAGATGAATATAACCGATGAAAAGCAAACACAAAAATTAATTATAATAAGCAATGAAATTATTGAATTATCTATTTCAATTAATAACTGATCTTTTTAATATGAAAATACTCACTATACTAATTACATTAATTACAATTGGTAATTTAAATGCCCAGTACACCTGGAATACAGTTCGGATTGGTGGCGGAGGGGCTGTTCCGGGTATGATCGCTCACCCAAAAGTTAAGGATTTGTTTTATTGCCGTACCGATGTGGGTAATTGTTACAGGTGGGATGGAACCGGTCAAAAATGGGTAGGGTTATTAAATTCTGTAAAAAACAGTGAATCGTGGCTTAGTTCGGCGGCCGATATAGCCATAGACCCTTCCGACATATCGGGAAAAACATTATATATTACTGTAGGAAAGTATGATTGGGCCGGCAATGGAGGCGTTTGGAAATCGGGCGATGGAGGCACCAGCTGGAGCAGGCTCAATTTAAATATAACAGTTGGTTCCAATCAGGATCAACTTGTTGGTCAGCGGTTGGCTGTGAGCCCTCTGAATAGCAGTATAATTATTCTTACCACCAAATCCGACGGAACATATCGAAGCATCAATGGAGGTTTGAACTGGACGAACGTGACTGCAACCAACGGTACGTTTGTTCTGTTCGATCCCGTTTCGTCCAATATAGTTTATATAGGTCATTCAGGAGGCGTAATAAAAAGTATTGATGGAGGAGCCAACTTTTCTCCAATGGCCGGAGCGCCATCATTATGCCGGAGGGCATCCATTCATAACAGCGGCATAATGTACGTTACTACTGAAACCGGAGTTTCTAAATGGAATGGTTCATCCTGGTCAGCCATAACTCCGGGAGGTACCAATAATGTCGTATTTGGAGCCGTGTGTGTTAATCCGCAAAATGCGAACCAGGTATTGGTAAGCAAACATGCCTGGAAAGACCATCTTGATATGTATCGATCTTCTGACGGAGGAACTAAATGGACTTTAATAAACAATCAAAGAGACGTAACCGAATGCCCTTGGGAACCGGAATGGCATTTTGCTGCTTCAACTTTCGAATTATGTTGGGATCCGTTCAACCAAAATCATATTTGGTTTACAGACTGGTATAGCACATGGGAAACCAACGATCCATGGGCTTCAAATGTAATATGGAAAGCCCGGGCGGTGGGCCATGAAGAAATAGTAACAACAGGTATGCTTGCCTGCCCGCCAAATGGAGATATAGTTCTCTTGTCAGGAGTAGCTGACGTGGGAGGATTCGATCATACATCACTTATCGCCCCCCCTTCGCAAAATATTTGGAAGAGCGGTCTTCCAAGTGGAATGGCAAGTACCGGAGTAGCGTTTCAGGAAACCAATACAAAATTTATTGCCCGCGTTGGCCGCATTGGATGGGACGGTTCAGGAACAGGCGGATATTCTACCAACGGAGGGTTATCTTATAATGTGTTTGAAAGTATTCCCGGTGATGGAGGAAGAATTGCCATTTCGGCAACCAACAATACAATGGTTTGGGCTACTCAGGGAGGCAATACGTATTATTCAACAAACAACGGAACAAATTGGAATGCATCTGCGGGATTACCATCATTAATTGGAGGATCTAATATATTTACCTATATACAACCTTTGGCAGCGGACAAGGTTAACGGTAACAAATTTTATGCTTACAATAATGGTAAATTCTATAGATCAAGTGATGGTGGAATTACATTCTCAGTAGTAAATTCATCACTTCCAAAGCTTGACAATAATGATTTTGTAAACCTTGTTACGGTGCCCGGCGAGGAAGGAGTTATTTATCTGGGATTAAACGAAAGCGGACTTTACCGCTCGTCAAACGGAGGCACAAACTTTACTAAACTTACCTTGCCGACAACTGCCAGTTTAATTGCAGTTGGCAAATCAGGCACCTCTAACAATGCCACTGTATTTATTTACGGAACAGTTAATGGTTTGGATGGGGTATTCAGGTCAGAAGACAATGGTTTAACATGGACAGAAATAAGTACTGCAGAATACCAAATGGGTGACGAACCGAACAGCATGGCTGCTGATCGAAATATATTTGGACGAATATTTATTGGGACGAATGGAAATGGAATATATTATGGAGAGCCGCAGACTCCCATCGTAACTCCACCTGTAACAACAACCTTCTCGGGCTATTATAAACTTACAGCCAAACACAGCGGAAAATCATTAGATGTTAATCAATCTTCAACTGCAGACGGTGGCATTGTGCAACAATGGACAGATAATGGTGGTGACGCGCAAAAATGGTTGATAGAAGATGCCGGTGGAGGTTATTACAGTTTAAAGGCAAGATGCAGCGGTAAAGCACTTGATGTAACCGGCGGGCCGACTGCCACGGGTAATGGAGTTAAAGTTCAACAATGGACATACGGTGGAGGAGATAACCAAAAATGGAAAATAGATAGTGTTGGCGGAGGTTATTACAAACTTACAGCTAAGCACAGCGGTAAATGCTTGGATATTAGCGGAGGATCGGGTGCAACAGGCGATGGAGTTAAAGCCAATCAATGGGATTATTGGGGAGGAGACAATCAAAAGTGGGCACTTACTTATATCTCGGCAACAGGCGCAAGAGAATCAAGTGCAAACGGAAAGAAAGTGGAAAACATAGAGCCTGCTCTTACCAACTTTAATGTTTATCCAAACCCTTCAAACGGTATTGCCAATATTTCTTATACGGCAACGCATACCGAACAAATTGCGATTCACCTTTATGATACTCAGGGAAGGTTGGTTAAAACCATCTTTAACGGAGCTGCATTAAAAGGAGTGGAACAAAACTATCCTGTTGATGGAAGTTCTTTAAGAGAAGGTTTATATATCATTAAATTAAAAACTTCTTCTGAAACAATTAACAAAAAAGTGATCTTCAACAAATAGATTTTTACTAACATAAAAGGGCTGTCTTATACGAGGCAGCCCTTTTTTATGTTAGTAATTTTAATGTAGAATATCGATTACTCTCTCCAAAAAATAAAATTGAGCTTATATACTCCCTATAAAAGGCATACATCCGTAATGCATATTAATAAATTATTCCTAACTTACCCGTGCCTAAGACACTTTTATTCATTTTTAATCGGTAGATACAATCTACGGACAGTTAGGAGACCCTGCTGGGAAGTAAAATTTTGCAGAGCCAATTAACATATTCGTCACTCGGTCCAACCGAGCGACTTGTGGGGGATAATTAATAAAAAAGTGATTTTCGGTAAATATATCTTATGGAATAAAAAAGGGCTGCTTTTTACGAGGCAGCCCTTTTTTTATGGCATTAATTTTTAATATAGAATAGCGATTACTCTCCCAAGAAAAATAAAATTAAGTTTTTATAGTCCATAAAAAAAAGGCATACATCCGTAATGCATATTAATAAATAAAATGTATTTAGGCTTTGTCATATGTTTTACCTGATACCAAGTCCTTACTTTTCCTTTTAATGGCGAAAATCAAATTGTTTAAAAAAAATATATTTAAGGCAGTAAAATTGTGGTTGTTTTTTCAATCATTTATTATATTGTTTATACTTTAAGTTTCAGGTGATAACACCTGAAACAGAGTAACGCGTAATCTGGGTTAAACCCAAGGGGGGCTTTAATTAGCTAAACCACAAGTTTCAAACTTGCGGCAGGTGGAGACCCTGCTGGGAAGTAGACAAATAATTTTTTTTAAATATAGTTTGCGCAAGTAAATACTTGCATTTATATTTGCAAGCATATACTTGCATAATGATACAGAGAAGAGATGTGTTTCAAGCGATTGCTGACCCTACTCGTCGGCATATAATAAAAATGGTTGTCGAAAAGCCGCTAAATGTAAATGCCATTGCAGAAAGCTTTGATGTCAGCCGACAGGCTATATCCCTACACATTAAAATTTTGATAGAGTGTGAAATACTTAAAATTAAGAAAGTAGGTCGCGAGCGATATTGCGAAGTCCAACTAGATCAGCTAAACGAGGTAGCAGTTTGGGTTGAACAATATCGCCAACACTTTGAAAACAAACTGGATAACTTAGAAACTTATTTAGATAAACTTAAAAAAGAAAGACAGCATGGTAAACGAAATTAAAGAGCGCGAATTACGTCTAATAAGAACCCTTAACGCTCCCGTAAATCTGGTTTGGGAAGTATGGACAAAGCCAGAACATATAGCGCAATGGTGGGGGCCTAACGGATTTACTAATACTATAACAACAATGGATCTAATACCAGGTGGTCATTGGCACCTGGTGATGCACGGGCCGGACGGCACTGATTACTTGAATAAAAGTACGTTTATAGAAGTTATTGAATTTAAACGAATAAGTTATGAGCATTTTAACCCGCACATTATCGCCACAATTGATTTCGATGGCGATGGCGAGCGAACACACCTTACCTGGCAGATGTTGTTCGATTCGGCAGAGATTTTACAGGCTGTGGTTAAAGCGCATAATGCCGCCGAAGGATTGAAACAAAACGTAGAAAAATTACAAGATTACTTAACTAATCAATTAACTAAATAATGAACTTTAATCTTCTGGCATCGCCTACAATTTTTATGCTCTTGTTAACATTGCAGGCTTTTTCACAAAAACTAACGGATAAAATGGAAACATCAATAATATCAGGAATCGCCCCAATAAATGGCATTAACATGTATTACGAGATCCATGGCAAGGGAGATATACCTTTAGTATTGATCCATGGCGGCGGCTCAACCATACAAACCTCCTTCGGCGTTTTGCTGCCATTACTTGCATGTGATCAAAAAATAGTAGCTGTAGAGCTGCAAGCACATGGCCGCACCAGCGACCGTAGCACCCCCGAATTTTTTGAACAGGATGCCGATGATGTAGCTGCTTTGCTTAAATATTTAAAAGTAGACAAAGCGAACATTGTTGGTTTTAGCAATGGTGGTACCACCAACTTGCAAATTGCTATCAGGCACCCGCAGATAATAAATAAAATGGTGATTATATCAGGCGCTTACAAACGCAATGGCTTTGTGGATGGATTTTTCAACTTTATGAAAACAGCCACATTTGAAAGTATGCCCCAACCGTTAAAAGACGCTTACTTAAAAGTCACGCCCAACCAGACCGGTCTACGAAACATGTTTAATAAAGACAAACAACGCATGATTGACTTTAAAGACATCAGCGATGAAGCTATAGGAAATATAAAATCCCCTGCACTTTTTATGGTTGCCGATAAGGATGTAATAACGGTAGAACATACTGTTGCCATGTCGAGATTGATACAAGGAGCTAGTCTGGTTGTTTTACCGGGGATGCATGGCCAGTTTTTTGGCGAGATGGGATCGGTAAATGATAGTAATAAAATACCTCAGGCTACGGCAATATTGATTAGGGAGTTTTTAAGAGATAAATAATTGGTAAAACGTACTTCTTATGAGGCAAGCCTTTCGTATTTTAATCTTTGATCCGTGTCAGGTGTTTTCACCTGATACTAAGATCCACCGCCTTCGCTCGCATCTTGCGAGAGTAAGTTTCATACACCTCCCGCGTTTATATATAATTAAATTCCTACATATTTTCATCATTGCTCTTCACATAATTTCTCCATTTATCTAAAACAGCAGTAAAATCCTGAGGTAATGCTGAATCAAATTGCATCCACTCTTTAGTGCGTGGATGAACAAAACCCAATGATTTGGCATGAAGTGCCTGGCGGGGAATTAATTTAAAACAATTATCAACAAACTGACGGTATTTAGTAAACGAAGTGCCTTTTAAAATTTTATCGCCACCATAAGTTGCATCATTAAATATCGGATGACCTAAATATTGCATATGCGCACGAATTTGATGAGTTCTGCCGGTTTCTAGTTTACAGGTTACCAACGATACATAATATAAGGCTTCCATTACTTCATAATGGGTAATAGCATGCCTTCCAAAATCACCTTCGGGAAAAACAGCAGTCACTCTCCTGTCTTTCAGACTTCGGCCAACATTCACATTAATGGTTCCTTTTAATTCTTTTGGTTCACCCCAAATTAATAAATTATAAGTACGTTCAATACTGTGATCGTAAAATTGCTTTGCTAAAAACGACATGGCATTTTCATTTTTTGCCACAACCAATAAACCTGAAGTATCTTTATCAATCCTGTGAATTAAACCCGGCCGGCTTTCGCCATTTTGTGAAGTAGGCAAATTTTGAAAATGAAAAACCAGTGCATTAACCAATGTACCTGTCCAATTGCCATGTGCGGGGTGAACAACCATTCCGGGTGGTTTATTAATAACCATTAAATCTTCATCCTCATAAACAATATTAAGAGGAATATTTTCAGGAAGAATTTCTGTATCTCTTGGTGGTGTTGGCAAAGAAATAACAATAATATCCTCCGGTTTTACTTTATAACTCGATCTGATAACGGTTTCATTTACTTTTACAAATTCGTTATCAATTGCATTTTGAATTTTATTTCGGGTTGCATTTTGAATACGATCCATCAAAAATTTATCAATCCTCATTAATGATTGACCTTTATCTACAATAATTCTATAATGTTCAAATAAATCATCTTCCTGATCGGGCAAATCGCTTTCTATAAATTCTTCCATAAATTTTTATTATTTCTCTTTTGAGATTTTTTTCTAAAGTATTTTTGAGAAAATTAAATTCTCAAAAAATTGTTTACAATACCTTCCCCTCTTTTAAAACTGAATGATTTGCTTTTTGATGAAGCAGGAATAGAACTGTTTATCAAACGGGATGATTTAATTCATCCGCAAATTTCGGGTAATAAATGGAGAAAACTAAAATTTAATTTTTTAGAGGCCGAAAAATTAAATAAAAAAGCGATTATCACCTTTGGCGGTGCATATTCTAATCACATTTATGCTGCTGCTGCTGCCGGAAAATTGTTTGGCTTTAAAACAATTGGAATAATAAGAGGTGAAGAAAATATTCCTTTAAACCCTACCTTAAATTTTGCCGAAGAATGTGGAATGAAATTAATTTATTTAAACCGCGAAGAATATAAAAACAAAGAAATAAATATTGATAAAACGATATTGAAATACTCATTAAATGATTTTTATATCATCCCGGAAGGGGGTTCAAATGCATTGGGGGTAAAAGGTTGTGCAGAAATTGTAAAAGAAATAAAAATTCCGTTTAATTATATTTGTTGCCCATGCGGCACGGGTACAACGCTTGCCGGATTGATATCAGGATTAAATCATTCTCAAACAGCTATCGGATTTTCTGCACTAAAAGGTGGTGATTTTTTAGTTAATGATGTTAAAATGCTACTATCTGATTATTATCGACACGAGGGTATAATGTCTATTAAAAATTCAAATTTTGACCTTCAAACAGATTATCATTTTGGCGGATATGCAAAATCAAATGAACAATTATTTGATTTTATCAGAGCTTTTGAAAAAAAACATTCTATTTTAATTGAACAGGTGTATACCGGAAAAATGTTTTTCGGTATTTATGATTTAATTAAAAAAGGATATTTCAAGAAAGGCGAAATTATTATTGCTTTGCACACAGGAGGTTTGCAGGGGCGAGACCCAAAAGTTTAAATTCTGATTCTGAGAATGCCAATCAATCTCAATAGAAGATATTATCAGTGTTTAAATTCTTTAACACTGATAATATCTATTTATTAAATTAAATTTATTGAGTTACTTTTGATTCTCCTTTGCAGCATTTTCCACTTGTTGAACAAGCTTTTTTATCCGCTACAGTACATTGTTTATGTAGTTTTGCTTTTTTCTCTTTCTTTTTTGGCTTATCATCACCAACATTTGCATAAATAGAAGTTGTAGCAAGGCTAAAAAGCAACATTGCACTTAAAATAATATTTTTCATAACAAATAATGTTTAACTGTTAAAAGTAAACTTAATAAAAATCATATTATTTTCAAAACTATTTTATCCAATGTTGTTGGATTTTTTTATTTTTCTGTATAATTTTTTATATTTTTGTGTACTATGCTTTCTAAAAAAGCCAAATATGCCCTTAAAGCCCTTGTTTTGCTTTGCAAGCAAACCAATAGGGAATCTATGCAAATAGCAGACATTGCAAAAGAAGAATCAATTCCTAAAAAATTTCTGGAATTAATTTTACTTGAATTAAAAAATCATGGTATTTTATATAGTAAGAGAGGAAAAGCAGGTGGATATTCCTTATTAAAAACACCCGCAGAAATAAACCTGGCAGATGTTATACGAATAATAGATGGCCCAATGGCTTTTACTCCGTGCAGCAGTAAAAAATTTTATAGAAAGTGTGAGGAGTGTAAGGACGAGAATACCTGCGAACTCAGACATGTAATGGTTGCAGTAAGAGATGCCTTTTGTAGTGTGCTTGAACAAACCAGCCTTGCAGATGTATTGGCCTCTCCTTTATTAATTGAAATGGAAGCATAAATTAAAATTATTTATTTATTATTATTTACTTGTTACTATTAGCTTATATAAGCGCATTAACACCAGATATCTGCAAATTATAATGAATGTGAAAAAAGTAACTTTTTACTCAATTTTATTATCTATTTTTTATCTCGCATCACCATGTATGGCTCAAAATAATTCTGCCTCTTCTAAAACGGATGTTGAATATGAACTTTTGTATGACGAGCCTTATGATTTAAATAAAATGTGGGTTCATTTTATTCCGCTTTATGCCGATTTTTTTTCAACAAACTTTAATGCAGGCTTTGGTTTGCAGGGCAATTACTATTTAAAAAATAAATTTGATTTCAGGTTTTTATATAGGAGGCCATATTCTCAGGGATCAGATCATTTTAAACACATAGGAGAAAAAGAAAAAACAAATACGGCTCACTTAAGCGGCTTTAATCTTTTTGAAATAGGGGGAACCTATCATATTAAAGATGAATCCTCTCCGGGTATTTCACGAATGGTTGTATATACAAAAAGATATTCCGACGAAAAATGGGCAGCAACCGTACCTGATATTATTTTAATTCCATCAAAAGTTCGTAAAATTATTGGAGCAAGGCTTGGAGGTTATTATTGGTCAAGTACTACTAATATAGGATCCGTTTCAGATAAGCAAAACGTGCCTCTTGTTGCATTAACAACATCTGATACCTTAGATGTTTCTAGTCCAACCGGCAAAAAATATTATGGAAGCCTTAGTTCAGCCGGAATTTATTTAGGAGGTTCATTGGCAAGGATTCGCAATGTTGCCATCAAACCTAAAAAATATGACGGTCAGGCAAACGATGGAATTTTTACATTATATGCCGATATATTATATGCCCCAATGATAAAAATTAATAATGTTAGTACCGAGGCTATCATTAATTCAACCACTGTTAAAACCACTTTTGATGCATCAAAAATAAGTGTTCAACATCTTGGCTTTAGGGCAGGTTTTGAAGGAATGACAAATAAAGAATTCGGATGGTCGTATGGTGGTGAAGTTGGTTATCGCCCATCTATTTCCGGAAGAGGATTTTATGTAACTGCAAAAATTGCATTCACTTTTGCAACTCGTTTCGATCAAAAACGTCAGGCCGTTCAGGTTACTAAACCATCAGAATAATATTTAAATAACTTATTAAAAATCCATGTAAAGAAATTTGCATGGATTTTTATTTTTTCTCTAAAAGCCAATTTAAAGCCTCTATTCCCTTCAAATACCTTTATTTTCATCTTTGACAAATTAATAGTTTTATTAATCAAAGCTAAAGAAGGGATGCTCAAATATTTATTTTTTTACAGCCGAATAAAGTTTATAAAAATTGTTAATAATTTATTTGAACAAATCAATCTTATATGATAGATAGTCTTAATATTTTATCTAACATCAGTTTTAAATAAAATGAACATATTTAAAAATATTGGCGTTTGCCTTATAGTCAATATCAGGGAAAGTATTTTTTGATATGTATGACTAAAAAAGATAAATTTAAACTTTTAATCTCAACATTATAAAAATTAAACAAAATAACAATTTTAATTAAAAAGCATTTTGATAGAAAAAATAATAATGTTAGAAAATATTTCCCTTGTTGATTTCTTGGGGATAGAAAACAATAATATTAAAACTGTAGCTGCGGCATTTCCCGGCAGTAAAATTGTATCAAGAGGAAATGAAATTCGAATTCAGGGTTCAACACCTGAAATATTAAAAATTAATGAAATTTTAAATTCCTTACTTGGTCACTACCACAAATTTGGAAAGGTGACAAATGATAATGTTATCAGTTATTTGCAGGATGAAGAAAATTCAATAAATAACAACAATGAAGATGATATTCTTTTATATGGAACAAGGGGCTCTGTAATTAAGCCTAAAACGGCCAATCAAAAAACATTAGTCAAATCATCGAATGAAAATGATTTAGTGTTTGCCATTGGGCCTGCCGGAACAGGGAAGACCTATATAGCAGTTGCACTGGCAGTAAAAGCATTAAAGGATAAAGAAGTAAAAAAAATAATTATTACCCGGCCGGCAGTAGAAGCCGGTGAAAATTTAGGCTTTTTACCCGGAGATTTAAAAGAAAAAATAGATCCCTACCTTCGTCCCATTTACGATGCACTGGATGATATGATACCCCCGGAGAAACTCAAATTTTATTTGGAAAACAGGGTTGTAGAGATTGCGCCATTGGCATATATGAGAGGAAGAACACTTCATCATGCTTTTATTTTATTGGACGAAGCTCAAAATACTACTCCAATGCAAATGAAAATGTTTTTAACTCGTATGGGGCCGAATTCAAAAGTTATTGTAACCGGTGATCAATCGCAGGTAGATTTGCCAAAAAATCAAAAATCAGGATTGGCTGAGTCTTTACAAATATTAAAAAATGTAAAAGGGATTGGTTTTGTACAGCTTGATGTTAAAGACGTAGTTAGGCACAGGTTGGTAAGAGAAATTATTACTGCTTATGAAGAAAATGAAAAGTAATAAATTTATATAAATAGAACTGGCAGTTAATTTAAATAGAAATTATATATCGTCTTTTTATTTTATTTTATCATACTACAAAATAAAAAAAATTTGAGGCCTGCCTTACATTTCAATCTTTTTGTTCGTACCTAACAAAAAGAATTTCACTTCTTTACAATTGCTCACAGCCGGCTTATTACAATGTGATTTTGATTTAAAAATATCAAAACAATAATGTTTCGGCTGTTCTAAAATTTTAATCGGGCCTCCTTGTTGTAAACCCGGGTCAAAAAATAAAATTAATTTTATAATTATCGGTTTATCAATATCGATATATTCATATTTATAAACAATCTATAAATCAATTGCGTAATTTATTTTTATGACAATGTGAATAATTATTGAAAAAGATAAGGTTATGCGGGAAACCATTTTGTATAACAATTATATTTAAATAATTTATCATACACATTTATTAATTTTGAATAAAAATTAAATATTGAAAAGGCGATTAATTATTGTTGGAGGTGGTGCTGCGGGAATATTCTGTGCTATTAATGCTGCTCGGATGAATGAAGAGTTGGAAGTGGTAGTAATTGAAAAAACAGATAAACTTTTATCAAAAGTAAAAATATCGGGGGGAGGAAGATGCAATGTTACACATGCTTGCTTTTCAATTGCCGATTTAGCAAAAAAATATCCCAGAGGCGGTAATTTTTTAAAAAAAGAATTTCAATTGTTCAATACTACCGATACCATTGGATGGTTTGAAAGCAGGGATGTAAAATTAAAAACAGAAGCCGACGGACGCATTTTTCCTGAAAGTAATTCATCTCAAACTATTATTGATTGTTTTTTGAGAGAGGCAAGCAAGCTAAAAGTTACGATTTTACTTCATAAAAACCTTATTGATATTGAAATTTTTGAAGAATCGGAAAATACAAAAAGATTTAATTTAAAATTATATGATGGAGAAGTTTTAACGGCAGATTATTTATGCCTGGCTTGTGGTGGTTTTTCCAAATTTTCTCAATTCGATATGTTAAAAAATTCAGGTCATACTGTTGTAGAGCCTGTTCCTTCCTTATTTACATTTAATATTCAAAATGAATTGCTTAACGACCTTGCCGGGATAAGCTTACCGGATGTGGTGGTGAAAATTGCAGGTACTAAATTAGTTGAAAGGGGTGCAGCACTTATTACACATTGGGGTTTAAGCGGGCCTGCCGTTTTAAGACTGTCGGCTTGGGGTGCACAAGAATTTTTTAAAAAAGATTATGAAAGTTTAATTTTTGTCAATTGGTTACCACAGTTTAACGAATCTCAATTAAGAGAAAACTGGGCAAACTTTCGGAAAGAGCTGGCAACGATAAAAATAAAAAATAAAAACCCTTTTTCTCTCCCACAACGCTTATGGGATTATTTAATTGAAGTTTCGGGTATTAAACCGGATTGTAAGTGGTCGGAATTACCTGCGAAAGAACAAAATAAATTAATTATAAATTTGTGTTCGCATGAATTAAATGTGAGCGGAAAAACAACCTTTAAAGAAGAATTTGTTACTGCCGGTGGAGTTGAAATTTCAGAAATCAACCCGGCAACAATGGAAAGTAAATTAATCCCTCAATTATATTTTGCCGGAGAAATAATGAATATTGATGGAATAACCGGAGGATTTAATTTTCAACACGCCTGGTCGAGTGGTTTTATTGTTGCAAAAGCAATTAACGAAGCATCTTAAAGGCAACAGGGCTGGCCCCCGTCCATCTTTTAAAAGCTCTGTTAAAGGCACTGAGTTCGTTATATCCAAGCATATATGAAATTTCCTTAGTTGGATAACTACCCGATTGAATATATTGTAGAGCAAGTGTTTTACGCACAGAGTCTGACAGTTGCTGAAAATTTACACCTTCCTCCTTTAACCTTCGTTGAAAAGTTCTTGGACTCAGATTAAAATTACCGGCAATTTCTTCTAAAGTCGCTACACCTAAGTAAGAATTAGATATTAAATAATGGTAAATTCTGTTTTTAAAAGTGGGCTTTTGTTCTAGATTAATGCTTTCGGTTTTAATTTTTTGATATAAAAACTTTTGCAAATCATAATTGGCCGATACTATATTTTCATTCCAAATGCAGTTATCAAACTGCATACTAAATTCTTTATCATTCTTTATTTCACATCTAAAAACTCTTTCATATTCTTTACTATGCGCAGGTTCAAAAGGTAAAGTAACATTTATAGGATTTATTTTCTTTAACATAAACCCATCCAATTCATGTACTACAAAAACCATAAAAAACTCAATTAATTTTTGGGTAAATGAAAGCGAAATATCATCGTTTGTTTCTATAGGTATAAAATCAATTTTAAATATTTTAATCCCCTTTTCAATTTTAATTGAAAAAAGATCAGTAATTAAATGTGTTAACGAACCGGCAGTATTGATCGCTTCACCAACAGTTTTACTGTTTTGAATAACTTGGCCGACAATACCCAATGCTGAAAGTTGTAATGACTCCCCAAAGTGCAATCCAAAAAGTGAATCCTTAGTTAAGAAACCTGCATTCGTCCAGAAATTGTATAAGTGGTTGTCTGTTATTTCAACCTCATTATCATTTTCAACCGAATGTAAGTTTATTCCGGACAACCGACATAAATTTTCGGCAACAATACCTCTTTGAACAGCATATGCAATCAAACTAAGTGCAAAATATCTCTTTTGATTTTCCATAAACCAAATGTAATTATTATAAAAATTTCAAAATAATTCTCTTAACGTTTTGTCGTCAAATGATATCTATTTGTCTCTTAATGGTAAAGTAACGGCCACCTTTAAGCAATAAGTTTGCACAGAAATAAAAAACTAAAATATGAAAACAACATATTATGCAATCATCTTATTTTCTCTTGCTATTTCTGCACAGGCACAAGCCTTAAGTGAAAATACATTAAACAAAAGTCAACCAAATACAAAACATTTAAAAACAAACACAATGGAAAAGCAATCAATTAAAGTAGTAAGTGAATTTTTAGAAGCTGTTCAACAAGGGAATAATGAAAAGCTTGCGATGATTTTACATCCTGACATTCAATGGGATCAACCGGGGAAAAATAAATTTTCAGGCTTAAAAAAATCCGCTATTGAAGTATTTCAAATGGTGGGTGGTATGTATGAATTATCACAAAACACATTCACACTTTCAGAAATTAAAGTTTTAACTGCAAATGGTAGCAGCGTAGCTTGTCTTTTACACTTTAAAGCATCCAACCCGGTAAATGTATTGGATGTAGAAAACATTGATGTATATGAAGTAAAAGATGGGAAAATTGTGAGTGCGAAAATATTTTCATCTAATATTGAGAAAGAAAATGATTTTTGGGGTAAATAGATTGTAAGTTTTAATAATAAAAGCCATTCCATAATGGCTTTTATTATTATTATCTGATGTTTGGTTTTCACATCCCCGGAAAGGTGAATGTGGAATTTAATTTAGAGATTATCTATAAATTATAAATATATTGATAAACTTATAATTAAACCCAACATGAAAAAACATTGGAAATTGCTGTTAATTATAATTTTAACATTTACTTTTTTAAAAACGACTGCAACCATTAGAGATTCTACCTTACGCTTTCCAAAAGGTGTTTATTTTAAATGGACTCCATTTAATTTGGCTTTAAATAAGGTGCCTACTTTTCAAATAGGTCTGGAATTTAAGTTTCACAATTTTTACAGTATTCAAACAGAAATTGGAATTGGTACAGGCTCGGTATGGGAAGATAAAAGTGATAAATCACAACATGGTTATGGCTATGTAGACCTAAATTTTCAGGATATGGATCAAGTTCATAATAAATATAGGATAGAAGCCGGAAAGTATATTGGTAAAGGCAGTAAATCTTATCTGGCCTTTGAATCATGTTATTTTACTACTCGATTTAAAAGAAAAAACTCTGAATATATTGTTAATAATATGCGTTATAAGTATAATGATGCATTTGCAAATAGGAAAGGATTAATATTATGGGCTAAACTTGGGAGACAAATTGGAATAGGAAAATATTTTTTCGTTGATGTATTTGCAGGCTTAGGAGTAAGGGTTTCAAATACTGAATACTCATTAGTAAATTTTGATAACAGTGCACCTTCCGAAATCTATGCAAGTTCGTTTTGGAATATATTTGATCAGGATAAATATACCGGACATACCTATATATTCCCACATGCCGGTTTCGGAGCAAAATTGGGCTTTAGAATAAAATAAAAATATTATTTGTCATCAATGGGAAAGATACCCGTTGGCTTTCTAATTCTATACCAACTAAAATCTTGTTTCGCATCCAAACCTTCTCCTTTTAATAACTCCGTAGGTGTTTTAATTGTCACCTCTTTATTTGTATGTATTTTTTTTTCTGATTGCAACCAATTGAGTTCATCGGTTAATAATGTTTCTTGTTTTTTAAAATTTAAAACAACTACACTGTCAGTAACTACGTATGTTTGTTTATCTGCCCTGTATCTCGCCTTTTTGGAAGTTAATTGAGTTTCTTTTTGACCGGTTGCATCATAAAAATCCAAATGAATTCCTTCCGGGAAAATCATATCCTGGTTTGGCATAACCAATTCTCGTGGAGAAACCATATGTACTTTTACCTTGGCAGAATCGCTATAAAGTAAATCAATATTCTTAAAATCGTATAAAGGTCCGTCATATGTTTCCGGTTTTCCTCCAAGCTCGCTTTTACTACAACCTTGTAATAGTAAAAAAGAAGTTACAATGAACAAAAGTATAAGATAATAAATTTTATTTTTATGCATTGATTAAAGTTTATATTACAAAAATAATAATCTTTTTCATTAACAATCTTTAAATTTTATAATCATTTCCGTGCCAAATATTTAAATTTTATTTATTTGAAAACGCAGCATGGCATGTTTTTTTAAATTTAGCATTTATAAATATAAATTATGCAACCCAAACATATTCATTTCATTATTAACCCGGCCGCCGGTAGAGAAGAACCCATATTATCTTTTATTAATAATACTTTTAAGGATACAGACATCAAATGGGATATTTCCATTACCAAAGAAGATGGAGATGCTAAAAAAATGGCTTTGGAATGTTTAAATAAAACTGATATAGTAGCCATTTATGGTGGTGACGGAAGTATAATGGAAGTAGCACAAGCTCTTTATCAAAATAAAAAACCAATGGCTATTATCCCCGGCGGAACAGCAAA
The DNA here is from genome assembly GCA_965248855.1 of Spirosomataceae bacterium. GTDB lineage: Bacteria > Bacteroidota > Bacteroidia > Cytophagales > 172606-1 > CBDFKQ01. Next base: position 320,925 of record CBDFKQ010000014.1, on the reverse strand, counting down.
TGTGATGGCAAAGGAATTAGGAATACCAATCGATACAAAGGAAGCTATTGAATTATTAACAAGTAAAAACTTTATTATCCAACATATGGATATGGGTTTGATAAATAATAAACCTTTTGTTATCAGAGTTAATTTTGGAATTTTATCAGATATGGTGTTGGAAGCAGGCAGGGAAATGAAAAATACTTACGGGCAACTTGCCTATGGTATTACCACTTTACAAACGGTATCCAAGGCCGATCCCCAAACTTTTAAAATTAATATTGATGGTGAGGAAATTATTGAAAGCGGAGTTGCGCTTACAGTAACCAACTTGGGCAATATTGGGGTTGAAGGTTTTTCTTTTTTGCCTGATATTAGTTTTTCGGATGGTATGTTTGATATAATTTTATTAAACGAAGTTGATATTTTATCCATTTTACGCGTTGCAGGATCTACATTGCTTCAACAGGAATCAAGTGTGTTGAAAAGATGGAAAGGGAGGGAAATAACAATTGAATTAGAAAAAACGCAAAAATTTATCTGTGATGATTGTGTAATGGAAGCCGATAAAATAAATATTAAAGTTGTTCCTGATGCTCTACAGGTAATTGTTCCCGGGAAAATCGAATCTTAAAAATAAAATTATGAATATAATGATATTGATAAACTGATATTTAAAACAGAATGAAAACTTCGATTATTAGTATTTGGAATGTAATTATTATTTTTATTCAAAAGATTATTGATCAATCTTATAGAATTATTTTTGGAATACCCACTTTAAAAAGAAGCCAGATAACAGCAAATCTTTTTTTGGGTGGTCAATATAATTTACGCGGATTACAAAAATTAAAAGAAATGAAAATTACTGCTATTGTAAATATGCGCATTTCATCTGTTCATAAAGAAGCTGATTATGTAGGCCTGAAATATCTTCATCTGCCAACTCCCGATCAAACCCCTCCGAGTATTGAAAGCCTTGCCAAAGGTGCGGAGTTTGTTGATAATGAAATAAAAAACGGAGGTAAAGTTTATATTCATTGCAGGCAAGGTCAAGGCCGAGGGCCAAGCATGGCCATTGCCTATTTATTAAAAATCGGTGTCACTTTTGATGATGCACTTAAGCTTGTTAAAAAAGTAAGGACTTTTATAAGACCGACACCGGAGCAAATTATTCGCTTAAAAGAACTGGAGAAATTTTTTATTGATCAAAAAGAAATTTTGAAGGTTTCAGAAGATCAGAAATTAATAAACGCACGAAGTGCTAATTTTAATTAAATAATTTCTTTTGCCATAAAATATTCTCAGATATCTTTACCGAATTCCAAACCCCTTAAACAAAACTTATGTATTCAATTTTGCTTTTCATTCATTCATGGACCCGTTGGCTGGTTTTGATAGCTGCATTTTGGGCAATATTTCGTGCATTATCAGGTTGGCAAGGCAAAAAACTTTTTACCAAACAAGATAATATTGCGGGTGCAGTTTTTGTTGGAAGTGTTCACCTTCAATTATTACTTGGTTTATTATTATATTTTTTGGGTACACATTGGTTTGAAATTTTAATAGCCGATCCAAAAGCAACTATGAAAAACCCTTTAGCCCGTTTTTGGGCTGTAGAACATATATTAGCCATGATTATCGCAGCTGTTATAGCTCAAATAGGCAGAACTCTTTCAAAAAAAGGAATGGAAGATATTCACAAACATAAAACGGCATTTATTTATTTTACCGTGTCCATTATCTTAATAATTATTTCAATCCCATTTGTATCAAGGCCATTATTCAGAGCATTTTTCTAGTATCAAAATATAATTTATATAAATAAAAAAAGAAGGCTAAGTCTTCTTTTTTTATTTAATAAGTCTCCTGAAAATGGAATTTAAAAATATTTATTGAATTTTAAAGTTACTTTAGGTTTCATCTCCACATCAATAGTATACAATTTATAATAATTGATAAAATGTCAAATAAAAAAGTACATTCCTGCAAAAAATCCTTTAAACGCCCGCCGCTTTTTTAGGAAAACTGTTCCTAAAATGGAAACCAAAGTGTTTTCAATCTTATTAAAAAAAAATCAAAGAAGAATACGAATTAATTTTTAATTATTTAAATAAAAATGTAAACTCCTTATTAAACAAAAAAGCTTTTGCCGGCTTTAGCAATGCTTATTATTAATCTAAAATTTTAATCTAAAACTTTAAATAAAATGTGGGCAGTAATTGAATTGATTTTAGTGTTAGCCATTATATTAATTTTCTTTACAGAGTTTTTCTTACCACTTATAATGGGTAAGCCATTATTTGGTTCGTTCAGAAAAACAATTGTAATTGAAAATGAAATTGTTGAAGAAACTTCATTTGATAATAAAATTGAATTGGCAAAGGAAAAGATAAGGGAGGTAAAAAATGTTCAATATGAAATAAATGATCGCTTAAAACACGCTGAACGATTAAAAGAAATATCCGATAACTTATTAAAATAATATCCACCAACAAACCATTAATATGCAACAAATTATAAAAAACTTGCCTTCTAATTTAAATCCGAAAAAATTATTATTAATCGGTTTAGGCTTCTTATTTCTGATATTTATATTGTTTTCGGGTAAACTTATCGAAAACGTCGATAACTCCGAAATTGTGATTATTCAAAGTGTTTTTACGGGTAAAGTTTCAGTTTATACTTCTCCCGGTCCGGTTTTTCAGGGGTTTGGTATTTCTACTCATTACAAAAAATCAAACCAATTCTGGTTCAGTAAAAAAACCGATGAAGGAAGAGCCGAAGACCAGTCAATTAAAATTCGTTTTAATGATGGTGGGCATGGCAATATTTCCGGTTCTGTGCGTTGGTACATGCCAACTGATGAAAAAGCCATATTAAAATTGCATACAGATTTTGGTGGACAGTTGGCAATTGAACAACAATTAATACGCCAGGTAGTAACAAAAGCAGTTTATATGACCGGGCCTTTAATGTCGTCGAAAGAGTCATCCGCTGAAAAAAGAAATGATTTGCTTTCTTTTATTGAAGATCAATCAATAAATGGAGTGTATCGTACAAATCAGGAAGATGTAAAAGTACATGACGATCTAATGAACACGGATAAAACAATAACTGTAGTTAAAATTGTGCAGGAAAATAAGGTGCCTTTACGCCAAGAGATTTCGGCCATAAAGGCCTATCACATAAGCTTACAAGGCCTTTCTTTGAATGCAATAGATTATGATGAGGAGGTTGAAAAACAAATTAAAGTACAACAACAAGCTTACATGCAAGTGCAAACTGCTATTGCAAATTCTAAAAAAGCAGAACAAGATGCAATAACTACTGAATTGCAGGGTAAGGCAGCAGCTGCTAAAGCTAAATGGGAACAAGAAGTTATAAAAGCACAAGCCATTACTCAAGCCGAGCAACAAAAAGAAGTTGCAGCTTTAGAATCGCAAACTGCAGTTTTAAATGCTCAGAAAACAAAAACTGAGGCAGATGCAAAATCTTATGCGAATACTAAATTAGTTTCAGCAGGTTTAACACCTCAAGAACGTGCTCAATATGATAAAGACACGAAAATAGGAGTGGCAGAAGCTTTATCAAAAATAGTTTTACCAACTACTTTTATGAGTGGCGGTAACTCAAACAAAGAAGCATCGATGTTGGAAAGTATATTGGGAGTTAAATTATTAAATGAAAAGAAACAACCATAAGTTTAATATCATTTAATTAAAATAAAAATGCCGGGTAATGATGCCCGGCATTTTTATTTTAAATTATTTCTGTTTTAAGCAGGAACAGCTGTAATGGTTTTTTGACTTGGAATTTTTGATGAATTATCGGGAAATGTAAATACAAATGAAGCCCCATCTAAAGAAGTGATTGTATAAACCTTAGCATCCAATGCCCCGCCTTTAAAAATTATTGTTGCATTATTTGAGCCAAAAGTATAGGTACCTGTTGATGGGTTTCCGTTAACATCGGTATAACTATAGTTAGTGCCATCAACAAAATTTATCTTAAATTTCGAATAATCATCAATTAGTATTTGAGGAGAAGAGGAAGTGTAAACAGTTGTAGATGCATTATTGACTGAAGCATCTACTTTACTTGCTTTCCAATTTCTTTTTATTAAATCCTGACGACTAGGATCCGAACTTGGTTTTTTACAAGATGAAATAGACAAAGAAAAAATGATTGCAATTAAAATTACCGTGATATTGATTTTTTTCATATTAATATTTTCAGTTTAAACATGTACAAATTTATATTTTTTACTTACAATAAGCAATTCCTCACTTTTGTAACATAACGTAAATACGAAAAAAAAGTTAATAGTAACTCTAAATGTATATTATTGATTAATGACGAGACACATTAATAATTAAAAAATGTAAGGTGAAAACACCTGACATGGCGAAAAGTTCGGGAATATTCGTTTCTCGCGTCCCATCTTTTTAATTTTAAGTAGTTTAAAAATCCAACTTTCTAATTTTGTTCGTCTTTCACGACATGAAGAACTTTAGATAAATTGTATAATACCTAAAGTTAACCAAACCAAAAATATAATATATTTATAAAAGAATGTAAAGGAATTATTATTGCATAATAATTTTTATTTTTTTCAAAAAAAAAAATTTCTAAAATATCAAATTTGAAAAAATTTAAAATATATAGTTCTTCTGCGGGTTCGGGTAAAACTTATACACTTACTAAAGAGTATTTAAAGCTTGCCTTAAAAACCAACGACTCTGTTTATTTTAAAAAAATATTGGCCATCACTTTTACCAACGATGCGGCTAATGAAATGAAAGAAAGGGTTCTATCTGTTTTAAAATCCTTTAACGAACTTGAGCTGCTTCCTCCCGGAGAAAAAATAAAAATTACATATTTGTTGCAATCTATTGTAGATGAAATTAATGAAGACTATCCTGAAGAAATTGTAAATATTGAGATCATTAAAGAAAGAGCTCGAAAAACACATAAAAAAATTATAAATGATTACTCAGAGTTTGCAATCGGCACCATTGATAGCTTTACAAACAGAATTGTAAGTGCTTTTACCGAAGAGTTAGATTTGCCGTACAATTATGAAATTGATTTGGACGCAAAAGGTTTTCTCCAAAATTCTGTAGACAGATTAATTAATAAAGCGGGTGATTTTGAATTAGAAGACCAAAAAAAATTATCGGATACCCTTGAAGAATTTATTCAGGAAAAAATTGCCGGCGGTGAAAGTTTACTCTCTTTTCCTACAGATTTAACCAAATTTGGTTATAATCTTTTTGACGAAACGGTTATTGATGCTATAGAATCCTTAAAATCCTTAAACCTATCAGATTTTGATGAGATAAGGATAGAGATGCGTCAAAAAATTAATTCGCTCGAAAAAGAAATAAAATCAATAGCTGATTTGGTTGTAAGTTCTTTTAAAAAATTGGGCTTGAGTAATGCGCATTTTGAAGGAAAGTCGAGAGGAATAGCAAATTATTTTGAAAGTCTTGCCGAAGAAGTAAGTGAGGAAATTTTAAATAAAGATTTTTCGAATGTATTGGCAAGTGGTAAAATTTCAAATAATAGTGTAAAAAAAAATGAAATCGATATCGTTAATTCCTTATTTCAATTATTTAACGATAGCTATTTTAATATTAAAAAGCTTGCTGATGAGTATCTTTCATTAAAGGCAGTTTACCGGCACTTATACAAAATTTCTGTTTTACATCAGCTTGATAGAGAGCTTGAAGGATTAAAGCGAGAGAAAAACATTGTTCATATTTCTGATTTTAATAAAAAAATAATAAACATAGTTTTAAATGAGCCTGTGCCATTTATTTATGAACGACTGGGAGAAAAATACAATCACATACTAATAGACGAATTTCAGGATACTTCCGTACTGCAATGGAATAATTTAATGCCTCTTATTGAAAATAGTTTGGGTTATGAACACACGAGTTTAATAGTTGGTGATGCCAAACAAGCTATTTACAGTTGGAGAGGAGGAGATTTAAAACAAATTGTTCATTTATCGAAAGGTAATGTGCTTGAACTGGTAAATCAACAAGAGGATAATTTTGCAGGTAATTTATTAGAACAACGATACGATACTATAAAAAATCATATTTCACCCCAACTTTTAAATACAAATTTTAGAAGCAAAGCAGAAATAATAAACTTTAACAATGATTTTTTTAAAGTAATTGCAGATTTATATCAATCCAAAAGCGAAGCACTTGCCCATGTATATGACGAAAGTTTTCAACAAACCTTGCCCGAAAATAAAAAAATTGGCGGCCATGTTGAAATAAGTTTTATCAATCCTAAAGACGATTTATTTATTGAAAATGAATATAAACTTGAAACATCTATTTATATAAAAAACACTCTTTTCAATATAAAAAAAATCATTGCCGAAGCCTTGGTAAATGGATACTCCAATAAAGATATTGCCATACTTTGCAGAAGCAACAGTAAGAGCAAATACATTGCAGAATTTCTATTTCAGAATAAAATAAAAGTAATATCCGGCGATTCCTTATTATTAAAATCTGCTTCATCTATCAGATTTATCATCGCTATTTTTAAAATTGTAGAAAACCCAAATGATATTTTATTAAAATATGAGTGCATCCAATTGTTTCATATTCTTATTTTAAATCGCTTGCCGGATGAAGCTGAACAAAAAACAATAGAAGTGGTGGTAAGGGATAAAAATATTGATGTTTTTTACTCTTATTTTCAAACCAAAAATATAGAAATAAGTACTGAAAAGCTCTCTCAATCTTCCATTTACGATTTAACTGAAAGTGTAATCAGGATTTTTAATTTATTATCTATTCCCCGCCAATCTGCATTTATTTATCGGTTTTTAGATGTTATACTTGAGTTCAGTGTAAAAAAGAGTAATAATTTATCCGAATTTATGGAACATTGGGAGGTTAAAAATGATCACCTATCCATTAATACTCCTAAAGATTGGAATGCTGTAACAGTAACTACTATTCACAAATCAAAAGGTTTAGAATATCCTATCGTAATTGTTGCCTTTGCCGATTGGTCTTTAAGCATAAATTCTAAATCCTTTTTATGGATCAATTTATCGAAATTAAATTATCAACCCGACAGTTTTTCGGCATCTAAACTTAGTCATGTTGCAGTAAGAGCAGTTAAAGAATTAGAAAGTACAATTTTTAAAGATGATTATCTGGCCAAACAATCCGATTCATTTATTGAAAACCTTAATTTAATGTATGTGGCTTTTACAAGGGCTGCAGATAGGTTGTATATTTTATCGGAAAATGAAAATAATTTATTGGATAAAGGCCGTTCATCATTTAAAGTGGTTGATTTACTTTATAATTATCTGGATAAAAAACATTTATGGAATGAAATTGATAAAAATTATATAATCCAACAGGGCGGACGTAAAGATTCAGAAACAAAAGAAATAAAAAAATCTCAACCGTTTTTTTTGGATAATAGGCCGACAACAGATTGGAAACAAAAAATTAAAATATCGGAGCATAACCGGGACGATATTTTTGATAACTAATCCAAAATTTATAATCCTCTTTATAATCCATATTTTTCTTGGAAAGAAAACTAATTTATTATTTTTTATAAATCTTTTTTGTTTCTTATTTCTCTTTCTTCTCTTTCAGGCAAATTGTTTATAAATTTGCAACATGCTTTCTATTAACAATCTTTCTTTTTATTTCGGCTCCCGCCCATTGTATCAAAATGCCAATTTGCATATCAAACCAAAAGATAAAATTGGTCTTGTAGGCGCGAATGGAACAGGTAAATCTACTTTGTTGCGAATAATAATGGGTGAATATCAACCTGACGAGGGAAATATTTCTAAATCCGGCGATTGTACCATCGGTTTTTTAAATCAGGATTTGCTCAGCTATGTTACCGAGGATAGTATTTTAACTGTGGCGATGGAAGCTTTCGAACGTGAAAACGAAATTCAAAAATCTATCGATAGAGTTATTCACGAAATGGAAACCAATTATCGTGATGAACTTGTTGACAAGCTAGCACGATTTCAGGATGAGTTCGAAGCCCTGGATGGATATAATATGCAAACTAAAACAGAGGAAATTTTAGAAGGTCTTGGTTTTAGTACAAGTGATTTACAAAGACCATTAAAAGAATTTTCCGGAGGCTGGCGAATGAGGGTTATGCTTGCAAAAATGCTTTTGCAAAAACCTGCTTTATTAATGCTCGATGAACCAACCAATCACTTGGATTTACCAACCATTCAATGGATAGAAAATTATTTATCCAATTACGAAGGTGCTATTATAGTTGTGTCTCACGATAGATTTTTTCTAGATAATGTGGTTGAGAGTATTGTAGAAATTTCGGCAGGTAAAATGAATTGGTATTCGGGTAATTATGAATTTTACCTCGAAGAAAAATCTTTAAGAAACGAACTTCAACAAAATGCTTATGAAAACCAACAGGCAAAAATAAGGCAGACAGAACTATTTATAAACCGCTTTAAGGCAAAGGCATCAAAAGCAAGCCAGGTTCAATCCCGTGTTAAAATGCTTAACAGGATTGAAATGATTGATGAAGTGGTGGATGAAACCGCCAAGGTTCATTTTAAATTCAAATTCTCTTCCCCATCAGGCCGCAATGTATTGATGTTGGATGATATAAGTAAGGCTTATCCTGAAAAAGAAATTTTAAAACATACCACCATTAAAATGGAAAGAGGTGATAAAATTGCTTTAATAGGTGCAAATGGAAAAGGGAAATCGACTATTTTAAGAATTATAGCAGGTAATGAACCTATAACCGGGAAAAGAGAACTTGGCCACAATGTTAATTTTTCTTTCTATGCCCAACATCAATTAGAAAGCTTAAATGTTGAAAATGCTATACTTGATGAGTTAAAACAGACCGGAACAGATAAATCGGAAACAGAGTTAAGAACTATATTAGGTTGTTTTTTATTTAGTAATGACGATGCTTTTAAAAAAATAAAAGTTTTATCGGGTGGAGAAAAATCTAGGGTTGCTTTATCGAAAGTATTAATTTCGCAAGCTAATTTTTTATTGCTTGATGAACCAACCAATCACTTGGATATGCAATCTGTAAATATATTAATTCAGGCGCTTGAACATTATGAAGGAAGTTATGTAGTAATATCCCATGACAGGCATTTTGTATCGAGAGTAGCGAATAAGATTTGGTACATTGAAGATTATCAAATAAAAGAATACCCCGGCACTTACGAAGAATATGAAATCTGGAAAGAAACAAGGGAAGCAAATGAAAAACTAAATGGACCGGATAAAAAAAATACTGTAATTGCCAAGCCTGTTGAACAAAAAACTTTGTCATCGCATTCCGAAAAAAAACCTGTACAAAAAGACATTAAAAAAGTAAGTCAGAAATTACAAGAAACGGAGAATGAAATGTCGGAACTTGAAAAGCAGAAGATTAAAATGGAAGAGGACTTAGCCAAAGCAGAAAATTATAACCATGCAGAAAAACTAAAGGCTCTTAATGAAAGATACAGGCAAATATCAGATAAAATAAAAATGCTTGAAAGTGAGTGGGAAGAACTTGTTGTTGAAATGGATGATAATAAAAAATAAAAAAATACTTCCAAAATAGAAAAAATATTTTGTTATAGGCATTTAAGTATTACATATTTTGATTAAAAAAAACCAAAAAAAAACATATCAATAAAAGAAAGCAAGAATTAGGAGGTGTAGGCCTGAAATTCCGGCGGGCGTGCGGAGGGTCTGTGTGCGGACAGCATTCGGAATTTCTTGATTTTTTTGGTTACTTTTTTCATCAAGTATCTAAACATTTGAAATTCTAAATCCCCTGAAGTAACTTGTCAAGCTAGCAGTGCCAAAGCAAAACCGTCTTTTTCAATGGTGTTATACGAACCCGCCATCAAGTTTGGTTATGTTCTTTTAATAGAAATCCATTTGGTGGCCAATAAATCAGGACCCCGTTTAAGAGCTTATAGGAATCTGGAAAGAACAAATGCACTGCTTTTTATACTTTAAATTTTAAAAGCATGACACACAAAAAAGCATTTCCCATTATTTCTCCTAATGCTGCCGGGATTGACATTTCCAGTAAAGAGCATTTTGTAGCTGTAAACCCTGATTTATCAGAACCTATAAAAGCTTTTGGTGCTTTTACAGAAGATTTGGAAACCCTTGTAGCATGGTTAAAAGAATGCAAGGTAGATACAGTAGCCATGGAAGCCACTGGAATTTACTGGGTGAGTCTGTTTCTCATGATTCAGGAAGCAGGGATAGATGTATTGCTAGTTACAGCCAAACATGTAAAAAATGTAAAAGGTAAAAAGACTGACATTAGCGATGCAGAATGGATCAGGCAATTACATAGCTGCGGTTTATTGTCTTCCGGCTTTCAACCCGATGGCTTTACCAGAAAACTAAGAACCTATGTTCGTCATAGGAAAAATTTAATAGAAATGTCGGCTACTCATGTGCGCATGATGCAGAAAGCTTTTGAACAAATGAATGTAAAACTTCAACATGTCATCGCAGACATTACCGGAAAATCAGGTAGAGAAATAATAGAAAGCATTCTAAAAGGCGAACGGGATGTGGAAAAACTAACAGCCTTGTGTGATAACCGCATCCGAAGAGAAAAGAAAGAATCAATAAAAAAATCGCTGAATGGAATTTGGAAGGAAGAACATCTTTTTGAACTGGAACAAAGTTATAATATGTATAAAACATACTGTGCAAGCATTATAGATTGCGATAAAAAGATAGAAGAACACTTAAAAACCTTAGTTAATGAAGAAGAATTAGAAGAAAAGAAACAAAATGGAAAGAGGAATAAAAATGACATAAATTTGGGAAATATCAATCTGGCTACGATAACAAGCGTGGATTTAACGGAGATATTTGGCATTACCGATTCAAATGCGATAGGGATTATTAGTGAGATTGGACTTGATATGAGTAAGTGGCCCACGGTGAAACATTTTACATCCTGGCTCAACCTAGCCCCCAATAATAAAATTTCAGGGGGAAAAATATTAAGCAGCAAAATCCCAAAAAAGAAGAATAGAGCTGGTCAGGTATTTAAATTGGCAGCTTATTCTATTCAAAGAAGTAATAACTGGCTATCACATTTCTATAAAAAAATAAAAAGCAAGAAAGGAACACCAAAAGCAATAGTAGCAACAGCAAGAAAAATAGCAGTAATCTTTTATAAGATGTTGAAAGATAAAGTTAAATTTGAACCAATGCGAAATGAAGTATATGAAAAACAGTTTAAAGAAAAGCAAATTAACAGATTGAACAAGCAAGCAAAGGCACTTGGCTTACAGCTAGTTAGAGTCTAGTTACTTAAGAGGAAAAAAGTGACAAATAATAAGAGCGAAAATGTTGCCGTGTGTGATTTAAACGGCAAATTACAATATAATTTAAACGCCTATTTCAAAAAATATTTATTCTATTATGAAATAAAATAGGCTGTATTTATGGCTACTTTCTCATAAAAGGTTTTTCAACAAGGAAATGAGTAACGTAAGCAAAGCCAATAGAAACCGCGCAACCCAAAAAATATAATAAAAAATTAAATGGGAATGAATTATTGTGGTATTTCATAATATAACCCCCTAAAAAAATCATTATAGGCAGGTTTGTAACGTATAATGTATACGAACAATCTCCCAACCATTTAAAATGCCTTAAAAAAGAAGTTTGTACTTCTTTTTCTTCCAGCCACAGAAAAAAAGCAATTACCCCCATTATACCTACTGCCAATAATGTATCGTACAATACATGAAAGTTTTTTGAAAGACCCGGAAAAAATAAAATAACAGGTATAAGAATAGCAAGAGGAAATATCCTGACAAATGGAATATTGATTCTTTTTGAATAAATATCTGAAAGAAAAACACCCAGGTACCAGGTAAATATCAGATGTATATTTTCATAAATATAATTATTTATAAAATAAGTTCTTGGTAGAAAAAACAGGATGAAAATTATAAAAACAAATAACCATGAAATTTTAAGTGATTTTTTGTTTAATAAAAAAAATAAAGGGTAAAGCATATAAAGCCACCACTCATAACTCAAAGTCCATAAGGCCTGATTTGAACCCCAGCAAGGAATAAAAATTTCCATTAAAAAAGCCATATTACCAAGGAAAACCAAAAAGCTGTCATTATACAAATGAGTTGTGAACTTAAGAAACACTTCGGGTTCATATATTTTGAAATGCAGGAAATGATTTCCTAAAGAATCCATTAGAAAAGTAAAAATCAAAGCAAATAATAAAGGTGGAAAAATTCTTCGAAATCTTCTTTTAACATAAGGAAAGTAATCAAACTCAAAATTACTATCACTGCTTAATTTTTTGGAATATCTTAAATGGATTACAAAACCCGACAGTACAAAAAAGAACATTACCGCTAAGTGTGAGTAATTAAATATTGATAAGCCTGATTTAAATATTTTTTCTATGAGGTTGTAATCTTTGGGTTGCTTATTATACGTTTTATTTGCATCCCACAGCCAGTCATTACCATGGCTTAGGGTTACGTAAAGCGCTGCCAAGCCGCGGATTACATCTAAAAAAAACAGTTTTGAAGTGTTACTTTTTACTTCCATTAATATAAATATAATTTAAAACAGCAAAGCCACCTGCCACATAAAATAGTCATTCACCAGCATTAATTTTTTGCATTTAATTTGACAATATCTATAAATCGTAAATCCTTAAAAGAAGCGAAATTAAGTTACATGATATTTACAAGACTTTTTATATAGCTCTGCAAAATACACAATGCGTAAATATAAACAATAGACGGGGAAAAATATCCGGACGAAAATAAAGGCTTGTGAAACTAAACTTAACTACTCACGCAAAAGATGAATGGATTTTTTTTTGTGAGTTTTAAATTATGAATTTATTGATATTGATAAACTGATAATTTTATTTTATTCTTTTGTTATTGATTTATCCGGCGGGGTAAAGAGTAAGCGAAATCCAACTCATCCCAATAAATAAATAAATTCCATATCTTTATCCCGGTAATTGTAAATGAAAATTAGCAGTTTAAACATATTCATAACATTTAGGATTCTATTTATCTGAATTAAACGATAAAGATTATCCAACGTTAAAAACAATAAAGAATATTATTCTCCTTTTACAATTGTTGGATTTTCGGTAATAATATAAAAATATTTTAAAAGAATAATGCCTTTAAAACCATTAGTTAAAAAAATAATAGTTTATTCATCCATTTTTATGGTGGTTTTGGCACTGTTTTCATTTGTAGAAACAAAACAGCAGAATAAATTATGTCGCCATATTGATGTATTGATTGAGGAAGGATCAGGAAATTATTTTATTAACAGTACTGATGTGGTTAATTTATTGACAAACTCGGGCCGCGATCCGATTGTGGGAACTCCACAAAAAAACCTTCATTTAAAAAATCTGGAATCACGCATTAAAACAAACAAATTTGTTAAAAATTGTCAGATCTCAAGTGATTTACATGGCGACTTGCTTATTCACATCAATCAATGCAGACCAATTGCAAGGTTGATAAATTCATCCGGACCGGATATTTATATCAACGAAAATGGTGACCTGCTGCCAATGTCTGAAAGATATACTGCAAGAGTTGTAACTATTACAGCCTCAAGTGCACAAAAAACTTGGTTAAATGGAGCGTGGTTAAAAAAACCGGAAAATTTGGCTTATTTACGCTTACTGCAATTTATCGACAAAGAAAAATTTTGGAAAACTCAAATTTCCGGAATAGATATAAATAACGATGGAGAAATTAATTTTTATCCACAAATAGGAAAACAAATTATAGAATTCGGCCTGCCTGAAAACGAAGAGATTATTTCGGAAAAATTCAAAAAACTCGGCATTTTTTACAAAACCATTATTCCAAAAAAAACGTGGAATACCTATAGCCGGGTAAATGTTGCTTTTAAAAATCAAATTATATGCGAATAAATTGATTTTCGGGAGTTACTTATAAACAACCGAAAAAAGTTAATAATTATTATTAGCTTTTTTTAAGAAATAGTAGAATACGCTCAATTTAATTATAAGCTTTTATCGAAATTTTACGTTTGTTTGTTAAAAAAGTATTTATTTTACGGAAATGTAATTTTTAAAGTAAAAAAGATTTTTAAAATTACATAATGATCCTTACTAACCGGACAATTATTTGAAAAAATTTAAATAGTAAACGTAAAATTTTTGAATACAATTATGAATGATCAAATTATTGTAGGTCTTGACATTGGAAGCACAAAAGTATGTGCTGTAGTAGGGCGTATGGATAATGATGGGTTATTGGAGATTTTAGGGATGGGCAAAGCCGTTTCGGAAGGTGTTAAAAAAGGCGTGATAGAAAATATTGATCAAACTGTAATAGCAATTAGAGAAGCCATAGAACAAGCAGAAAAACAATCACAGATTGATATAAAAGTAGTTAATTCAGGCATTTCAGGTAATCATATTCAAACCCAAAGAGAATTTGGTGTAATTACAAGAAACTTGAACGATCATGAAATTTCAATAGACGATATTAATCGATTGTCTAAAGATATGTATCGCCTTGTTACTCCCCCCGGTTCAGAAATTATACATGTCATCCCACAAGAATATACTATTGATTATCAGGCTCATATTAAAGAACCTGTAGGCCGTGTAGGTGTAAAATTAGGTGCCGATTTTAATATCATTACTGCACAAACCAATGCCATAAATAATATTAAAAAGTGCATGTCTAAATCCAACCTGCATGATGATAATATGGTTTTAGTTTCTATCGCATCCAGTTTGTCGGTTTTAAGCAGGGAAGAAAAAGATGCGGGCGTTGCGGTTATCGACATTGGCGGTGATACTACAGATATAGCCATTATTTATGAGAATATTATAAGATATACGGCTTCCATACCTTTTGGAGGTAATATCATTACAAATGATATAAAAAAAGGATGTATGATAATGCCCGCTCAGGCAGAATTATTAAAAATAAAACATGGGAAAGCCATTGCATCTGAAGCTAATTTAATGGATGTAGTTGTTATTCCGGGCTTAAGAGACCGCTCAGCAAAAGAAATATCGGTTAAAAATCTTGCTCATATCATCGAAGCTCGTATGGAAGAGATTATTGAAATGATATTCGCAAAACTTTCTGAGTCAGGCTTGGATAAAGCACTTGCAGGAGGTTTGGTTTTAACAGGAGGAGGCGCAAATTTATCTTTTATAAAAGAATTATTTGAATGGGTTACAGGCATTAATACACGCATAGGAAACCCAAATGAATATATGGGCAAAAATGTAACCGGAATAATCAAACAACCGGAATATGCCACAGCTGTAGGTTTGGTGTTGGCAGGTTTTAGGGCGTTGGATGAAAGAGAAAATCGGTATTTACAAATGAAAAATCAAACACCAAGCCATAATAATATAAGCTCTAAACCAGAACCCGTAGATCCCCGGAAATCAATCAATTTTAAGCCGGGATTTTTAGGAAATCTTTTTGGTAAGGCAAAAAATTTACTCATGGACGATTTTGATAATCAGGGAGAATATTAAAAAAGGAAGTTTAAAACTTCCCTTTTTTAATATTCTATTTTTTCGAATTTTCACAAATATTTCCCGGTGAAATTCATTTGAATAATCTGTCTCTCATATTCTAATTTTAGATAATTTTCTGTAAACCTATTTCAGGACGAGATAATATTTTAAAAGATTTCATATGTTTGTGACAAACATATATTTTCTTGAAAATATCCATAATCACTGTTGTTTTTAATAACGTAAGTACGCTTGCCGATACAATTGCATCCGTTACCTCTCAAGATTATACTGATATCGAGTATATCATTATCGATGGCGGCTCAACAGATGGCACAGTGGGTTTAATAAAAAATAACACCGATAAAATCAACAAATGGATTTCTGAAAAGGATAATGGAATTTATGATGCCATGAACAAAGGCATACAAATGGCCTCAGGTGATGTGATAGGGATTTTAAATGCCGATGATTTATATCAGGACAATACTGTTGTAAGCAGTGTAATGAAATCGTTTATTGAAGATAAGGCAGAGGCTGTTTATGGAGATTTGGTTTATATCAATAAAGAAAATACAAAAATTATTCGTTATTGGCAATCAGGGCCATTTTATAAAAATAATTTTTTGTGGGGATGGATGCCTCCTCACCCTTCTTTCTTTGTAAAAAAAAGGCTTTATGATACTCATGGCCTTTTTAATACGTGCTTTCGCTCGGCAGCCGATTATGAATTAATGCTGCGCCTTATTCATAAACATAAAGTTGTTTTAACATACCTCCCTAAAATATTAGTTAGAATGAGAGTGGGGGGGCAAAGTAATGCTTCAATATTAAATAGGATTAAAGCGATTAAAGAAGATACAGCAGCATGGCAAATAAATAACATCAGGCCTTATTTTTTTACAATCGGTTTAAAATCCCTTCGTAAAATTTCCCAATTTTTTCTTAAACCCGGGGTTTAAGCTTCTTTTAAAATCATATTTTTTATTATTAATTTCCTTCTAAATAATATACATTTTTTGTTTTTTTGTGCTTTTTATTACATTGCTTAAAATATAAAAGTTATACTCTTTTTTATACCGGCAACTGTAATGATATGGCTAAACTCAAAAACATAATTAAGCAACTTTCAGCTGACGACTATCAGGCTATCTATCAATCATTAATGAGTAATAACGCAGATAAATCTGCATTCTTACTCAAATTTATGCGCGAGAAACAGTTAACGGATGTGAAAATAATGGAAGAGCTGGAAGTTAATTCAAACGCTTATTACACACTTCGCTCAAGATTAAACCAAAAAATAGAGGAATATTTAATTCAACAGATGGAAAGTCCGAGAACGGATCTGTTGAAAAAAGTTGCAAACGTTAATGAAATCGTTTTTACCAAAAAAAGAGCTATCGCTATAGCCACTTTAAAAAAGTTAGAAAAGGAATTATTGGATTACGATTTATCAAATGAGCTTACAATTATTTATAAGACGCTAAAAAAATTACATATAAACACACCCGATGCTTTTAGTTATTCACAAAATTATAACAAACATGTAGCCTACATGCTTGCTATAGATAAAGCTGAAGATCTATTGGCAGAATATTTTAAAAAATATGGCTTATATACCTTATCCGGCAGTGAAATTGAAAAATTAGAACTTAAGCTATTGCATACTGAAATGGAAAACGTAGCCAGATTGTATCAATCGCACAGGCTTTATGTATACCAGAGCAGCATGAGTATTTTTCATCGTTTGTTTGTTGAAGACATTGAAGCACAATCCGAAGAACCAATAGAAGATATTTTAAATAATGTTGAAAAAATATTTTTACAATATAATTCCGATACTATTTATTATCACCTTAAATTATTGTTTGAGTTTTTAAAATTAGAATATTATACCCATTATAAAGTTTATAAAAAAGCGGAAAAGTATTTTGATGAAGTAAATGATGCCATCAGTACTTTAATGACTAATTATAATCTTTATACATTTCCCTCACAATTTTTATTTACTAAAATTAACAGGCATGTGCGGATGGAAAATGAAGCACAAATGTATGAAGAGGCTGAAGGATTATTTCAGGACTTTGAAGCCGATATCAATAATTTACCACAGTATACAGCCTATATCATTTACAGATCTATTGCCTGCTATTATGTAAAGAAACACGAAGAATCTGCAAAATGGCTTAATAATTTATTAAACGAAATGAGTTTAAAAAAATATCCTCAGGCGCAATTGGAAATTAAATTACTATTGGCCCTCCAATATGCCTTTATGCACGATTATGAATTATTTAGTCAGCTTTTAAACAGTATTCAACGCCAGATAAGAATATTGGGAAAAGAAAATTGCGAAAGGATGAATTTATTTTTGAAAATATTAAAAGCTGCCATGTTTGATAATAAAATAGGCAAAACCACAAAATTAAAAAGCTTAATTGATAAGTTAAATAAATCAACTCAAGAAGGTTTTTCTCTATCTGAATATATAAAAATGGACGAATCCTTTATCAATCGCCTAAGTAATTAACAATTTTCTAAGCGGCATAAAAAAACCTGATTGCATTAAATCAGGTTTTTTTTATGTAAATATTTTTCAAGATTAAACATTAAGTTTTTTCAAACTATCCTGTGTTAATGGCTTGTTAATATACTGCTTAACGTAATCATATTTTTTAGATTTACCCATATCCTGAGGGTTAATTGATGATGTGAGCATAATGATTCTGCAATATAATTTTATATTATTTGCCAATTTATCGAATTCCTCTAAAAATTGAAATCCATCCATTAAAGGCATATCAATATCAAGGAAAATTAGTTCAGGTAGGGCGTTTGGCACCATAACTGAAAATTTTCCCATATTTCTTAAAAATTCTATTGCACTTTTTCCACTGGTATGAGTTAAAATATTTTCACAAATTGCTGAGGCTTCTATTATTTTTTGATTGATAAGGTTATCTATCTCATTATCATCAATAAGCATAACAGTTGTAAACTTTGGAGTTTCTGACATAGTAACGATTTTAATGTTGAGTCAAATTATGATATTTTTTTCGTAAAAATCAAATCAATATTAGTTTTATTATATATTAAATTCTATTCCCTGCGCCAATGGCAAATCAGTGCCAAAATTTATAGTATTTGTTTGTCGCCTCATGTATACTTTCCATGCATCTGATCCGGATTCCCTCCCTCCTCCTGTTTCTTTTTCTCCACCAAATGCCCCACCTATTTCGGCACCCGAAGTACCGATGTTTACATTTGCTATTCCACAATCCGAACCGGCAAATGATAAAAACTTTTCTGTTTCTCTAATATTATTTGAAAAAACAGAAGATGATAAGCCTTGCCTTACATTATTTTGAATCGATATTGCGTTTTCGAACGAACCTGAATATTTTATTAAATATAAAATCGGTGCAAAAGTTTCTTCCTGTACAATTTTAAAATGATTTTCTGCCTCAATTAATGCAGGCTTTACATATGTACCGGTTTCATATCCTTCACCTTTCAATACCTCTCCGCCAATTAATAAATTACAACCCTGGCTTTTAGCATTTTCAACCGCACTTATAAACGAACTTACAGCTGCTTTATCAATAAGTGGGCCAACCAAGTTTCTTTCATTGAGAGGATTGCCAATAGAAAGGGAAGAATAAATTTTTAATAGTTTATCTTTTAAATTTTCATAAACACTTTCGTGAATGATTAATCTTCTGGTGCTTGTGCAACGTTGGCCGCAGGTACCGACTGCACCAAAAGTAATTGCCCTTAAAGCCATCTCTATATCGGCATCCGGAGTAATAATAATTGCATTATTACCACCCAATTCCAATAATACCTTTCCCAACCTGCCTGCTACAGTTTTTGCTACTTCTTTCCCCATTCTTACCGATCCGGTTGCCGACACAAGGGCAATCCTTTCATCTTCAGAAATTAATTTTCCGGTACTTACATCACCTATAACCAAATTAAAAATACCTTCAGGTAAATTATTTTCTCTTAATACTTCTCTAATAATATTTTGGCAGGCAATGGCAGATAATGGAGTTTTCTCGGATGGTTTCCAAATGCATACATTGCCACAAATAGCGGCAAGCATTGCGTTCCATGCCCATACTGCTACAGGGAAATTAAATGCCGAAATAATTCCGACAATTCCTATAGGATGCCACTGCTCATACATTCGATGATTTGGTCTTTCTGAATGCATGGTCAAACCGTGTAACTGGCGTGATAAACCAAGTGCAAAATCGCATATATCAATCATTTCCTGCACTTCTCCCAATCCCTCCTGCAGGGCCTTACCCATTTCATAACTCACTAATTTACCTAAGTCATCTTTATTATTTCTTAAGGCATTCCCTATCTGCCTTATAATGTCTCCCCGCTTTGGTGCAGGTATTTTTCTCCATTCTAAATATGATTTTTCAGCTTTTTCGACAACTAAATTATAATTATCCGCATTTATATATTGAACAGATGCGATTAATTTTCCATCTACCGGTGAATGAATAGGGTAAAAATGTTCATTATTTACCGAGCCCCATTCCAAGCCGGTGGAGAATGAAGCATTCTGTGAGCTGATATTTAAATTTTGAAGTATTTCCTGCATATTTTTTATTTAACAAATAAATATAATGATTTTAAGAAATATTTAATTTAATGAATACATATTATTCACATTCAAACAGAAGTTATGGTTTTAATAATTATTCTTTCCAACCATGTTTTCCTAATAAGGGAACAAAACTAAACTCAAGGAAGGCTTCTTGTTTAATCTCACTATCACTCAACTTTGTAATTTTTAACATTTCCTGAGTATGGTCGTTCCCTACCGGGATTACTAAAATACCTCCTGTATTTAATTGGTCAATCAATGGTTGTGGCACGGAAGGGCAACCCGCAGTAACAATAATTTTATCATAAGGCGCAAAATCTGTTAAACCCTGAGAGCCATCGCCACAAAAGTTTTTTACTTTCAAATTAAATTTTTTAAAAAATAAATCTGCCTTATTATACAAAACTTTATTATATTCTATAGTAAAAAGTTTAACACCCATATTTATTAAAATGGCTGCCTGATAACCGGAGCCTGTTCCGATTTCTAAAACTGAGTCCCCCTGTTTTATATTTAATAAAGAAGTTTGAAAGGCAACTGTATAAGGTTGCGAAATTGTTTGACCTTCGCCAATAGGAAAAGCTTTATCATCATAAGCATGTTCAATTAATGCACTGTCGAAAAAAAAATGCCGGGGCACTTTTCCAATCGCTTCCATTACATTTTTATCTGCAATTCCTTTTTCGCCAATAACCTTTACTAATCTCCGACGCAAACCCCTATGCCTGTAATTATCTTCAAACACAATTTTAACATTTAAACCGGATGCAAAATTGAAAAATAAATTTTATAATATTTAAATAGTAACAGATGTTACGCATAAAATATATTTAAGACTAAATATCATGTAAATTTTATTTGTTTAAGTACCGAATCATTAATGTTTAAATTTTAAACTTATTCAGTTATAAAAGATTAAATAAGTGTTTAGAATTTTTCACCTGTTATCATTTCAGTAATCCGGGATATGCTCGAAGTAGAAACATCAAAATGATATACTTCTCTAATCTTTTCTTCAATATCACTTCCGCTCTTTCCTTTTGCATAAGAGACACGATGACGTTTTTCAAGCCATCCGACATGCTTTGTAGTTTGGGAATGTTCATTGGATTAAAAGATGCATCACTATCTCCCGGGACTTGTATTTCTGATTCCCCGAATGAGGTTTTTATACGCTTGGTTCCAAAACCATTACGGGAATTGGAGGACTAGGTTTTTCATGCTTATCATATTCAAGGTGGGCGTCCGGCTCGCCTTCCAGCATTTTTTCAATGCCCCGTTTTTGAATTTGAGTCATAAAGCTATTTAACTCTTCTTTTGTCTTAAATTGCTTTAAAAAAGCATCGGATAACATTTGATCTTTGTCAAATTTATTTCGATCGAATAATAAAAGTTATCCTGCCCTTCGAAATTGTTGGCGCAGGCCGGCTATCCGTTTGGATAAAATTTATCTTTTTTACTTCATTTTTATACAATTCAACCAATGCGGGTGAAACCGTGCTTTCAATTGTTTTTACATCTGCTACATATCCATCTTCGTTTACCTTCACTTCTAAAACGATCTTTCCTTCTTCATCAGACTTGTCATTAACTTTTGGTTTAACACTCCATGTCCATCCCGACATATCTAAAGATGAACCGTTATTACCAACTCCGTTTCCTTCACCGTTCCCGCCTTTACCTTTTTTTCCAAAATAAGCTCTTCCATCTAAATCACCATCAGGCTTGCCTTTGTTTCCGGTTTTTCCTTTATCATCACCTTCGTTAGACCCTCCACCTCCGGTTCCACCTTCCTTACCACCTGCACCTGTATTTTTCTTAAATAATGCATTGTTATTAATTACAGGTTTTGTTTCGACCTTAGTTTGCGTTTTTTCTGCTTTTACTTCTTCTTTTGGAGTTACTTCCTTTTTCTTCTGTTCTTTTTTTGGAACATTTACAACAGGTGCCGTTTCATCTTTTGTTGTTAATACATCCTCCTCTTGTTGAGGATCATTTTTTTGAGATTCTTCTTGAGGGGTATTAACTTGAGGTGTTTCTTTTTGTTTTTCGGGCTCGCCCGGCAAAGGTTTTTCATTAAGATTATTTTGCCCTGCGGGGTTATAACTTTGAAAATCACCGCTTCCTACATCATCCATCCCGAAATTTAACTCTACCCCGTTTCCACTTTCTGAGAGTGGAGGGTTGGGGGGATGAAAAATTATCAAAAAAGTGAGACCGATAATAAGTATATGAATAAAAACACTTATTAAAACAGCTCTTTTATTATATGATGCTTCGTTACTTACTATTTGCATATTGTATATTGAAATAAGTTTTTAGAGTCATTTAATTTTAAAATATCTCTTTAATTATTTTTTATGGCGTTTATCAATTTTATTTTTAAGCTTTAAAAGCACATTATTTCCTTCAAGTATTTTTTCAACCTCTTTATAATTTGTATTTATTTTTTCAACATTTCCTTCTTTATCTATCAAAACACTAAAAGGGTATCCATATTTATTACCACCTGCAAGTGTTTTATATAAAAACTGATTATTATCGAGTGCCATCGGAAATTTTAGTTTTTTCTCGAAAGCAAATTTCTCCAAACTATCAACATTCATTTTTCCATCATTCACAGCAATCACCTCAAAACGCCCGTATTTTTTTTGAAGTCGCATTAATTCCGGTAAAATTTTTACTGAAGTATCTTTCGCATCACTCCAAAAATAAATTAAAACGGTGTTTTTAATAAAATCACTTATTTTAATTGTTCTTCCATCTGTTAATCCAAAAGCAACTTCAGGGCAAGGATGTCCAATTTTTACATTATAATTTCTGGCAAACTGCTCATCCGATTGCGCATTATTTACATTAAACCATAACGAGAAAACAATAAAAAGTAATATTTTCTTTTTCATATATCATTTAAAATCTATTTCTATTTAAGATTAACAGTTAATACGTTAAAATTTAATTTTTGAACAAATTTTAAAATAAATAACCATTTAAAAAACAACAGAGAGATTTTACACTTAATAATCCGGAATAGAGCTTATTAAAAGAAAGGAATTATATTAGCCCAAAATAATTATTGATTATTTAAATTTGAAAAACAAAACAAAATGGGCAAAATAATAACTGTAACCTTAAATCCTACCATTGATAAAAGTACTGTTGTTGACGAAATTGTACCGGATCAAAAAATTAGGTGCGAAAAACCAAAATATGAACCGGGAGGAGGAGGAATTAATGTGTCGCGAGCATTAAAAAAATTAGGTGGCGAGTCTATTGCAACCTTTTTAGCAGGTGGCCACATTGGAAATTTTTTTATAGAATTATTACAAAAAGAAAATTCTTCTAATAAACCATTTTTTATAAAAGACCAGACAAGAGAAAATTTAATTCTTTTTGACAAATCAACAAACAATCAATACCGATTTGGAATGGAAGGCCCGGATGTTACCGAAGACGAATGGAAAGGATTTTTAAATACTATTGAAAAAATAAATGATATAGATTATATAGTTGGCAGTGGAAGCCTATCTCCCGGAGTTCCTGTAGATTTTTATGCAAGATTGGGTAAAATAGCAAAAGATAAAAAAGCAAAGTATATTTTAGATACATCTGGCGAAGCACTTAGTCATGCTTTAAGTGAAGGTGTTTTTCTTTTTAAACCAAATTTGGGTGAATTAGCTTCCTTAACAGGATTAAAAGATTTAAATAAACAAATGGTAGAAGAAAAAGCTTTGGAAATTCTTCATTCGCAAAATTGTGAAGCCATTGTCGTTTCCTTAGGGCCTGATGGTGCATTGTTGGTCAGCAAAAACATTACAGAACATATTCCGTCTCCTAAAGTTGAAAGAAAAAGTACTGTTGGTGCCGGTGACAGTATGGTAGCAGGTATGGTATTCATTCTTTCACAAAATAAAACCTTACAAGAAGCAGCCAGGTATGGTGTTGCTTGCGGAACCGCTGCCACCATGAACCCCGGCACAGAACTATGTAAAAAAGAGGATGTTGAAAACTTATATAAATGGATTAACGAGCAATAGAATTATTTTTATTATTTTTTTTTAAATACTTTTAAATTACTTCCACAATTAATTTAATTTTTAATGCTATTTAATTTTTTAAAATCGAAGTTATTCACTTTAACTTTATTTTGTTTTTTTGTTATTAATTGTTTTGCACAAAATAAACGAATACAAATTTCCCCTCATCCGAGTTGGATAAAAGAAATAAATACTGATAACAATAATTATAACCCAAAGGAAATTAGCAATGGTTATTATTTATCGTTGTTGGATGTTCAAACACATGCGACTAAAAAATCTTATTTTGTTCATCAAATAATTCATATTGTATCTGAAACAGGGGTTCAGAATGCCTCTGAAATAAGTGTAAACTTTGACCCTTCTTTTGAAGAATTATTTTTTCATAAAATTCAAATTAAGAGAAATGGGCAGATAATAAATAAACTGGATGTTTCCGGATTTAAAATTATTCAGAATGAAACTGAATTAAGCAGGTTTTTATATAACGAGACATTTACCGCACTATTAATCTTGGATGATGTTCAAAAAGGTGACGATATAGACGTTGAATACACCCTTATAGGCCAAAATCCGATATTTGAAGATAAAATATACTCAGATTATTATTTTTCAAGTCAAAATCCAATCTACCATTTACATAGAAGTTTAATACTTCCAAAAGATAGGGAAGTAATTTTTAAATCTTTTAATAATCCACCCGAATCAAAAGTTTCTACAGAAAATGGTTTTGAATATTATGAATGGGATAGTTTTAATCTTAAATCGCCACCTGTTGAAGATTATACTCCGTCGTGGTGGGATGGTTTACCACATGTACAAATAAGTGAAGCAAAAAGTTGGAATGAAATAGCTTTATGGGCCGCAAAACTTAATAAAGTAAATAATAACCTTTCACCTGCACTGATTAAAAAGATTGGCGAGTTAAAAAATCAGACACAGAATAACAAAAAATTATATCTTCATTTGGCAACAAGATTTGTTCAGGATGAAATACGTTATATGGGCATTGAAATCGGTGAAAATTCGCATAAACCTCATCATCCTGATGTTATATTTAAACAAAGGTTTGGCGATTGTAAAGATAAATCCCTTTTACTGTGTACTATTTTAAATAATAATAATATAAATGCTTCAGTTGCTCTCGTAAATACTAATATAAAAAATTATACAAATAGATTTATACCATCTGCATCCGTTTTTAATCACCAAATAGTGGTTGCCAATCTAGATGGTATCAGGTATTGGATAGACCCGACAATAAATTTACAAAGAGGGGATATTGATGTTTTATCGACTCCTGATTATGGCAAAGCTCTTATTATTGATCCACAGACAAAAGACTTGTGTGATATGCCTATGCAATCTTTAGGAAAATCGGTAATTGAAGAAACTTATAATATTTTTGACTTAAAAGATTCCGCAATCTTAAAAGTACAATCTAAATACTATAAAAATTTTGCTGAAAATGTTAGAACTTCATTTGCTTCAAACAGTCTGAGCCAAATTGAAAAGGCATATATAGACTTTTATATTAATCTCTATAAAAATGTAAAGATAAATATACTAGACAGCTTAAAATATGAAGACCATGAAGAAGATAATTTTATTGAAGTTTACGAAAAGTATAAATTTAAAGGTTTATGGGCAAACGATACATCAAAAAATATTTTAAGCGCAACATTTATTGCTACCATTTTATCAGAACATATAAAACTGCTGCCGGATAAAATACGGAAAATACCTGTGGCATTAGAATATCCTTATGATTTAAATTATACCGTAAAAATTTTCCTTCCAAAACAATGGACATTAACAGAAATTGAAAAAAAAATTGAAAGGGATGAATATACTTTCTTTTTTAGAAGCTCATACGACAAATTCGAAAACGCTATTACCTATCAGTATACATATAAAATTTTAAAAGACCATGTCCCGGTAGATAAAATATCTCAATTTATTAAAGACATGAATGAGATAGATGCAGTTTCATCACATATATTAACATGGGGAAATGAACCTGCCCAACCTGTGAGCCAAGTAAATTGGGATATGGTAGTTTATGAAATTATTCTATCATTGATATTTATATATATCGGTTACCGATTATACAAATACTCTTTGCCTGTTTCTTTTGATTATAACCATGCAGCCGGAATTGGTGGTTGGTTAGTTTTTGCAGGAATAGGAGTTGTATTATCACCATTTCTAATTTTATATTTTTTAATAAATTCAGGTTATTTTAATCTAACCGGTTGGAAAAACATTGAAAATATAGCTATTGAGAATAGATTTTTATATCAGTTGATGTGGATATTCGAAGTAACTATGAATTCTTTACTTTTTTATTTTAGCATTTTAATAAGTATTCTGTATTTTAAAAGGAGGAACACCTTACCTCATCTGATAATTTGGTTCTATAGCATTAATTTGTTTATACAAATTATTGATTTATATCTTCTCTGGAGGGTTAGTGAAACAAGTTCTGACGATTGGAAAGGTTTTATAAGAGCAATTATTTCGGCAATAATTTGGATCCCATATTTCAACCTGTCTTTAAGGGTAAAGGAAACTTTTGTCTATCCTTATACTGATCATCAAAATTCAGTTAACAAAGAACATGAAGATGTACAACAAAAAGATTAATTATTATAGTGTCTGATTTGCTGATGGTGGAAATAATATGTAAATATGATCAACAAAAACATAATAATTACAATTAAAAGTTGATTTTTATCGTATATATGGAATTATTACTTATTAAATCTTTATTATCTTTTATGAATTATTCAAATGATGTATGTTGAAGATCTGATTTTATAATCCAATCATAACTAAAGGCTTTTTAAAACCTCTTAAAAGATAAACTAATAAAAAAAAGGGTTGGATATACTCCAACCCTTTTTTATTAAGTTTTAATAATTATCTGATTTTTATAATTTTAATTGATTTGTTAAACACAGGTGACGATATCTTAACAAAGTAAACACCTTCAGTGAAATTATCACCTAAAACAATAGGCAAATCCGATTGATGTCCTTTCTTTTGATATACTATATTACCCATTGAGTTATAAACCACCACATCTACTTCCTTGGCAGATGTTCCATTTAAATCAATCGAAATACTTTGGGCAAAAGGGTTTGGCGAATATTTAACTTCAGGCTCACTCTTTTCTGTCAACTCCACTGTTGGTTCAGTATAAATGGCCACTGAACTAGAACTTGCAGCAGGACAATTGGATGCGCATCTAAACTTAACATTATCAATAGATAAAGTATTGCCGGTTGCCACAGTACTTGTCATTTTTATTTGTACACTCTTAACAGTACCTGAAAATTTAAGGCTTGCAACTCTATTAACATTCCCTCCATAAGTAGATACATCGCTCCAGGCATTGTCATCAAACCTGTATGAAATTTTTATTATATCATTATTGGTATTATTAGAAGAAGGTCTAATTTCCGTTGAAAATTTAACAGCAGTTGCACTGCCAAAAAATATCTTTTCACCAATCCACTCGGCAGTTGCGCCGCTAACAGTAAATTGCCCGTTTCTAACCTCTGCATATCCATTGTTTGAACTTAATATAGAGCTGGTCCACTTGGTTGTGTCATTGTCAACAGTTGTCTTTTCCGGAAGAGTGAAATCTTCCGTCCAAGGTAGTTTGCTTGAAGGATCAGGTTTAATAATGTTGGTAGTAAAAGAAGGACCGCCGGTAAAATCAGAACTTGCATCTGTGCAATTAGATTTTACCTGCCATTCATATTTTACTCCCGGCAGAAGCCCATTTATATTAATACTATTTGATGATGCGGTGAAGCTTTGCCATACACTATCTTTTCCTCTTACCTGAACTGTATAATCTTTAACACCGGTTATTGCGTTCCAGCTAAGTGTTACAGAGGTAGTCTGAAGATTTTGTACATTTAAACCTTCGGGCTTAGCACATACAGGTGGCGGAGTGATAACAGCTGTAGTAGTAAAGTTAGGGCCAACAGTAAATCCGGAATTTGAAGAAGTACAAGTTGTACTTACCTGCCATTCATAAGTAGTTGATACTTTTAAACCTGTAAGGTTTATTGAATTACTTGCCTGATTCACTTCAATCCATGTTTGGTCTCCTATCACCCTATATTGAATTTTATAAGATGATACATTGGGTACATTGTTCCAATTCAAAGTTGCTCTGTCACCTGATATACCCGAAACTGTAAGTGCAGAAGGTGCAGAACAAACTTTTGGTAAGGTATCCGATATACATGCAAAACATGTTTGTTTTGATAATTGGCTGTTAATCGATTGCTTTGATGCATCAGACCATACTGTGGTTCCATTAATGAAAGGTGCCATAATATATGGGGAGCCACTGGCATCATGTTGTGCACCAAAATTATGGCCCATTTCGTGCGCAACTTCCTGCCTGTTTCTTTCTGCTGATGATAACTTATCTACTACGCAGTATCTGTTATTTGTACAAATGGCACCAACCCATGCTACACCTACAACACCGGAAGCGCTGCCTTTAAAAAAGCAAATTCCTTCGTCATGTACTTTTGAAAAACCGGTAGGACCCCAATTGGTAAACTTTGTAAGCAAATCATTAGGGCTTGAAGGAGTACTCCAAGGCTCGCAGGTTGCGCAAGTGGCAACTTCCTGTTCTACTACTGCCAACTTAACTTTATATTCATCGTAATTACCTTGAACATTATTGAGAATAGTTAATATCTCATTATTTACCTGTGTTACACCTCCGGCGTCTGAAAACCTGGTAAATGTAGCATAAGTAGCTAATCTATCTTGCCATAGGCCACTACATGAAGATGCTGCTATTCTGTTGTCTATATGTTTTTTCTCTTTCTCATCTTTAATAGATTGGCACAAAAGCTCACCCTCCTTTTTTACATCATTTGCATCATATATAACATAATTTGAACTTTTTTCGCTCGAATTTAGCAATCCGTTCAATTGTTCTACATATATTTTTTTCCCGTCAACTGTAATAAAGCATGAAATTTTAGTACCATCAACGGTCATCCTTATCTTGGCATCCTGATTGGTAATTGTACCTTTATAAGTAATGTTTTCAGGTTTGCTTACCTCTATTTTTCCATTGGCTGTAAGGGCATAGGCTTTATAATCTTTAGAAAGCAAAGTTTCCGGTCTTAAATCTATTTCCCAGTTGTATTTATCCCCAAATTCCAGAGAAAACATTGCATTGTTGCCTGATGATTTTATAAATGACCCCAGTGCCTTGGTGTCTAAATTATAAATATCATATTTTTTGAACCGGGCGGAAAGTGTTTTATATGATTTTTCTTCAATTGTCCGTGCACTGCTTTGTGGTGTGCTTTCGTCATAATGAGAGACAGTGCCGGCTTTAAAAGTTGGGAGCTGTGCGAATAACCCAATGCTGATTGATAAATAAATTAAAACAGATAAAATGTACTTCATATTTAAAATAAGTTAAGTAAAAATATTTAAATTTTTCTTATCGTGTACTTAGTATCTTAATGTTACCTACGGGAAAGAAAAACCTTTGTTACATTTAATTTTTCATATTTATGAAACTGTCATAATAAGTTGATTTGTTAATGTAGTATTGGTTATTTAAAGTTCACCCTTGTCTTTTTATCTGTATATTATGAAATACCTTTAGATTCTTTCAGAACCCATCACTTTAAAGTATTAAAGTTATGATATAGGATTTTTACATATATATGATTCAAGCAGTTGACGAAAAAGAAAATTCACACTATTGGAATGATTAAAAAGTGCTTTGAACCATTCTCTTCTTTTGAGATTAACAGCTATTTTGAGGATATAATCATTAATTTATTTTCACAAAAGTATGCCCACTATGGCCAAGGTTTTATATCGTAATGTTAATAAGGGATGTTTTGTTTTGCAGGATAAATTGCCTGAAAAGAGTCATCATAGATAACTTAAGACTCCGTTGTTAACTTTTCACAATTGTGAAAATTCTTTATAAGAAAAGAAAAAAATGATAAGATAGAATTCTTAGAATTTTACATCGAGGTAAATCTAAAGGTATATTCATGTTTAACCATATGAATTTACTTCAACAAAATCAGATTTTGGAGCTTCACAAACAGAACAAATAAAAGTTTCGGGTAATTCATTAAATGGAATTCCGGGATTTATTTGATTTATTGAATCGCCGAAATATTGATCATAAATTGTAAAACAATACCTGCAAGAATGATAGATTGAAATATTTTCGAAATCCACCTCTTCATTTCTTGTTTCAACAACTTTTGCAGGGTTTGCAAATGAATGATAATATACCCTACACAATCTGCGCAGCTGCTCGCCCAAATGTAATTTTAATAAATTTTTCTGAAAAACTTTTAATTTACGACTGTTGGGATTGAAATCTTCAGTATATAATATATCAAATACATTAAAAAAACCTGTACCTGAAATACTCAGCAATGGTTTTTTTCTGATAATTATTGAACCAAATAACTCAGATTTAGGCTTGGTTTGGATTGCAAAACTTAAACCATAGGTACGGGCATCGTATTTATCTAAATATTTTACAAGTTGATGTTTTAATTCTATAGCCTCATCATTATTATCTTCCAATTGCCAGTTTAATTCACTCGCGCCATGTCGGATATTCATTTGATGATAATCAAGAATTCTGCTCCATAAATGTCTTTCTTCAACATTTATATCTTTAATAATAATAGATTTCCAATTGGTAACTAATATTTGTCCAATTTTAGTTTGCAAGCACACATTGCATAAATCATTGAGAAAGGAAACAGTATATAATTCGTTTCTTCTATATAAACCCAGCCACAATTTGTTATTATCTTTATTGAAGCCTTCGTAATAAGGCAACATAAATGGAGGCAATTCTAATTCGCTTTCCATGGGTTTATTTATAAAATAATAATTGTCTTCTAAGTGTTTAAATAAGGCTTTCCCATCAGCAAGTGGATTTTCATAAAATAAATCGGGTTGATTAAAAATTACTTCTTCTATTGTTTTTGATAATCTTGAAATTTCATTCGTAAAAATTAAATTTTCCCATTTATAAATATTATTTGTTTTAGGAAATCGAATAAACAAGAACCAAAAATTTGCATCTTCAGAGGCAATAAAATTTAAATTTCCTGTAAAAAACGGAGTAAAACTTTGATTGAGATCAACAATGTTGATTTTAAGCTTTGATTTAAAATCAAATAAATCAAAGATATCTTTATAAATACCTTCAGTAAGCCAATTGCCGGTTGAAAATGATTCGCTGATGGGATATGAACTTACAATATTTGGAAAAACATCGTTATTCACTTCATAATCAGCATTTAATTCTATAAGTGAAGCTTTAAAAGAATTAAATTGTTCACGAAAAACTTCCATTATCAATTGTTGTCTTAAACCAAAACGCACACTTTTTACTTTTGCTGTGTGAGCGGCTTTTAATATATTTAATAAATTTCCGGGTGAGATGATGCCACCCGGAAAATTTATTTTAATTGAATAATAATCTCGCATAGAATTATTTGAATTTGAGTAATCAGAAATAATAAAAATGATATTTATTACTCCATACTTAAAACTAATCTTTTCTCTAAAATTTGTTTTACTTCCGGTTTGCAACTTCCACATCCCATTCCTGCTCCTGTTTTCTGACAAAGATCAGCTAACAAATCGCATCCCGATTCAATAACCTTTATAAGATTTCCTTCTCCAACATTATTGCAGGAACATACCAATTTGCCAATTACAGGTTCTGATGCATTACCTGATCGTAATAATTGCAATCGCTTTTCTGATAATTCTACTCCTTGTGAAATCAATTCTTTAAAATCAATAAACTCCGATTTATCTCCCATTAAAATAGCGCCAACCAATTTATCATTATGAATGATACATTTTTTATAAAATCGTTTGGCCCGGTCAATAAAAATGATTTCTTCGTAGCCTTCACTATTTTTAGGAATTTCAGGAATACCTAAAGAACAAAGAGAAAGATCTTTCATTTTTAAAATATTCATAGACAATGAGCCGGTGTAGAATTTTATAAAATGGCCGGTAATAAATTGTGCTGCAATTTCTGCCTGCTGTTCAGCGGCAGAAGTTATACCCCACATTTGCCGATTGAATTCAGCTATTTCGCCTATTGCAAAAATATTTTCATCGGATGTTTGAAGGTATTCATTAACAACCACTCCTCTATTGCATTCCAATTGAGATTCTTGTGCAATATTAATATTGGGTACTGTACCAACTGCGAAAATAATTACGTCGCAATTTATTTTTCTACCACTTTTTAAACGAATTCCTGTTAGTTTTTCATTTCCAATAAAGCTTTTAACTTCATCATTATATAAAACTTCAATTCCTTTATCAATTATTTCTTCATGTAATAAGTTGCCGGCCAATGGATCAAGTTGGCGATCCATAAATCTGCTTGAACGATGAACGATTGTGACAGGAATATTTAATTCGCAAAAGGCACCTGCTAATTCCAAGCCTAATAAACCGCCACCTACAACAATTGCTTTTGTATTTTGATCTAATAATTTTATTAATTGGTCTGCATCGTGGCGGCTACGCATGTTAAAAATTCCGGGCAAATTTCTTGGAACATCTTTTGGCATAAATGCCCGACTGCCGGTAGCTAAAATAAGCTTGTCGTATGTATGGACTTTATTATTGGAATCAGTAATAAATTTTTCGCTTTTATTTATTTGTGTTACAGTTATTCCTTTGTTTACAAATAAATTTAAATCTAAAAATTCAGAATCATTTAATTTTATCAGTTTCTCCCATGTTTGTTCTCCACTAATGTAATCCGGCAACATAACCCTATTATAAAACGGATAAATTTCTTTTGAAAAGATATGAATTTCGTCTTCCAAATTTAATTCTCTATAGGATTTTATAAAACCATATGCTCCTGAACCTGCACCAATTATTATAATTTTTTCCTTCGCCTTTTTATATTTTTTAACTTCAACTGCAGTGAATTTAAAATCAGGTTCTTTGGATCTTGAATCAATTAAATTATTGGTAATATTATTGGCTCTTCCTAAATCATTATTTATTATTTTTCCCCAATGTATTGGTAAAAAGACAACTCCTTCTTTAATTTCATCCGTAATTTTAATATTTACTCTTACTTCTCCACGATTGTTTAAAATTGTTGCTAAATCATTTTCTTTTAGGTTTCTTTTTTCTGCGTCTATAGGATGAATTTCAAGAAATGGTTTTTCAAAATGTTTATTTAATTTATTTACTTTTCCGGTGCGGCTCATGGTATGCCATTGATCCCTTATTCGGCCTGTGGTAAGGATTAATGGAAAATCTGATGATAATTTTTCTGAAAGGTTTTCATCAGAAAAAGAATTTATTTGCGCTTTACTATTAGCCGTGTAAAATTTTTTATCAGTGAAAAGACGATCTGTGCCATTATTAATATTATTTTTAGGAAATGGCCATTGAACGCTTCCATTTTGTTTTAAAATATCATAATTAAGTCCGCTAATATCAATATTAGTACCTTCTGTGAGTTTACAATGTTCATCATAAATCTCTGAGGCGTTTTGATAATTGAAGTAATTACCAAAGCCAAGTTTCTCTGCAAACCGACAAATAATTTCTGCATCAGGTAGGGCTTCACCGGGGGCTTGAGTTACTTTTTGCATATAAGAAATTCGCCTCTCTGAATTTGTCATTGTGCCTTCTTTTTCTGCCCAGGTTGCAGCGGGCAGAATTACATCAGCATACTTTAGCGTTTCCGGTCTGTTAGACATTTCTTGAACTACAACAAATTTTGCATTTTGTAATGCCTTTTCGGCAACTCTAACATCAGGCAAACTAACAAGTGGATTAGTACAAATTATCCAAATTGCCTTCATTCTTCCATCTGCTAATGCTTCAAACATTTCTGTTGCAGTAAGGCCGGGTTTAGGGGAAATTACTGTTCCTCCCCAAAAATCTTCAACCTCTTTTCTATGAGCCGGATCATTTAAATTTCTGTGTGCGGGCAACATATTCGATAAACCACCAACTTCTCTACCACCCATTGCATTTGGCTGTCCGGTTAATGAAAATGGACCATTACCCGGCTTTCCTATTTTTCCGGTGATAAGATTTATATTTATTAAACTTAAATTTTTATTTACTCCAATTACGCTCTGGTTCAAACCCATTGCCCACATTGAAATAAATCCCTTTGATTCATTTATATATTTTGCTGCAGTAAAAATTTGGTCAGATGGGATTTTGCATATCGATGCCGATTCTTGCAAATTTCTTTTAAAGACCATTTCTTTATAATTTTCAAAGCCATCTGCATGTTGAAATATAAAATCATCATCAATCCAATTGTTTTCAATTAATATTCTGCCAATTGCATTGAATAAAACCACATCCGTGCCCGGATAGATTTGTAAATGAAGGTCGGCCATTGCAGCCGTTTGTGTTTTTCGGGGGTCGACACAAATTATTTTAATTTCAGGATGTGCATTTTTATGTGCTTCAACTCTCCGCCATAAAATGGGATGGCACCATGCGGGGTTAGCACCTGCAACTAAAAAACAATCTCCCAGTTCTATATCTTCATAACTTAAGGGTACAGAATCTTCTCCTAAAGATAATTTATAAGCAACAACGGCCGAACTCATGCACAGGCGTGAGTTAGTATCAATATTATTTGAACCTATAAAGCCTTTAATTAATTTATTAATCACATAATACTCTTCGGTAAGGCATTGGCCTGAAACGTAAAACCCGACTGAGTCGGGGCCATACTTTTTAATAAATGTTTTGAAAACAGCAGCTGTTCTTTCAAGGGCATTATCCCATGAAACATTTTGCAAGGGCATGTTTTTATTAAACCGCATTTGAGGATACATCAGCCTGTCTGATGTATCCATAGCAGTATAATGCAAGTTCATTCCCTTCGAACAAAGCATTCCTTTATTTACCGGATGATCTTTATCTCCCTCAACCAATAATTTACCATCCGGTAATTTATTGACAATGATACCACAACCTACCCCACAATAGCAACAAGTTGATTTAAAGGAATTATTCTTTTTCATTATTAAATTTGTTTCCTAAATAGCAAGCTCAGCGGAAACCACACCGGAATCGTCGCTTTTTTCGAACTTGGTTATAAAAATAATTATAGAAACTACCGCAACGGTGATACCTATATAGAAAAATGCCTGTGAATAGGTAATAGATTCAGATTTAAAAAGAAAACCAAATAGCATACCTCCTATATTTCCTCCTGCACCAACTATTCCGCTCACTAAACCAATTGATTTTTGATTTATAAAGGGAACAATTGCATAAGTGGTACCATTTGCCATTTTAAGAAACATTGCAAATAAAATCATAGAAAAAATGGCCATTGGAAGTGCTCCGGCTTTAGAAAATAACATTAATCCCATCGCCTCGAACAATAACATG
Organism: Spirosomataceae bacterium; assembly: GCA_965248855.1. Taxonomy (GTDB): domain Bacteria; phylum Bacteroidota; class Bacteroidia; order Cytophagales; family 172606-1; genus CBDFKQ01. The sequence continues at coordinate 285,249 of CBDFKQ010000014.1, read as the reverse complement.
CAACCTAATAGCCAACCCTTTCCCTTCATGCCGTATTTCCTTCCAACTTTATCGGCAACTATCCCTCCCAACGCTCTTGCAAAAATATTCATTAATCCAAAAGTACCGGCCCAAAAACCTGCAGATGATTGATCCAATTTAAAAGTATCTACAAAATGTAAGGCAGCAACGTTATCAAACGTTATCTCCATTCCAAAACAAACTGAGTATGCAAAGGCTAATGCCCATACTCTCCAATCGAATATTACTGATTTCCATGAAGTTTTTTCGGTTGACTTCTCTTTTTTAATGTATTTAAAATTTCCTTCAGGTGTATCTTTTGTAAATCTATAATACACAAAAGCCATTATTAATAAAGCTAAACCGGGTAAAACCATTGCTATTCTCCACGATTCTGATTTTGTATAACCTAAACCTACGATTGCTGCAAAAATTAAAGGCATAACCATATTAGTTACTCCTCCACCTAAATTTCCCCATCCTCCGGCAACTGCATTTGCAGTTCCTTTAATATTGGGTGCAAACATCATGGAAGTGTGGTATTGTGTAATTACAAATGATGCACCTATTACGCCTATTGCTAATCGGAATAATAGAAATGTTTGATAATTATGAGCAAGGCCTACAAGCATTACCGGGATTGATCCTATAATTAATATTGTAGTGTAGGTTAACCGAGGTCCACAAATATCGCAAAGCCTTCCAACAATTAACCTTGCGAAAATAGTTGCTGAAACTGCTGCAATAATAGTATTGCCAACCTGTGCTTTAGTTAAACCCAAGTCTGCTCTGATTGTTGGCATTAAGGGTGCAATTCCAAACCATCCAAAAAAACAACAAAAGAAAGTTAACCATGTAATATGGAAAGTTTGCATTTGAATGCCGGAAAAACTGAAAATGTTAAGTTTATTAAGAGGTCCTTTTAGATCTTCCATAATTTCATTTGAATTTAATAAGGTTAAAAACCTTTTTTTATTTTTGTTTAAAAGTTAGTCTGATATTGATCATTATGTTGAAATTAACTTTGTAATATTTGTGACGTGGTTCTTCGTATATATTTGAGACATACATTTAGTGTGTTTTAGGTCAATAAAGATTTAAAACTTCTGATAAATTACCCTGAAAGAGCTGCCACTCGTTCAGGGTTTTTGTTTAGTTTTAATGTTAAAAGCGAATCTTTTTACGTTATAAATGAGTATTTATACTTAAGTATTTAAAAGTATAAGTAAGAATTATCAATTCCAAATAAAAATGCATAATATTTTGTAAATTCGATAGTAAAAATTGATTTTTATATCAAATTCAAAATTTTATTGTGTATTATTGAAAAAAGATATAATTTTTTCAATTTTTGCCTTTTTTATAATAGAGTTTATTGGATAAATTTTGATCTTTATGATTATGCTCGATTTTCTTCGATTCCAAATTTTTTCGCCTCATAAATTCACCAAGCTTTACATCATTGCTTTATCACTCGTAGCCTTCCTTACAATTTTAGGTCAATTATTAGTTCAAAACACTCTAGACAATCAGTTAACTGATTCTTGGCTAGTTAATTATTCAGGAAGGCAAAGGTTTCAGAGCCAAAAAATAGTTAAAGACATATTATTATTAAAGGAGGAGAAACTATTTGTTGATAAAGTTTTTTATCTGAACGATTTAAAAAAGACTTTAAGTAATTGGGAAAAATTTCATAGTTTATTATCAAGTGGGGTACTGAGAGATATGGGTATTCGCACACAAAATCAGAATAGTGATACTATTCGAAAATTATTTAAAAACATAAATCCCGATTTTCAAATTATAAGTAAAAGTACTCGTCAAATAATATTTCTTTTGGAAGAAGGTGGCATAAATAAACATGAAAAGGTACAAGATAATTTTGACCAAATATTAAAACATGAGATGGTATTTTTAAAAAAAATGGATAAAATAGTTTTTCAATATGATTTAGAAGTGAATGAAAAAGTAAAACGGTTGCGTAGCATTGAAATATATCTTTTATTTATAACATTTTTTATATTATTTATTGAAGGATTTTTTATTTTTCGCCCTGCTGTTAATGCCATTCAGAAATACATTCTTGAAATTATTACATCCAAAACCAAAACAACAGAAGCCAATAATGCACTTCAAATTGCCAATCAACAATTAGAAGAAAGTAATAATTTATTAAAATATACAAAGGAACAGCTTTTAGAAGCAACCCATCAAAGACATTTACTTGAAATTAGCGAACAAAAAATAAGAACTATTTCGCTTTTAGAAGGTCAGGAAGACGAAAGAAGGCGATTAAGCAGAGAACTTCATGATGGACTTGGGCAAATGTTAACCGGATTAAAACTATTGGCTGAAAGTATTCGACCTGATGAAAATCATTCTGAAAAAGAAAAAAAATCTTTAATAAAATTGAAAGAACTTATTAAAGAAACAATCCAAGAAACCAGAAATATTTCACAAAATTTAATGCCGCCGGTTTTAAGTGACTTTGGTATTGAGGCAGCACTAAAAGAGCTTGCCAATAATTATAAAAAGAATTTTTTGGTAAATGTTTCATTTTTATCAACAGTTATGGACAAAAGATTTGATAAAAATCTAGAAATTGGTTTATACAGAATTGCACAGGAAGGTTTAAATAATGCTGTTAAACACGCCGAAGCAAAGGAAATAGAAATGAAAATATTACTAAATACAGAATCTATAGACCTTATAATAAAAGATAACGGAAAAGGCTTTAATAATTTTAAAGAAAAGAAGACAAGTAATAATTTAATGTCACAAGGTTTATATAACCTTCAGGAGCGGGCGCGTTTATTGGATGCACATTTAATTTTACATTCAGTAATTGGAGAAGGTACAGAAATAAAAGTAAGTTTGTCGTTTAAAAAACAAACAGAGCCAACGGTATTTATAATATGAATAAGATTAAGGTATTTTTAGTTGACGACCACACTATTGTAAGAAATGGTATCCGCTCTATTTTAGAAGATGTTGAAGATATTGAAGTGATAGGAGAAGCATCCGGAGGTGAAGAAGCGTTGATGAAATTGAAAAGCATTAATTTAAATATAATTATGGTTGATATAACTATGCCCGGTATGTCGGGCATTGACCTTGTGAAAGAAATTAACAAGCTCAATTTAAATATTAAATCTCTTGTTTTATCAATGCACAATAATGAAGAATATGTATTAAAATCGATAGAAGCGGGTGCATTGGGATATATTTTAAAAGATTCGTCAAGAGAAGAAATGCTTAATGCAATCAGGACTATAGCAAAAGGGGAAAAATATTTTAGTTTACCCATAACAAATGTTATCGTTGATGCCCTGATTAAAAAAAATAAAACCGAAGAGACTCCAATTATATTGGAAAAAAAATCACAAATATCTAAACGTGAAAAAGAAATTCTTGCTTTTTTGATCGATGGCTTGAACAGTAGAGCTATTGCCGATGAGTTGGAAATTAGTGTAAGAACCGTTGATAACCATCGTGCCAATATTATGAAACGCCTTCAGGTAAGAAACACTGCCGAATTAGTAAAAATGGCAATGGAAGAGAATTTATTAAAATAATATGAAAGGTCGGGTGCTTATCTTCCGGCTCGGGCTTTATTACAATTTTTTTGCTCCTGTCTCATAAAAAGGATTTTCACTCCAATCCCTAATTAAAAAAGATAATATAAAATTATTATTATCAATTTATTGATATCGGTATATTCATAAATCAAAACTATCTCTAAATAAACCTTATTGATTTAACAACAAATCTGAATAATTTTAAAAAATTAAAAGGTAATGTTATGCGATAAACCGGCATCTCAAATTGATTTGTGTAATATCAAAATATCAATATTGATATATCAATAATTTATTTTAAAAAAAAAATTTAATATTTAAAGGAACAACTTAATCCAACAAATTAGATTTCTTATTTTCATTAAACTTTTGCTTTTTAAAATAATATTTTAATTTTGCAATCCTTTATTAAATTTTTGATGAAAAATAAAGTGTCTTGATACTTATCACTTATTCATTTATCATCTTTAAAAATAAAAGCATAAAATCTGTAAAATAACAATAAACAATTAATACCTGAGAATTTCATGGCCATTATAAACACTATTAGACACAAATTCGGTTGGTTTGTGAGTTTTTTCATCCTGATTATTCTAGTCCTTTTCGTATTAAGCAGCGGTTTAGACAACATTAATAAAATTTTCGGCAGTGGCGACAAAGTAGTAGGTAAAATTGCCGGTGAATCTGTTTCCATTGAAGAATTTCAAAAAGAAGTTGACATTGCTAAGCAAAACTACGAAGCGCAATCCCAACATTCTGCTTCCGACCAAGAAATGACGAATATACGTGAACAGGCATGGAATCAGCTTATTCAAAAAATCGCCTTCAAAAAACAATATGATAAATTGGGTATGAAGGTTTCTAATGAAGAACTTTTTGATATGGTTCAGGGTAATAATATTGACCCTGTTATCAAGCAATCATTTACCAACCCTCAAACAGGGCAGTTTGATAAAAATTTTGTAGTTCGATATTTAAAAGCTTTAGATACTTTACCTGCACAGGCTCAAGCACAATGGACAACTTTCGAAAAAGCACTTCCCGAAAAAAGATTAAAAGATAAATATGATAATTTAATTTCCCTTTCGGCTTATGTAACTAAAGCAGAGGCAGAAAGAGAGTATCAGGCACAAGCAAGTAAAGCGGAAGTAAAATTTTTATACGTTCCTTTTTATTCCATTCCCGATTCAACCCTCAAGGTTGATGATTCGCAATTAAAAGAGTATTACAACAAACATAAAAACAAATACAAATCAAAAGAAACACGTACTATAGAGTATGTTTCTTTCCCTATTTTACCTGCAAAACAAGATAGTGCAATATTGTGGGAAGAAATAAAAAAATTAGCCAAGGGTTTAGCGGCCACTAAAGATGACTCTCTCTTCGCTAAAGCAAATTCTGATGTTCCTTTTAATTATTCATATCAATATAATTATCAACTTCCTCAGTTTTTACAAGATACCTTGAAAAAAATGTTTATTAAAGGAAGTATTATCGGGCCTTACAGAGAAGGAGGTTTATACTCCATTTATAAACTTGCCGATAAAATAGAAGATTCAATACCCGCAGTAAAGGCAAGTCATATACTCATTAAATTTGCAGATAGCACTCAGGCAAGCAAAAAAGCTGCTTATAATAAGGCGAAAGAAATTTTAGCTACTCTTAAAAGCGGTAAAGAATCTTTCGAAGATGCTGCCAGAAAAAACAGTCAAGATCCCGGTTCAGGTCAAAATGGTGGAGATTTACCTTGGTTTGCTAAAAACGGGCAAATGGTCAAACCTTTTGAAAATGCCGCTTTTGGTGCAGGTAAAGTTGGTTTGATAGATAAAATTGTTGAAACTCAATTTGGTTATCATATTATAAAAATAACACAGGCTCCTACACGCACTAAATACAGAATAGCCGGAATACAAAAAAATGTTGTTCCAAGCGATGCAACAAGAGAAGAAATATTTAAAAAAGCGGATAAGCTTGCAGGAGAAAACGAAACGGTTGATGCTTTAAAAGCCGCAGTAAAAAAAGACCTTAAGTTAAACATACTTACAGCAGAAAAAGTAGAACCCAATGCAAGTTTTGTAAATACATTGAGAGATGCCAGACCAATTGTTTTTTGGGCTTATAATGATGTGAAAGTAGGTGCTGTAGCCAAACAGGTTTTTGAAGTCGATAACCAGTTTGTAGTGGCAGGTGTAAGCGGAAAAACGGATAAGGATGAAGATGGAATGGATCGTTATAAAGCTGAAATTACTGCAGAAGTAAAAAAGGATTTAAAAGCGAATCAAATACTTACAAAGCTTAATGGAAAATCAGGTACGCTTGAGGCCATTGCTCAGGGCTATGGAGCCGCTGCACAAGTTAATACTGTTAATGATATTGCTTTAAACAATCCGTCGTTAGGTGCGGTTGGTTTTGACCCGGGTGCGGTTGGAAAAGCATTTTCTTTGAAGCCGGGACAAAAAAGCAAAGCATTTGCCGGCGAAAATGGTGTTTTAATTCTGGAACTGGTAAATAAAATGGAAGCCCCTGTAATTGCAGATTATAGCCAATATAAAAATCAACTAAAACAAATGCAGGCAAATAGAATAAAATATGCTGTTGGCGAAGCCATACGCGAAGCTTCTAAAATTGAAGATAAGCGCTATAAGTTTTATTAACATTTACATTACATCAATATAAAAACCGAAGCTTATAACATTAGGCTTCGGTTTTTTACAAATATTTGGTTCTTGTTTAATTTTATAAATCAAGAATTCCATTTAATATATAAATTGCGGTTTTAAATACTTCTTCATCAATTAATATAAATGACATGAACTTCCCTGAAAATTTATTATATACAAAAGACCACGAATGGATTTTGGTAGAAGGTGATATCGCTACAATAGGAATAACTGATTTTGCTCAAAACGAGTTGGGAGATATTGTATATATAGATATTAACACAATTGGTAAAACAGTACAACAACATGATGTATTCGGTACTGTAGAAGCAGTTAAGACGGTTTCAGACTTATTTATACCGGTTACAGGTACTGTATTAGAGATTAATGAAGCTTTAAATAATTCTCCAGAATTAGTAAATACAGATGCTTACGGGAAAGGATGGATTGTTAAAATAAAAATTGCAGAAGTATCACAAGTTACTTCCCTGCTTCATGTAAATGATTACAAAGCATTAATAGGAAAATAATTTTTATAAAATAAAAAAACTAAAACCCGCATTTAAACAAATGCGGGTTTTTTAATTCACTCCTTTCAATATATATAAAGCTTCTGAGTTTCTTCCATGGCCTTCGTAATCCAAGCCATAACCAACTACAAACTGAGAGGGTATTTCGAAGCCAATGTATTTAGAAGTTATTTCCCTTTCCATCGATTTTGGTTTAACCAGAAAAGTGCAAACATTTATTGATGCCGGTTTTTGCTCAACCATTTCCAATTGTACTTCGTGCATGGTATTACCCGTATCAATAATATCTTCTATAATTATAACGTCCCTTCCCAAAAGCTTTTCCTGAATGCTGAAAATTTGAGTCACCTTGCCGGTGCTTTTCATCGAATGATAAGATGAAAGCCTGATAAAAGCAATTTCACATGGAATATTAATTTGCTTAATTAAATCGGCAGCAAAAATGAAAGCACCATTTAAAACAACAACAAATAAAGGATCTTTTCCTTTATAATCTTTGCTTATTTGGGTTGCAAGTTGAGCAATGCGTTCATCTATTTTTTCTTTTGAAAAAAGAATTTCAAAATTTTTGTCCTTAACTTTTATATCGCTCATATTGTAATATTCGGAATAAAATGCTAAAATAAAAAAAATCCTCTTTAATTTAAAAAGAGGATTTTTATTTTTTCAGTTTAAATATTTTAATTATATCAATTCTGATGTAAGTTCTCCATCAATGTGAGAGAACATGGCTGTTAAACAAATCATAATTCCATAAATCCCTACCCAAATGAATGCAAGCCAACCTATATATAATAATATGCCTGTTAAAACAATTAATGTGGGTGTTTGAAGTATAAAATGGAAAATCTTTTTATAAACAGGATGGTTTATTTTATTTTTTGAGGCAATCCATTGATAAAACTCACTTATTTTCCCCAATAAAAAGCCGCCCCATATGCCAATTAAACTCACATAAAAAACACCTTCTCTTCCGTATTCAATACCATCATTAATCCAGTATGCAGGTAAAAGCCAAGTTATAAAGAATAAAGCTGCTGCACTCGTTAATAATGCACTGATAATTTTTTCGAAACTAAATAATATAAACTTTTCTCCAAGCCATTTACTTATTAATGAGAAAAGTAAACCTGAACACGCAATTAAAACCGGAAGTAATAAGGCAACACGACTAAAAGTTAATGTTGTACTTAATAAAAAACTTGCCACTACTATAATTAATAAGGTATCAAAGTGGATCGAAGTTAATATTGCTTTTTTATTAGCTCTGTTAAATTTTTCAAAATAAAATGGATCAAATATTAAAATTGCAAAAGTAGTACCTGCTGCCCCCAATGCAAAGCCGGAAAGCAATCTGAGTTGTTGAATAAAATCGTAAATAGAATGTTGAGTAATAAAAAAAATGTTGATCGATAAATAACAAATCAATGTTAAAGTGTTGGTTAAGCCATTTCCGGATGTCAAAATGTCAATAAAGCAATATAAGAGGTTATTCTTTCGAATAATTTTTGATAACACAAATCCTCTCAGCCATGTTATTAAAACGATGAGAAAAATACTTGTTAAAATACCTGTCAAAATTGGTAAGTACCAGGCAAAAGTTATATGCGATTGATATTTTTGCAGAAAGGTAAATGTACCTGCGGAAAGAAAAAGGATTGTAAGTAATCTGTATTCTGTTACTAAAAAGAGTTGTATTTTATCTACAAAAATACTAAAAACATACATGAGGTTAAAAGGCTTGTCGGAACGTATTACACGACCAATAATTCTAAAAATCGATAGTATAAGCATGGCTATGCCACCGAAAGGCATTAAAGAAATTATATTTCCCATTAATAATTAATATTTAAATGATAGTTTTTATTAGTTTTTAATTTAAAAAAAATCAAATTAAAACTTGTCGACTACTAATAAAACCTCTAAATTTTACAAATTGAATTGTTTTTATTTTATTCAATATTCAAGAACCCTTATTAACAACAATTATACCAATAAAAGAAATATTTAAATTTGGCGTTGTAACTTTAGTATAGAACCGAAACTTATTTCGGTACTCCTTTTGTACTAAAAATGTACAAAAGGTAACCCGAACCTTGCATCAACATATAAAATCCATTATTTAATAAATCAGGGTTACATATTGAATCCTTTAGTATATAAAATCAAAAATTGAAATGAAAAAATACATTCTTATTATATTTTTCTGTGTAATAAATTTCGCATCTAACGCGCAAAATGCTACCCGGTCAACAATATTACTTGATGATCAGGCAATGAAAATCGAATCGATGGAGGCAGTAAACGCTATGTATAATTTTAAATTTGAGGAAGCTGATCGACAATTCAGATGGTTTAAAATAAAATATCCCAATCATCCCCTCCCTTATTTTTTACTTGGCTTAAATGAATGGTGGAAAGTAATGCCCGACCCACTCGAAAATAAATATGATGCAAAACTTATTGCTTATATGGATAGCACAATTACAATGGCTGACAAAATGTATGACAAAAATAAAGATGATGCAGAAGCTGCATTTTTTCTGGCAGCTGCATATGGTTTTAAAGGAAGGTTATATTCTGAAAGGGAACAATGGAGAAAGGCTGCATTGGCAGGCAACAGGGCACTTAATTACCTTGATAAATTTAAAAACAAAGAAAATTTAAGCATTGAATTCTTATTTGGTGATGGTTTATATAATTATTTTAGAGAATGGATACCGGAAAATTATAAATCTCTTAAACCACTTTTATTATTTTTTTCACACGGAGATAAAAAAAAGGGGATTGATCAACTTAAAAAAGTAACTGAAGAGGCCTTTTATACACGAACCGAAGCTCAATATTTTCTTATGCGAATATATGAAGAAGAAAAGAACTCCGCTAAAGCATTTCAACTTGCTCAATTGCTCCATACTACTTATCCTGATAATGCTTATTTCCATAGATATTATGATAGAATGTTGTTTTCCATAGGTCAGATAAAAGAAGTTGAAAAAGTTTCGGTTGATATTTTAGACAGGCTTGAAAAAAAACAAGTAGGGTATGAATATACGAGCGGCAGGTACGCTGCTTATTATTTAGGTTATATCAGCGAAAATTTTAATCATGATATAGAAAAAGCAAAAAGTTTTTATAAGAAAACAGTAGTTTTTGCCGAATTATCCGGCGCGCGCGATAGTGGATATTACTTGTCGGCATTAACAGCCCTTGGCAGGATTTATAATAAAGAAGGAAATATTGATGAAGCAAAGAAATATTACGAAATAGCACTGAAGCACAGTGATAAAAAATCTTCGACCCATATAGAGTCTGAAAATTTTTTTAAAGATTTAAAAAAAGCTGTTAAAAATAAATCCCGAAAAAATAAAAAATAAAAAAATGCGGATTAATAAATTAATCCGCATTTTTTTATTTCCGCGAATAACCTTGATTAAGGAATAGGTAATACTTTACTGTTTTTAAACGAAGATAGAATAACCATTGATTGCATGCTGTCAATTTCTTCAATTTCACTCACCCTTTCCAACATAAGTTTTTGATAAGCAGGAATATCTTTTGCAATCACCCTTAAAAGAAAATCGCCACTGCCTGTAATGTGGTGGCATTCAATAATTTCATCAATATCACTTATTTTAGAAACGAAAGCATCAATAAACTGTTTTTTGTGGCCTATTAAAGTTACCTGAACAAAGGTGGTTACTCCTAATCCAATTTTTTCAGTATCTAACTGAGCATGATAACTTTTAATAATACCTGATGTTTCTAATTTTTTTACTCTTTCTAAAGTTGGTGCAGGGGATAAACCTATTTCTTTAGATAATTGTGCATTGGTAATTTTGGCATTCGCTTGTAAAATTTCTAGAATTTTACGATCAATCTGGTCAAGCTTAAAAATCATATTGCAAATTATATTTGGCGTGAAGGTAATAAAATATTAGAAAAAAAAGAAAGCAACACTTTTGTCTTAAAAAAATAGAGTCTCTTCCAAATAATATATTCTTTTACTGTTTATTATCAATGTGCTTACAAGTAACCTTAATTGGAATTGATTAATATACTTGATTTATTTCAACCTCACACTTCCAAAGGATTTTCTTTTTTAAGTTTTACTTTTTTTCTTTCAATCAAATCCATTAGAGGCCCTGTCATAAATGTAGTTAAAAGTGCCATAATAACCATTATAGAAAATATTGAAGGCGAAAGAATACCTAAATCATAACCAATATTTAATACAATAAGCTCCATCAACCCTCTTGTATTCATAAGTACTCCTATCGAAAAAGATTCTTTCCATGATAAGCCGGCCAGTTTTGCAGCAAAAGTACTGCCACCTAACTTACCTAGTACAGCAACGAATAAAATTAAACCGCAAATTGACCATAAATAAGTATCATTTAATAAACCTATTGTGGTTCTTAAGCCTGTTAAAGCGAAAAAAAGTGGTAGAAGGAGTAAGACGCTTACATCTTCAATTTTCCCGGTTAATAATTCTTTAAATGATAACTTTTGCGGCATTATTACACCTGCCAAAAAAGCTCCAAATAAAGCATGGATACCGATAAGCTCTGTAATTAATGCTGATGTGAGAAGAACAAAAAATACAATTATAACCAGTGTTTTATTAATGTCACCATTATTTTCGAACTTATCATACATTTTCTTTAACCACGGCCGAACGCCGTAATACATTATTAAAACAAATAGCAATGCCAGAGCAATAGTAATCAGTGCGCTCACTATACTGCCTGCTTTTATTATTGCAATCACCGCTGCCAAAATACACCATGCAGTTACGTCATCAAAGGCTGCACATGTTATTGCTAAAGCACCTAAAGGTGTTTTAGTTAAACCCCTTTCCTGTAAAATTTTTGCCAGTACCGGAAAAGCAGTTATACTTACTGCGATTCCCATAAAAAGTGCGAAGGCTAAAAAACTTACATTGGCCGGCGCAAAATGTTCATATAAAATATAAGAAACGCAAACTCCCAAAAAATAGGGGAAAATAATACTTGCGTGGCTTATTACAATTGCACTTTGAGCCTTGTTTCTTAATTTTTCAATATCAAGATCCATACCGATGATAAACATAAAAAACGTTAGGCCTATCTGACTTAAAAACTGGAGGTTAATCAATGAAGCGGGAGGAAATAAAAAATTTGAAAACTCGGGAAGAATAAATCCAATTAAAGATGGGCCCAGAAAAATACCCGCTGCCATTTCACCCACAACGGAAGGTTGGCCTAATTTGCTAAAAATTGCACCGAATATCTTCGATACAAGCAGAATTGTTATGATTTGCAATAATAATAAGCCCAGAGGACTATGAACATTATTAATAAACTGATTCCAAATACTTTGTTTTTTTAATACCGTTTGTGGTTTAGGTTTTATATCAATTTGTTGAATTGGTTTTGCAATTACTGATTGGCTTCCGGCTTTTAGGCTTTTACCTTTTTCTAAAACAAACCCAATCATCAAAGTAAAAATTGTTATAACTATTATATAAATGAGTAAACTTTTTTTCATTAAATGATTGTCGGTTACAGAGGTACTGCAAATTTGATTCTGCACACCATATCTTTTATTTGGAATTAAGTTAAATTATTACCTATTACATGAATGAGGCATTTTGATTTACTGATTGTTTTTAAATTATAAATATGTCTTTAGATCATTAACAAGGTTTTGATGGTGTTAAAACACTTTTACTTATTTACAAATTAAACGGTAAATATATGGAATTTAATTTTTTATTGGTTATGATGTAAGTAAAAATGAATTGACTTCACCGTGATGAAGGGTAAAGAGTTTTTTGTTTCATCAGGAGATTGAAAATACTCCATCAGCTGTCAAATCTTTTATTGCCTGACTTTCCAAGAAGGTCGGACTTAATATTAAGGTGCTGTTATTGCTTGGAGATACAGCCATATATACAATCATTTACTATCCCACTTAAAAATATTTAATTTATGATTGATTTTTATTTTTGTGTGTTGCACAGTTATATATATTTTCAATTAACTTTTTAAGCAAATTTTTTTGCCGATTCTTTTTTCATAAGTTTATCCGTTTAATGTTAACTTAATTACTGATTTTTAATTATTGGGTATCAATTGCCTGATTTTATTTTTAAAAATGAACCTTCAATCGATAAAAGAAATAGAAATAAAATTTGAAACTGCAGCTGAGGTTCCTCCCCCTTTTTGCCATTACTATCATTTAAAGTTTAAATCGGAAAATGATAAATGGTTCTGCTCTTTTGAATGGAAATATCACAATAGAGGAGAGCTTACAATCGAAGAAATTAACGATGAAGGGTTTACCGAAAATGATGATTTTGATTGGAAGGGGGAGATAAATAATAAACTTGTTGATGAAATAATAAATAAATTTTCTAAAATAAATTTATTCCCCGAAAAAGAAAATATCCCACCCAATCAAAATTATTTACATATTTCTATAATTAATTTTAAAGAAATAGTTCTAGAAGGAACTCCAAAGGTTCAACATGAATACGAATATTTTTTGCAGGAAGTAATTCAGGGAATTTATGAATTATCGGGTAAAGAAAGGCCTTTGGAAATAAACTATGTACGAAATTTACCGGGGGCTAAATTTGAAAAAATAAAGTTGCAGGTTAACTTTTCGGTAAGAGAAGTAAATGTTTCTGTAAAAACAGATATAAAAGCCGATTTCTTAAATACAATTATTCCCTGGCTACAAGGGCAAGAGATAATTAATCGGGTTTTTAATCTTGATTTTGATGCCGATTCGGATGATCTTTTATATGATGAACCTTCTCAAACAGGGGTTTTTATAGAAACGGGCAATGGGATATGGTATGAAATGGGGAAATCGGTAAAAAGCTTTTCTAAAAAAAGAGATGATTTATTGCAAGTAGAAAAAATATTTTCTAACCTGATCCGATAGCAGTTTTAAATTATTTGAAAATATTTAACAGTATTCCCTTTTATGAAAAAAATCTTAATGAGATTTTTTGTCTTTATAGCATCGGTTTTATTCACATTCATCATTTTTGCACATTGTATTGATTTTAGGAAAAGTAATTCTCAAATCACAGAAATTTTTAAAAAATTTCATCAGCCTGTTCAAATAAAATATTATACGACTTCAAACAGAGAAATCCGTTATATTGCTACAGGAAAAGACAATGCTGCCACTATTCTTTTTATTCATGGTGCACCAAGTTCATGCACTTATTATTTAGGTTATCTCTCAGATAAAAGGTTGTTGGCCAAAGCAAAGCTATTTGCAGTAGATAGACCGGGATATGGCTATTCAGGCTTGGGAGATCCTGTTTATTCTATTGAAAAACAAGCTAAAATGATAAAACCTATTTTAGACAGTTTAAATAAAATTCACAGACCTGTAATACTTGTCGGAACATCTTATGGAACTTCAGTTGCCTGTAGAATAGTAATGGACAACCCAAAATTGGTTGACGGGTTGATTGTAGTTGCACCTGCGCTTGCCCCCGGTGAAGAAAAAATTTATCCTATTTCCTATCCTGCTCAATCTCCGTTTATAAATTGGATAGTGCCTGCCATGTTAAAATCTGCAAATGCAGAAAAACTGCATCATAAAGATGAATTGACTGCCATGCTGCCTTACTGGTATAAAATTAAAATTCCGGTAATGTATGTTCAAGGAGCAGCTGATGAATTGATTTATCCATCCAATGCTGCTTTTGCCAGAAAAAAACTAATCAATGCCCCATTCCTCGAAATAAATATGATAAAAGGCAGAGGACATTTAATATCATTCTCGGAAAAAGAAACAATCGTAAAATCTATTTTGAAAATGATAGACATTTGTGATAAAAGATTGCTGCCGGGTAAAGATTAAAAGTTACTTCATAAAATTATATACAATAAGTTTCTGTTGCTTTTTTAATTTATACCGTACTTTCTTTTACTTTTGCCCATAATTAAAATATTTTCTAATTAAAACAGTATAACTTAATTCTATTAAATGGCAACAATTGAGCATATAGAAAGTATTTTTCCGAAGACCTCAGACATTCCGGAAGAATACCGATTACAAAAACCGATTCATCAACGTTCAATACTTATTGATGGAGAAATACGTGAATGGAAAGGAAATGCACACACCGTTTTATCGCCGGTTTGTGTATCGGATAACGGGAAAATTTCTCAGGTTGAAGTTGGGAGCTATCCTTTAGCAACAGAAAATGAAGCACTTGAGGCTTTGGATGCCGCAGTTAAAGCTTATAATCATGGCCGAGGCGAGTGGCCCACCATGTCGGTTGCTAAAAGAATTGCACATTTGGAAGATTTCACTTATCGGATGATTGCAAAGAAAAAAGAAATAGTAAATCTTTTAATGTGGGAAATAGGTAAATCTGCTGCCGATTCCGAAAAAGAATTCGACAGAACTGTTGAATACATAAATGCTACAATAGATTCCTTAAAAGATCTTGATAACAATTCTTCAAGGTTTACGGTAGTTCAAGGGATTATTGGTCAAATTCGTCGTTCACCACTGGGTGTTGTATTATGTATGGGTCCTTTTAATTATCCTTTAAATGAAACCTTTACTACCCTTATCCCGGCATTAATAATGGGTAATACTGTTCTTTTTAAACCACCAAAGCATGGTACATTATTGTTCTATCCGCTTTTGGAAGCGTTTCGTGATTCTTTTCCTAAAGGGGTTGTAAATACTATATATGGAAGAGGGAACACTGTTGTTCCGGCTTTGATGACATCGGGAAAGGTTGATGTTCTTGCTCTTATAGGCTCAAGCAGAGTGGCTGATCAATTAAAAAAACAACATCCAAAATCAAATCGTTTGCGCGCTATATTGGGCCTGGATGCAAAAAATGCAGCTATTATTTTACCTGATGCCGATATTGAAGTGGCTGTAAAAGAAGTAGTACTTGGTTCCTTATCCTTTAATGGCCAGCGTTGTACAGCTTTAAAAATGATTATTGTTCATTCATCTATTGCGGAGCAATTTTTAAAACGATTAGCAGAAGAAGTTGATAAATTAAAAATTGGAATGCCGTGGGAAAAAGGTGTACAGATAACTCCATTACCCGAACCAAATAAACCGGCTTATTTAAACGAATGCATAGAAAATGCTAAAGCAAATGGAGCAAAAGTTGTAAATAATTTAGGAGGAAAAACAAACCATACATTTGTTTACCCTGCTATAGTTTACCCGGTTAATAATAAAATGAAATTATATTACGAGGAACAATTCGGACCTGTTATCCCTGTTATGCCTTTTGATAATATTGAAGAGCCGTTGGATTTTTTAATTGAATCGGATCATGGGCAACAGGTAAGTATATTTGGCAGGGATCCTGAAAAAATAGCTATTTTAGTTGATCCTTTGGTCAACCAGGTTTGCCGTGTAAATATTAATTGCCAATGCCAACGCGGGCCTGATGTATTTCCATTTACAGGTCGTAAAGATTCGGCAGAAGGTACATTGTCGGTAGCAGATGCTTTGCGCTCTTTTTCAATACGCACAATGGTTGCGACAAAGCAAACTGAAGAAAATAAAGAATTGCTTAATAAAATTATAATCGAAAATAAATCGCAGTTTTTAAATACTCATTTTATTTTTTAAAAATGCAAATAAATAATTTTAACAAAAAAAATCCGCTTATTTAAAGCGGATTTTTTTTTGTTTTGAATTTAATTGAAAGTGAATAAAATTATGATTTATGAATATATCAATATTGATTTTTTTATAATTTATTTTCAATCCTTTTCATCTTCATCTTCTTTTTCCTTCTTTTTAAAAACTCTTTTGAAAAAATTATCCTTATGCTTTTTCTTGCTTTTTAAAATTCTGGTATGGCTAAAAACAGGAAAATAATAAACAAGACCAACAAAAAGCGTATTGTATTTTTTTTCGGGTGGGTTATCTGTTAATATATTATATCCTGTGGTAAAGTGAAACCCTGCCAAACGAAAACCCAAAGTTGGCGTTACACCAAAGCTGCCTTTATCAAAATCGGTAATATAGCAGGCACTTGCCCCATATGTAAGCGCAATTTTACCTACTTTATAAAAAAAACCTGCCCTATAGCCTGCAATGTTATGACCAAAATTATATTCAAAAGAAAAATTTGCTGCCCACAATTTCGGGCGTGTAAATCTCATTTTTTTCCAATGGTATTCGCCGCCTAAAACAATATTAGTTATTGCACCTCTTTGCAAACCAATAATTGTTCCGAATCCCTGCTTTCTGATTTTAAAGTTACCATCAGAATTTTGTGGAGGAGTATTTAAATAAGTTTTATCCGGTAAATAGTTTAGTTGCTTATTATTGAAAGTGATTAAATTCAAATGCGCAGATGATAATACCTGTGCAGAGAGAATAAAATTTTTTATAAAAAAAAATATCAATATTACACTTAGTCGCTTTATTAACATTATAGGGTTTTTATAAAACTATTGTTTAGTTTTGTGTTTATCAATTGTTAATTTATTTTACGATGAAACGATTTGTTTTGTTCTTATATATGTTTTTTGCAATTAATATTTTTAGCTACGCCCAATCAGATACGATACAAAAAGCAAAAGAAAATGCAGAAATATGGGCCAAGAGCAGAAAAACCCCATTCAAAAATACCTCTAATGATTCCCTCTTTGTTATAAATAATAGCGATGCTCCATTTAACTATTCTATATATAACAGAGCTCAGGATTTAGGAGGATTAGAATTTATGTTTTTTAATTCAACGGTAGGAGATGTAATCGGCCCTGTTTTTTTAGGAAATAAAGCTTTACTGTTTAAAGTGATAAGGTACGACAGTATATATATGGGTCGCGTTCAACACTTATTATTGATCCCGAAAGGAAAAAGCAAAAAAGATACTTTAGTGAGTGTTAAACAGGCAGAAAAACTTTTGACCGAAATAAAAGCCGGAAAAGATTTTAAACAACTAATCAGTCAGTTTAGTCAAGATACTGTAAATGCTAAAAAAGATGGCGATTTGGGTTGGTTTTGGGTAGGCGGAACAGGAATTAAAGACCTGGATATTTTTTTAAGAAATGCCAAAGAAAACGATATTCAGGTTGTAAAAGCTCAGGATGGTGTTCATATAATGAAATTATCCGAACCTAAAATTAAAAATAGGTTCAGGGTGGTAATGTTACCACTTGTAAAAAAACTTTAAATATTTGTGATTTATACTTGAATTAGGATTCTTACCTAACGCTGCACAGGTATTCTAATTCTTTATCTTCTTCTTTTACGAATTCAGTAAAACAGCCCGGTTTTATATTTACGTATTCCTTTGATTTTTTCTCTCAGTGTTTAATAATCTATCTTAGGAACAGAATCATCTTTTACCGGGTCTTTAATATATTTAGAGATAAGTATCAACACTTGTTTTGGAAGTTAAATACTGTATGCAAGGCTGTAGGAGTCTTGATTTTGAACAAGAAGTTTAGAATAAGAATGACGCTGAAATGAATAATATTGAAATATTTTTCAGAAAATTAATTCATCAACAAACAAAATCTAGGAAATAAATTAATATTATAATAATATTACCATAACTACACTATCCCTTATAAGGTATAGTTTTGCCTTACAAAATAACTAATTCTCATTAAAAGAAAAATTATGAAAACTTTTATACTGTCTGCTTTATTTTTATTGTTTTTTTTAACTATTGTATCTGTTTCTTTTGCTCAAAATACATTTCCGTCTACAGGGAACGTTGAAATTGGGTCAAAGCTACATGTAATGGGAGATATTATATGGGGAAACACAGGTTCTACACTGGGCGTTGATCAGGGAGGTGCTATTGAGTTAAGAGGAGAAAAGACTGTAAACTACATAGACTTTTCCAACGATCTTACAAGTGATTATGATATGCGCATTATATTGGGAGGAGATGATGTGTTAAATATTTTGGGTGGAGGACTTTATGTTTCAGGTAAAATTAAGGCTAATGAAATAAAAGTAGAAACACCGTTATCAATCCCTGATTATGTTTTTGAGAAAGATTACAAACTTTTAAGCCTTCGAGAAGTAGAGGCTTATATTAAAAAAAATAAACATTTACCCGGAATACCTTCGGCTCAGGAAGTAAAGAATGATGGTGGGCTAGATTTAGGATTAATGAATATAAAGTTGCTGGAAAAGGTAGAGGAATTGACACTTTATCTGATCTCTGAAAAAAAGGAGAATGAAGAGCTAAAGGCTAAAAATGAAGACCTAAATACTAAATTAGATAGAATTGAAGACTTGCTTAAAAAAGTGGTTCAAAAAAGCAAATAGCAACTAAGAAATATTAAAAACGTATAACCAATTTTAATACTTATTTAAAAGGAAAATTATGAAAACCTTTGTACTGTCTACATTATTTTTTTTAACCGTTGTATCCGTTTCTTTTGCTCAAAATACTTTCCCTGCTTCAGGAAATGTAGGAATAGGCACGGGCAGTCCGAATAAAAAATTAACTATTTCCGGATCGGCTTCAGATGCAGATGCTCAGGTTAATATTTTAAATCCAACAGTAGGCACAGGCCACACGTCAGGGTTTTTGTTAGAAACTGCACAAGGATGGGGTGTATTGCTTCGAACAGTTGAAGGAACCGCTTGGTTAGAACTTGCGGATAGGTTTGGAGGCTGGAAGCACAGATGGAACAATGAAGATTATTACGCAAAAGGAAAAATAAAAGCTCAGGAAATCAAAGTTGAGACACCGGTATCTTATCCTGATTATGTTTTTGAGCCCGGATATAAGTTGCCGGCTTTAGAAGAAGTGGAAAAGTACATTATAACTCATAAACACCTTGCCGGAATTGCCTCTGAAGAAGAAGCAAGAGCCAATGATGGGATAGATATTGGGGCCTTGAATGTAAAACTTCTTGAAAAAGTAGAGGAGTTAACACTTTATCTTGTAGAACAAAACAAAAAATTAAAGCAACAGGAAAAATTAATCATCCGGGAAAAGCAAAATACTCTTAATTTACAAAATGATTTGAATAATCTTAAGAAAGAAATAAACGCATTAAAAAAATAATTAATAACCCTATTAATTAAACTTCTTTATGAGATATATATACATATCACTTTTGATACTGGCAGGATTGAATTTCCCGGTATCAAAAGCTTATAGTGCTCCCAGATTTATTGTTCAGAAAGTTAATGTATATACTCCGGCAGGTTTAATTACAAGTGCCACTACCATTAATGCGGGTACGCCACTAACTATTGAAGGAATATTTAAAAACACAGGGGATCAGGATGCTAGTGGCATCCATACCCTACTTATAGGAAGATTCTCTAAAAATGGCGATGTAAGCGCAACATGCCTCCGTTTGGAACATAGGATAATCGATTTTATGAAGGCAGGGCAAACGCTGTCTTATTCAATTACTTTTACTCCTGATGTTGATGGTTATTATCAATTTGACGGCGCAATAAATGCACAAGCTCTGGATGAAGGAAGATTATGCGGTTGGAATTTAAATTATACGCCTATTGCAGAGCAAGAGCCTCCGTACAATTACGATGATTATTTTATTAATCGAAACCTTGTAACGGTCATACCTGCGGGTGGGGTAAGTGAAGAGTTAAAGCTTGATTTGGTAACTCCAACAAGTAAAACTTATTTCGCAGGCGAAACGCTTTACTTTCAGGGTTTAAGTTCAAATGGCTATTTCCCGATGTCCTATAATTGGAAAACTTCTACGGGAGTAGATTTAGGAACTACCGATTATTCTTTTTCTACCACTCTACCTTCAGATAAACTTCCGCCGGGCAATTACAATATTATCGTGAATGCTACTGATGCAGCCAAGAGAACAGCGGCCAGATCGGTGGCTATTACAATAGCCAATGCTCCTTTTATCGCCAAAATAATATCTCCTGCAAACGGGGCCGGAATACTTTCCCTTGCACCTATAACTTTAAATGGACAAGTAACCGGACAAACTGAGGGAAACGTAACTTATAATTGGGAAGTAAATGGTTTAACGGGATGGCAATCACTTGGCAATACACTTCAGGTGGGAGGTGTAAAGTTATTTGAATCTGATACCCAGCTTAGGCTTACTGCCAGAGATGGACTTGGAAGAACATCGTCTGATATTATCAACATAAAAGTTTCTTTTAGATTGGCACCTTGGGCAAGGATTATCAGTCCGGGAAATGGAAGTGCCATAAGTCATACCGTAACCCTGCAAGGCGAAGCTTACAACCCGCAAACATACGGCTTGGAGCCTTTTAATTATAAATGGGTTAGTAATGTATCCGGATTATTGGGTACAACTGCAGAATTGAATACTTTATTACCAACAGGAGCGCATACCCTAATATTTACTGTTACTGATTCTTATGGAAGAAGTAATTCTGATACATCATCAGTTACCGTTACAGAAGAAGTACCCTCTATTACGGGAGGTGAAGCACCTGTAGATCAGGCTGCGGCAGAGTTTAAGATATTGTCAGTAAATATTTCTTCAAATTCTCCTTATAAAGATACAAAGAGTAATCAGGCTATTATTGAAGGATACTCAGTAACAGCTACAGTAGTGGTACAAAACAGCAGTGATGTTAATGCTTCTAAAGTTCCTGTTTCTATTTTTATAGTACCATTCAAACAAGAAACAATAACTACAAAAGGCGATATTCCGATTTATGTTGATTTGCCTGCCAATTCTACTAAAACATTAACAGTAGTGATTGATTACAGTCTGCCTGCTAATATCTATACCTTTTACGCGTTGGTTAACAGGCAGATTAAGCTTGGACATATATCCATAAATTATCCTACAATACCTGAAAAAGACCCTTATAACAATACTAAAGTCCAATCATTTGTTGCATATAGTTGTTCCGGCTTAAATCTTAAAATACCCGAAGAGGTTGTTTTGACGCAAAATGATTACCATCGGGGAGAAACTATTACAATTGGAAATGTAACTCTTGCTGCATCAAGTTCTCTAACTCTCGTGGCTAATTCCGGAACAATAAATCCCGGTTTTCATGCTCAACCCAATAGCACGTTCAGTTTCACTGCCGCACCCTGTACCTATACCGGCTCAACCGGTGCCAGGATCGACAGGAGTGAAAAGATTAAAGACATATTTGATTACAGCAGTAAAAAGAATGAGCCGAAGGATGTGATAGTTTTTCCGAACTCTTTTTCTGACGAGTTAACCATTAAAAGCTTAAATAACAGAGTCCTGAAAAAGGTAGAGTTTATTAACTTAAAAGGACAAAAAATTTATAGCTCGTCTAATTTCACCCTTACTGCAGATAATGAATGGAAGATTAACACTACTTCTTTTAATGCAGGGCTATATCTTCTTATCTGTCAATTCGATGATTACTCTGTGATTAATAGAAAAGTTACAAAAGAATAAACGGGTGAAAATAATGAAAAAGTACAAAATGATTTTAATCAGACCTAAGAATATATTTTTTCTGTTATCAATATTTTTATTTAATATATGCGATGCCCAGACTATTCCTTCTCCGGAAGAACGATGGGCACAGGTGGGGCTGCACCTGGGGCATTTAGCAGATGAATCAGGCCAGTTTGGATTTGGAACCGCAGTTGCTCAGAAGAGAAGCACAAAGGTTGGTCCCGTAGATGTAGGAGTAAGCCAAACAGAACGTTTTTATGGCACCAAATCTACAGGTACATCCACATCAATAGGCATTAAAGCAAGCTTAATCGAAGGAAAATATAAAATTGGCGGCAGTGCACCCGAAGTAACAGTAGGCGGCAATGTTGATGCCATAAATATAGCATTTGATTTGGCAGCTACTGCTGCTTCTTCACTAGGGCCGGGAGCTGTAGCATTAGTGATAGCAATTAAGAACAGGATTCCTGATAATGTAAGAAAGAACATTAATGTTACAGGAGATTTTGGAGTAGACGTTGGCCTTACTTCTTATGGAACTCCTTTCCTTAGAATCTATACCGGATTTACTTTAGGAGTAAACCTACCCCAATTTTTCCCAAATGGCGGTAATTTAAAAGGAACTGTTAAAGAAGTGAGAACATGGCAAATATTTCAAAGAGAACATTTGAGGCAGTTAGGCATACCTTTCTCTGACCAGTTTACTTTTCTCACTGCAAGCACGGGTGGTGAATCCGGAAATTACTTTATCGGTTCAGGAGAACCGGATGAGCCTGTTTTCTATTTGGAGGACCTATCTAAATATACTAATACCTTCAATCCTGATTCTTTTTTCTCTAATGACTTAGAATTTACCATGAGCGATGGAACTTCAAATATCTTTACATATCAATCGCCGGATTTTTGGACATTGCCTAATAATAATCTTTCAGGCGCCAATTTCAAAATATTTACCGATTGGAAAATAGGAAAATATAGTTTTTCGGACTTTAATTTAGGAGGTGTGGATTTTTCCGGCCTTTCTGTATCGGGTATTGATATTGATGACGCACAAAAAACAATTAATTTTATTTTTAAAGCAGATGCTAAACAGGAGTCGGCAGGAAACAATTTTAAGACTGAAGCAAATCTATTGAAGAAGGTATTTTTACAGGCCTTAACCATCCCTAATGATGCACAATGGGTAAGCTTGGACAGAACCGTTCAGAATAATCAGACAATCGGACATGCAAATGCAGATGAGGTTTTCAAGCAGACGGATATGAGCCTTGCCTTCTTTGCTGCCGATGCACAGATGAAATATGACTTGTATCAGGAACTTGCACAGTTAGGAGAAGTGAAAGGTGTTTTTAACCTTTGGCTGAGTATATTCCGTGATACGGATCCTGCCATGTATGCTCAGTTGCAGTCAAAGAAAATGACCTTCCCAAATGTATTTATGCGGGGGTTGATCATGCCTAAAACTACCTCCGGAAACAAGGATAAGAAAGTTTTTATTGAAGATGCAACCTATCAATTGAAATATTTTATTGATGATATTAATTATGGACCATTTGGTAATGTTTCTCTGCCTGTAGACGAAGCATTGTATTTTTATGACAGAAGCATAGAGTTTGAGAATGCATTGTCTCAGAAACTGGGCGATGCCGCTGCCAAAGTTGAAAGCAGGATTAATCTGGGTTCTACTGCAGAGTATTCAAAGCTTAAGCGCCTGTTACCGGCTATTGTGGCTGCTCAATGGTACAAATATCAATATAAAAATACTCCTTCCTCCTTGTTTTATTCTCTGATAGATACTAAGGATTTGAGTGTAGGCCATACCGGATACAGTTTATCTGCTCCCACACCTTTCGATCAGGCCTTTTGGAATACTCGTGCGGATCAAATATTAGGATATGAAACGTTTACAATTAATAATGTTACCTATAGGGTACAAGTAAGGGGAGGGATAGAAAATCAGGATACTAAAATAAATCAATTAGCATCAGGAATCAGTATTACTCAAAAAGACATTATAAGTTCTGTAAATGCCAATGCTCATATTGCTGCTAACGGAAAGGAATATGTGTATGGGGGCGCACCTTCTTTTCATCTTCCCGAATTTTCTATTGGATATATTAATCAGACAAAGCAACAACATGTGGGTACAAGTTGGGATATTGAAGATGATTTGGTTGAAGGAATTGAAAGCGGTATAACTGTTAATGCTATCAATTCCGGTAATGCGGATGCATCAGGGATAGCAGTAGCTTTATACGAAATGCAGTTAAACGCAAGCGGTCAGGTTATTAAAACGCGGTTTGTACAAGCTCAAACAGCAGAGCTGGCTAAGTTCTCTCAAAAGGAACTTTATTTTACCTATACTCCCGGTGGCTCGGGTAAGTTTAAGCTGGCTGCTTATATTAATACCAATACTGCTAACTATTCGGTTACACCACAAAAAGAACTTATAGCTTATAATAACCTTTGGGAGAAAACAATTTTTGTAAAACCACAATCTCCACAAGTATATATATTTCCTGTTAATCCTAAAAATGTATATGCCAATGAAGGCGTAGAAATCTTGGCACAATCTTATGACCCGCGAGGATTGCCTCTTACTTATCAATGGAGCTCTAATTTGCAAGGAACGATAAGTAATCAGGCATCGTTGGTATTATCAAACATACAACCGGGTACACACAACATTACCTTAAAAGTGACTAACTCCTCCGGTCAATCAGGCATCCGCGAAGTGACAGCCACCTTTGGCGATTGCCCTACTGACACTGCAAGCTTTGACGCTCCCTATTCAAGTCAAGGTGGTATAATAAAAGCAGGACATGTAGAACTGAACAGCTCATTCGAATCAGGAGCCATCATGGTAGTAAAATCAAAAAGTACAGTTTTAAATCCGGGTTTCTATTCCAAACCGGGAAGCAACTTAAATATTGTTGCCTTTCCAAGTTGCGGTCCGTCGGTAGCGAATAATTCTTCAATGAGGATAGGCGCTCAGGTTTCTGATAAAATAAAAACTAACAGAGTTGTTACTTCCAGATTATCAATCTATGATTATCCTGTTCTTCAGGATAAACCAATAAGGAAAGGTACGGATATGAAGCAGTACAAGGAAGAGTTATTTAGTCTGACGGCTAAAAGTACGTCATCCAACCTCAACAGACAACTTGAAAGAAGAAATAGCTTCGAGAATCAAAAACCTTATCCGGTTCCCTTTGTTAATAAACTATATATTCCAAATCTTAATGGAGAGAGCGCCGAAATAGTTTTAAGGGATATGCTTGGTAAAGTTTTATTAAGGACTAACATAACAGGAATTAATAGTTCTTATCCCGTAGAAATAGATGCCTCAACTATACCGGACGGAAATTTTATTCTTATGGTTAATACTTCAAAAACATCCAATACTTATAAAGTTCTTAAGATCAAATAAACACCTTGGTTACGGCACTTAAAAGTTGTATCTCATTAATGAAATGAAAGAACTAAGTGCCGCAACCAATAATTAATGATAATAAAAATCCTGACATCGCCACATATAAGATTGCTATTGTATTATATACAGCTATGACCATACCAATTGCAGCCCATTTGTGATTGGCAATAATGATCTATCAAATAAAAAATACCCCCTCTGCATAACCGGCTTACATATAATGTGATTATCTGAACCAAAAATAAAAAAACCGGTTTAGAATGGTAGTGATGATACCGGTAAATTTTTTTTTAATCCCTTTTTGTGATAAGATGTAACGTCTTTATAAATGTTACAATCAAATAATCTTTTAGCTTTGCATCAAAATAAAAATCTATTTTTTGGTAAAATTTAAAAAATAAACCCATTATAAATATTATGTACGATTTAATAATAATAGGAAGCGGACCGGGCGGTTATGTGGCAGCGATCAGGGCATCGCAATTAGGTTTAAAAACTGCAGTTGTAGAAAGGTCGGAATTAGGGGGTATTTGTTTGAACTGGGGATGTATCCCAACAAAAGCACTTTTAAAATCTGCACAGGTTTTTCAATATTTTAATCATGCGGCAGAATATGGAATAGAAGCAAAAGATTTTACTGCCAATTTCGGATCAATTGTAAAACGCAGTCGTGATGTAGCAGGTACGATGAGCAAGGGTGTACAGTTTTTATTAAAAAAAAATAAAGTAGATGTGCTGGTAGGCACCGGAAAAGTTTTACCGGGCAAAAAAGTTGAAGTTAGTGGTGAAGATGGGAAAAAAACAGAGTACGAAGCTAAAAATGTAATTTTAGCAACAGGAGGCAGGGCAAGAGAATTACCAAACTTAAAAATTGATAACGAAAAAATAATTGGCTATCGCAAGGCAATGGTTTTGGATAAAAAACCCGAAAGTTTAGTTGTAGTTGGTTCGGGCGCTATAGGAGTTGAATTTGCTTATTTTTATAATTCAATTGGTACAAAGGTTACCATTGTTGAATTTTTACCAAAAATTGTACCTGTTGAGGATGATGATGTTTCAAAACAATTAGAAAAAGAATACAAGAAAGCCGGAATTGAAATCATGACCAATGCAACCGTGGAATCGGTTGATACATCAGGTAAAGGTTGTAAAGTTAAAGTTAAAACTGCCACCGGGGAAGTGATATTGGATTGTGATATTGTTCTTTCTGCAGTGGGAGTTACTCCTAATTTGGAAAATATTGGCATTGAAGAGTGTAAAATAGTTGTTGAAAAGGGAAGGGTAAAAGTCGATAAATTTTATAAAACAAACGTCGATGGTATCTATGCCATAGGAGATATCACCCCTGGTCAGGCTTTAGCGCATGTTGCGTCTGCAGAAGGAATTATTTGTGTAGAAAAAATAGCAGGCAAAAATCCGGAACCATTAGATTATAATAATATCCCCGGTTGCACCTATTGTTCGCCGGAAATTGCATCAGTTGGTTATACCGAAAAAGCTGCTATCGAAGCAGGATATGAAATAAAAGTAGGTAAGTTTCCATTTACCGCATCAGGCAAGGCAACAGCAGCTGGTGCACGGGAAGGTTTTGTTAAAGTTATTTTTGATGCTAAATACGGCGAGTGGCTGGGTTGCCACATGATTGGGAACAACGTAACAGAACTGATCGCAGAAGTAGTAACTGCAAGAAAATTAGAAACAACAGGCCACGAAATTATTAAATCCGTCCATCCACATCCAACAATGTCCGAAGCGGTTATGGAAGCTGCTGCTGCTGCATATGGTGAAGTGATCCATTTATAAGAATTTTATTTTAGCAGCATTCAGGTATGGGTAGATGGAATAATCTACCCAATTGATATGAGAAAAATTGTTTTGACAGGAATAGAGATGGCCAATGTTGCACCTATGCATTAAAGATATAGTGGTCAAAAATGGTTGGTAAAACCCTTGTAACAATCAGTATTTAAAAAAAGAGTTCAAAAGAGTAGGTTGTATTTTATTTGCTTCAGGTCGTTGCAAAATCTATTTTAAAAATGGAACGTCCTATTCGTTTTTATACGATTAATCAACTATTGCTGTTAATTCTTTTAAAAATAAATCATACGGCAAAATAATGACCGGTAAAATTAAAAATATATTAAACAAAACCCATTAATTAAGTGTTATCACTTAAACCCTTTTTAAAAAGTAGGAATCTCTTCGAAAATGAAAATTAATTAATATCTATTCCAATTCAATATCCATAGTTTTTATTAAGCCATTCTCGAAAGTGTAAATATGTTTTATTGTCCCGTCAACCATTGATTTACCTTGCAAGTCCATTACTTTTTGATGAACTGCTACTTCTAAACTTCCATTCTGCCTTTCATTAAATCCAATCGGTTCGACATAAGGATTGATCTCGATCCATTGCCTTGTCCAATATTTTTTTATTTCATTGTGCCCGCTTATATAACCTCCTTCCCAAGCTTTTGACCACTGCACCTCCGGTTGCATTGTAGAAAGGGCCTTGTCAATGTCTCTTTCGTTAAAAGCTGAATATGCTTTCTTAATTAAATCAGTTAATTGAGTGGTCATACTTTTTTTAAGTGAATTTAAAATTCTTTTTAACAAAAATTATATATCTCAATATAAAATAAATTTATAAAAGTTTTAATTTTTTCTTTGTCATTAATATTTTTCTTTTCTTGTTCTAAAAATAAAGAATATAATGATTCAGATGAGGGAGATTCAGTTTTTTTGGATTTAATGATACTATATATTTAAAAACTGAATTTTCGGAATGTGGAGAATGGGGTGGTAGCCGTCTCGGTTATTTGCTATTCTTCATTGTTGGTAGGATACCAACAATGGCAAAAGGGTAATTTAATTTTTTATACGAAATATATATGACAAAGAAAATAGTAAGGCACATAATCAACAATTTAAAAAAAATTTATATATGATCAGACTAATATATGCCAGACTAAATATTGTATTTGTTCTTCTTACTTTAGTAATACCAATAAAGGCCCAAAATATATATATAAATTCTTCAACTAATTTAGGAAATGTACCCCAATTGTACAAACCCGGCTTTAATTATACTCCAAAAACAAATTTAGCAGCTTATGATTTTATAACAAATGGAGTGTATTATAATTCTATTAGGATAATGAGTGTTGAACAAGCGTTAAACTGGCCTACAGTTAATTCAATAAATGGTGTTATGGCAGTATTAGAAGCGTCAAAACCAGGTATTATGTTAGCAAAACAACATTGTGATAAATTAATTATACCTATTTTAAAAATACCGGCTTGGTTAAGCTCATCTAACAATACCACACCGTTTCCTGCATCGGTTGACCCAAATTGGACAATTTTAAATGGCATGCCACCCGCCAACTATAATACCTGGACAATTTTAATGGATAGTATTGTAAATAAAATTAATAATCAATGGGGTTTAAATGCGTACTATGAAATATGGAATGAGCCTGAAAACTATTATTGGCAGGGTACAACCGCGCAATATTTTACCTTTTTTAAAAATACTTTTAAAGCTATTAAATTAAATCATCCAACTGCTTTGGTTGGAGGGCCCGTTGTAGCAAGTTTTAATTCATGCTTTAGTTTTAGTTTGCCAAAGGGCCATTTAACTAATAGCCAATACAACCAAACTATAATTTCAAACGTAATTGATAGTTGCGTTTTTTGGAATATAAAGCTCGACTTTATTTCCTGGCATAAGTTTGATCCATTACTGCAATCGGTTAATGAAGAAATTTTGTATTTAAACCAAAAACTTCTAACCTCTGGTCACGGCATTGTTCCATATATAGTTTCCGAACATAATCAAACATCATCTCTTCGTGATACTTATTTTTCGAACGCTTTCTTAACATCTCATATATTAAAACTTGAAAAAATGGGCGTGTTAGCTCATTCTATTGCTTCATGGCAAGATTTTGATCCTTCTAATACAGAATTTCATAAAGATTATGGTGTATTAAGTTGGAATTCGTTGCAGAAACCGGTCTGGAAATCTGTACAACTACTTAATAGATTAAAAGGTAACAGATTAAAAAACTACTGTAACGATTCGCTTAATTTATCGGTGGCTGCTTCGTATAATGATGATACTATAAGAACGTTTATTTCAAACTATCAATTACCCGCTTTTGCAGAAACTAAATCTTATTTATACTATTTAAAAAATTTCAACTCTACTGATTTTGCAGTCGAAGGACTTGCTTCAGATAACCATCTTGATTCTATATTTAGAGGACTTATAGTTTTACCTTCAACAAGTTTATTATCTCAATCGATTAATCAGGCAACACCATATTACAATAGAGCAGACTCTATGTTTAAATTGGGCAGAACAATTAATTTGCATTTTAAAGGGCTAATGGGTATTCATTATGCAAATTTATATATGGTTGATTCAATTAACAATAATGTTATTTATAAATATGACTCTCTTATTACGAATGGATATACACGAAATTCGGCAGTTATGTTTCTTTATCCAAACAACACACTTAGTTTTAAAACCATAACAATTAAAGATTCTATTTATTCTTTTCATTTAAAGTCTAATTCAGTAGCACTTATAGAAGCTCTAATGCAAAACCCTCTATCTATTGATCAAAACAAGGGTTTAGAGTTTAATTTTAAAATATATCCAAATCCCTCAAATGAAAAATTAATTTTTGAACTAGAAAAAGAACAGTATTTTCTTCACACATTTCAGATCTTTAATAATCTTGGAATATGCGTAAAAGAAGGGCAGTTAGTAAATAGAAGTGAATTAGATGTGTCTAATTTATCTGAAGGATTATATATTATTCAGATAAAAGAATATCCTTCTCAAAAACAAAAGTTTATTAAAGTACATTAAATAAAAGGGGCTTACTTGCTTTCGATTTTGAGGTCAATGAAAAAAAGCAATCATAGGTTACCTTTACCAAAGCAACAAAAGTATAATTAACATAAATATTACCGATCAACCGGCAATTACTTATTGCATTCTTAACTATTAGAATAATTTGAACGGAACTTTTGAACGCGATTATGCTGATTTCTCCTCTCCGGTTTAGGTGTTATCACTTAAATTCTTTTTGAAAAGCAGGACTCTGTACTAAATACCTATAAAAATATACGAATGTTTATTAACACAATAAATTGCTCTACAAAGCTTATCAGCCACAGTCATGCTTTTCATTTAAGTTAACAAACTTAAACCAGCCGTGATTAGTTTTTCCTCCCCACGAATTTTTAGATCCTTAATTTTTCATCCCCTCATTTTTCATATTTCACTCCTCAATAATCTAAGTTCGTCGGAAAAGAATTAATATCCGGTAAGGTTTGCATTTTCTTTGGTTCATAATTTATTATGACTATGAAATTAACCTCTACACTCATTCTTTTCTTACTGCTTTTTAATATTGCAAAAGCACAAACTACCATTATCGGAAAAATCATTGATGAAAATAACCGGCCTGTTATTGGTGCAAGCGTTTATTTAAAAGGCACATACGATGGCACTTCTACAGATACAACCGGGTTTTTTAAATTTAAAACTGATGAAAAGGATACTGCAACTCTTATCTTAAGCGCAATAGGTTTCGAAACCCATGAACAAAAAATAAAGCTTGATGTAGTAGTGAATTTAAATATTGTTTTAAAAACATCTAAAAATACGTCACTTAAAGAAGTTGTTATCACCGCAGGTACATTTGAAGCAAGCGATACAAAAAGAACAACCATTTTAAAACCACTTGATATTGTTACGACAGCCGGAGCATATGCTGATGTATTTGGTGCATTACAAACTTTGCCCGGTGCAGGAAAAGTTGGCGAGCAAGAAGGATTGTTTGTAAGAGGTGGCTCTGCCAACGAAACAAAAGCAATTGTGGATGGAATGATTGTGCAAAATCCTTTTTTTAGCAGTGTACCAAGCGTTGCACAACGCGGAAGGTTTTCTCCTTTTATGTTTAAAGGTACCTCATTTAGTACAGGAGGTTATTCAGCACAATATGGACAAGGGCTTTCCTCTGTACTAATTTTAAATACAACAGACCTTGCGCCAAAATCACAAATTAACATCGGTTTGTTAATGGTTGGAATGTTTGGTGGCGGGGTAAAAAAATGGAATAAAACATCATTGGGTGCGGATGTTAATTACTTTAATGTAGGGCCGGTATTAAACAAAGTAATAAAACAAAATATTGATTGGCAAAAAGCACCTAATGGTTATACCGGCACCGTTAATTTTCGTCACAAAACTTCAACAACCGGTTTACTTAAAATTTATGGAAGTTTTTCTTCAAACTCTTTAGGCTTACAATTTCCTGATGTTACAAAAGAAAGTGGTAAAACAAAATTCAGTTTAACGAATAATAACTTTTACTTAAATTCTACTTTCAACGAAAAATTAAAGAAATGGAATTTATATGCCGGCCTTTCACAAAGTTATAATCATGATGATATTCATATTGATACCATGTCTGTTAACAGGGCTGATAATCGTACACAGGGAAGATTAGTTTTAAACAGAGATATTACTGAAAATGTGGCAATCACCATCGGATCTGAATTACATTTTTATGGTTTTGAAAACGCGTATCAGGGAAAAAAATTATCTTTTACAGATACCTATTGGGCTAATTTTATTGAAACTGATATTTTTTTGACACAAAAATTTGTTAGCCGCATTGGCATACGTAATGAATATTCTACAATTTTAAATAAATGGAACATTGCACCCAGAATGTCGTTCGCTTATAAAACAGGTACTTACAGTCAGGTGTCCTTAGCTTATGGTCAGTTTTTTCAAAATCCTAATAACCTTTATCTATATACCAATCATAATTTAGATTTTGAAAAGGCAAGTCATTATATTCTTAATTATCAAATTATAAAAAACGACCGCACTTTTAGAATAGAAGCTTATTATAAGGATTATAAAAGCCTTGTTTTGGAAAAAACTTTTGGAAGTTTTGATGCAGATCCAAATCGCTTTCCAAGTAATTTAACAACTAATATCGGATATGGCTATGCGAAAGGTATTGATATTTTCTATCGTGATAAAAAAACTTTTGAAAATTTAGATTTTTGGATTTCTTATTCTTATTTGGATACAAAAAGGTTCTTTATGAACTATACTTCCGAAGCCATGCCAACTTTTGCTTCAACTCATAACTTATCTGTTGTAACGAAAAAATATTTTGGCACTCTTCACACGCAAGTGAATGCTACTTACAGCCTTTCGAGTGGCAGGCCTTATTATAACCCTAATGTAAAAGATTTTCTTTCAGAGAAAACACCCGTTTATAATAATTTAAGCCTAAGTATAAATTATATAACG
The DNA here is from genome assembly GCA_965248855.1 of Spirosomataceae bacterium. Lineage (GTDB taxonomy): Bacteria > Bacteroidota > Bacteroidia > Cytophagales > 172606-1 > CBDFKQ01. Next base: position 252,305 of record CBDFKQ010000014.1, on the reverse strand, counting down.
CATATAAAAAGAAACTTCGCGGTCATTTTTGCAGAAATAAGTAATGTATTAGGCACTAAAAATGTGTTTGGATACCGATATTCTGCCGATGGAACTCAAAAAATTGCTACAAACCCACCTGCTTATAGAAGCTTTATGATTGGCATGTTTGTAACCATTGATAAATTTAAAAATTAAAATCTCGAATTAAAATCTTAATAATTAATAATTTTTTAACAATTAAAATCAAATTTAAAAACCATGAAAAAATCAATCTTAGTATTTTGTTTAATGTTAATTTGTTCATTGGGAGTAATGGCAAAAAATATAGACGAAAAGTATATAAAGGCAATGGAAGGTGCCATCGGTCAAATGAAAAATGCAAAGTCGACAGAAGATTATCAGGCTTTGGCCAACAAATTTGAAATGATTGGTAAAAATGCTTCAGGCGAATGGCTTCCGAAATATTACGAAGCATATTGTTATACCCTCATGTCGTACATGGATAAAGATTCCAAAAAACGAGATATTTATGTTGACAAAGGCAAAAATATATTAGATAATATTACGGTGGAAAATGAAGAAATTTTTATTTTAAAAGCTTTTAACGCGAGTGCAAATTTATCAATTGATGGACGAAACAGATATATGACTCAAGGACCAATTTATGAATCTAATTTGCAGGCTGCAGAAAAATTAAATCCGGAAAACCCCAGAATCTTTCATTTAAAAGCAAATAATGCTTTTTACACACCAAAAGCATATGGAGGGGGAGCAGATGTAGCTTGTCCATTATATAAAAAAGCGTCGGAAAAATTTGAAACATTTAAACCTGAATCTTCCATTTCACCAAATTGGGGCAAAGAATACAACGAAATAATGCTTAAAAACTGTAAATAAATTTCATTATGTGAAAGGATCAAAGTCATGATCAAGTGAGTTTGATCCTTGATTTCTGTAAGCTGTTTATTCATGAAGTTTATTCTGAAAAGGTAGTATGTTTAAAATTTAAAAAATGTTTAGTGGCTCAACCATAAAAAGATTTGGGGAGAAAGAATAAAAATTATGTTTTATATGTGGGCAAAAAGAGTTAAAAAATTTATTGTTAATGTCTTAATTACTCTGGTTCTTAATTTAGCTCTTGGCGCGGTAACTTATTTTTTTATAAAAAGTTTTACAAACTTAATGACAGAAAATAATGACACCTTCAGGAACAGCGGAATTGGTTGGCTATTGATTGTTAACGGCTTACAAGCTGTAGGAATAGTTTTGGCACTTGGGATTTTTGAAAAATTTGAGAAAAATTTCCGTGTCATTTTTTTTAGATTTTTATTTTTAACACTATGGCTATTCGTTGTGGATGAATTCATGACTGCTTTAATTTATAGATTTGATGATTTTTGGAATGCCTTATTTCATTATAATATATTAGGTTTAGTATTTGGTACTAATAATATTTTGTCGGGAATACTAACATATACTTATAATAATTATGAAAAGAACCGTACAAAAAAGATTTCTGACCAGGAGTACCAATTATTAGAACTTAAAGAATTAAAAACCAAGGCAGAACTGGAAGCTCTTCAGGCAAAAATAAACCCTCACTTTTTATATAACTCTCTCAACGCCATTGCAAGCTTGATTCATGAAAATCCAAATAAAGCAGAAGAAATGGTATTGTTGCTTTCGAAATTTTTCAGATACAGTACAAATGCAAAAAGCCAATACTTAACAAGGATAATTGATGAAATTGATATGGTTAAAACTTATTTGCAGGTAGAAAAAGTAAGGTTTGATGAAAGGATGGAATATCATATTTTCTTCGAAAATGAAAAATTGAAAGATTGTTTAATTCCACAATTTCTACTTCAACCACTGGTAGAAAACGCCATTAAACACGGCATTTCTAAAATGACTGATAAAGGAATTTTACATATTGATATAATTGATAAAAATGAAAGCATAGAGATTATAATTTCCGACAATGGCGCGCCTTTCCCGAATCAAATAAATACCGGTTACGGCTTAAGAAGTACGCAGGATAAATTGCGTTTATTAATGGGTGAGGATGCAAAAATGGAAATTATAAATGGTAGAAGTAACCACATAATTAATGGAGATTTTAGTAAACCATCGAAATCAATAAAAATATTGATGAAAAAATGCTTTCTTCAAAATATTAATTAATGTAAACATAATTTGGTTTTGTGCTCAAACTAATAAATAATAATTACTTTTTTTTTAAATTGTTTTTAAAATATGAATATAACGATATTGATAAACTGATAATTATTTTTTTATTAAACTAAACGATTTTACAATAATATTTAATCTTTAATAGTTTTTGCGAAACGTCAATTACTAAAATGAAAAATTATGACTACAATTTTAATTGATGATGAAAAACTTGCTATTAGTCGCTTAAAAAGATTGCTTTCGGAATATGGTGATACAATTCAAATAATTGGTGAAGCTCACAACGGAATAGAAGGCTTAGAAACCATTGAAAATTTAAAACCCGAATTAATTTTTTTGGATATTGAAATGCCGGGCATGAATGGTTTTGAAATGCTTTCCAACTTAAGTTATTCTCCACTTGTTGTATTTGCCACAGCTTTTGATGAATATGCTATCAGGGCTTTTGAAGAAAACTCAATTGATTATTTATTAAAACCAATTGAAAAAGAAAGATTAGAGATCACTATTCAAAAATTAGAAAAAAATAAAACCCATCCCAAACTTGGTTTTGACAACGTTCAACTTTTAAAAATTTTAGAACAGATAAAACCTAAAAAAGAAATGGTTTCTATTTCTGTTAAAACGGGGGATAAAATTTTACTCTTAAGGCTTGAGGATATCAGTTATTTTGAAGCTGAAGATAAATATATTTTTCTCAATACTAAAGATGGAAAAAAATACCTTTCGGATTATACCATTGCAGCTCTGGAAGAAAAATTACCGGATAATTTTTTAAGGGTAAGCCGATCAAAAATAGTGAATTCCCATTTAATAAAAGAGATTCAAAAACATTTTAGTGGTAAATACATTTTATTTTTGAAAGATAAAGAAAATTCTAAAATTGAAACAGGTTTAAAATTTAGTGAAAATATTAAAAATTTATTTCAATTGTAATTTTCATAAAACAAACTATAATTAAGCGAATTCAATTCAAGAGGTTTTAAATATAAATGCCAACTATTGTAAGATAGTTGGCATTTCGCATGTCATTAAATTAATAAAACTTAAATCTTATTTCTTTTTAAGTTCCAACATAGTCACTTCCACACGTCTGTTTAATTTTTTTTCATCTTCGTTGGTATTATCATTTAATAAATCCATAGAACCATATCCTTTTGCAATCATTCTTTCTTTTGGAATTCCCTTATCGACTAAATATTTACTAACAGCCTTTGCCCTTGCATCGGAGAGAACCTGGTTTCGTTCAATTGTTCCATCTGCATCAGTATATCCAGCAATTTTTACGCCGAAAGTTTGATTCGATTTTAAATAATCAAATACTTTGCTTAACTCCGGCATGGCCTCTGTTTTAAGAGTTGTTTTATCGGTATCAAAATAAACGATATAAATTTGATTAGGTTTAATAACTGTTTCTTTTGTTAAAACCTGTTTCTTTGATGCAGCAGATTTTTGTGTTTGTTCTTTGGTATTTAAACCTGCAAGGGTGTAAAGTGTATCACTGCCAACAACAAAGGGAACAAGTTTACCGCTTGGGTCAGAAAAAAAGTATTCTGCTTTAACTGCCTTTTCTTTTGCAGTTGCTTTCTCAACCGACATTTGATCGGTATACGCAACATTTAAAAGATCTTTTAATGCTGCAGAGTCTTCAGCGGATAAAATTCCATTCATCAATCCAAATACTTCGGCATTGTCTTTTTTGGCGTCTTTATTGTTTTTTTCGACATCTTCAAAAACGTTTTTAACCGCTACCGATTGCCCGACCATTTTCCCATCTTTTGTTACACCGGCAAGAATAATTTCCTGATATAATTCATAAAAATAATTTTGGTTGGGAACATAAATATTTATTAAGGCAGGTTTATAACCCTGCGCTTCAATGATGATGTCATAGTTTTTTCCCGGAGGAAAGATTACAAGATAATCTCCGGTTTTAGCATTTGGCTGGTAAACATCTTTAATAATTTCTTTTGTTTCTTTATCAATTATTTTTATTTTGGTAGGGTGAGGTTTGGGAGGGCTTCCTGCCAATATTTTTCCTTTCATCATCGTCAATGGCACTACACCTTGTTCTTCAGGTATGCCTAAAAAATAAATATCGGCACCACCCAATCCTCCGGGGCGATCTGAAGAAAAATATCCTTTTTTAGCATCCGCAGATAATACAAAGTAACCATCGTTATAAACAGTATTAATAGGAGCGCCCATATTAATAGGTGCGGATGGCTTATTTGCTTCAAATATTATTTTAAATACATCCATTCCTCCTATGGAATTAGGTCCGTTGGAAGAGTAATACAATGTTTTTCCATCAGGATGTATAAAAGGTGCGTCTTCATCATATTTACTGTTAACCGTCGGGCCTAAATTAACAGCTTTGCCCCAGGCACCGCCAACTTTTTCAACTTTATAAATATCCATACCACCAAAGCCACCGGGGCGGTTACTGGCAAAAAACATAATTTTTTCATCAGGTGTTAAGCTTGCACTGTTTTCCTGCGATGGTGAATTTACTTCAGGTCCTAATTTTTCAAGTTTACCCCATACATCCCCTTGTAATTTTGATAAATAAATATCACCCGTGTTTGGTAATCCGCCAACATAAACAAGTAGTTTTTGTCCGTCAGGCGATAAACCCACAGAACCTACATTGCTTCTCATATTATTAATTATGGGCACATTTATATTTATGCTCACCGGTGGTTGCCAACCTCCATAATTAGGGTCTTTTTTTGTAATAATAAGGTCTTCATACTCACCTAATTTGCCAAAGGTTTGTGTTTTACCTACCGTTATAGGTTTTACAGAAGTATAGATCAATACGCTTTCATCCGCAGAAATTACAGGCCCATATTCAGTAAATTTTGTATTGATAGGTGCGCCAATGTTTTGAACAACTATTTCAGCCGTTCCCCTGTCGTATCTTTTTGCATTATTACAAAATGCGATATAGTGATTGACATCCTCCAACCTTGTCGGGTCCTTTTCGGTTGTTTTATACTTACTTAAAACTGCAAGTGCCTTATCGTATTGTTTATTTAAATGGAGCGATTTTCCTAAATATAAATTTACATTAGGAGGTACAATATTACTCTTGGATGCAGTTTCAAAATAAGGTATTGACTTTATTTTATCATCCGTTTGATAATAACAAATCCCAATTGCATAATTTGTTTCAGGATCATTAGGGTTTGTTTTTAATATTTGATTATAAAGTAATAAGGCGTTTTTATAATCTTTAATATTAAAAAAACCATCCGCTTTTTTAATTTTTTTTTCTAAATCTGTTTGGGCCATTATTGCATTTATCGACACAAAAAAAATGAACAACAGAGCCGGAAGACGCAAACATTTGTGCATAACCAAGGAATAAAAAATGTTTAGTTTGAATTAATTTTTTTTGCTATAGAACATTATCTGTAACAAATAAACGCAAAATGAATTATAAAAAAATGTTTTTTGCATCAAAATGAATTACAATAATACAAATTTTGTATTATAACGATAATATAAAATTTGAGATCGGCTTACCGATATTATTTTCAAAAGGTGATTTTTTGTTAAATGTCAGCATTAATACAATTTTACTACCATGTTTATATTAATTTTGATCTTGATGATCTTAATTCTTAAAATAAATTTTATTAAATATATCTTTTCATGAAAAAACTTTTGGTTTTATGTCTATTCCTATCATTTGTCAATTTACTTCAGGCTCAAATTTTAAAACCTGCCAAATGGCATTTTGATGTTTCTAAAAAAGAAGTAAGAACACGTGAAGAAATCGATTTGATCTTTTACGCCGATATTGAACCCGATTGGTATTTATATTCAACCGATTTCGACGCCGACCTTGGCCCTACTGTTACTACTTTTACGTTTGCAAAAAACGAAAGTTTTGAATTGAAAGGAAAAATAAAACCCATTGGTTCCAAAAAGAAATTCGACCATACTTGGAACGGAGAAATAACATACTTTACTACAAAAGCAGAGTTTCGCCAAACCGTTAAAATTTTAAAAGCCAACCCTATTATAAAAGGAACATTTGAATACCAGGTATGCACAAATAAAGATGGTAAATGTGTGCCGGGTGATGGTGAATTTGATTTTAACCAAATTAAGGTTTTAGGTGGAGGGGATTTAAAAAAAAATGAAACTTTACCTGTTGAACCCGAAAAAAAAAAATTAAATCAAAAAAATAATACAACTGACGAAAAAAAAAATGAATCACTCTGGGGTTTTATGTTCATTGCTTTTTTAGGAGGCTTATCGGCTCTTATAACTCCATGTGTTTTCCCAATGATACCAATGACGGTTACTTTTTTTACAAAACAAAGTTCAAACAGACGTCAGGGTATTTTTAAAGCAATTATTTTCGGTTTATCAATCATTTTAATTTATACAATACCCGGCACATTGGTAGCAATATTTGGTGGGGGAGATGCAGCAAACTTTTTAAGTACGCATTGGTTACCGAATGTCGTATTTTTTATAATTTTTGTCGTTTTTGCTCTTTCGTTCTTAGGTCTTTTTGAAATTGTATTACCCTCTTCTTTAGTCAACAAAGTTGATGCTGCATCTGATAGAGGCGGTTACTTAGGTATATTTTTTATGGCATTTACACTTGCTTTGGTTTCATTTTCGTGTACAGGACCCATTGTTGGGAGTTTGTTGGTTGAGGCATCACGAGGTCAATTATTGAAACCTATTTTAGGTATGTTTTCTTTTTCATTGGCCATTGCATTGCCATATACATTATTCGCAATATTTCCGAGTTGGATGAAAGGCCTTCCAAAATCAGGAAGTTGGTTAAATTCGGTAAAGGTTGTTTTAGGTTTTTTAGAACTTGCTTTATCATTAAAGTTTTTAAGTATAGTTGATCAGGTTTATCATTGGGGAATATTAGATAGAGATGTGTTTTTATCTTTATGGATTGTTATTTTCTCAATGATCGGCTTTTACTTTTTAGGAAAACTGATTCTCCCTCACGATACCAAAGAAGAAAAGATTTCTGTTCCTAAAATGATGTTGGCAATTTTAACTTTTGCATTCGCAGTATATCTGATACCCGGGCTGTTTGGTGCTCCATTGCATCCATTAGCAGGATATTTACCACCCGAAACTACTATTGAAGATAGAAATTTATATTTAGTTAATGACAATGTTAATTCAAAAACTGAAAATCAAAGTTTAATTGATGAACCGGTTAAGTATAGCAACCTGTTTAAATTTCCATATCATTTGCAAGGGTTTTTTGATTATGAACAAGCATTAGCTTATTCTAAAAAAGTAAACAAACCTATTTTTATTGATTTTACAGGCCATGGATGTGTAAATTGCAGAGAAATGGAATCACGTGTGTGGGGTGACAAAGAAGTACTAAAAAGACTTCAAAACGATTATGTTTTATTAGCTCTTTATGTAGATGATAAAACTGATTTGCCTGAAAAAGAATGGATAAAAGGGAACGATGGAAAAACAAAAAAAACAATCGGAGCTAAAAATTCAAGCTTTCAAATTGACCGATATAATAATAATGCTCAACCATTTTATGTTTTATTAAATACAACCGGTGAAAAACTGTCAGAACCAAAAGCTTACGACCTGACTGTTCAAAATTTCATTGATTTTCTTGATTTGGGATTGAAAAATTTTAAAGAAAAGCAATGAGTTTGTGTGTTAGTTGAAGGTACCAAAAATAAGGTTTTATGATATAATTTAAATCCTTTGTACAATTCGGTACTTCTTTCTAAATCTCTTACACAAAAAAAGATAACTCCCGCCAGTCGAATATTTACCAAGATATTATTGGTAAAATGTACCCATCTGTCTAATTCTGAAAAGATATTGCTACAATTTTTATTGTTTTGCAATGTAAAATAAGGTTATACATTTAATGGATATTTTAATAAAAGTAAAACTTCAGAATTTTTACAGAAATGGAATTTAATTTTGAAAATGCATAATCGCTCAAATCATATAATCTTCACTTTTTTTGCATTTTTTTTCTTTCTGATTAAATTATCTGCTCAAGATGTTAACAATGCTTTTAACATTAAAGGGAAAGTGGAAGATGTTACCAATAACCAACCACTGCCTTTTACGTCTGTATCAATTTTAAAAAATATTAATGGAAATGATTCTCAAATCGGCGGAGTAAGTTCAGATGAAAATGGCAATTTTAATTTTACAAATATTACTTCCGGTGAAATCAAAATAAGAATTTCTTTTGTAGGATATAAAAATTTTGAAAAATTAATAAATTTAAATACCGACTTAAATTTAGGTACTATTCAACTTCAACCTGAGGCAAATATTTTAAAAGAAGTAAATATAATCGGGCAGAAAAACACTACTTCAATGTCGCTTGACAAACGGGTTTATAATGTCACTTCGAACCTGACAACTGTAGGCGGTACAGCGGAAAATTTATTGCGCAATGTACCCTCACTTACTATTGATGCAGATGGTACAGCAAAATTGAGAAATGCAACAACAACAATATATATAAACGGTAAACCAACTCAATTAACATTGGCACAAATTCCGGCCAATCAAATAGAATCGGTAGAAGTATTATCCAATCCATCAGCAAAATATGATGCATCGGCTTCTAGCGGAATAGTTAATTTAATTTTGAAAAAAAATAGGGAGGCAGGTTATAATGGCAATGTAAGTGTAGGCATCGGAAATAATAACCGCTACGATGGTTCTATTAATATAGATATAAATCAAGGGAAGTGGAGCTTTACAGGCCTATATAATATTAATTCAACAAAAAATCCACTAACAAATTTTGTTAATCGCACAAATTATGATTCTTCAGGAGTTCCAACAAATCATTATCATCAATTCACAGATATAAACTTAAATAATATTTTTCAAAATGGCAGAATTTCTGCTGAATATGCTTTTAATCCTAAAAATTCCATCACAGTTACAGGTTCATATATTTCAGGCCAATACAATAGTATCACTGACCAGCATTATTATTATAAAGATTCTTTAAATAAAATTTACAATTTTGGTCAAAGAACCACCAAGCCACAAAATTTTTATAACAATGCAGGGATTGAATTAGATTGGAAACATTCCTTTCCACAAAAAGGAAGAACGTTGAGTTTTACCAGCGGTTATAATCGAAATTGGGTATCAAATGCGGCAGAATGGAAAACTACTTTATACAAAGCTGATAGTTCATCACAAAATGGATTTCCTGAAATTAATAAAATAACAGGTCAAACAGTAGGAAACCAGGTTATTGCACAATTAGATTACACACATCCTGTTAACGATTCTACTAAATGGGAAGCCGGCATAAGAAGTTTCACTTATTTACGCGACCAGCAATATTTTTTTAATAAACTTAATTCAACAGGCGATAGGTATATTTTGCAACCCACTTATTCTCAAAATGCACTCATTACCGAATCTGTAAATGCAATTTATTTCCTTTACACTCGAAAATTGAAAAACAATTTTAGTATTCAAGCAGGCCTGCGTTTAGAACAATCTAGTTTGAAAGGTCAATCAAGGCTTGATTCTACCGCTCCTTCCTTTGGATATAATTATCCATCATCAGATGGAGGAAATTTAATTAAAACTTTTTTTCCATCCTTTGCCATTTCAAAAAAAATAAACGAAGCATCAGAAATTGGTTTTAATATAAGCCGTAAAATTGGCCGACCGGGTTGGAGACAAATGTTTGTCGGTATCCAATCAAGCGACAGACAAAACATTACTGTTGGTAACCCTGCTCTTCAACCCGAATTTGTGAATACTGCAGAATTAAATTATAATACATCATGGTGGAAAACACAATGGTTATCAAGTATTTATTATATTTTGGAAGATAATACTATTAAACCTTATGTATATACAAGTGATAGTATTAGTATTTTCAAAACTACTTTTACAAACGTTAGGGCAGATGTGAGAGCGGGCTTAGATAATACTTTGACTTTCTCTTTAGGGAAAAATTTTAGCTTATTGGCCAATTTTAATTTATTTAATATTACGCTACAAACAGATTCAACTAAAAGAACCTTGTGGACTTATAATGCAAAATTGAATATCACTTATCGTTTCCCTGCTAATTTCTCTGCACAATTAAGTACAAGTAACGATAGTCGTTTCCCGCAATTGCAAGGTTATAGAGGTGCGATAAGAGCTGCAGATTTTGCATTGCGAAAATCATTTTGGAATAATAAAGCGAGTATTGTATTTACAATAAACGATATTTTTAATTCCCGTAGGCAATATCAATATTATGATCAACCAAGTGCTTTTCAAGAAACCATGTCCAGGCGGGAAGTAAGATTTTATAAAATTACTTTGCAATTACCTTTAAACCGTGGAGAATCGGCCAGAAAAAAGAAAGATGTAAAAATGACACGCCCTGATGTTGACTTTTAAAAATGTGATCTAAGAAAAAATATAAGTTTTACTTAAAAAAAGTTAAATATTCAGTTTGTTTTTTAGTGTGTTTACAAATAAAATTACAAAGTTAATTTATGATAAAAAGAAAAGTTTGCATTACTTAAATGTTTACAAAATTCAATCCAATATTATTTTAAAATTATTTTATCGCTAATCTTATATCCCAATATAATGTTAAGATTATCAGATTATTAATAATGATTAATCTCTATAGAAATTCAGGATTAATCCAGAATTGAGATCAAATATTTGCCAAAAATTCGTGTATGAAAGGCAAGTATTTACTAATCATTCTTTTATTATTTCTCTCATTTCATTATTTATCAGCTCAAACCATACAGGGTAAGATTATTGACCCAAAAACGAAAGAGCCCATGCCCGGCGCTTCTGTTTCATTAAAAAATACAAGTTATGCCACTGTAACAGATGTGAATGGAAATTATAAAATAAATAATGTACCTCCCGGCGAATATATCATAGTTGTAAACTTTATTGGCTATGAGGCCATAAACATTAAAATAAAAGTTACGAGTGGCGAAGTGCGCACTTTAAATTTCGACCCAACAGAAAAAGCTACAAATTTAGCTGATGTAACAGTTGTAGGCAAACTTAATCAGGAAGAAGAAGATGCCTCTCGCTTATCGGAAAAAACAGCTTCCAATATCATTACAGTAATTTCCGCAAAAGCAATGGAGCGTTCGCCAGACATCAATGTAGCGAATGTGCTGCAAAGAATGTCGGGTGTTTCTATTTTACGGTCAAATGGAACAGATGGTGCTTTTGCTGTAATTAGGGGCTTAGAGCCTCGATATAGTAATACGTTAATAAATGGAATAAAGATTGCAAGTCCCGACGAAAAAAACAGGTTTATCCCCTTAGATATTATTCCGTCTGATCTTTTAAAAAGGATAGAAGTTACGAAAGCACTAACCCCAAATATGGAAGGTGATGCCATTGGTGGAACAGTGAACTTAGTAATGAAAGATGCCCCTGATACAACACTTTTGAAGGCAACTGGTTCAATAGGTTATAGCCAAATATTTTTTGACAAGGGTTTTGATACTTTCGATAAATCCGGAATTCAAAAAAAAAGCATTGCAGAAACAAAACCTGATGGTTATGCTGCCATGCCATCTGATTTTTCTTTAAGTAATGTTGTACCAACCAAAAAACAAGCTCCTATAAGCTATACTGCGGGATTGACTTTTGGCAAAAGACTTTATAAGAATAAGCTTGGTTTTATAATTTCAGTAAATTCTCAAAACCAGTTTAATGGCTCAGATGGATTTTACACTGTTGCTACAAGTTTGGATGACAAGCCATCACCAATATTATATTCTGCTCCTAGAATTATATCTAATCACCAAAGAAATAGTGGTATTATTTTACATATCGACTATGCTATAAATGAAAAAAATAAAATTGGTCTTTATAATGTTCTCTTAAAATCCGACCTGGACCAAACACGTACAAATGTTGACACAAATCTTCAAGACCAAAGGTCTGTACCTGGCACCGGTTCAACTCATAGGATTTACAGGACCCTAAGTAATACCCAAGTGGTAGAAAATTTAAAACTGGAGGGCAAACACCAAATATTAAATAATTTACTTTTAGATTGGGGATTGGTTTTTTCAGAAGCTTACAAAAATGCACCTGACAGGTCAGTTTTAGATATTGATTTAACAGGTACACAAAGATATGATAGTGTCCTTCATAAATTCATAATAAAATATTCTCCTGTTTATTATGACAACAATTCGAGGATTTGGCAGCATAATGATGATAAGGATTATACAGGGTTGATAAATATCAGCTTTCAACCAGAAATATTTGGAAAATTAATTGATTTAAAGGCTGGAGCATTTTATCGCACAAAATCGAGATACAATAGACAAAATTCTTATGCCTTAAAATCTAACCAAGATACTATAACATTTACCAAGCCTATATATACAAACATATATAACCAATCATTTTATGTTTTTAATGTAAAAGGTACACCTGAACTTGATTTCAATAATTATAATGCAGAGGAGCAAATTTCGTCTGCTTACTTTCAAGGAAAAATTGATTTTGGCCAATTACAAGTTCTTGCCGGTGCTAGAGTAGAGAACACTCATCAAGGTTTTAAAACTAAAAAACTCGATTACCTCACTGAAGTCCTAAAAGGAGAAGACATAGAATATCTGGATGTATTGCCAAGCCTTCACTTAAAATTTCATTTAAATAAAAATCATACTATCCGGTTTTCATATTTTAAGTCTGTAAGCCGTCCCAATTATTTTGAACTGGTACCATATATTCTTCCCGGAACTGATTTTGATGAGGTTGGAAACCCAAACCTTAAACACACAACAGCGGATAACTTCGACTTCAGGTATGAAATATTCCAAAATAATGAAGATTATCTTGGGGTAGGTGTTTTCTATAAAAACCTTACTAATGCTATTGAATATCAAATTCAAGGAGCAAGCTATAAAATTGTTAAAGACAGTATTGAAATTATTAGAAACCAGGGATACAGTAACGGGCAACCGACATACAAACCCGTTAATATTCCTACAGCTATAAATACGGGTTTTGAATTATCTTTCGCAAAATATATCAAAAATTTTGGGGTTACGGGAAATTATACTTACACACATTCCTTAGTAAGCGATACTAAACTTGGCAACTATACAAATGCTTCTAGTTATAAAAAAGACACAACATTTTTCCGTAGTGAACAGAGGACTTTACAAGGTCAGTCGCCTCATACAGCTAATGCTTCCTTTATCTACCGTAGCCCTAAAAATGGGATATTTGCACAGCTTTCATATCAATTTTCAGGTAAAACGTTAAGGGGGGTTTCCCCTTTTTATAATATTGATTATTATCAAATCCCTCAAAGTACATTAGCTCTTTCGGCAGAGAAAAGTTTCAAAAAACATTACATAATATTTATCAAACTCAACAATATCCTTAATACAAAAACTACCTATAAAAGCAATATTTCTGACTTGATTATTCAGCAGGATACTTTTAAACAATCTTATCAATTAGGCCTCAGGTTCACTTTATAATTAATTCAAATTTAAACAAAACAAAAAATGAAAAATTTATTTCAAAGTACAAAATCAAATTTGTTTGCACCATTGGCATTCCTGGTAATTGTGGGAAGTATGTTTTCGGGTTGTAATAAAAGTGAATCAGTAACACCGGATATTCAAAGAATTATCGGCGTTGCAATCAAGGATACTCTATTAAGCGGTGGTTTAAAAGGTACTTTACTTAATTCTATCGGTAAATATACCATAACCGGAAATGTTACAATCTTGCCAACTGACACATTTTATGTCCAAAAAGGCGTAACTGTAACTGTAAAGAACAACGCAATAATAAATGTTAGAGGAACTTTAATCATTGAAGGAACTAAAGAAAATCCTTCGACTTTTACAGCACCGGTTAAAAAACAAGGCCAATGGGGAGGCTTTGCATGCGATAGTGCAAAATATGTAAAAATACAATGGGCCCATATTGAATACTGTGGTGGCCCAGATGCCGGTGGTAATCCTAGAAGATCAATCGTTATCAGCAAACCGATTACAGTAATACTTGAAGATTCTTGGATAACAGGCGGGTCAGACGATGGAATACTTTTAGCCGGAGGTTGCAAAGTAAGCATCCTTCGTAATACTGTTGAAGGAGAAGGAACAACAGACGGAGAAAGTATTAATGTTAAAACAGGTGCATCTGGTAAGATTGCTTATAATGTTATCAGCCGTGGCGCAGGTACAGGTATAAAGTTAGAGACAAGTAACGATGTAAAATTTAGCCCAAAAACTTCAATTGAAGTTTTTAACAATACTGTTATTGGTCAAGGATTTAGAAGAGGGGGGGCAGAACCAGGTCGTGGGATATCTGTTGATAAAAGTGCTATTGGGATTATATATAATAATGTATTAGTAAATAATTATTATGGTCTAGATATTCAGCAAGCTGCTGACGGGGTTAATACTAAATATGGTTATAATTATTTCTTTAACAATGTAGTTGTTCCACCTACAACAGATACATTACGTCAATTTTTCTATCCACAGGCTTCTCTGGGGAAAGTGCAACCATCCGATATTGTAGTGGCAGATAGAGCCGATGGCAACCCGATGAAATTCACAAAATTCGACCCCAGCATCGCAGAATATAAACCAGATGGTACTTTAATTAATAATAATACCAATCCAACACCTTTACCTGGTTCTCCATTAATTGGAAGCGGTAACCCAACATACAATGCTGATAGAGGCGCTTATACTTCTGATGGGCAAGGCAACAAACACTAATTGTTTTTAATAATATTATTGTAAAAAGAGACGTTTATTTTTTTAACGTCTCTTTTTATTTACAAAATAAATCTTAAATAAAAAAACTAAAAAAATGAAAAACGTTTCAAAAATTATTATTTTTTGTTTTGTGTCATGCATGGGATTGTTTACAATCTCTGCTCAAACTACTTCAAAAATTGAATTAATTAAAAAGACAGTTGTAGGTGGTGAAGGAAGTTGGGATTTTCTTTCTGTAGATCCTAAATCCCGCCTGTTATATGTTTCTCATTCTACAAAAGTAGAAGTATTAAATGCAGATACACATGCGAAAATTGGTGAGATAGGTGACATTAAAGGAGTTCACGGAATAATGGAAGTGCCAAGCCTTAATAAGGCATACACAACCAATGGAAAAACAAATAATGTTACAGTATTCGACACTAAAACTTTAAA
This sequence comes from Spirosomataceae bacterium, assembly GCA_965248855.1. Lineage (GTDB taxonomy): Bacteria > Bacteroidota > Bacteroidia > Cytophagales > 172606-1 > CBDFKQ01. Next base: position 236,934 of record CBDFKQ010000014.1, on the reverse strand, counting down.
AAAATTAGGAGAAATTCCAACCGGTGAAAAACCGGATGCTATTTTATTCGATGCTTTTTCAGGTCATTTATTTGTTTTTAATAATGCCGGTGGTAATGTAACAGTAATCGATCCTAAAAGCGATAAAGTTTTAAAAACAATTGAAATAGGTGGAGCTTTAGAAATTGGAGTATCTGATGAAAAAGGTTTAATTTATGTTAACGTTGAGGATAAAAATGAAATTGTAGTTTTTAGCTCTAAAGATTTTGGTATTAAAAATCGTTTTAAATTGGCTCCGGGAGAAGAACCAACCGGTTTAGCAATCGATATCCAAAATAACAGGTTATTTAGCGGTTGCCATAATGAATTATTGATTGTTATTGATGCTGCAACCGGCAATGTTATTTCAAAATTACCTATCGGAAAAGGTGTTGATGGAGTTGTTTTTATTAAAAAAGAAAAATTAATCATCAGTTCAAATGGAGAAGGTTCTTTAACTGTTATAAAAGAAAATACGGCAAACGATTTTAAAGTAATTGAAACCATTCAAACCATGCGCGGTGCTAAAACGATAACATTGGATTCAAAAACAAATCATATATTTTTATCTGCAGCACAGTATGGAGAAACCCCTCCGGTAACTACAGAAAACCAAAAACCAAGGGCTCCAATAATTCCAAATACGTTTACAATAATGGAATATGGTATTAAATAGACTCTATAAAAATCAAGCAGTATAATAAAGAAAGGTGGCAAATAATTGTCACCTTTCTTTATTACCCGGAGAAAAGATATTTAAATCAATCCTAATAATATTCATTAAGCAATAAATATCAATTTATCAATATCGATAAATTGATATTTAATTTTTGTAATTACATTTTAATAACGAATAGAATTTATTTAATTGGAAGTGTAAAATTTAAATTCATTTAAATATGCGGTTATTTCACTTTGGGTTATTAATTATTACAACTTTGTTTGTGATAATTTCATTTTTCGGATGTGATAAAGATGAAACATCTAATGCACCATCTACCCGAACTTATAAAATGGGTTTTCAAAACTCTGCTCCTAAGCTTGATATTGCTTTATATACCCAATCTCTTAATTTATGGACGCAAAGGGCAGATGCTGCTATAATTAGTATTGACCTTCCTTGGAATGCGATTTATAATGGAGAAACAGCCGAGCATTATGTTAATAATAATTTTAAAGGCTTGGTTGATGTTTATCGATCCAAAGGTTTGGAACTTTGGGTGTATATCGACCCTGCAAACGGACTTAACAGAGCTACGGATGCACAGGCATTGGTATCAAAAGGTAAAAGTATTTCACAAAGCGAAGTACAAAAAATTTACAGAGGATTTGTATTTGTTACTGATAGTATTTTAAAACCGGAGCATTTTGGTTTGGCTTTGGAAACAAATTTAATAAGGAGTGCATCACCTGATTCTATTTATCAAGGAATAAAAAAAGTAGCCAATGCTGCTGCAGAAGATATTCGTGCTTACGATAAAAACGTAAAATTAAGTATCAGTATCCAAGTGGATTGGGCCTGGGGCAAATCTCAAAACGTACCTTATATAGGAGTAGATAAAGATTTTGCAGATTTTCCGTTTATTCAAGAACTTGGTTTATCTTCTTACCCATATTTTGTATTTGAAAATCCACAGGATATTCCAATCAATTATTATTCAAAAATTACCGAGGGAAGGTCTATTCCCGTTTTCGTTTCTGAAGGCGGATGGTCGTCGGAAAAAGTAGGTACTTATAACGAAAGCCTTCAAAAACAGCAGGATTATATTATTAAGCAAGGCCAACTTTTAGATAATGCTAAAGGCATTGCTTTTTTTCAACTCATTTTTACTGATATTGATGCAAGCGCTTTACCACCGGATATTCCTCCAATTATAAATTTATTCATTCATACAGGTCTGGTTGATATAAATCTTAATCCTAAACCATCCTTAACCGAATGGGATAATATCTTTAAAAAGAAATATGTTAAATGATTTTTTATCATTCCTTTTTAAATATTAAATTATGATATATGGATAGCTGTTCCAAAAGTGTATCAAGCTACTTCGGCTTTAAAGCCGGCCTTATCAATTATTTTTATTATTTCCTCAGCATTTACTTTTTCTGTTTGAACAGATAAAATTTTATTCGGGTCGGCAATATTTACTTCCCATGTTTCTATTTCTTTAATAGAATTTATATAAGGGGTGACTGTAGCAATGCAACCGGCACATTTAATATTCGTTTTAAATTTTAAAGTTTTCATTTTGTTGATTATTTAATTTAGAATTAATAAATAGTTTCAAATCGATATTTATAATTTTATCGTTTTTAATCTTAAACTGTTCGCTACAACCGATACAGAACTTAATGCCATCGCAGCTCCTGCAATCATTGGGTTAAGTAAAAAACCGTTGAAAGGATATAAAACTCCCGCTGCCAGAGGTATGCCGATTATATTATATATAAATGCCCAAAATAAATTTTGTTTTATTGTAGCAACAGTCATTTTTGAAAGTTTAATTGCTTTTGAGATATTTAATAAATCGGATGAGATTAATGTAATTTTAGCTACATCCATTGCAATATCCGATCCTCTGCCCATTGCAATACTTACGTCTGCCTGAGCCAAAGCTTGCGAATCATTTATACCATCGCCTACCATTGCAACAATTTTACCTTTATTTTGTAAATCTTTTATAAAAAGAGCTTTATCGGAAGGTAAAACGTTTGCTTTAAAATGTTTTATACCTGTTTGTTCTGATATTTTTTTGGCATTTTGCTCATTATCACCGGTAAGCATATAAACTTCAATATTTTGCCTTTGCAGTTTTTGTATTGCTTCTTGGGATGTTTGTTTTATTGGATCGGAAATTGCTAAAATCGCTTTTGTTTCTAAGTTTTCACTGAAAAAAATTACAGTTTTCGCTTCCGCATAAAATTTTTCCACATTTAAATTTATTTCTTTAGAGATATTAATATTATTTTCTGACATGAAGGCCTGATTACCTATGCGATAAATTTTATTATTAAATCTAGCCTGCGCACCACGGCTTGTTATACTTTCAAACTGTTCCAATTTGAGTGCAATGTCATTTTCTCGTTTCAATTTTTTAACTGCTGCTTCTGCCAATGGGTGTTCCGAAAGTGTTTCCAAAGAAAATAAAATACTTTCTAATTCCTTCGATACTTTATTTTCATTCCAAACTATGTCTGTAACTACAGGCCTCCCTTCGGTAACTGTTCCGGTTTTGTCTAAAACAACAGCATTAATATTTTGAGCGATTTCTAAACTTTCCGCATCTTTAATTAATATACCACTTTCTGCGCCCTTGCCCACACTAACCATTAAGGCAGTTGGAGTGGCTAAACCCAACGCACAAGGGCATGCAATTACCAATACAGTTACCAATGCTAAAAGAGCGTGAGTCAATGCATTTTCATTTCCAAAAATAATCCATATCATAAAAGTTAAAATCGAAATAAAAATTACAATCGGAACAAAAATTCCTGCAATTTTATCGACCAGTTTTTGAACAGGAGCTTTACTGCCTTGTGCTTGCTGAACCATTTGAATTATTTGAGCCAGTAAGGTATAACCGGCAACCTTTTCGGCAGTGAAATAAAAACTTCCTTTTTGATTAACTGTTCCGGCAAAAACTTTATCACCACTTACCTTTTCTACCGGAAGTGGTTCTCCCGAAATCATACTTTCATCTACAAAAGAATTACCGGAAATTAATTTACCGTCTACCGGTATTTTTTGACCGGGTTTCACCAACAAAACATCATTAATTTTTACATCGGCAATAGGAATTTCTTCTTCCATTCCATTCTTACTAATCCAAACTGTTTTAGATTGTAAACTGAAAAGTTTTTTAATTGCCGATGACGTATTTGTTTTAGCTTTTTCTTCTAATAATTTACCCAGCATAATAAAAAAAATGACCACAGCTGCAGATTCATAATAAACATGAGGATGTACCCCTCTTGAATGCCAAAAATTAGGATTCAGAGTATTAAATAAACTAAATAAATATGCTATACCGGTGCTTAAAGCCACAAGAGTATCCATATTTGCTTTACCAAAGCGTGCTTGTTTATATGCATTGATAAAAAAATTTCTTCCAAGCCAAAAAACAACAGGGGTTGTCAGCACCATCATTATCCAATTGGCATAAGGTAAATTCATAAAAAACATCCCGATTAAAAAAACGGGCATAGCCAATACCCCTGCCGTTACAGTTTGTTTTTTAAGTTTTTGATAATTGATTTCCTGAACTTCTGACTGAATTTCCTGTGCGTTTTCTTCTTCTACTACTAAATCATAACCAATAGATTGAACTGATTTTTGAATTAGAGCAGCGTTGATAATTTTAGGATTATATTCAACATTTACCTGTTGAGATGCATAATTAACGAAGGCTTTATATACTCCATCCTGTGATGCAATAATAGATTCAACACTTGTGGCACATGAGGCACAACTCATCCCTAATACAGGGAAGGTCTGTTTTTTACTTGATAGATCGGTTTCCATAGTCTGTAAATTAATTCCTTACAAAATTAATTTACAGATGAAGCTTATTGTTATAGAACTTTTAATTAATTGTATAAGATTTTGTGTATTAAAAAATCTTAGGTGTAGTACATTATTTTTATGGTTTCAATAATTTATTAATTGAAAGGCACTCCGGCATTCTTTTTATATAAAATAATATTCGCTTAAACATCCTGATAAGCAACGAAGAATAATTTTTTTATGAAAATATCAATATCGTTTTATCAATAAAATATTATTTATACTTATTACTAACTACTCAACGCTCTAAAAATATGTCGTTAGAAAAATATAAAACCAAAAGAAATTTTAATGCAACTCCCGAACCTGCTGAAGCAGACAGTAAAAAATCCGGCGGATTAAAATTCGTTATCCAAAGGCATGATGCATCTCGTTTGCATTACGATTTTCGTTTGGAAATGGATGGTGTTTTAAAAAGTTGGGCAGTACCTAAAGGCCCTTCATTAAACCCGCACGATAAAAGATTGGCCATGATGGTAGAAGACCATCCATTTAATTACAGAACTTTTGAAGGAGTAATTCCGGAAGGAAATTATGGAGCCGGTATTGTTGAAATTTGGGATGAAGGAACTTACCATGCTTTAACAACTGATGACAGGAAAGAAAGTGAAAAGCTGATGCTGAATTTATTGGAAGAAGGAAGTTTAAAATTTGTATTACAAGGTAAAAAATTAAAAGGTGAATTTGCTTTAGTGAAAATAAAAAATGATGGAAAAAATGCCTGGTTACTCATTAAACATAATGATGAATATGCTATTCAGGAAGAGTACAGCAGTGAGAATGATGTTGCTAAAAATTCTAAAATAGTTAAGAAAGAATCAAAATTATCTAAAGAAAAAATAAACGATTCAAAAAAAAAGTCTCAACACATCTGAATGGCAATGATTTAATGCCTCATGAAGTAAAACCCATGCTTGCAAAAGTAATGGAAGAGGCATTTGATGATAAAAATTGGATATTTGAGGTAAAGTTGGATGGCTACAGAGCCATTGCAGAAATTGAAAAAGGAAAAGTGCTATTATATTCCAGAAATTTAATTTCATTCAATCAAAAATATCCTTCCATTGTAGACTCACTAAAAAATATTGAACATAATGTAGTTTTAGACGGTGAAGTAGTGGTAACAGATGCTGACGGGATTTCTAATTTTCAATTATTACAACAATACGAATTAACCGAAAATGTAAATTTATCGTATTTTGTTTTTGATTTATTATTTATTGATGGTTTGGATATCAGGAGTTTACCGCTTGTTGAAAGAAAGAAATACCTGAAAGAAATATTGCCTAAAGAAGGAAATATTAAATACAGCGATCATATTGAAGAAAAAGGCATAGATTTTTTTGAATTGGCAAAGCAAAATCAGTTGGAAGGGATAATGGCCAAAAAAGCCGACAGTGCATATAATTCTAATTCGCGCTCGACAAACTGGTTAAAAATAAAATTATTTAAAAGTCAGGAAGCCATTATTTGCGGTTTTACTGAACCCAGAGGTTCAAGAAAAGATTTTGGCGCACTTATTTTAGGGGTTTATCAGAAAGACAAATTAGTTTATATTGGTCATACCGGTGGAGGTTTTAATGTAGCTTTATTAACAAAAGTAAAAAATCAGTTGGTGCCTTTAATTCAAAAGCAATCTCCATTTGATGTAAAAATAAAGACAAACGAAAAAGTAACATGGGTAGAACCAAAATTGGTTTGTGAAGTTAGTTTTGCGGAATGGACAGGTGAAGGGCATTTACGCCAACCTATATTTACACGAATGAGAATTGATAAAAATCCTAAAGACGTGATAAGAGAGGATGAAAATAAAGTCGGTACAAAAAATAAGAAAATGAAAAAAGAAAAAGACCCTGAAGGAAAAGCAGAGAAAGTTGCCGGTCCATCCAAAACAGAAAATATAAAAGAAAAAAAAGATTTAGAAATAAATTCAGGAGGGCACCAATTAAAAATTACCAACTTAAATAAAATTTACTGGCCGGATGAAGGTTATACAAAAGGAGACGTAATTGATTACTATCAACAAATTGCCCCGTATATTTTACCTTATCTGAAGGATAGACCGGAATCCCTCAATCGACATCCAAGCGGAATAACCGGAGATAATTTTTTTCAGAAAGATATGGGCCATACTTTGCCTGAATGGATATTATCACAAAAAGTTTTTTCCGAATCAAATAAAAAAGATATTAATTATCTTATTTGTCAGGATAAGGAAACACTAATGTATTTAAATAATTTAGGGTGTATTGAAATAAATCCCTGGCACTCAAGAATACAAAATTTAGAATTTCCTGATTATACCATGATAGATTTGGACCCGGGAGAAAATACTTTTGATGAGGTAATAGAAGTGGCTTTGGTTGTAAAAGAAATATTGGATAAAGCGGGTGCCGATGCATATATAAAAACAAGTGGAGCTACGGGTATGCACATTTTTATTCCTTTAGGAGCAAAATATGATTTCGACCAAAGTAAAAATTTTGCAAATATAATTGTTGAATTGGTTCATGAAATTTTACCAGATTTAACCAGTTTGGAAAGAAGCACAAAAGACAGGCGCAAACAAATTTATTTGGATTATTTACAAAACCGAACAGGACAAACAATTGCATCAGCATATAGTTTAAGACCAAAAGCCGGAGCAACAGTTTCAACCCCTTTAGAGTGGAAAGAAATAAAAAAAGGTCTTCACCCTTCACAATTTGACATTAAAAATATTTTTAAACGACTTGATAAAAAAGGTGATTTATTTAAAAATGTATTGGGGAAAGGTGTAGATTTGGAAAAATGCTTAAAAAAATTGGGAGCATAATAATTCAATTCATTTAACTTTAAACATAAATTAAAATGGCATTTGACCAATATCACGAACCACCAAATGAATTATCACAAGAAGTAAGAACGTTTGCAAGAATGATTGTTTCCATGACTGAAGAAGCTGAAGCCATTAATTGGTATGAGCAAAGGATTTCTGTTGAAAAAGATAAAATGGCAGTGGCCATCATGAAAAACGCTCAAAAGGAAGAATTTAAGCATTTTGGAATGGATTTAGAATTTTTGTTAAGAAAAAAACCTGAATGGCGAAAAATTCTGCAAGGCATTCTTTTTAAAGATGGCGACATTGTAGAACACGGTGAAGACGCAGAAGAAAGCGTTTAATCAGAGTCAGATTTTTTTTTACGATTATCAAAATATCAATATTGATAAAACGATATTAAAAAAAGATTCTAAGCATCTTAATAAGTTATGTTACTCATAATATATTTGAATTTAACTATACGTCTTAATCTGTGAATCTTATTTTTTGTCTGAATCACAGATTTAAATGGATGGCGGGGATTTTACAAATTTTCTTTTTTCCTACTTCCGTGTAATCTTGTAATCTTACTTAATCTGTGATTCTTATTTTTTGTCTGAATCACGGATAAAATGGAGTAAAAACAATTTCTACACATTAAGCACCTAATTTATTTAAACAAGAATTTGTATAAACCTTTGGTTTATACAAAGATCTAATTTTTGAGTAACATCAGTTAATAAATTCCTTTTATTAAAGTATTGTAATATCTATTTTTTTTGATCGTTTCAATGGCAAGTAATCTTTTGAAAAAATACCTACATTTGATTTTTATTGTTGAATCAAGTTTTAAAAAATGAAACATATCTTTTTAAGTTTTTTTTTAGCTGCTTTTTTTTCAATTTCAGTTTCTGCACAAGATAAACCTAAAGATGCTTATCATCCTGCTTATGGTGAGCCTTCGGCCTCTACCAAAGTAAAAAAAAATAAAGAAGTACAGGAAAAACAGAAAGATTACTTTAAAAAGGCAAAAAAGGAAAGTGGTAAAAAGAAAGATTGTGATTGCCCGGGAAATCCTAAAAATAAAATGAATAAAAAAAACCCTTATAAAAGAAAAAGAGGTTATTAATTCATTTCAAAAAATATATTATAATGAAATATACACTCGTATTTTTTTTCTTTTTAATTATAGGCGGCTCTCATATTATTGCTCAAACAGATGGCAAATTTGATGGAAGTGAAAAAAAATCTTCTAAAAAAAATAATTCGGAAAAAGCAATGCGCGATGTGCAAATAGATGGTGAATTAAGAAAACAACCCGAATACCGTGAGCAATTAGTAGAAGGGGGGAATAAAAAATACGAAAAGAAATTTAGAAAAAGAAAAGTTCCGAAAGGAACAATAATGGGTGATTGCCCAGGTGACCCGAAAAGTAAATTTAATAAAAGAAACCCTCACAAGCACCATGGAAGGGTTTAGGTAAAATTAAACTTTCCGATTTAATTAGCTTGATTAATTTCTTTAATCAGCTCATTTAATGCATCTTGTAACTGATTAACTGTTTCCATATCAGTTATTTTTCCTTCATTAATAATTTTTTGATTAATAAACGGGATAATCAAATTACCTCCCTCCACAATTTTTGCAGTCATCATATTTAAGGTAAGTAAAAGAGAAGCATGCGCTATATTTCCTCCGGTTTCCATAGGCGATGCGCTTATTACAATGGTGTGTATAAACAAACTCTCCTGAAGATACTAACCAATCTAATGCATTTTTTAAAACTCCGGGCACACCAAATGCATATTCAGGTGTACAAATAATAACACCATCTGCTTTTTTAATTTGTTCACGCCAGGTTTTTACAATTTCAGGAGTTTTATTTTTATCATTATCAGGATTGAAATGTGGTAAATCACCAATAATATTTGAAATTATAAAATCAACTTCAGTGGAAAGACCTGCAATAGTTTGTATTATTTTTGAATTTGAGGAATTAGTGCGTAAGCTGCCCGAAATAGCAATTATATTATGCATCGAAAATTATATTTGATTCTTAAACTTAATTTATTCCGGTTATTATTTTTTCTAATTCCTTAGCTGATACAACTCCCGATTTTCTCCATTTTATTTGCCCATTTTTAAAAATTATTAATGTAGGTACACCTTGAATTTTATATGCCTTAGCTGCCTGTTGGCTTTTATCGACATCAACCTTAATAATTGTTGCTTTATCACCCACTTTGCTTTTTAAATCTTCTAAAATTGGTGCCATTGCTTTACATGGTCCACACCAGGTTGCAAAAAAATCAACTAACACCGGTTTGTTTCCTTTTATTAATTCCGAAAAATTTGCCATAAAAATAAAATTTATTATTACTTCCTTATTAACATAATATCTGATGTTTAAAGTTGCATATCATATTTGCATTTTATGTAATCATTTTAACTTAATGAGTAGAATAATTAATATCTTCATATTTATTTATGCACTTTAATTTAATTTTGCGAAAATAAAATCTCTTCAAATTAATAATAAAGTATAACTTTCATCCATGGCATATATTGATTATTATAAAATATTAGGGGTAGATAAAAAAGCTTCGGAAGAAGACATAAAAAAAGCATACAGAAAGCTTGCCAGGAAACATCATCCTGACTTAAACCCAAATGATAAAGAAGCAAAAGCAAAATTTCAGCAGATCAACGAAGCGAATGAAGTATTAAGTGACTCTGAAAACAGAAAAAAATACGATCAATACGGAGAGAATTGGCAACAGGCTGAAAATTATGAAAAAGCCAATCAATCACGCACGCAAGGAGGTGGTAACTCACAAAATTTTGGCGGTGAAGATTTTTCAGATTTTTTTGAATCAATGTTTGGAGGTTCAGGTACAAGAGGAGGCCGGGTAAAATATAAAGGACAAGATTATAATACTGAATTGCAATTAAAGTTATCTGATGCTTATGCTACTCATCAACAAACTTTAAATGTAAATGGAAAAAGTTTAAGAATTACTATTCCTGCCGGAGTTGAAAACGGACAAGTTATTAAATTAAAAGGTCATGGTGGGGAAGGTGTTAATGGTGGCCCAAATGGCGATTTATATATAACTTTTAATATTTTAAACGATGCAATTTATAAGCGTTCGGGAAACGATTTAACAATTACTTATGATTTGGATTTATACACCGCAATTTTAGGTGGCGAAATTACGGTTGATACCCTTGAAGGGCAGGTGAAAGTGAAGATAAAACCTGAAACTCAAAACGGTACAAAAATAAGATTGAAAGGCAAAGGTTTTCCTTATTATAAAAAAGAAGAACAGTTTGGTGACTTATATGTTACTTTTTCTATTAAAATACCTTCAAATCTTACTGAAAAGCACAGAGAATTATTTTTAGAACTTTCAAAAATTTAAAACAATTATTTTTATGCAAGATGAACCACTTATGCCGGTCGCTCAATTTTCAACCTTCATAACATTGAATTTTCATTTATAAATTCTTTACAAGAATTTGGTTTGATTGAAATCAACTCTGTTAATAATGCTCTTTTTATATCTTCAGAACAGATAAGAATAATTGAAAAATTAATCAGGTTACATTATGATTTGGATATCAATTTGGAAGGTGTTGATGCCATAACCCACTTATTGCAACAAATGCACAATATGCAATATGAAATTAATTCTTTAAAAAACAGACTAAGAGTTTATGAAGATTAATATTTAATTATTGTGTAAAAGAACGAGCACTGAATCGTTATTTATAAATACTAAATATCATTAAATAAGCTCTTTAATGGGATCAGAGATTTTTGAATTCAATTTTTCTTTGCAAAAAGTAATTTCATCAATTAAATCAGGATTTGATTCTATTGCATTTCCAATTACAATTACATCAGCACCCGCTTCCCATGCTTTCAAAGCTTTTTCAGGTGAATTAATTCCTCCACCAACAATGATAGGTAATGAAATTATTTTTTTTACGCCTTTTATCATTTCCGGAGAAACCGATTGAAGTGCACCACTTCCTGCATCCAAATAAATTAATTGTAATCCTAAAAGTTCGCCTGCCAACGCAGTACATGCTGCAACTTCAGGTTTATCCGCAGGTATTGGAAAGGTATTGCTCATATAAGAAACCGTAGTTGGTTTTCCGCCATCTATTAATATATATCCGGTTGGCAATACTTCTATTTTACTTTTTTTTATGAGTGGGGCGGCAATAACGTGTTGCCCAATTAACAGATCGGGGTTCCTGCCTGATATTAAAGATAAAAATAAAATAGCATCAGCTCCGGGAGTAATGTGTAAACTACTCCCGGGAAACAATACAACAGGAATATTAGAATGTTCTTTTAAAAAAAAAACAATATCACTTAATTTATCACCGGTAATTAAACTGCCACCAACAAAAAAATAATCTACTTTATCTACAGATTTTTCAATTATTCGCAGGCATTCTTTTTCATCTGTTTTATCAGGGTCGATTAAAACTGCAAATGATTTGTTCCCGGTTTTCTTTTTATTGTATATACTTTTAATTAACGGATTTTGCAGTATCATGCTTTTCTGTAGGAGCTAAAAACTCTTCTAATTTCTTTTTGGCAATTGCCAATAAAAACATGGTTATACTTTCCCAAAACAATTTCATAAAAGCAGATTGTTTTTCCGGCTTTACAGTAGTTGGAAGCATAGAACTGCCATTATTAAAATCTTTATTTTTACGCTTTTTCCCACCTTTAAACCCACTGGTTATTAAATAACCGGCTAAAAAAGCTGCGCCTCCAATAAGAACTATTTTACCAATTGCGCCTGTATTTTTACGAATATCAGAAAGTTGATCATCGAAAATATTTTGATATTTTTTGGATTGATCAGCTAAATTTTCACGGATTTGCTGAAAGGTTGAATTAAAATCGATCATAACAGTATTGGTTAAATTTTAAAATAAATTATTTATTAATAATCATTCATTCGCTTAAAACAACATATAAATCATAAAACGAAATACAATTTATAAAAGCAAAGATATACTTTTTATCTTTTTAAAAAAGCTTTCATAATGGCATAATAATAATGAAAATGTCAGCCGGATATTTTATTATCTCTTTTAATTAATAGTTTTTTAAATATCGAAAAAACGATATTGATATATTCATAAAATGAATTTCAGTTTCACTTAAGTTATAAGAATCTATAAATATCAATTTTTAATTTTTGTAATTTTCACTACATTTAATCGCAATAATTATAAAAAATATATTTAATTAAAGTGGTATATTTTAAAATCTTTAATTAATACCCTATTAAATATTTTGTTTTGAATTCATCATTCAATAAAATTTTAAATTTTATCTTAATATCAGATTTTTAAATTTTATTGCTTCTTTAAAACAACTAAAAAAATAATGCTAACAGAAAAAATTCTCGTAATTGGTGCTTGCGGTCAACTGGGAACAGAACTGACTGAGGCTTTATATCCTATTTTTGGGGATGAAAATGTAATTGCGTCCGATATAAATGCAAAAAGTAAATCGGATGTTATAAATATTTTTGAAAATTTAGACGTACTTGATATAAATAGCCTAAGCGCATTGGTTGATAAATATAACATTACTCAAATTTATCATCTGGCTGCATTGCTATCAGCATCGGGAGAAAAGAATCCAAAATTCGCATGGAAATTAAATGTGGATGGTTTAATAAATGTATTGGATGTTTCGGTAGAAAAAAAAATAAAAAAAGTTTATTTCCCATCTTCCATTGCAGTTTTCGGTCCGAATACTCCACCGGATAATACGCCACAATTTACAACCATGGATCCTATTACTGTTTATGGAATTTCAAAACAAGCAGGCGAGCGTTGGTGTGAATATTATTTTAATAAATACGGCCTTGATGTAAGGAGCTTAAGATATCCCGGAATAATTAGTTATAAAACAATGCCCGGTGGAGGTACTACAGATTATGCAGTTGAAATTTTTCATAAAGCTTTACAACAAGGTTTTTATGAATGTTATCTTGCAGAAAATACATATTTGCCAATGATGTATATGGCTGATGCTATTAGAGGAACGCTTGAATTGATGGAAGGTGAAAGTGAAAAGATAAAAATCCGCTCATCTTATAATTTATCATCATTGAGTTTCTCTCCCAAAGAAATTGCTTCTTCAATTCAAAAAATAATTCCCGGTTTTTCAATTACATACAAAACTGATTTTCGTCAGCAAATTGCAGAATCGTGGCCAAACAGTATAGATGATTCGTTCGCAAGAAAAGATTGGGGATGGAAACCCGAATATAGTTTAGATAAGATGACAAAAGAAATGTTATTCCATTTGAAAAATAAAAATACCCTTTCTACAGTTTATTAAAATATTACGCAATAAATAATGAAAAGTGTTAGTTTAATCGCTGACACTTTTTTGTTTTAAAAGGGTTGTATTGCAAATCTTAACTGAAGATCATATAATTTTGTAAATGCTCAATAAGGATTTAATTTTCCAAGATTGAAAATAAAAAAAAATATTATCAATCCATTGCACACTTAATGCCGTTATACCCAAAAAAATAATAACGTAAAACTGATTTTTTTTGTCATGCCATTTGAATTAACAAAAGATTACCTCGAACAAATTGAAGCTGCCATTGAAAATCATGATGCCACTTATATAAGGGATGTTACAGAAGAGCTTTACCCCGCAGATATCACCAGTATTATTTATGAACTTGATAATGATCATTCAAAATATTTAATTGAAATATTGGATAAAGAGGTGAGTGCCGAAGTAATTACTAACCTTGATAGTTACACACGTGCTGATTTATTAGAAAATTTTTCGTCAGAAGAGATTGCAGGATTTGTAAATGGGATGGACTCTGATGATGCTGCTGATATTTTAAATGAACAGGACAGTAAAACGCGTGAACAAGTAATTGCACTACTACAAGATCGTGAAAAAGCAAGATATGTAATTGACTTGCTGCACTTTGAAGAAGATACAGCAGGAGGTTTAATGCAAAAAGAATTAATTAAAGCAAACATTAATTGGAGCGTATTACAATGTATCAGTGAAATAAGAAGACAGGCAGAAAAAGTTGAGATGATCCATTCTATTTATGTGGTGGACGAAAAAGGAACTTTAAAAGGAAGAGTAGCTTTAAAGAAAATTATTTTATCTCGTGGCGATGCGCATGTTGCAGATATTTATGAACCTGATATTGTTTCGGTAGAAACGCATAAATCTTCTGAAGAAGTAGGAGAAATAATGAGAAAGTACGATTTAGAAGCTGTACCTGTTGTAAACATAAATGGAAAATTATTAGGCAGAATAACGATTGATGATATTGTTGATGTGATGAAAGAACAGGCAGATTCCGATCGCCAGGCTATGTCGGGCTTGTCGGATGATGTTGAAGAAGAAGATACCGTTTTTACATCTGTTAAAGCTCGATTGCCATGGCTTTTAGTTGGGATGACAGGAGGTTTATTTGTAAGCAGAATTATTGGTTTGTTCGAAGGTGCGATAGTTAATGTACCTGCAATGGCATTTTTTACTCCATTAATTGCCGGTACTGCCGGCAACGTGGCCATACAATCGTCATCAATAATACTACAAACATTATCCAATAAATCATTTATGGAAATAAGCGCTATGCAAAGGTTGATAAAAGTATTTTTAATTGCGCTTATGAATGGTTTGATTTTAAGTCTTTGCGTTTTCCTTTTTAATTATACGTTCGGTATTGAAATAAAATTATCATTAGTGGTATCAATTGCTCTTACATGCGTTGTATTGTTGGCTTCATTTACAGGAACTATTACGCCATTAATTTTAAACAGATTAGGAATAAATCCTGCTGTGGCTTCAGGTCCTTTCATAACCACAGCAAATGATTTATTAGGTACAGTGGTTTATTTTAGCACAGCTAATTTGTTGTTGTAATTAAGGAATAAATATTTCATATTAAAATCCTTTTATTAACTGATGTAACGCATAAATTAGTTCTTTGTATAAATCTTTGGTTTATTCATATTCTTGTTTAAATAAATTAGTTGTTTGATTTAGAGATTGTTTTAATCCATTTAAATCCGTGATTCAGACAAAAAATAAGAATCACAGATTAAGAAGATTATAGGATTGCACGGAAGTAGAAAAAAGAAACTTGTGAAATCCCCGCAATCCATTTAAATCCGTGATTCAGACAAAAAATAAGAACCCAGATATTTTATTATTTGATTAAGATTAAAAGATGAAAGGGTTTTAGCATTAATTTTGTAAATAAATATAGTTTTATCAATATTGATATTTTGATAAAACCTTTCGAATTAAAAAAAAGAATTAAAATATCTACCATGAATACATCACAAAACCCATTGTTGCAAAAGTTCGACACACCTAACGAAACCTTTCCTTTCGATAAAATAAAAAACGACCATTTAATGCCTGCACTTTTAGAGGGTATTGAAAGAGGAAAAAATGAAATAGATAATATTGCAGATAATATTGAAAACCCTACTTTTGAAAACACAATTATAGCTTTGGATAGGAGTGGTGAATTGGTAGAAAAAGTTTCGAATGTGATGTTCAATTTAAATTCAGCAGAAACCTCTCCCGAATTACAAAAAATTGTAAAAGAAGCTTCTCCTCTCCTATCGGAATATAGCAATGACATCACATTAAACGAAAAACTTTTTGCACGAATTAAGGAAGTTTTTAATAACCGTGAAAAATTAAACCTTGATGCTGAAAGCAAAACCCTTTTAGAGAAAACGTATAAAGGCTTTTCTAGAAATGGATCAAACCTTAATGAAACAGATAAAGAAAAACTAAGGGAATTAGATAAAAAATTGTCTGACTTGGCTTTAACTTTTGGCGAACATATACTGGATGAAACAAATGAATATATCCTAGAAATAACAGACGAAAAAGAATTAGCCGGCTTACCGGATTTTGTAATTGAAGCCGCAAAAGAAACCGCTAACGAAAAAAACAAAACCGGTTGGGTATTTACCTTACAACAACCGAGCTACGGACCATTTATAACATATAGCGAAAATCGTGAATTAAGGGAGAAAATATTTTTAGCTTATAATTCAAGAGGTTTCCACAATAATCAATACGATAACCAAAATATTGTAAAAGAAATTGTTCAGCTACGCCACCAAAGGGCAAAATTATTAGGTTATTCCTCTCATGCCGGTTTTGTTTTAGA
This sequence comes from Spirosomataceae bacterium, assembly GCA_965248855.1. Classification (GTDB taxonomy): domain Bacteria; phylum Bacteroidota; class Bacteroidia; order Cytophagales; family 172606-1; genus CBDFKQ01. The sequence goes on along the minus strand of CBDFKQ010000014.1, from coordinate 220,328 downwards.
AGAACGCATGGCACAAACACCTCAAAAAGTAACACATTTTTTAAATGAACTTTTAACGTATGCAAAACCGGTTGCAGATAATCAAATTGAAGAATTAACTGCTTATGCTAAATCATTAGGCTTTTCTGAAAATCGACTGCAAAGGTGGGATTATGGTTTTTATGCTGAAAAATTAAAAAAAGAAAAGTATTCCATTAATGATGAAATGCTTAAACCGTATTTTAAGCTTGAAAATGTAATTGCCGGTATTTTTAACATAGCGGATAAACTTTTCGGACTTGTTTTTACAGAAAATAAACAAATCCCCGTTTACCATCCTGATGTTAAAACATATGATGTAAAAGATGAAAAAGGAAATTTTATAGCCGTTTTTTATGCAGATTTTTTTCCAAGAGAAGGAAAAAGAAATGGCGCATGGCAAACAAGCTTTAGAGATCAAAAAATAATTGACGGTAAAAATATTCGTCCACATGCTTCCATTGTTTGTAATTTTACTAAGCCCACCGAAACAAAACCTTCTTTATTAACTTTTGATGAGGTAACAACTTTATTTCATGAGTTTGGTCATGCTCTTCACACCATGCTTTCGCAATGTAAGTACAGTGGCACATCAGGCACCAGTGTTTTTTGGGATTTTGTAGAGTTGCCATCACAAGTGATGGAAAATTGGTGTTATGAAAAAGAAGCGCTTGATTTATTTGCACGACATTATCAAACAAATGATCCTATACCTCAAGAACTAATAGAAAAAATAAAATCAAGTTCAACATTTATGGAAGGTTTTGCAACCATGCGCCAACTAAGTTTTGCAATGTTGGATATGGCATATCATGGAAAAGACCAAGAGATAAATGATGTTAATAAATTTGAAAAAGAAGCGATGCAAAAAACAAATTTATTTCCTGAAATTGATGGAATTAACTCAAGCGTTGCCTTCTCTCATATTTTTTCGGGTGGTTACTCTGCAGGTTATTACAGTTACAAATGGGCAGAGGTGTTGGATGCCGATGCTTTCGATTTTTTTAAACAAAAAGGAATATTTAATAAAGAAATTGCAAGTTCATTTAAAGAAAATGTTCTTTCGAAAGGTGGCAGTGAAGCGCCAATGATACTTTATAAACGCTTCCGCGGAGAAGAACCATCAGTAAAACCATTGTTAAAAAGAGCAGGATTATTATAAAAAATTTGTCTTAGGCCCGGTATTTTTCTTCTAAATATATTTACTAATAATAATCTGTTTTGCAAAAAATAAAATGACAACGATTAAGATTTTTACTTTTAATGCTCTTTACGAAAACACATACGTGCTTTCCGATGAAACAAACGAAGCAGTTATTATCGATGCCGGCTGCTACACTAAAGAGGAAGAAGAACAATTAAAAAATTATATAGCTACTAATAATTTAAAAGTTGTTGCCTTACTATCAACCCACAGCCATGTTGACCATGTATTGGGTAATGCCTTCGTTAAAAAACATTTTAATACAAAACTATTTGTTCATAAGATTGATGCAGATACATTACGTGCAGTAAAAGTATATGCACCCATTTACGGTTTTATTAATTATCAGGAAAGTGAGCAAGATGGATTTTTAGATGAAGGAAGTATTTTTAAATTTGGAAACACTGCTTTAAAAATATTATTTGTACCCGGCCACGCACCGGGGCATATCGCATTTTATAATGAAGAAGAAGAGTATATAATAGGTGGTGATGTATTATTTCAAAACAGTATTGGAAGAACAGATTTGCCGGGAGGAAATTTTGAAACCTTAATAAAAAGCATTAAAACTCAATTTTTTCCTTTAAAAAATGATGTAAAAGTTTATCCCGGTCACGGCCCTTTTACTACAATTGGTAATGAAAAAAAGTTAAATCCTTTTTTGAATTAGAATATTAAGACTTAGAAAAAAAATCTTTAAAATTAAATTATCAAAATATCGATATTGATAAAACGATATTTAAATCTTTATTCTGAATTAGGATTTCAGGAAAAGAGGATTTAAATCTTTTATTGAAAAAATGCTTTTTAAATTAAATTATCAAAATATCAATATTGATAAAACGATATTTAAACTTCAAGAATCTAATAAAATCTGTTAATCCTTTAATCTTAATTCTGACAAATAATTTTCTATTTAATTCGTTAAAAATATAATTTCTTTGGAGAATTGTTTAAAATAATTGAAATTTAATTTTTTAACTCAAAAGCAGAGATGCGTGTAAATATATTGCGTTCATACATTTTAATTTTATTGATTGTTCTTCCATTCCTTTATGGCTGTAATTCTGCAGTCGGGCTTTACAAAAAGGGAGAAAAAAAATACCGTGCACTTGAATACCAAACAGCTATTGGTTTGTTTGAAAAGTCAAAAGCAAAAGGTTATAACCCTGCATCTGTAAATTATGCAATGGCTGAATCATATCGATTAAGTAACAGATTAGCTCAGGCAGAGCCTTTTTATAAAGCTGCTATTGATGCAAGAACAAAACAAGATGGCGCTCGGTTTTATTATGCATCTGCATTAAAAGCACAGGGAAAATATAAAGAAGCGGCTCAACAATTTGAAATATATGCTAAAAGCGGCTCTAATTTAAAAAATAGAGCCAGAGCGAAAAAGGAAACAGAAAACCTTGCCGGCATTGAAGATTTAGTAAATACTAAAACACCTTTCGAAGTTCAAAATTTAAGAGAATTAAATACTTCGGCTGCAGAATTTTCTCCGGTTATTTTCAAAGATGAACTTGTAATTACAGCTTCACGTAAGGATAGGATTTATAAAGCCACAGGCACTGGAATGCTTGGCTTATATGAAGTAAAATTTATTTCAGATTCTACTTTTGATAAACAAATTAAACTTTTCAGCGAAAATATTTTTGATAATAGCGTAAATGAAGGCACTCCGGCATTCTCTCCCGATGGAAGAAGAGTTGTTTTTGCACGCAGTAATGGAAAAAGAGATGAACCAAATACAGAAGTTGATTTATATATGTCTGTTTTTTCTGAAGGGAAATGGTCAGAACCACGCAATCTTGATGAAATAAATTCTGTGATTAATGGAAAGTACAGTACAGGTTGGGATGGTTGTCCTGCTTTTTCGGGTGATGGAAAAACTTTATACTTCTCTTCAAATCGGGAGGGCACCTTTGGTGGTTTAGATCTTTATCGTGCAAGTATTGATGCGAGCGGAAAATTTAGATCTGCAACTAATTTAGGTTCGACGATTAATACTGCAGGAAATGAAATGTTCCCTTATATATCTGATGATGGAAAATTATATTTTTCGTCAGATGGACTTCCCGGTATAGGAGGTTTGGATATTTTTATTGCAAACAAAAAAGATGGTGAAATAACTGTTAAAAACTTAGGTGTTCCCATCAATTCCATTGCAGATGATTTTGGTATAGTTTATAAAACGCCATCTTTCGGGTATTTTTCATCAAATAGGGATGGAGGCAATGGAGATGATGATATTTATATTTTCAGAGATAAAAAAACAAATATAAAATTGGTGAATTACTTTCTGGCCGGAACTGTAACTACCACTGAAGAAATTGAAGAAACAAAAGAAAAGAAGGAAGTTCCATTGTCAGATACTAAAGTAAAAATAATGGATGGTGATAAAATAGTGAGAGAATTCACTACCAATGGTGAAGGTAAATTTGGAAAAGTAAAAGTACTTGAGGGGAAAATATATACTATAATAAGTGAAAAAAAACCGGATTACTTAACTAAGCGTGATGAATTTAGTATGATTGGCAGGGCCATACCGCAAGAGTTATTGGTTAAACCCGTAACCGATACCACATTTGAAGTAAAAATATTGCTGGATAAAAAATTGGTAGATCATGTTTTAGTCGTTGAAAATATTTTATATGATTTTGATAAAGCAAACATTCGCGAAGATGCTGCTGAAGAATTAGATAAACTGGTTAATTTTTTGAACGACAATTCTGATATTAAAATTGAATTAAGTTCACATACTGATGACCGGGGTAATATAAAATACAATGAAGACCTTTCACAACGCCGTGCCGAATCGGCTGTAAATTATATTATAACTAAAGGAATAAGCCGCGAAAGAATAACTGCAAAAGGTTATGGAAAAAGCAGGCAGTTGATAGAAAGTGCACAAACTGAAGAAGAACATCAAAAAAACCGCCGTACAGAAATTAGAATTCTGGAAGTGAATTAGCTTTTTTTTATAATCGTTTAGAAAATTTTAATCTGCATAGGCTACTTCTTGCAGATCGATTTTATATGGGTAGTTAGCCGTAATATTTTTGCGTTTAACATCAGTTAATAACACATCTTTATAATTTTTTCTCCATTACATAATCTTTCAGAAAAAAACCGTTACCGAAATTAACATCTTCATTACCGATAATCTCGAATCCTATCTTTTTATAAAATTCAACTGCTTTGTTATCTCTTTTTACATTTAAAAGAAGAGATAAATTATTGTTGGCTATTACAATTTTAATTACCTCATTCATTAAATATTTTCCTATACCACTACCCTGTGCAGTAGGTAAAATATAAATTTTATGAATTTTTGTTTTATTTACGTTATTATAATTTAGTTCGTAAGATACAAAGCCCGAAAAAAAATTATCTGTTGAAGCCAAAATAAAATTATGCTTTTTCACCTCAATCTGTTCTGTTAAGGCCTCTTTGCTATACATCATTTCCAACATATATTCCATTTGCTCTTTAGATAAAAGATTTCCATAAGTTGCAGGCCAGGTTTTATAAGCAATTTCTTGAATTACCGGAATATCTAAAACTGAAGCTTCTTTATTTTTTAACATTATTCGAAGTTATTTTTTATATAATTAATTATTTAAAAAAATAATTATTCTTAAAAATCACAAATAAAACTTTTTATTTCATCTCACACCAAACCTTGCCGGTTTATTTTCTGTTGATGATTTATAAAACTTAAACTATATACATTATGTCAGAAATTATTAAAACGGCATTAGTTACCGGTGGTTCAAAAGGAATTGGATATGGAGTTGCGGAAGCACTTATTAAACAAGGTATAAAAGTGGCAATCACCAGCAGATCAAAAGAAAATGCTGATGAAGCTGCAGCTTTGTTAAATAAAATAAAAACCGGTTATGCTTTAGGATTGGCTTCGGATGTAAGAAATTTGGATTCGCAACAGAAAGCAGTGGATGAAATTATAAAACATTGGGGAAGGTTGGATTATGTAATTGCAAATGCGGGTGTAGGTCATTTTGCTCCAATTCAAGAACTTACTGCAGACCAGTGGCAGGAAACTATTGACATAAATTTAACAGGCGTTTTTTTTACTGCAAAAGCAACTCTTGCTGCTTTAAAAAATTCTAAAGGATATTTTATTAGTATTGCAAGTTTAGCAGGAACAAATTTTTTTGCTAATGGTGCAGCTTATAATGCAAGTAAATTCGGTTTAGTGGGTTTTTCGCAAGCTATTATGCTCGACTTAAGGAAAGAAGGGATTAAAGTTACAACCATTATGCCCGGCTCTGTAGCGACACATTTTAACAACCACGTGCCGAATGAAAAAGATGCCTGGAAAATACAACCTGAAGATATTGGAGAAATGGTTTATGATTTAATAAAAATGAATCCAAGAACCTTGCCAAGCAAAATTGAAGTAAGGCCAACCATGCCGACTTAAAAATTATTATTGCAATAGGCATTTAAGTATTATATATTTTATTTTAAAAAAAACAGAAAAAAAAATATATCAATAAAAAGAAATCAAAAATTAGAAGGTGTAGGCCTGAAATTCCGGCGGGCGTGCGGAGGGTATGTGGGCGGACAGCATTCGGAATTTCTTGATTTTTTTGGTTACTTTTTTCATCAAGTATCTAAACATTTGAAATTCTAAATCCCCTGAAGTAACTTGTCAAGCTAGCAGTGCCAAAGCAAAACCGTCTTTTTCAATGGTGTTATACGAACCCGCCATCAAGTTTGGTTATGTTCTTTTAATAGAAATCCATTTGGTGGCCAATAAATCAGGACCCCGTTTAAGAGCTTATAGGAATCTGGAAAGAACAAATGCACTGCTTTTTATACTTTAAATTTTAAAAGCATGACACACAAAAAAGCATTTCCCATTATTTCTCCTAATGCTGCCGGGATTGACATTTCCAGTAAAGAGCATTTTGTAGCTGTAAACCCTGATTTATCAGAACCTATAAAAGCTTTTGGTGCTTTTACAGAAGATTTGGAAACCCTTGTAGCATGGTTAAAAGAATGCAAGGTAGATACAGTAGCCATGGAAGCCACTGGAATTTACTGGGTGAGTCTGTTTCTCATGATTCAGGAAGCAGGGATAGATGTATTGCTAGTTACAGCCAAACATGTAAAAAATGTAAAAGGTAAAAAGACTGACATTAGCGATGCAGAATGGATCAGGCAATTACATAGCTGCGGTTTATTGTCTTCCGGCTTTCAACCCGATGGCTTTACCAGAAAACTAAGAACCTATGTTCGTCATAGGAAAAATTTAATAGAAATGTCGGCTACTCATGTGCGCATGATGCAGAAAGCTTTTGAACAAATGAATGTAAAACTTCAACATGTCATCGCAGACATTACCGGAAAATCAGGTAGAGAAATAATAGAAAGCATTCTAAAAGGCGAACGGGATGTGGAAAAACTAACAGCCTTGTGTGATAACCGCATCCGAAGAGAAAAGAAAGAATCAATAAAAAAATCGCTGAATGGAATTTGGAAGGAAGAACATCTTTTTGAACTGGAACAAAGTTATAATATGTATAAAACATACTGTGCAAGCATTATAGATTGCGATAAAAAGATAGAAGAACACTTAAAAACCTTAGTTAATGAAGAAGAATTAGAAGAAAAGAAACAAAATGGAAAGAGGAATAAAAATGACATAAATTTGGGAAATATCAATCTGGCTACGATAACAAGCGTGGATTTAACGGAGATATTTGGCATTACCGATTCAAATGCGATAGGGATTATTAGTGAGATTGGACTTGATATGAGTAAGTGGCCCACGGTGAAACATTTTACATCCTGGCTCAACCTAGCCCCCAATAATAAAATTTCAGGGGGAAAAATATTAAGCAGCAAAATCCCAAAAAAGAAGAATAGAGCTGGTCAGGTATTTAAATTGGCAGCTTATTCTATTCAAAGAAGTAATAACTGGCTATCACATTTCTATAAAAAAATAAAAAGCAAGAAAGGAACACCAAAAGCAATAGTAGCAACAGCAAGAAAAATAGCAGTAATCTTTTATAAGATGTTGAAAGATAAAGTTAAATTTGAACCAATGCGAAATGAAGTATATGAAAAACAGTTTAAAGAAAAGCAAATTAACAGATTGAACAAGCAAGCAAAGGCACTTGGCTTACAGCTAGTTAGAGTCTAGTTACTTAAGAGGAAAAAAGTGACAACTCATAAAAGCGAAAATGTTAACATGTGTGATTTGAACGGCAAATTATAATATAATTTAAATGCCTATTTTAAAATATTATTAGTAATAAAAACTGTATATTACCTATTGTTAGGTGGTATACAGTTTTTATTTTATTGCACATGTTATTGCAATTGTGCCATAGTTACCATTATCTTTTCTATTTTCTCTTCTAAAATTTCAGAAGTCATTTCATAATCGTTGGCAACCATCGAAAATGCATACAAATCTCCACTTTGTGATCTAAAATAACCTGTATAGCTTTTAACTCGTTCAATCGAACCCGTTTTTGCTCTTAAATTTCCTGCAGCAATAGTACCTCTCGCAATAGGCGACATGGTACCGGAAGCCCCTGCAACAGGTAAAGAATTATAAAAAGTGCCAAATATCGGTTGTTTGCTCATATAAAGTAAAATATCGGTAAGTTGTGAAGTGGTAGTTGCATTGCTGCGCGATAAACCACAACCATCTTTTAAGAAAAAACCGGCATTTTTTATTCCTTTTTGATACCAATGGTTCCGAATAGCATTTACTCCTCCAACAGTACTTCCATCACTCGATACTTTTTTACCAATCATTTTTGCAATGGCTTCAGCATACAAGTTCATGCTGTATAAATTAGTTTGATAAACAATATCTCTCAATGATGGGGATATGTGCATATAAATTATTTTTCGTTGATCATTTACTGATTTTCCCTGCATCCTTAAAATTCTGGTAGTAGTTGCATCACCTGAAACTTCAATTTTGTTTCTGCTTAATTTTTGATAAAAAAGTATTGAAGTTGTTTTAGGCACATCAGGTATTGCTCCTCTGATAGAAAATTCAGGTATCCCGGATGGAATTGTACCTTCTATAAATTGATAATTTCCATACATTGATCCATATATATATGCATTATCACCTGAAGTTGATTTTCCTGTTTTTACAGTACTTGTAACGGTTAAACCCGGTATTTGAGGTTCAATTTTTAAAATACTTGTCGGAGCACCTTCATCTTTAGCAGATTTAAATGTTAAACGATACATATTATCATTCAAGTTTAAGCCAAAGGCTGCAGCACCAAAGTAATTACCCATGTCACCCCACGTCCAACCTGAAGGAACAGCATTTTCTTCAAAAAAGTCTGCATCGGCGATGACAGAACCTGTGATTTTTTTAATACCAAAATCATGAATTTTTTTTGCCCACAAATCAAAAATTTCATTTGTGTTCAACGATCCTTTTACTCTTCGTGATCCTAACGTAGGGTCACCGCCACCTCTGATATAAATATTTCCGTTTAATGTTCCGTCCGGTAAAATATTCCCATCATATTCCAAAAATGTTTGAAATGTGAAATCTTCACCTAATATATCCAAAGCAGCAGCAGTAGTAACAACTTTCATATTTGAAGCAATTATTACACTTTTATCTGCATTGTGATTAATAATAGTTTCTTCGTTTTTAACAGACTTTAATGAGAAAGACCAGGTTCCGTTCCTCAAACCCCTCTCTTCATCAAGGTCTTTTAATAACTCTAATAAATCTTGTATGTTCGACGTTTTTTTTGGAAAGGACTGCGAGCATGTAGTACTCAAAACATAAACCATGCAGCAAAAAAGTACGGTTTTTTTAAAAAAAATATAATTACTCATATCAGAAAGCAAGTTTTTGTACATAGATTAATTCAAAACATGTATAATCATTTTCAATTCATCTTGCGCTACATGAAATTTAATTTTTTATATATAAAAGAATAAGCAAACGAAAAATCGATTCATTTAAGTCTTTTACGTAATTTTTATCCAATTTTACATAAAATAAATTTAACAGGCTTTGAAAATGCAAAAAATCCTTAAAACATATATTAAACGTTTAACCAACTTAACGGGTCATAACAAATCTTTATTATTACTACATCTACCTGTAAGTCAGTTCGTTGATTTAAATGAATTTGATTTTTTAAATAATAAATCTTCATACACAGTAATTGAATCTTTAATTGCAGGAAAAAACTCCATTCCCCTTTTTCCTTTGCACGACAGCAGATTTGAAAAATTAAATAAAATAAGCACACAATTAAAAAAAATACAACGTACATCAAATTTTATCGAAGAAGAAAGAGGCTCCCTTGATTTATATATTGGGTATCCTTTTGTAAGAGGTAAGTTTATTGACGATACACTTGTTCGCTGCCCATTGCTGTTTTTTCCTGTTGTTTTAGAAATTGAAAATAATAATTGGAAACTTAAATGGCGTGCAGACGAAGAGATTAATGTAAATAAAAATTTTCTTTTAGCTTATAGCTATTTTAATAATATCCCGATTAGTGATGAATGGTTGGATGCCGATTTTGATGAATTTGATAAAGACCCACTCATTTTTAAAACACAATTATATGAATGGCTAAAAAAATCTCCTGTTGAATTAAATTTTAATCAAGATGTGTTAAAGGAAAATAATTTAATCCCTTTTGATAATTTTAACAGGGCAAGATTTACCGAAAGCCATAAAACAGGTGAGTTAAAACTTTTTAATGAAGCTGTTTTGGGGATTTTCCCGCAATCAGGCTCGTATCTCACACCCGATTACACCCAATTATTAGAAAAAAATAAATATGAAAGCATAGAAAATTTTTTCTCCGGAAAATTTATTTCTAATACCAATAAACAATCAGCTAAAGAAGAAAATACTTTCATACCCTTTTCAATTGATGCTTCTCAGGAAAAAGCGCTTAAATTGATAAAAGAAGGTGAATCACTTGTGGTTCAAGGCCCTCCGGGAACCGGTAAGTCTCAATTAATTTGTAATCTTATTGCTGATTATACAGCAAGAGGAAAAAAAGTATTATTGGTTTGTCAGAAAAGAGCAGCATTGGATGTTGTTTACAAAAGATTAAGTCAGGTTGGAATTCAATCTTTTGTTGCTTTGGTTCATGATTTTCAACATGATCGGAAAAAATTATATGAACAATTAGCAAATCAGATTGAAAAGGCAGAAATATATAAAACAGAAAATCAAAATTTAGATTCCATATATATCGACCGTGATTTTGACCAGCAAAGCAGGAGGATAGATAAAATATCTGCCGAATTAAATGAATTTAAAGTTGCCTTATTTGATGAATCAGAATGTGGTGTTTCTGTTAAAGAATTATATCTCACCAGTCAGCCCGATTTACCTTCAATATCCTTAAAAAAAGATTATAAATTTTTTCATTTTGGGGTTAACATACCGGATTATGTAAGAACTTTAAAATATCTGGAACAATACTTTTTAAAATTTAATAAAGATGGTTATTCGTGGAAAAACCGTGTTTCATTTCACAACTTTAATAATGCCGACCGGCAAAATATTATAGATCAAATCAATAATATCCCCTTATACGTTCAAAATTTACAGAATAAGCTAATTCCATTTTTAGGTAAAAATATTTCTTTTAATAAAGCTGAAGAAATGCTTGAAGAGCGTAAAGAATGGCTTGAGTTTTTAAATAATATTTCGAATGAGGCACAATGGATTATTTTCCGGGATTTTTTCTTAAAAAAAGAAAAAGAATTTCCGGAACAAACGTGGTTTAAAGAAACAGAAAAGAAAGTAGGTAAATGTTTTTCTGAAAAAGGAATAATTGCAAATATTAATAAAACAGATTTAGTCAATTATTCGCAACTTATAAATGAAGCCTTGCGAGCGAAAAGAAATTTTTTATCGTGGACAATCTGGAAAACTTTTTCCGGTAAGAAAAATCAATTGAAAGAAATTCTTTTTCAAAATCATTTAGTTCTTTCACTTGATAATCTTATTGTATTAAATGAAAAGATTCAAAATTCTTTAGCACTCGAAGAAATAGTGAACCAAATGACAGCGGTTGATGAAGTTGTTCAACCTTTCGATAAAGATTATTTAATCAGATGGTTTGAAAACCACAGGCAAGCCGGGAAAGCTAAAAAAATTATAAAGAAATTAAATTTTTTTAAACCCGGCCTTCCTCTTTTAAACGAAACTTATTTAAACTTTCAGCAAAAAACACATTTGCTCTTTAGTCTTTTGCAAGAAGCCTCAGCGCAACGAAAACATTGGAATAAATTCCTACCTAACTCAAAAATCAATTCTATACTTGATGGCAAAGCAAATACCGGAAAATGGATTGAAACTTTGAAAGATGATTTTGATGAATTGGTTGAAACAGATAAGCTTTATCATTCAATGGGTGCCATTGAAAAAGAAGTATTTGATAAGCTGTGGGATAAAAGGCAATCAGATGAAAATTTATCAATTTCCCTCACTTTCGAAAATAGTATCAGATTGGCTTGGATATACCATATTGAAGAAAAATATCCGATCTTACAAGCAGCTTCCGGACAAAAAATGGGAAGGATCGAAGATGAACTTCAGGCATCTGTAGATCAAAAAACCACTTTAAGTAAAAATATTTTACTTATGCGATTAAAAGAAAATATTTATCGTGAAGTAGAATTTAACCGATTACATAACCAAGTTACTTATCGTGATCTTAAACATCAGGTAACTAAAAAAAGAAATATCTGGCCTATTAGAAAGTTAACTGCCGAATTCTCTGACGAAATATTTCGTTTGGTTCCGTGTTGGATGGCTTCACCGGAAACAGTATCAGCAGTTTTTCCTTTATCAAAAGAAGATGATGAACCAATATTTGATTTGGTTATTTTTGATGAAGCATCACAATGTTTTGCTGAAAATGGATTGCCTGCCATGTATAGAGCGCGACAAATTGTTATTACAGGTGATAGTAAACAATTAGCACCGAGCGATTTATATAATATTCGTTTTGAAGAAGATAACGAAGAAACTCCCGACCTTGAATTAGAAAGTTTGCTTGATCTATCTGCAAGATATTTTCCACAAGTGCAGTTACAAGGCCATTACAGAAGTAAAACTTTGGATTTAATAGATTTTTCCAACGAACATTTTTATAAAAATTCATTGCATTTGTTGCCCGACAGGTTAACGATGAATAGTTACGAACCTGCTATTAAATATAAAAAATTAGATGGTATTTTTGAAAATAGTCAGAATGAGGCAGAGGCGCATGAAGTAATAAAAATTATCAGCGAATTATTAAAAGATGAACCCGGTAAAGAGATTGGAATTGTAACGTTTAATTTTAAACAACAAAATTTAATTCAAGACTTGCTGGAAGAATGGGCGATAAATGAAAAAATTATTCTACCTGAAAGTCTTTTCGTTAAAAATATTGAGAATGTACAGGGCGATGAAAGAGATATTATTGTTTTTTCGGTTGCTTATGCACCTGATAAAACCGGTAAAATTTCTTTACAATTCGGTACTTTAAATATGCAGGGAGGCGAGAATAGACTTAATGTAGCTATTACACGTGCCAAAGAAAAAATAATTATTGTAAGCAGTATATTGCCAAATCAGCTACAAACAGATAATACACTTAATATTGGGCCCAAATTATTAAAAAAATACTTAGAATATGCTTTAATGGTTTCTGAAGGTAAATATGTACCCAAAACATTGATTAATAACGCCCTTCCAAGCCAAACGTTATTGAAAAGTAAATTGATAATTTTAAAAGAAGATTTAAAAAACGAACTTCCTTTTGCCGACCTTACAATTAAAAAAGATAAAAATTATGAAGGCTTAATTTTAACTGATGATGACCTTTATTACCAAACTTTGTCGGTAAAAGATGCTCACGTGTATACTCCTTTTATTCTCAATAGAAAAAATTGGCCTTTTATTAGAATTTACAGCAGGCAATATTGGAAAGACCAGGCAAAAGTGAGAGAAAAATTAAAATATTGATAGTAATATTTTAGGATTTTATGTTTTATCCTAATATCGTTTTATCAATATTGATATTTTGATAAAAAAAATAAACCCAAGTTGATCTAAAATATTTATTGCAATTTTTCCTTTACCTCTTTATACCATTCATTATACGCATTTTCCAAATCAGTTATTTCATTTTTCTTTAAATCAAATTCTTTTAAATATACATTCACTGTCGGCTTTCGGTTTGATAAATAATCTATTATTACTATTGAAAAGATGATTTGAATTGGATTTATACTTTTTTCTAAAATTTTATAAACTCCCCTTTCAAATTTTATTTCAATTTTATGCATGCTTTCAATTTTACCTTGCGGAAACATTAAAAGTAAGTTGTTGGGATTGTGTAATATTTCTACTGAATAGTTTATTGTTTTTAATACTTCCCTGCTATTTTTTCTAATCGAAAATGCGCCTGCAGTGGTTAGAAATCTTCTTTTGGAAAGTTCTTCTTCCAACATCATTACATTAAATCTCTTTTTTAAAAATTTTTCATTAAAGTGGTAAAGAAAAAAACCATCCCACCAACTAAAATGATTTCCAATAATCAGAATACTTTTTTCTTCTTTTACAGAAAAAGAGATATGCACATTAAATGCATGAAAGTTCATTTTTAAAATAATTCTAAAAAAATATTTCCAAAAAAAATCAGAAAGCTTATAAAACTTGTTTTTTATCATTTATATTTAAATTAAAGTAAAAATTAAATTTTTATCTCATGCAGCGACGGAATTTTTTAAATTTAACAGGATCTCTAATATCGGGCTCCATATTATTAGGTACAAATGATTTATATGCAAACTCATCAAAGTTAAAACCTGATGACCATGTAATAGTTATAGGTGCAGGGCTTTCAGGGCTTTCGGCGGCTTATGAATTAAGTAAAAAAGGAATAAAGGTAACAATTATTGAAGGGAGAAACAGATTAGGCGGCAGGGTTTTTACAACCAAGTTGCCGGGTAATGATTTAACTACAGAATTAGGGGCAGATTGGGTTGGTGCATCACATTTAAGAATGCAGGCCTTGTGTAAAGAATTAAATTTAACTCTTGTTGACAATAGTTTTGACTACAGTTTAATTTTAGATAATAAATTTTATCCGAAAGAAGAGTATCCGATAAATGAGGCATGGGAAAAAAAATACAATGAGTTACTAGCTTCGTTTAAAAAACTTACTTTAAATGAAAGAAAACCTTTCGACAAAATAGATTGGTGGAGGTATTTAAAAAGTCAGGATATCCCATCAGTGCAATTGGATATTCATGAACTTGAAGACAGTACAGATTTTGGAGAATCAATCCGGCATATTTCTGCGGCTATGGCTTTGGAAGAGTTTGGACAATCGAATGAGAATGACGAAATGGATTTTAAAGTGAAGGGTGGAAACGGGAAAATAGTTCAGGCACTTGCAGATAAAATTGGGAACGATAAGATTTTTTTAAACAAAAAAGTTGCCAAAATAAATCAAACATTAAAATCGGTAGAAGTAATTTGCCATGATGGAACTGTATATAATGGGAACAAAATAATTTGTTGTATACCGATTTGGTCTATAATGAATATAATATGGAATCCGGTATTACCTGCTCTTCAAATGGAGGCTATCCGACAACTGGAATACTCAAGAGTAGTAAAAAATACAGTTGTTTTTAAAGAACGTTTTTGGAAAGATGATTCAACAAGTATTTTAACCGATACTTTATCACATTATATTTTTCACTCAACTAAAACCCAGGAAAGTACTAAAGGAACATTAACATCTTATGCTGTGGGAGATAAAGCATTTGTACTGTCGAAAATGAATGACAGGCATATAGTTAAAGAACTTTGTGAAGTTTTAAAACCTGCCTATGGCGATATTCTAAAATATGTTGATGATGGAAAAGTTTCTTCTTACTATTGGGGAAGTGATGAATATACGCAAGGTGCTTTTGCAATTTATAGAACAGGCCAATGGTATGAATTAAGAAAAGAAATTGGGAAGATGCATAACAATACTTTGTTTGCAGGCGAACATTTAGCCAATTGGCAAGGATTTATGGAAGGTGCGGTTCAAACAGGCCAGGATGCTGCATTTGCACTTTTAAAAAATTAAGTTTGATCATTTAATTCGCTTAATTAATTGAAAGTCTTTTGATTTCTATTATAAATTGAATAAAAACTTTTATGAAATAAATTATTAAGGATTTTATAAAAATATATTGACTGATAAAATTTAAATTTTATATTTGCACCCACATTGCCCGATCGTCTAAGGGCAGGACCTCAGATTTTGATTCTGAGTGTGTTGGTTCGAATCCAGCTCGGGCAACAAAAAGCCACTGATTTTTTTAATCAGTGGCTTTTTGCATTTAAATAATTGTTTTAAAATGAAAAATGAAAAATAAATTTTAATATTCCGGGTGATAATAAGTTTATAACCGGTATAAAGAAATAACCATTTATTTTATGCAGATAAAAGACAATATCCTACTCGACCAATTAAAAACCGAAGAGAGTGCTTCATTTGAGGTATTATACAAATTCTATTTTGCTTCAATAGCATCTTTTGTGAGAAAAAATTCAGGAACTAATGAAGATGCTCAAGATATTTTTCAGGAATCCGTAGTAATATTATTGGAAAAAGTAAGAAAACAAGATTTTGTTTTAACTTCATCAATCAATACATATTTATATGCTATTGCAAAAAACATATGGTATAAACGCCTGAGAACGCATAAGTACTTTACTCTTGATGATACTGAAAAATTTCATTTCGGTACCGAAAGCTTTTTTGTTGAATTAGATGACGAAAAATCCAAAGAAGATTTAGTACAGAGTTGGCTTAGTAAAATAACTGAAAATTGCCAAAAAATTTTAAAAGCAATTTACTTTTATGAAGTATCGATGGATGGTTTAATGAAGAAAATGGGTTGGAAGAACAAACATACGGCGGCCAATCAAAAATACAAGTGTATTCAACAGATAAAAAAAGAAAAAGACAACCATTTTATTTAAAAGATATAAACTTCTTTATAAATTATTAATGTCGAATTAATATAACCTCCTATTCTCTCATTGGCCTCCCTTTCTAAAATTCTCCGGTTTTAAGAATATTTTTTCAAATGCAAGGTGATAATTTATGATTGTTGATATTAAATAATATAAATATTAACAAATAAATCGATGACAAAACCCAACTTAAAAGTAATAATACTTATTGCTTTACTATCTCTTTTATCAATTAAAATCTTTGCCAATAACGAAAAAATGAATTCAAGAATAAAACCTCCGCAAGCTGCTCCTCTATTTAGTATTAAAGATGTAACCGGTAAAGAAATTAATTTGGCAAACTTAAAAGGCAAGAAAGTAATGCTTACTTTCTATCGAAATGCCGGTTGCCCTATTTGCAATCTCCGCTTTCATGAATTACAACAACAAGCCGAATATTTTAAATCGAAGGGATTAGTATTGCTGGCTGTATACGAAAGTACGGCTACTAATATGCAGAAATATATTGGCAATGAACAATTTTACGCTTCAATGATTCCCAATCCTGATCAAAGTTTGTATAAACTGTATGATATAGAAAGAAGTATGGGTAAAGTAATGAAAGGTATGTTTCATGGTGCAATGGGTAAAATGAATAAAGGAAAAAAACTTTTTAAAACGAAAGTTGACAGCGATGGCAATGCTAACCGAATAAGTGCTGACTTTTTAATTGATGAAAACGGAAAAGTACAAACAGCTTATTATGGAAAATATGTAGGTGATCAGCTGCCTGTTTCAGAAATTAAAAAGTTTTTAAACTGATATTGAAAGAGTTTAACTCTAAACAATCCGAAACCTCTTGTTTGCCCTTCTCCGTGTTGGAAGGGCAAACAAGAGGTTTTGCATATCGGGTTTAGGAAACCGAAGATTCTCAATGTGAAAATAAGAATGCTAATCAATGTAATGGTACTTAGAAGGATTCCTCATCATAATTAATTAGATATTTTATAATATTTTAAATTTACTTTTATAAATATGAATGTTTCAGTTGCTATAGAGTTTAAAGTTTAATTCTATATAAAAGTTGGAACACTTTTTTAACTGACGCTGTTACAACATTTAATTTAAATAAAAACATTAAATGGAAGTCATAAAACTTGAAGATTTGAACTATAAATTTCAACTTCATTATGAAACAAGATATACAAAAATTTTCTCTGAAAGTGAATGCAAAGTAATTCTGATACAAGTAGTTAATCATTTTATTCCTATTGATGAATTTAAAAAAATATTTAACAATTCAACTGAAATAATTAAAAGTGAAAAGTTAAATAAAGTTGTTTTTGATAAGCGAAAAATGAATGTTTTTCATCAACCTTCAATGGAATGGTATTTTATAGAATGGAAAGCTGAACTTGCAGAAAAATATCAAGTGGTTACACATAGAAAAATTTTACCCGAGGATAATTTATTCATTCAAAGTGTTAAAATTGCAAGAAAAAAGTTGGATGAGACATTTCCGGATGCAAAGTATAAGAAATTAGATATTCAATATATGGAATCACTTGAAGAAGCAATAAAAAACTAATTTGAAATATGTTTCATTATGCACTAAATATTTTATTATTATTTTTAATTATTTTGCTTTTAGGTGGCATAGTTTATTATTACTTGAAATATACCCAATTACAAAAACGATTTTTAGAGAAAGACAAAGAAATTGATGATAAAATTGAAGAAATAAGCACTCAGGGAACCATGCTTCAAATGCAAAATCGGTTGACGGAAGCATATGCTATGGATTTGGAGAGTAGCAGATATGATTTAACTGTTGCTCTGGATGAACTTGACAAGGCACATCAAATTTTAAACGAATTCAATGTTAATTTGCAGAATGAAGTACAAAAAAGGACATCGGATCTCCAGAAACAAAACTCAAAAATCTTACAATTTGCTTTTTTAAATGCACACAAAACCCGTGCACCATTAGCTCGTGTTTTAGGTTTGATTAAAATAATACAATATACAAAATCAAGTAATTTGGAAGAAGATGTGCTCAATATGTTAATCTCATCGGCTAATGAATTAGATAGCGTTTTATATGATGCACAATTTATACTTTCTGAAGAAAAATCTCAGGATAAAATCAAACTGTAATGATTACTCCGGATGTTAATGATATAATTTAGATTCACATTTTAATTCATTCTTCCTTCTGAAAGTAGTATGTTAATACATTTTTTCTTGTGTAATAACCATTTAAATAGTTTTAAAGATCTAAAATCTTTAAAATCACCCTTTCAATCCCAACAATTGTTCTTCCAATGCTTTTATTTTTGAATTGGCATCGGCAAGTTTTTTTCTTTCGTTTTCAATTACTTCGGGTTTTGCATTGGTAACAAATTTTTCATTTATATTAACTTCTTCATTCAGTATAATGAGAAATATTTTTCCAATTTTATGAAAAAACGAAGTTATAAGAATGTTTTAAAAAAATATTTTGTCACGTTTTTAAATTCTGTCGTCTTGTATATATATCAATTTTATAAAACATATTTTTCAATTAAACTAAAAAAACATGAAAACAAAAATCACTCTTGTCCTTCTTAACTTTATTTTTATTACTTCCTGTCAAAAAAATTATCAGGAACCTATCGCGACTCCTGATAAAATTCAATTAACAAACCATAAAACTCACAAAAATACTTCATCAACGTTAAGGACTATCGACTTTTTAACATCCAAAACCTGGAAGATCAATAGATATTATAAAAATGATAATGGGTATATTACTAAATTTTATGTAAGGGATAGTGTTAATGTTATAGATCTTTCAAGTGATACCAGAACGTATTATACTGATGGGAGATTGGTTGCCGTTGATAAATATGGAACAGCTTATAACTATACTTGGAAATTTCCAAATGGTGACGAAACACAGTTACAAATCACTTTTTCACCCACAGATATAAGAACTTTGAGAATAAATGCTTTAAGTAGTACTTATTTTGAGTATTCTCAAGTAACGAATAATGGTACTTATTTTACTGATCATCAATAAAAATTGATATTTTCTTAATGGTAGGTGTCAGGTAAGATAAAAACCTGACACTTTTTTGGCCTATTTAATAGCCCAAGCTATAGTTTCACTTTCTCAATCCCAACAATTGCTCCTCCAATGCTTTTATTTTTGAATTGGCATCGGTAAGTTTTTTTCTTTCAATTTCAATTACTTCAGGTTTTGCATTGGTAACAAATTTTTCATTTTCTAACTTTTTTAAAACCGAATTTTTAAAACCATTTTGATATTCAAGTTCTTTTTTGATTTTTTCTATTTCTTCTTCAATATTAATTTCCTCGTTCAGTTTTATAAAATATTCTTCAGCTTTTATTAAAAAACTTAAAGCATTCGGTACTTTTTCAGTTACAAAATTAATTTCGGATACGTTTGCAGATTTTTTGATCAGAAAATCAAATTTTTTATAAATGTCAATTTGATTTGATTTTATAAATAGTGGAAGTGAAATTTTTGGAGATAATCCTCTGCCAGACCTGATGTTTCTGATTTGAGAAACAATTTCCTGATATATATTACCTTGTTCAATAATTTCTAAATTGAATTTATCAGCTTCCGGATAAATTTCTTTACAAATAGTAGCGTTTTCACCTCTTTGTTTTAATTGATGCCAAATCTCTTCAGTAATAAAAGGCATAAATGGATGAAGGACTTTCATTAATTTTTCAAATAATTCTACAGTTTGGTTATAAGCTTGCACTTCAATAGGTTTCCCGAATTCCGGTTTTACCATTTCTAAATACCAGGCACAAAAATCTCCCCATACCAAATTATACAAACTAAGCAAAGCATCAGAAATGCGAAATTTTGAAAAATGTTCATCAATTTCATTTAAAGATTGATTGAATTTAGATTCAAACCATTCAAATGAAAGTTGGTTGCTATCTCTTTCTTCTTTACTGATTTCTTCTGAATCAATTGTTTCCCAACCTTTTATTAATCTGAAAGCATTCCAAATTTTATTTGAAAAATTGCGACCTTGTTCACAAAGTTTCTCGTCAAACATTAAATCATTACCTGCCTGCGAACTGAATAACATGCCGGAGCGCACACCATCAGCTCCATAAATTTTCATTAAATCAATTGGGTCAGGCGAATTACCTAATGATTTTGACATTTTTCTTCCCTGCTTATCTCTCACTATACCGGTGAAATAAACATTTTTAAACGGCTTTTCATTCCTATATTCATAACCTGCCATTATCATTCTGGCAACCCAGAAGAAAATAATTTCGGGGGCTGTAACAAGGGTATCGGTTGGATAAAAATATTTTATATCCTTATTATTTGGGTCTTTAAAACCATCAAAAACAGAAATTGGCCAGAGCCACGATGAAAACCAGGTATCAACAACGTCTTCATCCTGCTTTAAATCAAAAATTGTTAAAGAATTATTTTTTAATTTTTCTTTAGCTAATTCTAATGCCATTTCAATATTTTCAGCTACTATAAACTCTCCATTTGGTAAATAATATGCAGGTATTTGTTGCCCCCACCAAAGCTGGCGGGAAATACACCAATCTTTTACATTTTCCATCCAGCTTCTGTACATGTTTTTGAATTTGGAAGGATGAAATAAAATTTCATCATTCATCACATTATCCAGTGCAGGCTTAGAAAGATGCTTCATTTTCATCCACCACTGCATGGAAATACGGGGTTCAATTACTGTATCAGGGTTTCTTTCAGAATAACCAACATTGCTTTTATAGTCTTCTACTTTTTCTAAAAGGCCAACTTCTTCAAGCATTTTAGTTATTTTCTTTCGGGCTATAAACCTGTCTTCTCCAATTAATATTTGCGCTTTTTCATTTAGTTTTCCATCATCTGCTAAAATATCAAGTACTTCCAACTTATGTTTTAAACCAATTTCATAATCATTAATATCGTGAGCCGGCGTTATTTTCAGGCAACCGGTACCAAAGTCTGCAGTTACATAATCATCAGTAATAACAGGTATTTCACGATTTATTAAGGGGACAATAACCTTTTTTCCATGTAAATGAAAATATCTTTCGTCATCCGGGTTAACACATATAGCCATATCAGCCATTATAGTTTCAGGGCGGGTAGTTGCTACAGTAATAAAATCATTTTCTCCGACTACTTTGTATTTAATATAATATAATTTTGAAGGGATTTCTTTATGAATTACCTCCTCATCGGATAGGGCAGTTTTGCCTTTCGGATCCCAGTTAACCATTCGCACACCTCTATAAATATGGCCTTTATTATAAAGGTCGACAAAAACTTTAATTACAGCTTCCGATAAACTTTCTTCCATTGTAAACCTCGTCCTGTCCCAATCGCAGGAACAACCTAATTTTTTTAATTGCTCAAGAATAATTCCACCATATTTATTTTTCCAATCCCAAGCATGGTTTAAAAATTCATCGCGACTTAAATTCTTTTTGTCGATACCTTTTTCATTAAGCATCGCAACCACTTTTGCTTCAGTGGCAATGGATGCATGATCAGTACCTGCCACCCAACATGCTTCTTTCCCCTGCATTCTTGCACGCCGAATAAGTATATCCTGAATGGTATTATTGAGCATGTGGCCCATGTGTAACACGCCTGTAACGTTGGGAGGAGGAATTACTATAGTATATGGTTCTTTTAGAGGATCGGCTTTTGCAGTAAAAAATTTATTATCTAACCAGTATTTATACCATTTATCTTCTGATTGTGCCGGGTCGTAGGTTTTGGATATTTCAGTACTCATTTCAGTATTTTTAACAATTCATTTTCTTTCGGGGAGCAAATATAATTTTAATGCATTAATAGCCAATGAGAAAAAGAATTTCTTAATGTAACTTAAAAAAATAATGTCTTTAAAAGTGGTTGAATATTTTATATTACAAATTGGTAGTCTAAACCATTATTCGTTTGATTTTTATCATTAATTTTTAGATTTTACTTCTAGGAATTCGGAATATTTTGTATTTTATTTAATCAGGGCCATCATTAATCATGAAAATCATGATTAAGATACTTTTTGTGCTGTTAAGTCTTGTTTTGTCATCTATTTTTCTTCTTTGACGCCAACTTTATTTTGGGAGATTCAAGTTGTTTTTCGTTCAATACGGTTTTGGCGTTTAATTCAGATACTACTTTTTTGCCCGTTTTGGCTTCCAACTCTTTCAACGCAACATTTGCAACATTTCCACCTTGATGTGCCACTTTTTTACTTTCCTCAAAATTTTTGGGATTAACAGCTTGTGAAATGTCTTTTGTAGAAGCTTCAGCAAGCATATTTAAAATCAATTCGGTATTGGTCATATTGTCTCTTAGGTTTTCTTTTTTCAAGCCTTTGAATACCTTATATTCTTTGGTGGTCTTTCCTGCCCATGCTTTAGTAATAATATCGGTAAGCGTTGCAAATTGTTGCCCCTGTTCTAATCCCTTACTTTTCCATTCGTTGGTAAGTTCTTTTCTTATTTCTATACTTTTCAGCCGTTGATTAATCCAGTTTTCCGAATAGCCGAGTTTCAGATATTGATCTAATGCCCTGTCAATGCTTAGTTCCGGATCTTGCATTTCATCCAATCTATCATTGGCAATTTGTGCTAACCAAAGTTTGAAGGGTTCTGCTTTTGGAGAGGGGATAGATTGAATTAACCTAAACAATTGTTCGGTATCTGCAACGTCTGTTTTGTAAAATTTTCCATCCTCAGATTGCATTTTCAGTTGTCCGATTTTTTCGGACAACTCACTACCTTCTTTTAAAAGTTTTGCTTTGAGATCGCTCCAATATTTTCTAGGCCTGTCACTCTTTGTTAATACTTGAATGACGTCAATAATTGAAATAAACCATTTCCCCTTTTCACCATCCCAAAGGGTTCTTATCTTTCTATCCTCAAATATTTGTATGGCATTTTCTTGTTTCATAATTGTAAGTTTACAATGCGCATTTATCTTGATATGTGATAATATATTATTTACTAAAAATTAATATTGCCTTTCTCAATGGATCGTAGGTTTTGGATATTTCAGTACTCATAATTCAATTTTATCAATTCAATTCTTTGGGCTGCAAATATAATTTTAATGCCTTAATAGCCAATGGAAAAAGAATTTCTTAATGTAATTTAAAAAATATTTGTAAAGCGGTTGCATTATTTTTGAATTGCAGATTAGTAGTATGAACTATGATTCATTTGATTTTTTTTATTCAAAATTGTGCTTCTAGGGATTTGGAATATTTGTATTTAATCATTTAACCTTAAAAAATCATAGTTCAGACGCATTTGTATCAATTAAAACAAATTTAAAAAATTCTTGGATGTGGCATTTTTGTTTTGATTTATAGGAGAATAATTTAAACTTAACAGAATGAATTCCTACTTTTATGCGGAGCCTTACAAAACTTGGTTAAAATAATAAAGAGCTAAAGTAATTAATTTATAAAAAAAATTAATTACGAAAAGTATATAAATCTGTTGCTATTTAATAATTTGGCAACAAGAATATTGGGACTAATGGGCAACTTTACAATCAAAAATTAATAATTAAAATGAGAAGACAAAATTTCCAAACAGTAAGCTGGTTTTATGATATATACAAAAGAGAACTTTTAAATCTTAACCCTCCATACCAAAGGAGAAGTGTTTGGAATCAAGAATTCAAAGATTTTTTTATTGATACTTTACTATTGAACTATCCAGCACCTGCTCTTTTCATGTACGAGGAAATAAACCAAGATGGAATTGCAAAATACAATGTTGTTGATGGGAAACAACGATTATCAACGATTTTTGATTTTGTAGATAACGATTTTCCGGTGTCTGAAAAGGCTTTATTAAGTGAGTTAAGGGGTAAATACTTTGATGAAATTGACAAAGATTTCAAAATAAAATTTTGGAATTATAGTTTTTTGGTGGAGTATTTACCAACAAGTGATGAAAATATTATTAATAATATTTTTGATAGAATCAATCGAAACGTAGCACGATTAACCTCACAAGAACTTAGACATGCAAAATATTCAGGCGTATTTATATCTACTATTGAAGAAATTACTGATATCGTAAATGATAAGTTTAATTATTCAATACCTCGTATTGCCCAACAATCAAGAAAACAAATGAAGGATGTTGAGTTGTTTGCACAAATACTATTAATGATTGAAGAAGGGCCAAAAGGATATAATAGTGATGAATTAGATATTGCTTTTAATAATAGGGATACTGAATGGCCAGAAATGGAAACTGTTAAGGCATTATTCTTAAGCACGATTGAAACAATATATCAGGTCATAAATCTTGATGGAGAAAATACAATTAAAAATTCAAGATTATCAAATCAAGCTGATTACTACTCATTAGTTGGAGCATTAAGTTCAAATATAAAAAATGGAATAAGCATTTCACCTCAAGATTATCTTGATAAATTACGAGAATTTATCAAATTAGTTGATAGTGAAGAATCTAGACTTGCGAATCCTGATATTGAAAATTACTATCAAAATGCAAGAGCTGCAACAAATAGAACATCAGCTCGTAAAGACCGAGTAAGAATTCTTCAATCATTTATAACGTCATAATATGATTGTCGCTCCATCAATTAAACAAGAATTTGAAATAAAGTTTCCATTCATTAAGATTCTACACGATAGTGTTAGAAATATTTTATTTAATTATTCTTCCAATAAGGGTTTTGCATTTACTGATAGGATTAAAACAATTGATTCTTTATCTGAAAAAATTGAAACGGGGAGATTCAAAAAGTGGTCAGATATTGAAGATTTTTATGCTTGTACTATTATAATTCCTAGTTTAAATAGAGAAAGGGAGGTTCTGACTTTTTTGAAATCAACTTTCAAGCAAGTTATATTAAAGAAACGAGGAGGAACAATGAAAGCACCTGACGTTTTTCGATTTGACAACACAAGATTTATTGGTAATTTGAAACAAAGTGGAGAGGCTAATGATATATCCAAAATTAATTTTGAAATTCAAATTAAAACTGCGTTTGAACATGCTTGGAGTGTTTCGACACACTCATTAGTATATAAGACAAATGACATTGATTGGAAACTTTTGAGGGTTGCTGCTCAATTGAAATCCTCTGTTGAACAACTTGATATGATTGTTAGTGGAGCTAAACAAATAAATTTGCACATAACGGAACATACATGGCCAGAAATAAATACCAAAAAATTTATTCTTGACAAAACCAATGATTTTTTGAATAACCCAAATGTTCCCGATGAGCTAAAACCTAAAGATTCATCAAGGTTTTCAGAAAATTTATTTTCTTTTTTCGAACTTTTGGTTAAAGACCCCAAAATACATTCCAAAAAAATACTGACTCCATTTTTTGATAAAGCTAACAATTTTGCAAACGTATTAGGTAAGGAAAAGTTCCCCCGTTCAATTTCCTTAATTCAGTATTTTATAGGTATTGCGGACGAATTAGATTACAACTCTGAACTTGGAAAATATGTGCCTTTAATTACTATGGAAATGGAAACAATTTTTCCAAATATGAAAAAAATCAAAAAGAGATTTGAAATTGCATAATATGACCGTTCAGGCTAAAGACTTCTGCTTTCCAAATATTTACTGCTTCTATTGAAGTGACAAACGGAATGCTTTATTTGGCAGATTATACAGATTTGACAATGGCTGCTCAATTTAAAGAATATGGAATTCCAGCGGACAACCATGGAAATCAAAAGTTCTTAATTGAAAATGGCAAGTATTTAGTTAAGGTTAAAAGACTTTTTAATCCTGATGAAGAATTTGATGAAAATAAACTCGCCTTCGAAATTGTATTTACCATCACTAAGGATATATACGAAAACAATCTGGATAAAATATTCTGGTGGACATTTTAATGATTGATTTATCAATATCAATATATTAATAATTTTGAAACCAAAAACATATCCGGATAACAGTGATATATCTTAAAGATAAAAAGATAGTTTTAGAACTAATCGCCATTGAAATAATAGGTTAAATTTTATTCGATAAAACCTATCCCGACTGTATTATTTGAAAACTCATCTATGAGAATAAAACATCCGTTTGCGGGGTTATCAATAAATTTATCTGCAAAAATGGGTTGAGCCATTTTTAATTTTATCCATCCGATTTCGTTTAATTTTAACTCATTCGCCTCACCTGATTTTTTTAAAGTTTCAACATTTATTTTTTCATCAAGGCTTAATACTTTTGCTTTCACTCTATTTATACCATGCTGAAGTAAATACATTTTACCGCTAACCAGATTTTGATGATCGAGCCAACAAATCCTTGCAGAAATTTCTTTTTTTGATTCGGCAGGTTCATTTACTTTAACCAACATATTCCCTCTGCTTATATCAACATCATCTTCCAAAGTTATTACAACAGATTCTTTTGAAATTGCACTTTTTAATGGTTCGCCAAACTTTTCAATTGATTTGATTTTACTTTTCCGGCCTGTTGGTAATACCATTATTTCATCTCCAACCAAGAATTGGCCACTCGTGATTTTTCCGGAATAACCTCTGTAATCACGAAATTGATCTGTCATTGGCCGAATTACTAATTGAACAGGGAAACGTGCAGGAAAATGGCTTGCATGCACTTTTCCGACTTCAATATTTTCTAATGTTTCAAGTAAGCTTTCGCCATTAAACCAATTCATTTTTTCGGAATGCCTGATAAGGTTATCGCCAAAAAGTGATGAAATAGGAATGAATTGAACATTTTGCCCTAAAAAACTTCCTTTTGAAGCCGTTTCTTGAAATGAATTTACAATTTCATCAAAACGGTTTTCTTCATAATTAACCAAATCCATTTTGTTGATACATACAATTACATTTGGTATGCGCAACATGGAGGCAATATAAAAATGACGATGCGTTTGTTCAACAACTCCATGCCTGGCATCTATCAAAATTAATGAAACACTTGCATTAGAAGCTCCGGTAACCATGTTGCGTGTATATTCAAAATGGCCGGGAGTATCGGCAATTATATATTTACGATGAGGGGTGGCAAAATAAATGTGTGCAACATCAATTGTAATACCTTGTTCACGCTCGGCAATTAGTCCGTCAGTTAATAAAGATAAATCTAAAAAATCCAAACCTTTTCTTTTGCTTGCACTTTCAAGCGCTTCTATTTTATCTTTTGTTATAGAATTTGTTTCATACAAAAGCCTTCCTATTAAAGTACTTTTTCCATCATCTACACTACCTGCAGTGGCAATTCTTAAAATATCCATTTCATTTATTAGTAGATTGATGGTTTCTGCATTTACAAAATGCAGAAACCATCAATTTAATTATCTTATCTTAAATTTAATCCTGAAAAGTTTTTATTCTTTATTCTTGTCTTTCTTCTTTCCTCTAAATCTAAAAATACCCCGCTTGCTTCCTCTTCTCCATAGCAGCTTCCGATCTTTTATCATCAATACGTGCTCCACGTTCTGAAATTTTAGCTGAAAGGATTTCTAAAATTATATCACCCAGGTTGTCGGCTTCGGAAAGGACGGCAGCTGTACAAGTCATATCACCAACAGTTCTAAACCTAACAGTAGCTTCAAATGGAATTTCATCCGGAGATGTATTTAAAAATTCTGAGGCGGCCCAAATCATTTCATCACGTTCAATAACCATTCTTTTATGAGTATAGTATATACTTGGAATAGCTATTTTCTCTTCTTTTATATAATTCCAAACGTCTAATTCTGTCCAGTTTGAAATAGGGAAAACACGAACGTTTTCACCAATATTAATTTTTCCATTGAGCATATCATACAACTCCG
This sequence comes from Spirosomataceae bacterium, assembly GCA_965248855.1. GTDB lineage: Bacteria > Bacteroidota > Bacteroidia > Cytophagales > 172606-1 > CBDFKQ01. The sequence continues at coordinate 192,257 of CBDFKQ010000014.1, read as the reverse complement.
GCCTTTGCTTTTTTGCATCCCATTGCCCAAAATCATCTCTTACCGAAAAAATTCTTTCTTTGGCACGAGCTTTTTCCTCATCCCTTCTTGCTCCGCCTATACATGCATCGTATTTTAAACTTTCGATAGCATCGAGCAATGTAACGGTTTGTAAGGCATTCCGGCTTGCATATTTACCTGTTTCTTCTTTAACTTTTCCTTGATTGATAGAATCCTGAACGTAATATACTTTTAAGTCCAGATTTAGTTCTTTTACAAGCCAATCCCGAAATTCTATGGTTTCCGGAAAATTGTGCCCTGTATCAATATGCAATAATGGAAAAGGTATTTTGCCGGGATAAAAAGCTTTTTGTGCCAATCGCACAATCGTAATAGAATCTTTTCCACCTGAAAATAAAATCGCAGGTTTTTCAAATTGAGCCGCTACTTCACGAAGAATGTAAATTGCTTCATCTTCTAACTCCCTTGGAAAAACCGAATCTGTGTCAGACATTTATTTTATTAATTAGTATTAAAACTTATTTCCGGTTGTTAATCACAGTCTCATTTATTTAATAACACTGTGCAAGCCACATTCCTTTTGTGATGCTTCCCACCACCAGCGGCCCGCTCGTGGATGTTCGCCCGGTAATATGGCTCTGGTACATGATTGACAACCAATACTTATAAAACCTTTTTTATGTAAAACGTTATCGGGCACTTGGTTAAGATCAATATAATTTAATACATCATCATATGACCAATGTAACAAGGGATTGTATTTGATTATTTTATTTCCTTCATCCCATTCAACCAATTGCATATCCGATCTATTTTCCGATTGTTCTGCACGAACTCCTGTAATCCATACCTTTGCTCCGTGTAAAGCTCTTTTTAAAGGTTCAATTTTACGGATAAAACAACATTCTTTTCTATTTTCTATTGAAAAATAAAAACTGTTAAATCCTTTCTCCTTAACTAAATTTTCAACTTTCGAACTTTCGGGGAAATAGGTTTCAAATGAATGGTTGTATCTGCTTTTGGTATTATCCATTAGTTCGTAACTTTCCTGAAACAAACGGCCGGTATCCAAAGTAAAAATGCGAATATCTAAATTGGTTTTTGCAATAGAATCAAAAATTACCTGGTCTTCCTGCCCAAATGAAGATGAAAAAACAGCATTATCGTTGTATTTTTCATTAATGTATGCCAAACCTTCTGCTAAAGAAAGCTTTTCAAGAATATTTTTTAACTCTTCTGCCTCGTTCATGATAGCTTATAGTAATATTCCTGCAAAAGTAATTTAAAATCTATTAAGTTGATAGATGACTGTATTTAAAAGTTTAATTTTTTTTTGGCTCTATAAGCAATTGAGTGATTTCATTGAGTTTTTCGACCTTAGAGGCAAAATCACCGGAAAGTGATTCTCTTATTTTTGTTAAATTATTAAGGGTCGTATCGATTTCGTCGGGGAAGGATTCTTGTAAAACTTCTTTAATACGTTTGGCAACAGTAGGTGATTTTCCATTTGTTGAAATTGCCATTTTTAAATCACCCTTTCTAACTACTGATGAAAGATAAAAATCACATAAATCAGGTGTATCGGCTACATTTGTAAGGATTTTTTTTTGTTTTGCAACCGATTTAATCCTTGCATTTTCTATTTTATCATTAGTAGCTACAATTACTAAATCTTTTCCATCCAAATCACTATCTTCAAACTTTCTACAAATTATTTTTAAATTATTTTTTTTTGAAAAGTTTATAATTTCTTCCCTTATTTCCGGTGCGATAAGTGTAATATTTGCTTCGGGAGAGTTTTCTAATACAGCAGTAATCTTTTCCAAGCCTACATATCCTCCTCCAACAATTAAGGTTTGGAGTTGCTCAAGTTTTAAAAAAATCGGAAAAAGATTATTCATGAAATAAAATAAATTTTTTCAAACTGTAAATTAGTATTTTTTATTCAACAATCATTAACCATGCGTCTTCAAACCTTGCTTGCCTTCTGGTTTCATCCCTTTTTTGTCGGGCATCTTCAACACTGAGCGAAGGTTCGTAAAGGTAAGCGTAATAGTATAATGAAGTTGAACTGTAGGTAACTGTGCAATAAACCCCCTGATCTTTTAACTGATTTTGATAACGTATTACATTGTCATACATCCTGAATGCACCGATTACAATATAATGTCCTTTTTCAGCTTCCAGGATATGTTTCTTAACCTTTAGTTTTATTATTTCTTCTTTTTTGCCCGGTTTGTTTACTTCCCTGCCGTTTTTACGTATGTAATCAGTCGGCGCATTATATTGATTGGAGTTTTTTATAATTGGTTCTGCATTGGCAACTTTATTTTCTTCTTTTACATTTTCATTATTTGATTCGGACTCCAGCTTATCCACTTTGGCAATTTCTTCTTTTTGCGCTTCATCCTCCTTTTGGGTTTCTCCAACCGATGCCCTGTTTCTTTTGAAACCAATACTGAGCAGCAATTCATGTGTGGGGCTTCCGGGCCCTGTAGTGGAAGATGAAGGGATTTCGTAGGCATAACCAAACGTGATCCTTTCTTTTACTTTTATCCCGATAAAAGCCGCAGGTCCATAATCCTGACGGTATGAACCGCCAAACCAAAATAAATTATTAATATGTACTGTACCCACTGCTTCAACCTGAGAAAATAAATTATCGTTTCGCCTGTAAATTAAATTGGGTTCAAAAGCAACTTTCCCTCCGGGGAATTCAAACCTGTAGCCGGTATTGATAATAAAGTTATTTGTAGGAGAAAACTTAAGGTTGCCAAATTCATTTACACTTGGTGCCTTTGATTGCAAGAGCCTTGGTAAGGCGACTCCGATATGAAAACTTTTTAAATGGTAGCTGATGCCATAATTTGCCTGAACACCGGTTTTATTGGAATTAAGTACTGCAGGGTCGTTCGAATTCCCCGCATCGGCGATATTGCTTTCAGCACCCAATGATAATCCAATCCTCACAGATTGTTCACTGCCCATTTGGAGTGTATACCCAAAGGTAAATAAACCGGAATTGGTAGCCAGTATTCCTCTCTTATCGGAAATAACATTTAACCCAAGGGAAACTTTATTATTAACCGGAAGTTGAAAACTCAAGGCAGAGGTAACAGGAGCGCCTTCCACACCCGCCCATTGCCTTCTGTGCAAAAATTGCACCCGGGTTATGTTTCCTTTACCTGCATAAGAAGGATTATACAGATAAGGATTGACAAAAAACTGATTAAATAAGGCCGTTTGTTGGGCACTTAATGCATTTGTTAATAATACTGTGAGAAATAAGTAAAAATATTTATTTTTTTTAAACATGATTTTATCTGAGCAATGTAATTGATCCTATTTTTTTATTTTCTCCTGTTGAGTTATCCTTAATTACATAGTAATATGCTTCTGCCGGAAGGTGGTTGCCATTTATCATGCCATCCCATCTGTTTGTATACGGCATGGCCTCCATTACTTTTTTCCCGTAGCGGTCGAATACGGATATATGATAATGAGGAAACTGTTCGATAAATTCTATTTGCCAATAATCATCTATACCGTCTCCATTAGGTGAAAATGTTTTACTCACTATAATATCCTGATTATGTGGGAAAGGCACATGATCGCCCATAACAACTATATTCACAATATTTGATACGGTTGAAGATCCTTTATCATCATATGCTTTAGCTGTCAGTTGATAATTTCCTGCCGTTACTGCTTTCCATGTAAAGCCGTAAGGTGAAGCGTTTGAAGTTCCTAAAAGTGTGGTGCCGTTATAAAATTCTACTTTGGCAATTGTGCCGTCAGCATCTGCAGCGGTTGCCGTAAGTGCCACGTCGGTTCCCGAAACATAAGTGGCTTTATCGGCCGGTGCTGTAAGGCTTACGGTTGGAGGCTGATTAACGGCGGCATCGCTGACAGTAATGTTAACAATTGTAGATACGGTTGAAGATCCTTTATCATCATATGCTTTTGCTGTCAGTTGATAATTTCCTGCCGTTACTGCTTTCCATGTAAAGCCGTAAGGTGAAGCGTTTGAAGTTCCTAAAAGTGTGGTGCCGTTATAAAATTCTACTTTGGCAATTGTGCCGTCAGCATCTGCAGCGGTTGCAGTAAGTGCCACGTCGGTTCCCGAAACATAAGTGGCTTTATCGGCCGGTGCCGTAAGGCTTACGGTTGGAGGCTGATTAACGGCGGCATTGCTGACAGTAATGTTAACAATTGTCGATACGGTTGAAGCTCCTTTATCATCATAGGCTTTAGCGGTAAGTTGATAATTTCCTGCCGTCACTGCTTTCCATGTAAAGCCATAAGGTGAAGCGTTTGAAGTTCCTAAAAGTGTGCTGCCGTTATAAAATTCTACTTTGGCAATTGTGCCGTCAGCATCTGCAGCGGTTGCCGTAAGTGCCACGTCGGTTCCCGAAACATAAGTGGCTTTATCGGCCGGTGCCGTGAGGCTTACGGTTGGAGGCTGATTAACGGCGGCATTGCTGACAGTAATGTTAACAATTGTCGATACGGTTGAAGCTCCTTTATCATCATAGGCTTTAGCGGTAAGTTGATAATTTCCTGCCGTTACTGCTTTCCATGTAAAGCCGTAAGGTGAAGCGTTTGAAGTTCCTAAAAGTGTGGTGCCGTTATAAAATTCTACTTTGGCAATTGTGCCGTCAGCATCTGCAGCGGTTGCAGTAAGTGCCACGTCGGTTCCCGAAACATAAGTGGCTTTATCGGCCGGTGCCGTGAGGCTTACGGTTGGAGGCTGATTAACGGCGGCATCGCTGACAGTAATGTTAACGATTGTAGATACGGTTGAAGATCCTTTATCATCATATGCTTTTGCTGTCAGTTGATAATTTCCTGCCGTTACTGCTTTCCATGTAAAGCCGTAAGGTGAAGCGTTTGAAGTTCCTAAAAGTGTGGTGCCGTTATAAAATTCTACTTTGGCAATTGTGCCGTCAGCATCTGCAGCGGTTGCCGTAAGTGCCACGTCGGTTCCCGAAACATAAGTGGCTTTATCGGCCGGTGCTGTAAGGCTTACGGTTGGAGGCTGATTAACGGCGGCATCGCTGACAGTAATGTTAACAATTGTAGATACGGTTGAAGCGCCTTTATCATCATATGCTTTTGCTGTCAGTTGATAACTTCCTGACGTTACTGCTTTCCATGTAAAGCCGTAAGGTGAAGCGTTTGAAGTTCCTAAAAGTGTGGTGCCGTTATAAAATTCTACTTTTGCAATTGTGCCGTCCGCATCTGCAGCGGTTGCCGTAAGTGCAACGTCAGCTCCGGAAAGATAAGTTGCTTTATCAACCGGTGCTGTGAGGCTTACTGTTGGAGGTTGATTAATTGTTGAGCCCGGCGCGCCTATTGTCCAGAAACCAAAATCGTTTGTACCTACTAAAAGTTCTCTTGTTTTAGGATTAACACGACACCATAATGCGTCTATTGCACCGCCGCCGCCCGGAGTGGCATACTTTGTATTATTATTTCGGGGAGACGGTGTGATCGATTCCCAGGTTGCACCGCCATCTTTTGAACGCATTATAGAATTATCCGGTGCATAAAAATGGCCGCCATTTGCAACATATACTATTTTAGGATCTACAGGATCCACTGCTACGCTTCTTGTAGTTGGGCCATTGCCATACTGATCCTTAGGGAAAGCTCCCATAGTTTCAAATGTACCGGTGGATACGTTGTATTTTTCTACATAAAAATCATGACATGCATATATAAAGCCATTTACATTGTCTACTGCAATATCTCTTAAATCTCCACCGCCTGCTGAAAATACTTTTTGGAAGGTGGCACCCTTATCGGTTGATTTAAATACAGCCCATCCGGTATCATATGAATAACCATAAAGTGCGTTTGTTTTATTATCATGAGTCAAAACAACAACTCCCTTATCGGTACCGTTCCATGTTTTTCCTGCATCTGTACTTCTGTAAGTATTATAAAACCATACATTGACATCGGTAGGATCAAGATAACTTGATGTGGATGGTAGCCAACCCTGACCCAAATTTTGTGTTTCATAGGTTTTGCCATAATCACGGGTAATTCGTAATACCGGTTTGTAGAAGTTATTGTCTTCACATTCTGCAAAGAACCAAACACCCGGGGAAACTGCATAGGCAGAGAAATTCCATCCATACCATTTTCCATTTATAGACACATCATACCACGTTTTTCCGGCATCATAGGTGGTGGCACCATTCCAATCGCACGAAGGTAAAGTTATATAGTCGGGGTTTTGTGAATTGAAGTGGAATGTATTTCTCTGACCCAGGAATATGCCCGTATAACCTTTATTGGACCACTTATAAATTTTTCCTCCGTCAAAGGTTTTGGTTACAAAGTCATGACGGGTATCCCATCCTATATTCCCGTCTGTAGCATGCCATGCAAATGCCCGATCTGCTTTTCCTGCAATACCATCTATAACAGAATGACCAAGGTTTGAAAAGTCGCCTAGACCCCAGTTATTTCCACCATCGTTTGAATAATACCTGCTGTCGCCTACCAAAAGTGTCATGTTGTTATTATTAGCCGGGCTAACCTCAAATCTTTCAATATAAGAATTACTGTTGCTTGCAGGCCATCCATTATTGCCTGTTGCCGTAAAGCTGTTTCCATTATCTGTAGAAACATATACTTTATCATGGTGTACAACCATGTATGTTTTGTTGCCTACATTTCTTACGTGTGCAGGCCAGTCGATACCTGTATATATTTTTTGAAAACTGGAGCCTTTATCTGTACTGCGCAATAAATCATTATTAGTAGACCAGGCAAAGATATCGCCGGTTGAGTTGTTCATTGACAGGTGATAAGCATTAACAGTTAAAGCAGTCGAAGTGTTCCAACTGCTGCCTCCGTCTGTGGATGTATAAAAAGTGCCTGTTGCAGATGAATAATACATTCTGGTGCAATAACCTTTGCCGGCATCGTAACTTGAGCCGTCAATCACCAATTGCTCACCCAGGCGATCGTACATTCCGTTCTTGGAATTATTATCATCCCGAAGAACCTGTGACCAGGTGATACCTTTATCTGTTGACATCCAGATACCATCTTGCTGACCGGCAACATTGAAGGGGCTACCGCTGACCATAAATACGCGATTAGCGTTACTTTGATCGATTTGAAGGGTTAGGGTGTTTAATCCACTTAAGCCCAAACCTGTCGGGATCCAATTCGCACCTCCATCAGTTGAGCGGAAAAGGCCGCCAACGTCGGTACCAAACATAATAAAATTAGGGTCTGCCTTGCTTACCGCAATATCATTAATTACCTGGCCGCCCTCGCCGTCATTTATTAAGTAAGGTGACCAATGCTCCTGAGCAAAAATATTAAGATTAACAAAAAAGGTGAATAATGAGAAAAGTGTTAAAAAGCCCTTTCTACCTTTGGCAAGTGTACGAAGTTTCGAATACATTCTAAATAAAATTATGATATATATATGTCCTTAACAGGATTTGTAACCGGACAAAAATTATTCTTATGTTTGCTGGAGGGTATTTTATACTAAATACATAACGAGGAATCTTTTACTCAATATTTTAATTTTTTTTTTAGACTTAAATGAATTTAAAATTTAAATACTCATTCAGAGTATCTTTAGACATCATTTGTTTTCGTTAAAAAAAAATGAAAATGAAAAGTGTTAATTCCATTTTAATGAAACATAATTTCTTTTAATAAGTATATATATTTAGCTTGGCAAATAATTAAAAATTGTATTTTTAACTTAAATCAAAAAAAATGAAAACCAACAAAAATTTATTGATGATGGCTGTTTTAACAGCTTTTTTGTTTGTAACTTCCTTTTCTTTCGCACAAGAAAAAATGGAAACAAAACCTAAAGAAGATAAAAGCAAACGCCCCAGCCCTCCTGCAAAAGTTACAGAAAAAGTGGGTGCAACAACCGTTACAATCGATTACAGCCGCCCTTCTGTTAAAGGCAGAAAAATATTTGGAGGTTTGGAGCCTTATGGAAAAATATGGAGAGCAGGTGCTAACGAAGCAACTACTTTTGAAGTTGATAAGGATGTAAAAATCAACGGACAACCATTACCAAAAGGAAAATATGCCTTATTTGCTATCCCAACTGAAACAGAATGGACGTTGATATTCGACAAGAAAGCTGAACAATGGGGTGCTTATGATTACAAAGAAGGTAATGATGCTTTGCGTATAAAAGTAAAACCTGTTAAATCGCCAAAATTAACAGAGTTACTTACTTATACCATCGATAAAAAAGGTGATGTTAAACTTTGGTGGGAAAATGTAGAAGTTCCTTTTAAAGTTCAATAAAACTTAATTCATAAAAAAAGGCCGGCTCAACAGTCGGCCTTTTTTTATGAATGTTTAAAAATATATTCTAAAATATTTTTTTCAATATTGTCAAATATTTTATCGCGTCGGCTCATTGTTCTTTCAGCAACCTGAAACGCCTTTTCCAACTTATATTTTTCATAATTTTTTCCTCCCCACGAAAATGAAGGCACAAAATTATCAGGGAAGCCTTCTCCAAACACATTACAGTTAACACCTACAACAGTACCGGTATTGAACATAGTGTTTATCCCCGCTTTGCTATGATCTGCCATTATTAAACCACAAAATTGCCTGCCTGTATCGATCATTTTATTTTGTGGATAATTCCATAATTTAACATTTCCGTAATTGTTTTTCATATTTGACGAATTTGTGCCGGCTCCGAAGTTACACCATTCAGCCACTACAGAATTACCTAAAAAACCTTCGTGAGATTTATTTGAATAGCCGAAAAATACAACATTGCTTACCTCCCCACCAACTTTACAAAAAGGTCCGATTGTATTGTCGCCGCGCATTTTGCTCCCCATATTTAAATGGGAGCCTTCCAACATGGCAAAAGCTCCCTTTATTATGCTTCCTTCCTGAATGATTGCATTTTTGCCAATATATATCGGGCCGTCTTCAGCATTTAATATTGCAGCCCTGATGTGCACACCATCTTCAATAAAAATATTTTCAGGGTGGTAAACTTTTGTATGTTTATCGTTAACCGGTTGCGAAACTCTATTATCGGTAAGCCAAATAAAATCCTTTCGTAATTGTTCTCCATTTTTTGAAAAAATATCCCATAGTCGGGTAATAACAGTTATAGGTTGATCGAAAGGTATATTTTTATATTTATCAAGATTTGGCAATGGAAATTGTATGCTTTCTGCAGTTTTAAAAGCAATTGTAATGCCTTCAAAAATAATTTTTTCATTTTCCCGTAAGGAAATTGCTTTTTTAACGATTGCTTCATCCGGGCAAACAGCAGAATTAATATAAATATTTTCCGGTTCTAATTTTAAAGGGAATTTCTTTTGCAGATAATCGTCAGTTAAAAAAGAAACAGGGGTTTTTAAAAAATACTCCCATTTATCTTTAATGGTAACAATACCAACTCTTATTTCGGCAATCGGCCGTGTGAGTGTAATGGGAAAGAGATTTTGCCTTATCTCGTTGTCGTCGAAAAGAATAAAATTCATTGGCTGCAAATTTGAAAAAGATAAAAAACAAAAAAAAGTCTCCGGAATAAATCAAGAGACTTTTTTCAAATTTAATTATTCGAACAGACAAATAATAAAATTATTTCTTATAACGCCTGTTAAATTTCTCAACCCTACCTGTCGTATCTAACATTACGTTTTTACCTGTGTAAAACGGATGTGAGTATGAACTTACTTCCAATTTAATTACAGGGTATGTTTTGCCATCTTCCATAGTAATGGTTTCTTTTGGAGCCATTGTAGACTTGGTAACAAACTTTTCGTTGCTTGCCATATCCCAAAAAACCACTTCTTTATATTCCGGATGAATATTGTTTTTCATATTTATATATTGTTATTAATCAAATCGATTTAAAAAGGATTGCAAATATATTGGGTTGAATCTAAAAATCAAAGCGTTAATTAAAAAAGTTAGTAATAATAATTAAACTCACTCAACAATATGAGTTTATCAATATTGATAAACTCATAATTAAAAATTTAAATTATTTATTTTCGTTTAAATAAACAAAACCTAATCACTAAAATTATAAACTAAAATTATTATGTGGAAAGAAGAAGATAATAAACTCAAAAGATCATTTGAATTTAAAAATTTCAGTGAAGCTTTCTCTTTTATGACGAGAGTTGCATTAGAAGCAGAAAAAATGAATCATCACCCTTGGTGGAGCAATGTATATAATAAAGTAGAAATTGAGCTGAACACTCACGATGCCGGGGATAAAGTTACCGACAAAGACCATAAACTGGCAAAGGCGATTGATAAGATTTTTTGAATAAATATTTTATTGATTGTGCAAAATCAATAAGTCTGCCTAGTTTTGCGCTTTGTTAATTTTATTTATGCTATATATAATACCGACCCCTATTGGCAACCTCGAGGATATTACTTTACGTGCAATAAGGCTGTTGGGTGAGGTAGATATTATTTTAGCTGAAGATACCCGTAAATCCGGTATATTATTAAAGCATTTGCAAATAAGTAAACCCCTTCGCAGTTACCATTCTTTTAATGAGCATCAAACCGTTCAGGATTTAATTAGAAGATTGAAAACAGGAGAAAAAATGGCATTAATTTCTGATGCCGGCACGCCGGCCATTTCTGATCCCGGTTTTTTAATTGTTAGAGCTTGTTTGGAAAATGGAATTAAAATTGAATGTTTACCCGGCCCCACAGCCTTTGTACCTGCATTGGTAAAATCGGGTTTGCCAAGCGATAGTTTTGTTTTCGAGGGGTTTTTACCACAAAAGAAAGGACGTAAAACAAAGTTAGAATCTCTTATTGATGAAAAACGGACAATGATTTTTTACGAATCACCTTATAGATTAGTTAAAACTTTAGAACAGTTTGCCGATTTATATGGCCCGGAAAGAAAAGTTTCGGTTTCGAGAGAATTAACTAAAATATATGAAGAAACCATAAACGGAACATTGGCTGAAGTGATAGAATATTATAAAAAGAAAGAACCAAAAGGCGAAATAGTTATAGTATTGGCAGGAGGAGAGAGTTAAAAATTTAATATTTAATTTATAAGATTAGTTTATGAATTCATTTATCAAAATAAAATTTTTAGTTTTATTTTCTATTTTTTCCATTTATGTTAATGCTCAAAATGTTCTCACAGATAATACCCGAGTGAGTTTAATTACATTATCGCCGGGTGAAGAAATATATTCAACTTTTGGCCACAGTGCAATTTGGATTTACGACCCACAATTAAGGATAGACAGGGTTTACAATTATGGCACTTTTGATTTTAATGATCCTAATTTTTTACCAAAGTTTGTAAAAGGGAAATTAGATTATTTTTTGTCGGTATATGACTCAAAATATTTATTTTATGAAGCTCAAATTGAAAACAGAAGCCTTCTCCAACAAACATTAAATTTATCTGTACATCAAAAGAACAAAATATTTTATTTTTTAGAGAAAAACAGCTTGCCCGAAAACCGTTTCTATAAATATGAATTTTTTTATGACAATTGTTCCACTCGCATAAGAGATGTTTTTAAAAACGAATTGGGAGACAGTTTACTTTTATATCCTTCAACCGATCGAACTAAAACATTTAGAAACTTAATAGACGAATACTTGGGCAACCAAAAGTGGGGCGACTTTGGAATTGATTTAATGTTGGGCACCCGAACAGATATGGTAGCGAAACCTTATGAATACATGTTTTTGCCCGATTATTTAATGTGGAACTTTGATAAAGCAAAAATTATAATAAACGGGAAAAAAGAAAATTTGATAGCAAAAAAGAATGCTTTATTTACGGCTACACCTGTAAAACCGGAAATCACTTTTTATAAAGAACCATTATTTGTATTCTGGTCTTTGTTTTTCTTCATTGCGTCCCTAACAATATATCAGGTTGTTTCTAAAAAATATTTTCCTATTATAGATGTAAGCTTATTTTTAATTACAGGCTTAATAGGGTCATTAATTATTTTCGCCTGGTTTTTTACAGATCACTTGGCCACAGTTAATAATTTTAATTTAATATGGGCAAATCCTTTAAACTTATTTATAGCTTTTGTTTTTATTTCAAAAAAATTAATAAAAAAAATTAATCTTTATTTTTTAATTTATGCTGTGCTAAATCTATTTATGTTAGTGTTTTGGGTCGTACTTCCACAGCAGCTACATATTTCTTTTATCCCTATCATTTTAAGTATGGCTATAAGAGCAGGGTATTTATTCCGGAAAAACAAAAGCCCGGATAAAATAACCGGTTGACCTTCTGAGAAATATAAAAATATTTATATTCGGCACAATTAGTTTTCATTAGGAAATATTAAAATAAATATCATAATTTTGACCTGTTTTTAAATAATATAAAACCCTTCTATAAAGTAATACTATGAAAATAGCAGTTGTAGGAACAGGATATGTAGGACTTGTTACAGGTACATGCTTTGCCGAAACAGGAAATCAGGTAACTTGTATTGATATTGACATTGAGAAAGTAAATAAATTAAAAAACGGTATTATCACCATTTATGAGCCGGGCCTTGATGTTTTATTCGAAAGAAATTTAAAAGAAGGCAGATTAAAATTTACCACTTCTTTACCGGATGGAATAAAAGATGCGCAAGTTATATTTTTGGCATTACCAACACCTCCCGGTGCTGATGGATCTGCCGATTTACAATATATTTTAAAAGTATCTGACGATTTAGGTCCGCTTTTAAATAATTATGCAGTAATTGTCGATAAAAGTACTGTACCTGTCGGAACAGCAGAAAAAGTAAGGGCAGCTATTTCTAAAAATTCAAAAGTTGAGTTTGATGTGGTATCAAATCCTGAATTTTTACGTGAAGGTGTTGCCGTAGAAGATTTTATGAAACCTGATAGGGTGGTAGTAGGTACAACATCCGAAAAAGCAAAAGAGGTAATGACAAAACTTTACACTCCACTTGTTCGCCAGGGTAACCCGATTATTTTTATGGACGAACGCTCTGCTGAAATGACTAAATATGCTGCAAATGCATTTTTAGCTTTAAAAATCACTTTCATGAATGAGATTGCTAACCTTTGCGAAAAAGTTGGAGCAAATGTGGATGCAATAAGAAGAGGTATTGGAACAGATCAAAGAATAGGAAAAAGATTTTTATTTGCAGGTATAGGTTATGGCGGAAGTTGTTTCCCAAAAGATGTTCAGGCTTTAGCCAAAACAGCAAAAGATTTTAATTATGAATTTAAAATTATTGATGCTGTAATGGAAGTAAATGATGCACAAAAAACAAAGCTTATCCCAAGGGTACAACAATATTTTGGTGATTTAAAAGGGAAAACAATTGCAATTTGGGGATTGGCTTTCAAACCCAATACTGATGATATCAGAGAAGCTCCTGCACTTGAAAACATTAAATTATTGCTCGAAGCCGGTGCAATGGTGCGTGCCTACGACCCGGAAGCAATGGAAAATGTAAAAAAATTATTGCACGGGAAAGTTTATTTTGCGCATGATGCTTATGATGCTTTAGAAAATGCCGATGCCTTAATGATTATGACCGAGTGGCCTATATTTCGTACTCCTGATTTTGAAGAGATGGGTAAAAAACTTAAAAACAAAGTTATATTTGACGGAAGAAATTTATTTGAAGGAGAAGAAATTGAAAATTCGGGCTTCGAATATTATAGCGTAGGGAGAGAAGATATTTTGAATAAATAATAACTGACTTAAAAGAAAAATATAAATAAATGAAACGTGTACTCATCACAGGCGGAGCAGGTTTTTTAGGTTCCCATCTTTGCGATAGATTTATTAAAGAAGGTTTTCATGTTATTGCAATGGATAACCTTATTACCGGTGATTTGCGTAACATCGAACATCTTTTTAAGCTCGCTAATTTTGAATTTTATCATCATGATATTTCAAAATTTGTACACGTACCCGGTGAACTGGATTATATTTTACATTTTGCATCTCCTGCAAGCCCGATTGATTATTTAAAAATACCTATTCAAACATTAAAAGTAGGATCGTTAGGTACTCATAACTGCTTAGGACTGGCAAAAGCAAAAAATGCAAGAATGCTGATTGCCTCCACATCCGAAGTTTATGGCGACCCACATGTTCATCCTCAAAATGAAGATTATTGGGGCAATGTAAATCCTATCGGCCCAAGAGGAGTTTACGATGAAGCCAAACGTTTTCAGGAAGCCATGACTATGGCATACCATACCTACCATGGTTTGGAAACAAGAATTATAAGAATATTTAATACTTATGGACCAAGGATGCGATTGAATGATGGACGTGCATTACCTGCATTTATGAGCCAGGCATTGCGTGGAGAAGATTTAACTGTTTTTGGAGATGGTTCACAAACGCGTTCATTTTGTTATGTTGATGATTTGGTTGAAGGTATTTATCGCTTACTTATGAGTGATTATGCCTATCCCGTTAATATTGGTAACCCTGAAGAAATAACTTTAAAAGAATTTGCCGAGGAGATTGTTAAATTGACCGGAACAAAACAAAAACTTATTTATTTACCATTGCCTACAGATGACCCAAAACAACGCAAACCGGATATTTCTCGTGCAAAAGAAATTTTAGGTTGGGAACCAAAAGTATCTCGTGAAGAAGGTTTAAAAATTACCTTCGAATATTTTAAAGAAAGGATTGCCTCTGAAAATAAATAATTTAATCGGATAAAAATTTCAAAAAATTTTTATCCGAAATTTTATTTCATGCCATACAATAACATATTTTAAAACCAGGTGCTTAATCATTTTTTAGATAAAAGAATTAGTCTTTCTGTAATTGGTCTTGGCTATGTTGGTTTGCCTATTGCCCTTGCATTCGCTCGAAAAATCAAAGTAATTGGTTTTGATATTAATAACGAAAGGGTTGATATGATGCGAAAGGCAGTTGACCCGAGTGGTGAAATGACCGAAACAGATTTTCAGGATTGCGATATAACATTTACCTCCCGGGCAGAACTCCTAAAAGAATCTTCATTTCATATCATTGCTGTTCCTACACCGATAGATGTGCATTCAATGCCCGATTTAAAACCTTTACTTTCTGCTTCGGCATTTGTAGGTAAAGTTTTAAAAAAAGGAGATTATGTGGTTTATGAATCAACAGTTTACCCCGGTTGTACAGAAGAAGAATGCATTCCAATACTGGAAAAAGAATCCGGATTACTTTATAAAAAAGATTTTCATGTTGGTTATTCCCCCGAAAGAATAAATCCGGGAGATAAAGAACATTCATTATCAAAAATTACAAAAGTAGTTTCGGGTAGCAGTGAAGAAGCATTGGAATTAATATCAAAAGTTTATGAATTGGTTGTTGATGCGGGTGTTTACAAAGCATCTTCAATCAAAGTGGCTGAAGCTGCAAAAATTATTGAAAATACACAAAGAGATTTGAACATTGCTTTGATGAACGAGCTTTCAATGATTTTTGATAAAATGCATATTAATACTTACGAAGTTCTTGAAGCAGCAGCAACCAAATGGAATTTTTTAAAATTTAGTCCGGGCTTAGTTGGCGGTCATTGTATTGGTGTTGATCCCTATTATTTAACTTATAAATCAAAGGCTTTGGGCCACGAACCCAAAGTAATTTTAAGTGGCCGACAAATAAATGATTTAATGGGAGCTTATATTGCTAAAAAAACTGTTCAGTTTTTAGCGCAGGCCGGCAAGGATGTTGTAAAGGCAAAAGTGTTGGTAATGGGTGCCACTTTTAAAGAAAACGTTGGGGATATAAGAAATTCTAAGGTTGTGGATGTTATTCAGGAACTCAAGGATTTTAATATTCATGTTGATGTTATTGATCCTTATGCAAGTGGGGTTGACTTGCAAAAAGAGTATAAATTTTCTTTATCGGAGAAAGCATCAAATGATTATGATGCAGTAATAGTGGCTGTTGCTCATAAAGATTATTTGGATTTGGATGAATTATATTTTTCCGGTATTACTTCTTCTCCGGCCATTTTAATAGATGTAAAAGGGATTTATAGAGGAAAAATTAAGAACATGAAATACTGGTCTTTATGAAAGAATAATAATAATAAATTAAATTTTTATGGAAAAAATAATTGTTACAGGTGGTGCAGGATATATAGGGTCTCATACTGTTGTTGAATTAACCAATGCCGGTTACGAACCTATAGTTATCGATAATTTTATAAATTCAGACCCTTCTATATTAAAAGGAATTCAACAAATTACCGGTAAAAGGGTAAAAAATTATGAAATAGATTGCAATGATAAGGAGGCGATGAGCAAGGTATTTGAAGTGGAAAAAAATGTGGCGGGAGTAATCCATTTTGCCGCTTACAAAGCTGTTGGTGAGTCGGTAAATTCACCTTTAAAATATTATTATAATAATGTTGGTTCTATCATTACTTTATTGGAAGTAATGAATCATTATAATACTCACAGACTTGTGTTTTCATCATCATGTACAGTTTACGGTCAACCGGCGAAATTACCTGTAACCGAAAAATCACCCGTATTAAAAGCTAATTCTCCATACGGCAACACAAAGCAAATCTGTGAAGAAATTTTATATGATGCCATTTATGCAAAAATGCCTTTAAAAGTAATAAGTTTAAGGTATTTTAATCCAATTGGTGCACATCCGTCTTCTAATATTGGTGAACTGCCAATCGGAATTCCGGGCAATTTAGTTCCATTCATTACTCAAACCGCTGCAGGATTGCGTGAGAGTATTACTGTTTTCGGAGGTGATTACGATACTCCGGATGGCACTTGTCTTCGTGATTATATCCATGTAATGGATTTGGCAAAGGCACATGTAAAGGCACTTGAGTTACTTTCCGCACAAAAAGCCAATCACTTTTATGACGTTTTTAATATTGGAACCGGAAATGCAAATTCTGTTTTGGAAATAATAAATACATTTGAAAAAGTATCAGGCAAGAAAGTAAATTATAGCATTGGCCCTCGCAGAGATGGCGATGTGGAAAAAGTATATGCCGATGTAAAAAAAGCGAATACTGTTTTAAAATGGACTTCCGAAAAAAATCTTGAAGATTGTCTTAGAGATTCATGGAACTGGCAAGAAAAGTTAGGCAAGTAACAAGTAATGCTCCTCAAAATATATAAAAAAACTTAATATGCTTCCTTTGCATTTGGAAATTTTAAATTATAAAAATCCATGAAAAAAATTCTTATTACCGGGGGAGCCGGTTTTATCGGTTCACATGTAGTTCGGTTATTTGTAAACAGGTATGAAGATTATCATATTTTCAACCTTGATAATTTAACTTACGCGGGCAATTTAAACAATATTGCAGATATTGATAACCGACCTAACTATACTTTTGTTAAAGGAGATATTACAAATTCGGCTTTTATTGATAAGCTTTTTGAAGAAAATAATTTCGACGGAGTAATTCATTTGGCAGCAGAATCGCATGTAGATAGATCCATTACACATCCTATGGATTTCGTTAATACCAATGTTATAGGAACAGTTACTTTATTGAATGCAGCAAAAAGAGCATGGATTAAAGATTTTGAAAATCATCTTTTTTATCATGTTTCTACTGATGAAGTATATGGATCGCTCCACAATGCCGATGAATTTTTTACTGAAGAAACTCATTACGACCCACAATCACCATATTCTGCTTCAAAAGCGGCTTCCGATCATTTCGTGAGGGCGTATTACAACACATATAAATTACCGGTAATTATTTCTAATTGCTCGAACAACTATGGGCCAAATCATTTTCCGGAAAAATTAATTCCATTAATGATTAATAACATTAAAAATAATAAACCCTTGCCTGTATATGGCAAAGGTGAAAATGTTCGCGACTGGCTGTATGTAATTGACCATGCAAGGGCCATTGATACAATTTATCATAAAGGCAAAGTTGGCGATACTTATAATATAGGCGGTTTTAACGAATGGAAAAATATTGATCTTGTAAAACTGCTTTGCAGTATAATGGATAGTAAATTAGGGAGAGAAAAAGGTGAGTCGGAAAAATTAATAACTTATGTTACCGATAGGGCAGGCCATGACCTTCGGTATGCAATTGATGCCAAAAAATTAATGAACGAATTAGGTTGGAAACCATCATTACAATTTGAAGAAGGTTTGGAGAAAACTGTTGCCTGGTATTTAGAAAACACAAGATGGCTTGAAGATGTAACTTCAGGAAATTATCAGGAATATTATTCCAAACAATACAATTCCTAAATAGATTTTATATTTTTTAAATGTATTCAAAACCTTTTCACGAGCAAAATTTAGAAAATTATAACTTTTTAATTACCGGTGGAGCAGGTTTTATCGGGTCGCATTTAGCTGAATATTTATTAGAGTTTGGAGCAAAAAAAGTTAAAATATTAGATAATTTAAGCACAGGATTTATAGATAATATAAATCCTTTTTTTATAAATAATAATTTTGAGTTTTTGGAAGGTGACATACGAAATTTAGAAATTTGCCAAAAAGCATGTAAAGATGTTGATTTTGTTTTTCATCAGGCCGCTTTAGGTTCTGTACCCCGAAGCATAGAAGACCCCATTACTACTAACGAGGTAAATATTAATGGATTTTTAAATATGTTGGTTGCTGCAAGGGATAATAAAATTAAAAAATTTATTTACGCTGCTTCTTCCTCAACTTATGGCGACAGTAAAAATTTACCAAAAATAGAAAGCGAAATTGGCAAACCACTTTCGCCTTATGCCATTACAAAATATGTAAATGAACTTTATGCCGAAATATTTTATAAACAATATGGTTTAAAAAATATCGGACTCAGATATTTTAATGTTTTCGGCCCGAGGCAAAGCCCGCAAGGCGCATATGCTGCTGTGATTCCTATATTTATTGAAGCCATTTTAAAAAATGTTTCTCCAAAAATAAATGGAGATGGCGAAACTACGCGTGATTTTACTTTTATCGACAATGTGGTGCAGGCAAATGTTAAATCTATTTTTGCAGATGAGAAAGCAGACGGTGAAATATTTAATGTGGCAGTGGGTGAAAGTACTTCTTTAAATAAAATGTTTGATTTATTAACGCAATTTTTAAATTCAAAATTAAAAGCATTTCATGCACCTGAAAGGGAAGGCGATATTCGAAACAGTTTGGCAGATATTACCAAAGCAAAAAAAATATTAAACTATCACCCTGAAATAAAAATAGAGGAAGGATTAAAAATAACTTTGGAGTGGTTTAAGAAAAATATTGAACAATAAGAATAGTATTTAATTAAATTTTACATTTTCTCTCTTTCGGACTAATTCATTCTTATGTTTTTGGAAAAATTATTCTTTTTCCAAAAACATATAAAATAATTCGGTTGCTACTTTAAAGTCAGATATTTTTCCGTTCATTTCAAGTGATTGCACTTGTTTAGAAGGTGTTATCCATTGTAAATTATTATCAAAACCGACCTTAACAGGCATTTTAAAATCTTTTACGTCAGCTTTCCAACTGTATGTTAAAACAACCTTATCATTTTTTTGTTCTATTTTATAAACGAATGTAGGTGGGTAACGATATTTTAAGTATTGATCAAAAATAGGAGTTAAATCTTTATCAGTTTTTTTATTTATATATGCAATTACTTCATCACCCGTTACGGTTTTATATTTAAAATTATCCAACAAACCTTTTATGGTTGCAAACCAAAGCTCATCATTGTCAATAACATTTCTGATAGTATGAAGCATTACAGCTCCTTTAGGGTACATATCCGATGATCCATCATAATTTAATCCGTAAATGCCAACTATAGGACGATCATTTTGAATAGTTGGAATGTATGATGCCCAATATTTATAACTTTCTGTTTTACCTTTCATGCATTCCACATATAAGCCTTCAGTATACGTGCAAAAGCTTTCATGAATCCACATATCGGCCGCATCTTTCATACTTATTAAATTTCCCCACCATTCATGCCCGCTTTCATGGATAATAATATAATCAAAATCCATAGGATAATTTGTTAAGCTTCTTCCCAAATAGCCATTTTTATATTGATTGCCATACGCAACGGCAGATTGATGTTCCATGCCCAAATAAGGAGTTTCTACCAAAGCGTAACCATCGTTCCAAAAAGGATATTTTCCTAAATATTTTTCATAACATGCAAGCATAGGCTTAACCTGTTGAAATTGCTTTTTTGCTTTGATGATGTTTTCAGGTAAAACATAATAATCCAATTGTAAAACAGTACCATCAATGGTGCTTTTATAAGTGTCGTTAAAGTGCGCGTATTCTGCAATATTGAGTGACACATTATAATTATTGATGGGGTATGATACAAACCAATCATATTTGGTATATCCATCCTTTAATTTTGTTTGCTTTTTTAAATTCCCGTTTGCCACACACATTAAATTTGAAGGTACCTCACAAGAAATTTTCATGCTGTCAGGTTCATCAGACAAATGATCTTTATTAGGCCACCAAATACTTGCGCCAATCCCTTCACACGAAACACCTATCCAATCATTTCCATTTACATCTTTCTTCCATGTAAACCCACCATCCCACGGCGGATTATTGGCTACTGTTGGCCTCCCTTCATAAAAAACTGTTACTTCACCAACACTTCCTTTTTTTTGTATTTCGGGGAAATCTATAAAAAAGGCATTACCCTCCCGTTTGAATTTTAATTCTTTATTTGATTGAGTTATTTTATTTATTTTTAAGTTTTCAAATAAGTCGAGCTGGATTTTATTAAAATCACTTACAACCATAAATCTTATTTTATTAAATCCCTTTATAGATTTTTCGATAGGGTTTACTCTTAAGGTAAGGTCATAAAATAAAACATCAAAGCAGGCTCTGTCCGCATTTAAAGTACCTCGCAAAGTATCTTGTCGAGTGAAAATTTTCCTGTCATTTTCCTGAGCCGAAGTATTCAAAACAAAAATAAAGCCTGTTAAAAATAATGACAGAGGTTTAATAAAAGTCGAAAAGAAAATTCTCATGATATTGTTATTATTTATGAAGTGAGACAAAAATAAAACAATTTTACCGGGTATTAAAAAGTATCGCTGTTACAACACATATAAATATAAAAAAAGAGACCCTTCTTATAAAAGAAAGAGCCTCTTCATCTTATTTAATAATGATTTTAAATGCTCCAAGTGTTTGTTGTGTAACGCTTTTTAAATCTGTTTGCACTTTTCAGGTTTATTTTATAGTCTTTTCTTAAACCTGATTCCCATTTCGATACAGCTTATTCTTTCCGTTATAAGCCGGCATGTGAATAAGTCATTTGCAAACCGGAGATTTTTCTGTGTAAATACCATATTTTAGATGACGCAGGGTAAAATGCCATACCTTTTTCTAAAAGCATATTTGCTTCGCTGTAATGTTTGTCATAAAAATATTTAACTGCCTGGTTATAAAATTGTAAGCCGCATAAATTCATTAAAGAAATTTGGTGGATTAATGCCCTGTTTGCATTTTCTGCCAGTGCTTTTTCTTTTTTCCAAATTATTTTTTGATTGGTTATAAAACCATTTTGTGGGTCAGTCGATTCAATCATTATCCTTCCTTTTTCTAATTGAATTACCAAATAGGCATGGTTCACCGTTTCTATTATGGAAATGGAATAACCAAGCTGTTTGTATATTAACGCGAATAAAGCAGAACCCGTAACGCAATTATATGATTTGGATTTGAAAATTTTATAGAACGGTGTGTTAACTTCATAACATTGAAGAAAATCATGATGAACTTTGTTAAAAACATACCATAAAAAGTTTTCTTCAGATTTAAATTTAGCGCGCTTTAAAATCAATAAATCGCAAAAATCTGTAACCCGGTGTTGTATTTCCATTTTTTTTGTGGAATCCATGTCAGGATTAAAACTTAGCCAAAAAGCCAGGGAGGTATGGAGACTGTTGCTATCGAGGGATAATTTTTGACTTATATTATCTCCTTCAGCCAAATACCGGGCTTGCAACCCTATCCCTAAAAATGAAAACCACATTACACATAGTAAGCGGATAGTATATTTTTTCAACTTCTTTATTTAGTTTTTCTGTGCGATACATATTTAACAATTTGATAACACAAAAATAACATTTGTTAACATTAAATTAACATTGAAGTTTAAAAAAAATATTACTTTATAAGATTTTAAGTAAGAAAATAGAAAAGCGATAAAAGAAGACTGCAATAAAAGGCTTGTGAATTAAATAATACCTTTATTTTTTAATTTGATCAGGTTGGTTAATAAATGGTTTAATTGTATAAATAAAAACCGGATTTTGTGCAGAATTTAAAAATGGGAAAAATTTTAAAAACAATCTGAATATAATTTTTTCAATAAAAACTTACATAAAGTAATTGATTATTTTTTTTTGTTAGTATTCTTCAACTATAATTAAATGTAGTGACGCTGTATGTTTTAATAACTTTCGCCTTTCCCTTGGTCTGTCCCCTGACAGACCAAAATATTTGACTCAAAGTTATCTTTCGTCCTGTCGGAGGACAGGCCGAGGTGTAGTATTTTCTTTTTCAACTTTGATGGTAAAATACGAAAGAAGGCAAAAAATAAAAACCTACTAATATTAAAATATCAATATCGAAAATCAATAATTTAGGTTTTTTGAAGCTAAATGACGAATTTAAGTATCAGATTTTTAGACAAAAGACAAAAAAATATGAAAAGCCTACTTTCTCCTATTGAAAACGCTTTAATGAAATTAACTTTTAAGAAAAAAAATTTTGATACGGCGAAAAAATAATAAATTCAGGTGAAGACACCTGCCTTGAGAGTAGAATAGAACTCCATAAATGAATTATCTTGAACTGTACACGGATTGCAAATTCTACCCAACTATACGGAGAGTTAGTGAAACGCTCTACGTATTAATAAATGAGTAGCAGTGTCTGCGACACGGTTTTATGTACATGAATCATATTTTGGGAAACTAAATCAGGATTAAGTCCTTCTTTTCATAACAAATCCTTAGTGCCCTTCGGAACACTAAGACAGTGGATTACTTCTTTTTTATTATCCCTTCACAATTGATTAAGGGCCGGTCATCAGGAATCAAGTAAAAATCAATTTTAATCAGATCGCCTTTCTGAAAATGATACCTTTAGGTTTCAATTGACCTATAACCTAATGCCCTGCTGGGAAGAAAAACACCCACATACTGAACCGCAAGATTAATACATACTATAAAACAAAATATCAATAATTATTTTTCAGTTTTTCCCTTGATGTCCTTATCAGGTCTCATTGTATAAGTTTCCATACCAGATAGAATCACGCAATCTAGCATATAGCTATCTGTCATATGAGTAACGGCTTCCCAAGTTTTATCAACTATAGGAAATTCTTTATCGTCTTTCTCACAGGCATTAATTAAGCTGTAAGCTACAGGATATAAAAAATACCTGCTTTTAACAGCTACCCCGTTAATTTTTCTTGGTAACCAATAACCATTGGTGGCTTTGATGGCTCTAAATGTAGCTTCTAATATTTCTTTTGGGGTGCCGACATTAACATCATACATTATGGTGTCTATTTGTGCTTTTTCATTAAGCCTGAATTTAAAGAAGGTGACTGACTTTATGCAGTATTTTCTTAACACTTTACCCTCAAGTTTATAATTTTTTAAAATTAAATATGAGGGATTGTCTTTGCCTTCAAAATTAAAAGAAGCTTCTTCAATGGTATCCTGTGCGTTGGTTTTAAAAGAAAATAAGAATAAAATTATAGCAAATGATATTATTAGTCTTTTTATAAACCTATTTACATTTCGTGCCTTTTGTTCCATTTTTATAAGTATTAGCAATAGTATTTACCTGATTTAAAGTTAAATTATATTTTGATAATATTTGAGCTAATAATTGCGGGTCATTTATCTGAATATCTCCAAAACCATTTATGATTATAGACACTATATCTATAATGGCCATGCTCGGAAAAATTTTCTGCATTGATTCTATTTCCCAGTTCATATAAGAGTTCGCCATGTCCTGATGCTGTGCCAATTCACTCATCATTGTAGAATCCCTTGCATCAAAATAAGCATGAAAGCTTTCGTGCAAAATAGTTTCAGCAATTGGTTCTATGGAACCGTTGGGCAATGTGTTCACATTTAAACTGATTTCTGCCGTTTCATAAAGAACTCCACCCACAACTCTATGAATTGTCGAGATTGTTTCACCACTAACACTATTTGACAATCCATTGTCATCCTCAAAAATTAAATTTAATGTAGTGTTATTTGATCTTCCAAATACTTCATTAGTAGCAGTGGTTAGTGTCGATTGAAATCCAAGATTATTAACTAAGGCGTAACCTGTTGGTCCGGATGTTAGCGAAGCGCATCCCGACCTAAAAATAAAAAGGGATTTCCAATCCCCGTTTAACATCCAAATACAACATCACTTCTTTATATCATATTTCTTTAGGGGATTAAAATCCCTTTTGTCTATGCTTCGCGATGCCCTTCGGAACATCCCGAAGAGCGGAAAATCCAATAATAGATTAACGCAGGGTCCTTGCGGAGACCCTGCTGGAAAATAGGCACAAAAATCGCTATTTATTAGCTTTTATTTGACTATCTGGTCTGCGAACTGCTGTTTGGATAAGGCCTAATACAATACCATCATAAATGTCTCCATCTGTCATTTTTTGGAGAGCATTCCATGTATTGTCTTCAATTGGAGATTTATCATCACATGAATGTGCAAAACTATATGCAACAGGCAGTATAAAAAATTTGCTTTTAACAGCCACTCCATTAATTTTTCTGGGAGACCAATATCCATTGGTTGCTTCAATTGCATTTTTATACCCTTCTACCAATTCTTTTGGAGCATCGTAGTTTAAGATTACGATCGTGTCAATTTTAGCCTTTTCATTAATCCTAAATTTAAAATAAGCAACAGACTTGTAACAATATTTCCTTAGCACACTTTCTTTAACATGATAATTTAATCCGATAAAAAGCGAAGGATTAGTCCTTCCTTGATAATTGAATGAGGCCTCTTCAATTTTATCTTGTGCTTTAATTTGATAACAAAATAAAAAGATTACCATTGCTGTTATATTTAGAAATCTATTTACATTTTGTACCCTTTGTCCCATTTTTATAAGTATTTGAAATTGTGGTTACCTCGTTTAAAGTTAAATTATATTTTGATAAAATCTGTGTAAATAATGTAGGGTCATTAGCTTGAATATCTCCGAAGCCACTTATCATAATTGATACAATATCATTTATTGCCATATTAGGAAATATTTTTTGCATAGCTTCTATTTCCCATTCCATATAAGAATTAGCAATATCTTGGTGCTGCGCCAATTCTTTCATCATTGTAGTATCTCTTGCGTCAAAATAGGCATGTAAACTTTCGTGCAAAATGGTTTCTACTATTGGTTCTATGGAACCTTGAGGTAAGGTATTTACATTTAAACTTACTTCCATTGTCGCACTTTCTACAACTCCTTTATCTACAATATGATTAGAGGGAAATGTCTTTCCAGATATATTATTAGGCAAAGTATTATCATCTTCAAAAATCAGATTTATATAAATATTATTTGATCCTCCAAATACTTCCTGAATCGCAGCAGTCAGTGTCGATTGAAACCCGAGATTGTTAACTAAAGTATAAGCACTTTGTAAACAAGGATTTTTTAAATTATTTGTAATGTCTCTAATTGGAGCTGACACTCCATTCCATTTCTTTTTACTTGCATCGTAAGTAAATATCAAATTTTCTTCAGGTACATAAACCACCTGGCCATCTGTAGGGTCTTTAGGAAAACGATTGCCATTTTCATAATATCTCACAGCATCCTTAGTAATGCTGCCACCGGTGGTATACCAGTTACAAACGCTTCCATCACAGTTGTAAATATAATGGATGGTAATCTCATAATAACGGTATATATATTTATCACCTGCAACCGGGTTGCTTGGTGGTGGCGTATATCCGCTATTGTCTGATGTGCCGGTTCCTGAGTTTCCTCCACCGGAGCTTCCTCCACCGGAGCTTCCACCTCCCCCACCACTGCCGCTTCCGCCGGAACCTCCATCTACCGAAGGCAGCACAGGCCCTGCGCCGGAGCCGGGAGAGGCAGGAGAAGTAGGTACAGATACGGGAGGAATATTTACAGGAGTATTGGGATCAACAGACCCCGGAGGAGTAGACGGGGTTGTAGGTAAATCTTTAGATTTTATAGGCTCGATACCTTTTTCTCTGGGTTGACCATCGCCGGCACCATCATCCCCGCCTGCCGAAGGGTCGCCTCCGCTATCTGCCGGAGGTAACACAACCGGTAATCTTGTCATCGGTGCCATAACAGGAGTTGATTTTACAGTAGGAAGAACAGGCTTTATATTTTTAGCGGTATCTTTACTGACTATATTATTATCTAACCTGCTAATATTAAAACCGTTTGTAATCTTATTTTGATTTTCAGATATATCATTTTTCATTTTCACACTCAAATCATCCACCCATACCTGTTTGGTACTTTTGTTTTTTACATACAACTCAATGGAGCCATCCCGGTTTATTAAAGGTGCATTAAGTATTAAATTTTCCCATTTGTTATTACCACTTTTGGTTAAAGCAATGCTTTTGATTTCAATTAATTCGTGCTTTGTATCATACACATAGGCTTCAAGCGAGGCATTAGGTATTTTATTATTATGAATGGCTTTTATGATGGTACTTGCATGAGCAATGATAGCAAAAAAAGGAGAAATGTGGTTGCTAAGTTGCTTTTCGGAAAAAGAACGAATGGGGAAGTTATTAATATTACTTTTTAGTAATAAGGAAGGCAGTTTATTTTCTGCTTCATTATTACCATGATATTTTGCAAAAACAGAAAATGAAACCATGTCACCTTTTTTAACAGACATGTTAAAAAGAACTTTCTCTTCATTTCTAACCCTCAATGCAGAAATACCGGAACGTGCATTTTTATTATCTGCTTTACCTTCTAAAAGACTGCCTCTTTCAAAGTCGGACTTAAAAATTATTTTTTCTGTATTAAAAGACGGTTTGTAATAAGGTACATTTTGACTGTAGCCGGCAATAAAATACACAAGCAATAATGCCGTGAATAAAATTTTTTTCATATTTAGTTAGTTGCAGAGATTAAATTTTAAATTAAGGCATTCATTTACTGTGATCCAAATTAATTTTAGGAAATACTGCTTTAAATAAAATTAAATTATCGTTTTATCAATATCGAAATATCAATAATTTAGGTTTTGTGAAGCGAAATGACGAAATTTATGTAATAGATTTTTAGACTAAAGATATTAGACAAAAGACGAAAAAAATATGAAAAACCTATTCTCTCCTATAGAAAACGCTTTAATGAAATTAACTTTTAAGCAAAAGAATTTTATTTATACTATTGCAAGACTTGAATACAGAATATGGAAGGCATTAACCAAGTTGGAAATTGTAAATTCATTGATTGCAGAAGAGCAGGATAATCTTACCTCTTTAAACGCAGCCATTGCAGCCGCGGGAAAAGGAAAAGTGGCAAATAAATTATTGGCTTGGAAAACAAAAGCAGAGTACAAGCTTTTTAAAACTCAATTTGCGTAAGAATAAAATTGATATTACTAAAATTATAATTAACCAAAGTAAATTAGAGCAAACGAAAAGGGCATTGATTGCGATTGAAAATGATATTGCTAATATAGAATTGCAAAAAACCTCAAGTTGTAAAAGCAATAGAAAAAGATATTTCTGAGTTGCGCTACTCGCGTGTTTTTAATTCGTGGGAAAGGCTTAATGATGAAGAAAATCCTGTCCATCAATCCATAAGAGCCTATTTAAAAGAATATTTCAAAATGGCTTCTTAAATAATTATTTTGAGAGATTATTTAAACATTTATTTCCTTTCAAAATATTTCTTCCAGATTTCACCGGCAGAAAGCATTGCAAAAACTGGAGCTGTAAAGTAAATCCAAACGCCTGTCCATACATTTGCAACTATTGATGACGAAAAAGTGCGGGCGGGGTTCATACTCATGCCTGAGTAAGGTGCTTCGAATGTAATGTATAATGTTATAAATGTGGCAACAAAATAGGGAGTATAATTTTTTAATTTTTCATTATTACTAACAATTAAAACCATAAATAATAAACCAAAAGAAATTATAAATTCAGCAATAAATGCAATTAAAATACCTTCCTTGCCGGGTATGGTAACAATGTATTTAATTGAAGGATGTTTAATTAATTCGGGCATACAAATGCCGATCAACCACAAGCCAATTGAACCCTCCAATAAATTGAAACAAGCAATAAAAAAAAGCATCTTTACCGGTTATTTTACCCAGCCTAAAATAAGTTAATGTTACTGCAGGATTAATATAGGCACCGGATTTTTTTCCAAAATAAGAAAACATAATCAAAAGTGCAGTTCCGCCCATAGTGAGACCAATAAAAAACCTTCGGAGCATATCACCGGGAATAGCTTTGCGAATAGGTAAATCGGGATGGTCGATTATGATATCAAAAAAACCGGCAGAAAACATAAAAATGCCAAGTCCTAAAGCTTCATATAAATAAAGATTATACTTTAATTTCAGCATTTCATGCAAACCCTATAAAGTTTTAAACTTTATAGAGTTAAATTAATTTGTTTAAAAAAATTATTTTAATCGTTCCAATAAATGTTCGCCGACTCTTAATGCGTTTGCCATTATGGTTAAAGAAGGGTTTACAGCACCACTTGAGGCAAAAAAACTTCCGTCAACTACATATAAATTATCAATTTCATGAGTTTTGCAAAATTCATCAAGTACAGATGTTTTTGAATCGCGACCAAACCTTGCTGTACCACATTGATGAGCAACGCCTTGCAGAGGTATGCTTTTGCGTAAATAAAGTGAATTGGGTAAAAATGCATGGCCTTCACTAATTTCTTTTAATGTATGCTCCCAACGATTTATTAATCTTTTAAAACCTTCAGTATTATTATCTTTATAATCCAAATGAATTTTTCCGTCGATAAACTGAACACGATTTTCTGCTGCGGGCAAATCTTCTCCTGTTAACCACCAATCTACCGAGTGTTCTGCCATTTCATCCAGTACGATACCGGGAGTAAAGGCCGGTGCATCTCCTGAAAGCATATCTTTATTGGATTTTCCCATTAACTGCACATGGCCCATCGGAAATTCATAATCTTTCTCTCCCCAATAAAAATCATTAATGGCCAATGTTTTTTGAAATGTTGTCGGGTTTTTTTTAAATGAAATACCCAACATCGCTTCATTTTGATGTTTCATAAAATTTCTGCCAAGCTGATCAGAGCCATTTGCTAATCCGGTTGGATGTTTATCATTGGCAGATTTTAATAATAATGCTGAAGAATTGATCGCACCTGCTGATAGAACTACAATATTTGCTTTGTATTGCCTTAATTCTCCCTGATAATCAACTTCTACACTTTCTATTTCACTTCCGCTTGCATTGGTAATTAATCGGGTTACGCGCGCTTCTGTAATCAATGTTACATTTTCATCTTTAGATGCAGGTCTTACACAATCAATATCAGCATCCGCTTTTGCATGAACCAAACATGGAAACCCATCGCATGTATTGCATCTTATGCAAGGACTGTTTAAACGATCTGATTCATTCAACTTTATACCCATCGGAATATAAAATGGCTTGTGACCAAGTTTTTCCAATTCATTATGTAATTCCTGAATCCGTGGTTCGTGACTGATTTCTTTAAAAGGAAATTCTTTACTTCTGTGAGGTTCTGTGGGATCTAAACCGGATTTGCCGTGAACGCTGTATAATTCTTCGGCTTCGGTATAATATTTTTCAAAATCATTGTATTTAACCGGCCATTCCGGAGAGATACCTCCTGCATGTTGTATTTGTTCAAAATCTCTTTCGCGCAAACGAAAAAGTGCAGCGCCGTATACTTTTGTATTTCCTCCAACCCAATAACCTGTACCCGGATGTAAATCTTTACTGATTTGCGTTTTCCAAACTTCATTGGTATGGTATCTGTCTTTTTGAAAAACAGAAACGGTATCCCAATTTTCTTTTTCTCGCGGCAGAAATTTTCCACGCTCAAGCACTAATATTTTTTTTCCCGAATCTTTTAACTTGTGCAAAAGTGTACCGCCTCCGGCACCGGTACCGATTATTATTATATCGTATTTTTCCACTATAATTTGAGTTTTGATGTTGAAGAAAACCCTAATTAAAATATTTTATCGATAAAAAAAAGAATATTAATAAAAGTTTATTTTCGGAGAGAAGAAAACATTTACAATAATCTATTCTGTGTGCATGTGTGAATATGGCTTGTCATAATACACTAGGTATACACTTCACTGTTTTTATGTTGTCGACAACTGTAAAGTTACAAAATGCAATTTGCTGTGATCGTGAAATTTGTACTTACTTCCCATAGGCAAATAATAATTTCTTGGAAAATGAGTGGACGCTCGAAAGTATGGGACCTTAGCGGACGCTAAGACCAGTGGAGGTTTGATCGTAAATTTGATAGCCTTGGCTCATAAGGACAAAATAACAGGATTGTTTTTATAATTTCAAATCTGGAAATTTGATAACGCTTTGACGTAGTATGAAGACTACGCCAAGCGAGGTGAAGCGCTGGCATATTACTAGTCAAAACTTTCACCAAACAACCAATATTTCGATTCTTTGTCAGATAACGTCAATCTAATACTTTTCTTTATTGTTTCTTTTTCTTCTTCGGTTAAAATATTTATTTGATTTTTATTATCTAAAATTTCATTTAATGTATTCTCTCCAATATTTAAAAAATACTGAAAATTATCATCTTTTACAAGTTCTAGAATCACTTTAAATATTGTGGTTTTTTGCCTTGGATCCATTTCAGAAAAAATGCAACCATCGTGTGCTAAAAAATTCAGTAAATTTTTGTTTAATAAATATAATAGAACATCATAACAAAATATTTTTACTTCTCCAACGCCTTGTGAACCTTCTTTAGGAATGTGAGAATTAATATTAAAAAGATACTTAGCAGAAGGAGCTTCTTCAATCTTAAATGAGCCACCTTGATTATCGTAAAATTGCTTTACTAAGTCTCTGAATATTTTCTCAATTTCATTATGTTCCTTTTGGTTATTATCAAGATAGACAATGCTTTCTTGCTTTAAAATCGCATTCCTAACGTCTAAATTGCTTTTGTCTTTTTTGAAATCATTTAATATGTTTTCGTATTTTTCTAAATCATTTTTTTGATTTTCAAGAGTTTTAATCCTGTCTTTAATACTATCTCTCTCTTCTAAAGCACCACTATTATTTAAGTCTTTTAAAATAGAATCCCTTTCATTGGAAATAATTTCTTTATCAGCCTGTAGTTTTATTAGTAAAAGTTTTAACTCATTAATTTCAATTGTTAACCTTTTTTTTCTATTGATAATTAAATTTGTATGAAACTCTTGCGCTTGTTCTAGTCTTTTAGTGACCATTTCTTTAAAAAAGAAGTTAGCTTCATTAAAAATGGTTTCAATTTTTAAATTATCTATATTAGTGCTTTTTGAATCTTCTAAGCTTAATTCTTTTCTTTTTAAGGTTTTATCATTAAAAAATATTTTATTTCTAATTTCATTTAACTGCGCTGTTAAGTCATCACCTTTTTGTTTTAACAAATCAAAGTTTTCAGCTATAAAGAAGTTTTTTAATTGTGTTTCTAACTTAATTATTTCATCTTTTAAATCATTTATGTTAAAACTATCTAATGCCTTTTTATATTCCTGAATTGTAGTTTTAGCTTGTTCTAATTTCTCTAACTTGTTTTTTACAGAGTAACTTTCTTCAACTAACTTTAAATCTAATTTAAGTAAGAATAGATTTGTATACCTTTGATGATAGTCTTCAATAGGTCGAGCTTGCTGCGTTAAAATATTGCTGTAGTAACTTGTTTCGCTGCTATGTTTTCTTGCAAAACAATTTAAAATTTGTTTAAATGATGGTTTTGCATCTAAATTACCAAGAAATAATTTGTTTAATTCTTTTGGATATTGACTTTGTGTAATCTTTTTGCCGTCTATCAAAAAATCTGTTTGCGAAAAATTCTTTTTAATGATATGCTCCTTCTGATTGTGAATAAATGACAATTCAAATTCTCCATATTTTGATAAATATTCTTTAAGTTTTATTTCTGATTTTGATTTAAAGCTTGAACCAAATAAGTAATGAATTAAAGACAATGACATACTTTTGCCGATACCATTGATTGACTTTTTTTGTTCTTTAGTCAATTGTGTACCAACAACAATATTTAAACCTTTTTCAAAGTTTATGATGTTAAATTTTGGATTACTAGATGTTAATTTTAATAATTGCATTGTTATCCATTACTTTATTTGTTATGTATAGAAAATCAACAGACAATATCAATTTTTCTATTGTTATATTTTTATAATAGCTTTTATTGAACTCATCAAATAAGTCATCTAAAGTCATCTCTTTTTCTTTCAATATTTCAATTATTAAAGCTGAAATACTTAATAGACAATCAACTGGCTGTATTGTTTTAGTAGGTAGTATCATTCTTTTAAACCAATATCACAAATTTCAAAAAAGAAAGAAATAATAATCCAGCTAATAGACATAGAATTAAAATCTTTAACACTTATTTTTCCTTCTAATATTGAATGTAAATTACTAATAACCTTGTTGAAATCAATTTTATGATTATTACATAAATTGTTAAGCTCTAATAGTGTTTTATTCTCCAATATCTTTTTAGATTCTTTTGATAATAATAGCTCAATTAGTACTTCCCTATACAGGTTATCTACAACTAATATTCTTAAATCACTTAAAAGGTCGTTATCGTCTTTTATTAAGCTTATATAATCTAAACTTTTATTGATTTCAGTTTCAATCCTATTATTTATGCTGTTTAGTTTGATTTTCACATTAGTATCAATATTTCCAAAATCGTCATCATAGTTAGGATTTTTAATGGAGTAGTTTTTAATTAAATGTTTAAAAACAAGATTCAAAACAATTTCGTCAGTGTATTTTTCAGTGTTATTTTTGAAATATTTATTATCTAACTCTATTATTTTCGGAGTTTCTAAATTAGCAATTTTCTTTATTAGATCAGTGTAATCAAATAGGCAATCGTTTAAGTCAATATTGAAATTCTTTTTGTATTCTTCAATCGTTTCTTTGTTAGGTTTTGATTTGTCAAGTAGGTAAAATATTTTTATTGAGTAATCTTTATATTTAGTAAGATTTAATGCCTTAAAGGTATTATCAATTTTTTCTTTTATTCTTGTTGTAGTGATTTGCAATGCCAAACGTTCATTTTTATCTACTAAATCAATACAAGCACTATTTTGGCTATTAAAATTATCATTATCGTATTTTTTTTCATATACGAAATTAAACACATCTCTAAAGTAGTTTTCTCCGTGAATATTTAATCCATATTCATTTATTAATTGACGCTGTTCAATATCATATCGAGTTATTGCTAACACCCGGCTAATACTATTAAATGCTTCCTGTCTTAAATAAATCATTGTTTTATTTCTATTTTAAAGAAAGTTTCATTCACTTTACAAAGATACAAATGTTGCAGGATAATTAATTTTTCTATTCACCGCCTTCGCTCGGATATTGCGAGTGTGAATTTCGTAAGCCTCTGGCGTTTATTGTAATCCCCCACACTGGTCTTAACGTCCGCTAAGACCCACAATTCGTCAAGCGTCCGCTTGTGTAAATATTCTAAATATATCAATTCCATTTTTCCTTTTGTAACACAGAATAATCCGATGCACTACAATGAAGCTAATCTTCAGCTTTTTCAACAAACCCTGCTTCCACTGAATTTCCATGGATATAATTAACATTTTTTCCGCTAAAATTTGAGTTTTGTTGTCGAAGAAAACCTAATTAAAATATTTTTATGAAAAAAAAAAGAATCTTAATAAAAGTTTATTTTCGGAGAGAAGAAACATTTACAATAAAAGTGAGTCTATTCTGTGCGCATTAACAATTTCTTCGCAAGGCGACCATGAAAAAATTATAAAGCGCCCTTCCTGAGAGGCAACAAGGGCTATTGAATCTCTTTGGTCAAAAACAAACTGTGCTGCAGATAAATGCCTTGTTCCTCCATTTTGAGAAGGATGAACATAAATTGCTTCGCCACCAATAATAGGTTCGGTAATTAAAATTTTTTCTACAGGAACGCTCGAAGCAGACCTTCCGGTTTTAACTCCAAATGCCCCCTTTTATCCTTAGGTACTGTCATAAAAAGCAAATTATTTCATATAAATATTTTTATATTTGTGAAATCAAATGAAGAATTTTCTTTTTTATAAAAGAAATGCTATCCAGGGCAGCCAATTTTTATTGGCTGTTTTCTTTTTGTTGCTTTATTTCAAACATCATACTTTTTGGGATTTCACCCCAAGCTCCGATACTTTTAGGCTTCTAACAATAAGGCCCTTTCTCCACATGTTGGGCGTTCGTTTTTATTTCACTCCTGCTTCAAAGCTGTCTAACGCAGCAATTACTTTTTTAAAATATCCAACTGTCTTACCATTTTCACCACCATCTAATGATGCGTTAAGTGTCATAATACGTCCAATTTTTGAAACTGGATTAAATGATATAAAAGCAAATACTCCAGGGTCGCTTCCTGTATGCCTTATATCACCTTTTCGGGAATATGACCAAAAAATTGCTCTATTTGGTTCTTTCGTGTCCATATTGGCAGGCATATTTTTTTCATTAAACTGTTTTGCAAACAAAGTTTGATAAGAACGTTTGCCAATTATAACTGCGTCATTTGTAAAATATCCTTTCATCATTGCCTTTAAAAAAAGCGAAAGGTCATTTACAGATGTTTTCAAACTTCCATCGGGATAAGTAATACACGAATATGCTTTTAAGCTGTGGTTAGCATTCGTTATTTTTTCTTCAAGTTGGTTTTCATTTTGATTTACCTGATAAAGTGTTGCGTACTTTTTTTCATAATTTTTATTGTAAAACCAATCCGTTTTATCCATTTTTAGAGGCTGAAAAATATTTTTTTTAGTAAAGTCTGAGAAAGACATTTTTGATTTTGTTTCTATAATATACGCCATTAAAGCAGCAGCGATATTGCTGTAAGCATAGTTTGTTCCAATATTGGTAGCGTCAAAATTTTTGGTTGAATAGAATTTCCCCTCTTTTGTGTAATAGTCTTTGAGGAAAGCCCCCAATTCTATTGTTGGCTTGTTGCCTAATTGATAGGCTTCGCTATAATAAATTGCCTCATCGTCTAAGAGTGAGGAGGTGTGAGTAGCAAGATGTTTTACTGTGATTATGCCATTTGGAAAATTTGGATTGGTTATTTTAAAAGGCAAAAGGTCATTGATATTGGTTTCCAAATTGAAATATTCAAGTTCAATAGATTTCATTAAAGCCAAACCAATAAACGTTTTGCTAACTGAACCAATTGGCTGAATAGTTTCTAATGTATATGTTAGTTTTTTTGCCTTGTCTGCATAGCCATAACTTTTTGAAAAAAGGGAAGAGTCTCCCTTTATGATTGAAATGGCAAATCCCGGAAAGTTAGATTCTTTGTAAATTTTTGTCAAGGTCTTATCAAGGACTTTATACGACGATTGAGCTGAACAAGATGCAAATTGAACAGCCATAAAAGCAAAAATTATTATATTTTTTATACTCATTTTAGATTATTGATTGATTTGTTAGTGTTCCTCGTAGGCGGTGAAAGGGCGCTCAACGAATGAGGCAAGTCGGGAATTAGAATTCCGTCGCCCGGAACCACTGCCGATTGAAAATTTTAGATTGAAGTTAAGAACTATTGTTGAATGTTGTATGTCCTGCCCGAACAAAAGCAAAATACAATTACAAATGTTCATTGTTATTCGCTCCGGCCCCACTTGCACAAAACCCGATGTTAGTGGCAGTTTTTTGTCTACCTACAAGCTTGACCTTCATAATACTTTTTTAGGTCTTACAATATTGGTAGTTTTTCGGTTGATGCTTGCATTTATTTATTAGATTTTTCTAATTCCTTTATTATCCCCTTTAACATTGTCGGAACGATTAATTTATGAAGTGGCTTTACAGGTAAAAAATAAAGTCTGCCAAACCAATTATTAAATTCTGCTGTTGTTGAAATAGTCAAATTTTTCTTAGTTGTTTCAGTTTTATGATTTACTAAAAATAAAGAAACTCTAAAATTCAGATGTTTATCGTCTTCTCCAATAACAACTTCATTGTCGGTTCGGCTAAACACTTTAAACAATCCAAGTTGTTCCCCTTTTTCGCATTTGAAATTATCAAGTTGCTTTTGTCTGTCTGTGGTGTCTCCCGACGTTTTCAGTCCAAAAATTGAAACTATCTTATTCCTCAAAACAAATAGTTTGTCCACCCACTTTGGGCTACTTGTAAAAAAGGCTCTCCCAACTTTTTGAGAATTTATTGTGTTGTTTTCGTCCGTTAATACACCTTCAAAACTGTCGATAAAATCATATTTTTTATTCTCAATGTTGAGTATAGATTGTTTGGGCAAGTCTGATTTAATTATAGTCATTATTTATTTGATTACTGTATGTTTAGGGGTTCGGCAAAATGCCACTAACGGTTTTCGGCTTGGCGAAGGTGGCGATTTCAAGCACTTCATTTTCAACCAAGCACAAACTTTGATAGAAAGCACAAGATTGATTTAACTACTGACCACCACTTTTGGGCAGCCGATATTATCGGCTGCCCTTTTGTTATTTAATTTTAATGTTCTTGTTTACAATTATACTTAAAGTATAAGCAGCAGCAGAGGCCACAAATACAGAATAATCAAGTGGTGCTTTTAGGCTTTGGGTAAATGCCATAGATAAGGCAAAAATTAAAAGTAAGGCACTGCTTACTTTAGCTACCAAATTGGTTTTAAAATTAATGGGCAACAAAATGCCTAAAACTATTTCAAAACCTGTCGCCGTATATGCTAAAAAGGGCACTAAACTGTGTGGGATAAACGGAATTAGGCTTTTAGTATAGTCTACAAAGCTTTGCCAATTTCCCCATGCCGAAACTTTTTGAGGCCACATTCCCAAACGGTCTGCCGTTGCAGATAAAAATGCTGCACTTAATGATAATCGTAAAAACCATTCTGCAATTTTAGTTTCTGATACTTTCATAAAAATTTACCTTATTTGGGTAGAAATTAGGCAAAAAGTATTCCTGCTAAAAGAAAAATTAGTCCTATAATGCCTGCCATTACTCGTAGTATGTGAAATTTTCCCCAACGGTCTCTAAGTTGCTCCCAATTTGAAGGTAAGGTTGTTTCAGTCCAAGTTACAATTTTTTTTACAATTGGCACTTCAATTATCAAAGTCACAATTAGTGCCATAAGAAATAATAGAAATCCAATGAACGTAAAGTAGAATGTAGCATTGTGATTATCGTATGAAATAATAAGTACAAGAATTGTTGTCACTAAAGACAGCGGTGATAATATGGTCATAAGCGGTGCCATATTCTGGTTCAACTGACCTACAACAGACAGGAATACTTTTGAGTCAAACTTTTTTAAAGACTTGGTCAGTGCAAGCCAAGGCCCCCAATACATTCCGCCTACCATGGCAGAAATAACAATGTTAATTAGTTCAATTATTTTTAAAGTCATATTTATTTTCTTTTAATAGATTGTTCTTTTCTTCCAAACCAGAATAATTTCTTGTACTGCTAAAAATATAATCTTCCGGTTTGTCAACAATACCAACCCTTATAATATCCGATAACTTATAATTTTCTTTAGCCCTTGCTATTAAATGAATATGATTAGTCATTATTAAGTATGCATATAATTCAAAACCTTTGCTGTCTCAACAAAATGTAAAACTTTCAGTTATAATTTCTTTATACTCTAATCTCGTAAAAATATCAACCCATTTAATAACCTGAAATGTAAGATAATAAAGTGAAGTTTGATCTTAAATTTGACACCCTTGGCTCATAAGGCCAAAATAACAGGATTGTTTTATAATTTCAAATCCGGAGATTTGATAACGCTTTGATGTAGTCTGGAGACTAAGCCAAAGTGAGGCATTTCAAAAGCTAGATTACAGCAACCCCCTGGCTGAACATTGGCAATTGGTAACAGACCCATGTCATTATAATATTCAACTGCAATTATTAAAATTTGGGTGAAAAAACGTAAACTTTTATATAGGATTTGAGGGATGAATTTTAGTTTGAAAAGCTGTTTTAATTAGTGGGTAGGAATGGTTCTTGGGGATACGAACCATGGCGGAGCATTTTATCAACAGGTTTGCTAAGTTGCTTTAACAAAAAGTTAGGTGCTACTTTACTCATAATATTAATAATGTTGGCGAGTCCTGGATAAATTTCCAGTTTATCATTTTCCAAACCTTTTATGGCCACATTAACCAACTTGTCAACTTCCATTAAAGATTTACTGTCTATGTCACTTTCAAATTTATCATTTAATGATGTTTTTGCTGCCGGGGCAAGTAATTCAAAAACTTTAATATTGGTGTTTTTCAATTGAATCCGTAAAGATTTTGTATAAGATCGAAGTCCGGATTTTGTAGATCCATAAATAGGCGAAATTGGAAATGGAACAAGGGCAAGGCCAGATGTTACATTCAAAATGGCAGCACTTTTTTGAGTTTTTAAGTGGGGCAAAAATTGATGTACCATGCGGATCGGACCAGATAAATTAGTTTCAATTTCCCTTGTGATATTTTCCAACTTGAGTGTAGCATCATGCAAGTTAATTTTTCGCATTTCACCGGCATTGTTAATAATAATATTAAGATTAGGAAATTGAGGTATTACTTTATCATACAGCTCGGCAATTGCTTTTGGATCGCTAACATCACTTTGGAAGGTATAAACGCTTGGGAATTGCTTTTTTGTTATGTCAAGTTTGCCCTGATCCCTGCCAGTTATTATTACAGTATTGTCCAATTCAAGTAATTGCTTTGTAAGTTCATGTCCAATGCCACTTGAACCGCCAGTAATAAGTATTGTATTATTTTTTAAATTCATCTTTTTTGCTTTTTAACTATACAGCAAAGATGAAAAGGTTATAAAGAATATAATGGTGACAGTTTAAGTATAAATGGTGATCGTTTAAGTTTTTTCGAATGCTTGATTTATTAAATAATCTTCCCGGAATTGTTTTGGCGTTTTATTTTCAAATCTTTTGAAAAACTTAGTAAAGTTTGATGGTTCAAAAGTAAGTATTGAAGCAATATTACTTATGGATTGGTCATTTTTCTTTAGCATTTCTTTTGCAATATTCATTATTTTTTCTTCATAGAAGAAGCAAGCATGTAGGCCGGTTGCCATCTTTATTGTATTGCTCAAATGAATGGGGTGTATATGTAAAACGTTTGCAAGATCTTTTATCTCAAACATTTCAGTTGCCCGTCCTTCCACAATGTCTAACAGGTGTTTATCCAATGCCCTTAGATAAGCTTTGGTAATTTCGTGTTGCCTGGCCAATATTTTTTTTGGTATGTCCATAATTCTTTAGTTGTCCACTAAAATTTCCCTAATGAACTGAAATATGTTGTATTAAAGGTTCAATAAACTCATTTACAATATTTGAATTTACAAATTTCCCCCCTGCTTGGCGTAGTCTCCAGACTACGTCAAAGCGTCTTCAAATCTCCGGATTTGAGTAGAAATTAATTAAAAAAGATAATCAATTTCTACTTTTTCTTCCAAACCGGAATAATTTCTTGCACTGCTAAAAATATAATCTTCCGGTTTATCAACAATACCAACCCTTATATAATTTAATTTTTGCTCAATAAATTCAATACTGTACAGTTCTATAGCATGGTTTTCGTGTGTCCGGATTTGGTATTTACTATTTCTACCATGCTCACCGGCTGCAAATTCAAGTCTTTTAAGCATCCAATCACTTCGACTTTCAAGTGGCCGGCTAATATAATCAAGTAATTTATTGGCAGTAAATTTTTTAAAATCCCTTATAATATGCGATAACTTATAATTTTCTTTAGCCCTTGCTATTAAATGAATATGATTAGTCATTATTACGTATGCATATAATTCAAAACCTTTGCTGTCTCAACAAAATGTAAAACTTTCAGTTATAATTTCTTTATACTCTAATCTTGTAAAAATATCAACCCATTTAACAACCTGAAATGTAAGATAATAAAGTGAAGTTTGATCGTAAATTTGATACCCTTGGCTCATAAGACAAAGTAACAGGATTGTTTTTATAATTTCAAATCCGGAGATTTGATAAAGCTTTGACGTAGTCTGAAGACTACGCCAAGCGAGGCGTTTACTCCGTTTGAACTAAGACTTTCCCTATGCTTTGGTTACTTTCCATATACATATGCGCTTCTACAATCTGATTCAAATTGAATACTTTATCAATATTAAGTTTTATACTGCAATCGGCAACCGAATTAATAAAATCCTGAAGCAACTCTTTACTGATATTAGCGGCTTCTCCCATATAAACTGTTAAGCGGCCTAAAGAAGATATATCCCCCATTGGTGTAAATTCTTTCATCGTCCATTCATTACCTAATATGCCGCTCATACAAACAATCCCCTTTGGTTTTATGCATTTGAGCGAATCTTTTAATGTGGTTGTACCAATTAACTCAAGCACATTATCAACTCCTTGCGGAAATAAACTTTTTAATTTGGAACTGATCTCTCCGTCATCAATTAAAACATAATGTGCACCATTCGCTTTAAGGTGAATTTCTTTTGTAGGATTTCTTGTAGTAGTTATAACAGTTAATCCTAAATTTCCGGCTAATTGACAAGCTAACATACCTATCGATGAAGTTCCACCACGAATGAGGATAGTCTCTCCTTTTTTCACATCCAAAGCATCCATTAATGATCCTGACACCGTCTGAAACATTTCCGGAATGGCTCCAAGTATTTTCCATGGTAAATTACTTTCAAATGGTAAAACAATTTCTATAGGAACCGCTACAAATTCTGCATAGCTACCGTCAAACTCCCTTCCCATACCTCCCATCATTGCTGCTATCTTTTGACCAATTTTGTAAGTGCCTGAAGGATCTTCTTCTACTTCACCAACACACTCAATCCCTTGTATGCGCGGAAAGGTAACATTAGGAGATGCGCCCTGCCTGGTGAACAATTCAGATCTGTTTAAACCAAAGGCTTTTATTTTAATAACAATCCAACCTTCTTTTGCCTTTGGTTTTGGTCTTTCCTGAATAATTATAACATTAGGAGTTCCTGCCTTTATTGTTACTGCTGCTTTCATTATTATAGTCAATAAATAAAATACAAAACTTAATAATACTTTCTTTTTTAAAAATGATTTTATTTAAAAAATCAGCCGGGTATGGATGGATAAATATTTCTTAAAACTCAATTGTCTATTCTACTTTAACTTAATTCAAAATTAGTATTTAAAATATAATTTAAAATTACTTTAAAGGCCATACTGAAGAAACTAACTTATAGTGTTCTTTAATATGGCCTTTTCTTTACCTATCCTCTATAAATGAAATATTAAAAAGCTTTAGTTTTATCAGCTCCTTTTATCTCTTCTAATACATCCCAATGTTCGGCTTCTTTACCTGCCTGAGTCAGCCTGATTAAGTCAAAGGCAACAGAATTCGTAAGGCCCGGGAAATCAGGTGATGTTTGATAGTTATTAAGCTCCAATACAAAATCGCCCTCGGCTAATTTTATATAATTGTTAGCCACTGTTTTAAAACCTTTTGATTTAAAAAATGTAAGTAATCCAATCAATGCATCAGGTCCATTGCCTGCTAATGGATTATGTTGGATATATCCATCACGGGTCTGTCTAACAATTAATGTGTCATAATTATTGAAAACCTGCATATCACTTTTAACAGTAGCATCCAGATATTGGCCTGCTACAGACGATGAATAATTAACAACTGCTCCATCAAACATTGTATTTGGATTTGCACTTTTCTTAGGCTCACCTTGCATAGCTTCCCAATGTTCAATAACTTTCCCATCAGCATTAAAACGAAATAATGCCA
This sequence comes from Spirosomataceae bacterium, assembly GCA_965248855.1. Classification (GTDB taxonomy): domain Bacteria; phylum Bacteroidota; class Bacteroidia; order Cytophagales; family 172606-1; genus CBDFKQ01. Next base: position 150,179 of record CBDFKQ010000014.1, on the reverse strand, counting down.
TGCGTGCAACAGAACTGTCAGTTTTCACCTTTTCTTCAATATGTAAACCCACTAAATTACCCTGCACTATAGTACGATGGATGATCAACTTGTGATTTTCTATAGATTGTGTGCGACTTTTGGCATATTCTTTAAGACCTGTAAATGTAAAGGCGGCACTTATTTGGTGTTCTACATAAGTAGTTGCCACGTAATTTTTCAGCGTAGACTGGTCAGCACTATATAAGGAGGTGTAAAAATTAATTGCAGTCTTTCGAAGCAATTCTTTCTTGCAGGATTCTGAATTATCATCATTTTTTTTGCAGCTCATCAAAAAAACAACAGATGAGATTAGTAATGATACTAATAGTTTGCTGAGAATTTTATTTAAGAAGCTATTTTCGGTTCGAACTGAAAATTGATCTTTGACATGCGTGTTTTTCATATTATTTGTTTTTTTAAATTATTTATACAAATATAGGATTGCAGAAATGACCAATTATTCACCTAGGTTAACAAAGAGTGTATTGAAAGCTAATCGTTAAAAATTAACAATGTAGTGATATCTTGCTTTGCAAATTTTAAAAATGGATTGAGTTGTGGTTTATTCCTTGTTTATATAATTTGTGCTAAAAATGTAGATTGGTTTTACACAATATTAAAGTGCAAAAAACCAATCTTACTGTAATTTAAAACTGTTTAATCAATTTTTAAATTATCCTTATTAAAAATGTTTTTTCTGATCCGGCTGAGAGATTGAGGTTTTATGCCAAGATAAGAAGCTATAAGATGTTGGGGGATGCGCTGTACAAAATCCTTATGATTTTTAATAAATTCCAGATATTGCTCTTGCGAGGATTCACTGAATGTGTTTGAAATCCTCTTCTGAGAGGCTATGTATGCATTTTGCAGCAGCAACCTGAAAAATCTTTCAAAAGTAGGGATTTCATCAAGTGCTTTATCAAAAGATTGCTTATCCATCAATAAAAGCTCTCCGGACTCTAATGCTTCCACATTAGCTATTGCAGGTTTTCCGGAAATGAAACTGTAAAGATCTCCAATCCAATATCCTTCTACTGCAAACATAACCGTTACACTTACGCCTGCATTGTTTACCATATACGACCTTAAAATACCTTTATTAACAAAAGCCATGTGACGCACAAGATTGTTTTCAACAACAAAGTGCTCTTTCTTTTTTATTTGCTTTGGTTTAAGGTATTTAATGAGTTTTTCAAAATCTTCTTCCGAGAAATTAACTTTGGCTTGTAAATTCTCTTTTAATAATTCATACATATAATCTTATTTTTTAAAAATGTAACTGAAATAAGATAGTTATTTAAAAAAATGAGTACCAAATAACATATTTTTCGAATTATCAAAAATTCTTTTCCAAGCAATTTATTATTGTGTTTAGCCTCCTTCCTGATGTAATATAGATTATAAGTTTAATAGAAAGACAAGTTTTGCTAACTTGCTATTAACTCCAAATAACTCTCTGCTTCTCCCTTTAAATCCGATGAAAGAATTTTGTTTTATAATCCAATGTCAATAACTTATAATTTTAATTTCATGTTTTATATATTTACCCTGTGTAAATAATTCTAATAATGGTATCCGTAAATTTTAAGAATAATACAGAGGAAAAGATCCGAACTCTTTAAATAAAATCAAACTATATACATTTGATTTTATAAACCCAATTTTTTTTTTAATAGTTGCATTTAAATACTAAAAAGCAAACCCTAATTACTCAAACTATAAACTAAAATTATCATGTGGAAAGAACAAGATAATAAACTTAAAAAATCATTTGAATTTAAAATTTTTAGTGAGGCTTTCTCTTTTATGACAAGGGTTGCACTTGAGGCAGAAAAATGAATCATCACCACTGCTTGGCGTAGTCTCCAGACTACGTCAAAGCGTCTTCAAATCTCCGGATTTGAGTATACAATTAAAAAAAAAGATAATCAATTTCTATTTTTCCTTCCAAACAAGAATAATTTATTGCACTGCTAAAAATATAATCTTCCGGTTTGATAACAATACCAGCCCTTACAGGATTATTATGAATATAATTTAATTTTTGCTCAATAAATTCAATACTGTGCAGTTCTATAGCATGGTTCCCACACTGGTAGCTTCCGCTAAGACCCACAATTCGTCAAGCGTCCACCTTGTGTAACTTATTCTAAATATCTCAATTCTATTTTCCTTTTGTAACACCGAAATAATGCGCTGCACTACAATGAAGCCAATCTTAAGCTTTTTCAACAAACCCTGCTTCCACTGGATTTTCATGGATATAATTTAGCCATTGTTCCACTATGATTTGAGTTTTATTGTTGAACAAAACCCTAATTAAAATATTTTATCGGTAAAAAAAAGAATATTTATAAAAGTTTATTTTCGGAGAGATGAAACATTTACAATAAAAGTGAGTCTATTCTGTGCGCATGAACAATTTCTTCACATGGCGACCATGAGAAAATTGTAAAGCGCCCGTCTTGAGAGGCAACAAGGGCTATTAAATCTCTTTGGTCAAAAACAAACTGTGCAGCAGATAAATGTAACTTATTCTAAAATAATACAATAGGCATACACTTCCATGTTTTTATGTTGCCGACAATAGCAATGCTTTGGTAAACAACATTTCTATATTCTTCACGGATAAAAGTATCTATCCAATTGAGGTGATGTATATCATTATTATACTTCTGTAAGCCTTTTTGCAATTTTTAAGCTTAAGTTTTTCAAATCAAGCAACAAATCTTAACCTTTGCCATATTTCTTCATCACATCTTTTACAGAGGCTTCTATCTTTTGTTTACTCATTTTAGCAAACGCTTTCTGCTCAGCAAAAACATCACAGTATTTAACACCCCATAACATCACCTCCATTATAATCGGATAAATATCAATACCTTTTTGAGTTAGTATATATTTAAATTTTGATTTACTCCCAACATAAATTTCTTTCGTTACTATACCTTCTTTTTCTAGTAATACCAATCTATCAGCCAACACATTAGTAGCAATACCTTCCTCCATTTTCAATAAATCTCCATACGTTTCCTTGCCAAAATAAACTAAATCTCTAATAATTAAGAGAGACCATTTATCACCAAAAATATCCAATGATTGCGATACTGCACAGCTCGATCTTGTCTTTTTTTTATCCTCCATAAAAAATACTTTTTTTATTTACTTGCAAATAACAAGTAAATGTATTTATATTTGCGCTTGTGATTTGCAAGTGCAAATATAATCAAATTATTAACACAAAAAAACAATGGAAAAACAGACAATTTTAATCACAGGAGCAAGTACAGGTTTCGGTTTTATTACCGCAAAAACACTGGCTAAAAAAGGCCATACAGTATTCGCAACCATGCGAGATGTTAATGGCAAAAACAAAACCAACAAAGAACAACTATTGCAATGGGCTAAAGAAAACGATGCTGTAATCCACGTAGTTGAGTTAGATGTAACATCTGATCAAAGTGTAAACAAAGCGAAAGATGAGGTGCTGAAATTAACCAACGGTTCGCTTGATGTTATAATTAACAATGCAGGAATTTATGGTGGCGGAATACAAGAAGCCTTTACGGTAAACGACCACAAAGCACTTTTTGAAGTAAATGTTTTTGGATCAGTAAGAATAAATAATGCATTCTTGCCTACTCTTCGAAAACAAAAAAGTGGTTTAATTATACAAACTTCAAGCATATTGGGTAGAATCGTTATCCCATTTGGAGGTGTGTACGATGCTACAAAATGGACGGTGGAAGCATTGAGCGAAAACTTGGCTTACGAGTTAAAACCTTTGGGGATTGATGTTGCAATTGTTCAACCAGGAGCTTTTCCTACAGAGTTATTTCAAAAATTCTATAATCCAGGTAACCCGGATGTGGTAGCTGAATATGGTAAATCAGCAGAACTTTATAATACCTCTTCTCAAACAATTATGGCTATGATGGCCGACCCAAACATTCCTAATAAGCCTGAACAGGTAGCAGAAGCAATAGTAAAATTGGTAGAAATGCCCAATGGCACACGCCCATTGAGAACTGTAGTAGATAAAATGATGGGTGGTGTAACCGAAATCATTAATGAAACTGCCAAACAAGTGCAAGCCCGGAGTACTTCAAAATTTTGGACTTAGCGAACTAAATATTAACAGTTAAAATAAACGATGCAAACCATGAAACAAATAATAGTAAATGAATTTGGAAGTCCTGAAAAGCTGATCTTACATGATGTACCAATGCCTTCTGCCGGCGATGGGCAAATTGTAATTAAAGCAGAAGCATCAGGGGTGAATTTTTCTGACGGCATGCAAAGACGAAATAAATATGTATTCCCGGTCTCTTTACCTTATTTACCCGGTTTTGAAGTGGCAGGAACAGTTACCGAGCTAGGAAAAGGTGTCGAAAATATTTCCTTAGGAGATCGTGTAGTTGCTATGCTTCCTGATGGCGGAGGATATGCCCAATATGCTGTTACACCCTCTTATTTGGCAGCAGTTATTCCGCCTACTATCACTGCCCAAGAATCTTTGGCATTGCAAGTTCAAGGCCTTACCGCATACCTGCTGTTGAAAGACGGAGCGAAATTACAATCTGGGCAAACTGTGCTGATACATGCCGCAGCTGGTGGTGTGGGTACATTACTGGTTCAAATTGCAAAGCAAATGGGAGCAGGTAAAATAATTGCAACCGCAAGTAATGTTGAAAAACTTGCTGTTGCCAAATCATTGGGTGCAGATGAATTAATAAATTATACAGTATCTGACTGGGCTCAAAAAGTGAAGGACGCTACAGGAGGAAAAGGTGTTGATTTAATCTTAGATTCTACAGGAGGCGAAATTCTGCGAAATAGCTTTAATTGCCTTGCGCCCTTTGGTAGGCTGATAAGTTTTGGAAATCCAACTGGTGGATCTACATCAATTGAAGCCTTTACACTTGTAAGTAACAACCAAATTTTGCAGGGTTTTGGATTAGCAAGTTATTTTGGAAAACCGGATTTAATGCAGGAAGCTTATCAATATTTGTTTTCTCAGGCCGCAACAGGAAAACTAAAGGTACACGTAGGACAGAAGATGGAGCATTTTTGATTGAAGCTTTTAAAGGAGCAGATGCTGTGTATACTATGATACCTGTGCCTTGGCATGAAAAGGATTGGGTAGCATACCACGAAAAAGTAGGTACTAATTTTGCAAAAGCCATTGAAAGAAATGGCATTAAAAAAGTAGTTAATCTTGGAACTTATGGCGGACATAGAACGGATGGTATTGGACCCACGGCTGCACTTGCACGTGTTGAAAAAGCTTTGGAAAAATTAAACAATACTGAACTGGTATTTCTTCGCCCAGGTTATTTTTACAGTAACCTATTAAACCAAATAGCTACAATTAAAAACATGAACGTTATTGGAGGTAATTATGGCGAGGTAAACAATAAAATTTTATTATCACATACCAATGATATTGCAGAAGCTGCAGCAAAAGCTATCGTTACGGATAATTTTAATAATGGTGAACCATATTACGTTGTAAGCGATATTAGGTCGTGCGCTGAAGTGGGTCATGAAATTGGAAAAGCCATTGGAAACAACGATTTACAATGGGTGGCGTTTAGCGATGAAGATACTCGCAACGGCTTGCAAAAAGCAGGATTTTCGGACGAACTAACGGAAATTTACGTTGAAATAGGCCAGTTTTTTGCGAAAGGTTATTTAAACGAGCACTATAATTCACTAACCCGAAAACCTTCATTGTATAAAACTAAGTTGGAAGACTACGCAAAAGAGTTTGCCTTAATTTATTCACAATCATAATTATATACATAGCAGCAAGTATCTGAAAGGGTCTTGCTGTTTTAAAATATTAGATAGCATGGGAAATATTGAAACGGTTAACAAAATGTACCGTCTATTTGCCGAAGGCAATACGGAAGCGATAAAAGATATTTTTGACAAGGATTTGAACTGGAATATGATGGAGGGTTTTCCTGGTGGCGGAAAATATAAAGGACTGGATGCAGTTTATAAAAACGTCTTTGGTTATTTTAAAGAATACTGGACAGATTGGAAAGCAGTAAACGATAGGGTTGTAGATATTGGTGATGGGGTTATATTGTTTTTGGGCATTATGAAGGCACTTATAAAGCAACAGGAAATATGTACGCGCACCATACGCTTCACAATATTCTATCAGCAACGGAAAAATAATTGCTTATAATCAATATACCGATACCCTTTTGATTAACAGCGCCACCATCTGATTAAAAAAACCATGAAACTTTATATCCTTTTATTCGCCGCCTTGATTTTTTCAAATATGAGCATGGCTCAATTTACTCTACCTATCGATTCTTCGCCACTTGATCTCTCTTATTATCCTAACAGATATGCAGAAAACATAAAATTTGATCCTGCATCGAATTTTGGGTACAAAGGGCCAATTATTAGGCTAATGTATAGCCGCCCGAAAGTAAATGGGCGTAAAATATTTGGATCACTTATTCCATTCAATGAATTGTGGCGTACAGGTGCCAACGAAACACCTGAAATCAAATTTTACAAGCAAGTATCCATAGGTGGAAAAATTATACCCGCTGGCACATATTCATTGTTGACCATTCCTGGTGCAACCGAATGGACAATTATTTTTAACAGCGACCTCGAACAGTGGGGCGATTACAGCTACAATCAAAAGTTAGATATTGCCCGCATAAAGACTCCTGTAAGAAAATCGGGTGATACGATTGAGAATTTTACCATACAATTTGAACGCGTTAATGACAATTCAGCTATTATGCATATTGGTTGGGGAAAAACAGTTGTAGATGTAAAAATTATAATTATTTAGGCGGCGCATAAGGCTAACAAACTAAAGAAGTTAAGTAGATGAGATATATAAGTTAACAAAGCTATGAAAAACTAGTGCGTATCAATAAATAAACTAAAATTTAAAATAAACATGAATAATCAAGCCATTGATATAGTTGTTAAACACTGGGTGCATCAACAGACGAATCTAAAAAAGACGTTGGATAAAATTTCGAACGAACAACTGGTAAAAGAAATTGCGCCTGGAAAAAACACAGGGCTATACTTGCTGGGGCATATCATAGCTGTGAACGAGAGCATGCTGTCGCTATTTGGATTAGGCGAAAAGATATTTCCCAAGCTTGAAAAAACATTTATTTACACCCCCGATAAATCGGGATTAGAAGTGCCATTGCCTGATGAGTTAAGGGAAATGTTTTCTAAAAGTTCAGAATCCTTAATATCATTGTTTGTTAACATGCCTGAAGAAGAGTGGCTGAAAAAGCACAATGCAGTCTCTGAAGAAGACTTTATCAAAGAGCCCCATCGCAATAAATTAAATGTATTGCTGTCTCGATCGGCTCACCAATCGTATCACATTGGGCAATTGGTATTGCTGAAAGAGGATAGATTTGAATAATATGTATAAACGCCATGTTATGTGGTGCTTATCTCCGGGAAGTAAGGTGGATAAGCGTGATAGAATGGCGCATATATAGAAGTTACCGGCAACCCTAAAAGACGACAAGACAGTGTTTTTTTCGTAATGATTGTTGTTGTTTCTATGTGCCATCTTTAAATTTGAAATCTTGTAAAAGTTTCCATTGTCCACTGTCCTTTTGTTCAATAAGGCTTATACTTTTAAATTCTAATTTTGTTGGCAAATTTATTTTTTTAATCTGCGCAAAGATAGTGTCTGTACATGTTGAATTTCTTGGGTGCATTAAAGTAATGTGTGGTTCGTGTATTCCGGGATTGACCTTCAGCCCGAATAAAATATATTTTCGTAATTCTTGAAATTCAACATTGTCTCCCTTTGCTGGCAATAAAACACCATTTCCATTTTCAAAACGAGCAACTTCTCCAAACTCAATCGAAATGTTTTTATTGGTCAATCGATTTAAGTTTGTTATTATTTCATCAAGATTTTCTATTTCGTCCTCCCTACCTAAAGTAACGTGACTTTTAATTATTTCACTTTGTATTGGGTTAAACTCTTGTCTTATTTGCTCAATGTTTTCAGAGTCTTTCAACTGAACGAATAAAGTTAATTGTCTTCGAATATTAGTTGTCACTTTTACAATGTCGTTTTTAATTCTTAGAGTGTATTACGCTTGCCCCGCCTTGGCTCGCATCTTGCGAGACTGGGTTTGTTTGGCCTCTGGCCGTTTCAAGTTTGAATCAGATATAAAAAACATATCTATATTTTCGCTTTTCATAGAGCCCACTCTGGTCCCAACAAATTCGTCAAGCGTCCACTTGTGTAAATATTCTAAATACATAACTCTATTTTCCCATTTCTAACACCGGAGTAAACAGTTGCACTACAATGAAGCCAATCTTCAGCTTTTTCAAAAAACCCTTCTTGCACTAAATTTTCATGGATATAATTTAACATTTTTTCCACTATGATTTGATTTTTACTGTTGAAGAAAACCCTAATTAAAATATTTTTTTGAAAATAAAAAGTATCTTAATAAAAGTTTATTTTGGGAGAAGAAAACATTTACAATAATAATGAATCTATCCTGTGTGCATGAACAATTTCTTCACATGGCGACCATGAGAAAATTGTAAAGCGCCCGTCCTGAGAGGCAACAAGGGCAATTGAATCTCTTTGGTCAAAAACAAATTGTGCAGCAGATAAATGCCTTGTTCCACCATTTTGAGAAGGGTGAACATAAATTGCTTCGCCACCAATAATAGGTTCGGTAATTAAAATTTTTTCTACAGGAACGCTGGAGGCAGCCCTTCCGGTTTTAACTCCAAATGCCAGTAACTCATGTTTATCATTAATGATAGTAGTACCATCAATGGCTGTTAAACCTGCAATACTTTCAACCATTCCATTTAATTCTGCCTGCCAGTTAAGTTGATTTCTTTTATTTATATCTTTTTGCATTATCTCGTTTAGTCCATAGTTAGAAGGATCTATAGGATATGAAATGGGATTGATTACAGATTCACGCCAATTATAATTTTGAGATGGAACAACAAGCAAAGTTCCACCCCGCTTATGTGTGCGCATTGAAGAAGCCAATTGAATGAGCACATTAACAGAATTATTCCATGTTAATGGTGTTGTAAAACCAAGTAAAGAAGTTAATAAAAGAGGACAGTCAGGCATATTGCCACTATTTTGATCAATAATTTTTATTTGATCGCCTTTTAATACCGCAACGTTTACAAATTTTCCGTAGCCCTCTATTCTGCCATGCTTAATAACGAGCAAACCGGGTTCAACTACTTCGAGAACAAAACTAAAACCCGGAATTAATCTGGTAGTTCCCCAAATATATAATTCACCCGCTTCGTGCCAAATGCCCAGATGAATGCCTAAAGGTTCGACAGCAGGTGCCAGTTTTGTAAGGATATTTGGAGTGAGTAAAATTTTATTTGATAATATAACGGGTTGCCCTGACTGCTCAGGTGGGAGAAATGCAAGTGAAACTTTTGGAGAATGCCCTTCTTCTTTCCTTAGGCTCGCCCAAAAAGCTACATTAATCATTTCTTCAATCAACTGAGCAGTAGGTACGCATTCTAATTTACGTTTTAAATTATCTACAGTATTAAAAAGACTGTCGATAAAATGTTTTTCTATTTTATCTGCTACCTCTTTTGCTGCCTGATAAGTCGACCTGATTGTTATGCTCTCTGTAGCTCTGTCTAATTCCATATATTTATTCGGATTTACTCACCGAAAGCTTTCACCTTTTCTAAAAATGATTTTAAATACGATTTATTATATTCCTCACCGAATTTAATTGCATTCAGATAACCTTCAACCATTGCCTTTAACATTTTTAAAGTGTCGACGTTGAGTTTATCTATCAAATGAATATCATTCAAAAATAAATTCATAGCCTCTTTACCATATTCATCTGTAGCGATAAAACCGAGAAATGTTACAAATGATTCGTATTGTTTAGATGAATTTAAAATTTTTAACCGTAACAAAATCAGTAAATCGTCAAAACCTGATCTTATAAAATATTTTACCACTGCGAGTTGCCCGATATTATCCTGCTCTCCGGGAAAAATTTTTAGAAAAAATTTATGAGTAGTGGCGCTTTTTTGATTAGTGAGAATATACAATAAAGAATAATACGTTTGAGTTTCTAAAATATTTTCATCAAGCAGTTGGCAAATTATTTTAATTTGCTTTTCAGAAAATTCTTCTGCCTGAATACCGTATAAGGCAGTTAATCCCTTTCCAATTTCAAATTTATCTTCACTTTTTAATAATTTAATTGCCTCATTAAACTTTATATCATTTTCATTTTCTTTCGGTGGTTCTATTTTTAAAGTGCTTGCAACTAAGCCACTAAAAATACCACCGAAAAACTTTCTGCGTTCCATAAATTAAAAAAAAGAATAATTTAAATAGTATATTTAACTAACTGCATGGCTTAATGTTAAAAAATATAACCGGTAACTTTAATTGCAAATCCAATTTTAAATAAATGAAAAAAGTTTTCATACCCGTGGCAGGTGTCTCCACCTGCCACTAACTCTTTTAAGCCAAAATAAAAATACTTTTACAAAGTAGATACCAGGTTATAGAAATTCATATATGGAATTGGGAGAAGTTTATTTTTGGACTTCAACAATAGTAATGTGGAAGCATTTACTAAAACAAGATAAATATAAAACAGTAATCATCGAAAGCCTTAAAAAGTTGACAAAACGAAAAATTAATTGTTGTATATGGATTTGTCATTATGCCAAATCATGTACACTTCATTTGGGAAATGCTTGATAAAAACAAAAAGGAGATGCCCGATAGGCCGGCTTTCGTTCCAATCTTTTGTCTACATCTTAAAATTATTTCCTTTCCTACCATAAGCAAAATAAAATAAACGATAGCAGATAAGTTTTTTAATTATCTCTTTATCAATATCGTTATATTGATAATTTAAAAGATTGTTTCCAAATTTATCTCTCAATCATCCAATTCAACTGAAATAATTTCCGGATGATTTTTTTCAATAATTTTACATAACATCAATTAATTTAATAACCTTTACTTTTGTACCCATAGAATTTTATTTTTTAGAGAAACGATGCAGGAAGATGTATTTGAGATAAAATTACCACTGTTTGAAGGGCCATTCGATCTTTTATTGTTTTTCATTGAACGTGATGAGTTGGATATTTACGACATACCTATTTCAAAAGTAACGGCTGATTTTCTCACTTACTTAAAACAATTAAATTCTTTAAATATAGAAGTTGCGAGTGAGTTTATTTTGGTAGCGGCTACCTTAATGCAAATTAAAGCAAAAATGCTTTTACCCAGAACTATAAAGGATGAAGCCGGAAACGAAATCGACCCTCGCGAAGATTTGATAAAACATTTACTGGAATATAAAAAATATAAATTAATAGTGCCTGAATTAAGCTCTTTGGAATTATTAAGGATGGGCAAAAATGAAAGAGGGAATACTGCATCAGAACTTGAAGAAATTGCCGGCAAGCAAGATGTGGAAAATGAGTTGCAAGATTTAAATCTTTTTCGTTTGCTAAAATGTTTTCAAAAAGTAATGAAAAGATATGAACTGGAAAGCCGGGTAATTAACCATACTGTTGATCAATATCCTTTTACAATTGAACAACAAAAAGATTTTATACTGCAAAGGCTTGGGGAAAATAAAAAATTAGCTTTTTTGGATTTATTGGATCAAGAGCCTACAAAAATATGGGTTGTTTATAATTTTCTTGCAATTTTAGAATTACTACAATCGGGTGAAATTATTATTCATGTGGGCTTCGGGTATAATAATTTTTGGATAGAAGATGTTAGTTTAATAGTTAGCACTCCCGGTTTTCAGGAAATTTAACCGGCATTTTATCAGCGCTTTGTTTTTATAGAGACTTTAATTATTTTTAATTAAACAAGTTTATATATTTGCCGGGACAATTTTATTTGAATATATTTCGATATCTATATATTCATAATTTTAATAATAACATTTAAATATTAACGACGATTTTTATGGCTGGCGTAAATAAAGTAATATTAATTGGCAATTTAGGTGCCGATCCTGAAGTTCGATATTTTGATAATGGATCTGTAGTGGCTAATTTTAATATTGCTACATCCGAATCTTATACTAAAAATGGTGAAAAGATAACTCAAACAGAGTGGCACCGCATAGAGCTTTGGGAAGGTTTGGCAAAAATTGCTGAACAATATCTAAAAAAAGGAAACTCTGTTTATATAGAAGGTAAACTTCGTACTGATAGCTGGCAAGACAAAGATGGCAACAACCGCTCAACAATAAAAATAAGAGGTATAAATATGACCCTATTGGGCGGAAAAGGAAGTGAAGGCGGAAATTATTCATCTGAAGAAAATACAAACAATAACAGCAATCAAAATAGCCAATCCAATATCAAGCCTAAACCTGTTGCTAAAACAGGCGAAGCAAGTTTTATTGATAATGGCGGCGACGATGATTTGCCATTTTAAATAAAAACCTTTAATAGATATTCTCTATTAAAGTTATGTTTCACCAAATTTTTGGAGCTTTGCCCATTTTATTGGATATTACCGATCCCCTCTCGCGTTGGATACTTACCAATAACATGGCAAGTATCCTACTTTTTTTATTTGTATTCTGCTGTTTTTTATTTTTGGCATGGTTTAATAACAGCTTAAAAATAAAAGTATTCGGAATTTATAAAGATCAGGGAATTTATAAAAAATCAAATAAAGAAACGTCCCTCAACGATAAGCATCAATTTTTATTAATTGCCTTTTTAGGTTTTAACCTTCTTATATATTCCCTCGTGTTGGGTTTTATATTTTATGGAAACCGGGTATTGTATCCGCTGCTTAATAATTTTTCAAAATTTATAATTTTTATTTCGGCTATATTATTTATAATTTTTTTTGGTGAAAGCTTACCTGCTTTCCGCCCGTCTTTTAAACCTGTTACCAAAGCTGAATTTCTTTTTATTAAAATTATAACAAAAATATTTACACCCATCATTGCCCCTCTTTTATGGATGGATGGCTTGTTGGATAAATATGTTATGAAAAGAGAGAAACAACTTGTGTTGGAAGAAATTAATGAAATATTGGAAGAACCCGAAAATGTGGATGAAAAAGAAATATTAAGAGGGATTTTTAATTTTTCGCGCATTACCGTAAAGCAAATAATGAAGCCAAGGCTTGAATTTATAGCCTTCCCGCAAGATTTAAACTTTCACGAGCTGTTAAATAAAATAAATAAATTTGCTTATTCACGCATCCCCGTTTATGCGGAAACTTTTGATAAAATAGAAGGTATCCTATACATTAAAGATCTGCTGCCATATATCAACAGAGATGAAAATTTCCGCTGGCAAAGGTTAATAAGGCCGGCTTATTTTGTTCCGGAAAATAAGAAAATAGAAGAATTGTTGCGCGATTTTCAACAGGGGCGTGTACACATGGCGATAGTAGTTGATGAATATGGCGGCACTGCAGGCTTGGTAACACTTGAAGATATTATTGAACAAATTATTGGCGACCTTCAGGACGAGTTTGATGACGAAGAGATTATATTTAAACAACTATCTGAAAATACATATGTTTTTGAAGGCAAAACCACAATCTTAGATTTTTGCAAGATTTTAAATATTGATATTGATTTATTTGATTCTATCCGGCAGGATGCTGAAACTGTTGCAGGCTTGGTTTTAGAAATATTCGGCAATTTCCCTAAAGTAGGTGATAAAATAAATTTTGAAGATTTTAATTTTTCAATTATTTCCGCCAACAATAAAAAAATCAGGAAAGTACAATTGGAAATATTAAAAAAGAACAATAAAGGAGATGGTAAAGAAAGAAATGTTTAACATGTTGCACACAATTCGATTTAAATTTTTATATTTTTTCTTAGTTCCGGTATGTTTTTCCTGTTCAGAAAATAATTTTAACCCTAAGCCCAAAGGTTTTAACCGCATTGATTTACCCAAGCCCGCTTATAAAATTTTAAATGAAGCTCATCCCTACACATTTGAATATTCATCTCAAGCCATTGTACTTAAAGATACTTTTGCACGCGCCGAAAAAGATTGGATATTTGTTTATTATCCTCAATTTAAAGCCACTATTGAAATAACTTATAAGGATTTAAAACTAAAACCAAAAGCTTTTCAGGAGTTGGTAAATGATTCTTATAAAATGGCCTCAAAGCACCAGATAAAAGCTGAATCAATAGAAGAAACTGTTATAACTACAACAAAAAATTATACTGCCACGCTTTTCCGATTAACAGGTCAGGTGCCGAGCCAATTTCAATTTTTTGTGTCTGACAGCACTTCGAATTTTTTTAGAGGTGCTCTTTATTTTCGGACTGCCACACAAAACGACTCCCTCGCTCCTGTAATTGAATATGTAAAAAAGGACATGGTGCACATGGTAAATTCTTTGGAATGGAAAAAAGTGAAATAAAAAGATATCAATTATGATTTGATATAAGATATCTCAAAATTTTTATTTCGGCTTTCATTTTGCTTTTTTTTATTAATCTTATGTTTTATTAAAGAAGATTTAATAGAGTTAAGTAATCAATAGTTGACAAACTCCCCCAAGTTATAATTTCAAGTTTTTATTCCTTCATTTCTTCCCTATATAATTTAACCAACAATTTTTATAATCTCTGCCTAAAACCTGAGTATTAATTAAAACTCGTTAAATTATTAATTAATATTCTAAATAAAAAAGGAATTTTTTAATTGTATCCGAAAAATACTTTTAAAAATATGATATTTTATATTATCGCTGTTTTGCCAAATTATTTATATTATAATTTAATAAAATCAAATTATAATTTTTATATTTCATCGATATAAAGATTTATATTCTTTTAGTAAAAGAATATTTGGGATGTTAAATAAATATTATAAGTATGAGTGCACTTAAAGAAAAATATTATAAAAATGATGTTTTTAATTCTTATGAAAGAGACAATAAGTTTTTGGATGAAGTATTTGATAGTGAAGGTAGAATAAGAGATCATTATCAAAAAGTTTATGCGGAATTTAGTGATTTTACTTCTGAAGATTTTAAAAAGCTGAATGAACTTGCTAAAATTTCATTTTTCAATTTGGGAATCACTTTTGCGGTATATTCAGATAATTTAAATGGAGTTGAAAAGATTTTTCCATTCGATTTGTTTCCCCGAATCATTACTTATAAAGAATGGGAAATGATTGAAAAGGGTGTCATTCAAAGAAACTTGGCTATAAATGCATTCTTATATGACATCTATCACGAAAAGCACATCTTAAAAAACGGTATTGTGCCGGCAGAATTAATTTTTAGTTCTGCTCATTATAACAGAGAGATGATTAATGTAAACCCATCTCAAGGAATTTACGCACATATATCGGGCACAGACTTAATTAAACACAGTGATGGTGAATACTATGTACTTGAAGATAATATCAGGTCACCATCGGGTGTAAGTTATGTTTTATCCAACAGGGAAGCCATGAAAAGATCACTTTCAAATTTGTTTGCAAGTTGTGATGTACTTCCTGTTCAGGATTATTCGGAGCAATTACTTTCCACTATTCAATCGGTCGCACCTGCAAGTGTCGCCGATCCAACCTGCGTAATTTTAACACCCGGTATGTATAATTCGGCTTATTATGAACATTCATTTTTAGCACAAAGTATGGGTATCCAGCTCGTGGAAGGCAGGGATTTATTTGTCGAAAGAAATTTTGTTTATATGAAAACAATACATGGCCCCGAGCGTGTAGATGTTATTTACAGAAGGATTGATGATGATTTTATTGATCCTTTAACATTTAAACCCGATTCTGCATTGGGAGTACCCGGTTTAATGGGTGCATACAGAGAAGGAAATGTGAATTTAATTAATGCCCCTGGTACAGGCGCTGCAGATGATAAGGCAGTTTATACGTTTATCCCGGATATAATAAGGTATTATCTTAATGAAGAGCCTATTCTCAGAAATGTACATACCTATAAATGTGAATCGGATATAGAATTGAAATACGTACTCGAAAATATGGACAAATTGGTAATAAAACCTGTAGACGAATCAGGAGGATACGGAATTTTTATCGGAAATGTTTCTACTGAAAGAGAAATGGAAGATTTTCGAAAAATAATTTTGGCAAATAGGAGGAAATATATTGCTCAGCCCATTATGGCTCTATCTGTTCACTCAACATATATTGATGAAACAGGAGGCTTTGAACCCAGGCATATTGATTTAAGAACCTATTGCCTGTTAGGAAAAAATAAAAATTATGTATTAAAAGGCGGGCTTTCACGTGTTGCTCTTCGCAAGGGCAGTTTAATTGTAAACTCTTCTCAGGGTGGAGGTTCTAAAGATACATGGGTACTTAAAAATTAATAATTCAAACAGAAATAAAATGCTTTCACGAATTGCAAATAGTTTATTTTGGATGGGAAGATATTTAGAAAGAGCCGAACATGCTGCAAGGTATGCCAAGGTTCACTATTTTTCTTCACTTGATGCCCCATTAGCTCAAAACAAGGAGTTTATTCTTGAATCCATACTTACAATGACGGGCACTTTAGAAGAATATAAACTTAAAAATGAATTTATAATTGATGAAGAAGTGGTTTTTACCATTTCTCTGGATGAGACAAATCCCGTTTCTATTAAATGCAGTATAAACAGAGCAAGGGAGAATGCCCGTGGCGCAAGGGATTCCATTTCGGGTGAGCTGTGGGAATCGATAAATAAATTTTATCATTTTATCAACAACTGTTCAAGGTATGATCTTAAAAGGCTTGGGATTTTTAATTTTACTGAAAAGATAGTTGAGTTCTGTGCAATTGTAAACGGGCACATCGATAAATCACTTCTTCATAATGAAGCCTGGGCATTTATTCATTTGGGGATACATATTGAAAGATCAAATCAAATAACAAGGATATTGATTTCAAAAATTATAGATATCCAAAAAATTAATGATGAAACACTCAGCGAGGCCGCCGAAAACTATCAATGTGTAACACTGCTTAAAAGTGCAGAGGCTTTTGATATGAGCAGAACACATTACCAAGCCCTGCCAAATTTTAGAGATACCATTGAGTTTCTTATTTTAAATAATGATTTTCCAAGGGCAATCCGCTATAATTTATCAAGGTTAAGCAAGTATTTGGGTAAGATAAACCATTCGAGATTAGAAGAAAGAGATTCGCTTGAATTTGCGGTTGGCAAAATTTGCTCCACATACCAATATTTACTGATCGATGAAATTGAAGACAATATTCTTGATTTTTTATATAAGACCTTAAATAATATAGACAAAATAAGCGATTTGCTTAGTAAAAAATATTTGAATTATTAAAAAACATAATATAAAAATATTTACATGTGAAATCAAATTTCGAAATCACTTCTTCGCATTACTTTTAAATTTTAAACTTTTAATTCACAAAAAAAATTATTACTTATGAAAGAATATAATATAAAATACGAATCTTTTAATGTTTATGAAGAGAATGTGAGTGAAGCAGTTTTCGACTTTAGAGTTCTGCCATGTAATGATGGTACACAGGTAGTTGCCAATTCAAGAATGCATAATTCAATTGGTGAAAGCATTTTTAACTTTCGAAATCTTTTTGGTTTTGAGGTAAACAGAATAAGGGCATTATCAGGCTTTAAAGAATTCAGCTTTACTTTAAATGCAACAGTGCAAAAAATAACAACAGATCTTACCGATATTATTTTTCTACCGCGTGAAACGGAAATAGAAATAATGTCGTCGAATGATTTTTTTATAGAGCATCACTTATTTTTACAAAAAACTGCCTATACCACTCTCTCACCCTATAACAGGAAATATATTTTATTGTTGATTGATTACCCCGGAGTTTTTGATTTTTTAATAAGCCTTAATAAATTTATAAATTCTCTCCTCACCTATAAAACTGAAATAACAAATGTAACAACCACAGCAGATGATGTACTGAACATAAAATCGGGTGTTTGTCAGGATTATGCTCATCTTTTTATAAGTATGTGCAGGCAAAATGGAATTCCTTCCAGGTATATTTCCGGTTATCTAAATCAAGGCAAAGATTTTATTGGGAATACTTTAATGCATGCATGGACAGAGGCATTTATTCCCGGTGTAGGTTGGATGGGCTTTGACCCTACCAACAACTTAAGAGTTGATGAAAACTATATTAAGGTATCTCACGGAGCAGATTATACAGATTGCTCACCTATAAAAGGAGTTTTAAAAACAAAAGGAGAAAACAAAACTTCTTACAAAGTAATCGTTACACAACAACAGCAACAATCACAACAGCAATAAGTTATCGAGGTTGTTTTAATTTCTTTTATGGAGATTATGTAAGCAGTTATGCTTATTTATTTGTTGCGTAACATTAAAAGCGAAAAAAACATTTTAAAATTTATTTAACTAAACTTTTCAAATATTTAATGCTTTCCGGAACCTGCGCATCAATATTGCTGCTTTCATCTTCAATATAAAAATGCTTTATACCGGCTTTGTTTGCAGCAACGATAACTTCTTTAATATTAATTTGGCCCATACCCAATGCCACATCATTATCTTGCGGCGTACCACCCGATAAATTGCCTTTTACACCTTTTTTAAGATCTTTAAGGTGCATAAGTTTATATCTGTTTCCATATTTTTTTAAAAGTTCCGCAGGATCAAAACCGGGGAAAAATGCCCAAAGAATATCAAGTTCAAAACTAACATATTCAGGATTGGTTTGGGTGACTAAAAGATCATAAAGTGTGCCGTCTTTATATTTTCCAAATTCAAATCCATGATTATGATAAACAAAAGTCAGTTTATGTTTTTCTTTTAAAATTTTTCCTATTCTGTTAAAATCTTCAATTGCTTTTTTTGTTTCTTCGAGCGTTAAAGTATCTTTATGAGGGATACCGGCAATCCTTATGTATTCAGCACCTAAAATTTTTGCATTTTGAGCGATTTGGTCCGTTTTATCAAACAAGTCAGAATAACTGACTCCGTATGAAGAACACTTAATGCCTTTCTCATCCAGTAGTTTTTTAAATTCTACAGCTGTTTTTCCAAATAAATTTGATAATTCCATATCTGTAAAACCATTCTTTTTTATCAGGTCCAGTGTTGAAGGAACATCCTTTTCAAATTGTTTTCTATAAGTAAACGAAACAACTCCGGGATGGCCCTTTAAGAGTAAATTTCTGTTGTTTTGCGCCATCAATGGGCTTGCAAATAAAAGAAACAGTATAAGAATTGATGTGAATGTTATTGATTTCATGGGTTATTTATTTTTGGGCAATTACAAATTCATATATATTTTCAATGTAATGCACTATTTGTATGATTTTTATATTAGTTTATTTTAATATAATATCTTCTTTAATTATTTCAATCACGTTAACTAATGGTATGATCATTTTATTAAAATTTGTATTCTCTGTTTTATTATGCAAAATTCCCCGTACAGTTCCAATAGTAATTACTGATAAATTTTGAGCTATTTCTTTTGGTAATGTAATTTCATCTTTTTCAATACTAAAAAATTCCTCCCATGATTTATGATGAAATAAAAAATGACAAGATGCTTCTATAATTATAAATGGAATTTCTTTTTGTAAAAAGTGAAATTTTGCAAGTACTGCAATTATTTTTTTTTCTTTGTCTACTCCAAACCTCAAAAAAGGCTGAAAGCTAACTTCATTGCCTTCGTTAAAATACTCATTTATGATTGCGAATTGTTCGGTGTTAATTTGAATAAGGTCAAATCCTACGTGTTTTTTAGTATCCATTTAAGCAATCAATTTAATTGGTCCAATAAATATTTCATTTTTTGAAGCGTTTAATTGGCTGTCAGACTTTTGTTTATAAATATTAATAATACTTTGTTGAATACTGATATTTAAACTTTGCTGAATAATAATTTGCGATGTATTACTGTTTTCAATACTAATCAATTTAATATCCAGAGCCTTTTCCAATTTAGAAATAGTTTCTAATGTTAAATTCTCTTTACCTTTAACAATTTTACTGATATGTTGCGGAGATACTTTCATTATATCTGCCAATATCTTTTGAGTAAAATTAAGTTCGTCTATTCTTTCTAAAATTTTAAAAGCTATAGTCTGGGATTTCATCAACCAAACCTCATTTTCCGAACGCCATTCTGCATCTTCAATCCATTTTGAAGGTTCGTTAGGTACAATTTGCTTTAACTTCTCTTCAATATTATATACTGCCATAGTATTAAAATTCTAAAAATTGATAATCATTTTCATCTAATAAACCAACTTCCTTTAAATAGCTTTTGGTTAATTCTAATTTATGTAACTCTGTTTGTAAATGTTCACTTTCATTCATTGTTTTTGTTAGTTTAATTCCCCCTCCGGTAATAACAAACATATTAGGAGCTATACGAATGGCATAAACACGTAACCAAGATTTTTTATTAAGGCCTTTGGTTTTTGTTTTTTGGTGTAGCTTTATAGTGTATTCATTATCATTTAAAGGTTTAAATATTGATTGCAATGTATAAGATGCATCAAGTTTTCCTTTTTTTGCTGTTCTTTTAATATATTCTTCCAACTCTTTCGCTTCTTCTATAGTTTTTCTAACAGCTTCAGAAATGGAAATGTTACGATAAAAACCATCATTTAAATGACTTTTTTGCTCCATAAAAAAAGATCGCAAATATTCAACATCATTCCAATATTCCATGATATAACGAAACTCATCTTTTTCTTTATCATCATATAGTACAGACAATAAACATCCTTCAATAATATTAATTATAGTAGTGACTTTAACAAATATCAACTTATAAGTTTATTATTCACAATTTTTGTTACAAATTCTACTTCGGTCTATAATAATTCATAAGAAATAGATCAAAGTTATTGTCTCAAATATTATTATTTTTATCTGAACATTAAATAAATTAAATCGCTGTTAACACCAAAATTTTTTTAGCTTTGAAAATGCTGAAAAAATCTACACTTCTTCATCTTCGTATACCTTTCTCATTTTTTTTGATGCCTGTTTTTTGTTTTGCAGTAAGCTTAACAAAAGATATTATCTGGTGGAAAGTAATATTAGTTTTTATCATTCTTCACGTTTTTTTATATCCGGCCAGCAATGGTTTTAACAGTTATTATGATAAAGATGAAGAAAGTATAGGCGGCTTAAAGCATCCTCCAAAAGTGAGTGATGAATTACTTTATGTTTCATTGCTTTTTGATCTGGTTGCTGTTTTATTGGGTTTAATTTTAAGTATTGATTTTGCCATTGCATTATTTATTTATGGACTTGCTTCGAAAGCTTACAGTTATGATAAAATAAGATTAAAAAAATACCCTATAACAAGTTGGGTTATTGCCGGTTTTTTTCAGGGATTTTTTACTTTTTTAATGACTTACCGGGCTTTAAATGCAATTGATTTACAAGACCTTATTCAATCAAAAATTCTTTTTGCTGCTACTCTAACAAGTATTTTACTTTGGGGTTTTTATCCCATGACTCAAATTTACCAACACAACGAAGATGCAAGAAGAGGTGATATGACAATGAGCCGCTTGTTGGGAATTAAAGGCACATTTATTTTTACAGCAATCATTTTTATTATTTCAAACGCAGGTTATTTCTATTTTTTCAAAACATATTTTTCTCTTTTGTATTTTTATATTTTTACTTTTTGCCTTACCCCAAGTTTATTATTTTTTTTGTGGTGGTTTTTTAAAGTAAATAAAAATATCGCATTGGCAGATTTTGATCATACAATGAAATTAAATATGATTTCTTCATTAGGGACAAATGTCTTTTTTATTGTTTTTGGAATTTTGAATCGAGGTTAAATGTTTAAAATTTAAGCTAATTTTAGAGATGTGAATTACCGGGCTGAAAAAATTCTTTTATAATTATTAACCTTCCTAAAATAAATAGAAATGGTAATTGCAAACCCTATATATGATGTTGTTTTTAAAAGATTAATGGAAGACGACCGTGTAGCCAAGTTTTTTATTGGTACTCTTTTAGAAGAAATAATTGAAGAAGTACAAATTAAACCTCAGGAATATACCTATAATGATAAACTTGCGGGACTTTCGGTTTTCCGTTTAGATTTTATAGCTACAGTAAGAACAGGCGAAAATGAATTTAAAAAAGTACTGATAGAAATTCAGAAAGCAAAAAATCCAATTGATTTAATGCGCTTCCGTAATTATTTGGGTGAACAATATAAAAAAGAAGACATTGTGGAAACCGGTAATGGAAAACAAAAAATGGCATTACCTATTGTTACTATTTATTTATTGGGTTTTTCTTTAAATGAAATAACATCTACCGCTGTAAAAGTAAACAGGCAGTACACAGATCTTTTAACACATCAGATAATTAATAAAAAAAGTGAATTTATAGAAAAACTAACACATGATAGTTATGTAGTTCAACTACCAAGGATTGAGACAAAGCTTCAAACAAAACTGGAAAAATTATTGAGTATTTTCGAACAAAATTATTTTATCGATGATAAAAGTATTATAAAAGAATATAACCATACTATTGATGATGAAACTATAAGGAGTATGGTGGATATTTTACATTACGCGGGAACGGATCCCGAACAAAAAAAGAAACTTGAAGATGAACAGGAGGCTTACCGTGTTTTGGATTTGGCCGTAAAAGAAAAAACTGAAGAATTAAAAGCCGAATTATTACTTAACAAAAAATCATTAGAAGAAAAGGACAAATTAATTGATGAGCTTAAACGTAAACTTGGCATGATATAATTTCTCCTCTTATTATTACACTTCTAATATAATCCCTAAATAAATAATATTCTATTTTTGTAATTAGTTGATCACAAAAAAAATTATGCAAAAAGAAGAGAAAAGCGGAAGCATCTTTGACTTAGAGGTAATTAAAAGGTTGTTTGGTTTTATGAAACCTTACAAGGGGAAGTTTATTTTTCTGGTTATAATAATAATCATTGCTGCTGTAATTGCTCCAATTAGTCCGCTTTTGGTGCAATACACCATCGATAATCATATTATGAAAGGTGATTATATTGGTTTAAGCAAAATGATGCTGATTATGTTGTTAATACTTTTATTTCAAGGTGCGCTACAATACAGTAATGCTTATTTATCGGGTTGGCTTGGGCAGAGTATTATTCGCGACATCCGAATTAAATTATTTGATCATACTCTACAATTACGGTTAAAGTTTTATGACAATACTCCCATTGGAAGGTTGGTAACACGTACTATTTCTGATATCGAAAGTTTATCTGATGTTTTTACCGAAGGCCTTGCCGCGATGGTTGGCGATATATTGCAGATTTCGGTAATACTTTGTGTAATGATTTATATTGATTGGAAATTAACATTGGTTAGTTTGTCCACTATTCCTCTTTTGCTTTTCAGTACTTATATTTTTAAAGAAAAGATCAAACAATCTTTTAATGAAGTTCGCACGGCAGTGGCTAACCTTAATACTTTTATACAGGAGCACATTACCGGTATGAGTGTCGTTCAGATTTTTAATGCGGAAGAAAAAGAGTTTGAAAAATTTAAAGAAATAAACAGTGAACATCGATGGTCGAATATTAAATCGGTTTTGTACTATGCGGTTTATTTCCCTATAGCTGATATAATCTCTGCAGCATGTATCGGTTTATTGGTTTGGTATGGAACGAACGAAATTTTTCACGCCAATATGGATATGAACCTCGGTAAACTTACTGCCTTTATAATGTGGATAAATATGTTTTTTCGTCCGATAAGAATGATCGCCGACCGTTTTAATACTTTGCAAATGGGTATTGTGAGCACAGACAGGATTATTAAATTGATAGATAATAATGAAATTACCCCTGACTTGGGCCAAATTAAACCTGAAAACATTAAAGGTTTTCTGGAGTTTAAAAATGTATGGTTTGCTTACAATGAAGATAAATATGTACTAAAAAATATTTCATTCCAAGTTAACCCCGGAGAAACTTTAGCAATTGTTGGGGCAACGGGCGCAGGCAAATCTTCAATAATAAACTTAATAGGCAGATTGTATGAAATAAACCAAGGCAGTATTTTTATTGATGGGGTTGATTTAAAGGAATTTAATTTGGGTTATTTAAAAAGTAAAATCGGTATCGTTCTTCAAGATGTTTTTTTATTTTCAGGCAGTATTATTCAAAATATTACTTTAGGCAATCTTGAAATTACAGAAGAGCAAGTTAAAATTGCCGCACGTTTAGTAGGTGCTGATAAGTTCATTGAAAAATTACCGGGGGATTATCATTATGATGTGATGGAAAGAGGAGCAACATTATCTGTTGGTCAACGACAAATGATTTCTTTTGTACGTGCCATGGTATACAATCCTGCAATTATGATTTTAGATGAGGCGACTTCATCAGTAGATAATGAAACGGAAAAATTAATACAGGACGCTATCTTAAAGCTAATGAAAGGGCGAACATCAATAGTAATTGCACATCGTTTATCAACTATTCAAAAAGCCGATAAAATTATTGTGTTGGATAATGGGGAAATTAAAGAAATGGGTACGCATTTTGAGTTACTAAAAAATGACAAGGGTTTCTATGCCCAATTGCATAAAATGCAATATAAGGAGTTGATTTAAAATTGTCGATTATAAAAAGAATCATATTAAGCCGGAAATCCGGAGTGATAAATTTTTTGTGAGAGGTTATGTTACTTCTCAACAAGCAGAGGGTTATAATTTAGAAAACCTTGCTTCAGTTTATTGCAAAAGCTAAGCCAACAGTATCCTGAGCTAAAAGATTTTGCCAATTAATAATAACGGAGATATTTAAGCTGGCGGCTTAGCGCTCAATCAGGTAGGCGTTACACTAAAAGATAACTATAGAACTATAGTTAAAGATGCTTTCGACAGTGAAATTTCGCTATTAAGTTTAAATACCCTAATTACTTCCTTGGTTTCCATGGTATTTCTTCGGCATTTAATTCTTGCGCCATTAACCTGCCAAGTACAAAAATGAAATCGGATAAACGGTTGATATATTTTATTACAAGGTCATCCACAAATTCATCCTGACTCAATCTTATCACCAACCTTTCGGCTCTCCTACAAACTGTTCGTGCAACATGGCAAAATGATACAGATTGATGGCCACCGGGTAAAACAAAAAATTTCATTGGAGGTAACGATTCATCCATTTTATCCATTTCTTTTTCCAATAATTCTATATCGGTTTCAAAAAGATCCGGAATTTTAACTTTTGATTTTTCGGGATCAGATGCCAGTGAAGACCCTATAGTGAACAATCTGTCTTGAATTTCAATTAAAATTTCCTTTCTATTTATATTTACAGGCTGATCTCTCAATAAACCTATATAAGAATTTAATTCATCCACAGTACCATACGCTTCAATCCTTTGATCGGATTTTAGTACGCGAGTACCGCCTATTAACGAAGTTTGTCCCTTATCACCTGTTTTTGTGTAAATTTTCATCCTAAAGAATTAATTATTTTATTAAAATTTAAATTCAAGATTTGTTTATTCAACAATGTCTTTAATATCATACCTATTTTGCACATTTGCAGAACAAATATAATTTTTAATTTAATGTGTGAATGAAAGACTTTTATTTTAAAAAAGTTAACACACCATTTATTTTATGCTAGACAGAACTATTGCACCTCCATTTAAAACAATTGATAAAGTTGATATCATTGAAGCAAAAACAGAAAATCTTTCAAACGGTATAAAAATACATTCTATACATGTATCCGGACAGCCGGTGATAAGGATGGAATTTATTTTTAAAGCCGGGCTTTCGTATGAAAAGGATAATGAAAGAATGCTTTCTTATTTTACTTTAAAAATGCTTAATGAAGGGACTAAAAATAAATCTGTCGCTCAAATAAACGATTTTTTTGATGGATACGGATCATTTTTAGAACTCTCTCATGGTGCAGATAATATTACGGTTACGATATATTCGCTTTCCAAACACATTAAGCAACTTTTGCCTTTAGTGCAGGAAATTTTATTTGAATCTATTTTCCCGGAACATGAATTAGAAAACCTGAAAACAATTTCTGCTCAAAACCTCGAAGTAAATTCAGAAAAAACAAGCTATCTGGCTTCACAATATTTTAAAGAGAATCTTTTTGGTAAAAATTATCCTTATGGCAAATCAATCCAAAAAGCAGATATCCTTGCTGCTCATCAACAAAATATAACCGGTTTCTATAACGAAAATATTTTAAATAAACCTTTTGATATTATCCTTTCCGGCGAAATTGTAGAAAGTGATTTAGATTACATTAAAAAAACTTTTTCAGGTTATAAAGTAGAAAAAAATCAAAATTCAGTTTCTGAAATAAAAATTCAACCTTCACATCAAAAAGATTTTATTTTTGAAAAAGAGGGCAGTATGCAATCGTCTATAAGATTTGGAAAAATGTTATTCAATCGCACTCATCCGGATTATATTTCATTTTTAGTTTTAAATGAAGTTTTGGGTGGGTATTTTGGCTCCAGATTGATGATGAACATTAGGGAAGAAAAAGGGTTTACTTATGGCATTCAATCAAGTACTTATTCATTGCGACGAGCCGGTTATTTAACAATAGGAACTGATGTAAAGCGTGAGCACACGCAACAAACAATTGATGAAATTATTAAAGAGATTAAAAAATTACAATCGGAAATAATACCGAAAGAGGAATTGGAAAAAGTAAAAAATTATATGTTGGGCTCTTTTGCAGGAGGCTTAAATTCAGCCTTTGCCATTGCCGATCATTTTAAAATGATTTATTTCGATGGCTTGGATTATGATTATTTTAAAAGATACTTAGCCGGTATTATAAATGTTTCTGCTACTGAATTGCAAAAGCTGGCTATAAAATATTTACAGGTGGATAGTATGCTTGAGGTAGTGGTTGGAGGGAAATCTGAAATAATAAATTAGTTAATTAAAAAAAGATTAGTATAAAAATTAAATTCTATCGAAAATAATATTAGTCTTTCATTTATTACTGATTTTTTCCAATAATTGTTAACATGAAAATAGTTGCTATATTAATTACAGTCGGTTATAGTTTACTTTTAAATGCTCAAAGCGTTATAACTTTACAAGGTCATAAACAATCTTTTGAAAGCATTGACAAACATATCAATAATATTATTGACAGTGCCAACATTGCAGGTTTATCCGTTATAATAATTATAAAAACAAAGTTGTTTATCATAAAACTTTCGGCTATAAAAACAAAACAATTAAACTACCTCTGAATACAAGTACAGAAATGTATGCAGCCTCTCTTACAAAGCCTGTTACCTCGTATCTATTTCTAAAAATGGCCCGGGAAGGCAGGATAAAACTTGATACCCCCATTTATAAATATTTAAAACAACCTATTGGCGAGTATCCTAAATGGAAAGAACTCTCTAACGAGGTTCGTTTTAAAAAGATAACCTCACGAATGCTTTTAAGCCATTCTTCAGGTCTGCCCATCATCCGTTCACTCTATAATAATAAACTTTTCTTACTTGCAGACCCGGGAACAAAATTTTATTATTCAAATGAAGGAATGAATTTATTAGGTTTTGTAATGGAAGAAATTATGAATATGCCTTTGAATAAAATCGCCGAAAAATATGCTTTTCAATCTTTAAAAATGAATAATACCAGTTATGTATGGGAATATAAATTTGCGAATGATGTTGCTTCCGGTCATGATAAAAATGGAAATCCTATTGAATTTAATAAAAGAACGCAGCCGCGCGGTGCAGGTTCAATGACCACCAATGCTTCTGATTATTCCAAATTCCTAATCACATTAATGAAACAAAAAGGATTAAAGAGAGACTTGTTTAAGGGAATGCTTAACCAACAAATAGCAATCAAATCTGAACGCGGTTTTGGACCGAAGAGAGATAGCATTACCGATAAATACTATGCAATGCAATTAAGTTGGGGTTTGGGAATCGGTTTGTTTCAATCGCCATTTGGAAAAGCCTTTTTTCATACCGGCCATGATGATGGCTGGCAAAATTATTTTGTGGCTTATCCCGACAAAGGAATTGCTCTTATTTTGATGAGTAACAGTGATAATTTGGAAACTAATATTCCTAAACTATTAGATTTCTGTATCGGTGATAAATACTCTCCTTTTGAATGGTTGGGTTATTTAGATTAAAAAGGTTAAAAATTTTATTAAATTCTGTTTGTTTAACGGTAATTATTTCCTTAATCATTTTTTTTCACACTTCTAATTAAACTTATAAAAGATCCTATCACTGCAATTAGTACAAGCGACAGAGTAAAAGCCGGGAATTTTATCATTCCCAGCTTTTTATCTAATGTAATTCCTAACCATGTTGCTATTCCAATCATGGCAAACATTTGAAAACCTAAACCGGAATATTTTAAAATATTATTGGAAGACGGCTTTTGTGGCTTTTCCATTTTGGCCTTCATTTAATTTAATTTCTTTACCCGTCACTCCCATTTTACAGGAACCATTAAAAACTGCACCTGATTCAACAAGTAACTTATTTGTAATAATATCTCCCTGAATAACTGCAGTTGCCCGCAAAGTTAGCAACTCCGATATTTCAACTTTACCCTTTACCTCTCCGTATATTTCGGCGTTTTGTGAAAGGATGTTTCCTTCAATAACTGAAGTTCCGCCTCCTAACACAACTTTTGATTTACAGATTACATTACCTACCACTTTCCCTTCAATACGTATGTTGCCACCCGTTTCCACATCTCCGGTTAAAACTGTGCCTTTTGCGATGTGTGTTGTGTCGCTGGCTGCGACTTCTGTTTGTTCTTTTTTTGATTCTTTGTTGTTAAACATGGCTCTTGAATTAAAATTAGAAAAAAAATAAATGGAGCCCTGACTATGGATTTTTGTTTAAAATAACATGGTCAGCGCCTATAAAAAAATTAAAAGAGACACGGATAAGAGAAATAGTAACTTTAACAAGAACATATACTTATTAAAGTGTTACCATTTAATAGATTAGTATTAAATCAGAACGGTAATTTAATATTAATATTTTTGTAATTGTACGGAAAATGAATTATAAAAAAAAGTTTTAAACTTATCTTATGATTAAAATTCTAACGAAAAAGCCGGAAGATAATTATTCCTATCAGGAATATTTAAATTAACTGCAAAGTTGAAAATCTAAATTTGGTCTTGGTATTGGATCATGTCGTTTTCGATTTTTCACATCTATAGTGTTAATTAAAACGGATGACATTTTACACAGATTTCATTTACCAGTTTCGTTAACTTGGCAGTAATTAAAAAAGAATAGGAGGGGCTTTTAAAAGTCTCATTTTTAAAAAATGAGTATGGTAAAAACGTCCGTTTTATTTTACCATATAATGAACTCCCTCAGCCACTTGCCCAGCATATCCCTTCTATGGCTTAGCTTTTTTGTCTTCTCAAACATAGAAATCGAAAATGCTGTTTTTGGAAACAAGTGTAATGGCTTTGGAAGTTCGATTTCTTTTAGAGTGCTTCAAAAATTGAATGGTAAATGCCTGTTAAACGCCTCGTCCAAAACCAACAGTATCACGGTACATTTGTGGGGATAAGTCGGCATTTGTTTTAAAGAAACGACTAAAATAATATTCGTCCTGATAGCCTAAATCAAATGCAATTTCTTTAATGGCTTTGTTGGTAAGATAAAGTTCCCGTTTGGCTTCAATAATAATTCTTTCAGTAATTAAATTGGTTAGGGTTTTATTAAAATGTGCTTTGGTAATTTTTGCCAAGGCACTTGTTGATACATTTAGGCTCTGTGCATAGTCGCTTGCCGAATGCTTGGTTTTAAAATCTTTTTCGATGGCGTCTTTTAAATTTTGAAGTAAGAAGGGTTCTTTAAGACCTGATACAGCTTCAAGCGCTTTTGGCTCTTGCTCGGTTTTTAATCGTGAGGCAGTTATCAAACATATTTTTAAGTATGAAATCAATAACTCGTATTGGGCCAATGCAGGGTTTTGCATTTCGGTTTTGATTTGGTCTATCAACATTTTAAGGGTTGATATTGAGTTTTCGTTAAGGGTTATAAATGGTTGTTGGTATATATTATTGAATAATACACCATTGCAGGCAACTTCTGCCTGATGTTTATGAATACAAAAAAAGTCCGGATGAAATTGTATAGCAATTCCATTTAATGCTTCATCTGTTGAAAACATAAATGGTTGGAAAGGTGAAAAAGCAAACAAACTATTTTCTTGAAAACTATACTCCGAAAAATCTGCTTTTACTCTTCCACTGCCACGTGTAAGCCAGATGAGAGAATAATAATTGTTGCGTTGGATATGGTCAAAATAGCTGCCGTCTTCAAACGAAAATAGCTTGAATGCCAAATTTCCATTTTGAGGGTTTACCAAAGTAAAAACCGTTTGCAATGTCATATTTATGAAGGTATTATTTTAATATGCGGTCAATATTATTAATAGGCAAATCATTTATGCTTGCAAACCGCTTTTGCATATATCCATTTTCGTCAAATTCCCAAAGCTCGTTGCCATAGCTGCGAAACCATTGCCCTGTATGGTCATGCCATTCATATTCGAAACGCACTGCCATTCTGTTTTCACGAAATCCCCACAATTCTTTTTTAAGTTTATAGTCAAGTTCCTTTTCCCATTTACGTTTAAGAAATTCTTTTACTTCCTCCCTGCCATTTATAAATTCAGTCCGGTTTCTCCATTCGGTGTCAATTGTATAGGCCATACAAACCTTCTCCGGATCTTTTGTATTCCAGGCATCTTCTGCTGCCTGCACTTTTTGCAAAGCAGTTTCCATTGTAAATGGTGGAACGGGCAATCTTTTAATTTCCATTTTATTGTTTTTTATTAAATGAGAAGATGTAATTTAATAAGCCATCTTCTCATTTTGTTTTAAAAATTAAATCACTTTGGCTAATGGGAAATCAATTTCCACTTTAGTGATCCCGTGTAAATAGTTCATAGCAGTTTTTTCTGCAATTAGCATTACTAACTCTATAACCTGTCCTTTTGTATATCCTGCATCTAAGAATGCTTCAAGCGGTCCAGTTGATACAAATCCTTTTTTTAGAGTGATTTCTTTAGCAAGAACAACTAAAGTATTTAATTTATCATTAAAACGAGCAGTTCCTTTTCTGATTTCAATTGTCTGCTCCTCGGTCAAGCCATTCATTGTGCCCAACAAAGTATGTGCAGCCTCGCAATAAAGACATTCATTTACCCGGCTTACTACCAAATTAACTGCTTGTTTTTCTTTATTGGAGAAAGTAGTTTTTGCACCCTGGAAAGCAAGGTAGCTGCTTAAGGCATTTTCTGATAAGGCCATAACTGCGTAGAGGTTTGGTACCATACCTAGGCCTTTTTTAAGAGCATCAAAATTCTCCTGGTTATTTGAAGAGACTTCTTGTCTACCTGGAACTTCAAAATTTGTCATTTTGTGATTTTTTTAGTTGTTATGTCATCATTGACGATACAAAGATGCTGCGACATACACGTCTTTAAAATGGATGATTAGCGCTATTTGATGGACAATTTTTCTTTAAATTATTTTGAATGGTAGGTGGAAGTTGGGCTTTTGACAAGAA
Organism: Spirosomataceae bacterium; assembly: GCA_965248855.1. Taxonomy (GTDB): domain Bacteria; phylum Bacteroidota; class Bacteroidia; order Cytophagales; family 172606-1; genus CBDFKQ01. Next base: position 118,533 of record CBDFKQ010000014.1, on the reverse strand, counting down.
AGGAAATTAAGTGTAAAACTGCCTGTTAGTTAATTCCAACATCACGAGGCACTTATAGTAAACATTGTTTGAAGTGGCTAGTTGGACTCAAAAAGTTTTGTTGCTAATTCGATATTGAGAATTAGAAAAAGCATTTTCAATATTTCAATTATTATTTTGAATTATTTTTTTTAAATCAAATAACTCAAAAAACAATGACTTAAGTAGGTTATTTGAATTTATAAGTTTTTCTAAATTTTTAAATAGAATAGCTGCAATTAATTTTTCACGACTGGCACTATTGCTTAATTATTTTTATTATTATGAAATTAATCTTTACTTGGTTCTTAATGAATAAAGATTTAATTGAAAAAATAAATAGGTTAAGGGAAGAACGAACGGATCAAAGGCTTACCAATCGTTCCATGATGGTTGATGTTTGGCAAAATATTACCCTGATTTCTAGAAAAGCAATCGTTTTTACATTTATTGAACTTACCTTAAGACCGGGAATTGCCATAAAAAAAGTGATAGCGGGCTTCAGGAGATTTCTGTATGGCTCTTTTGAATATCTTTTGTTCACCGGTACTTTTATTGTCATCTTCAACTCCAGGTACCATTTTTATCAAAATTCTTATAGCAACATAGCTCATAGCTTTACGATATTAGATTTCAACAGAAAGTTTATCATTTCATTTTTTATATTTGCCGAGAAGTACCCCGAGCTTGTCAATTTAATTGCTATCCCCATATTTGCTTTTGCATGTAGGATTTTCTGGTCAGGGCCAAAATATAATTTTGCCGAAATGTTTGTTATAAATACCTACATTGCTGCACAGCAAATGGCCTTTCTGTTTTTACTTATCCCCTTGATTTATTTTTTTCCTTCTTTACAATTTAGTTACATCATGCCGGCCTATTTTTTTATTTCATTAATATATAATATATGGGTATACATCCAAATATTTGATGGGGACGTATATTTGAAAACATTTAAATCATTAATGGTCATAGTATTAGGATATATAGTGCAATTGCCAATAAATATGCTCCTATACCATCTTTTAAAACCATTTACCGGCCTTTATGATTTAATTAAGTAAAATAATCCATATTTAAATAACTTTTTTTTGGAACTTTTTATTTTTTTTATAGTATCCACCATAAGTTTTGTGGGGTCGTTACAGGCAGGCTCTGTCAACGTGATGGTGATCAAAACTACTATTTTAAAAAGTAAAAGCGCCGCTGTACGGCTGGCGGTTGGGGGCTCCCTCCCTGAAATGATCTATTCGACAATAGCTATATATTGTGGGGTGGCTATAGAAAAAAATATATTTTTTTTGCAATCTATAGAATGGCTTACCATAGTTGCTTTTTTGATTTTAGGCTTGCAAAACATTTATAAGATGCCCCGGTCAGATTTTAAACAAGTCGGTTACAAGGGAGGTGGCAAAGATTTTTTTACCGGCTTTATATTGGCATTGCTTAACCCACAGTTACTAATCTTCTGGTTTGGAATTTTTATCTATCTTGATACTAATTGGTTAATGATCAAAAGTTTTGCAGAGAGACTAGCTTTTGTAACCGGCACTTCTTTTGGATCATTCGTATTATTATATACACTTGCATCACTATCGCATCGGTATAAAGAAAAAATTTACATTTTGCTCAAAAGTTTTAGCATTCATAAGCTTACGGGATGGTTTTTTATTTTACTGGCAGTGATAAAAATATCCATAATTGTTTTCAATAGGTTCTTTCTATAATTAGATTTTATTTTTTAAAATAGGTAATAAATAATGGAAAAGGATGTAAAATATTGGTACCTGCGTAATCATCAACTTTTTTCGCAACTGACAGGTGAAGAGATCAGCGAGTTATGTATGATCACAAATTTTAAACAAGCCAAGAAAAACGAAATTGTTGACTTTTCTGATGTTGAAAAAAGGATTTACACCCTTAAAAAAGGAACAATTAAATTAATTATTATTGATGAAGAAGGTAATGAGGTAACAAAGGTGGTATTACAACAAGGTGATCTTTTTGGCGAACTCACATTAAATAAATTCAATGTCAAAAATGATAATGAATATGCCCGTGCCGCCAGCCCTGAGGTATCAGTTTGCTCATTTAAAATAGAAGACTTTGAAAAAGTTTTGAAAAAAAACCCTTTACTGGCCATTAAATATACCAAACAAATGGGCGATAAGCTTAAGGCCATGGAAAATAGATTTAGCAATCTGGTTTTTAAAGATGTGAGGACCAGATTAATTGAATTTTTAAAAGATTATGCAAAACAAAATGGAAAGAAAGAACAGGAAAATATAATTACCCCACACTTTCTCACACAGCAAGATATTGCCTGTCTTATTGGTGCCTCTAGGCAAACAGTGACAACCTTGATACACGAGATGACTGAAAGCAAAATAATCAGCTATTCCCGCACGTCTTTTACGATCCACGATGTAAATAATTTCAAATAAATTTTCCTATTTGTCATTTATCCGACATTCCTACCCCTATCAATAACTTAGATTTGTTATAAAACTGAAATGAGACATTTATTATATTTTTTAATATTTGTATCCATGTGGGCAAATTCACAAACTGACCCTAGGATAAGGAAAAAAGAGTTTAATATTGATAATGGTGTAGCGTTGCATGGTTACGATGCGTTAAGTTATTTTTTGGGGAAGCCCATCAAAGGAAATAAAAAATTTACAGTGGTTTATGAAGAGGTAAATTATCAGTTTGTTAATGAACAAAATGCGGAAACTTTCAAAAAATCACCTGCAAAATATGAACCTGCTTATGGTGGTTGGTGTGCATATGCTATGGGCGATAGGGGGGAAAAAGTAGATTTCGATCCACTCACTTATAAAATTAAGGATGGGAAATTATACGTTTTCTACAATAAATTTTTCAATAATACTCTCGATAAGTGGAACAAAGATGAGCCCAATCTTAAAAAGAAAGCAGATGCCAACTGGGTAAAAATAGTTAAATAAAAATTTTTTTTTATTTAACTAAATTACTACCGCGTTATTCAAATTTTATGAAAATTAAACATTAACTTCAAACCAAACATATGTTAATAGCTAAAAACATTTTCTTATGGGCATTAAGGATTATATCGGCCTTAATTCTGTTACAAACCTTGTATTTTAAATTTTCTGCTTCCAAAGAGTCTGTTTACATTTTCACTGCAGTAGGCATGGAACCTTGGGGGAGAATAGGGATAGGCGTTTTAGAATTTGTTACAGCAATATTATTACTAATTCCAAAATACAATTGGCTTGGGGCTTCACTAGGTATCGGGCTTATGGCCGGTGCTTTGTTTTTTCACCTTACCAAGTTAGGCTTGGTAGTTATGAACGACGGAGGCCAATTATTTGCTTATGCATTAATTGTTATGATAAGTTGCATAATAATTTTATTTTTTAATAAAGACCGACTATTCAATTTTATTTATTCAACAGGTATTTTAAACCCAAACAAAAATTAAAAACATGAAAAAATTATTTTTAAAAGTTGCAGTAATATTAATTTTCATCACTTCTGTTGCATTTATAACAGACAGTGACCCGGAAGGTTTGAAAAAGGGTGATAAAGCACCGGAAATAAATACCAAAGATACAAAGGGAAAAAAAATAGAGTTGAAGGCCATGCTTGCAAAAGGTGAAGTTGTAGTTATTTTTTACAGGGGTTTTTGGTGCCCGTATTGTAACAAACAATTGAGCAACCTCCAGGATTCTCTAAAGATGATCACAGCTAAAGGTGCTTCGGTTATAGCAATTACCCCGGAAATAGATAAAAATATAGAGAAGACATTGCAAAAAACCAAAGTAGCTTTTCCTATAATTCATGATAAAAATAATGAAATAATGAAGGCATACAAAGTGAATTATCAGGTGAATACAGAAACACTGCAAAAACTAAAAGAGTATGGTATTAACCTTAATGAAAATAATGGAGAAAACGGCTCTACTCTTCCTGTGCCGGCAGTATATATTATTGATAAATCTGGAAATATTAAATATTCATATTTCAATCCAGATTATAGAAAAAGGGCATCGGTAGCTGATATTTTAAATAACTTATAATAATATAATTATTAACAGATGGGTACTGATTAATAATCTATCAGCTGTTTCTAAACTTGGTTATGAATGATATCTGGGGCTTCTTAAATTTAAAAATGATGATATATGATTTTGCAACTAGATTCTATAAACACTTTAACACCTCTATCCGAATTATTACGTTCCCTCAGTCACGATCAGTATAATAAACCATTGAAAATACTTTCAAGTAGCTCTATTGGTGCACATGTAAGACATATTCTCGAGTTTTATACCTGCTTAATCATCGGTATTAAGGCTGGTACAATAAATTATGATGAAAGGGAAAGAAATTTTAGTCTAGAGAATGATAAAGATGTTGCAATTTCTCTAATCAAAGAAATTAATTTAAAACTTACCTTATACACTTCTGATAGGGAGTTGTTTTTGAAGATTTTTCCTTCAAATAGTGATGAGTCCATCTTAGTTGCCACTAATTTTTATCGCGAACTTGCCTACAATATTGAGCATTCCATACATCATTTAGCAATTATTAAAATCGGAGTCCTGAATTATTTTCCAGAAATTGTCTTACTGGAGGGTTTTGGTATTGCCAATTCAACTTTAAAGTTTAAAAAAAAAACTAATAGGGAAGTTTCCATTTATTAAGAACATAAAGTGTGTACAGTTACTTTTTTGCCCCTCGATCAGCACAAATTCATCCTCACGTCAAATAGAGATGAAAGCCCCGGTAGAAAAGTAGCCTTTTCGCCTGATCAATATTTCCATAACGGTATCAAAATTATTTATCCAAAGGATAGCCAGGCCAATGGTACATGGATTGCTACTTCTGATAACGGCTATACATTATGCCTGCTAAACGGTGCTTTCGAATTTCATCATCATTCCCCACCTTATAAGAAGAGCAGGGGCTTGATGTTATTAGATTTTTTTAATTATGGAGATATAAAAAGGTTTACCGATGAGTATGATTTTTCAGGGATAGAGCCATTTACTTTGATTATTTTAAAACATCAGGACATAATAGAACTTAAAGAAATCCGCTTTGATGAAAAAGGGGAATTATTTATAAGCACAAAAAGCCCATTTTCATGTAATATATGGTCATCAGCTACCCTTTATTCAAAAGAAACAATTGTACAACGGGAGAAATGGTTTGAAAAATGGCTTTCAGATAACCCCAAACCGGATATTGAAAACATTTTACAATTTCATCATTTTGGTGGGGATGGTGATAAATGCAATAATATACTAATGAGCAGAGGTGGGGTAAAGACCATTAGTATAACCTGTGTAACCAATAAAGATGATAATATAGAGATGATCTATGAAGACCTGCTTCAAAACCAAACTAAAGTTTTTCAGAACGAAAGGCAATTGAACCCTATAAAAAATGTCAGTTAAATTCAAAATACCTTTATTTATTTTAAAGATATTAAATTATGAATATTGGTCTTGGTGGTTTTTTTATCTCCCACTCATTCCATACTGGCTTTATCTGGCGTTTAAATCACGTTCGCTTACTTATTTTACAGCCGCTAACCCATCTATAGAGTCTGGCGGCTTTTTCGGAGAATCTAAAATAGGTATCCTTGATAAAATAGCTGATAATTATAAACCAAAAACATTTTTTTTTGAAGCCGGGGCAACCATTGAGGACGTTCTGAAAAATATTAATGTTGAAAAAATTTTATTCCCAATAATAATAAAGCCCAATATTGGTGAAAGGGGGAACGAAGTTGAAAAAATAAGTTCGCCCACCTCCCTCATATCATATCTTTTTAAAAATAAAAATGATTTCATTATCCAGGAATTTATTGATTATGAAATCGAAATGGGGGTCATGTATTATAGGTTGCCTGACGAGGAAAAGGGAAGGGTAAGCTCAGTTACATTAAAGCAGTTTCTCTCAGTAACAGGGGACGGCAATTCAAATATATTGGATATGCTCCATGAAAATGACAGGGCCAGGTTCCAGCTAAAAAAATTAAAAGTAAAATATGGCGACTATCTTCTGGCTATTCCTGAAAAAGATGAAAAAATAATTTTAGAGCCGATTGGAAATCATTGCAAGGGCACTATGTTCTTAAATGGCAACCATCTGATAAATGAACATTTACATCAGGTCTTTAATAAAATTGCAGGCGATATTGATGGCTTTTATTATGGAAGGTTTGATATAAAAGTAAAGTCAATAAGTGATTTATATAAAGGAAGGAATATTAAAATCCTTGAATTAAACGGCGTAAGTGCAGAGCCTGCGCACATTTATGACCCTTCGTATAAAATCTCCCATGCTTACTCCGACTTGATTTTCCACTGGAAAGTGGTTTATGAAATTTGTTCCCAAAATATAAAGAACGGTCATAAACCACTTGAAATCACTTCATTGGTATCGCTATTGATAAATCATTTTCATAAATAAAAAATCATTTAGGCTATTAACACAAGCAAATTTTTAAATATTGTTATTCATTTACTATACCTTATCCAAACAAAGAAATTTACATAGAAAGTAAGTATTATTTTGAACCCATACCTTTAGTAGCATTTATTTTAATATTGACTATCACATTGTCAGACATTGTCCAGCTATTACCTCCAACAGTATATTCTTGCCTATTAATTTCAAAATTTCCATTGAAAGCGCCTGTATTAACGTTTTCTACAAAAGTAAAGGGGATATCAATCGCTTTAGTAATGGATTTGATGGTTAATTGAAAGCTGCCTATATAATTGTTCTTTCCTTTATCGATGAATTTAACGGATTTAATAGTGATTTTAGGGTACTTTTCTACATCGAAGTATTCTTCTTTTTTGATATGTTTATCCCTCATCCCTATTCCGGTATCTATAGTTTTCGTTTCTACTGATGCATATATACTGCTTTCAGAAAGTTTAGTAGGATCGAATAAAATTTGAGCTGATAAACCTTTCAACGAACCATCTACTTTAAAACCTGCGTTTTTAATTTTAAAAGTAATATCGGATGTGGCTACAGTCCATCTTGTTTGTGCAGTGGTAGTTAAGCACAAAATTGAAAATACAAGGAAAAATAAATTTCGCATCATATAATTATCATTTAATTAAAATTTTATTTTTTAAACGGGGCAAATTCAATACCCAGCATTATCATGGATGCCTTATTTCGGAAACGGTCGTTGGTATCTGTAGAATTAGGCAATTGTTGGACTTTTGCGTTTGTTGTATATTCTGTAAATAAAAATTCATAGCCTGCTTTTACTGCCCAACGTTTGTTAATCCAATACCTAACAAACCATTCTGAGTTTAGCGAACCTTTATCACTATCGCTAATAAGCAGTGCATTAAAGCCTGTAGGCTTGGCCGAAACGATTGTATTGTTAAATAAACCATTACGGCTTTCCCCGAATGAATAACCGATGGCATCAATATTTACACCCAAATCAACTTTATCTTTCCAAAATGGAAGAGTGTAGGATAAATAAATACCTGCATTCAAAAAGTTAATTTGTGCTTTCTCGAATATAACAGTATCGAGGTTGGCTTTTATATTTTGTGTAAAAAGGGCAACTATGCTTTCTTTACCACTAGTATATTTGGCAGGGGCTGTTATATATTTTTGATCAGAGCCAATAAAATTAGTCAACCGTATTCCATATCCCACTTTAAAGCGCTTATTTTTGCCTATCCCGTGATAATGGGACCATGATATGGCACTTGCAAATTGTCCACTTCCTACATTTGTAGTAAAACCAAATAAATTACCTTCTTTATAACTTTGTCCAAAGCACTTAAAACTTGATAATAATATAATAATGAATATAAAAAATAGATTTTTCATAATGTATTTAAGTAAAATATGAGAGTAGAACGGGTGTAATGGAGTTGGTTGTAAGATTCCAATTCGTTCATTAATGTTGTAACCGTTTGCCGGGAAGAACCAATAAGCCCTGCAATATCTATCTTAGTTAAAAAATAGCGTGATGTTATTTTATTACATTCATTTTTTCCATTTTGAACAGCGAAATTTTTTAAAAAACTTATTAAACGGGTTTTAGAATTTTATGGACGAGGTCTGAATATCGAGTTTCCATCATCCTTAGTTTTTCACAGATATTTGAATATATTGAAGGGATAATTCCGGTTTTTCTTTTAAAATATTTTCAAAGTCATCGGCGGGAAATGATATTACAAGCATTTCATCGCTCAATACTCTTACAAATTTATCCACTATAATATTTTTATCTTCTAAAAAACATATATCCAAAAATATCATTTTCTTGGACTAATTCTTTAATTTTTTCAATTCCATCTTCATTAACCATCACTTTGGCCATACCCTTGATGATAAAATAAATTTTATCAGGTTTGTAATCCGAAAAATAAAAATCTTCCCGTCTTTTTATTTTTTTTAATTCACCAAACTTTGATATTGTCAGAAGTTCGTCACTTTTTAAACATGAAAAGAATGACAGTGTTCGCAATAGGTTATATTTCAGTTATTCTCCATATTCTTAAAAAAAGGTAAGAAAAATATTATAATTATTTTTCTTACCTTTTTTTATTATTTTAATGGTGCTGCACCGAAGTTTACTTCTGCCGTTTCACAATAAAAAACTACATAATCAAAACCGCTCACATTACTAATTTTTAAATATTGTTCTCCGTTTTTATTCACAAAACCTGCAGCTTGGATGTTTGAAGCCGAGGCAGTCCGTTGTGTTTTAATTTCAGTCATATCTTTTGCAAGGTAAACTGCAACAGTACCCGTAGAAAAGCCGGATGCGAAATCTGAATTTAATTTAATGAACTGATTGTTTTGAGAATCCTGAACTATTGCTAAAGTGCCTTTGGTATCAGGTGTACCCGGGGAATTTTGACGGGCAATTGTACCTGTCTTTAAATTAGTAGTGGCCCCAACCGGCCCGCTGGTAAACTGTGTAACCGTATCAGTGGTGGTTTTACAGGCAGAGAAAGACAATAGCAAAGTGGCCAGAATAAAAAACGAGATGTTGGTTAACTTTTTCATTTATTTGGGTTTGGTTTAAAAGATTAATCAATATTGATTAATCAAAATAAGCTTTTAACTATCACGGAAGTATCACACATTAACAGTTCATTTAAAAAAAGGCTTTGTCGGGTTTAATTTATAAGTAAGACCAAGGTTAACCGACGAAAAACCGATTGGTGCTATATCCGGGATTGGAATAAAATCGGCGCTCAGTTGTAATTGCACTCCTAATTGCTTGGTGATATTATATAATACACCTGCTTTGGGGGCAATACTTCCATAACTTTTATTACGTTGTTGACTTATTTTACCACTTATCAATTCAATTGTTGTTTTATCATAATAGTTGCAATAGCCAACTTCCAAGCCCAGAAAAGGTTGTAATTTGGCCCTAGTAAAATAATAAGTGCCTTGCAAGGAGTAAGAAGCAAAACGAACGTTTACAAGTGGGGTAGGATTGAACGAAAAATAGGATAAACCAATACCTAAACTAAAATTTGGTGTGAAAAACTCTTCAGCTGAAAGCCTAAAGCCTTTGCCAGTAGTTTGAGAATTAAGTTTTTCGTCCCAACGGTTGCCCAGACCCCCACTCATTTTAAAAAGTGTTTGTGAAAAAGAGGGAAATGAAATCAAGATGACAAACAAGGCGAGATTTTTTTTCATATTTTTCATATTTAAATGGTACATCTAAAGAAATAGTTATTAATTTACTGGTTGTGCAAACTTTTTTGCCTGCACACTTATAAATAAAAATGTTCCTTTTGCAAAAGCAAAGGAACATTTTACCTATCACAGAATTATCACGAATAAAAATTGTTTTTATTATTTTTTGCAACAATTCCAACACTAATAGTGGCATGAAGGGTATGGAAGTTAGTAGAAAGATAAGACAACTTATATAAATACGCCTAATATCCCAATGGTACTTGCTGCTTTATAATGCAATTAAATTACCCAGGCAACATGGGGTCGAGTACAATTAAATCAAATTTTTTTTCTGCCAAGACTTCTAATCCATCCTAACCTGTATAAGATTTTACGAAATTACAGGGCATATTCCTGAGGTGGATTTCGAGTAAGTCTACAATATTTTTATCATCTTCAATTAATAAAACTTGCTTCATAAATTTGCTTCCATACTTAAAAACGCTGTAAATTAATTAGATAAACTTAGCTGTAGTGTATAATAACTGACAATATTGTAAATAAAAATATAGCCTGGAGATTTTAAATTTAAAAACCCCTGAGCTTTATCAACCTGAAAAATAACTGTGTAAATAATTCATAAAAACCTTGAATTATTTTATTCATTCTGCCTGCAGTTTTTTAGCCAATTTTCCAATGGTCAGCCCTTGTACAATGATTGAAAAAATAACAATTATATAGGTAATCAGCACAAATTCATCGCGGTACATGTTTTTATTTAGCGAAAGTGCAAGTGCAACGGATATTCCACCCCTCAAGCCTCCCCATGTAAGTATGATGATAGCATGTTTTTCAAACCTGATCTTATACCTTAATAGGAAAATAGGTATAGCTACGGAGATCCACCTGGCCAATATTACTAATATAACAGCTATCCCTCCGATGATTAATACTGTGGTGTTTATTTTAATAATTAAGATTTCCAGCCCTATAAATAAAAACAATACGGCATTAAGGATCTCATCTATTAAATGCCAGAATTTATCAAGATAATCAATGCTCTTATCAGACATTACCTCATCCTTTACTTTATTGCCCGTTATAATCCCTGCTACCACCATTGCCAATGGGCCTGATACATGTAAGTACGAAGCGATGGTATATCCACCCATTACAATAGCAATTGTAATCAAAACTTCTACCTTATAATCATCTATTGAACGTAGGGCATAAAAACCAATATACCCGAGAATTCCACCAAAAATCAGCCCTCCTAAAGTTTCTTGTAAAAAAAGTTTGCCTGTTTCCACAATTGAAAAATCGCCTGAAACCGACCCTGCGATTTCTGCAATACTTATAAAAATGACAACTGCTACTCCATCGTTAAATAAAGATTCACCCGAAATTTTGACTTCAAGTGAAGAGGGAATACCGGCTTGTTTCAAAATACCCATTACGGCTATAGGATCTGTTGGAGATATTAGAGAACCGAATAGAAGGCAATAAATAAAGGGCACCGGCATCTGAAAAAGTATGAAAAGATACCAGGTCATTCCACCAACCAAAAATGTAGAAAGAAGAATTCCTATGGTAGCCAACAATAAAACAGGCCATCTTTCTTTTTTTAATTTTTCGGCATCAATATGTATTGCACCTGCGAACAACATAAAGCTCAGCATAAAATTCATCAATACATTTTGAAAATCGACCGAATTGGCTAATTCAATGGCTTTTTCTGAAAGAAGGGACTTAGAATTGCCCAGTATAACCAAAAATAAGGAGGAAATAAGTGACAGGGCCATTATGCCTATAGTTGGTGGCCATTTAATAAAACGGTGATTAATGTAAGCAAATAAAGCCGCCAAAATAATGACTATAGAAAGTATTTCGTTGATATTCATTATAATTATATTTTAAAAAACCCAACCGCACTCTTTGTAGTAAAACCAAACAAGGTGGAAACATGCTACATTATTTAACATAAAATTAGTGGAACTATTCAGATTTAATTCAAATTTTAACCATGATGCCTTTCCGAAATGCTAAATAAAAAGTATTAAATATCATTTCAATGAGAAAGCATTTCAAATATCATCAGGTATTAATTCATTATATTACTTTGTAATGACTTTTGGGTATTAATGTGATGATAAGCAGAACCTTTATGGTATGCATTGGCAAAATAATATTATAAATTTTTAACCACATTGCAAAAACTTACTATCGTTTAAAAACCTATTATTAAAAATAAAACTTATGATTAATGAATGATGAAAATAAAATAGGGGAATATATCAACAGGTTTGTAGGGCTTACGGACTTAGAAACAAAACAATTTATTTCTTGCTTCAAGGAAGTAAGGGTAAAAAAACGCCAATTCATAGTCCAGCCCAATTTTACTTCCAAACATCGAAATTATATTGCGAAAGGGGCCTTTAGAGCCTATGTTGTAGATGAGGAGGGCCATGAGCATACTATTAATTTTGCAATCGAAGACTGGTGGATAACAGATTATAATAGTTATATATTCCAACAACCTGCCACTATGTTTGTAGTATCTTTAGAAGATAGCATTATCTTACAGTTGGATTATGATAAGGAACAAGATTTAAAAAAATCAAATCATAAGTTTGAAACTTTTTTTAGATCTATTGCCGAGCGGGGGCTCGCGTTTCAACAAAGAAGAATTGTTTCAAACCTTACACTGACAGCTGAAAAACGCTATGAAAACTTTATGAGTCAATACCCTCAAATAGTAAAGAGGGTCCCACAATACGCCCTGGCATCTTATTTAGGGATGACGACAGAATTTCTATCAAGGATAAGGAATAAAAAAAGTTGAACTACATCAAGCAAATTTCCTAAACTACTTCATTTTTATCATTTCTAAGAACTTGCACTTTTGTATTGTCAACAACGATAATAAATTTAACACAATGAGCAACAAATTAGAAAACAAGGTAACCGTTATCACAGGTGGTAATAGCGGGATTGGATTGGCCACAGCCCAACTTTTTGCAAAAGAAGGGGCAAAAGTAGCCATCACAGGGCGGAACGTAGCTACTATAAACGAAGCAGTTGCTACTCTTGGGAACAATGCCATAGGAGTAAAAGCAGATGTACTTGATTTAAAAAGTATTGATGCTGCCTATAAAGAAATTGCTGAAAAGCATGGCAAATTTGACGTACTAATTGTTAATGCGGGTGTATTCGCAGGTGTGCCACTGGCAGATTTTACGGAGGAACTATTTGATGAACTTTCCAATGTTAATTTTAAAGGCGCATTTTTTTCTGTACAAAAAGCATTGCCGTATCTTAATGATGGTGCTTCGGTGGTAATTACTTCTTCAGTAGTAAATGAAACCGGAATGGCGACTGCCTCAGTATATTCTGCCACTAAAGCAGCTGTTCGTTCCCTTGCAAGGGGTTTTTCGGCTGATTTGCTGGAAAGAAGAATCAGGGTAAATATTCTTTCACCGGGCCCAATTGAAACCCCTATCTTCGGGCGGTCTGGTGCCCCGCAAGAGACTATAGATGGCATGAAGGAATATATGGCAAGTGGTGTCCCTTTAAAAAGGTTAGGGACTGTTGATGAAATGGCCAAAGGGTTTTTATATTTAGCGAGTGATGACTCTTCCTATATGTTGGGGGGCGAAATTGTATTAGATGGTGGTATGGGACAACTTTAATTTTTAAAAAAATACATCTTTTTTTAAAAAGCCCATAATGGAAAAATATTTTTTGAATGGGCTTTTTAATTTAACCATATTAACAAAACGATAGTAATACCACTAATAGTAATGAATATTACCACCAGAAAAGTTGTGCCAGAAGATGTTATTTATTTAAAAGAAATTCTGGATTCAAGTGAATTATTTCCTTCAGAATATCTTGATGACATGATAGCAGACTATTTCACTAACCCTGATACAGAAGAAATTTGGTTTACCTCTACCGAAAATGATAAACCTGTGTCATTAGGTTATTGCGTACCTGAAAAGTTTACTGAAGGTACATATAATTTATTAGCAATAGCGGTACATAAAAAATTGCAGGGAAAAGGCGTTGGCCATTGTATGATGAATTTTATCGAAAACTTATTAAGGCAAAATAACAAGAGGCTTTTAATAGTAGAAACTTCAAGTGACGAACATTTCTATTTAACAAGAAAATTCTATTTGCAACTTAACTATTTGACTTCGGCAGTCATAAAAGACTTTTGGAAAGAGGGAGAGGATAAAATAGTTTTTTGGAAAAAACTTAATTAAAAAAACATGGAACAAAAAATTTGGTTTATCACAGGTATTTCAAGCGGATTGGGCAAAGCACTTGCTCAAGCTGTAATTGAAAATGGCGATTTTGTAATCGGTACATTTCGCAATCAGGCCGAGGCAGATGCTTTTAATAATTTGCAAAAGGAAAAAGCAATTGCCTTAATTTTAGATATTACAAAGCCAGACGAAATTGAAAGGGCATTTAAGTTAATTACCGAAAAATTCGGAAAGGTAGACGTACTTGTAAACAACGCCGGCTTTGGTTTGGCAGGTGCTATTGAAGAAACAAGCCTGGAAGAGACGAGGGAAATTTTTGAAGCCAACTTCTTTGGTGCATTACAAGTTACCCAAACATTTTTACCCTTATTCAGGCGGCAAAAAAGAGGGCATATCATCCAAATTTCATCGCACGGAGGTTTCAAAGCATTTCCAGGCTTCGGGATTTACAATGCAAGCAAATTTGCCCTCGAAGGTTTTAGTGAAGCCTTAGCAATTGAAGTGGCACCGCTTGGCATAAAATTAACAATTGTAGAACCTGGCCCTTTTAGGACCAAATTCGCCGGCAGTTCTTTTAAACAAACAAAAAATATTATTGAAGATTATAACCCTACTGCAGGGTCCTTTAGGGAAAGGATGAAACAAGTAGATGGGAACCAAGAGGGTGACCCTGCAAAAGCTGCACAAGCGATAATTAATATTACCAACCTTGAAGAGCCTCCATTGCGACTGCCATTAGGGAAAATCGCTATAATTTCATTAAAAAATAAATTAGACAGCGTACAAAAAGATATTGACAATTTTAAAGAAATTGCGGAAAGCACAGTATTTTGAATGCTTAAGGATAATACTTTTAAATATTTTTACAAAGAAAGGTTATTGACCAGTACAGAATCTAATAAAACATTATTAATTAGTCGTTCCTCCATCAGTCGCTCCGCTGTGCCGAGTGACTAAATATGTTAATTGACATTGCCAAATTTAAATATTAGGATCTAGTAATTTATTTTAAGAAGTCATTTGTAAATGCTTTAAAAAGTCAATTGTCGATTGGTTAACATGAATCGTCATTTAACTTCATATAACCATTATATGAATATCTTAACGTCGAACTTTAAAAATGGACGGCTTGTTTGCAAAATAGTGATATTGCTCTACAAAATAATATAATTTTATAATACTAAGTTTAAATAAACATGGAAGAAACAAAAGTTATTTCCTTAAATGAGGAACTCAAGTCTCAGGAAAAAATAATGAACGAAAGTTTGCCCGAAGAATTGAAAAACGCTAATGACGCGATGGTGAATGATCTCATTGATAAAAAAATTCGCCAAAGTGCACTAAAAATTGGGGATACTGTTGAAAACTTTGAACTTTTAGATGCTTTTGGGAAAAAGGTATCATTAAAATCTCTTTTGGTGAATGGGCCGGTGGTGCTTAATTTTTATAGAGGGAGCTGGTGTCCATTTTGCAATTTACAATTGGCATCTTTGCAAAAGAACATTCAAGATTTTGAAAAGTTGAATGCAACATTAGTAGCCATAAGTGCGGAAAAACCAGATAAAAGCATTTTGTCAGTTGAGAAACATAATTTGAAGTTTCCTGTTTTGAGCGATTATAAAAATGAAGTGGCCAAAAAATATGGAATTATATTTATTGTTCCTGAATATCTTGTACATACTTTTAAAAAATTCGGTTTAGACTTAGAAAATCACTACGAAAATGAGGAAGTACTACTTCCCATCCCTTCCACTTTTGTTATTGGCAAAGATCATAAAGTTAAATATGCTTTTTCCTCAGAAAATTTTACTCGACGGGCAGAACCTTCTGATATCCTTGATGTATTAAAACATATAAATGATTAATCCTCATTGGCTTTAGCTTCAGCTAAGGCCAATTATTTAAAGCGTTCCATTTGTTATATTTATTTCATGTAAATTATTAATTGCAACTTTAGCATTTTATTTACAAAAAATACATTGCACTATAAATCAGGCCTCCCAATCAGTTTTGCATATCTGAATAGGTGTCTCGTGCTGATACATTCTGCCCCTAAGCCCCTTCTATCATAAATACCTGGGCGGTATGCGTTACCCTTGGACACCCTAACCTCAAAAAAAAAGTCGAACAAAATTTTACCTTCATCCGACTATCTTATTTTTTCAAAACGCAAATAAAGACGGATCTCTGAGGTAAGCTGACACCCAAACAAGGATCAGAAATACAACTGGGATTGGTTTATCATTAGAAACCAAATGTATCATTAGCGCAGCACCTAGCCAGCTGCATAAAAAAGGAAAAAGCCAATATGCATTGTAACAGGTATAAAAAACAAAGCAACACATGTTATTTCCGCGATGCCGAACAAACGTAAATTATTTTTAACCAAGTCACCTGTTTGGAGTTTTGCCATGTTTTCCATCACTGGTTTTGCTTTTATCACTTTCATAAAACCACTCAACATTTGAATGAGTGGTAAATAGCTTATTACAATTAGTATATATTTCATAATATTTTTTATTTAAAGATTAATTGTTTAGAAATGTAATATAGTCTTCAGGGTTTGCTCTTTCCAACCAACTTGGGTTTACAAAAGCATAAATGATTTCGCCTTGTTGGTTTACAACATAAGTTGCAGGAATCGGCAATTCATAACTTTCATCACCATTCGAAGTTACTGTATCAAAACCAAAAGCTTTATTAATTGGTCGGTATTCTTCTGAAAGAGTCCAAACCAAACCGAACCGGCCGGCAACTACATTTCCTTTATCAAATAGTATCGGAAAATCTATACCATTTTTTTTAAGAATTTCTTTTGCAGTTTCAGGCAATTGTGGCGATATTCCAATTATTGTCCCTTTACCTTGATTAATTTCAGGCAACTTCTCTTGCAACGCCTTATATTCCAAACTACAAAACGGACATGAGGTGCCTCTTGAAAAACTAATAATTACATTTCCTTTCTCAAGTAATGTCGAAATAGAAACCACATTACCATCGCTATCAGGCAAGTTTATCTCTGGAATTTTATCGCCTACTTTTAGTGCTGTTTGAGCTATTCCTGTTTCAGCAAGTCTTTGAATTTCACCCATTACTTTTTGTAGCATTTCTGGTGGGGCTTGCTTTGCGCCTTCTTCCAAAAAATTGGAAATTTTTTCTCTTAATTTCATTTCTTGTATTTTTAAATACCAAAAGACATTTTTGATACACCACAAAATTAGTTTAGCTTTTATACTTATAGTATCAAATAACATTAAATTTGTCCAATCATACAAATTTCAGAATGGACGCATTGAGCAAAATATTAGAATTGATAAAATTAAAGGGAGTAATCTATCAAAAGTTGGGCTTTGCCACGCCTTGGGGAATAGCCATTCCAAAGGGTGAATTCGCTCTTTTCAGAATGGTTTTAAAAGGCAAATGTTTTATCAAATTGGATAATGATGACATTCCTGAACTCAATGAAGGTGATTTAATTTTATTCCCCCATAGTTCATCTCATTGGATTGCTGACAAAGCCAATTGCAAAAAAGTTTCTGCAATGGAATTTGCAAAGTCAATCCAACATGGAAAGCATTTATTTAGCGGAGAGCAAGAGAACAATGTTATGATTAGCGGTCACTTTGAATTCGACACGAAATGCGTTCATCCATTTATAAAAAGTTTGCCCAACCTAATACACATAAAAGGTTTGCAAATAAAAGAAATGATATGGCTGGAACAAACGACCGATTTAATCATTGAAGAAACAAGCAATGAAAAAATGGGCAGTAAAATTTTAGTTGGCCGTTTATCTGAAGTATTATTTATACATACCATCAGAGCTTACGTGGAACAAACTAAAAATATTGGCGGCTTTTTATCTGCATTAAAAGATGAAAGAATAAGTAAGGCCTTAAAGCTGATACACGATGCACCGGAGAAAGACTGGACTTTGGAATTATTATCGAAAAATGCAGGCATGTCAAGGACACTTTTTTGCAATAGGTTTAAAGAACTTGTTGGCGAAACTCCTTTGAACTATCTTACTAATTGGAGGATTTTAAAAGCAAAACAAATATTAGAGACAAGTAAAGAAAATATTATAGAAGTTGCCAATCAAGTCGGCTATCAATCAGAATCATCTTTTAACCGTATCTTCAAATCAAAAATAAATCAGACACCGGCAAGTTACAGGAGAGACATCGCAAGACTTTTATAATGCAAATCAGGCAGAAAAGGGCCAACTCATTACAGCGGTTTGACGTAATGACGGTTACGTTCTTCGTAGAAACATTTGCTATATTTGAAGTGTGTGCTTCGTATGAACTTTGGTGCTTAAAATCCGCCACTACCCCAAGTCGCAAACCGTAGTAGGCAACGCTTAAACACCCTGATTATGTACGACCAATTACAAACATTTACGGCTGGCTACATCAGCTTAACTTCGTTAAAATGGGCAGAGATTTTGCCTTACTTTCAACCTCTTAATATTTTAAAAGGCGATTTTATTGTTCGGGAAGGAGAAACAACTTCGTACATCTACTTTATTAACGCTGGGCTTTTTAGAATATTTTATTTAAAAGATGGTATAGAAACAAATAGATACTTTGCTTCTGAAAATGAATTTGCAACAACTTTAACAAGCTTTTTGACACAACAGCCGACTTTTGAAAATATGCAAGCGTTAGAAAATAGTTTTGTATTGAAACTTCATTACGACAGTTTGCAACTGATTTATAAGGTACATCCTGCTTGGGAAAGTTTTTTTAGACAGCTTTTACAAGAGGCATATATTGGCATGGCAAAGAGAATTGAAAGTTTCATTACCAAATCGGCAGAAGAAAGATACAGCGACTTCATAAAATTAAATCCACATTTATTACAAAGAGTACCACAACAATACATTGCAACTTATTTGGGCATTACGCCAGTTTCATTAAGTCGAATTCGTGGACAAATATCAAAAACGCATTGAGCATTTCTTATCATTTGATAATTTTTGGAGAAAAAGTAATTTTCAGTTTTGCACCGTAACAAAATTGAAAATTATGGACTCAATAAAAAAAATCGCCTTTATCGGTGGCACAGGTAAACTTGCTGTTCCTGTAGTAAAACTCCTTTCTGAAAATGGTTTTAAAATTAGGGCAATTGTTAGAGATCTTGACAAAGCAAAGCGATTACTTCCGGCAAATGTGGAACTTGTTTTAGGCAATCTAAAAGATATTAAAAGTATTGAGGAAGGTTTAGAAAACGTGGACGCAGTTTACATCAATCTTGCAACTGAAACATCCAGGCTTGACTTACCATTTTATGAAGAGCGCGAAGGTGTTGAAACTATTGTAAAAGCAGCTAAAAAAAATAATCTAAAACACATTTTTAAAATTGGTGCAGGTGGTGCATATCCAAAAAACGTTCCTAACATAAAAGACAACGTTACGTCTAATATTATTCGTCTGCAAGGTCAAAAGTATATTGAAGAATCAGGTATCAACTACACTATTTTTGACCCGACAATGTTTATGGACAATTTGCCTAATCAAATCAACAAAGGTAAACTCCAATGGATTGGTAATAAACCAATAAAAAATTGGTGGATAAGTGCGGATGATTATTCTAAACAAGTTTTAAACGCAATAAATAATCCAAAAGCTCAAAACAAACATTATTTAATTCAAGGTCCTGAATTGCTTACACCACAGGAAGTTTTTAAACGTTTCATAAAAATTTATGACCCCGCAATTAAAGTGCAATCTTTTCCTTTATGGTTATTAAAAGCATTTGGCATATTTAACGCCAAAATGAAATTTATGGTGTATATGTTTACCTACTTTGAGAAAACAGAAGTTGAAACATTTAATGCTGCCGACACTTGGGAAGAATTAGGAAAACCAACAATAACAATTGATAAATATGCTGAACAACTAAAATCTAAAAAATGAAAACTTTCAAACTAATTATTGTTCGGGTTTTAGGTTTGTTGTTTGTTGCATCAGGCATTTTAAAGTTACTAAACCTTGATGAAATGTCGGCATCTGTTTTTACACGAGCAAATTATCCAAATTGGTTTTTCGTATTAACAGCTATCCTTGAAATTGCCGGAGGCTTATTGACAATAATTAAATCCACCAAAAGATTTGGGCTTATTATTATTGGACTTGTAATGCTTGGTGCTATTGGGGCACATATCTTCATCAAAGACGAACTAACACATTTGATTGTTCCAATAATCATTTTACTCTTGACTGTGTTTGTTTGTAACCTTAAACAAAAAATGAGCAACATAACAGCAACAAAATAACCCAGCAGCCAACATTGAGTTTTATGCAAGCTGTGTTGGACGTTCAACCCTCAACTGTGCACAGCTGTACTTTGGTTCGGGCTGGACGGAATTCTGCCCGAGCTTTTAGTTGTTATCTTGTACTTTTATTTCTTTATTGGGTTTCAGTTCCGGGCTGAACAAACAACAATGCCCTGCCTTCACAAAGGCCTGCTCGTTAGGCATAATGCTACGACCCCTTACACTCCCAAAATATTCCACAAAAATTAAGAACATAAAAATATTTTCAACAAAGTTTAATTATTGTTGTCGTTATTACTATATTTGCGACCACAATAAATGTGAACTCAAAATATGACAGTTGACAACCAAGAAAATGCAGGTTATTTACTTTATCATTTGACAATGATTTTAGAACGTAAGATGAAGCAAGAATTAGATAAACTTGACTTGACGCATACTCAATTTGTAATGCTTGCTTCTTTAAAAAAACTTTCATTAGAACAAGAATTTGTTACACAAATTGACATCGCCAATTTTAGCAACACAGACCGAATGATGGTTTCAAAAGTTTTACGAACATTAGAAACTAAATCTTTTGTAAGTAGAAACGAACACCAAACTGATACAAGAGCCAAAACAATCCTTTTTACTGCAAAAGGGAATGAGATTTTTAAAAAAGCATACGCAAAAGTTAAGGAGTTTGACACTAATTTTTTTGCGTGCCTTCAATCAAAAACACAGTCGTTTAAAAACGATTTAAACACATTAATTTCTAACCATCAATAAAGAATGACAACAGACGTTTTAATAATTGGTGCGGGTCCAACAGGACTTATGACAGCAAATCAACTTAACCGATTTGATATTAATTATATCATCATTGATAGCAAAAGTTGTCCAACAGAGCAATCTAGAGCATTAGCAGTAAGTGCAAGGAGTATGGAATTGTATCAACAACTTAACCTTTCGGACAAGGTACAATCACAAGCCAAAATAATAAATGGATTTCAAATTTATACAGATGGTAAGCGAAAAGCAAACGTAATGCTCAATGACATTGGCAAAGGGTTTTCAGATTTTTACCATTTTATGAATACGTTTGAGCAATCTAAAAATGAAAAGTTACTCAACGATAATTTAGAACATTTAGGTAAACATGTTTTATGGAATTATGAATTCGAGACAGCAAAAGAAAGAACGGATAATGTAGAAGTAGAAATTAAAAATCTTCTAACATTAGAAAAACAACTTATTACAGCCAAATATGTAATTGCCTGTGATGGAGCCAAAAGTCTAATCAGGCACTTGTTTAATTTCAAATTTGAAGGTGGAACATACGAAAACAAGTTTTTTGTTGCTGATACAGAAATGACTTGGGATATGGGTTATGACAAAATAATTTTAGCACCTTCAGACAAAGTTTTTATTACATTTTTTCCTTTGCAAGGAAAAAACAAGTACCGAGTAATAGGTACTTTACCATTGGAATTTACCAATAAAGAAGAAATTGATTTTAAAGAGTTGGAAACTGTAATAAAAAATGCAACAAAATTTGACATAAATTTTGAAAGTGTTGGTTGGCATTCTATTTATAAAATCCATCATCGTTGTGTTGACACATTTAGCAAAGGAAGAATTTTTCTTGCTGGTGACGCAGCACATATACATAGCCCAGCAGGCGGACAAGGTATGAACACAGGATTGCAAGATGGACACAACCTTGCTTGGAAAATGGCTCTTGTTTTGAAAGGAATAGCAAAAACTGAACTCTTAAATACCTACAATGAGGAGCGATTACCTTTTGCCCAAACTCTTTTAAATACAACTGATACAGGATTTACTTTTTTGGCAGGTGATGGCTTTTGGGTTAGGAATTTCAGAAAATATATATTGCTTTCTTTGATAGGGAAGCTTTTGGCAATCAAAAGAGTGCAACCTTTTGTTTTTAAAAAACTTTCGCAAATTGATTACTCATATAAAAAATATTCATTAGCCTATGGCAACACTGTGCAAAAACTAAAATTCGGAAAAGGTGACAGACTTCCAAGAATTGAGAACGGTTATTTCAATAATTTTAAAGAACCTATTTTTCATTTGATTAGAATTTCAAACAATACAATTTCTGAAAAAGAAATTTTAGAAATTAAAAATTGTCTTCCTTTTGACATAAAAATTATAGATGACAAAATATCGGAAAGTTGGAAAGCATTTGGCGTTTCAAATAACCTATATATTTTGGTTAGACCAGACCATTATATTTTATTTCTTGCAGACAAGTTGGATAAAAATGTAATTAAACAAAACCTTGAAAACTATTTCGTAACAACTTGACAGGAAAGCACTGTGCCTAACATGGGGTTTTGTGCAAGCAGGGCTGGACGTTCAAACTTAAGCTTGTTTTTCATCACTGTACATTAGTTCGGGTTAGATAGAATTCTGCCCAAGCTTTTAGTTGCTATCTTGTACTTTTATTTCTTTATTGGGCTTCAGTTCCGGGGCTGAAAGTTATAAATTCCGGCACAGCAGCAAGCCCTGTCCGTTATGCGTCACCCTGTGGCCTCACCGCTTTACATTAACCTTTGAAAAATAAAGAAAAATACAAATAATAATTTTGACATTAATAAATGAACTATCTATACGCGCCCCATTTATCTCAAAGCAAGTTTTTAATTTTTACTCCTGCACAAAAATTCGCATCTGAAATAAATAATGATTTTTATACAATCATTTTTAATAGAGGTAACGATTATGAAATCATTTTAGACGGTTTACCTTTTACTATTCAAAAAAACGCAATACTAACTTTTACGCCTTCGGATCATTTTGTAATTGAGCGTCCCAGTGAAAATCTAATTATGTTTAGATTTAATGATGGCTTTTATTGTGTTGAAAAACACGATAAAGAAGTGGGTTGTGCAGGCTATATCTTTTATGGGTCGAGCAATACCTCAAATATTTTATTAGATGAGGACGAACAACGAAAGTTCAGCTTGCTGCTTGAAATGTTTGAAGAGGAATTTCAAAACCAGGATAACATTCAAGGGGAAATGTTGACTGTATTGCTAAAACGATTGATAATAAAATGTACTCGTTTAGCTCGAAAACAACAATATGGTGAAAGTGAAGAAAGTTCAACCATTAGTATCATCAGGCATTTTAATATTTTAGTACAACTTAACTTTAAAACCGAACACGCTGTTAACTTTTACGCAAAACAACTAAATATTTCTGCTAAAAGATTATCAAAAATATTGTTAGATGCTAAGCAGCCAAGCCCTATTTCACTTATACATAGCAGGATAATGACTGAGGCAAGGCGACAAATACTTATATCTGATAAATCTATCAAGGAAATTGCTTATGAACTAAACTTTATCGACATCCAAACCTTTAGTCGCTTCTTCAAATCAAAGCAAGGCATCTCGCCGGATAATTTCAAAAAAAGAAAAATTGCCAACTAAAAGCGAACTTCTGCCAACCAAACACAGATAACTATTTATCAATTTTGCATCGTAATAATAACTTAACAATTGATACGATGAAAAAAATAAACATTATCTATTGGATTTTTACCGGTTTGTTTTCAGCCTTAGCAGTAATGGGTTCAGTTCTTGATATTACACATTCTAAAGACGCCGTTGATTTAATCACACATTTAGGCTATCCTTTATACTTCATTACATTTATTGGAGTAGTAAGACTTTTAGGGGTTATAGCAATCTTAATTCCAAATTATCCCAAAGTAAAAGAGTGGGCTTATGCAGGCTTAGTGTTTGATATGGGAGGTGCATTATATTCTCACATAGCCTCAGGTGATCAATTCAGTATTTTTGCACCCGCACTTATTGGTTTAATTCTAATAATAGGTTCTTATGTGTATTATCGAAAAAAGTACGACTACATTTTAAATATTATAAAATAATTAAAATGAGAAGAATGAATATTATTCAAAGCCTTTCCATTATCATTTCAACATTTGGTATTGCCATTGTTTAATTTGGATTGGCATTTTTAAATTTACACCTACCGAAGCAGAAAATATTGTTGGATTAGTGAAGCCCAGTCCTTTTATGGGTTGGATGTACAAGATATTTAGTGTGCAAACAACCTCACAGGTTATTGGTATGTTTGAAATCGCTACAGCCTTACTTTTAATTGGCGATTTAGTTTTTCCTAAAGTTGGTATTATTGGCAGCAGTTTATCAATTCTAATTTTCTTTACTACCTGCACATTTATGTTTTCTACAGGTGGGGTTCTTTCCAAAATAGATGGGCTTTGGGTTCCATCCGATTTAGGCAGTTTCCTTATAAAAGATATTACAGCTCTCGGGGCTTCACTATTTTTGTTAGGCAATTATTTTCAAAAGACACTCTAAAATGAGTTATACGCTTTTATTTCTATTAATATCTGCATTTTGTGAAGCAGCTTGGAATATTTTGTTAACAAAATCAAAAGGGATTACAGATTGGGGAGTTAATATACTTGGAGTTATTTTTTTATTAATAGGAATATTTACTTTTAAAAAAGCCTTGTCAGGAATGGCTCTTAGTGTAGCCATTGTAATTTGGTCAGGCCTTTCTTTGCTGCTTACAATAATATTTGATGTTTATATTTTTAAAACAAAAATTGATTTTAAAATGGCTTTTTTTATGACGCTTTGTATTCTTTCAATCTTAGGCTTAAACTATTATTCAAAGACACCTTAATATACTACAATTACAATAACTATAGAATTGCTACAAGAAATAACACTTAAAGCAAAACTAAAAAGGAAAGTTCCCTTTGCTGCCTTCGCTCCTGCCGTAATTCTTTGATTTTTGTAACAGGCTTTTACATTTATTACCATAAAAAATTGATCATATACTTTAGAATCTCTAAACAACAAACAAATGAAGATATACATTTTGACCGTTTTCACCCTTTTAATAATGGCTTGCGAAAGTCCTAAACAAAAAGAGGAAAACAAAAATGAAACTATTAACCAACCAAGTAAAGCAAAAAATAAAATGAAAGTACAAGATGTATTTGTTCTGATAGGAACAGAAAAGGTAAAAGAATGCAAAGATTTCTATATAAGGAATTTTGGGTTTGAAGTGGCATTTGAATCTACCATTTACACTCAACTGACCATAGCTTCTGAAAGCGGTGGTGCATTTAGTTTGGCTTTAATGCCGCCAAATAACCCATTTACAGATGAGTTTAAACAAGCCTTTGATGGTAAGGGTGCTTACGTTACTATACAAGTAGCTAATGCAGACGACTTATATAAAGTATAAAACAAAATGGCGAACCTATTGTAACAGAAATTTACGATGCACCTTGGGGTCAAAGGCATTTTGTTACCAAAGACCCCAACGGAACTATTGTAGACGTGGTACAAAACATTGAGCCAAATAAAGGATACTATGATAAATATCAAGTGAAATAGAAAAAAATAACAACTAAAAACAAAGCAAAATGAGAAACACACATGAACAAAATTGGCAGTCATACTCTGACGCATGGAGTAATCCGGATGAAACAAAACGTAAAGAAATTTTATCACAATTACTTACTATCGGATGCGTTTATACTGACCCAAACATACAGACTATTGGCGTTGATAGCCTTTCGGATTATATGGGAGAGTTTCAGAAAGGTTTCCCTGGAGCAAAATTTGTAATCACCAATTTTATAGTTCATCACGACCAGAGTTTGACACATTGGGATATGGTAAGCGGAGAAGGGGCAATTTTGAGCAAAGGTGCAAGTTTTGGATTTAACGAAGGTGGAAAATTAGCAAAAATGACAGGCTTCTTTTGGAACGCTTAGACAATTAATATTATGAATATTGAATCGTTTCGTAACTATTGCCTATCAAAACATCAGGCAACAGAAAGCTTTCCTTTCCCAAGTTTGCCTGATGTTTTGGTGTTTAAAGTGGGAGGTAAAATTTTTGCAGTAACCGATATCTCAACTTTTGAAACCTTTAGTATAAAATGTAATCCGGGGCTAATCCATGAATTAAAGGCAAAGTATCCTGCTTTTCAAAAGCCATCCTATTTTAGTGAAAAGCATTGGGTAGAAATTATACTTGATAACTCAATTACCGATAAGCAACTTTTCGAATGGATTGACAATTCGTATAATTTGGTTGTAGCAAAATTGACTAAAAAAATAAAGGCAGACCTAAATATTTGAGTTTAATGAGCAAGGAAACTAACATTACTGATTCCGTTTAGTTTACCAGAGTCAAAAAATGAAGTATATATTATTAACAATTATTCTCTTGGTAACATTAGATTCCCATAGCCAAGACACTTCAAAAACGGTTCTTTATCCGACACCTTTATTGAGTTTTGATCCAAATAAAGCCGTTAATGCAGACCAAAATCCTGGCTTAGCTTTCTTTATGCCAATTATCCATAAACATACTTATGGTGAGATACGATTTAACTATGATGCTAATAATACGGCCGGATTATTTATGGGAATGATTTGGACATGGAAAAAAAGAAAGTTCGAGCGTACCCTTATTCCACAGGTAGGCTTGCTTATTGGCGAATTTACCGGTATATCATTACAGATGGCATACAAACTCTCATCGAAAAGAGTTGATTTTGATTTTCAAAATTTTTATGATATTTCTATTAATAACAAGGAAAACTTCAATTTTAATTGGTCAAGTGTTCAATATAAGTTGAGTAAACATTTTTCGGGAGGGCTATCATCCCAAACAACTTTATCTCGAAGCATTAGCAAAATTGATGGTGGATATTTTATAGGGTTTCAGCGTAAAAATTGGGCACTTTTCATTTTTAATTTTAACTTTTACAAGCCAGCGGAACAATATTTTTACTTTGGCTTTCAGATAAAGGTATAGGGATCAATTAATTTTTAATTAAGCAAAATTATGAAAGGGCAACCACATAACATTCGGTCAATAAACACCGCAGACCTTAATGAAGCAGTTAAAACGTTATTAACAGCTTTTGATAATGATCCACTTTCTCAGTGGCTTTATCCGGATAAAACCCGGCGTCAAATTAATAATGGCCAAATATTTACTGAAGCTTTACAAAACCCTACTCCTGGCAATATTATTGACGTAACTGATAACGCCGATGCAGTAGCTGTTTGGTACCCACCAAATATTAATATAGCATGGGATTATCCACCTAACGCAAATCCAAATGCAAAAGAATTATTCTCTCTAATTGCCAAAGCTGCTCCGCATCAACCATTCTGGTATCTTGAGTTTTTGGGGGCACGGAAAGCTGGAACTGGGGCAGGTTCAGCCTTAATAAACCACCGGCTTAGTCTAATAAATGAATCGGTGGCACTTTTTACAGGCAACGAAAATAATTTAAAATTTTATGCCAGTTTTGGTTTTGAGGTTATTAGCGAATGTACAGTTGAAGATAAAAGTGTTTGGTGGCTGGGCAAAGGCTTCAAATAACCCCTTATATACTTCATCAAAATGGATATTGGTATTATCAGTGCTTTAGTGTACCTTTGAAATTTTTTGTCAAAATAAAAAAAGGTGAAAAGGAGTTGTTAGCAGTGCACATCAGCCGTTTAATTTTTCAACAAATAATAAATTATTTCATTTTACAATTCAATTATAATGGAGTTTTCAAAAGTTTTAATTGAATTAGCATTATTCTTATGCTCAAAAATATATACTCAAAAAAGTACTATATAAGTTTCAGTAGATAACATAAAAAATGCCAAAGTTTTTCCAACAGATTACGTCTTAAGAATAAGTGATCAAAAAATTATTAATGTAAATAAAAAAGCAAAAGTTGAATTTGTAAACCTAAATGGTGGTAAATATGCAGTAGAATCTTATCAATATGAAAATGGCGATGGCAACTGCAACTGCAACACCAATTTTATCGGCATACCAAAAGAAGGAACAGGCATTTCTGAAAATGTATTTAAAAGTTTATCATCCCTTTTCTGCATAGGATCGAACCTTTATTTTAAAATCGAAACCATGACTTAACATAAGAAGAAGTTATGTATCAAAACCCAAGATAAAAAATGATTACTAGTTAAAGGAAGTAACGAAGATTTAATAACAATAGTGAAGGCAAATTAGAGTCAGGCTGTGTAGTAAATTGTTTAGGCAATAAAAAAACCACTCGATTAAAAGTGGCTTAATGTTTTGATTATCAGGTGACCTCGGAGAGGATCGAACTCTCGACCCACTGATTAAGAGTCAGTTGCTCTACCGGCTGAGCTACGAAGTCATGTTATGTACAAATATAGTTTAATGTTTGAATGAAAAAAAACTAATTTATTTTACTGATTGAGCTACCAAGGCATTTGCATCATCAGCTGAAAGTTTAAAAACACAAATTCTAGAAAAGCGACCGGCAACCAATGATCTGCCGGCAACAATTAATCCACCATCTTTGGTAACTGTAAATCCACCAATTTCAAATTTATTGGTACTTCCCAAATATTTCACGCCCAATAAATTTCCGGCAGCTTCGTCATAAGCAAAAATTACAATCTGGCCATTTTTAGTATCCGTCCCGTATAATACTACATTTTTACTGTTGATCGTTGCTTTTTTTATAATTACTCTTGCATTTCTACTTATTTCCGGTAATAAATTTCCTTTAATTTTTGCTACTGAGCTATCACTTAAAGAATTTTCAATTGAAAAAATATTTTCTCCGGTACCTATGTAATTTGAAGTAGCATACTTTCCGTTTGAAAGTAAAAGAGCGTTGGTCATAGCTGAACCGGCATATCTTTCACCCGCAACCTGGCTTTTTTGATTTCCGGAACCGTCAGTAAATATCATGGTAAGGGTAAAATTGCTGTATGCATTAAAAAAATAATTTCCGTTAGCAGCCTCTCCTACAAAAAATGGAACAGGAATGCCCTGATAAATGGAATTCCTAAAAATTTTCTCTGATACATCTTCAAAAACGTCATACGATTTAGTGAATGACGTGTTTCCGGCCGCATTTATTTTGCTTAATTGTGTTGATTTACCACCTTTAATATCAAAAGTTTCAATTAAAAAACTTCCGTCCTTTAATGATGATGCGGCTAAAGGATATGTAAGTCCGGAATTTAAATTAAGGTTTTGTGTTAAATCCTTAGAAGCAGTAACTAAATATGGGTTTGTATTTACGCTTCCCATACAAATAAATTTAAAGTCGTTGCCTACCGGTATTAATTCAGAAACAGGGTTAACCATTTCATCTGAAGAAGATTCCCATTCAAACTTTCCTTTGCTGTCAATTTTCATTAGGTATGTACTGTGAAAGCTTGATTTTGTTGATGGAGTATGACCTAAAATAATAAAACCGGAGTCGCCAACTTGTTTAATATCAGTTGGGAAATATGCTTTATCAAAATTAGAATTATCGTATATTTTTGTGAATACTGAAATAGGCTCTGATTCTTTATTCTTTAAGTCGCAGTTTGTAAAAATTAAAACGAAAATTATTGAGGAGAAGAAATAATATATTTTTTGCATAAAATTTTAAATACTTAAGTTTGAGGTAGAAGTAAATTATTTTGGCCTAACACCTTTAAACATACCTGTTTCAAGGTATTTCATAGGGAAGATTAAACTAAAAGAAACTTCGATATTTTGTAATTTCATTCCGTCCAATACATCACCAATGCTTGTAGTTCTATCATCCGAAAACCTGTTTGACGAATTTGTTATGTTATTCATACCAATTTTATAAAAGGCATCAAGCCCTAATCTTACATTTCCTAAATCATAATTCACACCGGCACCGGCTATTAAACCCCACTGGGCTTTTAAGAAAAGATCTTTTGCGCCCACAATGGGATTGGTATTTGAAATTGGATTTTTAGCACCTGAAGCATTATCTGTACTCGTTACCTCAACAAACTTATCTGCTTTTAACAAACGACTATAAAAAGCACCACCTTGCAAATAGGGTCTGAAGCGGGTGCGAATAATGTCAAATCTTACAATTAAAGGCAAATCGATATAATTTAATTGAAAACGATGTTTTTGAATTAAGTCGAGAGAATTGTTGTTTTGCCCTGCCCAAGTATAATGATTTTGATAACCGAAATTCTGACTATTGATTTCCGGTTGAAAACTTAAAGTAAAATATTTATAAAAATTGAAATTAAGAATTAACCCAAACTGAAATCCTTTTTTGCCAAAACTGTCATATTGTTTTTCAAAAAGTTTATTGTCATCTGTTGAAACTGTAGAAGTAAATACTGAATATTGATCGGTTGGATTTGCTTTGCCAATATTTAAACCACCTTTAAGGCCAACCCATACTTGAGTTTGTGCAAAAGGAGTGCTTGCAGAAGCTGCCTGCCCGCCACGCCTTTGAGATATAGAAGCGTTTTTTGAACGCTTTTGTGCAAACAGTTGTACAGTAAATGAAAAAAAAGAAATTAAATAAATGAGTAGAAATATTTTACGCATTTTAAAAAAATATTTATGAGGTTTAGAGTTTAATTAATTTTTTTGCCCCTTTTAAAGCACCTGCTTCAATTTTATATATGTACATACCCGGTTTAATGTTTGATAAATCAACAGGTGGTAAAAGATGTTCACCAAACTGACGGTGTTCATTTAAAATATTTATTACCAAATTCCCTCGCATATCATATAATCCAAATTGAACAAAGGCAGGATTATCCATATAAAACCCAAAACTTGCATATTGAGAAATAGGATTTGGTGCTACGTTATATAATCGAAAACGCCTGTTTATAAATTCATCCAATGCGGTTACCCTATCACCAAAGAGAGGAATTAAATCATCAATATCCTGATCACCCCAACCGAAATTAATATTAGGATCAGTTGTACCACCGGTCGAGGAAGATTTTAAAGTCGGGAAAACAATTGATCCGACTTTCGTTTTATCCACCTTAAACCATTGCTGAAGAATCGTACTGAATACAACTCGATGGTCTATAATATCTTCTTTATTGTCGGGTATATTACCACCAAAGTTATTAACTCTGCTCATATCAGGGCTTTTGCCAATAACACCCGGGTTAATCCCTGTTCCAAAAACAAACATGGGTGCCATGGTACCATGGTCGCAACCATAACTGTTGTTGGACAAGGCTCTTCTCCCAAATTCGGACATGGTAACGGATAAAACTTTGTCATCAAGGTTACGCACTTTTAAATCATCATAAAATGCCTTCATAGAAGAAGAAATATTATATAATAATGATGCATGATGGCCAATGCTGTTATCGTAATGTTCTACCTGATTAACATGTGTATCAAAGCCTCCTAATCGAACAAGAAAAACTTTTGTTTGGCAACCGCCTGCCAATAGTTGTGCAATTACTCTTAAACTATTTCCAAGCCCGGAGTCAAAATCTCCGGATGTGCCCAAAGGATAGGAAGAAGGATAAGTAATAGTGGTATTGGCAGCACTATGATAAACTGATTTTAACCTTTCGGCATATTTATCGGTACCTTTTTCAATTTTTAATATCCAATTCAATTCTTCACCATACAAAGTATTCATTGAAGGATTTTTTGTCGGATCATATTGTTGAATAGGAGGTATCCCTCTTTCATCTATTTCAAATTTTCTTTCTTCGTTATATCCATCCTGATTTCTTACTAATGAAAAGAAACCATCTGGGTCGGGTATTGAAATAGCCGTAGGGATTGTTTTTTCAGTATGAAAGCCTAAGGAAATATCACCTCCACTAAACTCTAAAGCGAGTGGGTCTTTCATGTTAGAATTTTCAGGAAAATCATCAGGAAATATTTTTCCGGGTTCATTTTGTTCATAAGCATCTTGAAGATACCTTCCTATCCAACCGGAACTAATTCTATCATTATACCCTACACCACCAAACCAAATATCTCTGCTTTTAAAATGCGAACCATTCATATTTTCATAACCCACATTTTGTAAAATTGTCATCTTGCCCTGATCGTACATGGCTTTTAATCCTACCATATCAGGGTGCAAGCCTACTAAGCGGCCATCCGGTAATGTATTATCAAGGGGAATAAATTTACGTGGACCGGTTTGAGAAATGGCAAGGTTTGGTCTGAAATTATAATATTTATCATATTGACCGGCCGGTATTACAGTATTTAATCCATCATTACCACCATGTAATTGCAAAATCACCAAAACCTTATCGTTAATGCTTAATTGAGCATATTTTTTGAGCATAGGTTCTGACCGCAACAATTGAATTGATGCTCCATTAAGTAATACCTGCCCACCGGCAGCCATTGATATATTTCGTAAAAAGGTCCGGCGTTTCATAAATCCTTAATCTATAATAATAAATTTTTTAATTCTGAAATTTAGAAAATCTGATATTCGGGTGATTGTAAAATTGCCCTGTATAATCGCCCGATTAAATCTGTCAAGTAGGGTTTATTATAGGGTGCCGGGTTAGTATATCTATTCACCCACGTTGCAAAATCGCTTGAATTTGTACCTGTAGGTTGGCCAATTAAATGATAATTGGCAAAATAATTAATTCTTGCATCGCTTATCATTGTATTATCGCCGGTTAATGGCAAAAATTCGTCGATCAAATACTTTATAAGGCTAATTGCATAATCTTTACCTGCAATATTTGTAGGTATTGTTGCCATAGAATTAAAATTAGCGTCTTGGTTTTTAGCCCAATCCACAAAATCAAAACCCCACATGTTCATTTCAGAAAATATCCCCAAAATAAAATTATAACGCTGGGCGAGATAATTTACAGTAATCCAATTTCTACTAAAATAGGGTTCCTGATGATAAGGATCATAACCCGCAACGTCGAAGGGATTTAATAATTCTAATCCCATAATTGATATTGCACTTTCAATTTGACCCATTTTATCAAAAGATTCCTTTGTATTAACAGCAGGAATTTTTATATTAAAATATTTAAGGGTACCAATGGTTACATCGAGAGGCGATTTGATCATTGAACCGAACTTATCGTCGGTTGTGGTTGCCGGATCGGCAGCAAAAAAGAATTCACTGCTGAATAATTGTTCTAAAACAGGGCGTATTCTAAAACCCGAAGATGTAAAAGTATTGGCAAGGCCTGATATTATTACGGAATCAATTTCATCTACCTGTGCCTGGCTTAGCGATTGTGCTTCTAAATCCCAATGGACAAAAAACCTGTAAATTTTTTTTACAAAATATTTTGCAAATTCAGCTTGGGAGGAAATTATATTAATTAATTGATGTATTTCATCTCTTGCACTTGCAAGTGTGGCATCTCCATTAGTACCTGATAATAATGCAGGGTTTGGTACTACTGTTTTATTTCCAAAATCTGCTGAAAATTGTTTTATTTTATTATCATGCTCATAAGCCGGAATGGTTATTTCATCAACTAATCTTTGAGAAGGTATGGATGAAGGCGGAGTGCTAAAAGTGATATTTGATTTTACTTTTCCGGTGGGTACTCCGGTATCGGGATCAATATAATTTAATTCTTTTTTCCAATCAATAGCATCCCAACCCGTAAAAACTTTTGCAGCAGCTTTAATATCATCTTCTGTATAATTAGTATAATCACCTTTAGCTTTTTCTAATCCCTTCCCAATTGAAAATAATTCTAAAAATTCTCTTCCAAAATTTTCATTTGGCCTGCTTTTAACATTAAAATTTCCATTAAGAAAATTTATCATAGAGTTATCAACACAAATCTTTTCCAAAAGTTGTGTATAACGGTTAAAATTAACATTTGTATTGGCAAAATCATTAATCAAATACTGGCGGAACATATAATTTTGCCAATACATATCTCTTGCACCACCTGAAACCTGATCTTTAGTTGTAATTACTGTATGTAAAAAAAATACAAGTTTTTCCAGTGAGTTATTATTCAATGCCATTTGGCCAAGCCACCATTTTTTAAAATATCCCACCAACATAAAATCTTTTTCACCATCAACCGGAACTTTATTTACCCATTGCCCATCAGCAGGTGCGTTTTTGTCCCAGGAATCAGATAATGCTATCGGATGAGGAGGAATACTAAAGCCTGAAAATAATGCATTTAAAGCAGTGGTTACATCCATAGCTGCGAATGCAATTATGGAATCTTTACTAACACCGTAAGTTAATCTCCTCAATAAATGTCGTGCTCTTTTTATTCCTAAAGGACCTGAAATGGGCGCTAAAGTAATGGCCATAATAAAGATGATTCAAATGAGTAATTTTAAGGAAGGATTTTAAAATAGCAGGTTTGAAATTACACTACGAAAAAGCTTTGCACCGGGTTACAGTTTATTTTTTTTGAATGGCTTTCTGAATTAAGATTGAAAGATTATTAGATTTATTCTTTTTACAAAAAAAACGTTTAATCAAAAGTATTTATAATATTTTATTTTACTAATTTTATTTAAAAAAATATTCTTTTCCTCTATAATCCTTTAATCATATTCAGACATTTTTTAACTGAACTTAAATATCGTTTTATCAATATCGTTTTTTTGATATTTTGTTATAAAATAATTTTTTTTTCTATTCTCTATCTTATTTTCTCTTTCTTCTTTCCTTTTCTCTTTTCTCTTTCTTCCTTCTCTTTCCCAATTAGCACTTTCTAATATTTTTATCTAAAATTGTAAATTTTTACCCGATTTTTGTTGAGCGAAACATTCTATAATAATAAATATGGTTATATCATTTAATTGGTTGAAACAATATATCTCCCTTCCGGAGACTGCTGAAGAGATCGGAAACCTTTTAACCGGTTGTGGTTTAGAAGTTGAAAGTATTGAAAAATTGGAATCGGTAAAAGGTAATTTACAGGGAATGGTAATCGGAGAAGTTTTAACATGCTCTAAACATCCCGATGCTGATCGATTAAGCATTACCACAGTTGATATCGGAAACGGAATTATTTCTCCAATTGTTTGCGGCGCACCAAATGTATCAATAGGTCAAAAAGTTGTCGTAGCAACTATTGGTGTCATGCTTTACCCAACTAATGGTGAACCATTTACGATTAAAAAATCAAAAATAAGAGGTGAAGTATCTGAAGGAATGATATGTGCGGAAGATGAAATTGGTATTGGTAATTCGCATGATGGGATTGTTATTTTAGAAACAGATTTACCAAATGGTACACCTGCCGGTGAATATTTTAAACCGGAAACTGATTATATTTTTGAAATCGGTTTAACGCCTAACCGTGCTGATGCAGCCTCGCATTTTGGAGTGGTGCGCGACCTTAAAGCCCTGCTTGAAAGAAATTATCAATTGCCTTCAGTTGATGATTTTAAAATCTCTAATAATAATTTTCCAATAAATGTCGAAATTGAAAACAGTGATGACTGCCCAAGATATTGTGGATTAAGTATCAGGGGTATTTCCATTAAAGAATCTCCGGATTGGTTGAAAAACAGGTTAAAAAGCATCGGGCTTACTTCAATTAATAATGTAGTAGATATTACCAATTTTGTACTTCATGAGCTTGGCCAACCACTACATGCTTTTGATGCCGATAAAATTAAAGGAAAAAAAATTATAGTTAAAAAATCAAACGAAACACCTATTTTCCAAACTTTAGATAAACAGGAAAGAAAATTATTTAATAGTGATTTGCTTATTTTTGATGCCGAAAATCCTGTAGGCATTGCCGGGGTTATGGGCGGTTTAAATTCTGCCGTTAGCAATGAAACCAAAAACATTTTTATTGAAAGTGCCTATTTTTCACCTCAGGCAGTCAGGAAATCGTCTAATAACCATGGTTTAAAAACAGATGCGTCATTTAGATTTGAACGAGGAACAGATCCTAATATAACTGTTTTCGCATTAAAAAGAGCTGCGCTTTTAGTTCTTGAACTGGCAGGAGGAGAAATTTCATCCGAATTAATTGATATTTATCCCAAAGTTATTAATGATTTTCAAATTCAAGTTTCGTATAAAAATATTTACCGCTTAATCGGAAAAAAATTAGACCCTCAATTAATAAAAAATATTTTAACCAATTTAAATATCCATATTATATCTGAAGATGAAAACGAATTGAGTTTATTAGTTCCACCATATAAAGTGGATGTTCAACGTGAAGCAGATATTGTTGAAGAAATTTTAAGAATATATGGCCTTGATAATGTTGAGCTTTCAGAAAATATTGGCACTTCTTATTTGGCTGACTTTCCTAAAATTGATAAAGAAAAAATTCAATTTGATATTACTCAATTATTAGCCGGAAGTGGTTTTCAGGAGGTAATGACTAACTCTCTTACAAAACAAAGTTATTCACAAAAATTCCCTTCTATTTTAGATAGCGGTGATGTGGAAATACTTAATAAACTAAGTGAAGATTTAGGGGTAATGAGGCAAACCATGTTGTTCTCCGGTTTGGAAGTTTTATCTTATAATATAAACCGCAAACAAAAAGATTTAAAACTATTTGAATTCGGTAAAACATACCACCATAAAGAAGATAAATATTCGGAAAACAAACATTTGTCTGTTTTTATGACGGGTGACCAACATCTTGAAAGTTGGATGGAGAAAAGTAAAAATCTCAATTTTCATGATCTGGCTCAGGTTGTAAACAAAGTGTTGGGGAAACTTAAAATTCAAAAATACGACAGCCGGGAAACAAGTAATGAAATATTCGATTTTGGATTGTGTTTTTACAATCAAAATGTAGAAATAGTGAACTTTGGAAGAGTAAAGGCAGACTATTCAAAATTTGCAGAATGTAAACAAACGGTTTGGTTTGCTGATTTTAATTGGGATTATATATTAAAACAAAATAATAACTCAATTATGTATGCCGAAATTTCTAAATTTCCGGAAGTCCGAAGGGATTTATCGTTGGTTTTAGATAAAAAAGTTTCTTTTGCAGAAATAAAATCGCTTGCATTGAAAACGGAAAGAAGCCTGCTTAAAAAAACAAATGTATTTGATGTTTATGAGGGAGAAAATATTGGGCTCGAAAATAAATCTTATTCTGTAAGTTTCTTTTTACAAGATGAAAAACAGACACTTACAGATGCTGTAATTGATAAAACAATGCAAAAATTGATTCTGGCTTTTGAAAAAGATTTGAAAGCTGTAATCAGAAAGTAGGATTTAATTTTTTTTACAAAAAAAATTTATAAACATTTAATTGATCCACTTGAATTAATTTTGCACAATTAAAATGCCCTTCAGGGCATTTTTTATATCCATGTATGCCACAAGGTCGGCAGTATAAATCGTTTTTAATTTCAACTGTAAAAGATTTTTCTGCCAAAGGCCCAAAACCAAAACCGGGAATTGTTGAACAATAAACAGCGCAAGTTGGTGCATTTACAGAGCTTGCCAAATGCATTGGAGATGAATCATTAACGTAATTCATTACTGCATCGCGCATTAAAGCTGCTGATGACAATAAGGACAGATTTCCTGCTAATATTTTTATGTTATTATTGCCCGAATCACTTTTTATGTTTTCACATAAAGTGATATCATCTTTCCCACCCAATAAATAAATTTGAAAACTATCGGGTAATTCACTTATAAACTCAACCCACTTTTCAACAGGATATTGTTTTGTAAACCAAACAGAAGCAGGAGCAATGCAAATATATTTTTGACTTTTATAAATACTCACCTCATTATAATTTTCATCTGAGGGATAAAGCTTGGGTAAACTTGGTTTAGAATCTGTAAAAGAAGCTATCAATTCCTGATTTCGTTCTATCTCATGTTTCCCTTCTGTAAATGAATGCTTTACTTTTTGTGTAAACAAAAATGAAAATGGATTTTTATCGAAACCAATCGTTTTTTTACTTCCGGATAATGCAGTAATAATCCCGGTGGTGGCAAAGCGTTGAAGATTAACAGTGAAGTTATATTTCTCCGCTCTTACTGATTTAATTATTTTCCAAAGATTTACATATTTATTTGAGCTTTTATCAAAAATATATAGTTTTTTGATTTTTGGATGATTTTTAAAAAGGCTTTCATTACCCTTCCGTATCATAAAATCTATTTGTGCATGTGGGAAATAATCATTCAATTTCTCAATTAAAGAAGTTGCTAAAATTGCATCACCAATAAAAGCAGTTTGAATAATTAAAAATTTCATCAATTGGCTTATTTAACTTCGGGTATTTCCATTAAAAATTCGCTGTCACTCAAATATTTTTCGAGTGCTATGGGTTGAAGTTTAATTTTTTCTTTTTTAGCAAATTCGTTAATGGCTAAGTGGGTATTTTCGATTTTTTCTGCAGTTAAAACTAAAGAGTTTATATTAAGCCTTGCCTGCAAACCTTGTTGAGAAGGTAACGTTTTATATGTAAATTCTTTTGGCAATGATTGCGTTGAGGAATCTTTCACTATGATTCCTACAAATGCATGAACACTATCTTCCTTTGCTCCTTTAATGCTAAAATAAATAACAGCGAGAGTACCGGATATTTTTCCTTCGTTTTTTAAGTTTTGGATTTCTACAAAAATCTCACCTAATTTTTCGCTTTTTGCATTTCCAATATAATCTTTACCCATTAATGTACAAGCGCTGAGTGTTGTTTTTTCAATTACTGCTTTTTGAAAGCCGCCTAACCAAGTGTAAACTATAAGCACTAAACCTATCACTATTAATAAAGCAATAAATATTTTTCTTTTCATTTTTAGATGATACAAATTACATAAGGCAGTAAATATAAAGCTAAAATTTAAAGTATATTAAAATCGTGTTGGGGCTTGTCTTTTCTATAAATTCATGTTCGAATCTTTTTGTTTATTACTTACAAAATGTATTTCCAATTTTATTCTTATCCAAAAAATTAAATTTTTAATAATATGAGTTTATCGGTATCAATGTCGTTTAGTTAAGCTATAATTTTTATAATTTATATAAAATCTTTTTTTCGGCTTGTGTTTTCTTACAATGATCTGCCCTTTCTAATGATTTTCAGTTGTTTTGCTTATTATATAGTCAAAAGCTATTAATGCCCTTTGATAATTGTTTTTCAGGAATACGTTTATTTAAAATATCCCTCAAATTTGCTAAGGTAAAAATGCGGTTAACTTTTCGCTTATATTTCCTTTTGCTTGCGAGTGAAGAAAACATTTTTTTTTACCGTTTGTAGAACGGCTGATAAATTTTTATCCTCGATTTTGTTATTTTGTGAAACTATGGTTTCTTCCCTAAACTTTTTGTTATTATTATGACACTAAAACCCTGTTAGGTAATAAAAAAATAGAAAAAGGTATGCTTATTTTTTTTTCTTAGGGATTGGAATGTAAAGCCGGGCCGCAGGCAAGCTCCAAACAATTATTTTATTTTTTGTGTATAAAATTATACTTTTAACCAACTGTACTGTCATTCACTTCATTCATCCACAGCGGTTTGTGCTTAAGTATTTCTTTAAAAACAGTGCAATTTTCTTCATGCGCACCCGGTAGATATCCAATGCTTGTAAGGAACTCATTTACAATTTCACCACCGGTAAAAATAAATGTATTTTTAAATACTTTTATCCATTCCGTTTTAGTTTTGGGATGTTGTTGTTCAAGCCACTTTTCAAATGAACCGTATTCTTTTTGCAATTTTAAAATGGTTTTTGCATTTTGGATAGCTGCATTTATTTTTAATTTGTTTCGGATAATGCCCGGGTCGTTCATTAACCTTTCCCTTTCAATATCTGAATAAGTTGCTACAGTTTTAATATCAAAATTATTGTAAGCATTTCTAAAAGTAATTTCTTTTTTTAAAATAGTTTCCCAACTGAGGCCGGCCTGGTTAATTTCCATTACCAACCTGCAAAACAATTCATTATCATTGTGCAATGGAAAGCCATAATGATTGTCGTGATAAGCTTTGTGAATTGCTTTTTTATCTGCGGGCATTGATTCGATTGCGCTGCAATAAGACATGGGTTTGAATAGAAGGTGGCTTTATTAATTTACTCAAAAATACAAATTAATATTCTTCAAAACATAATGTGGGTTTACCTGCCGAAGTAGATTTGTTAACCGGTTCCAACTTTTTTATAGCCCCAGGGGCAATTAAGGCACCCGTTTTTACAGCAATATCCCCTTTTTAAATGAAACACTTTTGTAAAAACCATTAATCCATTTTTAAAATAATAATCTTCATTATCATTTTCTTCTTTTTGAGGTTTTTTATCCGGTTGCTCTTCCATATTGTTTATATTTAATGGCTTGAGATAGTAAAACTCATTTTTAATATTTAAGTTTACAAACTCCATCAATAAATCGATATTTATACAAAAATATCTGAATAAAATTCAGATGGATTTTTTTTATAAAATTATATTTATGTTAACCATTACCGACTCCCTCACACAAAAATTTATTGAACTTGAAGATAAGTACGGCGCACACAATTATCATCCTTTGCCCGTAGTTTTATCAAGAGGTGAAGGGGTATTTGTTTGGGACGTAGAAGGTAAAAAATATTTCGATTTTTTGTCGGCTTATTCTGCCGTAAACCAAGGCCATTGCCATCCTAAAATTATAGCGGCACTTATTGAACAGGCACAACAACTTACGCTCACTTCCCGTGCGTTTTATAATAACCGCCTTGGTGATTGCGAAAAATATATATCTGATTTTTTCGGTTACGATAAAGTTTTATTGATGAATTCGGGTGCCGAGGCAAATGAAACTGCTTTAAAAATTGCAAGAAAATGGGGTTATGAAGTAAAAGGGATCCCCGGTAATAAAGCAATAATAATTGCAGCCGCACAAAATTTTCATGGCCGCACATTAGGTATTATTTCTGCTTCGACAGACCCTGATGCAACAAAAAACTTTGGCCCTTTTATGCCGGGTTATCAGGTGATTCCCTACGATGATATAGAACTTTTAGAAAAAAATATTCAAAACCCTAACGTTTGCGCCTTTTGGGTCGAGCCAATTCAAGGTGAAGCAGGTGTTTTTATTCCTTCAAAAGGTTATCTTAAAAAGGCTTCGGAATTGTGTGAAAAATATAACGTTCTTTTTATTGCGGATGAAGTGCAGACAGGTATTGGAAGAACGGGTAAAAATTTATGTTGTGAACATGAAAACGTTAGGCCGCATATAGTTGTATTGGGCAAAGCCTTATCGGGAGGGGTGTTGCCGGTGTCGGCAGTGTTGGCAGATGACAGTATAATGCTGGTTTTAAAGCCGGGCGAACACGGCAGTACTTTTGGAGGAAATCCTCTGGCATGTGCGGTATCAGTTGCAGCTCTGGAAGTTATTAAAGAAGAAAATTTATCTGACAATGCACATAAATTAGGAGAGATTTTTCGTGAAAGATTACATGTTTTAAAAAATAAAACAACTGTAATTAAAGCTATAAGGGGTAAAGGTTTATTAAATGCGATTGATATCGAAGAAAAAAATGGAAAAACGGCTTGGGATTTATGCTTATTATTAAAAGATAAGGGCTTGCTTGCAAAACCGACTCATGGTGATAAAATTCGTTTTGCACCACCGTTAGTTATTACAGAAGATCAATTGCACGAATGCTGTGATATAATTGAAAAAACTATATTGGAGTTTTAAACAACAGGATAAAAAAGGAAGAGACGAAATAAAAACCCTGGCTCAATAAAGTCAGGGATTTATTTTTTTAAAATCAATAGGCAGCACCCTTATCTGCTCTTTTTACACCTATTGCATTTTTCCCTTTTCGCCCTTCAATGGTATCATACACAACCTTGTCATTTTCCCTAACCTTGTCGACCAAGCCGGTAACATGAACAAAAATTTCTTGTTGTGTTCCATCGTCGACGATAAATCCAAAACCTTTACTCTCATTAAAAAATTTTATTGTGCCAGTTTGCATAAAAAATGAATAAAAAATGAATGTTGAATGTTCAAATATAAAAAAATAATTTAGTCGAACAATTTATGAAAAAATAATTAATACAATATTTTATATTCATTATTTTAGTTCAGTCATTTCAAATTTAAATAATTAAAATCAAATTTTAGATATCCGACATATATTAATTTATTTCTATGATTTTTAAAGAAGTAAGAAGTTTATTTAAAAAAGAAATTTTGTTGGAATGGCGTCAAAAATTTGCACTGAATGGCATCTTGTTATACATCATCAGTACTGTTTTTATTTGTTACTTAAGTTTTGGCCTAAAACAAAAACAAATAAACCCTGCAACATGGAATGCCTTATTTTGGATAATAATGTTATTTACTGCGGTAAGTGCTGTAACAAAAAGTTTTGCCCAAGAGAGAGGAGGGAGATTTCTATATTATTATACCTTAGCAAGCCCGGAGGGAATTATACTGTCAAAAATAATTTATAATTCATTTTTAATGATGTTTTTAACCTTTATAGGATATTTCTTTTTTAGCATTATAAATCAAAACCCGGTAGCAGATAAAACATTGTTTTTAATCAATCTAGCAATAGGTTCAATAGGTTTTTCATCAACCTTAACTATGGTATCGGGCATTGTATCAAAGGTTGGCAATAATACGGTGCTCATGTCTATACTTAGTTTCCCAATTATGCTCCCTATGCTGTTAATGCTTATTAAAATATCCATGCATGCCATTGATGGCCTTGATAGAAGTTTAATTTTTGATGAATTGACTACACTTATCGCCTTGAATGCAATAGTTATAGCTCTATCGTATTTACTGTTCCCATTTTTGTGGAGAAGCTAAAACGATAGAGAATAATAAAAGATAAAAAAATATGGAGGGGTTGATTATATTAATTCACAAACCTGCATCCAACCTACAGCGTTTGCAGCACCTGTAAATGTTTCGTAAGAAATATTGTTTCTCAGCATAATGTCTTTTGTTTCATACGACAAGTTACTTCTTGCTATATCCTTTGGTACTATATGTGCAAAATACTTAAGTCCGTTCTTTTTTGCATTACTAAGTTCATTTTCAATTCGTTCATTTAATCCTCCCCACTCACCGACGAAATTCCTCGTATCTAATATTAAGTGTTGGCACTGAGTAATATTTAATAATTCAAGATATTTTGAAAGTGATTCTTGAAATTCAACCAAAGTAAGTTGGTCATTTGCCTGAAGATAGATATATTCTCTGGCATTGGTATTATTAAGTTCGCAGGTTACAAAGGTTTCGCCTGCTTCGTTCTCTAAATTAAATCTTAAATCAAATGCTAAATCATTCATAAAATTTATGTTATTGGTTGAAATAAAGGTTTTTACAAATATATTAAAAATAAGATAGCATCAAAGAGAATAATATAAAAAGATCATACCTGTGATTTTTGGAGTAGATGAATAGTTTTGTATTTAAAAATACAAAAATTCTCCCGGTGTTCTAAAAACTATAAAAAGATATTCAAAGATAAGAAGAGTGGGCAACCGGCCCGGTTGATATGTGATTTTTTTATATAGGGTAAACCAAAATTTGATTACCCTATATTTACTTTGAACCAATATTAATTAATCGGATTCGTTTTATTGAAAATATTAAAAATGTTTTTTTTTACATTTTTAATATTTTGATTTTACTTATACATTTTTTCCCTTAGTTCTTTTATTTCCGGGCTTACAATGTATTCATCATATGTTAAATATTTATCGATTAATCCTTTTGGTGTAATTTCTAAAATCCTGTTGGCTACAGTTTGCATAAATTCATGATCGTGAGATGCCATCATTAAGCTGCCTTTGTAATCTTTTAAACCATTATTAAAAGCAGTAATTGATTCAAGGTCAAGATGGTTGGTAGGTTCATCCAGAATTAAAAAATTTGGACCTTGAAGCATCATTTTCGAAACCATGCAACGCACTTTTTCACCTCCTGAAAGGACGTTACACTTTTTAAAAGTTTCTTCACCGCTAAATAACATTCTGCCTAAAAAGCCTCGAATAAATGTTTCATCTTTTTCTACCGAATATTGACGCAACCAATCAATTAAATTGGCATCAACTTCAAAATATTCTGCATTATCGTTTGGTAAATAGGCCTTGTTAATAGTAATCCCCCAATTAATTTCACCTTTATCGGCTTTTTCCTCTCCCATCAAAATTTTAAAAAATGTACTTACGGCAAAACTGTCTTTTGATAGGATCGCCACTTTATCTCCCTTGCTTAATCTAAAATTTATATTAGAGAAAAGTACCTGCCCATCATGCGATTTGTTTAAATTTTCTATAGTTAAAACCTGGTCACCGGCTTCACGATCCTGTTTGAACATGATTGCCGGATATTTTCGTGTAGATGGTTGGATTTCATCCACAACCAATTTATCGAGTAATTTTTTACGGCTTGTTGCTTGTCGAGATTTAGACATGTTGGCACTAAACCTTTGTACAAATTCCTGAAGTTCCTTTCTTTTGTCTTCAACTTTTTTATTTTGATCTGCCTTTTGCTTGCTCACTAATTGGCTTGATTCGTACCAAAAACTGTAATTACCCGTATATAATCTAACCTTATTAAAATCTATATCAACTACATGCGTACAAACGGTATCTAAAAAATGCCTGTCATGGGATACTACAATAACAGTGTTTTTAAATTCCGCCAAAAAATCTTCCAACCACATAATGGTTTCAACATCAAGATCGTTGGTTGGCTCATCCAATAATAAAATATCGGGATTACCAAAAATAGCCTGTGCCAATAAAACACGCACTTTTTCATTTCCCGAAAGCTCATTCATTAATTTT
Source organism: Spirosomataceae bacterium (assembly GCA_965248855.1). Taxonomy (GTDB): domain Bacteria; phylum Bacteroidota; class Bacteroidia; order Cytophagales; family 172606-1; genus CBDFKQ01. Next base: position 73,708 of record CBDFKQ010000014.1, on the reverse strand, counting down.
TCGTGCAACACCGGCTTAATTCCCAGGCCGCTTAATACATTTCCTGCATCACTTTCTGCTTCCCATCCATTCATTTCAGCAAAAACGGATTCTAAATCCGCTGCTTTTTCTCCATCTGCATCCGAAAAATCCGGTTTGGCATAAATGGCATCTTTTTCCTGCATTACATCCCACAATTTTTTATTTCCCATCATTACTGTTTGTAATACCGGAAACTCATCAAACTCAAAGTGATTTTGTTTTAAAACTGACATCCTCTCGCCCGGAGAAATACTTATTGAACCCGTGGTTGGATCAATATCACCGGATATTATTTTTAACAATGTTGATTTCCCTGCACCATTTGCACCGATTACTCCATAACAATTGCCCGGTATAAATTTAAGATTTACCTCTTCAAATAAAACGCGTTTGCCGAAACGTAAAGAAATATTGGATACTGTTAACATTTAATTAGATAAATTTTATTTGATGTTCTTGATAAAATGCAAAGGTAATAATTTATGATAAAAGATTGGATATGATTTAATTTGAGTATTAGAAACATACATTAAAAGTCATACAGCTGATTTCAATTAGGTATGAAATTCTTAACATTTATTTACGTACAAAAGGATTTCCACTCAATCCTTAGGCAAAAAGAAGAAAAGTAATAAAGAAGAAAGAGAAAAGAGAAAAGAGAAAGAAAAATGTAAAAAGAAAGTTGAATTTATTATGAATTTATCGATATCAGTATATTAATAATTTTAACTCGTTAAATAAATCTAAATTTTAATTGAACGGAAAATCCAAATAGGCAGATTTTTATATTTTGATTCCATGCATTTAAATTACAGAAACAATATTCTTTTTTAAACGATCCGCATTATTTAAATTTTTAAATCTTTTCTATGAATATTATATTTGTAATAAAAAATAAAATGGAACCGGAAGAAATTGAAATAAGGTGGAATAACTTGCTATCGGAGGTTAAAGAATTAATTGGAAAAAAAATATTAAATATTAATAACCTTTTATTTTTAATTGGAGTACAGGAGTTGGGTAAAGGCCCGCAAAATTTTTCGAAAGAGCAAAAGCAAGATTTAATTCATGTTGCTGTATGTAAAATTTTATCGGCAGATGGTTATTATAAATTTGAAAAATTGGATGAAGAGGGTTGGCCACATTATTCATTGGGTAAGCCAATTCCTTTTAACGATGTATTGGGTCAGGAAAATTTTTTAAAAAAATACATTATTCAATATTTCGATGACGAAATATTTATAAAAAAATTAAGTTGAAAATAATTTCTTACAATGTTAACGGCATCCGGTCTGTAATTGCAAAGGGTTTTATGCCTTGGTTATCTGCAACTAATGCCGATATTGTTTGCCTTCAGGAAATAAAAGTATTACCTGAACAATTGGATTTAAAAATTTTTGAAGAATTAAATTACGAAACCTTTTGGCATCCGGCAGAAAAAAAAGGTTATAGCGGAGTGGCAATATTTACCCGGGTTCCTTTCAAGCAAATTGTTATTGGCTGTGGAAATGAAATGTATGACAGGGAAGGCAGAGTAATGAGAATCGATTTTGAAGATTATTCTATTTTAAATGTCTATATGCCGTCGGGTTCAAGTGGCGAAGCAAGGCAGGCTTTTAAAATTGAGTGGCTTGAATTTTTTTATGAGTATATTCTAAATTTAAAACAAACTATTCCCAATTTGTTAATTTGCGGAGATTATAATATTTGCCATCAGGCCATTGATATTCATAATCCAAAATCAAATGCCAATAGTTCGGGTTTTTTACCTGAAGAAAGGGAATGGATAAGTAAATTTTTAAACTCGGGCTTTGTGGATACTTTTAGGCATTTTAACAAAGAACCGCATCATTATACGTGGTGGAGCTATAGGGCCGGCTCTCGGGGGAAAAATTTAGGTTGGCGAATTGATTATCATTTAGTAAGCAAAAGCCTTGAAAAATTATTAAAGAGATCTGTTATTTTAAAAGAAGTTACTTTTTCCGACCATTGCCCAATTTTTATTGAAATTTAAAAAACTTATTAATTCAAATACTTTATATGAAGCTCAAACAATTTATTTTTCTTCCTTTTGTACTGGTTTTTCTTTTGGTCAATTCATGTAAAGAAAAAGAATCTTCTCATAACAAACAGTCGGAGGCAAAAGGCGGAAAATCTTACGGTGGTGTATTTAGGTTAAGTGAAGCAGAGTATATAAAAAATCTGTTTCCCCCAAGCATTACAGATAATTTCTCTTATCGTATTGCTTCTCAAATTTATGAAGGGCTTTTTAAGTTTGACCCTCGAAATTTAAAAGTAATTAACTCATTAACAGAAAGTTATACTGTTGATTCAACTGCAACAATTTATACAATTAAATTAAAAGATAATGTTTTCTTTCATAATGACGATTGTTTCGGCAATGGTGGAGCAGGTAGGGAAATGACTGCCGAAGATGTTAAATATTGTTTTACCCAATTGTGCACTCAGTCGGGCTCTAATTTAAATTTTATACTGTTCAAAGATATTTTAAAAGGGGCTTCAGCCTATTTTAATGCTACAGAAGGTGGCAAAAAACCGAATTTTGAAGTTGAAGGGATTAAAGTGATTGATAAAAAAACACTTCAATTAACTTTGGAAAAACCTAATTCTATTTTTCTTTATAACCTGGCTCGTGCCGGTGCTATGATTTATCCTAAAGAAGCTTTTGAAAAGTATGGTAAAGAAATGCGAATTAAAACCGTGGGTACAGGAGCTTTTTATCTTGCTCAGGTAGATGAGGGTATTTCAATGATTTTAAAAAGAAATGAAAAATATTATGGAATCGATTCTTTGGGAAATAAACTTCCATTTTTAGAAGCGATTGATATTAAATTTATAAAAGATAAAAAGAATGAGCTTTTTGAATTTCAAAAAGGTAATTTGGATATGCTTTATCGAATCCCAACTGAATTTATTATTGATGTTGTTTCCGAAATGGGTAAGCAACCGTTACGGGGTGAGTATCAAAAATACGAACTGCAAAGATCTCCCGAAATGTTAACACAATTTTTAGTATTTCAAACCGAAAAAGGGGTTTTTAAAGATAAAAATGTCAGGAAAGCACTGTCATATGCCATTGATCGGGAAAAGATTTTAAATTTTGTTCTTAATGGGGAGGGAGATGCTCCCGGTTTGCATGGTATAACACCTAATGTGTATGTTGATTATAAAATAAACAAAATAAAAGGATATGGTTTTAGTAAAGATTCCGCTCAATTTTTCTTAAAGAAAGCAGGATATGGAGGTGGTAAAGGGTTTCCTAAAATAGTATTAAAATTAAACTCGGAGGGAAACAGAAATAATTATGTAGCTGTTGAAATTCAAAAAGAATTAAAAGATTTTTTAAATATTGATGTTGAATTGGAAATTATTCCTTTTGCAGAATCTATTGATGATGCATTAAAAGGTGAATATGAATTATTAAGATTAGCCTGGGTTGCCGATTACCCGAATCCGGAAAACTTTTTATCTCAATTTTATGGAAAATCTATTCCAAAAGATCCAAAAGCCAATTCTTACCCTAATGTAAGCAGGTATAGAAATAATACTTTTGATGATTTATATGAAAAAGGCATAAATTCCAAAAATCAGGTGGAGGCATATATAAATTTTGCAAAGGCCGAAGATGTATTAATGGATGACGCACCAATTTTAGTGTTGTGGTACGATGAGGGTTATAGATTGGTTTATAATTATGTTAAAAATTTTCCTAATAATGCCATGCAGTACAGAGACTTAAGCCAAGTTTGGCTAGAGAAGACTAAAAAGTAAATTTTAATATAATAACGCATTAATAAAAATAACGAACTTGGATGCTGTATTCAGGTTCGTTATTTTTATTTGTTCGAAAAAGTAATATTTAATAATATAACTTATCTGTATTTAAGTTCGTTACATTTATAAAGATTTTGCTTTACTAAATTTTTTTACAATGTCAGAAAATTATTCCCGGAGTTTGTCTGATAAGCTTACAGCTTATAAAAAAAAGTATTATTCCAATTTATTATTAAGAGGTTTAATATTTACTTCTGCGATAATATTATCAAGTTTTATTTTAATTAATACATTAGAATATTTCGGCAGGTTAAATTCTGCATTGCGTGCAAGTTTATTCTTTCTGTTTATAGCAAGTGGTTTATTTTCATTTCTATACTGGATTTTAAACCCTGTTATCAAACTCTTTTTTATTAATCAACAACTATCAAATGAAGAGGCGGCACGTAATATCGGGGCGTACTTTGCGGGCGTGAATGATAAGTTGTTAAATACACTTCAATTACAGAACAATATTTCTTCTAATGAGTTAACAAACGCAACTTTGTTGCAACGAACAAAACAATTAAGCATTATAAATTTTAATGAAGCTGTAAAATTTGAAGACAATAATAAGTTTTTAAAATATATTTTTATTCCCGCTTTAATCATCTTGTTCTTAATAATATTTAAACCCGCCTTTTTTACAGAATCCTCAGCAAGAATTGTGAATTTTTCAAAGAGTTATGCAAGTCCTGCGCCTTTTTCTTTCGTATTTAATTCTTCAAAACTTGATGCTTTTAAAAACGAAGACTTTGTTATTGATTTATCATTAAAAGGCAAATCCATTCCCGAAAATATTTATTTGGTTTTAAATGGCCGAAAAGTAAAAATGCAGTCAATTAATGCAACTGATTATAAATATGTAATTTATAAAATACAGAAGGAGGGTGATTTTCATTTTGAAGCAGCCGGTTTTGTTTCTGAAAATTATTCCGTTTCATTAAAAGAAAGACCCAATTTATTATTTTTTGATGCCAAATTAAATTTTCCTGCTTATTTAAAACGAAAAAGTGAAGATTTAAAAAATGCAGGCAACTTGGTAATTCCCGAAGGAACGACAGTTCAATGGAATTTTAATGTAAATGGTGCGGAGGAACTACAATTAAAATTTCAAAATGAACAATCGTCTGAAAAAGCAGTATTGATAGATAAGAATTCATTCCTTTATAAAAAACAAGTAAAAGTTTCCACTAATTATAAAATTAATTTAAAAAATAAAGATGCGGTTAATAAAGATGAGATTAACTTTTATATAGAAGTAATACCGGATCTATTTCCGAAAATATCTTTAGAACAATTAAAAGACACCTTACTTTTTAATTATTTAGTATTAGGTGGCAGCATCTCTGATGATTACGGATTGACAAAGCTGGCTATACTTTACAAAATTTTAAGAAAGCCTGATAATAATTCAAATTCTCTTATACATCAAATAAACATTCCAATAAATTACAATATTTCTCAACAAAATTATTATTACCAATGGGCACTTGACTCTCTGCACATAAGTCCGGGTGATAAGATTGAATATTTTACTCAGGTTTGGGATAATGATGGAGTAAATGGAGCTAAGATAACACGTTCGCCAATAAATGTTTTCAATATACCCGATAAGGAAAGTATTGATAAAGATATTGATGAAAAGACCTCATCCGCAAACACTAAAATGGCCGGAGCATTAAATGAAAGTCAGAAATTGAAAAAGGATATAAAAGATTTAGAGGATCGTTTAAAATCAAAAAAATCTTTAGATTTTCAGGATAAAAAAATGATTGAAGAGCTTTTAAAAAAGAAGAAAGACCTTAATACAGATGTAGAAAATTTGCAAAAAGATTTAAATGAACTTAAAGAAAAAAGAAATAAATTTTCTGACCAAAGTCCTAAACTCTCGGAAAAAATAGAAAAACTACAAAAGCTAATGGATCAGCTTCTTGATGAAGAAACAAAAAAACTCTATGATGAACTAAAAAAGCTATTAGAACAAAATAAAAATTCTAATTCGAATGATCTGCTTAATAAATTAGATAAAAAAGAGGGCAACCTTGAAAAAGAACTTGAACGGGCCTTAGAGATGTTTAAACAATTACAAGTAGAACAAAAAACAGAAAAAGAAATAAATAATTTAAAAGAATTAGCCAAACAACAAGAAAAACTAAGCGAAGAGAGTAAAAAGAAAGATGCTGACATTGAAGAAATAAAGAAAGAACAAGAAGCTTTAAAACAAAAATTTGAAGAAGAGAAAAAGAAACTTGAAGAATTAAACCAAGAAAACAAAAAGCTTGAAAACCCGAGTGATATACCTGACACCAAGGAGGAACAAAAAGAAGTAGATGAGCAACAGAAAAAAAGTGAAGAACAGCTGAACAATAAGCAAGAAAAAAAGGCTTCCGGCTCACAAAAAAAAGCGGCGAATAAAATGAAAGATATGGCAGATAAAATGGAGAAGGGAATGAGTAAAGAAGAAGCTGAGCAAAACCAGGAGAATATTGATGATTTAAGGAAAATTCTTGAAAACTTATTAAGCCTTTCTTTTAATCAAGAGAAGTTAATGAAAGATTTCAAAAATGTGAGCACTTCTGATCCTAAATTTTTAAAACTTGCTCAAGAGCAATTAAAAATTAAAGATGATGGAAAAATTATAGAGGACAGCTTAACAGCCTTGTCTAAAAGAGTATTTCAGATCGAAGCATTTGTAACAAGGGAGCTTGGCCAGATGAAAGAATATATGGACGAAAGTATTGCAGGCATTAAGCAACGTAAAATAAATATAGCCACATCAAAGCAACAATTATCAATGACTTCAATGAATAATTTAGCATTGATGCTTGATGATGTTTTACAAAAAATGCAAAATCAGGCACAACAATTAGCGAGTGGGAAAAAAAGCGGCAAAAAGAAAGGCCCTAAAGGATCAAAAGGAATAAGTGGGCTTCAAAAACAATTAAATCAAAAAATACAAGAATTAAAACAAGGCGGTCTGTCAGGCAAGCAGCTATCTGAAGAATTGGCTAAGCTGGCTCAAGAGCAAGAAATAATAAGAAAGCTTTTAGAAGAAGGAAATGGAGGTGGTAAAGGGCAAAAGGGCGGGGGCAAAGATGGTAAGGAGCAGCTTTTAAAAGACATGGAAGAGACAGAAAAGGACTTGGTAAATAAAAATATAAATCAAAATACTATAAAACGACAACAAGAAATATTAACAAGACTGTTAGACGCAGATAAGGCGGAAAAAGAACAAGATGAAGACCCGGCAAGAAAATCTGAACAGGCAAAAGATAAAAAAAGGACTATATCTGCGTCGCAATTTGAAGATTATATTAAGCAGAAACAAAGTCAAACGGAATTACTAAAAACCATTCCACCTGCACTTAAGCCTTATTATAAAAAAGAAGTTGATAAATATTTTAAAAAAATAGAATAACAATTAAAAATCAATAGTTTAATTTGTATGTTCAACAAGAAATAATGCTTTTCATCAATAATGAAATCGATAAAAATACAATTACCATCTTTAATAGAAAATATTAGAATAGTTGAAAGCTTTATAGACAATGCTAAAGAGTTTTTTAATATAGACGATGATATTTATGGAAACATAATGGTTGCCGTAACAGAGTCGGTTAACAATGCCATAAAACATGGAAACAAAAACGATTTAAACAAAAACGTTACCTTATCCTTATTTATGGAGCACAATCAGGTCAAGTTTTTAATTGAAGATGAAGGGAATGGATTTGATTTTAATAATTTACAAGACCCTACGGCACCCCTAAATATTGACAAACCCGGAGGCCGTGGTGTATTTCTAATGAAACACCTATCCGACGAAGTTCACTTTAACAACGAAGGAAGGAGCGTAGAGCTCATTTTTTATATGAATTAATCTTGGTAATTTTGAGGGGTGCATGTTTACCCTTTTTATCTTATATCGATAATGCCAATACATTTTTTTTCAGAGGAAATAAATTTTAAAATTGATACTCCCAACAAATTTAAAACTTGGCTAAGAGCAACGGCAGAAGCGGAAGGTTTTAAAATTAAAACATTAAACTATATTTTCTGTAGTGATCAATATTTAATTTCTATTAATAAGGAATTTTTGAACCATGATGACTATACAGACATAATAACTTTTGATAATTCAGAAACAATTAAAAATATTGAAGGCGATATTTACATTAGCATACAAAGAGTAAGACAAAATGCGGAAACATTTTGTATAACCTTTAATGTTGAGCTTAGTCGAGTAATTATTCACGGGCTTCTCCACCTTACGGGCTATAAAGATAAATTACCCGAGGAGAAGGCCTTGATGACCTTAAAAGAAGATGAATACTTATTAAAACTAGATAATGTTCCACGTGGAACAAATTAATTGTCTTAAAATGTTTCACGTGGAACACGAAAAAAAAATATTATGTTTAAAGAATACGATGTAATTGTGGTTGGTGCGGGGCATGCCGGCTGCGAAGCTGCCGCGGCTGCGGCAAATTTGGGTTCAAGGGTGTTGTTGATTACAATGAACATGCATACTATAGCGCAAATGTCGTGTAATCCTGCAATGGGAGGGGTGGCTAAGGGTCAGATAGTAAGAGAAATAGATGCGCTCGGTGGAATGTCAGGTATAATAACAGACAAAAGTATGGTTCAGTTCAGGATGCTCAACTTATCCAAAGGTCCTGCAATGTGGAGCCCGAGGGCACAAAGTGATAGAAATCAATTTGCGCAGGAATGGCGCATGGCACTTGAACAAAATCAAAATGTTGATTTTTGGCAAGAAATGGTTTCGGGGTTAATTATTAAGGATGGAATGGTGGTAGGGGTCAAGACGGGAATGGGCATAGAAATAAAATCAAAATCTGTAGTATTAACCAACGGCACATTCTTAAATGGCATTATACATATTGGAGAAAAAAGTTTTGGTGGTGGTAGAACGGCGGAAAAAGCGGCAACTGGTATAACGGAACAATTAATTCAATTGGGCTTCGAAAGTGGTAGGATGAAAACCGGAACGCCGCCCAGAGTAGATGGAAGGTCGCTAGACTATTCTTTAATGGGCGAGCAAAAGGGAGACGAGAAGCCCGGAAAGTTTTCATACACTGACACGCCCTTTTTAAAAAAACAGTTGAGCTGCTATATTACATACACTAATGAAAAGGTGCACGAGGTTTTAAAAACCGGATTTGAAAAATCTCCAATGTTTACGGGCAGGATAAAAGGTTTAGGGCCGAGGTATTGCCCTTCTGTAGAAGATAAAATTAATAGATTTGCAGATAAAGACAGGCACCAGATATTTGTAGAACCCGAAGGTTGGAATACTGTGGAAATTTATGTTAATGGCTTTTCTACTTCATTACCTGAAGATGTACAATATAAAGCACTTCTTAATATTCCCGGTTTTGAAAGTGTAAAAATGTTTCGCCCCGGTTATGCGATTGAATACGATTATTTTCCTCCTACACAACTAAAACAGACCCTCGAGACGAAATTAATTGAAAATTTATATTTCGCAGGTCAAATCAATGGCACTACCGGTTATGAAGAAGCTGCGGCACAGGGGATAATAGCAGGTATAAATGCACACAATAAAGTTTTTGAGAAGGGCGATTTCGTTTTAAAAAGATCCGAGGCATATATTGGAGTTTTAATAGATGACCTTATTAATAAGGGTACAGATGAGCCATACCGAATGTTTACATCCCGAGCTGAATACAGGATTTTACTTAGGCAGGATAATGCTGATTTAAGACTTACAGAAAAGGCTTATATTTTAGGATTAGCAAGCCAAGAAAGGTTTGACGAAATGAAAAAACGCAATAAGCTTGTAATTGATTTAATAGATGAATTAAATAAAATAAAGGTTAGCCCTGAAGAAATAAACAATGCATTAAGCCATATGGGAACTGCGCCCATAAGAGAAAAAACAACATTATATACCTTGTTAAAGAGGCCCGATTTTAATATTGATTCATTATTAAAGTTTAATTCAAATTTCAATAATGATTTCGGAAAATATACATTAGAAACCATTGAACAGGCCGAAATAAACATTAAGTACGAGAGTTATATTGAGAAAGAACAAAAAATGGCAGACAAAATTAATGAACTTGAAAACTTTGTTATTCATGAAAAATTTGACTTTGATAAGCTAAAGACTGTTTCAAATGAAGGGCGAGAAAAAATGAAAAAAATTAGACCTCGAACTATCGGACAGGCTTCCAGAATAAGTGGCGTCTCTCCATCAGATATTTCTATATTAATGGTTTATCTGGGTAGATAATATAAATACTTCAATAAAAACCTCATCTGAATAATCGAAGATGTTATTTTATAATAATAATTACCCTGATTTTAAATGCCCGAATTAATTGATAAATGCCCTGTATGTAATAGTAATAATTTTGAAGATTTTTTAATTTGCAAAGATTACACGCAATCCAATGAAGATTTTAAAATTGTTTCATGTACTCGCTGCAACTTAAAATTCACAAACCCTCGCCCTGATATTAAAGAGATTGAAAAGTATTATCAATCGGAAAACTATATTTCACATTCAAATACAAACAAGGGGTTTATAAACAAATTATATCAACTGGTTCGTGGTTTAACCTTGAAAAAAAAATTAGGTTTAATAAATCTGTTAAATAAAGACTCTAAAACAAAAAAAATACTGGATATTGGATGTGGAACCGGGATGTTTTTGAAAGTATGCAGCGAAAACAATTGGGAAACATATGGATCAGAACCTGACCAAAAAACAAGAAATGCAGCAATAGGAAATTCTAAATCTGAAATAAAGCTAAATATTTTTGAAGAATATAGTTCTCAAAAATTTGATATTATAACAATGTGGCATGTAATGGAGCATATACATGATCTAAATAAAAACCTTGAGAGAATAAAAGAATTAATGAACACCCATTCGTACTTAATTATTGCGGTACCAAATTGCGATTCTTTTGATGCCAAAATATACAAAGAATACTGGGCTGCTTATGATGTACCAAGGCATTTATCTCACTTTAATATAAAAAGTTTAACAAGTCTTATAACTAAACATGATATGACCCTGATAAAAACCAAGGGCATGATATTCGATACTTTCTATATAAGTATGTTAAGTACCAAATATAAAAATAATTATACAAATTATATTGAAGCAATTACAGTGGGGTTGTTATCAAATATTAAAGGTCTTTTTACTAAAAACTACTCTAGCAATATATACCTGGTAAAGAAAAATAATTAATTTATAATGTTAAAGAATCAACCGATAATATATTCCTTATTAATACTCATAGCTATATTGCTTTTTAGATGTGCGGCACAACAATCTCCTTCAGGCGGAAAAAAAGATACAATTCCCCCAAAATTATTATTTAGCTATCCAAAAAACAAAAGCGTTGACGTAAAAGCACAATTTATACAATTAGAATTTGATGAATATATTCAAATAGAGCCTGCTATTCATCAACAATTATTAATCACGCCCAACATAGAAACATGGGGTCATAAAGCTACAAAAAAAGGGATAAGGATTCAATTTGATAAGCCTTTAAAACCTAATACAACATATACCTTCAACTTTCGACAATCGATTGCAGATTTGAATGAAAAAAACCCTGCGCAGAATCTAAAATTAGTATTCAGTACAAGTCATTATATAGATTCACTTTCAATTTATGGTGAAGTAAGAGAAATATTAACAAATAAACCTGTAGAAAATGCATTAGTAAGTCTGTACATATCGGCAGATACCTCTATTGTAACAAAGCACAAACCTTTCTACTTCACAAAAACCAATAAAGAAGGAAAATATGAATTGGAAAATCTTAAAGAAGGTATTTATAAAATTTATGCATTTAATGATAACAATAATAATTTAACTTATCAAAACGAAACAGAAAGTATTGGATTTTTGGAAAGTGATTTAAATTTAAATCAAAGCATTAAAAACCTCAATTTTGGAATTACCAAAGTTGATCAAACTCCGCCCAAAATATCTTTTAAAACTCAGAATGAAAAATATTATGATATAGAATTTAATAAAGGTGTAACGGATATAGAGATAACTACAAAAGCAGATATATTGTATAAGCCCCTTGATACAAAAATTGTAAGGCTTTACAACCTTTCAAATGAACTTGATAGTATTCCTATTAATTTAAAAGCAACTGATTCATCAGGTAATGTTTTAAATAAAGATTTGAAAATTAAGTTTGGAGAATCAAAACCTGAAGAAGTTAAAAAAGGAAAAAATAAAAGCCAAGAAAAAAGACAAATAAATAATCTGGAAACTAAAGTTGAGCCCGGTAATAGTGGTAAAATAAGTCCCGAATTACTAATTACTATTTCGTTCAGTAAACCAATTAAAAATGTTGATATAGATAAAATTCAATTACTCGGCGATACAATAAATCGACTCCCAATTATTGAAGGTGATTGGAAATGGAATAAATACAAAACCGAATGGATATTAAAGAAATACATAAAAGTAAATAAAAAAGTCAGGTTACTTATACCAAAAGGTACTTTTATGAGTATAGAGAATGATAGCAGTTCTAAAATAAAAAATGATTATGATTTAAAAATTGCGGAGGATTATGGCTCAATTGGCGGAAGTATAAATATCAAAGATTTTAAAAACTACATTATTCAATTAGTGAATAAAGACAATAAAGTACTTGCAGAGCAATATGATGTTATACAATATAAATTTGATTTTCTTGAAGCCGGTGATTACCAATTAAGAATTGTAATAGATAAAAATAAAAATAAAAAGTGGGACATTGGTGATGTTAATAAATCAATAAAATCTGAAGAAATAATATATATTGATAAAGTAATTAATTTAAAGCAAAATTGGGATATTGAAGAAAATATAATTTTATAAACATAGATTAATTATAATTTATAATTAAATAATATTATAAATATAAATAATTAATGTTCATAATTTGTTAACAAAATTTAAAAAAAAGTTGATACAATGTTTATATAAATCAGTTATCAACATGCATCTTATAAGAGGAGAAATAATGTTTAAAACTTTTACATTTTCAACAATTTAATATCTAATTATCAACAGTTATAAATCGTAATTAAATAATAAAATATTTTTCCACAACATTTACGAATTTGTGGATAAGTGAAAGATGTAAAAGCAATATAATTTCTCAAAAGTAAATGATTTTCAGCTTATTAGAAATTTTAATTATTATAACTAATTGATTATCAGATATAAAAAGTAATGTTAAAACAATCATTCAGGCTGTGATTTTTAAAAAGAGAGTAGTTAATACAAATGTGGATAAAACAATAGTTATTAACAATTGGAAATTAAAAACTTGGTTAAAAAATGTTTTCAACATATAAACATCCTTAATAACAATAGTATATTTTTTAATATATAATATAATAATAATAAAAGGTACGTTAATAAGTTTAAAAAATTAACAGATTTTAAATTATACAAATCATTTATAATTATTGAAATGGAAAATTTCAAAATATTTTTTTTTTATTTTTTTTATTTTTTCAATCCACAAATTGGCATTTGCCCAAAATGATAAGGATATATCCTTAGCTCAACAATATTTTAGGCAATCCGATTTTGTAAAAGCAAAAGTTCTTTTTCAAAAATTAAGTAAAGACCCGTACTCGTCAAGAATTATCCACGACGAATATTTGGTTACATTAGTAGAAACTAAAGATTTTAACGAAGCTGAAAAATTCCTTAAAAAACAAATAAAATTATTTCCTCAGGCACCCACTTACAAAGCAGACTTTGCATTGTTACTTGAAAAGGAAAATAAAAAGGATGAATCAGATAAAATGTTTAATAAACTTATTAATGAGTCTAAATCCGACGAAGGTAAAGTTGAATCATTAGGCCATTATCTATTGGAAAAATATAAAGGTGATTGGGCAATTAAATTATATACAGAGGCCAGAAATTTTTCTAAAAGTAAAACACAATACGCTCTTCATTTAGCTCAGGCATATTCATACGAAGCAAAGTACGATTTAATGATTGAAGAATACCTCAACTTAGCTTTGGAAGGAAAAAATAATAATATTGAGGATGTAAAAAATGCATTACAGGAAAACCTGCAGAAAGATGAAGATTTTGAAAGACTTGAGAAGATATTAATTGGCCGCATTCAAAAAAATCCATCAGAAGTTGTATACAGTGAATTATTGATGTGGCATTATTTACAACAGAAGGATTTTACAAGAGCATTTATTCAGGCTCGATCAATTGATAAAAGATTTAAACTTGAAGGCCACAAATTAATAGAAATAGGTGCTGTGGCAATGAATAACAAAGATTATAAAAGTGCGGTTATGATTTATGAATATGTAGTAATTACTTATTCTCAAAGCCCAATATATATTCTTGCCAGGAGAAATATGATTCAGGCAAAAGAAGAATTGATTAAAAATGCATTTCCTATAGATATTATTCAAATAAATTCTCTAATCACTGATTATAAACAATTTGTAGAACAGGTTGGTAAAAATAATAAATCTATGGAAGCCTTGAGAAACATGGCAGTATTGTATGCTTTTTATCTGGATAAGAAAGATTCAGCATTAAATCTCTTACAAGATGCTGTTAAAATCGGTTTTAATGATTCACAGTTCGTCGGTAAATGTAAGTTAGATATAGGTGACATATATTTACTTAAAGGCGAACCATGGGAGTCTACATTGCTTTATTCACAGGTAGAGAAAAGTGTACCCGATCAAACATTAGGATATGAGGCGAAATTAAAAAATGCAAAACTTTCTTTCTATAAAGGTGATTTTGAATTGGCAAAAAGTCATTTGGATGTTTTAAAACTTGCTACGTCGCGAGAAATAGCTAATGATGCAATGGCACTCAGTTTACTTATTTCAGATAATTTAATAGCGGATACTACGGGAAAGGCTTTAAAAGATTATGCAAACACAGAATTGCTGCTTTTTCAAAATAAAAATCAAATGGCTCTGGATAATTTGGAAATGATGATAAAAAAGTATGCCGATAATTCTTTAATGGATGAAATTTTATGGTTAAGGGCTAATACTTATATTAAGCTGAATGAAAATCAAAAAGCTGTAAATGACCTTGAAATAATTGTTAATAAATATAATTTTGATATATATGGCGACGATGCATTCTTTTTAATGGCAAAATTATACGAAGAAAAGCTAAACCAAAAAGATAAGGCAATGGAATTATACAGGGAATATTTGGAAAAATTTCCCGGTACAATTTATATTCCGGAAGCCAGAAAAAGATACAGGCTCTTAAGGGGAGATAAAATAAATTAACAATATTTTAAATACACATTTTGAAATCATGAAAAGCAGGATCTTTGATATTTTATATTTTCAACAACAAGAATTTCCATTACAAAAATGTTTATCCATTAAGAGAGATGGTAAGTGGACATCTTTTAGCACTTCAGAAGTAATCGAAAAAGCTAATAAAATAAGTTTAGGACTTCTTAAATACGGAATAAAAAAAGGTGATAAAATCGCATTAATATCAAATAACAGACCGGAATGGAATTTCATTGATTTTGGTATGCAGCAAATAGGCGCAGTAAGCGTTCCGCTTTATTCGAATATTACGGTAAATGACTATAAATTTATTCTCGCCGATGCGGGTGTTAAAATGATTTTTGTTTCGGATCTTGAGATTTATACAAAAGTAAAATCGGCTGCTGATCAATTGGAAGGAATTGAATACATTTTTTCGTTTGATAAACTTGAAAATGTAAATTTTTGGTACGAAATAGAAAAATCAGGAGAAAATCAGGATTTTGAACAATTAGAAAACTATAAAAATACAATTACAGGAAACGATTTAATTACTATAATTTATACATCGGGAACAACAGGAAACCCAAAAGGAGTAATGCTATCCCATCAAAATATTTTAAGCAATACTCTGGCTGTAAGCAATATTTCGCCTGTAGAGAAAGGAAACGCTCGTTCCTTAAGTTTCCTACCCATTTGTCATATTTTTGAAAGAACAGGTATTTATTTTTATTTCAATTGTGGAATAAGTATATACTATGCCGATAGCATGGATAGCTTTGCTGAAAATTTAAAGGAAGTAAAACCACATTTTTTTAACACAGTTCCGAGACTTTTAGAAAAAGTATATGATAAAATTTTAGCAAAGGGATATGAATTAACGGGTATAAAAAAATCATTGTTTTTTTGGGCTCTTAATTTAGGTTTGAAATTTGAACCCAATCAGGAAATGGGATTTTTTTATGATTTGCAACTACAAATAGCAAACCGACTAATTTTTAATAAATGGCGGGAAGCACTGGGCGGAGAATTAGTTGCCATCTGTTGCGCAGCAGCAGCCCTTCAACCGCGCTTGGCAAGAGTATTTTGGGCTGCCGGAATAAAAATTATGGAAGCATATGGAATGACGGAAACTTCTCCCGGAATTACAGTAACACGCGCTATAGCAGATAAAGTAAGAATAGGAACAGTAGGCCAACCATTGGATAATGTTTTATTAAAAATTGCAGAAGATGGAGAAATTTTAGTTAAAAGTCCCGGTGTTATGCTTGGCTATTATAACAGACCGGATTTAACTGCTGAAACCATTGATAATGACGGCTGGTTGCATACAGGAGATGTCGGGATTATTTTAGAAGAAAACTTTTTAAAAATTACCGATAGGAAAAAAGAGATGTTTAAAACTTCCGGCGGTAAATATATTGCCCCTCAAAGCATTGAAAATAAATTTAAAGAATCAAGCATTATTGAACAAATTATAGTTGTAGGAGAGAACAGAAAATTTCCTTCAGCTCTTATAATTCCTCAATATAATATTTTAAAAGAAAAACTGAAGGAAAAAAATATAATCCTCACAGAAGGTAAAGAATTTTTGCAGCAAACAGAAGTAATAAAATTATTTGAGGAAGAAGTTAATAAATTCAATGAGTTTTTCCCTCATTATGAACAAATTAAAAAAGTATCTTTACTCAGTGATCAATGGGGTATTGATTCCGGTGAGCTTACACCAACTTTAAAATTAAAAAGAAAATTTATTTTACAAAAATACCATGCCAAAATTGAAGAAATGTATGCATAGCCCTTATCTAAAATAAACAGGTAATGGAATTTAAATGGCTCCCAACTAATTATTATTCTTGAAAATGTACTATCCGGACGTGAAATAATTAGGATCAAAAATATTAACTTGCATATATTTATTGTTGTTTGGCATCTTATAAAACAAAACCCCGATTATGCTATTATTAGCTTATTCAGGGTTTTTGTTTTTATAAGATGCTTAAGACAAGTATTTATTGTTTGTAAAAAGAGCACAATTAAATGATCCTGAGAAGACATTTCAATTTAAAATATAAGTTAAATTATATTGAATAATCTTCTTTAATTGCTAATTGCCCACATGCGGCATCAATATCTTTTCCTCTGCTTCGCCTCATATTAACAATTACACCTTTATTAAGTAAAAATCTGGAAAAGGTGGTAAAGTTTTCCTCTTTAGTGTTGGTGTAATCGGCTTCGGCAATAGGATTGTATTCAATAATATTAATTTTGCATGGCGTATGCTTGCTGAATTCATATAATTCTTTGGCATCCTGAAGGGTATCATTAAAATTAGAGAAAAGAATATATTCATAAGTAACCGTTTTTTCTGTTTTCGAATGAAAGTATTGTAAGGCCTCTTTTAAGTTTTCTAATGAATTACTTTCATTTATAGGCATTATTTTATTTCGTTTTTCGTCGTTAGCGGCATGTAATGATAAAGCCAAATTAAATTTCACATCATCATCGGCCAATTTTTTAATCATTTTTGCAATGCCTGCAGTAGAAACAGTAATCCTTTTTGGAGCCATATTTAACCCGGCCGCAGAAGTAATATGTTCTATCGACGCAAGCACATTTGCATAATTAAGTAAAGGTTCGCCCATTCCCATATAAACTATATTGGTCAATGGCGCATTGTACATTTTTTCTGCCTGATTTTTAATTAAAACAACTTGATCATATATTTCAGAGGCATCGAGGTTTCTTTTTCTTTCCATATAACCCGTTGCACAAAATTTACATGTTAGTGAGCATCCTACTTGCGACGACACACAAGCAGTCATCCTATCTTCAGTAGGGATTAAAACACCTTCTATTAAATGTTTGTCAAAAAGTTGAAAAGCAGATTTTATCGTACCGTCATTACTTTTTTGTTCTTTATAAATTGTTACAGGGTTAATGATAAAATTTTCATTTAAGGCCTCGCGGAGTTTTATTGATAAACTCGTCATTTGTTCAAAATCTGTTACAGATTTTTTCCATATCCATTCATGAATCTGTTTGGCTCTGAAAGGTTTCTCTCCCATTTCGGTCAAAAAATCTTTCATTTGTTGCAAATCAAACTTTCTGATATCTTTTTTTGTAATCGTAATATTTTCCATCTATTTGTTTCTATTTATTCCCAACAATAATTGCCGGAATAAATTTTATTCTTTTTTTTTAATACAAAATTAAATATTAAATGCGGATTTATCTAATGTTCAATGTTTTAGATTAGTTAGAGAAATATGAATTAGGTCTTTAAAATTTAGTTTCCTAATTCTATTCTTTTGAGTTTATAAAGCCGGCAGAACAGAAAGTTGTAATTCGGATGTAGGTTGTTGAATTTACATTGTTTCAATAATTCAATGCCAAATGTGATAGTAATATTATGAAGATGTAAAGCATATCTTATCCTTCAATAATGACAAATTCTATTAATTTACAATAAAAAATAAAATATTGCGTTTAAGCAACTTTCATAGAAATTAAATAAAAAATAGCTTAATTTTCATTAAGCTCCTTCTGCAATGTTTCGTAAAAATCTTTATTACTAATGGGTTTGATTAAATACCCTTTTAATTTGGGGTAATCAGCTACCCTATCTAAATCTAATTTACTTATAGAAGAGCTACAAATATAAATGGTTATTAATTTATTAAACTCATTGGCTGTAAACTGGTTTAAAAATTCCCAACCATCCATATAAGGCATATTCAAATCCAAAAAAACCAAATCAGGGATTTTTTCAACTTCATTTTTATTTTCTAAAAAATAATTAATTGCTTCTTCACCATCGTGGAATTGGAGAATATTTTCAACTGCTTCGGTTGATTCTAATACTTTTTTAGTAGCATATTGAAAAAATTCATCATCATCGATAATACTTACCATAGCTATTTTTTTCATTTCAATAAAATTATAAATTTTGTACCTGCGTTTGGTTCACTTTCTACTAATATTTTTCCTCCAAAAGTCTCAATTTGAGTTTTTGTCATAAAGAGCCCTACTCCTTTACTGTCAAACCCTTTATGGAAGATTTTGTTTAGTTTAAACATATTTTTTCCATGAAGGTTTAAATCTATCCCAAGCCCATTATCAGAAAAAGTAAGCATTACCTTACCATCTATTAGTTTTGAACAAATGGAAATCTTTGGGGGTACATCTGATCTGGAATATTTTAAAGAGTTGCTTATCAGATTATAAAAGATACTTTCCAGATAAATTTTTGGAAATTTAATTTCTGTTATTTCAAAATGCGTTTCAATTGTTGCACCTTTTTTGTGAATTTCTCCTGTCAACATGTTTTCTATATTTATAACTAATTCATGTAAATCACAATTATCATAAGTTAAATTTTTATTGTTTCTCACTTCCAATACGCTCATTAATTCATTAAGGGTATTATTTAAAGAGTTACTAGATTTTTTTAACATGCCCAATAGATCTTCTTTCTCCTCTAAAGAAGGCGAATCTGAAATCATATCAATAATTGTTTTAATGCTTCCTGCCGGCCCTCGTAAATTATGAGCTACTATTTGGTTAAAATCTTCAAAATGGATAATCTGATTTTGTAAATCAATTGCTTTTTTATATTCATCAATATCTGTGCATGTGCCAAACCATTTTACAATTTCACCCTTTTCATTTTTCATAGGGAGAGCCCTTCCCAAATGCCATTTATAAACTCCGTCAGATGCTCTTTTAAATCTGTATTCAACATTATAAGGTTTGCCCGTTGTGTATGATTCTGTCCATACTTTAACACAATTTTCTAAATCATCAGGATGTAAAACCGGCTTCCAACCCCAACCCAAAGTTTCTTCTAATGTCATACCTGTATAATCAAACCAGAATTGGTTGTAATAATCAAGATTTCCATCAGGCTTGGAAGTCCACACTATTTGCGGAATAGAATCTGCAAGAAATTGAAATTCCTTTGTTTTTTCGATGGTTAAATCTTTTTCTTTAATTATGTTAATGTGATCGATTAATACAGCATTTAAAGCTTCCTGCATCTTTTTAGATTGCTGTATTGCATCTTCAGCAACTTTATAATCATTAATATCAATAAATACTCCTCTAAGCTTAACAACATCATTGTTATCATCTAATACAACTTCTCCAACAGATCTAACCCATTTATCATTTTTTATTAATTGCAAGTCTAAATCCCAACCCGTTTTTTTAGAAGTAGCGGTATCAACAGCATCAATAATAACTTCCCTTGAAGAAGGCTTAAATAGTTTGAATGTTTCTGCACTTTCGCGATCAAAATTATAATCGACATCAAAAATATCGTAAACTGTTTTTGTCCATATAGAATTATTATTTAAATCTGCTTCCCAACCTCCAATTTTCCCTAGTCTGCCCGCTTCTGAAAGTAAAAATTCACTTCTGGATATTTCTTCCTCCATTTTTCTGCGTTCAGTAATATCAAGCTTAGAGCCTATCATTCTGATGGCATTACTCTTCTCATCTCTGATAATATAACTTCGATCGAAAAAATATTTGTACTCTCCATTTTCGCAGATAAGGCGATATTCATCATTCCACTTTTCTTTATGGTTATCTATAGCAGAATAAATACTGTTATGTACCCTTTCTCTATCTTCCGGATGTATATTTTTAATCCACCA
This sequence comes from Spirosomataceae bacterium, assembly GCA_965248855.1. Lineage (GTDB taxonomy): Bacteria > Bacteroidota > Bacteroidia > Cytophagales > 172606-1 > CBDFKQ01. Next base: position 52,883 of record CBDFKQ010000014.1, on the reverse strand, counting down.
TTCGATATTTTCTATTTTAGGAATATTTCTAAAGCCTAATACAATTTCAATGGCATTATTCCATAAAACTTTCCCGGAAACTAATTCCCAATCCCAAATGATATCGTTTGTGGCGTTTGTTATCGCTTTGTACCTATCGTTTGTTAATTTTACTTCCTGTTTAGAGATTTTGTCAGAGAGTACACTTTCGGTGACATCCTGACCAGAATTTATTATAAATTCTACATTGCCATTTGTATCAAACACCGGGTAATTATTAACCTGCCAATGCCTTTCTTCATAATCATCTGTGTTGCGTATTTGAATGTCGTATTTAAAGACCCCCATTTCATGTTTAATTTTTTTAGAAATAACATATTGGTAAGATGATTTAAGGGTATTTTTTCCATTGGAGTCAACATCGTTTGGGTTTTCCGGAAATATAAAAAATAATGGCAGGCCAATTATTTCGTTTTTTATGGTATTAGTATTTTTACAAAAAACATCATTAACTTCCACGATAGTTAAATCCCTATCCGCTTTTAAAATTAAAAAGGAAGAGGGTAATGCATTAAAAATTGTTGATAAGTCAGTTAGGTTCAATTTTTTTAATATTTAATTAAAAACTATAAATTAATTATTATTATTAAAGAAAGTAGCAAAATTAACTACTTAGTCGATAGTGAATTACGCAAAATTTATGGTTTTATGTAATATGTAAGTTTTTATTATTAAAAAAATATCGGGTTAATGATTTTTCCCTTTAATTAATGACCGGATATTCCGGCTTAAGATGTTTAAGTCTTATATTCTTGATTCAGACAAAAAAATTTAAATCAGGATTAAAATGATTTTAGAAAAAGGAGGATATTATTTATTTCAAGTAAAGGTTTTTCTGTCAAATTTATCAAAATATCGATATTGATAAAACGATAATAAATCATAAGAAATGAATTTTTAAATCTTTTTACCTTTAATTTTAAGTCAGACAAAAAATATCTGCATTATAAAAATTATAGCTTAAGTAAACGATACGATTATTTGACAAACCGAAAGTCGGCAGATACATAATAATTAAAATCGGCCTTTGCTATTAATTTTCCATCTTTCATATTTAAGACTTTTGTAGAAATTATTCTGCCTTCTTTATCAAATTCATTTAGCAATTGAAATTTTTCTTTTGATTTTGAAATATCAATACGAATAAGCCGGTTTTTATCATCATATATAAAATTTGCACTTTCTGAGTAGAACCGGGAGGGTGTTTGTCCGTTTATCTTTGCTAGACGAACATTATTATTATGATCATAAAAAAACTTAAATTTTTTATCCCAATCATCAGGCATGTAATGATATTTAGTTCTTATTCTTTTTTTTGCATCTTTAGTTACAAACCAATCTTTTGTACTTTCAAAAAACTCGAATTGGGTATAAGGTTTTATATATTGATCATACAGCTTTGCAGATTCCGGCTCATTATAATATTGTAATATATTCCTGTCGAAATCTAATTTCAAAGTATCCGACTTAAAATTATTGGCAGTGGAGTAGTATAAATTTAAAGATTTAATATATTTGGTTACATAAGCCATATTATTTCTATAGCGTACGCCCAAGCCCGAAAGCACTTCCGAATCATATCTTACAGAAGATACATATTTCCCTCCTGTAGCTTTATAAGTGATGTTTTCATTTCTATCTACAATAATTACCGCATCCATCCCGGCTTTTTTAGCTTTTTGTTCTAATAATTGCAATAAATCATTATAAGTTGCCAAATAGGGCGTTCGTACTTCTAATACAGTCATTTTAATATAATTAGTATCGGAAATAGCCTCTCCCGGGAAAATAATTTTTGGATTATTTAATGATGGAGGAGGAAGGGGAGCGGTTTTAAATATATTGGAACCACTTGCAGGGAGCCTCAATAATTGACTGCAAGCGGATGCGAAAATGATGGTGGTTAAAAGTACTATGAGATTAGTTTTCATAAAAAAGATATGTTTTTATAAAAGACATATCTTAAAGTTAAAACCACTTTAAAACAGAATTAAAATTCGATTAATAATTTAAAACATGAAAAAATTAAATTTAAGCTTTTTTGAAAAATCTAATAATTTCTCTAACCTGTGTTAAAAATTGGGCATCTTCAGAAAGTTTAGCCATTTCAGATTCAGATTTGCGGGATAATACCTCATGCTCAATTTTATTTTCGCGATCCAAAATAGTTATGCTTCCATTTAAATTTTTAATATCATTTTGTAAATTTTGAATCAGCAAAACCTGCTTACTTGCCCAAGATTCTTGTTCGCTTATGTTTAAAAATCCGGTTAAATATTGTACACTGCTTTCCATTTCAATTATTTTTCTTTTCAGTTCATTTACATCCTCTCTCGGGTATTTCATTTGGTGTGAAAGTAAATTTAGGCGGAAAGAAATATGCTCATACAAACGGAATAATGGGCGAATAAAAGTAAGTAACAAGGATGCAATTGAAGCCATATACCCTATTGAAGTAATTTGGTAATAAGCCAATAAATACAATGCGCCGGCAGAAATGACATGTAAAGCAATAGCTAACCACAAAAATCGGGTTGATAATTTTTTTGCATAATCAACATCCTTTTCATTTATTTTAATCCCTTTTTCCTTTGATGTTTGTGCTTCAATAATTACTGCCTTGGCAGCGAAATGCATATTCCATGGAACGGTTACTATAATCATTAACCACCAAAATGCCGAAATTCCAATAACCCAATCAACCAAGGTGCCTGCCGGTATATTTAATTGCTTTAATACTGCAAAAGCTATTAATACCAAAGCAGTGATTGAAAAAATTGAAATTAAAAAGTTACGAGAGGCCATAATTAATTTTTATATTTATTAAAAAGAAAAAAAGTTTTCAAAAGAATATTAATACTCAACGCCATTTAATGAATTGACTCCAAAAATGAATAATATATGATGGTTTTGCAAAAAATAAACTATTCATTATTTTAGTTAATAATTATTTGGCTCCTTAGTATTTTGTTATTCTTACCGGTTACATATTTCCACACAATGCTTTGGCGGTTTTATACACTTGAAGCATATGTATTGCATGCTAAGTTTATTTGTCACTTGAATTACTTTCCAATGCAGACCACTTTTTATTTTGTAGAATAGGTCAAAGGATTTTAAATTAAGCTATATATTATACCCACAGAAAAGAAAGAGAAAAATGCCTGACCCATTAACGATTTAAAAGGATTAATTTTAAAACAAATGTGTTTTGATCATGGAACGCTTTTTTTATGATAGTGAATATAAACAAACTTATTATTATGAAAACTGTAAAAACAATATTCAAAAAAATAACTACAAGTATAGCAGCACTCGGTTTATTTCTTTTCATTAATCACTCTGCTTCTGCTCAGCAATCAATTAAAGAAAAGCATGACAGCACTAAAGTAGAAGCCGAACGCAAAAACTTGGGTAAAGACCGCAAACAGGTTTTAAAGGATGTGGGTGATGGCAATGGTAAACAAGCCAAGGCTGATTACAAAGAAATGCGTGTAAATGAAAAAAACACGAAGGCCGATAAAAAACAATGGAAGGCAGATCGTAAAAGAAGAAAAGCAAATGAGCAAAAATCTTCAAACTAAATAATAGAGGAGGCCTTATAAGCCTCCTTTTTTATTACAATTATTTAATTTGGCAGTAATGGGTTTTGAGAAGAAAGCCTTAAAGAGTCAAGTTTCATTTGATAACGCAAAGCATCTAACAATCTTTTTAATTGCAAATGGCGTTCAATGGCCTTATAATTTGTTGTATCACCATTTCTAATCAGATCGTTATTAATAACCTCGGTATACTCATCATAGGCTTTACCATATTTTCCTGTAAAATCGTAACACAGCGCCATTAATTCATTCAATTGAGGAAATTCCACACTTTTATTTTGAATCTTTTCAAAATATACCAATGCCGTTTCATAGTTTTTTTCATTAAAAAATAACCTTCCAATTTCAAAATTGGCCTTATACAATTCAGGATTTTGTTTAACAGATTTTAAATAATAATATTTAGAGGTATCCGGTTTCTCCGCCAGGCGAAAGTTTTCTGCCAGTTCGAAAATCAGGTTAGCTTCCAGGGAATCCAATTTTAAACCATCAAAAATATATTTTTGTGCGAGAGTAAAATCTCCCAACTTATTATAAACCTTGCCTAACTGATAAAAAGAATTTGTGCCCGGTTCATAAATTAAAGATTTTTTTATAAAATCTATGCCTTTAACGGTATCTCCAATTTTTAAAGTCGTTACACCTTTCCACAACCAGGCCGATGATTGGTAGGGAGCAATATCAAGGCACTTATTTACTTCTTCCAAAGCCTTTTTATATTGCTTTTTAGAAATGTATAATTCGGTAAGAAAGGTATATAAATCGGGGTTTCGTAATTGTTGTAGTTCTGCATTTTCGGCGTCCCGAAGGGCAGCTGCATTTTTTTTTAATCCATAATTAATTTTAGCCCGAAGTAAAAAATACTTTGGTTCAGTATTATCAATTTTAATTGATGAATTAATATCATTTAAACTTTCTAGAAGTTTATTTTTTTTATAAAATATCCTTGCCCTAATATAAAGATTTTGAGCTGTTGGGTTATGGTCAATTTCTTCGTTAAGAGAATTTAATAAAACATTAGAATTTGGTTCTTTATACAATGGAGGTATTAATTGCTTATTATCCTTTTTTGATTCACAAGCAATTAATAATGGGAATAGTAGTAAAAAAACAATTTTTTTCAACACTTTTTTTTAACAAAATTAATTATTTTAATCAGGTAGGCAAAATAATTTATTTGCAATGCATGTTGACTTGTTTTTCTTCTTAGCAGGGTCTCCTTTTTCAGGGATCCTGCGTTGATTGAAAAGTAATAATTTGTTTAGTACCCTTTCCATGGTATCGAAAAATTATCTCCAGCCCTTCTTACCTCATTTCTTTGTATATTTTCTAAAATTAATTTTTAAAATTATTTAGCTGTGAAGCTTTTGAAATCTCTAATTAAATTGGATAATAATTGACCATGCTTCCCGGCAGTAATTAAGTGTAAATGATTATTCATTACTACATAAGCGTATATTTCTAAACTTTTAAGATCTTGACAAAATTTTAAATTTTTAATAAGCTCTTCTTTATAAATGGTACTGGTAAATACATTTGCCCCAGCCTACAACAGTAAATGTTAAGTAAAAAAGGCTATTAGTGTACGTTTTACGTAATTCCGACATGCGTAATTAACTTATTGAAATCGAAACTTAAGATTTTATGAATATATTGGCTGATTGCATTATCATAAATGTCACTTTCCAATATGGATACAATAATTAATTTTGAAGATTCTTCAATGTATAAAGAGTTTGAGAATCTTGTTCAGATAATTCTTAAAAAGAACGGTTTTCAAACAGAGATTCCTTCACAGGATCAGGGCTACGATTATTTAGCTACCATCGACAGCATATTTGCATATGTTGAAGTAAAGTTTTACAAAAGCAAACTGCCGAAGCTTGATTTGCTAAGAAAAGCATATCTAAGATTGCTTTCTCAAAAGAACAAAGAGAATGCCAAGTTGATCTTAGTAGTATCGAGTTATGTAACACCAAGTTTAAAAGAAGAAATTTTCAAGGAAGGTGGTGTAATAGTTTGGGATGTTAAGACGCTTGTTGCACTTGCCTTTGACTTTTCAGAAGTTTATTATGATCTCGAAAATATATTAACCAGAGCCTTTGGTGGGCAATTAGACGACTTATCTATTGTTGATAATAACTTTAAATCAACAATAATTCCGTCTCTTATAAATTCATTAACAGAGGTTAGGCAAAAGCAGACCGACGATAAAGGAAAAAGCCTTTGTAACGAATTAAATGCTTTAAATCCAGGCATACAAGACGCAAAAAACTTTGAGGATAAGTGTATAGAGATTTTAAAATATTTATTTGATAACAATACAGATTTGACTTTATGGGAGTTGCAACCAACTACTGACGACGGTCTACATAGATTTGATTTACTTTGTCGGATAATTGCCTCTCATCAAAACACATTATGGTCGGAATTAGCTCATGACTTTCGTACACGATATGTGCTTTTTGAATTTAAGAACTATACCGAAGAAATAGGGCAAGGACAAATTTATACAACGGAAAAGTATCTGTTCTTAACTGCATTACGCTCAGTAAGTTTTATAATAGCGAAGAATGGAGCGAATGACAATGCAGTTAAGGCCGCAAAAGGCGCCTTAAAAGAAGCAGGGAAATTAATTGTGATTTTGACAGCCAAAGACATTTGTGAAATGCTTAAATTAAACCACCTCCCGGTGCTTATTTAGTAATGAATTGGTATTGAACGGAAGGAGGAAAAGGCTATGTAAGAATAGTCAGTTGCGAATAAGGGAGATGAATGCAAATGAACCACTGATGGAGTGTCGATAGGCTAATACATTGTCAAAAGCTAATATTCGAGCGTATTAGTGAAAAGTTATAGCGGAAACTTGCTTACTGGCTATAAGGCAATCGGCATAGAGGTGGCATGACCCTTATTCAGGCTTTTATATGGAACACGGGAAGTCCTTATCAAATGCAAAGCGAAAAGCACAAGCGGCAAACCCGTGAGGCTGAAAAGCAAAGTTGTTAAGGATGGCGGACTAACTCGTAGTAGTGGTGAGGTTTCTGTAATGGAAACAGAGCGAAGGGGTTAGCTAATTTTTTTTTTACTCAAGGCCAACTTTAAGTAGGATGAGCCTATAGGAAGGAAGAATTAGAAGAGCCGTATGAATCGAGAGGTTCACGTACGGTTCTGTGAGAGGCTTGGGGTGAAATTCCCCTTGCCTACTTGACCATTCCGCGAGTGTAAGTTTAATGCGCCTCTGGCGTTTTGTGTTATAATCAAAAAATCTTAATTACAATTTAAAGTCCAAGATAATAAGATATAATCATTCAGGCTTTTATAATTTTAAAAAAAAAACAATACCGGAGGCCGATTAAACCCCACTTGCTGGAAGCAAGCGAAGGCGAGGTATATTATCTTCAAAGGGATTAAAGTGCGAACACTTCAACCAGAAAAGCAGGACAGTGTTCAGCAAGGCTTTCGCAGTAGGTAAGTTTAGGAAAAATATCTGCCAAAGATGGCCTACTAATATTTTCAGTTACCTTTGCACAAAATTAAGGAGATGGAATAAATAATAGCGCAATATTTTTATCATTTTAAGTTTCCAATATTGACAATATCCAAATAGTACAACAATAATCTTTTAACTCTTAGATAATAAAAAATGATTTCAGTAATTGTAACTTATAAAGTAAACCCGTGATTTGTTGACCAAAACAAAAAGAATATTCAACGATTTTTAAAAGACTTTAAAGAACTTAACACATCTGACTTTCAATATAATGTTTATACAAAAGATGATAATGTAACTTTTGTTCACCATTCAATTTATAGAGACGAAAAAGTTCAAAAAGAACTTTTGAACGTACCTTCATTTAAGGAATTTCAAAGGTTAAGAGATGAAAGTGGACTAAATGGAACGAATAAAATTGAACTTTTGAATGTTGTATGTTCTACAAACGAAAAACTTGTTTGAAAATACCAGCCGCTAACAAAGTATTGATGCAAATAGGGCATGACGTTGTTAACTTGGGCTGATGTTCGCTATCAGTAACAGTTCCAGCCGACGACAAAGCCAAGTTTATATCTTCATCTTTTAAAATAATATTGAGCCGCAGGTGCTTATTATGCTTTGAATAAATTAATAAAAAACCTCTCCATAATTAAATAGAGAGGTTTTTTATGTTAATAATAGATTTTATAATCCTGAACCATCATTTTGACCTCTCAATACACTGAATTGCCCAATATTTTTGCCACATTTTAAACCTTCATCGCAATCAAATCTATAATGAATACAACCATATATTCTTGATATCGATGCTTCTGATGCTTTTGCATTTAATGCGTCGGTTTGATCAGGAAATATATATGATAATACAGATGCTCCGGCACCTGAAAATGTAGAATGACCGGAAGTATAAGAGGGAAAGTTTGGTACACCAATAGTTGTTTTTATAGAAGGATCAACTTGCGATGGCCTTGGAACGAAATAAAAATATTTTGTATCCCAGCAACAAACACCGGCATCCATAACTGCAGTACCTAATAAGGCCATTGTTCGTGCAGTTCTGATTTCACTGAATTTATTTTTATAACATAAATTTGCTGCTTCCCTGTTCCAGTGTCCGGGAGGGGTATAGCTGCCAGCACCATCAGACCAGTATGATGCAATTCTGTATTGGTCGCTGCTCAAGTTTTTTGAATATCCCTTAAGTTCTTCCAAATCTTTTTTAAATTGATCACTTTCTAAGGCAGGAGGTGCAGGAGGCCGTAATACTATTTTTTGAGCGGCATTGAAATTCCAATTTTTTACATTTCCATATATGGGTAACATGGGAGGACGTTTAGGAGATTCCAAACTTTCCCACAATGATGTTTGCCACCTGGTTGAAGCAGAAGTTCTTAAACTATCCACTTTTAATTGGTTGTTGGCACTTCCCATTCCATCTGTTTTTGCACGGGCTAAAACTTTAGCTGCAATTAATCGGCCTAAAGTATCACCTATTGCCAAATCACTTTGTACATTGGCACTGGCCCATAACCTGGAGTTTGAATGTTCCAGAGCTTTCTGTTCTAAATATTCAGCTTCACAAGGGAACATTTTCTTTAAAATATTAACCGAAACTCTGGCAATAACAGCATCTTCGGATGGATAGGAAGGTAAGTCGGTAATCGGAACCGAGGCGTGAATTGAATTATCGTTTTTATAGGGCGCAGGTCGATTATATTTAAATTTATAATTCCATGCGGCAACCAATGCATCATATTGAGCGACTGCCAAATACGCAAAAGCCCGCGCTGTATAAGGAGGATTTGCAAATGGAAATTTTGGATAATTGAATGGGTTATTGGCATCGGGAACCGGATATGTTCCATCCGGATTTTGTTGAGGCGGTAAATTGTATTTAGCCGCAATTTCCCTAGCTATTTCATTCCACCTAAAAACACCACCTACACTCCAATAGCTGACAGCATTTTTTTGATCGTCCGTTAATTGTGATTGAATGGTTTTAAGAGATTGTATTTCTTTTAAATAATCAGCTGATGAAGGATCGGAGGGAGTGGGAACGTTAAAATTGTTCCCACTTGCAATTACATATGTTTTCCAATTGCCACCTGTAGGGTCTAAGCTTGTTGGTGAATAAGCATTATATTCCGGCAAATCCAGTTTCTTGCTACAGGAGTTAAATAAAATTATGGATGTTAAAATAGAAATGCAAACACCAATAATTTTAAAATAATTAATATTCTTTTTCATAATATAAATGTAAATTCTTTTGCTAAAAATGTTTTTTTAATTTTAAAAAGAAAGATAACCTTCGTGTGCCAGTTTTTCTCCAACTTCTTTATATTGTTCATTATCAGGCATACTCCAGGTTCCTAATCCATCCACATACCTGTTATACATACAAAACGCAGCAGCAATAAGTACAGTATCATGTATTTCTTTATCGGTGGCACCTTCATTTTTAGCGTTCTGAACATCATCTGCCGTTACTTTGTTTCCTAAAATTCGAACTTTATCGGCAATGTTTAAAAGGTTACGAAGTTTTTTGCTGATGTGTGTATTTACAAAATTATTTTTAATATCATCTATAAAACTTAGCCCGGTGCCTAAATGTGCAACTGCAGCAGCTCCATGTGAAGTATGGCAAAAATGGCATTCGTTTTTGTGAGAGACGTAAGATGCAATAATTTCCCTTTCACCACTTGTAAGTGTAGAATCACCTCTAAGTAATATTTCTGCCAGCTCATTTAAAGGTTTTGCGGTTTCCGGTCTGTAGTTCATTAAACCAATAATACCCGGTAATTCTTCATTTAATAATTTTATATGTGCCATGTATTTATTTTTTATCTATTGGGGTTGCTGCTGTTTCTTTTGATTTAATTAACCTGAATGCATGTTGAATGCCAAGTGTTATACTTGTTGTTTGCCCTACGTTTGCACCAACCAATACGCGACTTATTTGTGCAGTAACAGAAAATTCACCCAACTTTTCCGTTATAAAAGTGTATTTACCAAATGCTCCATAAGTGGTGGCGGACATAGCATTTGTTGGAAACGGCATGTCATTCCTGCGAATATTATCACCACTTAAACCGATATATCGATCTAAAAAAATTTCCGTTTGAATATTATCATTCAAAAAACCCAATCTGCCTGATACATCAATTACATTGGGGATTTGAACCTGATTTGTATTTAATATCTTTCCGTCAAACTGATAAGCATCCCGAGCTATATTAATATTGTTTCTATAAATATATCCTGATTGAGCAGTTGCATAAAAACCTTTTTCGGTTTTATAATAAGCAATTAATCTGCCCGAAACGGTTTTTGACCTGTTGCCAATAGAGTAAGGCATTTCATCGGGAATATAATTGCTTACCGGAGTTGAAGCCCCGGCAGTTAGCATAATAGAAAATGTACCTAAAGGAACATCTACTTTAAGTGCTTTTACCTTCAACCAAAGCGATAAATCCTGAAAACCTTTCCGACCTGCAAACTGGCCTGCGCTTGCCTTCGTCCACACATAAGGCAGGCCAATCATAAAATTAATTTTATTTGTAATTCCATAAGCGCTCATGAACATTACATTTTGGTTGGTAAATGTACCAATGTTCGCATTCTCCCTTTTATACGAGCCTTCCCAATATTGATTCCAACTGTTGTGTGAATAATTTAAAACATTACAGATATATCCTTTACTCATCATAAGGCCATCGTTGGGCATTTGAGCGAAGGAACTTATGGAAATAAAAAGAAAAAATAATATTGGTTTTCTGTTTTTTAAAAAAATTAAAAGTGTTTTCATTTTTTTTGTTTGTTGTGATTTATTAATTACCAAAGCGATGCGATATACCAATATTAATCGAATAATCTGCAAAGGCAGCATCTCCATGACCTTGTGGGGTGTAGCATGCTTTATCCGCTACGCTTTGAACGTTCTGTTTCGTACTATTGCAATCGGTAGACTGTGAAGTGCGAAGAATTTGTTTTGCCTAATCATGTAATTTACTCCCAGGCTCAACTGAGATTCGATGTATCCCGGGCGACGAAAGCCATCCACTTCTCGCCAATCAGATCCTTTGATGGCAGGATCCATTCTAATCTTCCACCTAAGGCTGAAAACGATAAATCTTTGAATAGGACTTGAATAGCTTATCGCTCCTAGCCTTGCCAAATATTGATCCGGAACAGAATATTCAGTTGTTATAAGGATTGAAGCTTTTCCTGTAGGTGAGATATATTCTCTTGGTTCCATTGGTTTCACGAGGATTAAATAGATAAAAAGCATTGCCGTACACAATAAAAATGATCACTGATTTTTCTAAATCCTTGAACATCTATGGAAAAACCTACTCCCCCATCTCCGGGTTGGAATGGATTGGTCAACTGCATGGGTAATTTGTTTTTGACCATCTTTTGCATGAAACTGATCTTGTGCATTCCAATTTCCTGTTGGTAATTTTAAAGTTGAAAGCCCTAAAGCTAAGGTTTCCATTTTGATTTTTTTCGGGATTAAACATCCAATAACTTGCTCCAATTCTTAGCATCACCTATTCCTTTTGAAGAAGTAGTAAAACGGCCGAAGGTTTGCATGTTCATAAAGAGGAAGATCGTGTTATAGTAAACAAAAGGTAAGAGTAAGCCGTTAACATTTAAGCCTTTTGGTAAATGCATAAGTTAAGAGTGAATATCTAATAGCATAAGAGTTGTTAATTACATTGCTTGCCTAATGCTACTCTTTGCTTTTTGCTCATCAGTACCTACAAAATGTTTATAAGATTTAAAATATCTGAAATGAAGTACTTACTTGATATTGTCCTTTATTCATTATTGCAGACCCTGTACCATTCATGTTGCAAACACGGAGTATTGCCTAATGGCTACGCAGCCTTGTGAAAATGAATTTTCTATATTGAGAAATAAAATGATGATTGTATAAAATAAAACTTTTTTCATGATTTATAAATATAAAAATGATACAAATATTTTACCTCAGGCTCCAATAGTAGCCGGGTTTGATAATTGATTTTATTTATCAGGAAAACTGTAGAAACATTATGTTTATCAGAAATGAAGATTAATTCATTCTGATTCATACATTATAAAACCGGTGTTACTTTAAAAAAGCAATACTTTAAATTATACATCCTGATAAATCCAGGCGAACTCGGGAGGAGGAGTATGTATAGATAAAGCAGGGTTAGAAATTAAAATATTAAAACGGGTAAACAGTGCAGTTAACGATTCAATTTTATATGCTTTTAAAATGAAATTTGATATAACAAACGGAAGATATTCTTTTATAAAGCCTTGAAGCAAATTTTCGGTTTTTTTGCTCTTAGTTGCCTTATCTGTTACATGCACATCATTGTGAATGGATAATTCATTATATAATTTTTCCTTTTCTATGTTATTTATAAAATAAACATAAAGTGTATCATCGGCCAACTTTTGTTTAACCACAGTATAAAATTTTCCTTCATGTTCTATCTCTCCTTCCGTTCTTAACTCCGGCCTGTCAATTTGATGATAGAGTGGGTTAGAAATTTTTACCAAAAATAATTTATCATCCGAAATTTTACTGTAATCGAGGGTATAATTAATACTTGCTTTTAACGCAAACTCTCTATAAATAAAAATACCATAGTAGCCCAACATGTTATATGCAAGCAGTGCAATTAATACTATGGAGATTAGTTTTTTCAGAACATTTACATTTTAATGCAATTATAAATATATTTTTAATATTTTCAAGAAATTATATTTATAAAACATGAATTTAAAAAATAATAATGATTTAATTTTTATTATTCAGGTTATAAAAATTATAAAAAAACCAATCTTATTTAAAACGCATATAGAAAAAATGAAGATTTTGCAGATTTGAATTGCCTTTAAAACGGATCAACATACAGAGCCTGCATATTAAAAATGTTGTACGAAAAAATAAAATCGAAAAGACAATAAATTTTGTTTTCACAACAAGGCTGTTTACAATCAGAATATTATTATTTGCAATTACAATTTTAATTTTTTTGTTATTTATTACAAATTTGAAGATATTTTTACCAAAAGTATTTTAAGAAAATGATTCTATATCAAAATTTTACTCTGGATAATGGTTTACAAGTTTACGTTCACGAAGATCACAGTACACCTATTGCTGCTGTTAATATTCTTTATAATGTAGGCTCAAGAGATGAGGATGAGAATAAAACAGGTTTTGCGCATTTGTTTGAACATTTAATGTTTGGCGGGAGTAAAAATGTGGAGTCGTATGATGAAGCTTTGCAAGTTGTAGGCGGAGAAAATAACGCTTTCACTTCACCGGATATTACAAATTATTATATCACCCTGCCAGCTGCAAATATTGAAACTGCTTTTTGGTTGGAATCGGATCGAATGCTCGGCCTTTCCTTCGACCCCCATGTGTTGGAAATTCAACAAAAAGTAGTAATAGAAGAGTTTAAACAAAGGTATTTAAACCAACCTTATGGAGATGTGTGGCTTAAACTTCGCCCTTTGGCATACAAAAATCATTCATATAAGTGGGCTACCATTGGTAAAGATATTTCGCATATCGAAAACGCAACCCTTAATGACGTAAAAGATTTTTTTTATAAATATTATTTGCCAAACAATGCAATACTTGTAGTAGCGGGGGATGTTTCGCCGGGAAAGATAAAGGTTTTATGTAAAAAATGGTTTGAACCGATACCTCCGGGAAAAAATTATGTTAGAAATATTCCTCAGGAATTAGTTCAGACAAAATCAAGGACTGAAACTATAGAAGCAAATGTGCCACTTGATGCGATTTATAAAGTTTATCATGGCCCGGCACGCTTGGATAAAAGTTATTATGCTGCAGATTTATTGGGCGATGTATTGGGTAGAAGTAAATCATCTCGTTTGCATCGCGAATTGGTTCAGGAAAAAAGATTATTTAATTCCATTGCTTCTTACTCAACAGGCTCTTCCGATCCGGGTTTACTAATCGTTCAAGGGACTTTAAATAAAGGAATAGATATAAAAGATGGTGAAACTGCTATTGAAGAAATTATTGATAGAGTAGTAAACTATCCTGTGCCGGAAGAAGAATTACAAAAAGTGAAAAATCAGGCGGAAAGTACTTTGGTTTTCTCGGAAGTTGAGGTGCTGAACAGAGCAATGAATTTAGCTTATTATGCATGTTTAGGTGCTCCGGACTTAGTGAATGAGGAATCTGCAAAAATGCAATCAGTTACTGCCGAAGAGGTAAATTTTGAGGCAAAGAAAATTTTAAGACAAGAAAACAGTTCTACCTTATATTATTTAGCAAAAGGGTAAACAATTATATGGAACATTTTTAATTGAGTTAATCAAGATAAAACATTACCTTAACCGACAGCGAAGTAAAAATAATGAAGTCATCTTTTTTATTTTTCATGTACTTTATTATTTGTTTTTCTACTCTGCTTACTATTCTATTAACTTTCGTTTACCTTCAAATTTAAAATAATTACGTATTCATTTTTATGGCTAAAATCACAAAAACAAATCCTGAAACGAAAGAAAAAAAAATCTTTGTATTAGATACCTCTGTTATACTTTATGATCACAATTCAATTAATAATTTTCAGGAGCATGATGTAGCAATTCCTATCACAGTTTTAGAAGAGCTTGACAATTTTAAAAAAGGGAACGACACAAAAAATTTCGAAGCCAGGGAGTTTATTCGTTTTGTTGATAAAATTTCCGGAGAAAATATGTTGCAGGATTGGATTCCTTTAAACGGCCCAACAAAAGGTGCTTTTAAGGTAATTATGAATACCAAAACATTTAATACTCAATTCGATGCAGAAAGTGTTTTTGGCGAATTTATTGCAGATCACAGAATTTTAAATTCTGCATTGTGCTTAAAAGAGGAAATGCCGGATAAAAAAGTAGTACTTGTTACAAAAGATATTAATTTAAGGTTGAAAGCCAAGGCATTAAATTTATTGGCGGAAGATTATGAAACAGGAAAAATTCGAAACATCAACACACTATACACAGGGAAAACAACCCTTGATGTAGAACCGGAAATAGTAGCAGAAATCTACGAAAAAGGCTCATGTGATGTGAATAAAATTTGGGATTCGAATGAAAAACCACTTGTAAATCATTATTTTATTTTAAAAAGTGTTAAAAACTCGGTTCTTGCTTATTTTAACTCTGCCGAAGGCAAAGTTGAAAAAGTAGAGAAAAAAGTAGTTTATGGTATTAAACCCCGCAACGCCGAGCAAACATTTGCAATTCATGCGGTAATGAACCAGCAAATTAAGCTTGTAACCATTCAAGGTGTTGCCGGAACAGGAAAAACATTGCTTGCTTTGGCAAGTGCTTTGGAAGATTCTAAAAATTACAGACAAATCTTTTTGGCAAGGCCAATCGTTCCTTTATCAAATAAAGATATCGGTTATTTGCCGGGAGATATAAAATCAAAATTGAATCCATATATGGAGCCTCTTTGGGATAATTTAAAATTTATCCAAAGTCAGTTTGATGAAAATGATAAAGAATACCAAAAAATTACAGATTATATAAATAAAGAAAAATTGGTGGTGCAACCACTTGCCTATATAAGGGGGAGAAGTTTATCAAATATTTGTTTTATTGTAGATGAGGCACAGAATTTAACCCCACATGAAGTAAAAACCATTATTACCCGTGCAGGAGAAAACACAAAAATAATTTTTACGGGAGATATTCATCAAATAGATACTCCATACTTAGATACTCAAAGTAATGGTTTATCTTATTTAATCGACAGGCTTCAAAATCATGAGCTTTATGCACATGTAACTTTGGAGAAAGGAGAAAGATCTGAGTTGGCTAATTTGGCTAATTTTTTATTGTAACGGGTTTTTTGCCGTGTCGGGTGTTTCACCTGACACGGCGAAAAAAAGAAAATTATTTTTAATCTCAATTTAACGATTCTTCAATTTTTGCTAAAATTTGAATGAAAGTTTCTTTTAAAGGAATAAAACGAATCGCAGGCACATCACTTAACAAACTTTTTCGGATTTCTTCAAAAGAAAAATAATCGATAGCTTCTATTTCGTCCACAGCAAAATGAAAATCTGCAGTTGTAAAATGGGTTTTGTATAAAAATATTGCAGCATGTTCCCTATCAATGTGTTGAGTAGTTTCATCCAAACCATCAATACTAAAATGACTGATGAAACGTAATTCATGCGGCTCAATTTTTATTCCTATTTCTTCATTAATTTCCCTGACAGCAGCATTTAAATACGATTCACCGGGGGCAAGATGGCCTCCAATGCTTAAATCCCAAAATAAAGGGAAAACATCTTTTTCCTTACTTCTGTAATTGCAAAGAATTTGTTCCTGCTGGTTTATAACAAATATTTGTACCGTTCTATGCCAGTCACCATCTATATGGACAAGATTTCGAGGTTTAGAATAATGTAAAGGTTGATTATCACGGTCATAAATTTCAAAATGTTCTGTCTGGGTATCCATTTTCATATATAAAATTTATAAAATGTATATCTTTATAGCTGTCGATGAAGAACATTAGTTAAATTTTAGCGAAATTATGCAATTTATTGAAATATTACCTCAATACTTTTCTAAAAATTGGATTGAGTTAATGGGAGCCTTCACAGGGTTTATATGTGTTTATTTAATAGTTAAAGAAAATATTTGGTCTTTCCCGCTTGCAATAGTTACCTGCGCTTTTTATGTAGTGTTTTTTTATAAAACAAAATTTTATGCAGATATGTGTTTAAATATTTTGTTTATTATTTTAGGATTGATGGGATGGTACCAATGGTTATACGGAGGAGAAAATAAAACCGAATTAAAAATCACACATATTTCCATATCCGAATTGTCGGTATTAGTATTTTTTGGATTAGGCTTTACTGCAGTTGCCTACTATTATTTTGTTAATTATACTGATGCTACTGCACCATTTTGGGATTCTTTTAATACTGCCTTTAGTGTGGCAGCACAATACTTATCCAATAAGAAAAAGTTGGAAAGTTGGATATTTTGGATAGCGGTAGATGTTATTTATATTCCTATGTTTTTGATAAGAGAAAAGTACCCTACCGCCGGTTTATACATTATATATCTCATCCTTGCAGTGGTTGGCTATTTAAGTTGGAGGAAAAAAGTTGTTGAGAAAAACATCTCTGAAAAGAAATTACAGATAAATTAAATTTAACAAATTTGATAAAGAAAATTGTATTGTTCGGTTCTGAATCCACCGGAAAAACGACTTTGGCTCAACAACTTGCTATATTTTATAAAACGGTTTGGGTTCCGGAATTTGCAAGGGAATACTTAGAAAACGAAAGAATAAATGTTCAATATTCTGACGTGATTCCGATTGCAAAAGGTCAGTTAATGGCTGAAGACAGGTTGATAGAAAGAGCCAATAAACTTTTAATATGCGATACAAATATACTTGAAACCAAAGTTTACAGCGATGTATATTTCGGAACCTCACCCGAATGGCTCTCAGATGAAATTAAAAATAGAGAATATGATTTTTATTTATTAACCAATATCGATGTAGAGTGGTCACCCGACCCATTGAGAGATAAGCCTCATCAAAGAAAAGAAATGCATAATTTATTTAAAAATGAATTGCTAAGCAGGCAACTTCCGTTTGCAGAAATATCAGGTTTAGAAGAAGTAAGATTAAAAAATGCTATTTTTTCTATAGATAAGTTTTTTTCTAATCATACAATATAAGAGATTAAATTTGACAGCGAACAAATAATATTATTTACAACTCATCAGTATAAAAGATCACTCTGGATAGGAATTGTAATTTTTTAACATAAAATATTAAATTTATTCAATTCAAGTTTTAGTTTTTTCTTCTAAAAAAGCTTTTAAATCTTGATTTAGTTAAAGGTTTTTGAATCACATTAATTTCACCTGTAAGTGAATAACACCGGATTGCTGCATAACCTTTTACACCTAAATAAAGGGTAGAATCTGAAATCATACTAATATTTATAGGTTTATCAAATGTTGAAATTTGTTGTTCCAATTTCAAATAGCCAATAACAGAAAAAGTTATTTTAATTTCAGCGCATGAATCTTTTACATTCAGATTCAATTTAAATGCACCGTTTTCATCAGTTATAGTACCTTGGTTGTAGGTATTAGCCCAAATATTAACAAAAGGAAGTTTACTTCCATTTTCATCTTTTACAATTCCAAAAACAGAAATCTTCTTTAAATTTTTATTAATGTTTTTATTTTCTTTTGGTTTTATTTTCTTTTGCAAGTAAGCTGTTTTTACGTTTGGGTTTAAACTTTGAGCCTCTGCCTCCGAGTTTAAACCCAATAAAATCATTAGGCTGAAAAATGATTTTGGTAATGAAAATATATTTTTTGAAACCGGTTCATTTAAATTTCTATCAAGTTGGTCGGAATTAAACTTTCCACACACCTTTTCGGTATTTTTTTGAAAAAAAACATAAATCTCCTTATCGCTAAACTTTGTAAAATCAATAACTGTTTTTTCGCAAGCAGTACAATAATTTCCTTTTTCTCCCGAAATCATATTGTTCCAACTTTCTTCGCAGGGTTTTTTGATTTGGAGCTCCATATTTAATGATATGTTTATTATTATAAGTTTAATTTAAACATTTTTTTTAATTACCAAAGATTACAATGTACACGCTCCCTCATTAACATCAACACCGATTTTCTTTATTTCAATTTAGCTGTTTTATAAACGGAGTTCGTAATAAATAATCTTTTAAAAATATAA
Source organism: Spirosomataceae bacterium (assembly GCA_965248855.1). GTDB lineage: Bacteria > Bacteroidota > Bacteroidia > Cytophagales > 172606-1 > CBDFKQ01. Next base: position 33,967 of record CBDFKQ010000014.1, on the reverse strand, counting down.
CTTTCATCCGGCATATCAATGTTCATTGCCAGAAAATAAACATTATTGCCGGTTTCTAAATATCCAACCCACCACCCTACTTTTTCTTTAGTTGCCCACCCTGTTTTACCGCGAAGAATATATTTTTCGGTTTCTTCAAGGATTAGAATTTCTTTAACGACTTTTAAAGTATTTTCAGAAAACGGTAATTTATTGGCATAAAGATTTTTTAAAAAATCAATTTGTTCAAAAGCAGTAATTCTTAAATTACCAACCAGCCAAAAGTCATCAATTTTTTCAGAGATATTTTTATTTCCATAATTTATTTTGTTTATCCATTGTTGCATTTGTGTTTTTCCTATTCTTCGTGCAATTTCTTGGTAAAATGGCACGCATGAAACTTTTATTGCCGTTTTCATGGAGTGGTCTCTATTCCAACTTTCGAAACTTCTTTCCACACCATCCCATTTAATAATTTCATTTTCATCTTTAACCGCTTTTGTTTCTAACCCTATTAAAGAATTAGGAATTTTAAAAGTTGAGGCAGGTAAAAATCCCTTATTTGCACGTTTTTTATTATGCACATAATTTTTTTGATTTTTCAAATCATATAAAACTAAAGTGCCATTTACTTTATTGGCAGTGAAAATACTATCCATTTGAGATTGGGTAATTATATTTTCCTGTGCGAAATTTTTAAAACCAACTAAGTAAAAAAGGCAAATAATTAAAACTTTAAGTTTCGATAAAAACATAGATTTATTTAATAAATGATATAATTCTAAAATTATTAAAGACTAATCCGATTATGCGTCATTAATTTCTTTAATAAATAATCTCGACCTTTTTATTTTTATATTTTTTCAAAATTTCTTCATCGGCTTCCTTATCTGTTATAATAGTGTTTATGGAAGATAAAGGTGCGAATTGAAAATATTTATCATTTTCAAGTTTTGTAGAATCACAAAGTAAAATAACTTTTTCCGAATTTCTGATCATGCCTTGAGTTATGCCGGCTTCCAATTCACTGTTTGCACTTAATCCATTTTTAAGAGATACCCCATCAGTGCCAATAAAAGCAAAATCAGCTTTGTATCTTGCAATATGTTCTTCAGCCATTTTTCCATGTATCGCATGCCTGTCTTTATCCAATTCCCCTCCAATTAAATTTATAGATACTTGCGAGTTAATTAACTCATAAGCAACCGGTAACGAATTGGTAATTAATTTTATTTGTTTATTGCGAATGAGCTCACATAATCTGAAAACAGTACTGCCACAATCCATAAAAATAGTTTGCCCGGCTTTAATATAATCATTTGCCAAGCCACAGATATAATCTTTTTTTTCAATATTTACTGCCACTTTATTGGAAAATGAAAATGAATCTTTAGCAAGACTCACTTTCATCGCACCTCCATGCGTACGGTAAATTAATCCCTTCGCCGATAAGGTTGCCAAATCCCTACGCACCGTTATTTCGGAAATCTGTAACCTTTCCGAAATTTCATTAACACTCACCGATCCTTTCAAATCGATCATTTGCAAAATTATTTTTTTCCTTTCTTGAAAATTCATCAATAAAATATTAATTTGTTCAAAAATAATCAATACTGATCAATAACAATCAAAATTATGATAAATCCTTCAATAACAATCCGTGAAGAAAAAATACTTTCTGACAATTGGTATACTTTAAAAAAAATATTTTTTGATTACAAAGGCAAAAACGGAATTTCTGTATCACAATCCAGAGAAGCCTATGACAGAGGAAACGGAGCAACTATTTTGCTTTATAATATTGAAAATAAAACAGTTATACTTACAAGGCAATTTCGTTTACCCACCTATATTAATGGAAATGAAACAGGAATGTTGATAGAAACCTGTGCCGGTTTACTTGATAAAGACAATGCGGAAGACTGTATAAAAAAAGAAACGGAAGAGGAGACAGGATATAAAATCAGTAAAGTGAAAAAAATATTTGAAGCTTATATGTCACCGGGTTCTGTTACCGAAATTTTATATTTTTTCGTTGCAGCGTATACCAAAGATCAAAAAATAAGCAATGGAGGTGGTATTGAAGCAGAGAATGAAGATATAGAAGTAATTGAAATCCCTTTTGAAAAGGCATATAATATGATTGGAAACAGTGAAATAAAGGATGGAAAAACAATTATGTTACTTCAATATGCATTAATCAATAATATTTTTTCGATATAAATTTTATAGAAAGCATTTGATTTTTTCTTTAATCAAATGCTTTCCTTTTTTGCTGATGAGATAATGTATTGAAAAGGTTATTAATGGGATACTTTAGTTCTCAACAATAAATCAAATCTTTCCTAAAAGGTTACTTTTTTTTAAAACTCAGATAAAGTCTAAACATTACTTTATCATCTTTCAAAATGCTCGTCTTGTAATACTTATTGAAATAAAAATTTCCTGACCCTCTCAGGATTTTGACTTTAGACGAGTCATGATTAATATCCTATTTTTTACTTTTTGGCAAAGGATTTAATATAAGCAGATTCTGTTTTTATAAATCTTGCTCAAATTAAATTTTTTATAAAATGATAACGATAAAAAAATACCCGCGCACACCTCATATACAAGGTTCAAAATTACAAAATGGAGATGAAGACCTTGATAATATTCCCTTTGATGAAATAAAAGGAAAGTTTTTAGTGATTGAAGAAAAAATGGACGGAGCCAATTCAGGAATCAGTTTTTCTGAAAATGGAGAATTATTACTGCAAAGTCGTGGGCATTATTTAACCGGTGGCTATCGCGAAAGGCATTTTGATCTTTTTAAAACCTGGGCCAATACCTATTCACCACAAATGTGGGATGTGATTAAAGATGAGTTTATAATTTATGGTGAATGGATGTTTGCCAAGCACACCGTTTATTATACTCATTTAGAACATTATTTTTTGGAATTTGATATTTATGATAAGGCAAATGATTGTTTTTTGAGTACTAAAAAACGAAATAAACTTTTAGAAAAACTGCCATTTATTAAATCGGTTAAAATTTTATTTGAAGGTGTTTTGAATAGCAAAGATCAACTTAAATCATTTATGACTCAATCTTATTTTATCGGTAACAATCACTTGGATTGCCTGAAAGAAGATACAGAAAAACTTAAATTAAATTTTCAAACAGTGTTAAAAGAAACCAATCAAAGTAATATAATGGAAGGTTTATATATCAAACAGGAATCGGAAAACACGGTTGATCAACGATTTAAATATGTAAGAAGCGATTTTTTAAATTCAATAATGGATTCAGAAACACACTGGCTCGATAGACCAATAATTCCTAACAGATTGGCAAAAGGGATAAATATTTTCGATTAAATATTGTAGTAATAATATAAGTATTGATGAAAGGAACAAAACAACAAATGCTTAAAAGCGCAATAGAAAAAAGTAATAAAAAATTAATAAAAAACTAAAATGATACAAATAATAAAAACGCTTTCAGAATTTGAAATCGTGAATAAATATAAAGAGCTGTTCATTAAAATGAAGGAAACACCGCAAGACAGGATTCATCATCAGGAAGGCGATGTTTATACGCATACCGAAATGGTTTTGAACCAATTAATTGCTCTGCAAGACTTTAAAAATCTTGATGAATACGAGCAAAAAATATTAACTTATACAGCCATTTTTCACGATGTATGCAAGCCGGATACTTTTGAAATAAGTGCAGATGGAAGAATTTCAAATCCGAGGCATGCCTTAAAAGGTGCAAATTTAGTAAGGCAGCTACTTGACGTGGAAAACGAAACCTTTGATTTTATATCGAAAGTTTATAACATGGTTCGTTTTCATGGATATCCTTTGCGCGTAATGGAAAGAGAAAATCCACTCAGCGATATAATAAAAACGAGTTTATTATCTGATAATAAATTACTATATATTTTCGCAAAAGCAGATTTATTGGGCAGGATTTGTAATGACCACGATGAACGGTTTTTTAATCTTGAATTATATAAGGAGCTGTGTTTGGAAAACAATATTTTTGGTGAAGCCAAAAGATTTAAATCTTCTTACGATAGGTTTTACTATTGTAATATTAACGACAGTTATCCTGATACAGAGATTTTTGAAGATTATAAACTTGATATTTTTATGATGTGCGGCTTGCCTGCTTCTGGTAAAGATAGTTTTCTGAAAAAAAATCTTAAACACCTACCTCAAATTCACTTAGATGCTATCAGGGAAGAACTGGATATAAAACCAACAGAAGATCAAGGAAAAATTATTCAGTTGAGTAGGGAGAGAAGTAAAGAATTTTGCAGAAAACAACAATCTTTTATTTGGAACGCCACTAATATTACCGCTCAGGTGAGGTCGACATTAATTAATATATGGCTGCCATACAAACCCAAAATTCATATCATTTATATTCATAAAAATATAAATAAGATTTTGGAAGATAATGCCAAAAGAGAAGAAATGTCTGTTTTGCCGACCAAGAAAATTAATGATATGTTTAGAAGACTAGAGTTACCCGATCTTACCACTTGCCATGAATTGGTTGTGGTGGAGAATTAAAAATTATTTTTTTTAAATACATGTTACTTTTTAACCGTATAAATGTTTTTATCATATGCTTTATAAGTTTTAAATGGGGAATTATACAATGGAATGGAAAATAAAACAATTGCCAGAGATAAAAAAATTTAAAAAACTATAACTATTTGATAAACAATGTATAATTTTAATTTATAACAACAAACAGTAATATTTCTGCTTTTCTAAAAATTTTTTATCCGACCCCCCTTGTTGGATAAAAACCTAAGCCAAAAAAAAGAAAATCAAATCATAAAAATAATTATAATATTAGTTTATCAATATCTGTATATTCATAATTTATAAACTATCTCTAAATCAAATGCCTCAATTTATCTTTCCGGGAAGGTGAATTAACCATTATAAAGAGAACTTATTTAAGTGTTAACCGATTTAAAAAATAATAATAATATATGCGTTTCGATAAAAATAATCATTCAAACGAAACCTTGATTGATTTATATAAAGCATTAATCAGGCCCCGATTAATTGAGGAAAAAATGCTGATTTTACTCCGTCAAAATAAAATTTCAAAATGGTTTTCCGGAATTGGTCAGGAAGCAATATCTGTTGGTGCAACCATGGCATTGTTTGAAAATGAATATATTTTACCACTTCATAGAAATTTAGGGGTTTTCACTTCCAGAAATTGTTCATTAGTAAAACTTATTGCACAATGGCAAGGCAAGTTGGAAGGTTTTACAAAAGGACGGGACAGATCTTTTCATTTTGGTACTCACGAACATCATATAATAGGCATGATTTCTCACTTGGGAGCAATGCTACCTGTTGCTGATGGAATTGCATTGGCAAATAAAATTCAACGAAAACCGAAAGTGACTTTGGTTTTTAGTGGAGATGGCGGCACAAGTCAGGGTGATTTTCATGAAGCTGTTAATGTAGCTGCCGTTTGGAACTTACCGGTTATTTTTTTAATTGAAAACAACGGTTACGGATTATCAACACCAAGTGAAGAACAGTTCAGGTGCAAAGATTTAATAGATAAAGCAATTGGATATGGCATTGAAAGTAAAAAAATTGACGGAAATAATATTTTAGAGGTTTACGAAAATGTTTCTACAATCGCAAAATCGATGCGAAACAATCCGAGGCCATATTTAATCGAAGCGGTTACTTTTAGAATGAGAGGGCATGAAGAGGCTTCGGGAGTAAAATATGTTCCGGCTGAATTATTAGAAATGTGGAATAAAAAAGATCCTGTCATTAATTATGAAAGATTTATTATTGAAGCCGGAATTATTTCAATAGAAGAAATAAATAAAATAAAATCTGATTATAAATCTGAAATTGACCGGGCAGTTGAAACCGCTTTTTCTCTACCCGATCCGGAATTTGATTTTAATATTGAGGCAGGCGAAATGTTTGCCCCATTCATACAAACAATTCACGAACCGGAAAGTGAAGAAAAAACAGAAAAGAGATTTATTGATTCTATCTCAGATGCCTTATGGGAAAGCATGGAAAAATTTCCAAATCTGATAATAATGGGTCAGGATGTGGCAGAATATGGTGGAGCATTTAAAGTTACAGAAGGTTTTATTGAAAATTTTGGAAAGCACAGGGTTAGAAATACTCCTTTATGTGAGTCGGCAATAATAGGTATTGGTTTAGGACTTTCAATCCGTGGTTTTAAATCGGTTATTGAAATGCAATTTGCAGATTTTGTAAGTTGCGGTTTTAACCAGATAGTAAATAATTTGGCAAAAAATTTTTACCGTTGGGCTCAAAATGCTGATGTTGTTATCCGCATGCCAACCGGAGCAGGTTCATCTGCCGGTCCTTTTCATTCACAATCCAACGAAGCATGGTTTTTTCATACGCCGGGTTTAAAAATTGTTTATCCTTCCAATCCTTTTGATGCAAAAGGTTTATTAAACGCTGCCATTGAAGACCCAAATCCTATTATGTATTTTGAACATAAATTGTTATACAGGTCACTCACAGCAGTTATTCCTGCATCTTACTATACAATACCTATTGGGAAAGCTAAACTTGTTAACGAAGGGGATGAAATTTCGATTATTACTTACGGAATTGGCGTGCATTGGGCAAAAGAAATTATTAATGATTTAAATATACCGGCAGATATTTTGGATCTCAGAACCTTATTGCCATGGGATAAAGAGGCGGTTACAAAAACCGTAAAAAATACCGGAAGAGTTTTAATTTGTCATGAAGATACTATTACAGGCGGAATAGGAGCAGAGATAGCGGCCTGGATTTCAGAAAATTTATTTGAGTTTTTAGATGCGCCCGTTCTTCGTGAAGGCAGCCTCGACATGGCAGTGCCTTTTGCAAAGAACCTTGAAAAAGGTTTTTTACCAAAAGAAAGAATAAAGGAAAAAATAACCGGGTTGATTAAATATTAATGATCAATCGCATTTTAGGAAAAATATTTATAAAAATTAAAATATTTTTCCAATTAAGCCCGAGTGAAGTATTTTCAAAGACGCCGGATTTTTCATTAAATTTTACTTTTTTTTGAAACAATTTCATTTAATGGAAGCTTAACAACATTCTTTTCAAAATACAAACAAAAAGAAGTAAGGGGGCATTGTTCACACCTTGGAGAGCGGGCAACACATATGTATCTTCCATGTAATATCAACCAATGGTGTGCCCGGGCTAAATATTGTTCTTCAATATTTTTTACCAATTCTTTTTCTACAGCCAATGGAGTATTATCTTTTTTATTTACCAAACCTAATCTGTGAGATACTCTAAATACATGAGTATCAACAGCAATGGCAGGTTGATTAAAAATAACCGATACAATTACATTTGCTGTTTTTCGCCCAACACCGGGTAATTTTATCAATTCATTATGGTCTGCCGGAATTTCTGAATTATAATTTTGAACAAGTAAATTAGCCGCGCCAAATAAATGTTTGGCCTTATTATTAGGATAAGAAACACTCTTAATGTATTCAAAAATTTCTTCCACACTGCTTTCTGCCATTTTTTGAGGCGAGGGGTATCTTTCAAATAAAGAGGGAGTAACCATATTTATCCTCTTATCTGTACATTGAGCAGATAAAATTACAGCAACAAGCAATTGATATGGATTTTGATATTTTAATTCCGTTTGAGGGTCGGGAAAGTTATTTACAAAATATTCAATAAAATGTTGATAACGTTCTTTTTTATGCATTATGGGTTTTGTAGACAAGAGGGATTAGACAAGTGACAAGAGAAAAAAAAAGATTTAAATTGATATAATAATTTTTTTCATTACAAACCGCAAATTATTGAAAATCATAAAGCAAACCTAAGTGAAAAAATCATACTTTTTAATCATGCTATTGTTTCTCCTATTTTAGATTATAGGAAAGACAGTTTCCATATTATATTTTTGAATAAATTGTTTAAATAAAATTGAGTTATGCAAAAAAGAAAATCATTGTTTTCTTTTAAAGGTCTTATAATAATCATTACCATTGCTGCATTAGTTATTGGCTCGGTTTACTTATATAATAATTATAAAACTTCCAATTTATCGCGAGATAATTATTACAATAAATCAGGTATTTTAAAAGGTAAATTACTGGTAAAAAACGGTGATTTGATATTAAGGCGCGGCGAAGATTTTATAAGTGCAACGGCGAGTGGTTTCTCACAAACTGATAATACATATTCACATTCGGGAATAGTATTAATTGAAAATGATACTGTTTTCGTTTATCATTCAATAGGCTTAGGAGATTCACGGGAAAGTTTTGTAAAAAGAGATTTATTTGAAGGATTTTGCGATACACGGGAAAATTTGAAAATAGGAATTTACAGGTACAATTTTACAAAGGAAATAATAAACAGGCTTGATAGTATAGTTAAAAACAGATATAAAAATAAATTAAGATTTGATTCAAAATTTGATTTAAAAACAGATGACAAACAATATTGTTCAGAATTTATTTACAAATCTATTTTAATTGCTTCTGAAAATACCATCAAACTGCCGTTGAGCAAAAAGCCTAATTTCACTTATATAGCGGTAGACAACCTGTATTTAAATCCTTATTCTAAGTTTATATATAAGTTTGAATACGTTTTAAAATAAAAGCCTTATGACAGTTCATAAGGCTTTTATCCTTAATTATTTAATTAGTTTTAGCGAAACTTAATTTACAAACCGGTCCCTGAATGATCAAAGAATCGGTATCTAACTTAATGATTTTTGCATCAGCTCCTTTTAAATCAATGAAAACAGAGTCTTGAGCTTTATTAAACTTCCAATTTCCACCGATAACATCCATTTCACCTGTGCTGCATTTTAGAGTATTTGTATTCTGTTTATATGTATTATCAATTAAAAAAAGAAATGAATCATCTTTATTACAACTTGGTACTCCATTACAACCACTTTGAACCCAAGCCCATTTGTGAGCAGTTATTAAAACAGTTTTGGTTGGCGGGGTGGGGTTATCATTTTTTTTACATCCCACTGTTAATGATAAAGCAAGTATTCCAATTGCCAGTACTGATAATGTGATTTTTTTCATTTTCATAAGTTATAAATTTTAAATTTTAAGTTTATCGAAATTTATACGCAAAGTAACCGTTATGGTTTTTTTATATCAAACGTTTTAAAAATCACTTAATACTGAAAATTTAATTTTGCGAGCGAACAGTTTTCCCTTTAAAGAAAATTTTAATTTATAAAATTAATTAAATTGAAAAATTATATTATCAATCAATCTTACTTCTCCAAAATAGGTTGCTATACAAATGGCAATTTCTTTGTGGTCGCGGGGGTTTTGAATTGGCAATAATGTTGTATTGTCTACAATCTCAAAATATTCAAGGTTCATGTCATTTCTAAGTTTGAAGAAATGTTCGACTTCACTTTTAATTTTTTCTATCTTTTTTCCCTGAAACAAATCTTTCTTTGCCCCTTCAAGAGTTTGATAAAGTACCGGAGCTGCTTGTCGTTGTTCTGGCGATAAGCGTTTATTTCTGGATGACATCGCTAAACCATCTGCTTCCCTTAATGTAGGGCAGGTAATGATATTAACATTAAAAAATAAATCTTTAACAAGCACTTTTACAACGGCGCATTGTTGCAAATCCTTTTGTCCGAAATAAGCATTATCGGGTTGAATGATGTGAAATAATTTTGATAAAATAATTCCCACACCCGAAAAATGACCTTTTCGGTATTTACCTTCCATTACATCTTCCACACTTCCAAAAGAAATTTTTGTAAAACCGGGGCTTGGATACATTTCATTATCTTCTGGTAAGAATAAAATATCACATAGGGCCTTCTCCAACATTTGTTTATCATGTTCTATAGGCCGCGGATATTTTAAAAGGTCGGCGGGGTTATTAAATTGAGTAGGATTAACAAAAATGCTGCAAACGGTTATATCGTTTTCCCCTTTCGACCTTTCTATTAACGAAATATGGCCATTATGTAAAGCACCCATTGTAGGTACAAAGCCGATTGTTTTTCCTTTTTTATTTTCCTCCGACAAGTATTTACGAAGAGGGTGGATTTGATCAAACCGGCTAACCATATATATATACAACTTCTTAAAAGTGACTTAATTTTAAAAAAGAAGAATACAAAATTTCATCTTTCTTTTTAATATTCAAAGTTAATTTATGTTAATATAAATGAATGATATGGAAAGGTGGAAAATTTTACCTATTTTTGCACAAATATTTATCATTTTTACTCTAACTTTCTCAAAGTTATGTCCAAACTTCGAATTCTATACGTAGCCAGTGAGATCTATCCGTTCTTAAAGTATTCAGAAGTCGCAGAGTTTGTAAGAAATCTTCCACAAGTAATGCAAGAACGCGGAATGGAAATCAGAATTTTGGTTCCCCGTTTTGGATTAATCAACGAAAGAAAAAATCGTTTACATGAAGTTGTAAGGCTTTCGGGGATTAATATTGCTGTTGGTGAAGAAGAAAAACCACTTATTATTAAAGTTGCTTCGGTTCCCAATGCAAAACTGCAGGTTTATTTCATCGACAATGAAGATTATTTTCACAGAAAATCTGTGTTTTTTGACAAAGAAAATAATTTCCATAAAGATAATGATGAAAGAGCCATTTTCTTTTGCAAAGGTGTATTAGAAACAGTAAAAAAATTAGGCTGGTCGCCAGATATTGTTCATTGTAACGATTGGATGACAAGTTTAATACCTATGTATTTAAAAACAACCTATAAAAACGATCCAATTTTTAAAACAACTAAATCTGTTTTTACGATATACAATAGTTTCTTCCCTTACAAATTTGAAGGAGACCTATTAGATAAAGTAAGAATGATTGACATTAACGACGACATGCTCGAATCGTTAAAAACTGCTGATTACAGTGGTTTTATTAAAATCGGAATGGAACATGCGGATGTTGTATTAAGAACCAAAGAAGATTATCACGAAAAAATAAGTAAATTATTAGAAGAGTTTGACGGGGACAGAAAAATTGATTGCATTGAATCATCAGGAGATGAAGCCTTCTCAAATTCTTATTATAATCTATATAACGACCTTGCAAATGTTTAATTAAAACTTATATATTTTTCTAAAAACCTGATATTCATAATATCAGGTTTTTTTATTGCCATTTACAAACATAATTCATTATGTTTTTATTCATTGCGTTCAAAATTTTCTATCTCGGTAAGAAAATTTTGAGCTGATTTTACCTGATTCCACCCGGAGCCATCCAAAAAAACTTTTACCCATCCATTCTTTATGTTTTGCCCGGTTAATTGTCGATACAACCATAAGAAAAGTGGAAACAGCAACATCCCTACTACTATATTAGATAATAAATAAATCAGTAAAGAAGGCATCCAAAAATCAAAACCAAAGAAAATTTTACCACTTACAATCATTAACAAAGGATAAAAAGGAATTAACAAGTATGATACTTTTACATAATTAATAATAAGCAGCTTAAGTTTTTCAATCTTTTTTTGTAATTGGAATACCGGAAGAGTATCATTTAAAAGTAAATCTACAATAAGGGTCATTTGGCGAATATCAGAAATAAAACCTGCTGCAATAAATGTAATAATTGCAATTGAGGGAATACTTAGACCCGGAAATGAAATATATTTTATTGTAAAATTAATAAGGTATACAATCATATGTAGGAATATGAGCATTTCAAAAATTTTAAATATACAAAGCTTTTTAAGTTTATTACCTGCTTTATTAAGATTTATAGTTTTTAATAATTGAATATTTAATTGTAAGTTTTTGTCAAGTTTTTTATCCTGTTCGTACCAGAGCGCCTTAAATTGATCTAATTCCATAAGTGTATTTTTTAAATTTTCGAAAAATATTGTTTTAGCTGTTGTTTAATCCGGTTAATTTTAGTGGCGACATTTGTTTCACTGATGCCTAATATTTCAGCTATATCTTTATAGCGATTATTATCAAGATATAATATCATTAATGCTTTATTTAAATCGTCAAGGTTATTAATAAATCCATATAACCGGTTAATATTTTCATCATTTTCATTTTCAATACCATCATATGTTAATTCTATTATACTTTCAGAAAGTGAAATAGTCTTTTCCTGCCTCCTCCTGCCTGACCTGTAATATGAAATGGCTGTATTTATTGTCACATGATACATCCAGGTGGATATTTTGTAATTCTCATTATACTTTTCAAATGATTGCCAAAGTTTAATAATCACTTCTTGTATAAGATCCTTTCTATCCTCTTCATCCTTACAATAAATGTTGCAAATTTTATAAATCAATTTTTTGTTTTGATTTATAATTTCTATAAACCCATCCTTAGTTTTTGTAGACTTCATTATTATTGCAGCAATTTTATATTACATTATTCGCAGGAAGAGAATAATTATCACATATAATTATAAATATTTTTTTTCCTGCAATTTATTAACCTTCCATTTTTTATCTTTTTTTATTTCCTTATCTTCAATTTAATTACCTTTGCCTCCTCGTATGAAAAAGGTTGATTTTAAGAGTTTTATTATTTTTGAAAATGAGGATTTTTTGGTGATTAACAAACCACCTCATTTCCCTACACTTGATGAACGAAATATTATAACTGAGAATAGTATTTTAAGGCTTGCCAAAGCATATTCTGCTGATGCACAAGTGGCACATAGATTGGATAAAGAAACATCCGGCGCTCTTGCAATTGCAAAAAACCCTGAAGCTTATCGGCATTTATCAATGCAGTTTGAGCATAGAGAAGTACTTAAATGTTATCATGCAGTTTCAAACGGTGTTCATGATTTTGACCAAATATCAGTTTACTTACCAATTATTGCCCTGCCAAATGGAATTGCACGCATTGATAGAGTAAATGGAAAAGAAGCAGAAACTATATTTAACACTGTTAAGCCTTATAAATTCCATACCTTGGTTGCTTGCTACCCTGTTACAGGCAGGATGCATCAAATACGTGTGCATTTACAATGTTTAAAAGCTCCTATTGTTCAGGATGATCAATATGGAGGGCAACCCGCATATATTTCGCAGATAAAAAAGAAAAACTTTAATCTTAAAAACGATACGGAAGAACAACCTTTAATACAAAGAGTTGCATTGCATGCTTATTCTTTACGTTTTAAGTTAATGAATGATGAAGAAGTATCCATCTTTGCCCCTTATCCAAAAGATTTTGAGGCTCTGGTAAAGCAGTTAGAAAAAAATAGTTAATATTTAAAAACATTTATCATTTAAGTAATTTCAATACTAATTACTCTAATATCTAATACTATTTTATGTTCAGTACAACAGAAATCACTTCCAACGAAATAGCTTCCGATAATCCAATTCATCAAAGATTATTTTTTGCTTACGAACAGGCAGGAAAACTTACTAAAGGAAATTTATTGGAAATTGGCTGTGGTGTTGGCAGAGGAATGGAAGTAATGATTAACAGTTGTGCCCACTACACAGGTTTAGATAAAAATGAAAATCTTTTAACAGAACTTCAACAAATTTATCAGCATGCTACATTTATTCGTCAAAATATTCCGCCATTATCATCTTTAGAAGATAATATATTTGATTGGGTCATTACGTTTCAAGTAATTGAACACATTCAAAATGATGATTTATTTATAAAAGAAATTTATAGAGTTTTAAAACCGGGTGGAAAAGTGATTATTACCACACCAAATAAAAAACTTTCATTAACCCGTAACCCCTGGCACGTTCGTGAATATTTTCCAAAAGAATTAGAAAATTTATTAAAAAAATATTTTAATAAATTGGATTTAAAAGGAATTCATGGAAATGAAAAAGTGATGGGTTATTATGAGGAGAATAAAAAATCCGTTCGTAAGATAATGAAATGGGATATTTTAAATCTTCAATACATTTTACCGGCTTCAGTTTTAAAAATTCCTTATGATATTATGAACAGGAGAAATCGCAAAAAATTACTTAATCAAACCGGATCAGCTGCTGAAATTGTTTCAAATGATTATTTTATAGCTGCTGAAGTGGAAAATTGTTTGGATTTCTTTTACATTGCCGAAAAATAAAGATAAGGTAATAATTTTTCTCTTGTCCCTTGTCTATTCTCTTTTGTCTAAAAAAAATTAAATATATGAAATTTGGAGTTGTAGTTTTCCCCGGTTCAAATTGTGATGAAGACATTATCCATGTTTTAAAAAACGTACTTGGTCAGGAAGTTGTTAAGCTTTGGCATAAGGACCATGATCTTACCGGCGCTGATTTTATTATTTTACCCGGCGGGTTTTCTTATGGAGATTATCTGCGGACAGGCGCTATAGCGAGGTTTTCTCCAATTATGAACGAAGTAATTGCACATGCCAATAAAGGCGGCTATGTGATGGGGATTTGTAATGGTTTTCAAATTTTAGCAGAAGCAGGTTTATTACCGGGTATTTTATTAAGGAATATTAATCAAAAATACATTTGTAAAAATATTTATATCAAACCGGAATCAAATTCAATATTACTTTCTCAAAATCTGGATAAAAATAAGGCTTATAAAATACCAATCGCTCATGGCGAAGGCAGGTATTTTGCAGATGAAGATACCTTAAAATCCATTAAGGATAATGACCAAATCATGTTTCGCTATTGCGATGCTAATGCCAATATAAATGATGAAGCCAATGTAAATGGTTCTTTATTAAACATTGCAGGTGTTGCTAATAAAACAAAAAATGTTTTTGCCCTTATGCCTCATCCCGAACGCGCTGCTGAAGATGCATTGGGAAATACAGCCGGCAGAGATATTTTAGAAAGTTTATTACTGAATACTTTAGTAAAATAATTTTTTTGAAGAGCAGTCTAAATCCTCGATAAACTTACTTCCCGCCGGTCGGAATGTTAGCGAATCGCATCCCAACCTAAAGATAAAAAGGATGTCCAATCCCTGTTTATTAAAAATCAAAATCCAACGGACGCCTTCTTAAGCCATAATTTTTTCTTTTAATGGATTAAATCCCTTTTATTTATGCTTTGCGATGCTCTTCGGAGCTTCACGAAGAGGGGGATCACAAGCTAAAAAACTAACAGCGCATTAATGTTTTAGATGACCATATCCTATCAAGATCTTTCTAAATTTTATTTCATAAATTCAGAGATAAATAATGTGTTATACAATATTTATATTTTAGAAATTATAATACCTATATATGTAAAACCGGTACAACAATTAATAAACAAAAAGAAATATTATGATTGAAAAACAATATCCAAAAGTTTATTTGTACCGACGTATTGTTCAAGCTAAACTTTTCATTGATAGTAATTATGCTGACAAGATAGACCTTAAAAATATTTCAGATGAGGCATATTTTTCAAAATTTCATTTTATTCGACTTTTTAAAAATATATATGGAAAAACGCCATATCAATATTTAACAAATGTTCGGATTGAAAAAGCAATTCAATTATTTAGATCCGGCATATCAGTTTCAGAAGTTTGTTTCTCTGTAGGTTTTGATAGTTTAACCTCATTCAGCGGACTTTTTAAACGCATTATTGGTATTTCACCATCTATATATTTATCTCAACAACAGCAAGCAAAAATCCAAATTAATAAAACACCCCTGGCATACGTTCCTAATTGTTTTGCAGAACAATATATATTGATCAAAAAAAGCAATTTTGAAGAAGTAAATTTGTAAACGATTGCTGACATTTGCTTTATCAGAAACATAAAAAATAAAGAGATGATAGCAAAAATGACTCATGTTTGCGTTTACGTGCTCAACCAAGAGCGAGCACTTGATTTTTATACAAATAAATTGGGATTTATATTAAAAATGGATGTGCCGATGGGTATCAATGCCCGTTGGCTTACTGTTACACCACCCGAACAGCCTGATTTACAAATTACATTGTTTCCTGTAGCAGTTGGCACTATGTTTACAGAAGAAACAAAAGATTTAATGAAAGACTTAATTGAAAAAGGAACATTCGGGCCCGGCGTATTTACCTGTAATGATGTTTATGCTACATACGAAGAACTTAAGAGTAAGGGGGTAGAATTTAAGAAACCGCCAACAAAAGAGTTTTATGGTACAGAAGCTTTATTTAAGGACGACTCAGGAAATTGGTTTTCACTCACTCAAGTCGTTTAAAATTTTAAATATGAAATCCATTTTTTTTGACAAAACCAGAAATGAATTAATTGAGAGAATTAAAACTCTTAACGAAAATAGCACGGCTCAATGGGGTAAAATGACTGTTTATCAAATGCTTAAACATTGTACACTGTGGGAAGAAATGATACAAGAAAAACGAAAATATAAACGCCCTTTAATGGGTCTTTTATTTGGTAAAATGGCTTTGAAAGCAGTTTTAAAAAATGAAAATCCATTAAGACAAAACAGTCCAACGATTCCTGAATTTACAATAAAGAATAAAAGTGGAGACATTTTAGATCAAAAAACTAAGTGGATCTCACGAATTGAGAATTATGTCAACTTTTCAGCATCTGACTTTATTCATCCATTTTTTGGTAAAATGACTACAGAACAAATTGGATATTTGGTTTTTAAACATATTGACCATCATCTTCGACAATTTAATGTTTAAGACATTTTAAACCCTGTCTGCCGCAAGTTTGTACTTGTGGTTCTAGCCTAACCAAGCAAGTTAAAAATTCGGCCATAAATTAATATTTAATTTTAACTTGCTTGCTTTAAGAATCATGAGCAGAAAACCCGCCGGTCGGAATGTTAGCGAAGCGCATCCCGGCCTAAAGATAAAAAGGATTTCCAATCCCGGTTTATTAAACATCCAGATCCAACGAGAGCGAGGTTAGAGCACTTTTTTTATCCGCTCTATTTTAAGGTGTCTGTCAAAGGAATATGTGGATTCTACTTTTTCCAAGTACAGGAGAATAGTTAAACATTGTTTATATAACATTTCCGGTTTCTCTATATCATTATATTTGATGTCAGCTATTATTAAGAGTATTTCTGCAAGTTTGTCCAAGTTCTCGTTACTAAGATGTTTTCCAACTTTTAAAAAGTCAATTAGATTTTCCGTTTCTATGGAAACCAATTCTTTAACATCAAAGTCTAATTCATATTTAAGAGTTTGATTTGCTGAATTAATAACCTCATTTATATTACTACTACTTTTTTGACCAAGCAAACGAATAAGAATTTCCCCTAATACCCTTCCAAGCTTGTCAATTTGCTTTTGTATAAAATCTCGCTGTTCCATTATAAATGTAATAATTTTTTATGTCGTTCAATTTCTTTTAAAAATTCATTTTTCTCGTTGGGGTTTTTAAACGCAGCTAATGGAATTGGAGCCGCAATTATTGGAGTAAAAAATATAAAAATATGGGTATTATTGATTTCAATTGAATGAATATCTGACCGGCTTGATTTTGAAATAGTAGTTTTTGTTATGGCTTCAACAAATTCCTCCGAAATATTTACATTTACTTTTCCTGCATATCCTGCTAATGTCTTATCATTTATAATTCCACTGAAAACTCCATCAGTATATTTATTATAAAAATATGGCCAACCAATTGTAATCGATACGGCCAGAACAGTTCTGAGCCAAAATCCAATTCCAATTTCATGAAATTTTATAAATGGCAGAATTACGCTCATCCAGGCTAATACTGAAATTGCTATCCGGGCGAATTTTGAAAAGCTTTTTCCCAATATCGATTGGGCAAGAATTCTATTTAGTAAAACCATATAGTCCTTTGGCGTTGTTACGAAGTTTAAAGTCATTTTATTAAAATATTATTTTCGTAAAAATTGCTATAACTATTTATTAGATATGATGGTCAGAAATGGTTGATAAAACCTATATGAATCACTGTATCAAACTACCACTCGCAGTATTCAAGCGAGTACAGAACAAATTAAAGGAACAATATTAAAAAAATTTGTTAAAATGCTAACACTTAAAGGAGCTTTTTATATTGAAAAATTATCAAAATATAAATTGCCTACAAATATAAATTTCACCAAAATAATAATCTGCAAATAATGTTTTTTAAGATTATTATTTCAAATAACCATTAAATAAAATTTCACAAGTAAAATTATTGAAATTTTTATTTGTCAAAAGTTTAAAAATCACTACTTTGTCATTTCAATCTTTTAAATTTTACGATGATGGTAGAAACGCTTAACATTCAGTTGCAAGCCACTGAAAGCCCACGTTACCAAACTTTTGATTTTTCTAACATTACATTCGGGAAAGTCTGTGCAGATCACATGTTTATTGCTGACTATGATAATGGCCAATGGCAAAACGTCAAAATAGTCCCTTACGGAAAAATTTCTTTCGAACCATCAATTGCTGCCCTGCATTACGGTCAATCCATTTTTGAAGGGATGAAAGCGTATGCCAATGAAAATGGTGGCGTCAATATTTTTCGCCCAATTGAAAATTTTAAGCGTTTTAATGTTTCGGCTGAAAGGATGTGTATGCCGCAAATTCCGGAAGAGATTTTTATGGGGGGTTTATCCCAATTAATCGATTTGGATAGAAATTGGGTGCCTAAGAAGCATGGGGATTCATTATATATTCGCCCGTTTATGTTCGCGACAGATGAATTTTTAGGTGTAAGGCCTTCCAATTCTTATAGATTTATAATTATTACTGCTCCTGCGGGCGCTTATTATACAGAACCTGTTCGTGTAAAAGTAGAAATGCATTATACCAGAGCGGCAGAAGGCGGAACAGGATATGCAAAATGTTCAGGAAATTATGGAGGCTCCTTATACCCTTCTTTATTGGCTCAAAAGCAAGGATATCATCAATTGTTGTGGACTGATGCAAAAGAACATAAATACTTTGAAGAGTCGGGCACTATGAATGCAATGTTTATTATTGATAATGTACTCGTTACTCCATCAACATCCGACAGTATTTTAAAAGGTATAACAAGGGACAGCGTGATTCAATTAGCGAAAGATTGGGGAATGAAGGTGGAAGAAAGAAAAGTATCTGTTGAAGAAGTAATGAAAGCCATTGAAAAAGGAACGCTTAATGAAGCATTTGGTGTGGGTACAGCTGCAACAATCGCTCCGATAGCAACCATACAATATGAAGGTATTGATTATGAATTACCGGGAAACAGGTCTTTTGCACCTAAAATTTTACAGGCATTAAATGAAATTAAATTTGGAATAACGGCTGATACACATGGCTGGAACTTCAATATTTAAATAATTATATCTGTTTCCATAAAAAAAGACTATCCGAATTTGGATAGTCTTTTTTTTAGATAAAATTTATATATAATAAAAATTTGAGAATTCGCTTCTTTTATTATTCATCATTACATCAAAGAATTTATTATAACTAAAGGTCCCGGCTTTATGACAATTTTTAATTTACCCGAAGATATTGCGTTAATAAATCAAACTCCTACCGATGACCTCATTTTCCATCGCTACCATTCACATTCAAATGTATATAATGGAAGAAGTATATTGAATAAAAATGCTGTCAGTTTAGTTATAAACGGTGAAAAAACAATGCATTTTGCAGAAAAAACAGTTAATATTAAAGATGATGAATTTCATTTTCTTTCCACCGGAAATTGTCTTGTATCAATGAAACTTTCTCCTGAAATTCTCTTTAGCAGCATTTTAATATTTTTTGACGATCAAATAATTAATTCATTTTATCAAAAATATCAAGAAAAAATAGACTTAATAAAGAAAAATAAAATTGTAAAAGAGCCTTTTCTTGTTTTTAAAAAAGATGGGTTCATTATAAATTTTATTAACTCTTTAAATTCCTTATTTGAAAGCGGAGTTTCCCTTTCCCTTGATATGAAAAAATTAAAGTTTGAAGAACTGATGCTTTATATCTTTGAAACCCATCCGGAAAAATTGCTTTCATTTCAATTAGGTAAAGTCAACGAATTTAATGATCAAAAAATAAAAAAAACGGTTGAAAGTAACATTGTCAATAATATTAGTTTAGAAGAAATGGCGTTCCTGTGCAATGTTAGTTTATCAACCTTTAAAAGAAGATTTATAAAAATTTACAATTTATCTCCAAGTAAATGGCTTCTTAAAAAGAGGATGGAAATGGCCAGAGACTTGCTTATCTATGAAAAGGAAAAACCAAGTAAAATATATTATCAGCTGGGTTATGAAAACCATTCAAGTTTTTCTCAATCTTTTAAGCAAATTTTCGGACAATCACCTAAAGAATATCAACAAAAACAATTGAACTCTTAGCGATAGGTTTTGAACTTTTTGCCCTACATTTAAATGAAGCAGCACTATAGCTTTGCATAAAAAATAACATTATGCAAACTCTATTAGAAAAAAACAAAGAAATTGTAACTCGCTTTAACAGGGAGTTTATTGAACAAGGCAACTTGGATTCTTTTAAAGAATTAGTTGACGATAAGGTAATTAACCATTCAGCACCAACAGGCTCGCCTAATGGCCCGGAAAGTATGTTTTACTTTCTTAATGATGTTTTGCGAAAAGGTTTCCCGGACATAAAAGTTGAAATTCATGATCAAATAGCTGAAACAGACAGGGTAACAAGCAGAAAAACTTTCACGGCAACGCATAGCGGCGAATTTATGGGTATTCCTCCATCAAATAAAAAAGTTAATATTAATGTAATTGATATTATTAGACTAAGAGATGGAAAGTATGTTGAGCATTGGGGAATGAGTAATCTTATGGAAGTAATGCAAGAAATTTCTTCTCAGTAACTTTAATTATGCAAAAATTAGTTTTTTTCTTAATCTGTTTTTAAGATTTCAATACCTTCGGGTTATACTTTATAGAAAATTGAAAATATGAAATGAATTATCAGTCAGCATTAACGTGCCGGTTAAGGATAACTGATATTCATCCATAGAACACTATCATTATAATCAGCACATTATAATCACAGAGTTCAATTCAATTTTTGTATTTACGCAGGTAAAGCAGTTTTTTGGGTAGTAACCGCAGTTATATCAGCCACTAACGATGCTAAACGACTGTCTAATTCATTCATGTTAGATTGAAAAATTACCAGGGCAGTTGTACCCGATTTTTGTTTTCTTTGATTGAGGGTGAACAATTTGTAATCTGCTTTGGTTTTTCGGTTTTCCATTTCAACTTTCGTCGCTCCTTCAGGCAAACCGGCAATTACTGTTATTAATGAATTAATTTCAGCCTGAACGCTGGCAACGTTTGTATCAATTGAACTTGCTTTATTGGCAATGTTTTCAATTTTACGTTCCAAACCCAGTTTTTTATAATCCAGGTCTTTTTGGTTTTTTGTCAAGGAAAGTAATACTTTATCACAATCTGATTTTGTTAATAATAAACTTGCACTTAAAGCCATAATTTTAAATTGTTAAAGAGTGAAAAAATGATTAAAAACATAAGGTAAAATTTGGCTCGGAAACTGCGCGCATTCATATTATTTCCTCGTTTGTTTTACTCTTAATTGATGAATCAAATTTCGCCATTTTGAAGTGCGGAAACAATTTAAAAGTCTGAATATCAATATCTTGATATCAGTATATTGATATTGAAAATTAGATATCGGTATTTAGATGGAGATATAAAAAGAGAACCAGTTACTTAGAAAAATTATATTTAATATCATCGAAAAATCGATTTTTGGTAAATGAAAATATAGTTCTAAAAATTAGGAAATGAAGGTTTTCTTATTGAGGATTACAAGAAGGAAATTGATGAAAAATTATCTTTCACCATCCTTAATTTGTTGGTAAACAGCGTATACTTATGAACTAAATATTTGTTAATAAATACAATTGTGGAATAACTTTAAAAATCATAAACTGTTACCGAAATATTTTTCTCCGTTAAAGCAGTAATAATTAGTGGCTCTACTTTATCCCAAGTGCCACCTGCAAGTCCACAACCTATCCTTGGCATATGCACAGAAGCTTTATTTACAACTGCGTATGAACTTACTTTTTCAAGCCCTGTTAAAATAGCATCGTAGCGAATTGGTGGATTTCCATTTTCATCTTTATTAATTTTATGTTGGCCTATTAAATTGGCAACCCAAATATCATTTTCGACTTTAACAAACTGAACATTTCCAAGCAAAAAATCGTTATTCATTTTGTACCATTGCCTGTATTCCAACCCGGGTTGTTTCCATTTTTTAGAAATTGCCATTACAAAACCTTTCCCCCATTTACCAATATCGTTACAAACATGTACAATCAACTTATTTCCATCGGATACCGGATTAGTTGCATCCCCTTTAATATATGAAATACTATTTATCATTATGTGAATGTTTGTTAATCAAAAATATACAAACTTTGTGTTTGCAAGCAATTAATTAAAATTTAATTAATATTAAATTTGATAAATGAGAGTTGTTTTTAATAAGATTTTTTTCCGGCAAAAGTTATGTAGTTGGTATGAAAGCAACAAACGCGATTTGCCCTGGAGAAATACAAGTGATCCATACAAAATCTGGTTATCAGAAATTATCCTGCAACAAACCAGGGTTAATCAGGGCTTGCCTTATTATGAACGTTTTGTGGAAAAATATCCTGATATATATAGTTTGGCTATTGCCAATGAAGATGAGGTTTTGAGGCTTTGGCAAGGCTTGGGTTATTACTCAAGAGCGAGAAATATGCTGGCAACCGCAAAAAATATTTTTTATAATTTAAAAGAATTTCCTAATAATTATAATGAGATTTTTAAACTAAAAGGCATAGGCAGTTATACTGCAGCAGCAATTGCATCATTTGCTTTTAAAGAAAAAGTGGCTGTGCTGGATGGAAATGTGTACAGAGTACTGTCAAGAATATTTGGTATACAAACAGATATAAGTTTACACGCAGCAAAAAAAGAATTTACCGAATTGGCAAATTCAATTATCAGTGATGAAAAACCTGATATTTTTAACCAGGCGATGATGGAACTCGGTGCGATTTTATGCACACCGATGAACCCAAATTGTTTAATATGCCCATTTAATGATGTTTGTTATGCTTACTTAAACGGTAAACAAAAAGAATTGCCGGTAAAAAATAAAAAAATAAAAATAAAGGAATTGTTTTTTCACTATTTTATTTTTGAATATCGGGGTAAAATAGGGATGCGGCAAAGGGTGGAAAAGGATATTTGGCAAGGCCTTTTTGATTTTTATTTAATAGAATCGGATTCCTTACAGGCAACTTTAATAAAATCCGGAAATAAAATTTTAAACGAAATTATTCTCTCCTCCGAAATAAAGTATGACCGGCAAATCTATTCCCATAAACTCACCCACAGGAAAATATTTGCACAATTTGTACATGTAATTTTAAATCCGGAAAATATAAAATTCGTTGAAGAAAATTGTAAGATAAAGTTTTTCTCTCTTGATGAGGTTTATAACCTGCCAAAGCCCGGTTTAATTGTAAATTATTTAAATTCCGCACAAAAAAAGGTCAACCCGAATGTGGATTGACCTTTTTTACTTCATCTTACTTATAGCTACGATCTCTCAGTGGTTCATAACAAAATTATGCATTCATTAATGTTTCCCTTCTTCGCATTTTCCCTGCAGGTATACCAAACATCATTTTAAATCTTCTGCAAAAGTAAGCTGTATCTTTATAACCTACCTCAGCGCCAATTTCGCGAATGCTTTTTTTGGTTGTCCTCAATAAATGAACAGCCCTTTCCATCCTCTGGTATTCAATATAATCCTGAGGATTGATACCGGTAAGCATTTTAAAATATTGCCCAACATAATCTTCCGATACATTTGCAACGTTGGCCAATACTTTATTGGAAAGATCTCCTCCCAAATATTCTTTTATAAATGCAAAGATATCTATAAGTCTCGGGTCTTTAAAGTAGGTACTGTTTGTTGCCAATTGCTCAACAAATAAGTTATTTTCCAACACATAACGGATAACACCTACAACAATCTCTTCAGTTTTAATTTTAATAAGCCTTTCTTTCCCCGGTAAGGCAGAAAGGTCTTCTTTTATAAGTTCATTAATAGTGTCTGCCAGTTTTGTATCACCCAATATGATAAATGGCGGGATATCAAGAGATGCGAAAAAGTTGACAGAGTCAAAAACTTTTGCATCAAAAGTTAAATATCCAAACGAATCGGACATTGCTCCAATGCGACTGACATCTTTATTAACAGCAAAGTATTTTTCTTTATTTCCAACAAAGTCCTCATTGGTAATCCCGACATTTGTTTCGCCATATGTTAATTCAATAAACTTGCCTCCGGGTATAAATAATATATCCCCACCTTTTACCGATTGCTTACTTTCTTTGTTACCGAATGATATTTTACCATCATATAAGGCAATGAGAGTGTTTTCTACATCGTAAAAGTTTTTAATAAAAACAGATTGCAATAGTTTTATGTGTTTGGCTTTAATATAGCTAACACCAAGTGATTCAATAATCTTGTTGTAGTCTTCCATAAATTGTAATTTTTAAGGATAATCTAATAAACTTATAAATGTGAGAATGTAGTTATTGTACAAATTTATCACAAAAATAATAAAAGACAAATAATATAATTAATCTAATAAACCAAAAAAGTGCAGATGTATTAAATCTGCACTTTTTGTTTATTTTAATATATGTTAAGCCTATTTTAAAAGCTCACGCGCTATTACAATTTTTTGAATTTCCGAAGTTCCTTCATATATCTGGGTTATTTTTGCATCACGCATTAACCTTTCAACGTGAAATTCTTTTACATATCCATAGCCTCCGTGAATTTGCACTGCTTCGGTAGTAACATCCATAGCAACCTGAGATGCGTACAATTTTGCCATCGCCGCAGCTTTGGTATAATCGCCATGAGCATCTTTAATTTGCGCGGCTTGTAAAACCAATAATCTTGCGGCTTCTATATGTGTAGCCATATCTGCCAATTTAAATTGAATGGCCTGGTGTTGAGATATTTCTTTACCAAATGCTTTTCTTTCTTTGGAGTATTGTAATGATAATTCGTAAGCGCCCGATGCAATCCCTAACGCCTGAGCTGCAATACCTATCCTGCCTCCGTTAAGTGTACTCATCGCGAATTTAAATCCAAAACCATCATCTCCAATTCTGTTTGCCTTTGGTACTTTTACATCGGTAAACATTAATGAATGTGTATCAGAGCCTCTGATACCCATTTTATTTTCTTTTTTCCCTACTACAAAACCTTCCACACCCTTTTCTATTATTAAAGCATTAATTCCTTTATGCCCTTTTTCGGGATATGTTTGTGCAATTACCAGATAAACTGAAGCCGAATTTCCGTTTGTGATCCAATTTTTCGTTCCGTTTACCAAATAATAATCTCCTTTATCTTCTGCAGTGGTGCGTTGAGAAGTGGCATCCGAACCTGCTTCCGGTTCGGATAAACAGAAAGCACCAATTATTTCGCCCGTTGTTAATCGTTTAAGGTATTTTTGTTTTTGTTCCTCACTTCCATATTTTTCTAAACCCCAACTCACCAATGAATTATTAACCGACATACATACAGAAGCAGAAGCATCAATTTTTGAAATTTCTTCCATCGCCAATACATACGAAACCGTATCCATGCCTCCACCATTATATTCAGGTGAAACCATCATTCCCATAAAACCCAACTCGCCCATTTTTTTTATCTGTTCTGCCGGGAATGTTTGAAGTTCGTCTCTCTCGATAACACCGGGTAATAATTCTGTTTGTGCAAACTCACGAGCTGCTTGTTGAACTGAAAGATGTTCTTCTGATAATTTAAAGTTTATAGAAGGAATGTATGATGTTGACATAAAAATGGATTTTAAATATTTTGATTTTTTTTAAGGCAAAGAATAAATATTGTTATGCAAGCATACAAATCTAAAATTATTCGTGGAATTATAGTAAAATATTTATGCGAATTAAGATTAAAAGATTATCTGATTTGAGGATTTTTTTATTTTAATATCGTTTTATCAATATTGATATTTTGATATTTTTTGAGTTTTGGTTTTGCATCTAATTGCTGCAATTTTATCAAGAAGTAATTCTAAAAATTTGATAAGTTGTGCAGGTTATAATAATTATCAACCCTCACCACTGCCCTCACTTTATAGTAAACTTTATAAGAGAGGAAAATGTACCAAATACTTACAAAATTTATGAAATTGTACAAATTATAAAATTCTTTGACAGGTAGATTGGTTACTTAAATTATTCTAATAGAATTAATAATTATTCCAACAGAATTAATAAGCTTAAAATCGGACTAATTTCCTTGATGAATATCAGACATTATTTTATTTTATTTTTGTTTTTTTTTACTACCACCGGTTTTTTAAATTTAAAACCGAAGATAATTCTTGTATTCGATAAAAAATCTGCTGAAGTCGATCTTCCTCAATATACTATCTCATTTAATTCTATAACACTTGAAAGCGATAAAATTGTGAATTCATATATCGGGAAATATTACTCAAATATTATTTTAACTGCTAATTTATTATTTCATTCAAATTTAACAAAACTATTTGCCAAGCATTTATTATTATAGTTTTACTCCTAAAAAATCAGCGCAATAACAGAAATTTTTTAAAAGTGCCATGAATAAAAAAACTACAAGTATTTTTTTTATCTTTTTTTTACTTATTATTTGTCCATTTGAAGCAAATGCTCAGAGTAATATTGACGCCACTTTTGCCTATGAAGGATTTGATTACCAAAATACATCATCTATACCAATGCATAATGGAAGTAATTATGTAAATGGCTCGGGTATAATATATTGGAAACATGCTAATGGATGGATTAATGATTGGGTTGTTGCCGATAAAACAACCGGATTGAGTAATAAAATCATTCCCGGTTATAATATTATTATGAGCCCAATTGCGACTGATTATGTTGCCGGACTAAAAACTTTAATTAGTTCGGGTCACTATGCACAAGGTGGTTTTTTGGGTGGAAACACTTATGCCGGGAGAAAGTTACAAACAAGTACAGGAGGACCATTTGCTAACAATATCAATACAGGTGGAGCATTCCCCTACCAAGGATTAATTACAAACACTCATCCAAGCATAACCGGTAAAGTAGGAAAGGATGGTGCAACTTTATGGTTGGGATTAATTTTACAAAAGGTTAATAATGATAATGATTCCGTTTTTGTAACCTTGCATAATAATCCAAACGTTTATAACCCTTATGGAGGGAAAACAATATCCATTGGTTATTTTGGTGCTGCTACATGCAATTTTGGGGGCAATAGATATTGGGGAGTAAGGATAAATAATACGGTATATACCAATTTTGCATCTGCCAATACAAAAATAGATATAACTAAACCTGCCTTATTGGTTCTCAAAATTGTTTTTGATAAAGTATTGGGTAACTCTATTTCTTTTAGAGCAAACCCACCTGTAATTGGTGCCGGTTTTGGATCTGAACCACCCGCTGATATTACTCCTCCAACAATTACCGGCGATTTCTCTTTCACCTCAATGGCCTATTATGGTGGGGGTTTTGCCGGAGCAAGTATAATAGATGAAATTCGATTTGCCGGTTCTTATAAATATGCTACTCAATCATCAGATGTCGTATCCATTGTGAGCGGGCTATGCACCGGAAGTTTAGGAGACAATGCGTATCCGCAAGGGACATTTGGATACCCGGGTGATGATGAATTTGGTGCAGGAACTGCCGGGCCTCTTCCAACAGGAGGTTCAGGAGATGATCTCGCAAATTCATCATGTGGTATACCAATGGGAAATTGGTGCAGCCCATATAAGGTTTATTTTAGAAAAGATAAAGCTCCCTGGAACAACTTTACAAATGGTAATTATACCTTTAGAGGAGACCTTGCTTTATTTACAGGTGCAGGAGACCCATCTTTTTTGCAAACACTTGAAGATAATGAATATACCATTGTTTCTGAAATAAGAAATAAGAGTAATTTTAGCTCTACAAATTGTGGTACTATTCCTTCATGGATTACCTCCAATGCGCCAAGCGGCAAACCAAATGATTATCTTATGATGATCAATGGTAGTTATAAGCCTTTAACTTTTTATGAACAAATAGTGCCAAATTTATGCTCAGGGATAAAATACTAATTTAGCCTTAATATAATAAGTATGACTAATCCGCAACGCGTTAGTTTTAGTAGTATCGGTCCATGTGTAATAAGTTTCGATCCTTTATGCGACACAATAACTGAACCCGGTTGTCAGCAATTTTCTGTAAATAAGGCTGCTTTAAACAATGGAAACGCGACAAGTGGTACCGGTCTAAAATTTACAGTGGCTCCTGATATTGAATTTCTTATTAATGATGTGGTAGTTTATACATTGCCTTCACCTGTCCCTAATGATGCCACATTGCATAAAGCGGGATTTACTTTTATTACTAAGAATCTTTCTTCATCACCCTATGCAAGCGGAACCGGTTTAAAATTAACTATTAGAAATAAAGCTCCCGGTGGTAACGGGAATGATTTTGCGGTGGATAATATAAATTTCCTTCCTTGCGGGCCTAAAATAAGTTTCAGTGGAGTAAATGGTAGTGGCTGTACTGTTAAAAATACCGCAAATATAGGATCGTTTACTCAAATAATTTGGCAATATACAAGCGATACAAATAATTTAGTGAGTTGGAAAAAAATAAAATTCTCTGACAATCAAAATCCTTTTACTTTTACAGTTAGCCCAATATTTTCCGATACTATACTGGGGAAAGTTCCTCCAAATTATTTTGTAAGGGCAGTTGCAGGAGATGGTAATTTTATTATTACTAATCCTAAATGTCGTGTAAACTCTAATAGTAAAATCGTTAATTGTATTACACCCCTTCCTATCAGCTTCCTTAGTTTTACAGCACAAAAGGTTAGTGATGGGGTTTCATTAAAGTGGGAAACTACCAATGAACTTAATAATTTAAAGTTTATAATAGAAAGAGCCGGAGATGATCAGAAATTTGTTGATATTGGCAGTGAAGATGGTAGAGGGAATTCTACTAAAAGAAATGCCTATTATTTTAAAGATATTTCACCGGTATCGGGTAATAATTATTACAGATTAAAACAAGTAGACTTTGATGGCAAAACAGAGGATTCGAAAATTATAATTATAAATATTATAGGATTAGTTACTATGTTTCCAAATCCTGCCAGTAGAAATTTAACTATTATGTTTGGAGAAAATTCAAGTGCTGATAAAACTGCTAACATTAGGTTTGTTAATGCCATAGGAAAAGTAATAAGTGAACAAAACCCTACTGTCAGTAAAAATGATAATCAAATAATTTTAGAGAATCTACCTGCCTCAAACGGCGTTTATTATCTTGAAATAATTTATCAAGGTACAAGAACGGTTAAGAAAATAGTAATAAATCATTAAAAAAAGAATAAGAAAAGGGTTAACTGTTGGTTGACCCTCACTTAAAAAAGTGATTTAAAAAAAATTTGGCAATGATATACAAATTTACTCCAAAAAAACCTGCTGACTAGCTACGGATTGTAAATCCTATTTTATCTGTAGTTCGACTTGCCGCGAAAAGCGAACATGTCAAACAGCAGGGATAGCAGTTTTATACAAGTTTATTTATAAAACTGCTTTAATAATTTTAATTTAAAAGCAAAAAAATCATGGGTAATTTTATGGTTACAATCAGGGGTTAGTGGTATAAACAACAAGACGACGGGAAAACTAAGACCTCAAAATCGACTTATGTCAGGATTTGGGAGGTACATTTTAGTTTTAAGTGATAACGATATGGTACAAATTCAAAACTTTATGGAAACGTTGCGGGATGTTTCCTAACATGAATTTAGAATTATCTCATTGGAAACCTCCCTTTTTGCAAGGAGGTTCATGCCGGAATATTTTTAAAAATGGGTTCATTTGTGAAACTGTTTAGCTGAAAATATCAAACCAATACAACTGAAATGGGCTTGCCAATGTATGGCTTACGAAATTCCATTGAACATTTATTCAAAAATTAATATTAATATTAAAATTCTAATGAATTAGTGTTAAGCCCCTTCAATCGACACTAATATAACCCTGCAATAATTTTTAAAACCTTTTTAAAAAAAACGTCGGTTCCAATGTTTAAAGTTTAATGCCTGGCGGGATAACACATTAATTAGCCACATTATTTGCGTAATTTCCCTTTAAGTATTAGTTACTTTTTTAAAAGACAACGCAACTAAGGCGTAAATTATTCGCATACCCATCTTAATTTAAATTTTAATAAGCGCTATCTATTTTTCATATTAAATATGGTTTTTTGTTAGGCTTCACAGAGCCCCGCTTTTTTTAATAAATAAAAAAATGAACACAATAACATTTAGAAGTGTTAGTAACGTTCAAATAGGGATTTTAACTTTCTTATACGGCTATCAATTTTAAAATGAATTTCAACATCATTAAGGTAAATTTTTAAAATAATGGAAATAGGAATTGACAGTTTTGCAGCATCGGTATTTAGCAGTGATGTAAAAACAGATATCAGTAACACTCAATTTATAGAAGAGCTCCTTCAAAGGATTGAATATGCGGACAGGGTTGGGCTGGATATATTTGGCATTGGTGAACACCATCGAAAAGAATTTTTAGATTCAGCACCCACCATGATATTGGCGGCTGCAGCAGCTCTTACAAAACGTATTCGCCTCACCAGTGCAGTTACGGTATTAAGTGCAGCTGACCCAGTAAGGGTGTTTCAAAATTTTGCCACCCTTGATTTAATTTCAAATGGCCGTGCAGAAATAGTGGCAGGCCGTGGCTCATTTACAGAAGCCTTTCCGCTATTTGGATTGAATTTACATGAATATGACCAGCTTTTTTCTGAAAAACTTGAACTCCTTTTAAAAATAAGGGACAATGAATTTGTAACATGGTCGGGTAAATTTAGGCCGGCACTTTATAATCAGCCAATTTATCCACGGCCACAGCAAAATCCATTGCCAATTTGGGTTGGCGTAGGCGGCACACCCGAATCATTTGTTAGGGCAGGCATTTTAGGCTTACCATTAATGGTGGCCATTATCGGTGGCGAAACGCATCGCTTTGCCCCGCTGATAGATTTGTATAGGAAAGCAGGGAAAAAAGCAGGCCATTCCACGGAAAAATTAAAAGTGGGTTTGCATTCTATTGGTTACGTTGCAGAAACTACCCAACAAGCCATTGATGATTTTTATCCGGGATATGAGGTTGCATTTACAAAAATCGGGAAAGAACGTGGCTGGCCCCCTGTAAGGCGGCAGAATTTTGATGCTCAAATGGGCCCCTTAGGTGCATTTTTAATTGGTACACCCAAAGAAGTAGCTGAAAAAATACTACGCCATAGCGACGCCCTTGGGGGCATTGAAAGGGTAACTTTTCAAATGGATGGAATGGCATTGGGGCATCAAAAATTATTACAGGCAGTAAAGTTGCTAGGGGAGGAGTTATCGCCATTGGTAAATAGATGATTAGGCAAGTTAAAGGCTTATTGGATGTTATAAAATTAAGCCATTTAATAAACATGGGCAATATTTGAATTACTAGGCTTGATAAATAATTTCCACGCTTCTACGAGCAACTATTAGTTGGTCGCAATTTTATAAAGAAATAAAAATTAAGTAACATGAAAAAAATCTGATTGGTTGGTGGTGTCAGTTGGGTTTCAACAATTGATTTTAAGCCCAAATTAACCCTATTTTTGGTCTAGTATAAATTACGGACACTCATATAATATTTTTTGGGTTGCCAATAAATTAATGTTTTTCTTTTTATTTCTTTTTGGGATTAAATTTTTTAGAAAATAATGCTGCTTTTGTAATTGGAATGCACCAGATATTATACACTAATTCGATTAAATTCTTCCATTTTTTTATTTAATTCAAGCAAATCACTTTCATTTATGGTTGTTTGCCTTTGTATAAAATTGATGTGTTTGAAAAGTGCTTCTATTTTTTCTAAAAATACCCCACTCTTCTTCTTTAAATCCTCTAAAAAAGTTCTGTCTAAATTTTCTGTTTTTAAATAACCCCCTGCTGTTTGACATGTTCCCTTTTCGCGGCATGTCAAACGATAGATAAAACCGGATTTCTAATCCAATGCTAGCTTAATAAAATAAGAATGATAAATTAAACAGTAATATTTAAATAAATAAATGGCAATGTAATTGTTGTCTATTTGGAAATAAATTTGCTTAATGGGGTTAGCTTATATAATTAAAGATCAAAGCGGAGTTCATTTCATCACGTGTACTGTACACCAATGGGTGGATATATTTACAAGAAAGGAATATATAGATATTTTTCTTGACAGCATTAAATTTTGCCAAAAGGAAAAAGGATTGGTGGTTTTTGCATGGGTAGTAATGACTAACCATGTGCACCTGATTGTGAAAAGCAAAGATGACAATCTAAGTGACATCATTAGGGACTTTAAAAAATTCACTGCCTCAAAAATTATTAAATCAATCAGTGATAATCCTAAAGAAAGTAGAAGAAAATGGCTTTTATGGTTATTAAAAAAGGAGGATAAAATTTGGTTTTGGGAGGCAGGCTATCATGCTGAAGAAATTAAAATAATTTCTTTTTTTCAAACTAAGTTAGAATATATCCACCTAAACCCTGTAAGGACCAGGTTTGTGGAAAAAGAAGAAGAATATAATTATAGTAGTTGTGGAGATTATTATGCAACAAGAAAAGGATTTTTAGAATTAGGTGAATTTATTTAATTGAACCCAATAAATGAATTATATTAAGCTGGCTACGGATTGCAAATCCTATTTTATCTGTAGTTCGACTTGCCGCGAAAAGCGAACATGTCAAACAGCAGGAACTTCAAAATCCGTTATTCCATTAGTTAAAGAATTTTTTGCTTAATTTTATAAAAAATACCATTACGAAAATAAAATATTAAGCAGGATGAAAAAAATTGGAACACACCGGCCTCATTGATATAATTCTTTTTTCTTTAGCTTTTGTTTCATTAATAATAGGTATAGATCAAAGCATTCGGTTTGGATTGGTGAAAAGTTATTGGCTTTTTTCCATTTCAATTTTTTGTTTGCTCTTTTACAATATGCGTAAGCAAAAACGTGAACAAAAGGAAGATAGCCAACCACCTATGCAAACTAACATCCCACCAAAAAATAGGAAAAAGAAATGATAATTCAATTAGTGCTTTTATTGTTTTTCGTTTTGCTTGCTTTGCTGTTTAATGGCAGTGAAGCTGCATTAAGCCATTCCGACAAATTATATTTCGAGTTTTTAAAAAGCCAAAAAAGCCTCCCCGGTAAATTACTTACTTCTCTTTGTCAAAAATCCACACAAACCTCAGGGATATTTTTTGGTGCTTATCTTTTTTTTCTTTTATCATCCGGTTATTTAATATTTACTATTGTTGCCGGTATGTTCCCCAACTCAAAATGGTGGATATATTTTCCTGTTTGCAGCGGTTTGGTATTCTTTTTATATTTATTAATAAGCTTTACCGGAAGGATATTTTTTCTTTCATTCCCTCAGCAGACATTAAAATTTTTGGCTGTTACCATTTATTGTTTTTATTGGATTTTTTACCCTCTCATTTATATTATTGTTTTTTTCCGGTAAGGGGTTTGAGAAAAATTTTGAACTTTCAAATTTCCAAACAAAAAAACGACTTTATGTATGCCGGCTTGGGTTTTTATTTTCAATCGGATAATGAAAACGAAATAACGGATTGGGAAGAAGTACAAACAGATTCAGAAATAGACAATAAAATTTTTAACAATGCCTTGTCTTTTAAAACAGTAAGAGTAAAAGAATGCATGGTGCCCCGCACAGAAATAAGTGCCGTGAATGTAAATGATACCATTGAAGAAATAAAAAAAAGAGCCATTGAAAGTGGCCATTCTAAAATTTTAGTTTATCGAGAAACCATTGATGATATTATCGGCTATTGCCATGTATTGGAATTTTTATAAAAAACCAAAATCAATAAATGAAATCATTT
>CBDFKQ010000013.1:0-133679 GCA_965248855.1 Spirosomataceae bacterium | reverse complement strand
ACAGTCCACTCTGCTGCTTCCTGCCATGGACCTGTTACTCTAGTATTATCGTTTAAAACTTTATCGCACTTTTTCTTTGATAATAACTCTAATATTTTCTCTCCCGATTTCATAATAGAATCTTTATTTTGAAATCCTATCCAATTACAATGAATATAATTGTGTTTTGTATTATATCCGATTTCCAAATTTTTTTCAATAGAAAGGATTTCCATATCCTTCCTTTTTTCAAGCGATTGAATGTTTATTGCAGACATATATATATTAGTTAAAGTTTCTAACATCTATTTAGAAAAAAATATTTAATTCAAAAAATTTTTTCAAATAATTCTAAAATTTTAATGTAATATTTAATGTAAGTTTTATTCGATATAATTTAAAAAAAATTGAATAGAATTAATATATTTTTAATTCTATTCAATTTTTTCGGAATTTTATTTAAATTATACTTCCCTGAGCAAAAAGTTTTAAGTTTGTATTAAGCCTAAAAGAAAGTTATTAAAAATGGCTTTCTAAATTATCGATCAGTTATTTATAATGAAAAAAAAACTCATTCTTCTTTCTTTATGTGTCAGCATTGTTTTATGCGGTTTAAAGTTTCTTGCTTATTATATTACAAGCTCAAACGCAATACTTACTGATGCTCTGGAATCTATTATTAACGTTATTGCTGCGGCCTTTGCTTTTTACAGTATACATCTTGCTTCTCAACCAAAAGATTTTCTTCATCCTTATGGCCACGGTAAAATAGAGTTTTTTTCTGCCGGTTTCGAAGGTGCACTAATAATTCTGGCAGGATTTTTCATGATTTATGAATCTATTAAAAATTTTCTTCGTCCAAGTGAAATGTCATCCCTGCCAATAGGAATTTTAATTTTGGCTTTCACAATTATTATTAATGGTATACTGGGTAGAAAATTACAAAAGCTTGGTAAAATTATGAATTCGGTAACATTGGTTGCTGATGGTAAACATTTGGTTATAGATGCAGTGAGTAATGTTATTTTATTGGTGGGAGTTGCCGCAATCTATTTTACTCATTTCAATCAATTGGATTCTATCCTTTCAATAGTGTTTTCACTTGTTATTTTATGGAATGGATTTAAAATGGTACGAAGTTCAATAGCCGGTTTAATGGATGAGGCCGATACAAATACATTGCAAACAATTTTGAATATTTTAATAACCAATAGAAATCCTTATTGGATTGATATCCATAATTTAAGAGTACAACATTATGGATCGGATTTACATATAGATGCACATTTAACTTTACCCTATTATTTTACCTTAGAACAAACGCATGAAGAGGTAAATTCAGTTAAAACTTACATAACCAAAAATACCCAAAGGAATGTTGAAATTTTTATTCATGCAGATCCTTGTCTTCCACCGGATAATTGCATGGCTTGTTCAGTACTTAATTGCCCGGTTAGGAAAGCAGATTTTGTTAAAAGTTATACCTGGACAATCGAAAATATTTCCAAAGATGCCAGACATTATACTAATGGATAAATTTAATATTTTAAAATGTTAATTATAGATCAACCAACTAAAGAACAAGTTTTAAAACAATACTTTGGGTATGATACTTTCCGCCCCCTTCAAGCCGAAGCAATAGAAAGAGTTTTAAATAACGAAGATTCGTTGGTACTAATGCCGACAGGTGGTGGAAAATCACTTTGTTATCAGGTACCAGCAATAGTTAAACAAGGAATTGCAATTGTTATTTCTCCTTTAATTGCTTTAATGAAAGACCAAGTACAAGCACTAAAGGCAAATGGAGTTTCGGCAGAATTTATTAATAGTGCTTTAAGTGCTCAACAACAATCCCAAATAGAAAACGCGTGCGCAAATAATCATATTAAAATTTTATATGTCTCCCCTGAAAAATTAATTTCAGGCAGATTTTTAGATTTCTTAAAGCAATTGCCTGTAAGCATGTTTGCAGTTGATGAATCGCATTGCGTATCATTTTGGGGTCATGATTTCAGACCTGAATATGCTCAACTGGGAATAATAAAAAAGAATTTCCCATCTATTCCGTTAATTGCTTTAACAGCTACAGCAGATAAAATAACACGAAGAGATATATTAACAAGGCTGAATATTGAAGATGCAAAAGTTTTTATATCTTCTTTTGATCGCCCAAACTTAAATTTAAATGTTTTACCTGCAAGAAAAAGAATAAATCTTATTCAAGATTTTTTAGAAGATCATAAAGGTCAGTCAGGAATCATTTATTGTTTATCCAGAAAAAATACTGAAACAGTTGCCGGTAAGTTAAGTAAAGAAGGTTTTAATGTTCGCTACTATCATGCAGGGATGGATAGTTTATCGCGATCAACTGTACAAGATGAATTTTTAAGAGATGAAATTCAAATTATAGTTGCCACAATTGCTTTCGGTATGGGCATTGATAAAAGCAATGTGAGATGGGTTATACATTACAATCTCCCAAAAAATATTGAAAATTTTTATCAGGAAATTGGAAGGGCCGGGAGAGATGGCTTACCTGCAGATACTTTACTGTTTTACAGTTATGCAGATGTAATGATGCAAATGGATTTTAATGCAGAACTTGAACGTGAAAGAAAAGATTTGCTAAATGCGAAGTTGGATAGAATGAGGCAATATGCAGAAGCTTATATATGCAGAAGAAGAATATTACTATCATATTTTAATGAAGTAGTAGATAGTGATTGTGAAAATTGTGATGTTTGTCGAAACCCTAAAATAAAGTTTGAGGCAACAACATTAGCTCAAAAAGCACTTTCGGCTATTGCCAGAACTGATCAAAAAATAGCAATGAGTATGCTGATAGATATTTTGAGAGGTTCATTAAATAAAAACATAGTTGATAAAGGATTTCAAAATGTAAAAACATTTGGTTTAGGTAAAGATTTAAAAGCTGAAGAATGGTCGGATTACATAACACAAATGCTAAACATTGGTGTTATAGATATTGCTTACGACGAAGCACATACTTATAAATTAAATAGCACCAGCTGGCAAGTATTAAAAGAAGGCAAACCCGTAATGCTCTCCAAGCATATACCTTTCGACCAAAGAAAAATAATTGCAAAAGAACCGGCCCCGTTAAAATCTCAAAAAGAAGCTGTTAATGAAGAATTATTGAGCGAACTTAAATTAATGAGAAAAGAAATAGCTGTTCAAAACAATGTGCCTGCCTATATTGTTTTTAATGACGCAACTCTAATTGATATGGCTTTGAAAAAACCAATTGACAAAGCTGGAATGATGAATATTTCGGGAGTAGGACAACAAAAATTTGAATTATATGGAAGCATTTTCTTAAAAATAATTGATGATTTTATTAATAATAAACAATTCTCTTCTAAAGCACCAGGCATTGATACTACTCAATTAACATATCAATTGTACGAAAAAGGAATGAGTATTGAAGAAATGGCAGCAAGCAGACAAATAACAAATGGAACAATATATACCCATTTAATTAAACTTCGAGGAGATGGAAAAAAAATTGATTTAAATAAATTTATAAACAATGATGAAAAAGAATTAATTAAAAAAGCGGTTAAAAACCTTAATTGGCAAAAGCAAGAACCAATAAAGCCAATTTTTGAAGCTCTTGAACAAAAATTAGATTATTACAAAATCAGAATTGTTTTAGATGAAATGTAATTGCTAACATAAAAAGATTACTTTTGCGCAAATGGAAAATAAGTACTTTAAATAATTTTAATTGTATTCTATTTATTTTCCCTTATTTAAAATAAATCTAAATTAGAATTAAAATTATATAATATTTATAGGTAAAATATTGATAATCTGAATGCTAATTTTAATTTTGGTCAAGAATTAAAGAAAGAGGTGTAAAAACTTAAAAATGTTTGTAAAACCCTTTTTGATTAGAAAAATTCCAATACTACATTTGTGCCGTCTAAAAATAGCACATATTGTATAATGCTAAAAACGATAAATCTACTCTTATTAATATGCATATTGTAAAGCAATCATTGCGTTTAACACTTGCTTTAGTTTTCAGTTTGTTTTTCAGTTGCTCATTTTTAATGGCACAAAAAATAGACTCAGCTTCAACAAAAGGCACTACTGCGCAACAACCAACAGCCGGCAGCGGAGATGCAGCAAAAGGTAAAGAATTATTTGTTGCAAATTGTAAACAATGCCATGCTATTACCGGTGAAGTTGTAATAGGGCCTGGTTTACAAGGAATAGAAGAAAGGAGGCCTGTTGCATGGATTATTCCTTGGGTTAAAAACTCTCAAAAGGTTATTGGAAGTGGGGATAAATATGCAAATGAACTTTATTTAAAGTTTAATAAAACGCAAATGACTTCATTTGATGGTTTATCAGATGATGATATAAAAGGAATACTAGCATATATAAAAGCCGGAGATGGTGGAGAGAAAAAATCGCAAGGATCTGTAGTGGATGATAAAAATCCTCCAAAGGGTAATGATAATACCTCATCTGAATATTTTAATATAATTCTTGTAGGCTTAGTTGTTGTGTTAGTATTGGTAATTGTGGTGTTAGGAATGCTCACCGTTTTATTAACAAAATTCCTAAATAACAAAACAGACCTTTTAGAAGAAGATAAAGAACTTGTAAATCCTAAATACGACTTTGTAAAATTCTTTACCAGCGGTCCATTTTTAGCTGCAGTCGGTATTATTGCTTTCCTTGTTATCAGTAAAGTAAGTTTGGATGCAATAACAGATATCGGAGTTTATAAAGGTTACGCTCCAAAGCAACCTATAGCATTCTCTCATAAACTGCATGCGGGCCAGTATGAAATTGCATGTCAATATTGCCATACAACAGTATATAATGCTAAAGGTGCAAGTATTCCTTCAGCTAACGTTTGTATGAATTGTCATAATGCAATCAAACAAGGTTCTCCTGAAATAAAGAAAATATATCAGGCAATAGAAAAAGATCAACCAATTGAATGGGTTAGAATACATAACCTTCCTGACTTGGCATATTTTAATCACTCACAACATACTAATGTTGCAGGTTTAGCTTGCGAAAATTGCCATGGTGATATAAAAAACATGGAAGTTGTTGAACAATACTCACCATTAACCATGGGTTGGTGTATTGATTGCCATAGAAAAACAACTGTAAATTCTAAAGACAATGCTTATTATGACAGGTTGTTAAAAGCTCATAATAAAGCAGGCAAAGGCGAAATGAAAGTTGTTGATATTGGTGGGTTAGAATGCTCTAAATGTCATTATTAATATTACGACCCTTGAAATTTAATCAATAGGTCTATTTAAATTTTGAATAAAAGAAATCTGTAATTTTGAAACTGATTTTGTTATTATATTAAATATGGAACACAATAATAAAATTCACTGGAAGGGTATCGAACAGCTTACAAATCAATTAGATTTTGTAAAAAATACTGATAAAGAATTTTCAGATGTTCCGAGTGAAGGCATTTCTGAAACCAACAGAAGAGATTTTTTGAAGTTGCTTGGTTTTAGTATGGCGGCTGTTTCTTTGGCAGCATGCGAAGCACCTGTAAAAAAAGCAATTCCATATCTTAATAAACCTGAAAATATTGATCCTACTGTTCCGAATTATTATGCTTCAACGTATTATGATTCAAATGGAGGTTATAGCAGTATATTAGTTAAAACAAGAGAAGGGCGCCCAATTAAAATTGAAGGTAATAATATGTCTTCAATAAATATTAATGGTACACCTGCAAGAGTTCAAGCATCACTTTTAACGTTATATGATAATTCACGATTAAAAGGACCTGTAGGTAATGGAAAGTCAATTACCTGGAATGAATTAGATACAGAAGTTACTAAAGCCCTTGAATCATCTAATCAAATTAGAATTGTTTCCTCCACAATAAATTCTCCTATTACAAAAAAGGCAATTGCAGAATTTATCTCTAAATATCCAAATGCTCAACACATTGTTTACGATGCTCATTCAGTATCAGGCGTAATAAAAGCAAATAAAGAATCATTTGGTCAGGAAGTAATCCCGTCATTTAATTATTCAAAAGCGGAAGTAATAGTTAGTGTTGGTGCTGATTTTTTAGGAACATGGATAGCATCTCCTGAATATATGCATCAATATGCTCAAACAAGAAAGTTGGGCAAGAATAAAAAGAAAATGTCTCGTCATTATCAATTTGAGACAGGATTGTCAATGACTGGGGCAAATGCAGATTATAGAACAGCAATTAAACCATCACAACAAGGACAAATAGTTATTTCCTTATACAACTCAATTGCTCAATTAGCCGGCAAATCTGGTTTAGGATCAGATTTAAAAGATATTAAGTACTTAGATAAAGCAGCTAAGGATTTATTTGCTGCTAAAGGAAAATCATTGGTAGTTTGTGGGTCAAACGATTCTTCAGTTCAGGTTATAGTTAATGCAATTAATAATTTATTAGAAAATTACGGTTCAACAATTGATTTTAGTATGCCATACCTGCTAAAGCAAGGTGACGATACTAAAATGTCTGCTTTTGTAGAAGAAGTAAAAGCCAACAAAATAGATACAATTATATTTTATAATGCCAATCCTGTTTATGATTATCCAACAGGAAATGAATTTGGAAAAGCTATAGCAAGTGTTAAAAATAAGATTTCATTTTCTGATCGTTTAGAAGAAACATCTTCACTTTGTAATTTTATCGCTCCGGATAATCATTTTTTAGAATCTTGGAATGATGCTGAACCAAAAAAGGATTTTTACAGTTTATGTCAACCGACAATTTCTCCAATATTTAAAACCCGTCAAGCACAAGAAAGTTTATTAACTTGGGCTGGTAACCATATTACTTTTGATGATTATTTAAAAGCAGATTGGAAAAAGAATCGATTTAATAAAGAATCCGGTTTCTCAAGTTTTGAAGAATTTTGGACTTATACCTTACACGATGGTGTTCATGAACCTTCGAAAGATAAGGCTATTGGAGCTCAACCTGAATTTAAGTCTGATTTAAATTCTGAGTCATCAAAAATAATATCTCATAATAATACAAATGAAAGCGGATTTGAAATTTGCTTGTATGAAAAAATATCAATAGGGACCGGAGACCAGGCAAATAATCCATGGCTTCAAGAAATGCCGGATCCAATATCAAAAGCATGTTGGGATAATTATGCTGCTTTGTCTGCAAAAACTGCAAAAAAATTAAATGTTATTCAAGGGGATGTTGTTAAAGTAGATTCAGGAAAATATAGTATTGAAGTGCCTGTATTGATTCAACCGGGCCAAGCAAACGATACAGTTTCTATTGCTATTGGGTATGGAAGAGAAAAGGTAGGAATTGCAGGTGACAAAGTGGGTAAAAATGTTTATCCTTTTTCAACATTAATAAATGGTAATTTAAATTATTCTTCTCAAAATATTAAAATTACTAAAACTTCTCAAGTTCGTGAATTGGCTCAAACGCAAACACACGAAACTATTATGGGTCGCCCGGTAGTTCAGGAAGCTTATTTTGTAGATTATTTAGAAAATCCTGCTGCAGGAAGATATTTTCCACATGTAGAAACAACTGAAGGAAAGAAAAAGCCTTCAGAGATTACTTTATGGCATGGCCATGATGATAAATATGCAAAAAACCATTTCTGGGGAATGGTTATTGATTTAAATTCGTGTATTGGATGCGGAGCATGTACCATTGCCTGTCAGGCAGAAAATAATATCGCTGTTGTTGGAAGACAAGAAGTTATTAATCGCCGTGAAATGCACTGGTTAAGGATTGATAGGTATTATAGCAGTGATGCACCGGCAGAAAACCAAACAATAAGTGGTTATGCAGCAATGGAAATTGCTTCCGAAAATCCGGAAGTTGCTTTCCAACCGATGCTTTGCCAACATTGTAAAAATGCTCCTTGTGAATCAGTTTGCCCTGTTTTGGCAACTACACATAGTTCAGAAGGGTTAAACCAGATGACCTATAATCGTTGCATTGGTACTCGTTATTGTGCTAATAACTGCCCTTATAAAGTTCGTCGTTTTAACTGGTTTAAATATTTTAATAATAAGGAATATCCGGGTTATATGGATAGTGACCTTGGTAAGATGGTTTTGAACCCTGATGTTACTGTAAGAAGCCGTGGAGTTATTGAAAAATGCTCTATGTGCGTTCAACGTATTCAGGCAGGAAAACTTGAAGCTAAAAAGGAAAGAAGAAAAGTTGTCGATGGTGAAATATTAACAGCTTGTCAACAATCTTGTCCTACAGA
The DNA here is from genome assembly GCA_965248855.1 of Spirosomataceae bacterium. Taxonomy (GTDB): domain Bacteria; phylum Bacteroidota; class Bacteroidia; order Cytophagales; family 172606-1; genus CBDFKQ01. The sequence goes on along the minus strand of CBDFKQ010000013.1, from coordinate 125,439 downwards.
AGCGATCGTGTTTGGAGATATGAACAATACTGAAAGTAAAGTTTCACAAATTAAAACCGGTGAATTTAAAGAACGTAATTTCGTAGTTTTAGAAGATATAAATGTTCAACCGGTTGTTTCTTATTTAACTAAAATTAGAAATAAAGATTTGGTTGATACCGGGATTAACAACCACAATAAAAAGGTAGAACATGAAGATAAAACTCATAGTATACATAATTAATTGATATTAATATAATTCGGACTTACTCAAATCAAAATATAAAATCAGAGTAAAAACTCTTAATACAGAATATCATGAACGTTACTTCAGAAGTCAGACCACCATTAGTAACAGGTGGCAAAACATATAGTGATGTTACAGACGATATTTGTCGTCAGGTGGAAGCAAAGCCTACCTTATTATGGACAGTAGCCTTCATTATTTCTGTAATTATTTTAATTATTGGCGGCTATGGAGCATATAGAACTTTATGGGATGGTATTGGTCGTTGGGGATTAAATAAAACTGTTGGTTGGGCATGGGATATTACAAACTTTGTTTGGTGGGTTGGTATTGGTCACGCGGGTACTCTTATTTCTGCTATTTTATTATTGTTTCGTCAAAAATGGAGAACATCTATTAACAGAGCTGCAGAAGCAATGACAATATTTGCTGTACTTTGCGCCGGTACGTTTATTCTTCTTCACATGGGTCGTACATGGGTTGGATATTGGGCATTACCTTTACCAAATACTTTTGGTTCGTTATGGGTAAATTTTAATTCACCTCTTGTGTGGGATGTTTTTGCAATTAGTACTTATTTAACAGTATCTATAGTTTTCTGGTATATTGGTTTGATTCCTGATCTTGCTACAATTCGCGACAGAGCAACAAATAAGATTTCAAGAATCGCTTATGGAATACTAAGTTTTGGATGGGAAGGCGGTGCAAAAACGTGGGCAAGATACGAAGCAGTAAGCTTAATATTAGCAGGTCTTTCAACACCATTAGTACTTTCAGTACATACAATAGTATCAATGGACTTTGCAACGTCTGTTATTCCAGGCTGGCATACAACAATATTCCCACCCTACTTTGTAGCAGGAGCCATTTTTTCAGGTTTTGCAATGGTACTTACCTTAATGATTGTAACAAGAGAAGTATTTTATTTACAAGATTATATTACAATTGAACATATAGATTCTATGAATAAGGTTATTATTTTAACCGGATCTATAGTTGGAGTTGCTTATATTACTGAATTATTTATGGCCTGGTATTCAGGAGTTCAAGGTGAGCAATATGCATTTATAAATAGATTTTCAGGACCTTATTGGTGGGCATATTGGTCAATGATGACTTGTAATGTTATTTCACCTCAATTATTTTGGTTTACTAAAATTCGAAGAAGCATTGCTGCTACATTTGTCATTTCTATAATTGTAAATATTGGGATGTGGTTTGAAAGATTTGTTATTATAGTGACTTCTTTACACAGGGATTGGCTTCCATCAAGTTGGGTAATGTTTCATCCTACAACATATGACGTTTTAGATTATCTTTTCACATTTGGTATTTTCTTTACAGCTTTCTTTTTATTTGCTAAATTTCTTCCTGTAATAAATATGGCAGAGGTAAAAGCTATATTAAAATCTTCTTCTGAAAAAGGAGTTTTTAAAAGGCATTCAATTGATACGCATAGTGAAAAAAGTGTTGCACATACAAATGAAAATATTGATGGAACAAACATTCAATCCATCTAGAAGGTTATATTAGTGTTATCAGTCAGTATTAATTAATTATGATTTAGAAATGGTAAACCATATCGAAAACGAAAAATATTTAGTGGGTGTTTTTGAAGATGAAGATATCTTAATGAAAGCTGTCAGAAATCTTAAAAGTAGCGGAGTAAATATTCATGAAGTTTATTCACCATATCCTATACATGGTCTTGATATTGCTTTGGGTTATAAAAAAAGTCGTTTACCAAAGGCAGCATTTTTATTTGGTGCAACTGGTACTACTCTTGCTTTAACAATGATGACATATATGTTAACATTAGATTGGCCTGTCATTGTTGGTGGTAAAGACCATTGGCCGTTACCTAACTTTATTCCTATTACATTTGAATTAACAGTTTTATTGTCTGCCTTGGGAATGGTAGGAACATTTTTACTTTCAAATGATTTATATCCCGGTAAAAATCCTAAAATGTTTGATATAAGGAGTACTGATGATAAATTTATAATGGCTGTTGATTTAAGCTCTAATTCAATGTCTGCGGATGATATAAGTAATGTACTTAAAGAAAATGGAGCCGCTGAAGTTAATGAAAAGCAATTTGCTTAATTAATTCAGATTAAAATATTTAGAAACATTTGTTATATACAAAATGAAAAATCTGTTTATAAAAAATTATTTATTTGCTTTGGCAGTTTTAATTTTTGCCTCTTGCAGTAAAAATCCTAATAGCCCCGGTTTAGAATATGCACCTGATATGTATCATTCTATAGCTTTTGATCCATTATCTCAAATAACAGATACAACAATTGGTAAATGGAGAGGCGATAGAGAAGATAATAAGGGATATTATAACTCTAATACTTTAAATCCTCATAAAATGAATATGCGTTTGCCTGTAAAGGGAACCATTTCCAGAAGAAATTATAAAACTTCATTTGGTGAAGGTGATAGTGCAGTTGTAGATTTAATGGTTTATAATATTCACAGAGATAGCATGGGCATTTCTGAAAAGACATTAAACAATCCCGTACCTTTAAATGCTAAGACCTTAGCTGAAGGTGAGCAGTTGTATTTAAATTTTTGTTCTCATTGTCATGGAAAAGATGGTAAGGCTGATGGTAAAGTAGCTGATAAATACAAAGGTGTTCCTGCATATAATAGTGCAGGTTTAAAATTTCTAAATGACGGACATATTTTTCATACAATTACATTCGGAAAAGGTCTAATGTGGCCTCATGGATCTCAAATTAGTCCTATTGACAGGTGGAAAATTGTTCATTACGTACATAAATTACAACAACAATAGTATTTAGATTTTTTTTCATTGAGGATTTTATTACAATTTATAAAACATTATATACAATTTTAAAATGGTAGAACATCACACGGATTTTCCTGTAGAAGAACAATATGTTTTTGAGGACCGAACACGTAAAGGTGCATATACAGCAATTATTGTTGGTTTCATTTTAGTTATACTTGGTATTGCTTTTTTTTATCTTTTACCTCACGAAGTAAATAATGAACATGGAGCTCATACAAATGCTGAACATGGTCATAGTGCAAGCTTATTAAAAATAATTCTAGCCAACTTGTGGTTGAATAATGTATATTTTACAGGTATAGCCATCATTGGCGTTTTCTTTGTTGCATTTCAATTTGTAGCCCAGGCAGGATGGTCTTCTTCAATTATTCGTATTCCTCAAAGTTTTGGATATTTTCTACCAATTACGGGAGCCTTAATGGTTTTGGTTTTTATTGCAAGCTTGTTAGTTGGTCATCAAGGATTGTTTCATTGGACACATCCTGGAATTATGGAAGAGGATAAACTGATCTCAGGTAAGTCAGCTTATTTAAATGTACCGTTCTTTATATTAAGAATGGTTGCATATTTTGGATTGTGGTATTGGATATTTTTAAAACTAAGAAAATTATCCTTACAAGAAGACTTTGATAAAAATGTAAAGTATTATGAAAAACAAAGTTTTTGGTCGATAATATTTATAATAGTATTTGCTGTAACTTCATCAACATCAGCTTGGGATTGGGTTCTATCTTTGGATACTCATTGGTTTAGTACAATGTTCGGATGGTATGTTTTTGCAAGTTGGTTTGTTACCGGTTTAGCAGTTATAACTTTAACAGTAGTTTCTTTAAAAAATGCAGGTTATTTAAAAATGGTTAATTCAAGCCATTTACACGATTTAGGAAAGTTTATGTTTGCTTTTAGTATTTTTTGGACCTATATATGGTTTAGCCAATTCTTGCTTATATACTACGCAGGTATCCCGGAAGAAACAATCCGTTTTCACACTTTATTAAATGGATTTGGAGGAATGTATAAGTTTCTATTCTTCTTTAATCTTATAATAAATTTTGTGTTTCCATTTCTATTTTTAATGACTAGAGATGCAAAGAGGTACATGATTTTATTAAAAGTAGCAGCATGTGGAATTATTGTAGGGCATTGGTTAGATTTTTATTTAATGGTTATGCCGTTTACATTAGGTGATAAAGGCGGTATAAGTTTTATCGAATTGGGCTTTATTGCTATATATGCCGGTGGATTTATATTAGTAGTTGGAAGTAATCTTGGAAAGGCATTGTTGATACCAAAAAATCACCCTATGTTGGAAGAGAGTATGCATCATGATATTTAATCCAATTATTTATAAAGTTAAATTGAAATATAATTATTAATAATACCTGACAGACATGACAAATTTTATTATAGGCGTTGGTATTGTATTCGTTATTGTAATCCTGTTTATGATTTTCAGGGTACAATCATTGATATCAGTTGTGAGAGATTCTTCTCAAAAAAGAGCCGGTTTATCTAATAAAGTGAATGCAGCTTTATTTCCAATTTTTTTGGTGATTGGTGGAATTGCTATGGTATGGTCTGCAATGGAGGCTTCCAAGGATTTTCTTCCGGAAGCTTCTTCAAAACATGGAGTAGAAACTGATTATTTGTTTTGGGTTACAATGGCAGTAATTGGTTTTGCCTTTATTCTTACACACATTTTATTATTCTTTTTTCCATTTCAATTTCAATATAAAGAAAATAGGAAGGCTTCATTTCAATTCCATAGTACTATTTTAGAAGTTATTTGGACCGGAATACCGGCAATTGTGATGACGGGATTAATAATTGGAGGTTTATTTGTTTGGAATGATATAACCTCTGAAGCACCAAAAAATTCTGAAGTAATAGAAATAATGGGCAAACAATTTGCTTGGCAAGTTCGTTATCCCGGTAAAGAAGATAAAATTTTAGGCACTCATAATTTTAAGTTAATTGATGCTGCCAATGAATTTGGAATTGATCTCAGAGATGAGCATTCTTTTGATGATTTTGTTAGTACTACAGAAATTCATATTCCGAAAGGTAGACCGGTTCTTTTAAAAATAAGAGCGAGGGATGTTTTGCATAGTGTTTTTATTCCTCATATGCGTGTAAAAATGGATGCAGTTCCTGGTATGCCAACAAGATTTTGGTTTGAAGCAACTAAAAGTACAGCGGATATGCGTACAGAGTTAGGAGATCCCGGTTTTAATTATGAAATAGCTTGTACAGAAATTTGCGGTCGTGGTCATTTTGGAATGAGGTTAACATTAGTAGTAGATGAAGAAGAAGATTATCAAAAATGGTATGCAGCACAAAAACCTTGGTTACAAACAAATAGAGATTATTTATCAAAAGTACCTGAAAATTTAAAAGAAAAAGCTTTAAAGATAATTGGTTCGGAAGATCAACCTACTAAAACAGAAAGTACGGATAAAAGTGAAAAGAATAATGTAAAGCAAGACGAGGCAAAGAAAGAAGATAAAAAAGTAGCTTTAAATAATAAATAAAAATTTAGTTTTAAAACAAAATAGTACATATATGTCGTCAGCAGCAATATCACATGAAGGAGATCACGCTCATGAACATGATGAACATCATGAACCTCAAAGCTTCCTGAGTAAATATATTTTTAGTGAAGATCACAAAGTAATTGGCAAACAGTTTTTAATTACAGGCCTAGTATGGGCTTTTATTGGAGGTTTATTATCCATTTTATTTCGTATTCAATTAGGTTTTCCGGAAGCTAAGTTGGATTGGTTACGTCCCTTGTTGGGCAGTTGGATAGAAGATAGTGGAAAATTACATCCAAATTTTTATCTTGCTTTAGTTACAATGCATGGTACAATCATGGTGTTTTTTGTATTAACTGCCGGCTTAAGTGGTACTTTTTCCAACTTTCTAATACCATTACAGATTGGTGCAAGAGATATGGCATCAGGCTTTTTAAACATGCTGTCATACTGGTTTTTCTTTCTCTCCAGTGCAGTAATGTTCACATCTTTGTTTTTATCTACAGGACCGGCCTCCGGTGGATGGACTTCATATCCTCCATTAAATGCAATTAAATCCGCTTCTTTAGGATCTGAAGGCGGTATGACAATGTGGTTAATTTCAATGGCCTTGTTTATTATTTCTAGCTTATTGGGTAGTATAAATTACATAACAACAGTTATAAATTTAAGGACAAGAGGAATGTCAATGTGGCGTTTACCCCTAACTATATGGTCATTTTTAATTACTGCTATTTTAGGAGTTCTTTCTTTTCCGGTATTATTTTCTGCAGCATTATTAATGATTTTTGATAGAGAATTCGGAACAAGTTTTTATTTATCTGATATTTATATTGGTGGCGAAGCTTTATCTCATGAGGGAGGAAGTGCTATTTTATACCAACATTTATTTTGGTTTTTAGGTCATCCGGAAGTTTATATAGTATTATTGCCTGCATTAGGAATAACTTCTGAAATTATTGCGACAAATTCTAGAAAGCCAATTTTTGGTTATAAAGCGATGGTTTTTTCTATGTTAGGAATTATGTTTTTATCTTTTCTGGTATGGGCTCATCATATGTTTCTTAGTGGCATGAATCCTTTCCTTGGTTCTGTTTTTATGTTACTCACGCTTATTATAGCAGTTCCATCAGCGGTAAAATCATTTAATTATTTAACAACATTATGGAAAGGGAATATTATTTTTACTCCGGCCATGTTGTTTTCAATAGGTTTAGTTTCTTTATTTATTTCCGGAGGTTTAACAGGGATTGTATTAGGGAATGCGGCAGTAGATATTCAATTACATGATACATATTTTGTTGTAGCTCATTTTCATTTAGTTATGGGGGGGGTATCTTTCTTTGGCTTTATGGCCGGGATTTATCATTGGTTTCCTAAAATGTTTGGTAGGATGATGGATGATAGATTGGGTTATGTGCATTTTTGGTTGACTTTTATTGGAATTTATCTTGTTTTCTTTCCAATGCATTATATTGGAATAGCCGGTTTCCCAAGAAGGTATTATTCTTTTAGCGGTTTCCCTGTATTTACAAAGTATGCAAATCTTCAAATGTTTATCAGCGTGGCTGCAATCCTTACATTTTTAGGTCAGTTTACTTTTGCATTTAATTTCTTTTATAGTATTTTTAAAGGCAGAAAAGCTCCTCAAAACCCTTGGCATTCAAATACTTTAGAGTGGACAGCACCAATAAATCCCGGTCATGGAAATTGGATTGGCGAAATTCCTTCAGTTTATAGATGGGCTTATGATTATAGCAAACCGGGCGCATTAGAAGATTTTATTCCTCAACATATTCCTCTTAGTCATACTCCTGAATCAAATCTTCCGCACGAAAGGCCTGAAGATTTTGAAGAAGAAGAAGAAATACATCAAGTAATTAAGAAAGAAGAAAACATTCATTAGTTTAAAACTTCCTCTCCAATATTAGGAGAGGTTTTTTTTATGCCTTTATTAAATATCTCAAATTTTAGAATGTGGTGTATTCTAACCATTATTTCAGTTTATCTCCTAATATTTATTGGCGGAATAGTTAGAAGCACGGGTTCCGGGATGGGTTGCCCCGATTGGCCAAAGTGTTTTGGTACTTGGATTCCACCTACATCCAAAGAAGAATTACCTAAAGATTATAAAGAAATTTATTCTAATAAAAGAAAACTTAAAAATCAAAAAGTATCTATTTATCTTAAAAAATTAGGTTTTGCTGATTTAAGTTTAAAGATTTTAAACGATCCTTCGGTTTACTCTGAAGAAATATTTAATCCTGCTAAAACAATTATAGAATATTTGAATAGGGTGATTGGAGTATTAATCGGTATTTTTATTTTTATAACTTTTATTTTTTCTTTTTCATTTTGGAAATCAGATAAGATAATCACACTTTTATGTTTTGATGCCTTAGTTTTTGTGGGCTTTGAAGGATGGCTGGGTTCATTAGTAGTTTCAACTAATTTGTTGCCGGGTTTGATAACAATTCACATGCTGGTTGCCTTATTAATTGTTTTCCTTCTTATATTTTCAATTATACGATCTTATAAAAATGAATTTAATTCTGTAAGTACAAATAAGAATCAAATAAAATTACTTCTCATCCTTGGTATACTTTGTACATTAATACAAATCGTGTTAGGTACAAAAGTTAGAGAAATGACAGATTTAATTTCAATTCAATTGGGCGAATCTAGAAGAAATGAATGGATTGGAAATTTTGGAAATATTTTTTTAACTCATAGGTCTTTTTCGTGGCTTGTGTTAATCAATAATATAATATTATTTTATTCTATAAGAAGAAATTATATAAAAATATATTTTTATAATTTTTCAAAACTTCTTATATTTTTAATTGTTACTGAAATAGTATCAGGTATTTTAATGAATTATTTTAGTATTCCCCCATATGTTCAACCTATCCATTTATTATTTGCAGCTTTAATTTTTGGTGTTCAATCAGTTCTCTTACTATCTTTGCTAATTCAGAATAATGAGGACGAATTGAAGAAGATTTAAAATTAAATTTTAATGATTACAATAGAATCAAATATAAAAATTTCAAATAAAATTAGTTTTAAAGCCAAGGCGTATTATGAATTACTTAAATTCAGATTATCAGCTTTAGTTGCCTTTTCCGGAGTTTTTGGTTTTATTTTAGGAACCGGAAAAATAATAAATTGGTATGATTTATTTTTATTTGCAATATCGGGTTTTTGCATCACCGGGGCAGCTAACATCGTAAATCAAATTAAAGAGAAAGATCTGGATAAACTCATGAAGAGAACAGAATCCAGACCACTTCCTACCAATAAACTTTCCATAAACGAAGCAATAATATTTTGTTCGATATTATTTATAATTTCAATAAGTATATTATTTATTCATTTCAATTATAAAAGTGCACTGGTTGCGATTTTATCGTTTGTACTTTATGGTTTTTTATATACACCTTTAAAGAGGGTAGGACCAATAGCGGTTTTTGTAGGAGCCTTCCCGGGTGCATTTCCTCCTATGATAGGTTGGTTAGCTGCAACAAATCAATTTGGTTGGGAACCGGGTGTTTTATTTGCCATACAATTCTTTTGGCAATTTCCACATTTTTGGGCTATTGCCTGGGTTTTAGATGAAGATTATAAAAAAGCAAATTTTAAACTTTTACCTGCTAAAGGTGGAAAGGATTTCGATACAGCAGTTCAAATAATGATATATACTTTATTTTTACTGCCATTAAGTTGGATTCCGTATGAATTAAAGATGACCGGAATAAATTCGGCTATCATTACAATGACGTGTGGAGTTTTATTTTTAGCACAAACATTTCACCTAATGCGAAAATGTAGTGACAAAGCGGCTTTACAAATGATGTTTGGATCGTTTTTGTATTTACCTGTAATTCAAATATCCTTTTTACTTGACAGGATTTAAATATTTATATTATGACAACAATTAATAAAAATTTCGAAAAGGAGTTATTGAATGAGGAGCCAAGGATGCCACTCTCCATGAATCCTTTAAAGTTTGCCATGTGGCTTTTCATAGTAAGCATTATAATGATTTTTGCATCGTTGACTAGTGCGTATTTAGTAAGAAGAGCAGAAGGTAACTGGCTTGATTTTCAAATGCCAAATATATTCTGGGTGAGTACAGTTGTTATCATTTTAAGTAGTGTTACTATGCAATGGGCTTATATTTCTGCGAAGAAAGATAATTTATCTCAAATTTCAATAGCGATGGTTTTTACTTCTCTTTTAGGATTAACATTTTTAGTTTTACAATGGTATGGATGGAAAGCACTTAAATTAGAAAATGTTTTTTTAGCCGGTAATCCTTCAGGATCCTTTTTATACATGCTCACCGGAGCACATGGGGTTCATATTATGGCGGGAGTTCTTTTTTTATTTATTATTTTAGCAAAGTCATTAAATCACACAATCCATTCCAAGAATACATTATGGATTGAAATGTGTACAACCTTTTGGCATTTTCTTGGTCTTTTATGGATTTACTTATTTGTATTTTTATTGCTTAATCAATAAAATTTCAAGGAGTTCCAATTATAATTAAATAATATTTTGTATTTTTTTTTACAATTGGATTATAAAAATTAGGTCTGAACATAACAATTATTAAATTTGCACCTTATAACCGTAATCTTTCAATTCCCGGATTAATATGTCAAATACAACTGTGGTATTACAAACCGTGCAACCTAAAAGCAGAAATATATGGGATGGCGGTCAGGAACCTTTAAAAGCAAGTTATGGAAAACTAATGATGTGGTTTTTCCTATTATCAGATACGTTTTCTTTTTCAGCTTTACTTATTACTTATGGTTTTATCCGTTTTCGCCATCCGGCATTTTCTGGAGAAACCTCTAAGTTTGTTTTTTCTCAAGAATATTGGCCTATCCCTGAAAGAGTTTTTGAAGCAATTCCATTTTATCATGGTTCAGCTCCTCTTGTTTTCGTAGGTTTTATGACTTTCGTTTTAATTTTAAGTTCTGTAACAATGGTTTTGGCCGTTGAGGCAGGTCATAGAAGAGACAGAGCAGATATTGAAAAATGGATGTTATGGACAATTTTAGGGGGTATTGTATTTTTAGGTAGTCAAGCTTGGGAATGGTCACATTTTATACATGGCCCTCATACTCCATCAGTATACAACGAATTTATTAATGGTGCATGGGTTAGCCGAACAATAGAACATGCTAATTTATTAATTAATCCATATGGTCCTCCGGCATTTGCAGATTTATTTTTCTTTATTACCGGCTTTCATGGTACCCACGTATTTAGTGGTGTGTTGATTAATATTATTATTTTTTATAATGTTTCAGTTGGTGTTTATGAAGGTAGAAAACACTATGAAATGGTTGAAAAAGTTGGTTTGTATTGGCATTTTGTCGACTTAGTTTGGGTTTTCGTATTTACTTTCTTTTACCTGGTTTAAAATTTAGATTTTTCATAATTAATTATATGACTACAGTAGATCAACATCATACAGAAATTGAGGGTGAGAAAGCAAAACCTCAAACTAAAGTAATCTGGAAAACATTTTGGATTTTATCTGCTTTAACTGCAATAGAATTCGTGATAGCATTTACTATGCATCATGGCCCGTTAAGAGTTTCTATATTCGTTTTAATGACGTTTGTAAAAGCGTTTTATATTGTTGGAGAATTCATGCACCTTAAACATGAAGTAAAATCTTTAATATGGACTATTGTATTGCCGGCAATATTCGTGATATGGCTTGTAATTGCTTTATTAGATGAAGGTGCTGCTAATTTTCATGCTATTTACCATTAATAATTTTTAGGCTTAGATATTTTTCTAAGTTTTAAGTGAATATATTTTATGAAAAAAATTACGAAAACCGGTATCCTGCTAATTTTATTAGTGGTGCCGGTTTTAATTTTTCTGTTCCTCAAAAATTTTGGTCAAAATCACTTTACATTACCAAGGTATATTCCTTTAATGGATTCTACAACCGGTAATATTAAATTTGAAAAAGTTATATATAAAGGAAAAGAAATAAATGATACAGCATTTCATTCCGTTCCTAATTTTAATTTAATAGACCAGAATGGAAAGCCACAAAATTTAAATCTTGTTAAAAATAAAATTCATATTGCCGAATTTATTTTTACCAGATGTCCGGGTCAATGCCCTTTAATGTCCAAAGAAATGCAAAGAGTTCAGGAAGCTTTCGAAAAAGAAAAGGATGTTATAATTCTTTCTTATTCTATAGACCCGGAGTTCGACAAACCTGAAAACCTTAAAATATATGCTAATAACTTAGGTGCAATTGATGGTAAATGGTATTTTATAACCGGACAAAAAAAAGAAATTTACCGAATGGCCTATTATGGGTATTTTGTAACAGCAAAAGAAGAAAATCAAAATTTTACAAATCTGGAAGATAGGTTTGTTCATACTGATAAATGTATTTTGGTTGATTCAGATGGTCATATCAGAGGTTTTTATAATGGCACCGCCCGTAAAGATATTGATAAATTAGTGTTGGAAACTAAAGTTCTTTTGCACGAACTAAAACAAGAGAAAAAATGAACAATACCAATTCAAATAGAAAGTTCTAACAGTAAATATAAGATAATAAACATCCTTTCAATAGCGATTCCATTAGCGGTTGCAGCTATTATTGGAATAAAATCAAAATTTTATTTAGGAGAATGGACAAACTTACTTCCTCATCTAATAGCAATCATAAATAGTTTAACTGCAATTGCTTTATTATTTGGTTTTCTTTTTATTAAACAAAAGAAAGTAAATTTACATAAGGTCTATGATGCAAACTGCTTTTGCACTCGGCTCTCTTTTTTTTAGTTTCTTACATCTTATACCATATTACGCATCAATCTACCAAATTTGGTGGTGAGGCATGGTTAAAATATATATATTATTTTTTCCTGATATCACATATTATTTTATCAATTGTAGTAGTGAGGTTTGTGTTACTGGCTTTACATTATGGCTTGTCAAACCAAATTGAAAAACATAAAAAAATAGTAAAGTGGGCATATCCAATTTGGTTGTATGTTTCAGTGAGTGGAGTAATAGTATATTTTCCTAATCAGCCCTTTTTATAAATAGAATTTAAACTTATAGTTTTTTATTAATGTTATATTAGGATAAAAATAATTAATTATGAAAGTGAAAATTTTAATAATATTTATTTTCGTTTTTTTTTAGTTCGACATTTAGTCCATTATTTTCTCAATGTGCTATGTGTAAAATTGCAGTTGAAAGCAATGTAAACAGCGGTGAAAACTCATTAGGTGCAGGCTTAAATACAGGTATTCTTTATTTACTTGTTGTTCCATATTTAGCTATAGCTTCTATTGCCTTTTTCTGGTACAAAAACAGTAAAAAAAAACCATGCAGACATCACTTATAGGCGGAATATTATTAGAAAAGTGTCCTCGTTGTAGAAGAGGTGATATTTTTACTTTTCCTTTATGGAAAGTATTAAAATTTTGGCATACTCATATTCATTGCCCTGTTTGCAATAATAAATTTGAAAAGGAACCCGGTTTCTTTTTTGGAGCAATGTTTATAGGTTATGCATTTGTGGTTGCTTCGGTAGTTACAATATCTGTAGCATTAAATATTTTTTTAGAGCACGTTTCTCTGGCTACTTATTTATATTCTGCAGCAATTGCTCTTATAGTGTGCTTTCCTTTTAATTTTAGATTTTCAAGAGTTATTTTCTTATATCTTTTTACTAAATTTCAAAAAGATTCAGCTTTGAGAACCGATAGGCCTTAAAAAGTTGTTATTATTGAAAGAAATAAGATGATAGATAGCAAATTTATAGAAAAGGCTGCAAATGCGATTGCAGACAAGATACGACTTTCAATTATTATTGAAGTTGCCAATAAAGAAAATTTATCGTATTCTGAAGTAAGTCAAATAGTTGATTTATCTCAACCCTGCATTTCACATCATATTAAATTACTTACAGATAGTGAATTATTAATAGCTAAAAAAGAAGGCAGGGCAGTTTCTCTTTGTATTAACAAAGAAAAAATGAAAGAGCTTTCCGATTTTTTTTTAAAGCTTTCATAAATAATTTCAATACATCGAAACTTTTAAATGTTTAAATTTGTCTTGCTCATAGAATAATTCTATGAGCATTTTTTTTTCAAATAATTTAATATTTATGTCAAAAATTCTTTTATCAGAAACCACTTTAGGAAATTTAAAATTGAAAAATCATATTGTTATGGCTCCTATGACTCGTTGCAGAGCTGTGAATAATAATGAGGTAAATGATTTGGTTGCTACATATTATAAACAAAGGTCAAATGCAGGGTTAATTATTACAGAAGGTACTTCCCCTTCACCTAATGGTACCGGATATGCCCGTATTCCGGGTATTTACACTGAACAACAAATAAATGCATGGAAATTAGTCACAGACGAAATTCATGAAGAAGGAGGGAAAGTTTTTTTACAGATTATGCATACAGGTAGGATTTCTCATGAGTTGAATATGAAACCAGGTACAAAGATTGTTGCTCCATCTCCTGTAGCCGCCAAAGGTGAAATGTATACAGATGCTGGCGGGATGAAAGCTTTTCCTGTTCCAAAAGAATTAACGTTAAGTGAAATAAAAAGAAGTAATTGAAGAACATATTCAGGCTTCTAAAAATGCTATTAAAGCAGGTTTTGATGGAGTTGAAATTCATGCTGCAAATGGTTATTTACTTGAGCAATTTATCGCACCAAATACAAATTTACGCAATGATGAATATGGAGGATCAATTGCAAAAAGAAGTAAATTTGTATTAGAAGTTACTGAAAAAATTATTGAAGCAATAGGAAAAGAAAAAAGTCGGCATTCGTTTATCACCTTTTGGTACAGCAAGCGATATCCATCCTTATGCAGAAACTCACGATACTTACAGCTATTTAGCAAAAGAATTAAATAAATTGGATGTGGTTTATATTCATTTGGCAGATCAATCAGTGATTAGGTGCCCAAGCAGTTGATCCGGAAACTGTAAAAATGATTCGTAAAGAATTTAAAGGTAAATTGATATTGTGTGGTGGTTACAATTCAGAAAAGGCAGAAAATGCACTTGAAAGTGATGCTGCAGATTTAATTGCTTTTGGCCGACCTTATATTTCAAATCCGGATTTAGTAGAAAGAATTAAAAATAATTCAGAATTGGCTCAACCTGATCCCAATACTTTTTATACACCTGATCAAAAAGGATATACTGATTATACAACATCAAAATAATTTAGAATTAATATAAAAGCTGTCTTAATCTATAAGGCAGCTTTATACAAAAAAATATACATATTTCTTCTCTCATTAGGCCTTATTAATTTAAATCCCTTCCTTTTTAATCGAAGCAAAACCTTTTGCATTATTTTGCATTTGCGAAGGACTTCCTTTATACCTTACTTTAGCAGTTCCACTTGCATTAGCAGAAAGTGATTTCGAAACGCTGATTCTTACACCACTCGTTCCGCTTACTTCAAGTTTAGCCTCTTCAACCAATAAATCAAAAGCATTTAAAAGAGAAGCACCCGATATATTGGCTTGTAAATCTTCTGCCTTTCCTTTTATATTTAAAGTTGCGTTTCCCGAAAGATCAAGATACATTTTTTGGGCTTCCATTTCAATATTTAATTCCGTTGATCCTGATGAATACACATTAAAATAATCAATTTTAAAACCCGGTTCTATATTTGCTCTGGTGCTGCCTTCAAAGTTTACTGCCTGTAACTTTGGTAAAATAATTTCAATATTTGTTCTTTTTGTTCTTAAAGACTTTCTTTCATAAGATACTGTTAATTCGGCGTTTTTTAAGTCGCTGATTACTTCATCAATATCTCTTTTTTCGCCGGTTACAGTAATTTTAAATACTTCACCCTTTTTAACAATTACATTAAAATTGCCGGAAACTTTTATTTTATTAAAGTCTTTATGGTCAAAACTTTTAGAGCCGGGCTGAGCAAATCCTAAATTTGAAATGAAATAAAACAGGAGCAGAGGTAAAATAAATTTTAAAGTTTTCATAATTATAACGTTTTTACAGTTTTAAGTTTTGAATAATTTTAAGTGCAATATCAATCGAAAAATTTTTTTCTTCGATTTTTTTAATAGGGTGGAAGCCTGTAACATTACTTGTAAAAACAGCATCAGCATCCAATAAAATATCTTTTGTAAATTCTCCTATTTGTATATTAATATTTAATTCCGAACATTTATTTATCACTTGTTTCCGCATAATACCATCAATGCAACCCGTATATAATGAGGGAGTAAATATTGTGCCATCTTTTATCCAAAAAATATTTGTTGAAGTACATTCACTTATATAACCTTCTTTGGTTGAAAGAATCATGTCATCAACATTATATTTTTTCTTTGAAAGTGATGCCATAATATATGGAAGTGAGTTACATGTTTTTAACGAAGATATTTTAGAAAAGGATAAATTGATATCACCATAAAATAAAACATTGTTCTTTACAGTTAGTTTTTTTTGAAATTCTGTTATAGAAATGCAAAATTCAGCTTCATTACTTTCAGGCGAGTATAAACCGCCCGGTCTACGCCAAATTTGTAATTTTAATCTGTAAAGATTTTTTTCATTTTCCTTATAATTATTTTTTTTAAAATATTAATTAAAAGCTCATTTAAAAATTGACCTGTTAATACAATTGGTTTTTCAATATTTAAAATAGATAAACCATTTGTTAATCTTCCTAAATGATCGTCTAAAAATTTTATTTTACCATTTTCTGCAAGCATTGTTTCAAAAATTCCATCACCATATTGAAATGATCTGTTTGAAATTGATAATATTTTAGAATTGGATTTTACAAATGCAGTATTAAAAAAAATCCAATTGTATTTTTGTTTTCTAAACTTTTTAAAGAAAGATAAATTTTTCATAATCCTATAAAATTATATACTTTATCAAAGAAATTTACCTTTTATCAAATTTTTGAAAGATTGATTTTAATTTCTGATTATCATTGCCTAATAATCGAATCAATAAATTATTTTTATCATTATGTAAACTTATTACTTATAAAATTATTTTGACAGAAAGAAGCAGCATTTTTGATATGATTGGTCCGGTTATGATTGGTCCTTCAAGTTCGCATACAGCAGGAGTTGTAAGAATTGGAAGGTTGGCAACACGAATTTTAGAATCAATACCATCGCATGCCGATATTGTTTTTTACAATTCATTTGCAAGAACTTATGAAGGCCATGGTAGTGATAGAGCAATCATTGCAGGTTTGATGGATTTTGCAACCGATGATATTAGGATAAAAAATTCATTTGAGTATGCTAAAGAAGTTGCATTGAATTATACTTTTAAATCAGTTGGTAATGCATCAACATTACACCCAAATACAATAAAAATTAATTTAAAATCCGGAGAAAAATCTTTTGAAGTAATTGGTGAGAGTTTGGGTGGGGGAATGATAAATATTTCGGAGGTGGATGGGTTTAGAGCAGATTTTTCAGCCCGCTTACATACCTTGATAATAAAAGCAGAAGATGTAAGAGGAACAATTGCTTTTATAGCAGATGTCCTTTCAAACGAAGATATAAATATTGCGACAATGAATGTTTCTCGAAAAGGAAAGAATGATTTGGCTTATCATTTTATAGAAATTGATTCGGAAGTAGTAACAATTGTATTAAATTATTTAAAACATTTAAAATGGGTGAAAGATGTAATTTATATCGCCCCTGTTGAATAGTACAATAATTCTTAAATAAATATTTTTAAAAAAAAATCTTATACTAATTTATATGACGAAACTATTAAAATATAGTTGGGTTGCTTTTCTGTTTTTAAGTTTAACTGTAAACGCCCAAAAAAAATGGACTGTTCAGGAATGTGTCGATTATGCAATAGGTAATAGCATTTCTATTAAACAAAGTAATTTGTATCTGAATAATAGTCAGATAAATTATTTTCAATCCAGAACAGGTTTATTACCAACTTTAAATGCTCAAATTCCTTATGGATTAAGTGCAGGAAGGATATTAAATCAAACTACATATAAATATGAACAGGGTACTCAGCAATATTTGAACCCATCATTAAACTTTCAATGGACTTTTTTTAGAGGCTTACAACAAAAACATACAGTAATTCAAAATAGAACCTTAATTAAAGCATTTAAGTATGATGCTGAACAAAGTAAAAATACTGTTTTGCTTAATGTGATTAATTATTATTTGCAGGTTATGAATAACCAGGAGCAAGTTGAAATTGCAAAAGTTCAAGTGGAAACTTCAAAACAGCAAGTAGAAAGAACCGGAAAATTAGTTAAGGCGGGTTCAAAACCTGAATTTGATTTATATGATATAAAATCGCAATTGGCAAACGATGAATTGACTTTGGTAAATGCGCAGAATAATGTAAGAATAGCAAAATTAAATTTAATGCAAAATATGAATCTCCCTTATGATTTTAATTTTGAAGTTGAAACAGTTTCATTAAATGACCCTGAAATAACTAATTATGAGAAAAATTCGAATGAAATATTTGAAGTTGCTAAAAGTTCTCAACCTAATATAAAAGCAGCCGATACCAGAATAGAAAGTAACCAATACGCGGTTAAAATCGCAAAAGGTGGGTTATATCCATACTTAACTTTAAATGCCAATTTAAATTCTCAGTTTTCAGATAGAAATAAAATTACTGTACCCGGCCAATCATCAGGTAATGTTCAACCAATTGGATTTGTAAAAAATGATACCGTTTATTCACTTCCTCAAAATTTTACTCCTCCTTCCTTTCAAGATTATCCCTTATTCAATCAGCTTAAAGATTATTTTAATAAATATGTAGGGTTAACATTAACAATACCGATTTTTAATGCCTGGCAAACACGTACAAAGATTTCTTCTGCAATTATTACTCGTAAACAATCTGAGTTAACTGCTCAAAATACACGAGTATTACTTAGGCAAACAATTGAACAGGCATACGTTGATATGGTAACGGCAGGGCAACAATACCTGGCTTATAAAAAGCAAGTTGAATCGTTAGAATTATCTTATAAAGGAACAGAATCACGATATCAGGTTGGTCTTTCAACCTCTATTGATTTAAGTTTATCGAAGACTAACTTAGGAAAAGCAAAAGCAAATTTGGTACAGGCAAAATATAATTATATTTTTAGAAATAAAATATTAGATTTCTATCAAAATAAACCACTTGTATTTTAATTTTAAAAATAACTTTATTTTAATTAAATGGCGAAACGTAAAAGTAATAACATTCTTTTAATTCTGGGAATTTCGGTTGGTGCCTTATTGCTCTTAGCTATTATCGCAAAATCTGCCGGTTGGATTGGGAAAGAAAAGCCAACTGAAGTTGAAATAGAAAAAGCTAAAAGAGCAGAAATAATAGAAAAAGTAAGTGCATCAGGAAAAATACAACCTGAAATTGAAGTTAAAATTTCACCTGATGTATCGGGTGAGATTACCGAACTTTTTGTAAAGGAAGGTGATTCAGTGGTTCAAGGTCAATTACTATTAAGAATCCGTCCGGAAAATTATCAGCTGGCTGTTGATAGATCAAATGCTGCCGTAAAAAGCAGCGAAGCAAGTACCGGTCAAATGCAGGCACAAGTTGCACAAATGGATGCTCAATTTACCCGCACAAAATTAGATTTTGAACGGCAGAAAAAACTTCATGATCAAAAGGTAATTTCTGATGCTGATTTTCAAACTTCAGAAGCCAATTTTATTGTTGCAAAACAAAATTTGGAAGCAGCGAAGCAAAGTGTTCAGGCAGCAAAATATAATTTTAAAAGTTCTCAGGCTTCTTTAAAGGATGCTCAAACAAATTTAAGAAAAACAGAAATTTTTTCTCCGGTAAATGGTATTGTATCAAAGTTATCTGTTGAAAAAGGCGAGCGAGTAGTGGGCACATCTCAAATGGCAGGAACAGAAATGTTACGCATTGCGAATTTAAATAATATGGAAGTTCAAGTAGATGTAAACGAAAATGATATTACAAAAGTAAATTTAAAAGATACAGTGATTATAGAAGTTGATGCCTATAGTGATAAAGATATTAAATTTAAAGGAATCGTAACAGAGATTGCAAATACTGCAAACTCAACAACTTCTGCAGATGCTGTTACAGAATTTCAGGTAAAAATTAGAATGCTTCAAGATTCTTATAAAACTTTAATGACTGATAAAAAATCTAAAGCACCTTTTAGGCCGGGTATGACAGCTTCAGTTGAGATTATTACAGAAAAAAAATCTAATATTTTATCTGTACCACTTTCCTCAGTAACAACAAGGAATGCAGATGATCTTATAATTAATGACAAACAAAAAATTAAAAAAATAAAAGATACACCCAAAGGCAATAGCGTAGATGATGAAAATCAGATTAAAGCTGAAAAGATGAAAGAGATTGTTTTTATTTTTGAAAATGGCAAGGCAGTTGCACATGAAGTTAAAACCGGAATCAGTGACTTTGATAACATCGAGATTGTAAATGGTTTAAAAGAGAAAGATGAAATAGTAATTGGACCTTTTGCTATTGTTTCGAAAAAACTAAAAAATGGAGATTTAATTGCAAAAAAAATGAATAATAGAGATGATATTAAAAAATAATTTTTCCCTTTTTCATTAAACAAAAAAACTTTGCTTAAGCAAAGTTTTTTTGTTTAATGAAATTTATTCTTTTTGGTCAGAATTAAAATCACTTATCTTCATGGCGAATTAAAAAATTACATTGTGGATAAAATTAATGCTTCTTTAATTACTGTGATTGGCGGAGGAAGTTGGGCAACGGCTATTGTTAAAATTTTATCCGAAGGAGAAACTCAGATGAGATGGTGGTTACGTAACTCAGAAATTGCTGCTTATATTACAAAATACGGTCATAATCCTAAGTATTTAAGTGATGTTTATATAAATCCTGATAAAGTAAAAGTATTTACTGATATAAAAGAGGCCTTAGCCGACTCCCAATATGTAATTTTAGTAATCCCTGCTGCCTTTTTGCAACAATCGATGAGTAATGTTTCGGTTGAAGATTTAAAAGATAAAAAAGTTATATCAGGCATTAAAGGTATGATACCCGGGAAAAATATTTTAATAACAGATTGGTTAGAACAAAATTTTAGTGTTCCGGCAGAAAATATTGCAGTTATTGCAGGACCTTGCCATGCTGAA
Organism: Spirosomataceae bacterium; assembly: GCA_965248855.1. Lineage (GTDB taxonomy): Bacteria > Bacteroidota > Bacteroidia > Cytophagales > 172606-1 > CBDFKQ01. Next base: position 104,653 of record CBDFKQ010000013.1, on the reverse strand, counting down.
GAAGTAGCTCTGGAAAAGCAATCTTATTTAACAATAGCTTCAAAAAATATACAAACTGCATCTTTATTTGCAAATTTAATTACTTGCCGTTATATCCATGCTTTTCCTTCACAGGATATTTATGGAATTGAATATTCTGCAATAATGAAAAATATTATTGCCTTGGCGTGTGGTATAACTCACGGATTAGGATATGGAGATAATTTTCAAGCCGTTTTAGTTTCCAATGCCATGCAGGAAATTAAAAATTTTGTTGATACGCTTTTTCCTACTTATCGCGATTTAACCGGATCGGCATATTTAGGAGATTTACTTGTAACTGCTTATTCTCAATTCAGTCGTAACAGAATGTTTGGGAATATGATTGGAAGAGGTTATAGTGTAAAATCTGCACAAGTAGAGATGAACATGATTGCAGAAGGATATTATGCTGTAAAAAGTGTGCACGAAATAAATATTTTTTACAGATTAGATATGCCAATTGTATCTGCAGTTTTTAATATCTTATATAATAATGCCTCTCCGGCCAGAGAAATGATGAGTTTAAGAGAAAGATTGAAATAATATAAATAAAATCATTTTATTTATTTATTTTGTTACAGTAAGGATCCATGTATTTTCAAAACCCTGAACACTTTTAAATGAATCCATTTCTTGGGTAGCCTGATTTATTTCATTTGACTTATAAATAAATACATAATAAAACTGCGTTGAAGAATTAAAGCCCATTTTTGATTGGTATCCCATATCTTTTAATTGCTGTGTATAATTTTGAGCATTCTTTTTAATTTTGAAAGCTCCAACAACAACATAATTTCCCTGCGACATTTCTAATGGATTAGAAGATTTTTTTTCCGGGATTATTTCTCTTCTTGTTTCAACTTTAGGAATTTCTATAATTTTTGAATCTACTTTTTGCTCCTGTATTTTTTCATTTTTAGCAACAATTTCAACTTCCTTAATATTTTCTACCGGTTTTATGACCTCTGCAATGGGTGCAGGATCATGTTTAGTTCGTTTTCCAAAAAATATCCCCAATTGAATTTCATGCGCTGCATTATTATAATTTTTAACTTCAGAGTTTACAATTTTATAGGAATAACCAAAACTTAAATAATCTTTAACTTTTAGTCCAATTAAAAATGCAGTTCCATATTTTTGCCTGTATGAAACCCCAAACCAACCTATTTTATGATAAATAAGAGTCCCCGTTATTTCTAAATTTGAATTAGAGTATTCATATTCAAGTTTTCTGAAAATAACGAGAGGTTTAAAAACTAACTCGGGTGAAAGAGTAAAATCATAAGATGCAGTCAATAAAAAATTCCTTAAAGGATAAAGCTCTTTTCTTGATGAATTTTCATTTTGATCAATATAATAAAAAGTAAAAAGTTTTGGAAAAGACACCCCCAATTGGAAATTTTTTAACTGATAATTGGCTCCAAATTGCCCTGCAATTTTAATTTTATTATTTAATCGATAAATTAATGCCGGATCCGATACTTCTTCGGCAGATAATTTATCTGTATTAATGCCGTAACTTAAAATCCCACCGGATATACCGAATCTCAGATTATGATTGTTACCAAAATCTATTCTGTGTGCAAATGTTAACGATGCATCTGTAGTATTTAACAAGCTTCTTTTAAAAGTTTGTACATTAAACCCTACTGATGATCTGGTTTTTCCAATCGGGCCTTGTAGGTTTAATAATCCACTATATGGCGCATCATTTAAATTACCAATTATTTGTTTGTGATAAGTTAAATAAAGAGTATTAATTCCTTTTTCACCGGCCAATGCAGGGTTTATAGCATATAGATTGTTAAATAGAGTAGAATATATAGGGAAATCTTGTGAGAAGGCTTTTGTATAAGTAAATAAAACAAAAAAAAAGAAGTATATAAGTATGTAAGTTTTTCTCATAAGTAGTAATGAGCTTTTAATTGCAATATTTAAAGTTTATAAATAATTATACATGTAAATATTAATGATGTCATAACACTGTAATATTACAGTGCTAAAACAATAACATTTTATTTTTTTTTTTAAATATATGATAAAGATTAATTACTTAAAATAATTTACTTATTTTGTTAGATAAATTAACTTTTCATGAGATTATCAAGCACTTAACTTCTATAAAATATAATTATTTTAATATTAAAGCAGTTAAAGAAAAATATTTGTGATTTTTTATCATTATACGATTTTATTCTTTAATAGTTACCATAAAATATTTTCGGCATTAACTTCATCTTATAAAATAGCTGTTATACAAGTTAAATTATTTTAGAATTATTCATTATTGTATTATTGTATTATATTTATTTTTTAATTTTGTTTAACAATTCATTTAGTTTTTATCAAATCTTAAAAAGTTGATAAAGTTATGAATAAAAAATTTAAACAGGTTATTCATAAAATAAAATTAAAAGGGTATTATTATTGATATAAGTAATTTTAAAGAAAACATTTTTATTTTTCTTCAATAGATTACCTTATATATAATTATTGTATTAAGGATGTAAGGTTCTTCTACTAAATGATTTTTTTAGAATATTAACAGCAAATATATAAATTATGAAAAAACAAATACTAATTTTAGATGATGATGTTAGCATACGCACCTTGTTAGATTTGTTTCTAAGAAAAGATTATAATGTTGTCGCAAAAAAAGATGGGGTAGATGCAATGATGTGGCTTGAGGAAGGTAACATTCCCGATTTAATTATTTCTGATGTAAATATGCCTCATTTAAACGGCTATGATTTTTTAATTAACCTTAAGAAAAGTGGTTATTTCCGTACAATACCCGTTATGATTCTTTCCGGAATTGAAAATGTTAATGAAAAATTAAAATTTTTTGAAATCGGTGCGTTTGAATTTGTATACAAACCATTTAATCCGACAGATCTCCTTAGTAAAATTGATGCGGCTATTCAACCAAAAAATATTGTAAATAATGCCAGGGCCGAACAACCAATTATTTAATTATTCTTCCTTAGTACATCCAAGGGAAGTAAATGATTTTACTGATTATAGAACAGTAAAGGGAAGCCATGTGGTTTTTACTGAAAATAAACCTCGTAATATTTTATTTGTTGGTCGCCAGAGTAAATATTTTTCCGAAAATATGTTGGAATTTAATTACGTTGGCACTGCTTTGGAAACAATTAGTGAGGTAAACGAATGGTTTTTTAAAAGTAAAGAAATTGGATTTACATCTTTACCCAAAGCCTTAATTTGTGAAGTAAATTTAACTGATGGAGATGTTTATGAGCTTTTTACGAAATTAAAGAGTGAAAATTATCTTGATGGTATCCCATTTATTGCAGTAGGGGAGAATGATAATGTACACAGGTCTAAGGCACTTAAAACAGGCATAGATGATTTTTATCATTTTCCTTTAAATTTTGTCGATTTGCATAAAAGAATTGTTTTTTTGGATCAATTCAGAAAACGAAAAGCAAAATTGGTGGAAATAGATGATTCATTATTTATGAATAAAATCCCTTTTTCCAAACGCTTATTCGATATAGTTTTTTCTTCCATTGCATTACTTTTAGCAAGCCCGGTATTAATAATAGTCTGCATTTTAATAAAATTGGAATCTAAAGGACCTATTTTATATAGGTCGAAGAGAGTGGGTACAGGCTATAAAATATTTGATTTTTATAAATTTAGATCCATGAGGGTAGGGGCGGATGCTGAGCTTGCAAAGCTTAAACACCTTAATCAATATGGTGTTACCAATAAATTTGTAAAAATTTCAAACGATCCCAGAGTTACCAAAGTAGGTCATTTTATTAGAAAAACAAGTATTGATGAAATTCCTCAGTTATTTAATGTTTTAATTGGTGATATGTCGATAGTTGGCAATCGCCCTTTACCATTGTATGAAGCAGAACAACTTACTATCGATAAATGGTCGAAAAGATTTTTGGCACCTGCAGGAATAACAGGATTATGGCAGGTAACAAAAAGAGGAAAAAAAGATATGTCGGATCAGGAAAGATTACAACTTGATGTGATGTATGCAAAAAAGTACTCCATTTGGTTGGACATGATGATAATTTTAAAAACTTTTCCTGCAATGCTTCAAAAGGAAAAGGTATAAAATGTTTGAGATTGAGAATATTCAATACCCCTTTTAATATATGTCAAATAATACCCCACCATTAGTTTCTATTATCTCTGTAAATTATAAACAATTACAAATTACAATAGAGTTTTTAAATTCACTCCAAAAAATTACCTATCCAAATATCGAAATATTTATAGTTGATAATGCTTCAAACGAACCCGTTAAAAGTACTATTAATAACTTATTTCCGAATGTAAATGTTATCGAAAGTTTTGAAAACCTTGGTTTTGCGGGTGGTAACAATTTGGCTGTGAGGCAGGCAAATGGGAAGTATCTTCTATTTATTAATAATGACACAGAAGTTGATCCGGGTTTTTTAGAAAACCTGATATCTGAACTTGAAAAAGATTCATTAATAGGAATAGCATCACCCAAGATTATTTATTATAATCAAAATGAGCTTATTCAATTTGCCGGAGCGAAATCTATAAATAAACTTACGGGAAGAGGAAGTATATTAAAATCAGAATATGACAAGGGGCAATATGATGAATGTTTTGAAACGGGCTTAATTCATGGGGCTGCTATGATCGTTCCTATGGAGGTTATCAAAAAAGTAGGTTTGATGCCCGAGATATATTTTTTATATTATGAAGAACTTGATTGGTGCGAAATGATTAAAAAAGCAGGATATAAAGCCTTATATATTGGTAAATCAAAAATTTATCATAAAGAGTCAGTATCTGTAGGTCGTGATAGCCCTTTTAAAACTTACTATATGGCAAGAAACAGATTGATATTTATAAGAAGAAATACAAATGGTTTAAACTTATGGGTAAGTATATTATTTTTTCTTTTTATTTCGGTCCCTAAAAATATAATATCTTTTTTATTAAAAGGTAAAATTTCACATGCAAAATCTTTTTTAAAAGGATTTTTGTGGAGTATCACCCATAATAATATTTATGATACTCCAATAATATAATTATAATTTTACGTCTTCAAGCTTCATACCAATCAACTCCTCTAAACTTATTTTAGCCAGTTCCACCTTTCCCTCCATCGAAATCTGTCTTGATTTTTGATCTAAAAGGTTGTTTGATGCCAGGTTTAAATCATCTAATGAAATCTTGCCATCTTTAAATTTCTGTTGGAATAGAGCATTTCTTGCAGCAGCATCTTCAGTCATTTCAATTTGCAAAGTTAAAAGTTCTTTTGCCATAATATATTCTTGATATGTACTGAGAACTGTTGCTCTTAAAGACAGTTTTTTCCCTTTTATATTTTCATCACTAATTTTTATGTTTTCTGCTGCTTTTTTCTTTTCCGCCGGTATGTAGGCAAAAGAACTAAGTTTTAAATTTAAACTGGCATTAAATATAGGATAGAACTGGTTGCCTGAAGAAACCTTTCCTGTAATAGGGTCAACCGGCCCGGAATTTTTTCTTAAACCTAATGTGTATTCATTTGCATTAAAGCCAAGGTTTAAGTAATCGAACCATGCATTTTTAGCTTTTTTACGATCTTGTTGAGATATTTCTCGCTGGCTGTTTAATATCTCAACACTCGGTTGATTCTTCCATGCGATTTGAACCAGCTTTTCCGGCATAGTTAAATGTCTTGCTTCATCGGGAGGAATAATCTTATCATAATCCACAGTTGATTGTCCGTAGATTGTAAAATTTATTGAAACCAGTAAAGAAATTAAAATATTAACTTTTTTCATAAAATATATATTGAATTTTTAAATGTTATGCTAATTCATTTTTTTGATTATCTAAATGTTTTAATTTGGTCATAATGCCGGCAATAATACTAATAGTTACCATTGATTCCATTTGAACAGATTCCTGTGGATAATTAGACGTGAGGTATAGAAGAATTACGCATGTAAGAGCAGCATAGTAATTTTTTAATTTTTGATCGTTTGCCAGAAAATAATTTTCTATCCCTGCTTTTAAAAGCATAAACCAAACCATGCAATAAAAAAATAAACCCAACCAGCCTAAATCGACTGCAATCCTCACCATTTCACTATCCGGTGGGAATGATGATAAGAGTGAGTTTGGAGCATACACTGCGGCACTAAAACCAACACTGCCTAATCCCATACCAAAAGGATTTGATTGTATATAAGGCCGAATAAATGCCTGATTATGTTTTCTAACTAAAAAAGAAGCATCATCTTTTGGTTTAAAAGCCGTTTTAAAAATATAGAGGTTAGGGTTATTTGTAGGAGCTATAATTACAAATATTAAACCTGCCAGTAAAAAACCGCATACTATTAATATATTTTTCTTTAATGTTAAAATAGCAAAAAATAAAATTCCGGCCGGCAGCAATACATATGCAGTTCGGGTACTGGTATAAAACAAAGCCCAAATCATAATTATACCTGAAACAACATAAAATATTTTATATTTTTTTGATTTTTCGCCAAAAGATAAAATTAAACACATAACCCCAATTATTGCCATTAAAATGCCAAAAATCATTGGACCCGATAAAAAAGAAAATTTCCTCCATTTACCGAATGTATAAAGCAGTGAATACTGGTTCGTTGAATATATCCATTTAGACTCAAACGGTAGAAACCCGTTAAATTCCTGATAAATTCCATAACAAGCCAATAATAAATTCAGAATAATAATTAACCTAAGAAAAAACTCAACATCTTTAATGGTTTTAATTATACCTACTGTAATAAAATATACTGAGGTGATGGTAAAAATAACCCTCATGTTATGAAACCAAGATAGTATTGAATTTGCTTTAGGATTGAATACCTGAAGGATATTATATAAAACGTAGAACAATAAAATACTTCCAAAACCATCCAACACTATTTTATGTTTGTTAAACCTGGAGCTGATAAGTATAACTAATAATAATAAGGTACATGCAAGATCAACGAGGGTGCCTAAGGGAAACCCTGTTTCTGTGAGTCTCTTAAGTCCATTAACTGACAAGGAAAGAACAAGAACAATTGAAAGTCCGAATTTTAAAAAACTAACGGCGTTTATAATTACATATATCCCGCATAACAAGCCTAATGCACCAAATGCTATTATTTTATTTCCATTTGCCAATGCATATGAGGTCGTCAAAGAAATCAGTAACAAACAAAAAAATAAAATATAATTATTTGTTTTTTTCTGTTTCTCAACATGAATAAACCCACTTCTTAACATTCTTTTACTTTTGGGTTGTATTGTGTGAAACCCGGTTCAATCTTACGAAAAAAAAATCATTAAATTTGGATAAATTAAAGATAGTTGCGTTAATTGTTTCTTTTTACAATAAAACTATTTTTAAAAAAAAGAAAACACAAATTAAAAACGCAGCAATAATTAATAAGATTTTATGAACATTATTGGATTGATTTTGATTTTCAGGCAGTAGCATTTTAATCTTTTAATACATTTAATAAGAACAACTTAGAGTTTTACAAATATCGATATTTTTTTAAGTTTATTTATAAAGAATAAAATAAAATGCCATTGGGAAATACAAGTATTAATAATAAAAAAATAATAATGTTAAATTGTATGCATTTTGTGTCCGGTATTGGAAGGTATGGATATGAATTGGCAAAGCACATTAGAAATTACAATGACAATCTATTATTATATAAGCCTCATAGTAAAAACTCCTCTGATGCGCATTATGTAGATATCGATTGGATCAAACCCGTTCATTATCGCTCTTTAAAAAACTTAAGACCATATATTTTTCCTTATTTTGCTGCTGCCGCCATTTTTAATCAAAAGGCGGATGTATTTCATGCACATTGGTTTCTGGGTGGTTTGGGTTTGATGTATGCCCACAAAAAACCTTTAGTTATTACCTTGCACGATGCTTCTTTATTACACATTCCCGAGGGGGATAAAAAGTTTATTAATTTTTTTGCAAGCACAGTAAAGAAATTTAAAAAAGAAAAAATACCGGTTATCGTTGTATCCGAAACTGCAAAGATTGATACTATAAATTATGCCAACTACCCTGAAGAGCTGGTTTATGCAGTACCTAATGGAATTGATTTTAATTTTTTTAAACCCATTCAAAAATTTGAAAACGAAAAATTTACAATTATTTATACAGGGGGTTTGGGAAAAAGAAAGAATGTGGATTTAATATTAAAAGCTTTTCAAAAACTCGAAAAGAAATATGATTTTGTAGAATTAAAAATTGCAGGTTCTTATCCACAATATACGCCGTATCCGGAATTGGTTAAAACCTTAGGTTTAAAAAATGTGATTTTTACAGATTTTATTCCCGATGAAAAAATGAATGAATTTTATAATGAAGGTGATTTGATGATTTATACTTCACAGTACGAAGGGTTTGGCTTTGCTCCATTAGAGGCAATGGCATGCGGTGTACCTGTGTTGTGTGTTAATGGTGGTTCACTTGCCGAAATTTCGGGAGGCGGTACCATGCATATTGAATACGACGCCGAAGATATTTTTTTAAAAGCGTGTAAAATTATTGATGATACAGAGTTTAGAAAAAAAATAATTTTAAAAGGTTCTGAATGGGTAAAACAGTATAGTTGGGATAATACTGCTTTGAGAACGATGGAAGTTTATGAAAAAGCTATGATGGCTCGCAAATAATAAAATTTTATTTATTCGAATCTTAAATGTTTAACAGATTCACCCGAGTTGGCAAGTTCGATCAACGAATCAATACCAATTTGTAAATGATTCTGAACAAAATGTTCGGTTACAATCTTATCACTTTCTTCCGTTTTTACACCATCAGGTGTCATAGGATTGTCTGATACAAGCAGTAAAGCACCATGAGGAATGTTATTTGCAAAACCAACAATAAAAATTGTTGCTGTTTCCATATCGATAGCTTCTGCACGTATACCTCTAAGATATTCTTTAAAATTTTCATCATGCTCCCATACTCTTCTATTTGTTGTATAAACTGTCCCCGTCCAATAATCTAATTGATGTTTTTTGATCATTGAAGATACTGATCGCTGCAAACGAAAAGAAGGTAGGGCAGGTACCTCCGCAGGCATATAATCATTACTGGTTCCTTCACCTCTTATCGCTGCAATGGGTAAAACCAAATCACCTACTTTTCTTTTTTTCAAACCGCCACATTTTCCTAAAAACAAGGCAGCTTTTGGTTCAACTGCCGAAAGCAAATCCATTGCAGTGGCAGCCATTGCACTACCCATCCCAAAATTTATAATGGTGATATTGTTAGCAGTTGCCGTTTGCATCGGCCTTCCAATACCTTTTATTTCAACTTTAAATTCTTTTGCAAAAATTTCAACATAATTATGAAAATTTGTCAGTAAGATATATTCTCCAAACGAATCTAAACTTGTACCTGTGTATCGAGGAAGCCAATTATCTACAATTTCTTTTTTAGTTTTCATCCGGTAATATTCGTTTTTTTATATTAAAAAAAAATATTGTTAAAAGAAAAATAAAAAATATTTTTAATAAACTAATTTGTCATTAGAGGTATACAGAAATCTAGAATTGATTTTTTGTATTTTATATACGGTTTTGTTATTTTATTTAATCCTTATGATTAATGAAGTTGCATATCCTCAAAATGTTTTTCCAAAAGGTAGAAAAACATATTTAAGGTTTAAATTATTTACGAGAGGGTTTTTAAAAGGATATAATCAATTATTAGGGTAGTTAAATGAATTAAGTCCGAAGCAAAGCTTCGGACTTAATTCATTTAACTAAATTATTCATGTAAAATATCTGAAAAAATAATTTTTAATTCAGAACAATCTCCTTCATTTTGATTTAACAAAAGTTTTATTGTTCTTTTCTTGATTCCATTCTTTTTCTTTCATTAGGATCAAGATATATTTTACGCATTCTGAATGATTTAGGTGTTATTTCTAAATATTCATCTTTTTGAATGTATTCCATTGACTCTTCTAAAGAAAACTGGATTTTTGGAGAAAGCCTCACATTGTCATCAGTACCTGAAGCACGCATGTTTGTAAGTTTCTTTCCTTTTTGAATATTTACCTCAATATCATTTTGACGATTGTGCTCACCAATAACCTGGCCTGCATAAACTTCTTCACCCGGATCAACAAAGAAAACTCCGCGATCCTGCAATTTATCAATCGAGTAAGCAGTTCCTTCACCTGTTTCCATAGATATTAATGAACCATTTATTCGTTCAGAAATATTTCCTTTATAAGGTTGATAATCTTTAAATCTATGGGTCATAATAGCTTCGCCATATGTTGAAGTTAATACTTGGTTCCTCAATCCTATCAAACCTCTGGATGGTATATCAAATTCCAAATGTTGCAAATCACCTTTAGGTTCCATTATTAAAAGCTCTCCTTTACGTTGTGTAGCCAATTCGATAACCTTACCTGAAGTGGCTTCCGGAACGTCAACTACCAAAGTTTCAATTGGTTCATGTTTTACTCCATCAATATCTTTAAATAAAACTTGTGGTTGACCTACTTGTAATTCATATCCTTCTCTTCGCATTGTTTCTATTAAAATAGAAAGATGAAGAATACCACGACCAAAAACTAAAAACTTATCTTCACTATCCGTAGCCTGGATACGCAATGCAAGATTTTTTTCTATTTCTTTATATAAACGATCTCTTAAATGCCTTGATGTTACGAATTTACCTTCTCTGCCAAAAAATGGAGAGTTATTAATGGTAAATAGCATACTCATTGTAGGCTCATCAACAGATATACGCGGAAGTGCTTCAGGATTATCCGGATCACTTAAAGTATCTCCAATTTCAAAATCTTCAATTCCTGTAATTGCGCAAATATCACCTGCAGGTACTTCTTCTACACTTACCCTACCCAAACCTTCAAATACTTGTAATTCTTTTATTTTTACTTTTTTAATAACACCGCCTGCTTTAATTAAAGACATGTTGGCGCCTGCTTTTAAAGTACCCCTGTAAACACGGCCAATTGCAATCCTACCAACAAAAGAAGAATAATCTAAAGAAGTAATTTGAATTTGAGGATTACCTACTCTAACAGGGGCAGGTGGTATATTTTCAATAATAGCATCAAGTAAATCAATAATATCTTCTTTTGGTTTTTGCCAATCAGTACTCATCCAACCATTTTTAGCAGAACCATATATGGTCACAAAGTCTAACTGGTCTTCAGTTGCACCCAAATTAAACATTAAATCAAATACATTTTCATGTACTTCATCGGGTCTGCAATTTGGTTTATCAACTTTATTAATAACTAAAATAGGCTTTAAGCCAAATTGAAGTGCTTTGGTTAATACGAAACGTGTTTGAGGCATTGGGCCTTCAAACGCATCGACTATTAAAAGAACACCATCCGACATTTTTAATACACGTTCTACTTCACCACCAAAATCACTATGGCCGGGAGTATCGATAATATTAATTTTAACATCTTTATAACGAACCGAAACATTTTTTGAAACGATGGTTATACCCCTTTCTCGTTCTAAATCATTATTATCAAGTATAAGATCGTCAAATTGTTGGTTTTCCCGAAAAATCTTTGAAGCATGGATAATTTTATCAACCAAGGTAGTTTTTCCATGATCAACGTGGGCAATAATAGCAATGTTACGTATGCTCAGCATATTTTTTGTTTTATTGATGTTTAAAGGAAGACTGAATTAATTAAGATTTCAGCTGTTTTTTAAACAGGTAAATTTCAATAAATTACTCCTTCCAATTGCGGTGCAAATGTATGAAAAAAAAATTATTTTAAATAATATGCAAAAAAAAATGCTTATTTATTAAGATAGGTTTTAATCGCGAAGAATTAAATGGAAGTATAGAAGCTATAAATAATTTCATAAAGCATGACATAATCCTGTACGTGGCTAATTTAAATCTAAAATTGAAACATTAATTTTAGATTTAAAAAAAAATAATTCTGTATTATTAAAAAAGCCATAGAGCAAACGATTTTAAATTATTTGCTTATGGCCTTTTAATTTCGGAAGTGTATTTAAATACTAATTATTTCTTTCTAAAATTGTAATTAAATATTAAAATTGTAGTAAGTTAATTACAATCGGAGGTTAATATATACCTTCTAATCTCCAAAAATTTTAAATTTTAAACCATCCAATTCATTATTTAAACGCAACTGACATGATAATCTACTTGTTGAAGTTAAAATAGGCAGCGTATCAAGCATATCTAATTCTTCATTATTGGGTTCGGGTAATGGAATATTTGCCTCTAAAATAACAACATGGCATGTAGCACATAAGGCCAAACCACCACATGTAGCTAAAATCGGATACTCATTTGCCACAAGAAGTTCCATTAAACTTAAATTCATATCAGTAGGGGCAGTTAATTCAGTTTCTGCACCTTCATGATCAATAATATATAAATTAATTTCGTCCATTTAAAATTAAAAAGAATTTACACCATTAACGGTTGTGTATTTGAAAGATAATTTTTGACTGGGATAAACATGTTTAAATGCACTTTGGCACATTATTGCAGCTTCATGAAAACCACATAAAATTAATTTAAGCTTACCGGGGTAACTGTTTATATCACCAATCGCATAAATACCTTCTATATTTGTCGAGTAATCAAAAGTATTTACTTCAATTGCGTTTTTATCAAGGTTGAGATTCCAGTTTTCCAGTGGACCGAGTTTAGGGCTTAAACCAAATAAAGGAATCAATGCATCAGTAATAATGGTTTGCTCAATTTTATCGGCACCGCTAATTACAACACTTTCTAAGTGGCCGTTGCCATTTAAACCAACCAGGTTGGATTTTAAAATTAAGTTTAGTTGACCTGCATGTGCAAGTTCCAATACTTTTTCAGCAGAGTCAGGCGCACCTCTAAATGTTTCACCTCTGTGAATAAGAGTTAATTCTTCACAAATATTTGATAAATGAATTGCCCAATCAAGCGCCGAATCTCCTCCTCCGGCAATAATAACTTTTTTATTTCTATATTTTTCAGGATCAAGAATCATATAATTGATTCCTTTTCCTTCAAATTGCTCGATGTTTGCCAATTCAGGTTTCCGTGGTTCAAAGCAACCAAGTCCACCGGCTATTACAACAACCTTACAATGTATTTCTGTATTTTCGGATGTTGTTAATTTAAAACTGCCATCATCTTTTTTTTCTAAAGTCTCAACTCTTTCACCTAAAGTAAAACCGGGAGCAAATGGTTGAATCTGATCAAGTAAATTTTTAACTAACTCTTCAGCCAGAATGGTTGAATAACCGGGAATATCATAAATTGGTTTTTTAGGATAAATTTCAGAAAGCTGTCCACCTATCTGTGGCAATGAATCAACTAAATGACAACGCATTTTTAATAAACCTGCTTCAAACACAGCAAACAAACCTACAGGCCCTGCACCAATTATGCAAATATCTGTTTCAATCATAATTTTATTAAATTTTTTGTAATGATAACAGTTAAAAATTTTAATTACTTAACTTTTATAGGAATTTATTTGATATTTCAATAATTATTAATAATTATACTTATTTTATAAATTATTTTTGCAAAATGTTTTTTTTCGATTTTTAATTTGGGTTGAATAAAAAACTTTATCAGCATATATGAAGGAAATTTAAATTTCAATTAAGTAGTGATGATTTAAAATAAAGTTTGAATCCTCGTCACCTAAATTTTTTGATTTATTAAAATCACTGTCAGCCTGCTCAATTAAATTTAATTTTAAATTTACCAACCCTCTCCACTTATAGGCATCAGCATTGTTTTTGAGATATCGAACCGATTTATTTAATTCAATTAATGCTTTATCGTATTGACATAATTTATAGTGGGCAATTCCTTTATAAAGAAATGCCTCAGGAATTGTTTCTTTAAAAGTATTTGCAATTGTACTGTCAATGATGGCTTCCTCGAATTTTTTTAAACCTAATTGGCATTTAGACCTGTAAGCATAAGCATAGGTTGCCATAGGATGAATTAAAATATAATTATTAAAAAAAATTAAGGCTTTATCAAAGTCTTTTTTATTAAGGAAAATTATCCCCCTTTTTATTTTTTTTAATTCTATATCTTTTTCATCAAAAAATATCCCGATTATTATTTTTAAAATAATATATAAAAATAATAAAATCAGTAAAAGAAGTTCTATAACCATTATTTTCCTTTAATAATAGTATAACATAAGGTTATTAAAAAAGTTAATAATCGATGCTTTTTTTATTTTTTACAAGAAAAAAAAGCCCGGCATAATTTCTTTATTATTTTAATATAATAAAGGTAAAATTATCTTATATAAACTCAAACTTTAAAATTATGTCAACTTTTAATGAAGAAAGTACAGGTCGTAATAAAATTATGACAGGTATGTTTAAAGATCGTGAAAGTGCTGAAGGTGCTTACGGTGCTTTACATGCTAAAGGATATGAAAAAGATAAAGTAAATCTTTTAATGTCTGACGAAACTCGTAAAAAACATTTTGGTAATGATGGAGATCATCAAACTGATTTAGGAAATAAAGCACTTGAAGGTGCAGGTGTAGGATCTGCAATAGGAGGAACTGTCGGTGCTGTAATTGCTGCAATAGCAGCCATAGGCACTGTAGTAGCTTTGCCTGGCTTAGGACTTGTTATAGCAGGCCCTTTAGCAGCAGCATTAGCCGGTGCAGGTGCCGGTGGATTAACTGGTGGTATTGTTGGAGCCTTAGTGGGTTCAGGAATTCCTGAAGAACGCGCAAAACTTTATGAATCCGGTATTAAAGAAGGTGGAATTGTGATGGGAGTTGAACCTAAAAATGAAGAAGATGCTAAATTTTTAAAAGAAGAGTGGGAAAAAAATAAAGGTGAACATATTTATTATTAATTTTATTTAAGGTTTTAATATAAAAAAAACGATATCAGTATTCTGATGTCGTTTTTTTTTTATATTGGCAGAAAAGAAAAATATTTTAAAAAATCTAGTTAGGAATGTAAATATCAAAACTCGCACCCATATTTAATTCTCCATTGGCAATGATAATTCCATTGTGATTCTCTACAAATTTTTTTTACTATGGCCAACCCTATACCTGTTCCGGGGTAAGTATCTTTACCGTGAAGTTTTTGAAATACTTCAAAAATACGTTTATTAAAATGCGATTCAAAACCTATTCCGTTATCCTTAATTTTTATATGGCAATAATTTTTTTGAGGGTTTAAGTTTTCTATTTTTAAATTTTTACCATTTATTATTTTGCTGCTTATTGTTATTAGAGGCGGTATAGAAGTTTGTGAAAATTTAAGAGAATTAATAATAAGGTTTAATAGCAACCGGTTAAATTGGAAAGGAATAATTTCGGCCTCACACATTTCATTTACCTTAATTACTGCTTGCTTTTCAATAATAGTTTCTCTTAATTCTATTAATACTTCATCTAAAATCTTGTTAATATTTGTTTTCTCATATTTTCTTTCATCAGTTTTTTATTCTTGAGAAAGACAATAAATCATTGATAAGTTGTTGCATTCTACCGGCTGCGGCTTCAATTCGTTGAAAGTTATACTTTCCGTTTTCTGAAAGATTATTGTTTTCTCTTTCGAATATAATAGAACAGACGGTTTGTATTTTTCGAAGTGGTTCTTGCAAATCATGACTGGATATAAAGGTGAATGCCTCAAGTTCCTTATTAGCGATTACCAACTCGGCTGCTCTATTTTCTTTTTCTTGATTTTGAAAAATCAATTCTTCATTAGCAATCAATAACTCTGCAGCTCTATTTTTTTTTTCTTGATTTTGAAAAGCAAGTTCTTTATTAGCGATAATTAACTCCGCAGCTCTATTTTCTTTTTCCTGATTTTGAAAAACCAGTTCTTCATTAGCAATCAATAACTCTGCAGCTCTATTTTCTTTTTCTTGATTTTGAAAAGCAAGTTCTTTATTAGCGATAATTAACTCTGCCGCTCTATATTCTTTTTCCTGATTTTGAAATACCAGTTCTTTATTAGCAATAATTAATTCTGCTGCACGTTTTTCCTTTTCACTATTATTAAAAGTAAGTTCTTTATTGGCATAAATAAAATTTGTTTCAGCTTTTTTTTGCATTGAAATATCACGGGCAATCTTGGACGCGCCAATAATATTACCTAATTTATCTTTTAATGGCGATACGGTTAATGAAACATAAAACTGTTTTCCATCTGATCTGTTTCGTACTGTTTCATAATGATCAATTTTTTCATTATTCTTTATCTTTTCTAAAATTATTTTTTCTTCATTTATGTACTCCTTTGGGATGATTAATGAAATATGTTTTCCAATCGCTTGCTCAGCAGTATAACCAAACATTTTTTCGCAACCTTTATTCCAACTTTTTATTATCCCCTCTAATGATTTACTTATAATGGCATCGTCAGATGATTCTACAATGGAGACTAAATGGCTTATATATTGGTCATTATTATCATTCTCAATAAATTTATTTTCAATCAGATGCATAAGTCCTGCAGATAAATTTCTTATGGCTGATCCATTATTTAAATCCACCAACTTTTTTGTATGTTCCATATTAATTTCAAATTCAAAAAAGTTTTTAAAAATTGGAAAATGTCTAATTTTTTATGAAAATAGACTGAGGTGGAATAGATAGTGTTTGATAACAAGCAGTTTAGTAAATGTAAAACATTAAAACTGGATATTAATTTATTTTTTGAAAACTAAAATTCTTATATAATATAAATGCTTTCATTTAAATTATAAATCATTCGCAATAGATAAATTAAATTGTAAGAAAATAATTATCAGATGAATGAATAAAATATAAACACTTGTATTTAATTGAAAAAAATAATTTAATATTTAATTTACAACAAAACCTTTCAAATAAAAGCGAAAAGTTTTTTACGAATTAAAAAAATAGTTTGACTTTATGAAGATCGAAAAAAATATTAATTGCCAACAGAGGTGAAATCGCTTTGCGTATTATTCGCTCCGCTAAAGAGATGGGTATAAAAACTGTGGCGATTTACAGTGAAGCTGATAGAAAAGCATTGCATGTAAGAGCTGCTGATGAAGCTTACTGTGTAGGCCCGGCACCTTCATCACAATCATATTTAGTTCAAGATAAAATTATTGATATTGCTAAAAGTAGTGGTTCTGATGCTATACATCCCGGATATGGATTTTTATCTGAAAATGCTTCTTTTGCCAAATTGGTCATTGATTCGGGTTTGATTTTTATTGGCCCTTGTGCAGAGTCAATTGAAATAATGGGTAATAAATTGGCAGCAAAAAATGCTGTTCTTAAATATAATATTCCAATGGTTCCCGGTATACCGGAGGCTGTCAGTAATGTAGAAATAGCAAAAAAACAAGCATTGCAAATTGGATATCCGGTATTGATAAAGGCGAGTGCAGGTGGGGGAGGGAAAGGTATGCGACTGGTTGAAAAGGAAGCAGAATTGGAAGAACAAATGCAAAGAGCAATTTCAGAAGCTACTGCTGCTTTTGGAAATGGATCAGTATTTATTGAAAAATATATCCTTTCTCCCAAACATATTGAAATTCAGGTTTTGGGTGATCAACATGAAAATATGGTTTATCTTTTTGAACGGGAATGTTCTATTCAACGCCGTCATCAAAAAGTTATCGAAGAGGCACCATCGCCTGCACTGACACCTGAAATTCGAAAAAAAATGGGTGAAGCCGCAGTTCTGGCTGCTAAATCTTGTAATTATTTTAGTGCAGGTACTGTGGAATTTGTTGTAGATAAAGATTTAAATTTTTATTTTTTAGAAATGAATACCCGATTACAGGTTGAACATCCGGTAACTGAATTAATTACAGGTATTGATTTGGTTAAAGAACAAATTAAAATTGCCTGTGGCGAAAAACTTTCTTTTACTCAGGATGATTTGAAAATTAATGGACACGCTATTGAAATAAGGGTTTATGCCGAAGATCCAAAAAATAATTTCTTACCCGACATTGGGAAGCTAAATAGATATGTGCGCCCTCAAGGGCCGGGAATAAGAGTCGATGATGGGTTTGAAGAAGGGATGGACATTCAAATTTATTACGACCCAATGATTGCCAAACTTATTGCTTTTGGTAAAGACCGAGAGGAAGCAATTGAAAGAATGAAAAGAGCAATTAAAGAATACGAAATTTCAGGGATAGAAACAACATTGCAGTTTTGCGACTTTGTATTAAATCATCAAAGTTTTTTAGACGGTAGCTTTGATACAAACTTTGTAAATAAATATTTTGAACCTAATTCATTAAATAAAGTTAATAATCAGAATGAAGAAGAAATAGCTGCTTTACTATCAGGTATGTTGTTAGAAAAAAAAGCATCATTAACTTCACAATCAATATTAAATGACAAAAGTTTAGATAGTAATTGGAGAAATAATAGAAAAAATTATTAATTATAATTTTTTTTTTATAATTTTTGATCAAGTACTCTAAAACTGAGTGCTTACTCTTATTTAATTTTTTGTATTCATGCAAAACTTTATATTCTTTTGGCAGATCAATTAATATCTGATAATTCAGATTCAGTTCAGCATTTTAAATCTAAAATCTCTCGTTTAAAAACTTTTTATCAAACCCGGTTTGAAAGTTTAAAAGTTTTTACAAATTCGCTCGATACTAAAAAAGGTATAAGTAATATTAACTCTATAAATGAAATTTCAAACATAAAAGATTTTCTTGCCAATTTTATTGCCGATATGGAAAATCAAAAAAATGAAGTTGAAGAAAATTATGAAGATATTCTTAATACTTTCCAAACATCATTACATGAAAGAAACATTCTCAAAATTAAATACCAAACCTTATTTGAAAAAAATACCGATGCCATTATAATTATTGATTATAATGGTAAATATTTATCTTTTAATCCTATCGCGGCTAACAGTATTAAAATAAATAATTTAACTGCATTAACCTTGTGGGATTTACAGGAAAAAGAAATAGCAGATATAAAACACGAGCTAATACAGGATTGCATCACTAAAAACAAAAAAATTGTTCGCGAATTAGACTTTAGAGGACAATCACGCCAATACTTTTTTCAACCGGTGGGAGATAGTAAAACATGTATGATGATCGTCTTTTCTTCAAAAAAAAGAATAGAAGATTATCTTTTTAAAATTGAAAACTTTTTAAATGAATCACAAAGAGTTACAAATATTGGAAGCTGGGAGTGGAATTTAAAAACCAATGAAAATATATGGTCCGATCATTTATTCAAAATATATGGTCTTGATCAAAATACTACCCAACCTAAAATTGAAAATTTTATAAAAATTGTACACCCCGGAGATTTAGACTTAATAAAAACCAAATCTGAAAATGGCTTAAAAACTAAAATTCCACAAAGTTTTATTTTCAGGATAATTAAACCTGATGGTGAAATCAGATTTATTGAAGCCCATGAAGAAGTTTTTTTTTAACAAAAACGGTGTTCCTGTAAAAGTGATTGGAACAAACCAAGATATATCAGAAAAAATACTAATTGAAACTAAATTATTAGAACAACAAAAATTGCTTTTAAATGCAGAAAAAATTTCTCTAATGGGTAGTTGGAGTTGGGACATTAAAAATAATTTAATAACCAGATCAGAAAACTTATATCATTTATATGAAATAAATCCTAAAATACAAAATGAAAGCTTTGAGGATTTTATTCAATTAATTCATCCCGAAGATGTTGATTTAACAAAAAATGCTATTACTGATATTCTTTTAAACAAAAAAGGTAATTCCTGGAATTTTCGAATAAAAAATTCATTAAATAAAATTTTTAATACAAATGTTAATATTCAATTAAATAATAATGGCGAAATAGAACTGTTATATGGCACTGTACAAGATATAACAGAAAAAAAATCAATTGAAGAATTATTATTAAAAAGTGAAAAAAGTTTAAAAGAATCTCAACGGATTGCACAACTGGGGAGTTGGCAATATAATATTAAAACAGGGCAAATAACGGGATCTGAAGAGAATTTCAATATTTTTGGTTTACCATATAATCCGGAACCCGCCAATATTGAAGATTTTTTTAGTTTTATACACGAAGATGACCGTGAAAATGTTTCAATAGCAATTAACGAAGCAGTTCAAAACAAATCTAAATATAATATTGATCACAGAATTTTAAGACCATCAGGAGAAGTTCGATATGTAAATGAACAGGCAGAAATCATTTATGACAAAAACGGTTATCCTGAATTAATGATAGGTACAGTACTTGACATTACAGAAAGAAAACTAACCGAGCTAACTATAATTGATTTATTAAGAGAATCTCAATCATTAAATGAAGAATTGGTGGTAAGCGAAGAACAAGTGAGGGAATCTCTCGACAAAAGTTTACAATTAAATGAAATTTTAAAATCAAAAGAATTTGAACTGGCAGAGGCTCAAAAAATAGCAAAGTTAGGAAGATGGGAATATGATTTAACTACTTATAAAATTTATTGGTCAGATGAAATATTTAATATAATGGGAATAAATCCTGAGGTTGGAACCCCGGATTTTGAAAATTATTTTAACATGATTCACCCTGACGACAGAGAAATTTTTAATAAAGCAGTATATGATGCAGTAAACGATGGTATTGAATATTCTATTGAAATAAGAATGTATAAAACCGATGGATCTTTAATATGGACCATGGGAAAAGGTATAGCAGTTAGGGATGATGAAGGCAAAATAATAAAACTAATTGGAATCAATGTTGATATTTCTGATAGAAAATTTCCGGAAATCGCCCTTAAAGAAAGTGAGGAATTATTTAAAGCACTTATTCAAAATTCATCCGACTATGTTCAATTAATTGATCAGGAAGGGCATATCATTTACGAAAGCCCTGTAGTTGAAAATATTCTGGGCTATCAAAAAATGGAATTAGTTAACAGTAATTTCTTAGATTTTGTTCATCCTGATGATTTAAGTATAGCTAAGGCTTCCCTACAAGAGGTTGTTATAAATCCAAATGAATCTTCAAGGGTAGAAATCAGACTAAAAGATATTTCAGGTAATTGGGTTTGGATTGATTCTGTAAAAACCAATTTATTAAGTGAACAGGCAGTAAATTCAATTGTAGTAAATAATAGGAGTATTTCGGAAAGAAAAAAAGCTGAAGAAGAGTTGTTGGAAAGTGAAAAGAAATACAGAACATTAATGGAAAGCGCTTCAGATGGTATTTTTCTATGTGATAGAGATGGATATTATACTTCTGCAAATACAACCGCCTGCCATATGATGGGGTATTCCAAGGAAGAGCTATTAAAATTAAATGTTAAGGATCTATTAACAAAAGAGGAGTTGATTAATACACCTATTAAATTTGAAGAATTATATCGAGGAGATACGGTAATTAGTGAAAGAGAATTTTTAAGAAAGGATAGAACAGTTTTTACCGGTGAAATAAGTGCTAAAATGCTCGAAAATAATGTACTACAGTCATTTGTTCGTGATATATCCGAAAGAAAGAAAGCCGAAGTACTGCTTCAAAACCAGAATACAGAACTTATTAAAATTAATGCAGAGTTAGATAAATTCGTTTATCGCGCATCTCATGACCTTCGCGCTCCCCTCGCCTCAGTATTGGGCTTAATTAATATTGCCAAGATAGAAGTTGATGAAACTTTGAAAGACAGCTATTATGATTTAATGGAGAAAAGTATCAATAAACTTGACGGTTTTATCAAAAGCATAATTAATTTTTCACGCAATTCAAGAGTTGAATATTTTGCCGAAAAAATAGAATTTAATGATATAATAAACGACTCATTTGATGATTTAAAATATTTACAGTCCGGTCATAATGTGAATACTGAAATATTAATTAGTGAAGGCGAGTTTTATTCGGATTTGTTTAGAATAAAATTAATTTTTAATAATATTATTTCTAATGCATTCAGGTACAGTGTGCCAATGAGAGAAAGAGCTTTTTTAAATATAGTAGTTATAATTACTGACCAAGAGGCAATTATAAAATTTATAGATAATGGACAAGGTATAAAAAGTGAAAGTATAGTTCGAATATTTGAAATGTTTTACAGAGCTACGGAAACTAATGTTGGTTCGGGTTTGGGTCTATACATTGTTAAAGATGTTATAGAAGCATTAAATGGAAAAATTGAAGTTCAATCTATTTATGGCGAAGGCAGTACTTTTACAATTAATATACCTAATTTAATAAATAAAGGTATTGCCTGATTATATTTTTAATTCAATTTCATTATTTCGAATCAATTGCTTTTAACTCCATAAGTTTATATAATTTAAATCCCCTTAATGTTATTTTTATGTGAAGAGTTTTCGTACCTTTACATATAATTTTTTATACACATCTTTTCATATTTTAAGGAATAACAGCTACTCTATAGTATGTTTTCCTACATAAGTTTCATTTAAAATTTTTTATGAACGACGTCATAGAAAAAGACACAAGTACGTATTCAGCAGATAATATTCAAGTTTTAGAAGGCTTAGAAGCTGTCCGCAAACGCCCGGCCATGTATATTGGCGATATAGGAGTAAAGGGTTTACATCATTTAATATGGGAAGTTGTAGATAATTCCATCGATGAGGCATTAGCCGGTTATTGTGATAGAATTGAAGTAACTATTAATAAGGATAATTCGGTTACAGTTTCAGATAATGGTAGAGGAATTCCTGTTGATATGCATCAAAAGGAAAAAAGATCAGCTCTTGAAGTTGTTATGACTGTTTTGCATGCAGGAGGTAAATTTGATAAAGATACTTATAAAGTATCAGGTGGTTTACATGGCGTTGGTGTTTCATGTGTTAATGCACTTTCATCGGACCTAAAAGTAAATGTTTATCGTAATGGATCAATTTACCAACAGGAATATAAAATAGGTCATCCTCTATACCCGGTAAAAAAAGTTGGTGAAACCGAAAGGTCGGGAACAGAAGTTAGGTTTAAGCCTGATGAAACAATTTTTACTACAACAGAATACAAACACGAAACCGTGGCAACTCGGTTAAGGGAATTATCTTTTTTAAATAAGGGAATCAGATTAACACTTACCGACGAAAGAGAAAATGACGAAGAAGGAAAACCCCTCTATGATGAATTCTTTTCTATAGGTGGTTTAAGTGAATTCGTTGCCTATCTTGATTCAAGCCGTGAAAAAATAATTCCAAATCCAATTTATATTGAAAGCGATAAGGGTGGTTCTCCGGTAGAAGTAGCAATGAGTTATAATACTACATATACCGAAAATGTGGTATCGTATGTTAACAATATTAATACTATTGAAGGAGGTACTCACGTAGCCGGTTTTAGAATGGCGCTTACCCGTACTTTAAAGGGTTATGCCGATAAAAACAATCTAATAGATAAAACAAAAATTGAAATTAATGGTGAAGATTTTCGTGAGGGATTAACCGCTGTAATTTCAGTTAAAGTAGCAGAACCACAATTTGAAGGGCAAACAAAAACAAAATTAGGAAATTCGGATGTTGCTGCTTCTGTAAGTCAAGCTGTAAGTGAGGCATTAGAAAGATACCTTGAAGAACATCCCAAAGAAGCAAAACAAATTGTTCAAAAAGTTGTCTTGGCTGCACAGGCACGCGAAGCTGCAAGGAAAGCTCGTGAAATGGTTCAACGCAAGAGCGTAATGTCGGGCTCGGGTTTGCCAGGTAAATTGGCTGACTGTTCTGACAATGATCCTGAAAATTGTGAATTGTATTTAGTTGAAGGTGATTCTGCCGGTGGCTCAGCAAAGCAAGGAAGGAACCGTGCATTTCAAGCTATTTTGCCCTTAAGAGGTAAAATATTAAATGTTGAAAAAGCTCAATTACACAGAATATATGATAATGAAGAAATTCGAAATATAATAACTGCGCTTGGTGTTAGATTTGGAACCGTTGAAGATTCCAAGGCACTAAACCTGGAAAAGCTCCGTTATCATAAATTAATAATTATGACAGATGCTGATGTGGATGGCAGTCATATACGTACTCTTTTATTAACATTCTTTTATCGATACATGAAAGAATTAATTGAACAAGGATATTTGTATATTGCTTTGCCTCCATTATATTTGGTGAAAAAAGGAAAAGAAGAACGATATTGTTGGAACGAAGAACAGAGAGAGATTTTTGTAAGAGAGATTGCAGGTGAAGGTAAAGAAGATTCAGTTCATGTACAAAGGTATAAAGGTTTGGGTGAAATGAACCCCGAACAACTTTGGGAAACAACAATGAACCCCGATAAAAGAAGCTTAAAGCAAGTTTCAATTGAATCAGCGGCTGAATCGGATCACCTATTTTCTATGTTAATGGGAGATGATGTTGCCCCACGTAGAGAATTTATTGAAAAAAATGCTAAATATGCTAAAATTGACGTATAGTGCCGGAAAGAGATAAACATAATAATGCAAAAGGGTTCACAAAGTTGAACCCTTTTGCATTTGTAAAAAACTTAATTTTAAAGCCATTTAACAAACTCCGCAAGATGACAATGCTTGTTAAAACTAAGGAAAAGATTATTAACGTAATCGAAAAAAGTAATTATATAAGTCGCGATTTAAGTTGGCTGGAGTTCAATCAAAGAGTTTTAGATCAAGTAAGGAATACCGAAAGGACAGTTTTTGAAAGATTAAAATTTTTAGCCATTACTTCTTCCAACCTCGATGAATTTTTTATGATTCGAGTAGGTAGTTTATATAATTACTTAGATTATAATAAAGAAAGAATTGATTATTCAGGATTGCGTGAAATCCCATTTAAAAAACTTTTATTTCAAACCGCTCAACTGTTTTATAAAGATGAGCAACACGAATATAAAAATGTTTTGCAACCTATTTTTGAAAAAAACGGATTTCAAATTTTAAGATGGGACCAACTTGAAATTGATGAAAGATCAGATGCGGAAGCTTATTTTATGCGTACTATTTTTCCAATGCTTACTCCTATGGTATTTGATAGTTACCATACTTTCCCTATTTTAATGAATAAGGTGCTTATTTTTGGAGTTGTTACTGCAAATCCAAATGATAAAGAAACTCAGCGGTTATCATTTGTTCAAATTCCAACTAACCTTCCACGTTTTTTTGAAATTCATCGCGATGAAAATATGTTCTTTTTACCCATTGAAGATATAATTCGTGCCGAAATAAATAAACTTTACAGGAATGTTACTATAATTTCTACTTCACTTTTTCGTATTACCAGAAACGGGGATTTTGATTTAGAAGAACCGGATGAATTGGATGCAGATTTTATTGATGAAATAAAAGAAAAACTTAAAACAAGACGAACCGGACGTGTTTTAAGGATGGAAATCGAAACCAATTATTCCTATTATTTAATGAAAACACTTAAAGCAAGGTGGGAAATTGAAGATGATAATGTTTTTATTAATGATACTTTAATTGATTTTACCGGCTTATGGCAAATTGTTAATCATACTGAATTTAAAACTAAAATTCCATATCCACCATCTCCTGTAGCACCTTTATTTAATACCCATAGTATTAAAGATAAAAATATTCTTGATATCTTAAAGAAGGAAGATATTTTACTACACCATCCTTATAATAATTTTGAACCGGTTTTACAATTATTAGAACAAGCAGCAGAAGACCCTAATGTATTAGCCATTAAAATGACTTTATACAGGATTGCAAAAGATTCCAGAATAACCAATTCTTTATTAAGAGCTGCTGAAAATGGAAAACACGTTTCTGTATTATTTGAAGTAAAGGCACGTTTTGATGAAGAAAGAAATATACGTGAAGCAGAGCGTTTATTAAAAGCAGGGTGTTTTGTTATTTATGGAATCAGCAGATATAAAACACATACAAAACTTTTATTGATAGTTCGTAAAGATTTAGACAGGGTAACTCGTTATGTTCATCTTTCCAGTGGTAATTATAACGAAGATACTTCAAAATTATACACGGATATGGGCTTGTTAACAACCAATGAAGTGTATGCCCATGATGTTGCAGATTTTTTTAATGTTATAACCGGCCATTCAATGCCGAATGAATATTGCAATTTACTTACAGCACCGCGTGACATGCGTATTCAATTAATTAAACTCATACAGCAAGAAGCCATAAATGCTAAAAGTGGCTTAACAAGTGGAATAGTAATAAAAATAAATTCTTTAGAAGACAAAGAAGTAATTGATGCCTTATATCAAGCCTCACAGGATGGGGTAACAATCAAATTAATCGTTCGTGGCATTTGTTGTATACGTCCTCATAGGTTGGGGTTAAGTGAAAATATTGCTATTCGATCAATAGTTGGAGATCTTTTAGAACATGCCCGAATTTATTATTTTCATAACTCCGGCGATCCCAAAATATATGGTGGCAGTGCTGATGTGATGGTAAGAAGTTTTGATAAAAGGATAGAATCACTCTTCCTATTAACGAATGAGAAAATGAAGAAACAGGCAATTAATATATTATTATATAATTTAAATGATAATATTAATGCTTATGAAATGCAGGAGTTTGGAAATTATGTTAAAGTTATACCCAAAGAAGGTGAAGAAATTTTAAATGTTCATCGTGCTTTTTATGTTGTAACAGAAGAAGAAGTAATGAATTCCAATTTGTTTTAAAAATTAATTTTTATACATTATTAAACCTTCGCAAAAAAAGCGAAGGTTTTTTTTTATTTTTTTTTAATATTTTCCAATACTCAGCAGAACCAGAGTACATGCTTCCAATGGCTCTATTCCTTCTTCAAGTAATATATTTTCAAATTCCATATTTTCTGCACCCGGATTAAAAATTACTCTTGATGGTTTTAATTCTTTTATATATTCATAATATTCAGCCTGATTTTTAACACTCAGATAAACAGTTACTGTATCAATATTTTCAAGAACCGGCCGACCGGTTAATATTTTTTCTCCATCAACCCTGCCTTCCTTAATTCCAAGCAAAATTATATCGTGACCATGTAATTTTAACATTTTAGCAGCTTTATAAGAATATCTTTCCGGATTTTCTGAAGCACCCAATACGAGAGTCTTTTTCATTTTTTTAAAAAATTCTTTTAATTATCACTATAACTATAATTTTATTTTAAAAATTCTCACAATGAGTTAAAGATTATATTTACATTTAAAATATTAATTTTTTTTTATATTTTACTCTTTATATTATAATAATTAATTATGAAAGTTGAGGCTTATCAAATAGGTGAAATGATTCATTTGAAGAGATTTAGAAATGAATATACTACCACACCCCTGTTTATTAACAATTCTGAATTATATTATAAACAAGCAGATGGTAAATTTTTCTATTTATTTGCCTTTGGAGTAGTGATTTTTGCCGGAATGACGGAATTAGAAAAAAATGAATTATTAAAAAACATTAAAAATTATACCGACAAACAAGTAACTTCAACATATAAAGATCATATTAATGTAGAAGTTAATGGAAAAGAACCACTTACCGTAAATTATCATTCAGTAATTATTGAAAAACTTACTAATGACTCTTTAAGAATCATTATGATTAATATTGGTCAATCGGTAGCACTTGATTTCTACGAAACATTAAGTTTTGAAATTCATAATAATACTAAAAGATTTGCTGAACAACTTGAAAGAAAAGGTGATTTACCTATTTCTAAGAAAAACCTGATTAGATTTATAGGCCGAACCTTAAATGTCAAACATAATATTATTGATAATTTATACATTTTTCATGCCCCTGATATAGTTTGGAAAAATGAATTTCTTGAAACACTTGATAATAAATTAAAGAATTTATTGGATTTGAAAACCAGATATCGGGATGTAGATTATCGATTAAAAATTGTTCAGGAGAATTTAACACTATTTACCGATTTATTACAAAATAGAGAAAGTAATAGAATGGAATACATCATTACTGTTCTAATTTTGATTGAGGTAGCTAACCTGATTTTAGATAAATTAAAAATTTAGTGACTTTTAATAAAATATTACATAATTGAATGTTTTGTTGATATTCCTTTTATGTATTTTTGCATAAAATAAATATATTTAATGACAATTACCGAAGAGATTGTTTATAAAGCACTTGGAAATGTACAGGAACCTGATTTAAAGAAAGATCTTGTTACGCTTGGCATGGTTCAAAATATTAAATTAGGAGTAAATCAAATAAACTTCACAATTGTTTTAACTACTCCAGCCTGCCCCTTAAAAGAAAAAATAAGAAAAGATTGTGTTGATGCGATACATAACTTGATTGATTCAAGTATAAATGTAATTATAGATTTTACATCCAACGTTACCAGTACGCGGAGCAATACCCCATTACTGCCTGATGTTAAAAATATTATTGCAATAGCATCCGGCAAGGGAGGGGTTGGTAAATCAACCGTAACTGCTAATTTAGCTGTTGCTCTCCAACGATCAGGTGCAAAAGTCGGTATTATTGACGCAGATATTTTTGGCCCTTCTATCCCTACCATGTTTGGTATGGAAAATACTCAACCATTTATAGAAAAGAGGGAGGATAAAAATTATATAATACCTGTTATACAATATGGTGTTAAACTTATTTCCATTGGCTTTTTAACTCCTCCCGATCAGGCTGTAGTTTGGAGGGGCCCGATGGCAAGTACAGCTTTGAAACAATTTATAACTGATGTTGCATGGGGAGAATTAGATTATTTATTGGTTGATCTGCCACCCGGAACAAGCGATATTCATATAACATTAGTAGATGCCTTACCTGTAACAGGTGCAGTTGTTGTAACTACACCACAAAAAGTATCAGTTATTGATGCTGTTAAAGCTATTGCAATGTTTCGGCAATCAAGAGTAAAAGTACCTATATTGGGAATAGTAGAAAATATGGCTTATTTTACACCATCTCAACATCCTGATGAGAAATATTTTTTGTTCGGAAAAGATGGAGGTAAACATTTGGCTGATCAAATGCAAATTCCTATACTTGGTCAGATTCCGGTCGTTCAGGACATTATGGAGGCAGGAGATGAAGGTAGACCTGCAATAATAGGTGCGAATGAAATTGTTTCCGCTGCATTCAAAAATTTAGCTGAAGAGGTTGCCAGACAAGTGGCAATAAGAAATGCAAATTTAGATGCAAGTATACCTGTTGGTATTGGAGTTTATAATTAATTTAAATATTTTAAATATTTATGGAAGATTTGACATTAATGAATAGGGTTGAAATGGCCTTAAGTTCTATAAGGCCATATTTAGAAACTGATGGAGGGGATGTTAAAATTTTGGAAATAACAGACGATAATATAGTAATGTTGGAATTAATGGGGAATTGTATCACCTGCCCAATGTCTAGCATGACATTAAGAGCGGGAGTAGAAGAAGCAATAAAACGTTCAGTACCGGAAATTAAGGCTGTAAATGCAACTAATGTCGGATATGTGAGTAAGATACTTAATTAAATAACCTTATTTATTTAAAAGCCACAAAGAATGTGGCTTTTTTTTTATATTTGATAATTATTATTCAATTATGAAACAGCTTTTAACAATTGTATTATTTTGTTTTTTTTTACCGGATTTATTGTTTGCCCAACAAATAATAAGATGCAGCACTGAAAAATCAGAGAAATTAAGGAGACAAAAGAACCCTTTAATTGAAAATAAGCAAATTTTTGAAAAATGGATTTCAAAAAAGATAAACCTTGCTAAAAATAATGCTTCCATATTTAAAACTTCCGAAATAACATATGTTATCCCTGTAGTTGTTCATATAATACATAATGGAGAAACAATTGGAAATGGATCTAATATTTCTGACGCCATAATAAACTCACAAATAAAAGTTTTAAATGATGATTATAAAAGGTTAAATGCCGATACTTCTAAAACAAGATCTATTTTCAAACCTGTAGCAGCTAATACTAATATACAATTTCAATTAGCTCTTACAGACCCTGATGGTTTTCCTACAACCGGTATTACAAGATTAAAGGGAACAAAAAATTCTTGGGATCCTTCAGATAATGAAACTTTAAAAAGCTTAGCTTATTGGAATTCAGATCAGTATTTAAATATTTGGGTATGTCCGTTATCGGGTAGAAATTTAGGTTATGCACAATATCCGGAATCAAATTTAGCAGGTTTAAATTCTACTGATTTAGATGCAACTGCTTATTATCAGGCAAGGAATGCACTAACTGACGGTGTTGTAGTAAATTATAATTCTTTTGGCTCATATACATCAACTTATCCTTTTAGTAAGGGCAGAACTTCAACACACGAAATTGGTCATTACCTTGGGCTAAGGCATACATGGGGTGATGTATCGGATTGCACAGGTACAGATTATTGTAGCGATACACCTAATCTTTTAGGTCCGAGCAATGGCTGTGAACTTTCGAAAAAAGCGTGTGATACCGCAAAAATTGCTATGATTGAAAATTATCTGGATTATACCGATGATAATTGTATGAACATTTTTACAAATGAACAAAAGTTAAGGATGAGGACCGTTCTTGAAAATAGCCCACGAAGAACAAGCTTATTAACTTCACCGGGTTTATTTCTCCCTCAATTAACAGCCAACGATGCAGGTATAAAGGCTATAATCAATCCCTCCACATTAAAATACTGTCAAAACCAAATAGAAGTTAAGATTGTACTTAAAAATTTTGGGAACAATAACTTAACAAAAGTGGAGATTGATTATCAAATAGACAATTTAAATAATATTAAATACTATTGGATAGGAAATTTAGCATCGGGTTATAATGATACCATAGTTTTAACAAACATAAATCTTGCTAATGGTAATCATACATTTAAAATCAATACTTATTTACCAAATGGGAATCCTGATTCCAAAACTTATAATGATTTCCTTACGTCTTCTTTCTCAATTAATCAATCTTCCTCTTTGCCATTTTTAGTCGATTTTAATGATGGTGTTTTTCCTCCTACAGGTTGGACTCTTTTTAATCCGGATCTTCAAACTACATGGAAAGATACACTTGCAGGTGGTTCATTAACCCCAAATAATATGGCAGCATATATAAATATGTTCGATTATAATGATAATTATCAGCAACAACAAGATGCATTGTACAGCCCGTCATACGATTTCTCGAAAGTTTCATCAGCCACATTACTTTTTAAAATTTCATATGCCCAAGCAGATGCATCTTCAAATGATGGTTTTAAGATTTTAGCTTCGACAGATTGTGGAAATACATATAATTATTCTTTATATGAAAAATATGGTGCAGACCTTGCTACCGCACCTGTTTATAATACTCATTGGCGACCAAAACATTTGAGTGACTGGAAGGATCAATCCATTGACCTTCATAGTTTTATTGGATTGCCTAGTGTGAGCTTTGCTTTCGTAGGTGTAAATGGCTATGGTAACAACCTTTATTTGGATGATATTCAAGTTCAATTAATAACAGGAACCGAAGCAGGTAAAGAAAATAGCAATTTAATAATTATTTCGCCCAATCCTAATAATGGTGATTTTTCAATTGATTTAAATTTGTCAAAAATTCAGGATATTAATGTAGAAGTTACAGATGTTGTAGGGAAAGTTGTTTGGATAACCGATATTAAAAAAACATTAAAAATGAATATACCCTGCAATTTATCCAACAAAAAATCCGGTATGTACTTTATTTACGTAAAAGGAGAAAATTTTCAAAAAGTTATTAAAATTATAATTTATTGAATCATTTCGTTATTGTAAAACGCAGTTTAGATCTATTTTTTTTACTGACTTAAATATTTAAATGTTTGTAATCTCCAAAATTTTCAAAATCTTTAATTGATTTTGAATAACTATTAAAGTCAGTCCGTTGTCTTTTCTATCTTTTTTTCGTTTTTACAAATTTTTAGAGTGAACCTATACATTCCGGAAGAAATGGATTTATTAAAATTTTTACATCAATTTTCTTCTACATAAATAAATATTTAAATTAACCCAAAAATAAATTAGCTGCTACACTTATCCATTGTTATGATAAAAATCAAATTTAGTGCTACCAATTAAAAGTTATATTTTGTATTACTTCTTTAGATAATGTTAAACTTACCGGGCAAGTAAGGGCAGCATCTTCTAATTTTTGTTTTTGCTCATCCGATAAATTTAATTTTATGAAATTGAAAACTATTATTATTTCCTGAATTTTTCTCGGACCCGACGACATTTTTTTAGTAATTTCATAAGTCGTACCTTCTAAGTCTATATTATCTTTTTTTGCTGAAATTGCCATAATTGTCATCATACAACTTCCAAGTGCTGCTGCAACCAAATCAGTTGGCGAAAAAGCTTCACCTCTTCCATTATTATCAATAGGAGCATCAGTTATAATTTTATTCTCTGATTTTAGATGTTTGGCTTCAGTGCGAAGATTTCCTAAATATTTTGATTCAATTGTAGCCATTTAGTTTGTTATTAGAATTTTTAATAAATTAATATAAAAAGCCTCCTTGCAATACGTGCAAAGGAGGCCTGAGGTTTTGAGTGCGTATTTTTTTTAAAGTTATAAATTTGGTTGGGGTGTTGTTCTTAAATAAGGTTTAACCTTTGTGTAACCCTTTGGGAATTTGCTTTCCAATTCATCATCTTTTACCGCGGGAACAACAATTACATCTTCTCCGTTTTTCCAATCAGCGGGCGTTGCAACCTGATAATTAGCTGTAAGTTGTAAAGAATCTATAACCCTTAATAACTCTTGAAAATTTCTTCCTGTAGAGGCCGGATAAGTTAATGTCAATTTAACTTTTTTATCGGGCCCGATAATAAAAACAGACCTTACTGTTGCTTTTTCCGACGCATTAGGGTGAATCATATCATATAAAGTAGCTACTTCGCGATTTTGATCAGCAATAATGGGAAAATTCATTTTCACTTTATTCACTTCTTCAATATCAGGTATCCATCTTTTATGTGAATCCAAATCATCTACCGATACAGCGATAACTTTAACACCTTTTGCTTCGAAATCACCTTTTAATAAAGCTGTTTTACCAAGTTCTGTTGTACAAACCGGAGTAAAATCAGCGGGATGTGAAAAAAGCATTCCCCATGAATTTCCCAACCATTCATGAAAGTTAATTTTTCCTTCAGTTGTTTCTGCGGTAAAGTTGGGAGCAATGTCTCCAAGTCTCAATGTTGGCATATTAAGTATAACTATTTTTTATTTCAATAAATGATTGGCATAGCAAATGTAATTTTTTTAATTTATTATCTTTTCTTAAATCAAATATTTAATTCAAAAATATATGTAATATTTTTTTTATATAGTTTTATCTTATTTAATTTATACTTTAAAACCAAATTATATATCAAATGAATAAATTTTTTCTGTCGGCCATTGTAATTTATTTCTTCTATGTCAGCTCTTTCGCTGATATCAGGCTACCCGGTATTATTGCAGATAATATGATATTACAACGCAATATTTCGAATAAAATATGGGGATGGGCCGATAGTGGTGAAAAGATTACTGTTTTATTTAAAAACCAAAGTTATACAACAACAACCGATGCAAGCGGTAAATGGTTAGTGAAAATAAAACCTTCTGAATCGGGAGGGCCATTTAATATGCAGGTTAAAGGTAAAAATTCTATAACTATAAATAACATTTTAATTGGTGATGTATGGATATGTTCAGGCCAATCAAATATGGAATGGAGAATGAAATGGCTCGGTGATAAATATAAAACCGAAATGGAAACTGCAAACAATCCTAATATTAGATTAATAGATATTGCAGATAAGTACAATGTACAGGTTCGTGAAGATGCAAAAATAAATAAAAATTGGGCAGGAGTTAATCCTGAAAATTTACCGGAATTTTCTGCAGTTGCATATTTCTTTGCCAAAAATTTATACGAAAAGTATAAAGTACCAATTGGTTTAATATCAAGTGAATGGGGAGGGACGGTAGCAGAAGCATGGATAAGTTATGAAGGCCTGTCAGAATTTCCAAATTACATATCTGCAATAAATAAATTAAAAAATTTCACCAATGATGATATTATAAAGCAGGCGCAGGATAAATATCTTATCTGGAAAAATGCAATTGTTGAAAAAGATAAAATAAATAAGGATTGGATAAACCCTGATTATAATACAAAGGATTGGCAAAAAATGAATCTACCCGGTCTTTGGGAAACTTATGGTTTAAAAATTGATGGGATTGTAATTTTTAGAAAGGAATTTAATTTAAAACAATCTGATCTTAAAAATACAATTACTCTTACAATACCCGGTATAGATGATATCGATACAACTTTTATAAACGGAATTCAGGTTGGAAATACATCCGGGTATTCTGAAGAAAGAAAATATATTATAAATCCTAAAATTTTAAAACCGGGGTCTAATACAATTATAATAAAAGTATGGGATACAGGTGGGGGAGGAGGAATTCATGGAAATGAAAAAAAGTTTAACATTACTACAGCTTCAGAAACAATTCCTTTGGCCGGTGAATGGAAATATAAAGTTTCTGTATCAGATAAAGATGTACCGCCAAACCCCACTGTAAGCAATGGATTTCCAAATCAACCTACAGTTTTATATAATTCAATGATTAAGCCTTTAATTAATTATGGAATTAAAGGTGCGATTTGGTATCAGGGTGAAAGTAATGCAGGTAAGGCTTATGAATACAGAAAGTTATTTCCTTCTTTGATTAAGGACTGGAGAAAGAATTGGGATATTGGTGATTTTCCTTTTTTATATGTTCAACTGGCAAATTTTAAAAATGTAGTTAACCATCCTACGGAAAGCGAATGGGCAGAACTTCGAGAAGCACAAAGTATGACATTATCTCTTCCTAAAACCGGACAAGCAGTGATAATTGATATTGGAGATGCAAATAATATACATCCTCAAAATAAGGCAGATGTTGGAAAACGATTGGCCTTAAATGCAATGAAAATAGCATATAACGAGAATAATATTATTTTTTCGGGCCCTACATATAAATCATTAAATGTAATTGGGAATAAAATTAAACTTTCATTTGATAACATTGGTAGCGGCCTTGCAGCAATGGGTGCTGAACTTAAATACTTTGAAATAGCGGGGAATGATAAAAAATTCGTTTGGGCTCAGGCAAAAATTGAAAATAATGATATAATTGTATGGAGTGATCAAATTATAAACCCGGTTGCTGTTAGGTATGCCTGGGCTGACAATCCCGATGGTTGCAATTTATATAATAAAGAAGGTTTGCCGGCTTCACCATTCAGAACTGATAATTGGGATGGAATTACAAAAGATAAATAAGTTTAAAAAAAAGCCCTCTTTATGGGAGGGTTTCTTTCTTTGTTTAAAATAAATCGTCATCAAAGGCCTCATCATCTTCCTCTTCAATATCTTCTATATCATCATCATCTTCAAAATCATCTTTGTAAAGTGTTTCGTCCTCAGGTAAAATTCCTTTAAAATCATCTTCATCAATAAAAACATCTTCTTCAGGATCGTTTAAATCATCTCCATCTAAATCAGCTTCATCCGTTTCATCATCATCTTCCCACACATCTTCAAATTGTTTTATAGTTAATTTGTTAATCTGTTCTGATTTAAATGAGTTATCATTCTTTGTTGATGAAGGGTTATTAAAATTCATGCGTGTAAATTGTTTTATATATTTATTGTAAAAATCGAAGTTTATTTTTATTAAATCAAGAGTAAATACTGATTTTATTTATATTTTTTTATTTTGATTCTCATTAATTGCTCTAACAAATAACAATATAATTAAATCAATTTATTTAATGCACTTAACATTTCTTTAATTTCATCGTCCGTATTAAAAGCGTGCAAACATATCCTTAATCTTTCAGAACCGGGATTAACAGTAGGTGATAAAACAGGCCTCACATCAAAACCCTCTTCTTGCAATTTTTCAGCAACATATGTTGTTTTTTGATTTCCTCCAATAGTAATTACCTGAATAGGACTATCACTAGGGATTAATTTATTTTTAATTTCAACAAAGAAATTTGTAATGATAAATTTAAAAAATAAAATTTTTTCATAAATCTTATTTTGCAAAAAAATATTATTGTTTAAAAACTCAAAAGAACTTTTTACGGAAATTAAATTATGTAAAGGTGGTGCCGTAGTATAAATAAAAGGCCTTGCGTAATTAATAAGGTAATCAATTAAAATTTCGGAACCTGATATAACAGCACCATGAACCCCCATAGCTTTGCCAAATGTGTAAATACGGGCAAAAATATTTTTTTGTAAAGTTTTACTACATGCTATTCCATTTCCATTACTTCCCCAAACACCTGTACTGTGGGCTTCGTCCCAAATCAGATAAGCATCGTATTTTTCGCATAAATGCAAAAGACCTTCTAATTCTCCAAAATCTCCGTCCATTGAATATACAGATTCAGCAACAACAAATTTATTTCCTTGTGTTCTTTTTAATTTCTTTTCAAGATCATTTAAATCATTATGTTTAAATGAATATTGTTGGGCAAAACTTAATCTGCCGCCTTCTCTCAGGCTTGCATGAATGAGTTGATCATAAAAAATAGTATCTCCTTTTTGAGGTATAGCAGATAAAATAGCAAGGTTTGCTGTATAACCTGAATTGAAAAATAATGATTTCTCCGAATTGAAGATTGAGGAAAGATAAGTTTCCAACTCTACTGCAAATTGAGAATTGCCACTTAATAACCGTGAGCCACCTGATCCGTTTTTTATTTTTATTGCTTTACTGTTTTTCTCGATTAATTCTGAAAGGTCTTTATTTGAAGATAGACCCAAGTAATCGTTTGAACAAAAATCTACTTTACCTGATTCCGGTTTTAAAGAGCGATAATTTCCATCAATTTTTCTTTGCTCAAGTTTATCGAGTAATGTTTTTTCGATGGTATTCATTTACCAAAATCTATTTTGTCTTAGCATTTTTTTTCTCTTTTGCCCCAAATAGAGAAAAATGCACATATCTGTTAGGATGATCTTTTAAATCAATAAATAATTTATCTAAATCAGCAGCAGTATGATTTAAATTAGTATAAAGAGAATCATCTTTCATTATTTTTCCCATGCTCCCTTGGCCTGAATTGATTTTACCCAACAATAAATTCAGGTTCTCTATAGTTTGGTTGGCCTTGTTTATTGTTTTGGCAAGTTCCATTCTATTTAAAGTATCAACAAATTTATTTGCCTTAGACATTAATGGTTTAATACCGGTTTCCGAATCATTTAAAGTAGAAGTCAACAAATGCAAGTTTTTCATGGCACTGTTTAAAACAATTCTGTTTTCATTAATGGTACCATTAAGTATGTTGGCTGTTTGATTAAAATTTATTAAAAGCTTATTTAAATTCGCCTCAACCATTTCAAATTCTTTTAATCTTTGATTCATAGAATAAACTGTTGAATCAATACTTGATAGGATAGGAGATGCTTTTTCTTTAATCATCGCCGATAAACCTTTATCTGTAAAACCATTAACAGACTCGCCGGGCTCCAATTCTTTTTTACCTTTACCAATGCTTAACATTAACACTTTTCCGCCAAGTAAACCATTGTCGGCAAGTAATACATTACTGGAATCGTTAAGTTTAATCCCTCTTTTTACATCAAAAGTTACCTTTAAGGCATTGTCCTGCTCTTTTAAAATTTCAATATCTTTAATTTTACCTACAGTCAGTCCATTTAAAGAAACAGGATTAGATTCTGTCAGCCCATCAATATTTTTATAAACTACAAAATATTTATTTGTACTGGAAAAAAAATCACTCCCTTTTAAAAAATTAAATCCGAAATAAAGTAATGTGCCCGATATGGCAGCTAGAAGTCCTATTTTTGCTTCTTTAGATATTTTCACGTTATTATTCTGTGGTTATTTATTGTTTAATTTTCTCCTACTGATTCAATGGTTTGCTTATATTCCTTAAAACCTTTATAAATGGCAGATGCTATCCTATCCTGACCATCTTTTGATTTTAAGAAAATTTCTTCTTTTGCATTTGTTAAATATCCAATTTCAATAAGTGATGAAGGCATGGCAGTTCGCCTTAATACTAAAAATCCGGCTTGCTTAACACCTCTGCTTTTTCTGCCCGCTTTATATTTAAATTGTTTTTCTACTAATTCAGAAAATTTTAAACTGTTATCAATAAATGCACTTTGAAAGTTTGATAATAAAATATAAGCTTCGGGCGACTCAGGATCAAAGCCATCATATTTTCCTTTATAATCTTTTTCCTGTAAAATTACCGAATTTTCTCTTTTTGCTACTTCAAGGTTTTCTTCAGAGGTATGAAGGCCCATTGTATAGGTTTCTGTTCCGTAAATTGCAGATGAGAAAGGATTTGCATTACAATGAATAGAAATAAAAAGATCTGCATGGTTTCTATTCCCGATATTTGCACGTTCATCTAATTCTATGAAAACATCCGTTTTTCTGGTAAAAATAATTTTTACCCCCGGTATATTTTCCCTGATTAATTTCCCGACATTTAATGCCACCTTTAGAGCTATATCTTTTTCTTTTACAAACTTACCATGAGTGCCGGGATCTTTCCCACCATGCCCCGCATCAATGATAACCGTTTTAATTTTATATGCCTTATGATGAAAGCTTTTAAACCCTCCAAATATAAAAATTAAAAATAGTAATATAAACCATGGAAATAAATATGTATGGATCGATTGTTTTAGTTTTGAATTAATATCAGATAAAAAATCCTTAAGAAAAGTATTAAGATAATTTTTGAAAAATTGTTTTGGAACGATAGTCATTAAATTTTACATGAATTATATTACGCATTTTTACATTAAGCACCCAAATATATCGTTTATTATATTTTTATTCTAAGTTTATATCTTTTTAAATTTTATTCTAATTTATTTAAAAATAATTTTATAAAATTTTAGTATGAATAATTTTTTTTCAATCAACAATGTTTAATTCTATTCCACTACATTTGCACAAAAATGTAAAATTTTTGTTAATTCTGAAAAAAATATTATTGTGGTTATTGTGGATTGGAATATATTTTTCAATTGGTAATATCATCTCACTGCACGCCCAAAATCCGGTTTCTCCACCGCCTACAGAACAAACACAATATAGAATGGATAGCACAAGGCTATCTCCTAAAGATTCTATAAGAATTGCAAAGCAAGACTCTATCAATAAGAGAAAAGATATAGAAACCTCTATTAACTACCACTCTGAAGACTCCATTGTGTATTATAATAAAAGCAAAACGGTTAATTTAATCGGGAATGCATGGGTAAAATACGGTTCTATTAAATTAGATGCCGAAAGATTAAATATTGACCAACGCAATAATGAAATAACAGCAGTTGGAGTGCCTGATTCCTCAGGGGTGATTATTGGAATGCCAAAATTTAAAAATGAGAATGAAGAAATGGAGGCAGAGAAAATCAGATATAATATTAAATCTAAACGGGGTTTAATACAAAAAGTAGTAACCAAGCAAGGTGATGGATTTATACAGGGGAAGATTGT
This sequence comes from Spirosomataceae bacterium, assembly GCA_965248855.1. Taxonomy (GTDB): domain Bacteria; phylum Bacteroidota; class Bacteroidia; order Cytophagales; family 172606-1; genus CBDFKQ01. The sequence continues at coordinate 65,134 of CBDFKQ010000013.1, read as the reverse complement.
AAAAAAAGATGAAGAAGGAAATTTATATTTGGGTAAAGGTATGTATACCACTTGCAATTTGGCTCATCCCCATTTTTATATTCAGGCAAATAAAATAAAAATGGTAAGTAATAAACAAATTGTTGTTGGACCGTTTAATTTCCATTTGGCAGATATACCTACACCGATTGGTTTTATTTTCGGAATTTTTCCACTTAATACTCAAACAAGAAAGTCCGGTATTATAATACCCAGCTATGGGGAAGAACCTACCGGAAGAGGTTTTTATTTACGCCAGGGAGGATATTTTTGGGCAGCTAACCAATATACAAATATTGCATTTACCGGAGAAATATATTCTAAAGGTGGTTGGGGATTAAATATTGCATCTCAATATTTAGTTAAGTATCGATATACAGGAACATTGGTATTAAGCTATAATAAAAGGTTAACCGGAGATGAAGGGGAAAGAACTGCGATTCAGGATTTTTGGATTAGATGGTCTCACGCACCACAATCAAAAGGAAGCAGCAGGTTTTCTGCTTCTGTAAATGCGGGATCAAATACTTACAATGCAAGAAATAATTTAACCGACCCCTCGCAAAGATTATCGGCAAGTTTTAATTCAAATATTACTTATTCAAAAGTATTTACCGGCACTCCGTTTAGTGCGGCAATTACTGTAAGGCATGATATGAATGTTGCAACAAAAATAATGAATATGTCTTTGCCCGATTTTAGTTTGAACATGAATCGTATTTATCCTTTAAATTTTAAAAGCATTACAAGTTCAGGTATTAAATGGTGGCAAACCCTTAGTATAGGTTATTCAATCAGGGGAACAAATCAACTTACAAATTTAAATACCTTATCAGGATCGGGCCTTCCGTTCGTAGCTTCAAAAGGTGATTATTTAACTGATCCTCGTTCATTAACCAAAACAGATACTCTTTCATTTATTAAAAACTTTCCAACAATATTAGATAGGGCACAGTTGGGAGCAGTTAATAGTGTGCCAATTAGTTTAACGTTAAGGTTATTAAGATTTTTTAGCGTAAGCCCGTCTTTCAGCTATAATGAAACATGGTACTTAAAGAGATTAAATTATATTCGTGATTCCAAAACAGGTGGTATTAAGATTGATACAATCAATAAATTTTCCAGGTTTTATAATTATTCAACAAGCGTAGGTATAACTACTCGCATATTCGGTACTTATCAAATTGGCGGAAGGAAAGTTGAAGCTATTCGCCATACTTTAATACCCAGTTTCAGTATGAGTTATGCACCTGATTTCTCTGCTGCTAAATATGATTTTTATCAAAATGTGCAGGTAAATGGATCTTATACTGATGGATCTAATTTAAATAAATATGATGAAAAATCAATATCAAGGTATTCCGGTTTTTTTCTGGGTGGCCCATCAAGTGGAAGGTCAGGAAGTTTAAGTTTTTCGTTAAACAATACTTTGGAAATGAAAGTAAAAGCAAAAGCCGACACTTCTCAAAATTCTTCTTCCAAAAAGAGTAAATTTGTTAAAGTTTCCATATTAGACGCGTTTGGTATAAGCAGTAGCTATAATTTTCTTGCAAAACAATATAAACTGTCGCCTTTTAATTTTAACGCAACTACCCGTTTATTTAATAATAAGTTTAATATCAGTATTTTCGGTACTTTAGATCCGTATAAATATATATTGGATAGTACAGGCAGAGGAGGAACAATTTACCAAAGGAAAATTGATAAATATTCATGGGCACCTAACAATACTATTACAGAAGGAACAGGACAAGAAATAAGCCACAAAGGTATTGGGCAACTTTCAAATATAACCTTTTCAATGAGTACTAATTTAAATCCTAAAGCGAGTAAATCTAAAACAAATCCTGCTGCTCAAAAGGCAGCTAATTCTACAAACCCTGCTGTTCAGTCGGAACTGGCAGCAATTAAAGCAAACCCGAATAATTATGTAGATTGGAACATTCCCTGGAGCTTAAACATCAGTTATAATTTTAATTATTCAAAAATAGGATTCCAAAATTCACAATTAACTCAAGTTGCCAATTTTAATGGAAATTTAAGCCTTACACAAAAATTTAAAGTTGGTTTTACAACCGGATATGATATTCAACATGGCGAATTAAGTTATACAAGTTTAAATATTAATCGGGATTTACATTGTTGGGATATGCTGATAAGTTGGATCCCTTTTGGAACTTATACTTCGTATAGTTTTACAATCCGCGCAAAATCAACATTGTTACAAGATTTGAAAATTACCAGACAACGTAGTTTTTATGATCATTAAATATATTAAAAGGGTTTCAATTATATTGAAACCCTTTTAATATATTTAACTAAAAAGGAGCTTTAATTTTTTCTTCCTTCACCACACTTGGATTGGTTAAACTTTCAACCACATTTGCCTGAAATTGTAATTCTATTTGAGGTTTGTTTAAATCGTTTGAAAAAACATTTACAAACTCTTTTCTTTCTCCTACAACTCTTGGTGTATATTTAAATTCTATGCCGGCACTGTCTCCGGGTGCAATTGATGTGTTAGAAACTGTAAAAGCAAAGCAATGACAGGGGCTGCTGACGCTGTTAATTTTAAGCGCACTTTTTCCGGAATTTTTTAATTTTATCTCGGTGGAAACTGTTTTTAATTTTTCAACTTGTCCATAATTATGTTCCGACACCGCTAAAGAAAGTATAGGAGATTTTTTTAATTGCTCGGCTGTTACTGCCGGAATTTGAGATTTAGGAACGACAGTTCCTTTTATGGTAAGTAAAACGGAATGTAATTTACCGTTATTAGTTACTGAAATTGTTTTATAAAAGCTGCCGGGTCTGTTCACAGTATTATATATAGCAGTAACTTTTCCGGCTTTTCCCGGTAATACCGGCTCTTTTGTAAATTCTCCAATAGTGCATCCACATGATGGTTGTGCAGCCGAAACTATAACAGGAGCATTTCCGGAATTTTGATATACAAATTCAAACTTTGCTTCTTTCCCTTCTTCTATGTTTCCAAAATCATGTATTAATTTCTTAAAATCCAATTCGCCTTGGGCATGGCTCATTTTTGAAAATGCAATAAAAACAAAAATTAATATTAGCTTTTTATTAATATTCATAAATAATTTTTTTACTTTTTGTATTACAAATATATAATATAAATATAAATCCCATTTGATATTCAAAAAAAGAAATTATTCTTGAACAATAAATTTGAGATTTAATATAGAATAATTATTAAATCTTTATTTACTTTTTTAAAGAATGAAATTTTTAAGGTTATTTTGTTTTTTGAAAATTTTACCATGTTTTCCCATTTATTAATAAAATTTAAATAAAATATTGCATAATTTTATTTAAATATGGAAATAATGTTAGAATCTAATTTGAATTAATGTGTAGGTGAATATTTTATTTATTCCGTATGTTTGTTTTAGTTTTTATGACGGTTACCTTTAATAAAACTATAATATGATGATACAAGAAGAAGCCTCATTACAAACCATTTCTAAAGAGGAAATCTTAAAAGATTATAGGATAGCGTGTGAAAGCCGATTTGCAAGTTTGTTGGGTAGAAAAGAAGTGTTTATGGGTAAAGCAAAATTTGGAATCTTTGGTGATGGAAAAGAAATCGCTCAGCTGGCAATGGCAAGAGAATTTAAAAAAGGGGATATAAGATCAGGATATTACCGCGACCAAACATTTATGTTTGCAATTGGTGAATTAACCTTAGAACAATATTTTGCTCAACTTTATGCACATACAGATGTTGAAGCAGATCCTGCAACTGCAGGAAGGATGATGAATGGTCATTTTGCTACAAGAATGTTAGATGCAAAAGGAAATTGGAAGGATTTACTTTCAATTAAAAATTCAAGCGCTGATGTATCTCCCACAGCTGCACAAATGCCTCGATTAATTGGTTTAGCTTACGCTTCTAAACTTTATAGAGAAAATAAGGAATTGGCATATTTGAATACATTTTCAAATAATGGAAATGAGGTTGCATGGGGCACAATAGGTAATGCTTCAACCTCCGAAGGGATGTTTTTTGAAGCCTTTAATGCTGCAGGTGTTTTACAAATTCCGGTAATTATTTCCGTATGGGATGATGATTATGGAATTTCTGTTCCATCAGAATACCAAACTACAAAAAGTGATATTTCTAAAATCTTATCCGGTTTTCAAAGAAATGAAAACGAAAAAGGTTTTGAAATTTTTAGAGTTAAGGGATGGAATTATATTGACTTATGTAATACTTATGCAAAAGCTTCAATCATTGCCAGAGAAGAACACGTTCCTGTGTTGGTTCATGTTTTAGAAATGACTCAGCCTCAAGGTCATTCAACTTCCGGCTCTCATGAAAGATATAAATCAAAAGATCGTTTAACTTGGGAAGAAGAGTTTGACTGTATCCCTCAGATGCGGAAATGGATGATTGAAAATGATTTAGCCACAGAAGAAGAATTGAATATTATCGAAGTTCAATCAAAAGATAGAGCTCGGGATGCAAGAAATAAAGCATGGGAAGATTTTAATTTAGCTATTAAACCCGATTTCTTAACTGCATTAAGTTTGTTAGACGAGGTTATTAAACAATCTTATACAAATGAAAAAATTGTTAATCTAAAAAATGATTTTTCTAAAATAATACATCCATTGCGCCAGGATATTGTGCGAACCATAAAAAGAACAATGCGTTATATACGTAATGAAAATTTACCTGTTAAAAAAGATATTAAACTTTGGTTGGAAAATATAACCAATAAAAGTAAAAATGACTATAGTTCACATATTTATAGCGAATCTGACGAATCAGCATTATTAGTAAAGCCTGTATTAGCTATTTATGAAGAAGATTCTCCATATATTGATGGAAAGGACATTATGCGTGCATGTTTTGATGCAATGTTCACACGCGATCCTAAAATATTTGCTATAGGTGAGGATGTTGGTAAAATTGGTGATGTTAATCAGGCGTTTGCCGGTTTGCAAGAAAAATTTGGAGAATTAAGAATAACAGATACAGGTATTCGTGAATGTACAATTATTGGTCAGGGTATTGGAGCAGCATTGCGCGGATTAAAACCAATTGCTGAAATACAATACTTAGATTATTTTTTATATGCAATTCAGATTCTTTCAGATGATTTGGCGTGTTTACAATATAGAACAAAAGGCGGACAGAAAGCACCTTTAATTATTAGAACACGTGGACATAGATTAGAAGGAACTTGGCATGCAGGTTCTCCATTAGGGACTATTATTCATGCCTTAAGAGGAATATATGTATTAGTACCCAGAAATATGACACAAGCTGCAGGTTTTTATAATACCATGTTAAAGTCTGATGATGCTTCTTTAATTATTGAATGTTTGAACGGGTATAGACTTAAAGAAAAATTACCTTCAAATATCGGTGAATTTTGTGTGCCAATAGGTATTCCCGAAACCTTAAGAGAAGGAAATGATATAACTATTGTTACATATGGTTCAATGTGTAAAATTGCATTGGATGCAGCTAATCAATTACATGAAGACGCAGGTATTAATTGTGAAGTAATTGATGTGCAAACCTTATTGCCTTTTGACATTAAACATTCCATTTTAGAATCAATAAAAAGAACAAACAGGGTATTATTTTTAGATGAAGATGTGCCCGGAGGAGCAACAGCCTTTATGATGAGGGAAGTGCTTGAAATTCAAAACGCTTATAAATACCTTGACAGTTCACCGAAAACCTTAACTGCAAAAGAGCATAGGCCTGCATACGCTTCTGACGGTGATTATTTTTCTAAACCCAACGTTGAGGAAATATTTGACACTGTTTATGAAATTATGCTTGAAAGTAATCCAAAACAGTTTTTAAAAATTTATTGAAATTAAACCCCATAGTCAATAATTACAATATCACTTGTAGTTATTTCATTACTTTTATGTAGTTGCCTGTCTTCAATATAAATTTTGTATCTAATAGTATCACCTACTTGAGCCGATATTTTAGATTGATCATAAATTATTAAATAATGTTGTAAGTTTCCCTTTATAGCAGTTAGCCTGTCTCTATTTGTTAACGCAGGAAATGTTTCATCAAAGCCATAAACTGATCCTGACGTACCGGTAAAAAATACAGGGATGTATGTACCTATTACTTTTTTATACATTTTTATATGATAATTATTATAGTGGTAATTTATGCTGCCGTCAAAGTTTAATGAGTCTCTTTTATCTGTTGAATCTAAACCCAAATCACCATCACCATCCTGATATTGAAGAGTAATTGGAATTGAATCATAATAATATTTAATATTAGAAACTTTATTGCGTTGCTTATCCAAAACTTTGTAAATGCCAATACTTTTGAATGTAATTGTTGGAGTTACATCAAAAGTAGGAGTAAAATTGCACCCATTGCAAAGCAAAAGCAATAATATAATAACAGATATAAATGGATACTTAATCATCTTATAAACTCTTTAATTTTTCTTTCTAAATTTGTAACGCAAATAAATAAATATTTATATAACATCAGTCTTTTATTTTGGAAAAAGATTTTACAAATAAGTTTAAGGAAGATTTATTTAAGAGTAATTCATCAAACTATTTTAAAGAACAGGCAGTTTTACTTTTTCAATATCAGGCTGAGAATAATATTGTTTATAAAAACTATATCAAATATCTAAATATCAATATTGATAAAGTAATAAATCTTGAAGATATTCCTTTTTTGCCAATTGAATTTTTTAAATTTCATACAGTAGTCAGTAATGCCGGTGAGGATGATGTTCAACTTGTATTTGAAAGCAGTGGAACTACCGGAGAAATTGCCAGTAAACACTTTGTAAAAGACTTAAACTTTTATAAAAAAGTGAGTGAAAATATTTTCTATAATTTTTATGGAAAATTAGATGAATATATCTTTTTGGCTTTGTTGCCTTCCTATCTCGAAAGAGGAAATTCTTCCTTAGTTTATATGGTTGATCATTTTATTAAAGAGTCCAAATCAACCCATTCCGGTTTTTATTTAAATGATTTAGAAAAACTAGAAGAAAAATTAATTTTTCTAAGAAATCAAAATAAAAAAATAGTTTTAATAGGTGTAACTTTTGCTTTATTAAATTTTGCCGAACTATTTTCTATAGACCTTAAAGATATTATTATTATAGAAACCGGCGGAATGAAAGGCAGGAGAAAGGAAATGATTAGAGAAGAGATTCATCATGTTTTGCAAGAAAAACTAAATGTCAAAAATATTCATTCCGAATATGGTATGACGGAATTATTATCGCAGGCATATTCAGGTGAAGATGGGCTTTTTGTCACACCTAATTCAATGAAAGTTTTTATTCGAGATATTAATGATCCATTCTCTTATAATAAGAAAAATAAAACCGGTGGATTAAATATAATTGACCTGGCGAATGTAGATTCGTGTGCTTTTATTGAAACAAAAGATATTGGCTTAATTACAGATAATAATCAATTCAAAATTTTAGGCAGGTTGGATAATTCTGATATCAGGGGTTGTAATTTGTTATTAAATAATTTTTAACCTCTTAGCTTATCCAAGAGAAAATTTAATTGTTCTATTTCTTCCTTATTTAAATTTTCTATTACCTTATCAACCGACTCAATACTTTCTTTAATTTCATTTAGCTTGTCAATTCCACTTAAGGTAATTGAAATATCAACATTTCTTCTGTCAGAAACCCTTTCCTTCCTTTCAATCCATTTTTTATCATTAATTTTATCAACAACTCTTGATACATCCGACATTTTTTCCAGCATTCTTTCGCGGATATATTTTATAGTTACAGGTTTTGGTGCAGCCCCTTTAATTATTCTTAAAATATTATATTGCTGCATTGTAATTCCATGTTTTTTCAAAATACCGGCAACAATACTGCTAAACCAATTTCCTGTATAAATAATATTTACTCCCGCTTTGTGCTTTTCATTTCTAAAAGGACTGTGAATTTCTTTTTCTAATTGCATGCGATGAAACTTTTTTTACGTTTTATAATTTTCGGGCTTACATTTTAATCGCAATTTAATTTTTTAATTGTCATGTATCTCATACGAATTATAAATAGACATGATTATTTTAAGAGAATTCACTTAATTATTCAAATTAAAAAGAAATTTATAATTTTGATTAAATTTAAATTGTATGGCTAAAGATAAAAAGGAGAGGTTTGCTAAAAAAATAGATATCCGCAATCGCCGTGCATCATTCGAATATTCATTTTTGGATACATATGTTGCAGGTTTAGTATTGAGCGGAACTGAAATAAAATCAATAAGGGAAGGAAGAATAAATTTGCAAGATTCATTTTGCTTGTTTTTAAATAATGAATTGTATGCCAGGCAATTACACATTTCACCGTACGAACAAGGAACACACTATAATCATAACCCTGTAAGGGATAGAAAACTTTTGTTAAATAAAAAAGAGTTGAAAAGACTAGAACTCGAATTAAAAAACCAAGGACTAACAATAATACCGACCAGGCTTTTTATCAATGATTGGGGTTTTGCAAAAATAGAAATTGCTTTGGCAAAAGGTAAAAAACTGTATGATAAAAGGGAGGATATTAAACAAAAAGATATAAAACGCGATTTGGATAGAGATTAAAAATATGTACGGTATTTCAAAACTCAGTATTATACCTGTCAGATTAGAAAATTCTGATAAAAGTGAAATGGTAACCCAACTTTTATTTGGAGAAATATATTCGATAATAAAAGAAGAAGAGCGTTGGTTAAAAGTAAGATTACCGGGCGATGGCTACGAGGGATGGATAGACAAATTTCAACATGCCAAATTAAGTAAAGAAGAGTTCGAAAAAATTACAATTGATAAAACTTTTAAAACAATTGAAATTTCTCAAAATGTATTTTTTGAGAAATTTAATTTTCCAATAGTATTGGGGAGTAGCTTACCACTTTACAGCAGAAACGCATCTGAAAATTTTTTTTATTTGGAAAAGGAAAAATGGAAAACAGATTTACAACCTTTGGAAATTAACGGTTGTAAAGACTTTTCATTTCTAAAAGAAATTTGCTTAAAATATTTAAATGCGCCTTATTTATGGGGTGGAAGAAGTATTTTTGGAATTGATTGTTCAGGTTTTACTCAACAAGTTTTTTCATTTTCCGGTTATAATTTAAAAAGAGACTCAAGTGACCAGATTAAACAAGGTTATAAGATAGATTTTCCAAAAAGACTTCCCGGAGATTTGGCTTTTTTTAATAATAAGGATGGTAAAATAATTCATGTAGGAATTTTATTAGACAATGATAAAATAATTCATGCAAGCAGTAAGGTAAAAATCAATAACTTGGATGAAATTGGTATTTGGTGTAATGAAAGAAAAGAATATTCACATTTGCTGCACAGTATTAAACGAATACTTAAATAATCATTGGAATAAATTAGCAATTAATAAAAAAAATATAGATTTGAATGTGTAGGAATGAAATTCTTTTGTTGTATGAGAGACTATTATTCTGATAAATTTAAAATTTTATGAGTAAGAAAGTGTTAATTTTAAATCAAGATTATTCTGCACTTACCGTTTGCAGTGTTCAAAAAGCTTTTATTTTAGTTTTTCTAAATAAAGCAGAATTAATCTCAGAAAATAAAGGACGCTTATTGCGTACTGTAACTTCGTCATACCCACTTCCATCCATCATCCGACTTTTTAAATATGTTAATTTACCTTATAAAGGGGTAATGCTCAATAGGCAGAATGTTTTTAAACGCGATGGAAACCGTTGTCAATATTGTGGTACTAACGACGATTTAACATTAGATCATGTTTTACCTAAATCGCGTTCAGGAAAATCAACTTGGGATAATTTAATAACTGCATGTAAAGCGTGTAATTCTAAAAAAGGCGATTGTACGCCTGAAGAGGCAGGATTTACTGTAGGTCAAAAGCCTTTCAAACCTTCATTTATAATGTTTTTACGTGACTTCTCAGGAAATTTGGATGAAGATTGGGTACCATATTTAGGAAAGAAAAATAAAATTTATGCTAATTAAATTTGCGTTTTAATTTATTAATTATAAATAAGAGGTAAATGAGTGTAAATTATTTTTATGAATATACTAATATCAGTAAAAAGATATTAGTATATTTTTTTATTTTTTAGATAAAAATCCAAATGAAAACTTAAAATTTTAATAAAACCAATTAAATAATCTAAGTTGATTGATTTATTAAAATTTTATTTTGTAAAAATAATTTTTACAAAATTTTTGGAAGATTGTTTTTCTGTCCTTAAGTTTGAGCATCATTTTGAATTTATGTGGAAATATAAAATAAACAGTTCTTTAAGCGATAAAATTTCCGAATTGAATTGGGCTATTACTCTCATTCTAATTATTGGGCTAAATGTGTCCTTTCCAAAAGGGGGATGAGTTAATGATATTTAAAATCAAAAACGCCTTCCTCCGATAAGCGGGAAGGCGTTTTTTTATTCATAATAGTTATAAAAATATTTAAATGTCTCAAAGTCAAGTTAATATTGAATTAAATAAATATAGTAAGACAATTACTCAAGATTCTACATTACCGGCATCACAAGCCATGCTATATGGTATTGGATTAACCGAAGATGATTTGAAAAAAGCTCAGGTTGGTGTGGTGAGTACAGGTTTTGATGGTAACACTTGCAACATGCATTTGAATGATTTGGCTAAAAAAGTAAAGGAAGCTGTTTGGGCAAACGATTTAGTTGGCTTAATGTTTCATACAATAGGCATTAGTGATGGTATTACTAATGGTACAGAAGGTATGCGTTATTCTCTAGTTTCAAGAGATATTATAGCAGATTCTATCGAAACAGTTGTAGCGGGTCAATATTATGATGGAGTGATTGCAGTGGTAGGTTGTGATAAAAATATGCCCGGCTCAGTAATGGCAATGGGTAGATTAAACAGACCTGCAATAATGGTATATGGTGGAAGTATTGCAGGGGGGCATTGGAAAGGAGAAACTTTGAATATCGTTTCCGCTTTTGAAGCATTAGGAAAAAAAATGACCGGAAATATTACTCCGGAAGATTTTAAAGGGATAATTCAACATGCCTGCCCCGGTGCGGGAGCTTGTGGAGGAATGTATACTGCCAATACAATGTCATCGGCCATTGAGGCATTAGGGATGAGTTTACCTTATAGCTCTTCAAATCCGGCCTTAGGAATAGAAAAAGAACAAGAATGTGAGAGAGCAGGAAAAGCAATCAGGCACTTACTGGAAATTGATCTTAAGCCATCCGATATAATGACGCGTGAAGCATTTGAAAACGCTCTTACAATTATTACTATATTGGGTGGTTCTACAAATGCCGTTTTGCATATGATTGCAATAGCAAAATCGGTTGGTATTGAAGTTACTCAGGATGATTTTCAGAAAATATCAAATAAAACACCGGTATTAGCTGATTTAAAACCTTCCGGTAAATTTTTGATGGAAGATTTGCATAAAATTGGTGGAGTGCCATTGGTAATGAAATATTTATTAGAAAAAGGTTTGTTAAATGGAGAGTGTATAACCTGTACAGGAAAAACAATTAGAGAAAATCTAAAAGATGTACCTTCAATAAATTTTCAGGATCAAGAAATAATCCGACCATTGGAAAATCCAATTAAAGCTACCGGTCATATACAGATATTATATGGAAACCTGGCTGAGAAAGGTTCTGTTGCAAAAATATCAGGTAAAGAAGGTAATTTATTTAAAGGCCCTGCAAGGGTTTTTAATGGTGAATTTGATTTAATTGATGGAATTTATACCGGTAAAATTAAACCCGGCGATGTTGTTGTTATAAGATATGTTGGTCCTAAAGGAGCACCGGGTATGCCTGAAATGTTAAAACCGACATCAGCAATAATGGGTACAGGCTTAGGTAAAACTGTTGCATTAATTACTGATGGAAGGTTTTCAGGTGGAACTCATGGCTTTGTAGTTGGTCATATAACCCCGGAAGCTTTTGCAGGCGGGTTATTAGCTTTGGTAGAGGAGGATGATATTATTGAAATAGATGTCGAAAAAAATTCTATTAATCTTATAGTGGAAAATAGAATAATAGAGGAAAGAAGAAAAAATTGGATACAGCCTGAATTACGAGTTAAAAAAGGAGTACTTTTTAAATATGCACAATGTGTTAAACCGGCTGATCAAGGCTGTGTAACAGATGAAATATAACATTTAAATGATGAATTTATGTTAAACTCTTCAAAAAACGAATCTCAAAATAACATAATGCCAAGTAAACCGGAGCCACATCCTTTTGTTCCTCAGAAAGTAAAACAAATTACAGGTTCAGAAACTTTATTAAAATGTTTAATTGAGGAAGGGGTTAAAACTATTTTCGGTTACCCCGGTGGAGCTATAATGCCAATTTATGATGCGTTATATGGCTACAAGGAAAAATTAACTCATATTTTAGTTAGGCATGAACAAGGGGCAATTCATGCAGCTCAGGGTTTTGCAAGGGTATCGGGTGAAGTAGGTGTTGTATTTGCAACATCGGGCCCGGGAGCGATGAACCTTGTAACAGGTTTGGCTGATGCACTAATTGATTCTACCCCTTTGGTTTGTATTACCGGTCAGGTAGCAGCCCATTTATTAGGCACAGATGCTTTTCAGGAAACAGATGTAATTAATACTACTTTACCGGTTACTAAATGGAATATTCAGGTTACAGAAGCAAAAGATATTCCGGATGCTATTGCTAAAGCATTTCATGTTGCTAAAACCGGAAGGCATGGACCCGTATTAGTTGATATTACCAAAAATGCTCAGAATGAGTTAACTGACGCGATTAATTATAATAAATGCGAGTCAATACGTACTTACAAGCCAAAGCCTGTACTTCAATTACAACAAATAGAAGAGGCTGCTAAATTAATTAATACGGCTAAAAAGCCTTTCATACTTGCAGGGCAAGGTATATTACTTTCAGAAGCCGGCCCGGAACTTATTCAATTTTCCGAAAAAACAAATATTCCTGTAGGCTGTACTTTATTAGGACTTGGCTCCATTCCAACAAACCATGACAACTATGTTGGGTATTTAGGAATGCATGGAAATTATGGACCAAATGTAAATACTAATGAATGCGATGTATTAATTGCAATTGGAATGCGATTTGATGATCGTGTAACAGGTAATGTTTCTAAATACGCACCTCAGGCTAAAATCATACATATTGATATTGATAAAGCAGAAATAAATAAAATTAAGAAGGCGGATGTACCTGTAAATGCAGATGCTAAGGAAGCTTTAATTGAACTTATTAAAATGTGTAATCCAAATAATCATGCAGATTGGATTGAATCGTTTAAAGCCCTAAACCGAATTGAAAAAGAAAAAATTATTGATAAAGATTTTTTCCCTAAAGATGGAAAAATTAAGATGGGTGAGGTAATTAATCATTTATCTAATATTACTAATGGAGAAGCTGTTTTGGTTACTGATGTAGGCCAACATCAAATGACAGCTTCGCGCTATTATAGATTTAAAAATCCAAGAACAAATGTAACTTCAGGAGGTGCCGGTACAATGGGTTTTGCTTTGCCTGCTGCTATGGGAGCAAAATTAGGTGCACCGGATAATCAAGTTGTTGCTATAATTGGTGATGGAGGATATCAAATGACAATTCAAGAGTTGGGAACCATTATGCAATATAAAATTCCTGTTAAAATTGTAATTTTGAATAATAGTTTTTTAGGAATGGTTCGACAATGGCAACAACTTTTTCATGATAAAAGATATTCTTTCACTGAAATGGTTAATCCAAATTTTTGTAAAATAGCTGAAGCCTATGATATTCCGGCCAAAAAGGTTGAGAATAGAGAAGATTTGCAAAGTTCTTTAAAAGAAATGCTTGATGCTAAAACCCCATATTTTTTAGAAGTAATTGTTGAAAAAGAAGAAAATGTTTTTCCAATGGTTCCTGCAGGTGCAAGTGTATCCGATATACTTTTAGAAATTCCCAAAAATTAATATTAAATTATGAAATCAGATTTCACTTTGGAAATTTTGTCAGACAATAATTTTTCAATTTTAAATAGAATTATAAATGTTTTAAATAGAAGAAGGATAAGAATAAAGAAATTATCTGCAATGGAAGTTGAAGATGATTTTCGGCAGGGAATAGCAGTTTTAATTATTTATACAACTACTGATATGATGGAAAAAGTAAAACATCAATTGGAAAAACTTATTGAAGTAGAAAAAGCAACTTATTACCCTAGTACAGAAGTTTATTACGAATTATCCGGTAAATACAAATATTAATTCAATTATCCACTTTCATATTTATTGACAATCAAACATTATTATGGCAAAAATTAATTTCGGTGGCGTCGAAGAAGACGTGGTTACTCGTGATGAGTTCCCAATGGAAAAAGCAAAAGAAGTTCTTAAAAGCGAAACCATAGCTATTATTGGTTATGGAGTTCAAGGACCGGGTCAGGCTTTAAATTTACGTGACAATGGTTTCAATGTTATCGTAGGCCAACGTAAAAATTCTAAAACATGGGATAAGGCAGTTGCAGATGGATGGGTTCCGGGTAAAACTTTATTCGAAATTGAAGAAGCGGCTGATAAAGGTACTATAATACAATTTTTACTTTCAGATGCAGGTCAAATATCTTTATTCCCTGTAATTAAACCTTATTTAACTCCGGGAAAAACTTTATATTTTTCGCATGGGTTCGGGATTACTTTTAAAGAACAAACAGGAATCATACCTTCTAAAGATATAGACGTAATACTTGTAGCTCCAAAAGGCTCCGGGACATCTTTAAGAAGATTATTTTTAGCAGGAAAAGGATTAAATTCAAGTTTTGCTATTTTTCAGGATGCAACAGGTAAAGCAAGAAATACCGCAATTGCTTTAGGTATTGGTGTTGGATCCGGATATCTATTTGAAACAAATTTCAAAATGGAAGTTTATTCAGATTTAACAGGTGAAAGAGGAACTTTGATGGGTGCAATTCAAGGAATATTCGCCGCTCAATATGAAGTGTTACGTAAAAATGGTCACTCACCTTCAGAAGCTTTTAATGAAACAGTTGAAGAATTAACGCAAAGCTTAATGCCATTGGTTGCTGAAAATGGAATGGATTGGATGTATGCCAATTGCTCTACTACTGCTCAAAGAGGAGCATTGGATTGGTGGAAAAAATTTAAAGATGCAACTCTACCTGTTTTTAACGATTTATATAATTCTGTTAAAGACGGAAAAGAATCTCAACGATCTATTGATTTAAATAGTCAGCCTGATTATAGAGAGAAATTGGAAGTAGAGTTAAAAGAATTAAGAGAATCCGAAATGTGGCGCGCAGGTGCCGCTGTTAGAAAATTAAGGCCTGAAAATAAATAAATATTATATCCCCAATTTTCATTTGAATGTTGGGGCTTTTTATTTCTTTTTAATTAGTGTATTTATCTTAAGTAGATTTACACTATATTTTTAATACTCAATTTTAATTTTATGCCACTAACAATATTTGATAAAATCTGGGATAGTCATGTCGTAAAAAAACAAGATGGATACCCGGACGCTTTATTTATAGATCGTCATTTTATTCATGAAGTTACTTCTCCACAAGCTTTTGATGGTTTAAGGAAACGAGGGCTAAAGGTATTTAATACTAAAAGAACTACTGCTGTCCCCGATCATAATGTGCCAACAAAAAATCAACTCATGCCTATTAAAGACGCATTATCCAGGCATCAGGTTGAAACATTAAGAAAAAATTGTGCTGAATTCGAAGTAGAATTATATGATTTAGGTCACCCTTTCCAAGGAATTGTACATATTATAGGTCCTGAATTAGGTTTAACACTTCCGGGAATGACTATAGTTTGCGGAGACAGTCATACATCTACACATGGAGCATTTGGCAATGTAGCTTTTGGAATTGGTACCAGTGAAGTTGAAATGGTTTTGGGTACTCAATGTATTTTACAATACAAGCCTAAAAAAATGAAGATTGAAATCAATGGTAAATTAACTAAAGGTGTTCTTTCAAAAGATATTATTTTATATATAATTTCTAAAATTTCAGCTTCAGGTGCCACTGGATATTTTGTAGAATATGCAGGTGATACAATTCGTGATTTAAGCATGGAAGCCAGGATGACAATTTGTAATATGAGTATTGAAATGGGTGCAAGAGGTGGTTTAATTGCCCCTGATGAAAAAACTTTTGAGTATATAAGGAGTAGAAAATTTTCTCCTGCAGGAGAAAAGCTTGATAATTTAATTGAGCAATGGAAAAAGCTTAAAACCGACCAAGGTGCTGAATTCGATAAAATATTAACTTTTAAGGCTGAAGAAATTGAACCCATGATCACTTATGGTACAAATCCGGGAATGGGAATAAAAATTAATGATCGGATTCCAACCATCGAAGAACTTAAAGACATAACTGAACACTCTTCCTTTATTAATTCATTGACTTATATGGGTTTAGAAGCAGGAAGTAAGTTGTTGGAGAAAGCTATAGATTATGTTTTTATTGGAAGCTGCACAAATGCACGTATCGAAGATTTACGTTTAGTGGCAGATTTTGTTAAAGGAAAAAACAAAGCAGAAAATGTAGAAGTGTGGGTTATACCGGGATCAAAACAAGTTGAAAATCAGGCACGATTAGAAGGTTTAGATAAAATTTTTGAAGCTGCAGGCTTTGAATTGAGAGAACCGGGATGCTCAGCCTGCCTTGGCATGAATGAAGATAAAATACCTGCCGGAAAATATTGTGTTTCTACTTCTAACAGAAATTTTGAAGGCCGCCAAGGGCCACAATCACGTACCTTTTTAGCAAGTCCTTTAACAGCCGCATTAGCTGCAATTACAGGGAAGGTGGGGGACGTGAGAGAGTTTGTATAAATTTAATTGACTATATAAAGATTTTAAGCTTTAAAATTATGGAACCAATTACTTTATCAACTAAGCATTTACACTTTACAGATGAAGATTTTTATATTTTTTGTATGGACAATCCAAACTTGAAATTTGAAAGGGATTCTGATGGAAGGATTATTATTATGGCAAATACAGGTGGAGAAACAGGCAATATAAATTCAGAAATTAATTTACAATTAAGACTTTGGAATAAAAAATATAAGCTTGGGAAAGTTTTTGATTCGTCAACAGCTTTTCTTTTACCAAATAAAGCAGTCAGATCTCCTGACTCTGCTTGGGTTGAAATTAATCGGTGGGAATCTTTAGGAAAAATAGAAAAAATTAAATTTCCTCCTCTTTGTCCGGATTTTATTATAGAATTGAAATCTGATTCTGATGAACTTCAGGATCTTCAAAAGAAAGTAACTGATGAGTGGATGCAAAATGGATGTAAAATGACCTGGTTAATAGACCCTTATTCAGAAACAATATATGTTTATCAAGCTGAAAAGGAAGTTCAAGTTATTACAGGATTTGATAAAACAATAGGAAATTATAAATTATTACCAAGTTTTGAATTTGATTTAAAAGAGTTAAAAATTATTTAAAATATTTTATAATGAAAGAAAAATTTACAACACTTGTTTCCACGGCAGTACCATTGCCAATAGAAAATATAGATACGGATCAAATTATCCCCGCCCGATTTTTAAAAGCAACGACAAGAGAAGGATTTGGTGAAAATCTTTTTAGAGATTGGAGATTCGATAACAATAATAAACCTAAAACAGACTTTGTATTAAATAATCTCCAATACTCAGGGAAAATTTTAGTTGCAGGCAAAAATTTTGGAATGGGTAGCAGCCGCGAACATGCTGCATGGGCAATTCACGATTATGGATTTAAAGTTGTTATTTCAAGCTTCTTCGCTGATATATTTAAAAATAATGCTTTGAATAATGCAGTTTTACCAATTGTAGTTTCGGACGAATTTTTAAAAGAAATTTTTATTGAAATTGAAAAGAAACACAATACTCAAATTATAGTGAATATCGAAGATCAGACAATTTCTCTTGAAAACGGTCATAGTCAGTCTTTTGATATAAATCCTTACAAAAAATCTTGCCTAATGAATGGCTATGATGATATTGATTACTTAATAAATTTAAATGAGGAAGTGAGGCAATTTGACCTTGAACATACCTTATGAAAAAAACCATATTAATATTTTGTTTTATTTTATTTACGACTGCCTCATTTTCACAGGATTATATTAAAGGTAAAGTTTTTATTAAAGGAGATACCGCCTATGGTTTAATTAAAATAAAATCTGATAGAATCAATGCTATAAAGTGTACTTTTAAAAAAGTAAAATCAGAAAAGTCTATCATTTACTATCCCGGTCAAATAGATGGATATGAATTAGAAAATCACAAAAAGTTCGTTTCTAAAAAAATTTTAATAGAAAATGATTCTATATATGTGTTCCTACAGGTTTTGGTTAATGGAGCTGTAAATTGTTATTATCGAAAAGGTAAAGAGGGAAAGCCTCAATTTTTTTTAGATGACAATAAAAATACTCTTGAGCTTATCGGAGAAACTTTTATAACCAATAGTAATGGTAAATTTGCTACTAAAGGTAATTATATTAATATATTAAAAACCACATTCAACAATTGCCCCCCTACAAATAAGAGTCTTGATAAATTACATTTTTATAAAAAGGACATAGAAAGTATTGCTACAAGTTATAATATTTGTATGAAGGATATGACTTATAAATATATTCCTCAACGAAATAAAATAATTTTTGGATTTAAAGCAGGATATTTTCCAATCATTTTAAATGTCAATTCTCCTGATACTTATAATTATTATTATTATTCTAAATCTTATAAAATTTCATCATTCGCTTCTGAATTTGGTTTTTTTATATCACATGTAGACCCTATTCACAGAAATTTTTTGGTTGAGGTTGGAGCAAGTATTTTATCTTTAAATATAAAAAATAGTAATTCCTTAAACACTACTTATCCATATTTAAATCGATCTAATTTCAATTTAAATTTAGTTCAATTCCCTTTGAGTATAAAATATATATTATTACCACGAAAGTTTTCTCCTTATTTGTTTGGAGGTGGTTATTTCATGTTAAATGCTAATAGAAATGGTTTGTCAAATACCTTTAATGAAAGTAATATTTCATCAAATTATAGTGGGTTTCACATTGGAGGGGGGATAAAACTTGATAAGGGAAATAAGGAATATAAATTAGAATATAAATTTCAGAAAATTAAAGTTAGTGGAAATGGTTCTGATTCAGAGTTTCGTTTTACTGCTCATTCAATATGTTTTACTTTTGGTTGGATTAAAAATTAATAAAAAAATATCAATGAATAAAAAAATTCTCATTCTCCCCGGCGATGGCATAGGTAAAGAGGTTACAAAAGAAGGTAAAAAGGTCCTTGAAAAAATTGCCAATAAGTTTGGTCATCAATTTGAATACGACATAGCAACTATAGGCCACGAAGCAATAGAGCTTTCAGGTAATCCTCTGCCTGATGAAAGTTTAATAAAAATGAAAAATTCGGATGCCATCTTATTTGGAGCAGTTGGCCATCCGAAATATGACAATGACCCGTCTGCAAAAGTACGACCGGAACAAGGTTTATTAAAAATGCGTAAAGAACTAGGTTTATATGCAAATTTACGTCCTATAAAACTGTTTGATGAATTACTGGGAGCATCAAGCATTAAACCTGAAATTTTAAAAGGAGCAGATATTTTATTTTTTCGAGAATTGACAGGAGATGTTTATTTTGGGGAAAGAGGAAGAAAAGAAGAAGGAAATACTGCTTTTGATACAATGATTTATTCACGATATGAAGTAGAGAGAATTGCTCATAAAGCATTTAAAGCAGCAATGACAAGAAGAAGGAAAGTAACTTCTGTCGATAAAGCCAATGTATTGGAAAGTAGTAGGTTGTGGCGCGAAGTAATACAGGAAGTTGCAAAACAATATCCTGAAGTAGAAGTTGAACACCAATTTGTTGACTCAACCGCGATGCTTTTAATTAAAAACCCGAATGCTTTTGACGTAGTAGTAACCGGAAATTTATTTGGAGATATTTTAACAGATGAGGCTTCGCAAATTGCAGGTTCGATGGGGATGCTGGCTTCTGCATCAATTGGAGATGGAGTCGGCCTATACGAACCTATCCATGGCTCTGCTCACGATATTACAGGAAAAGGATTGGCTAATCCATTAGCATCAATTTTATCAGTTGCCCTAATGCTTGATATTTCTTTTGGTTTAAAAGAAGAATCCGAAAATGTTATTAAAGCTATTGAAAAAGTTCTTAAAGATGGTTTTAGAACAAAAGACATTGCTGATGCACTTACACTTTCCGATAAAATTTTAAATACTGAAAGTATGGGAACAAAAGTTGTTGAAAGCCTTTAAAAATTTAAATATTAGCTAATATTCTTTTTTATTTTAAAATAGAAATGAATTAATTTTTTAAATATTTTTTTGTATAATATTTTTTTGTTTTATATTTGAAAATAAAATAATGAAAAGCACGAATTTACATATTATCCTTGCTAACCTGCTTAATAAGAATCTAATCATTTTTATTAAGAATATTATTATTATTAGGTACGTCGGAGGATAAGTGTTTAATATATTTGAAATAAA
Organism: Spirosomataceae bacterium; assembly: GCA_965248855.1. Taxonomy (GTDB): domain Bacteria; phylum Bacteroidota; class Bacteroidia; order Cytophagales; family 172606-1; genus CBDFKQ01. The sequence goes on along the minus strand of CBDFKQ010000013.1, from coordinate 44,514 downwards.
ACGCCTTCCTCCAAACAGGGAAGGCGTTTTATTTACATCAAAATCATAAATTTCAAAATCTATTCACCATAAATTAAGTCTCCATGAGTCAAAAAATTGAAATTTTCGATACTACCCTTAGAGATGGCGAACAAGTACCCGGCTGCCAGTTAACAACTGAAGAAAAAATTATTGTTGCCAAACAACTTGAACTGCTAGGTGTTGATATTATTGAAGCGGGTTTTCCTATTTCAAGTCCCGGAGATTTTAATTCAATTGTGCAAATTTCAAAATCTATCTCTGAACCGGTCATTTGTGCTTTATCAAGAGCTAAAAGGGAAGATATAGAAATAGCAGCGCGTTCACTTGAATATGCGAAAAGAAAGAGAATTCATATGGGTATCGGTTCTTCAGATCTTCATATACAACATAAATTTAATTCTACCAGGGAAAAAATTTTAGAAATCGCTGTTGATACCGTTAAATACGCTAAAACCTTTGTTGAAGATATTGAATTTTATGCCGAAGATGCAGGTAGAGCAGATTTAGAATTTTTAGCAATACTTGTTGAAGCAGTAATAAAAGCAGGTGCAACTGTAGTAAACATACCCGATACAACCGGATATTGCTTACCGGAACATTACGCGAAAAGAATAGAATATATTTTTGAAAATGTATCAAATGTGCATAAAGCAACTATTTCAGCACATTGCCACAATGATTTAGGGTTAGCAACTGCAAATAGTATTGCAGCTATAATGCACGGTGCCAGGCAAATTGAATGTACATTAAATGGAATTGGTGAAAGAGCAGGAAATACAGCTTTGGAAGAGGTAGTGATGATAATGAAAACTCATAGCGATCTTGGTTTTTATACTAATATTAATTCTAAATTGCTTTATCCTACAAGCCGTTTGGTTTCAGATTTAATGGGTATGCCGGTTCAGGCCAATAAAGCAGTTGTGGGAGCAAATGCTTTTGCTCATTCATCAGGTATTCATCAAGATGGTGTTTTAAAAAATGCAGAAACTTATGAAATCATGAATCCACAAGATGTAGGTGTATCTGCGGCTTCAATCGTTTTAACTGCCAGAAGCGGCCGTGCAGCTCTTCGCCATCGTATAGAACTTTTGGGATATAAATTTGAAAAATCAGAAATAGATAAAATGTATCAACGTTTTCTTATTATTGCTGATCATAAAAAAAGAATGGAAGACCCTGACTTATTAGAACTTATAGGGGAATTTTCCAATGTTAGTGAAAATGTTAAAAAGTAATAACTAGCCTAAGATAAATACCGCATTAAAATTATGAATTATAAAGAGCAGGATATTGAATTTGACAGAACCAAAATCTATGAACAACTTCATTATTCTCCTAAACCACCGGATTATAACGGCAATTTGCCATGGATTGTACAACAGCAAATAGCACAAACCAATGGTATTCATTACCAGGATACAGTTGGAAAACTTAAAGCTTATCCTGTTTACAATATGCCGGTTGAACCTGTAGAGAAGGGAATTATGCTTGATATTGGATGTGGCTGGGGTAGATGGTTATTGGCAGGAGCAAATAAAGGCTATATACCTGTTGGAGTTGACTTAAGACTGGAATTTTGCGAGGCAGGCTTGGAAACACTTAGAAATAATAAAAAAAGCGGTTATACAGTTGTAGCAGATTTAAAAAGTCTTCCATTTAAAGAAAACATATTTGATTTGATTTGGTCTTATAGCGTAATCCAACATACGCATAAGGATAGAATGTTAAATTGCCTTTCTAAAATTGATCAATTATTGTCGAACAATGGGTATACCTTTCTGGAATTCCCCAATAGAAACGGTATTAGAAATAAATTTGTGAATGTTTCAAAAGCAGATACAAATAAAGATGATTATAATTCATGGAATGTCAGGTATTACACTATTGATGAGTATAAACATATTTTTGAAAAAGAATTTGGAAACTTTGAATTTCAAAACCACAGTTTTATAGGTATTGGAGTGTTGCCTGAAGATTTAAAATACGTTTCATTAAAAAATAAAGTTTTAGTAGGCATTTCATTATTTGGGTCTTTGTTGACCTCCATCATTTCCCCACTTATAAATTTTTCAGATAGCATATACATTAAAGCACATAAGAATCCGGATCTAAAAGTGTATGATTCTAATACTAATAATGAATCAGTGATGAAATTTTTAGATTTGCATTCAATTAATCCTGAAGACAACCTTAATATATGGCCCCTGCTTTCCTGTCCGGTAAGTGGAGGAGATTTGGTTTTAAATGATTCTAAAAATGCCCTAATTTCTTCAAAAGCACAATTGTTGTATCCTGTTGTGTCAGGAATACCAATTTTAATATCTTCAGAAGCATCAAGTTTATAATTTCTTCATGGTAACCGAAAATTTTGCAACCTATTCAGATTTAAATATCGAATCTGCCTATAATAATATAAAAACAGAAGTTTTTAATACGCCACTCCAGTTTAATAAAAAGCTTTCAAATAAATATAATGCCAAAATTTATTTTAAAAGAGAAGATCTCCAGCTTGTAAGGTCTTATAAAATTCGTGGGGCATTCAATTTATTGTCTCAACTATCAAAGGAAGAATTACAGAATGGCGTTGTTTGCGCAAGTGCAGGCAATCATGCGCAGGGTTTTGCATATTCATGTAATTTATTAAAAGTTAAAGGCGTAGTATTTATGCCTGCTATAACCCCAAAACAAAAAATCAATCAGGTTAAAATGTTTGGTGTGGATAATATTGAAATCGTGTTGGTGGGAGATACATTTGATGAATGTGCTGTTGAAGCTCTTGAGTATACCTCACTGAACGGTAAAACATTTATTCCTCCTTTTGATCATATTAAAATTATTGAAGGTCAAGGAACTGTAGGTTTGGAAATTTTGGATGTATTAAGAGATATTGATTATGTTTTTGTTCCTGTTGGCGGAGGAGGATTAGCTGCCGGATTGGGTTACTATTTCAATAAGAAATCTCCCGGAACTAAAATAATAGGAGTGGAGCCGGAAGGAGCTCCTTCAATGAAACGTGCACTAGAGTTCGGTGAACCTGTAATGTTAGAAAAAATTGAAAGATTTATAGATGGAGCGGCTGTAAAAAAAGTGGGTAAAATTACATTTGATTTTTGTAAAAGATTTTTATCGGATATGTTATTGGTATCGGAAGGTAAAGTTTGCTCTACCATATTAAAACTTTATAATGAAGAAGCGATTGTTGTAGAACCAGCAGGAGCTTTATCAATAGCAGCACTAGATCAATATAAGGATAAAATTATTGGTAAAACAGTTGTTTGTGTAATCAGCGGTGGGAATAACGATATTGATAGAATGCAGGAAATTAAAGAACGTTCTCTATTATATGAGGGTTTGAAAAAATACTTTATTATCAGATTTGCTCAAAGACCCGGAGCATTAAAACATTTTATGAATGATGTATTGGGACCGAATGATGATATAGTTCGTTTTGAATATATGAAAAAAAATAATAAAGAAGCCGGCCCTGCTTTAATTGGTATTGAGCATAAAAGCAAAAGTGATTTTGATAATTTAATTCTTAATCTGCATAAGTTTCAAATTAATTTTACTTTATTGAACGAAGATGAAAATTTATTTGAATATTTAGTTTAAAAAGTCAAAAAAATAAATTAATAAAATGAAACAAACTTTTTTTTTTATATCTCTTTTTACCTTCCTGTCGATACATAACTTTGCTTTTTGTCAGCAAAAACAATTTTTGGTTGAAAAGCATTTTAAAGTTTTAAACGACCATAACACTGCTGAACTTGAGACTTTGTACTCAACAGATGCAAAAATTGAATCTACAGGTTTTGACAGTGTTAAAGTAGGAGGAAAGGGGGTTAAAGAAATTTATTCAAGATATTTTAAATCATCTCCTGATCTAAAATATAATATTATAAATATCATTTATTCAGATAATGAAGCTGTAATAGAATATTATTCAACAGGAACAATGATAAATGTAGAAGATAAATTTTCCGAATTTATGAAAGGAAAAACATATACTTTAAAAAACTGCACCATTCTTAAATTTAAAGGAGATAAAATTATTAGAAGTTCAACCTATTTTGATCAACTTTCTTTTTTAAGGCAAATGAAGTATTTTGATCAAAAAATTAAATAATAATGCTTGAAACAGATCAAATAAAATCAAAATTATATCAAAAATGTTTAGAATATATTGATTTGAGAATCCAATCGGCAAAAAATGCAATGGATGCAGCACAGGAAGCTGCTAACTCCGATACAAAAAGCAGTGCGGGAGATAAATATGAAACCACCCGCGCAATGATGCAAATTGAAAAGGACTTATCGGCAAGGCGGCTTTCAGAAGCACTTCAAATTAAGACTGAGTTAGAAAAAATTAATAGAAATGTTGTTTCAATATCAGTTCAACAGGGAAGTTTAGTTTTTACTTCCGATAATATTTATTTCATTTCAATAAGTGCAGGTAAAATTAATTTGGATAATCAAGTTTACTTCGCAATATCTGCCGAATCACCTATCGGAATTGCCTTGTTGAGAAAAAAAACGGGAGAAGAAATCGATTTTAACAATAAAAAATTTTTAATTAAATCTATTCTTTAAATTAAAAGAGTTCGCAAAATAAATTGCGAACTCTTTTAATTACTATTCTAAATAAATCTGTCAAACACACTTTTATTGTTGCCTTCTTAACATTTCTAATATTTCATTATGTGTTGCACCTGAAATAGCTTCGGGAGATGGGAAAATCCTATGTTCATTTAAAGTATTGACTAACTTTTTATTTAGGTCAGTTAATTTAATTAACACCAAATGTGAAGCAACTTGTTGTGCTACACGTTTTAAAAAATTAATTTCGTGCTCCGATACATCATATAACGATGCAATTTCCATGGCACCCAACACGTATTCTTCAATGGTAATTGGTACAATTATTACAGTTCGTGGTGTTGCATAACCCAATCCCTGAGCTACTTTAGTATATTGTTTTGGAATCTGAATATCTTTTAAAACTACAAGTTCTTTTCTTCTCCAAACCTCACCTATTAAACCTTCTCCATATTGAACTGTTGTCTGTTCTTTTTGTTTGGCTGCAAAATATGCTTTTAGTTCCATTGATGGTGTACCTAATGAATCTTCCACAACATATATTGCCCCCTGATGACCACCTAAATGGCGAACAACTGTAAAGATAAATTCGCTAAACTTACTGATCATTCCCATATTGTGCTGGCGAAGAATATCACTTATTTTAAGTAAACCTTCACTGCCCCATACCCTTTGCGTTTCAATTTCACCAACTTTTTTTAATTGTTCGTTTTGTGAATCAATTTCAATCATATGGCTTTTTAATTGCAAAAGCATAGTTTTAAAGTCTCTTGCCAAATTGCCTACCTCATCTTGAGAATGGATAGAATCCAACATTAGTTCTTGTTCCTGAATCCCATTTTTTACAACTGATTGAGCAACACTGTCGAGAGTAATTATTGGTTTTGACAGCGAATGAGCAAAACCTAAACCAAATATACCCGCTAATACAACCAAACTTATAGCAGCTATAGCCATTATTAACAGTGATTCATTTACTAAACTGCGTATGTTTTCACTTATTTTTTGATGAAGGGCAGTAATTTTAGTGTCAATTTCCTGCATTAATTTATATATTCTGCCTCTGTCGCCACTTTGCTCATCTAGCCCAATTTGTTTTTCCAAAGCGACTATCTTATCAAAAAAATTGAGGTAATCATTCAACATTTGTAAATCTGTAGGGTCGGTAACTGATTTTCTCAGTGATTGAGCAACATCCCATAGTTTATTTACATAAGCAGTATCTTTTCTAAGAAAAAAATCTTTCTCATGCCTTCTTAATGTTAATATTTTTTCTTTGCTTAGGCTGCTGTTATTTTCTAATTGATGAACAGCCTTACGCATCTGACCTTCCCAACCATAATCTTTAAATCCTCGCTCTCTTACTAATTTTGATAAATTATCAAATAATGAGCTATATTCTTCACTGGCAACTTTTACATTTTCCATGTCGAAAATAACACCTTGATTTTTTACTACTTTATTCTTTTGCAGGTTGGCAATTAAAGTTTTTAAAGAGGTCATGGTGGTGTGATGTAAAATTAAATTTCGGCTTACACCACTTTCCATAAAATCACTGCTCCTTACATCAAATGTCGTAAAGTTATTTTCATATTTTCTTGTTTCTAATGTTAAAATTCTTAATCTGTCTAAGTCTGATAAAGTATTTTGATAATCTCGAACCCTGTTGAGATAAATGTAAAATATAGCACAATTAGCAAGAATAAATAATACAAATACCAGAAAAACTGATTGCAATTTTCGTTTTATGCTGTGTTTCATATAGTAGTAATAATGGTACCGGGTTTAAGACGGTTTTTTAATTTTAAAAAAATTAATAATACTTATAACAAATGGAATTGATTTTAAGTATTTAAGGCCGGGCAAAGGAATTGAACAATTTTACTGTACAAAAATAGAAAGCTAAAAACTTATTTAAGTTATTGAAATGTTAAGTTTTTAATATTATTACATAATTAAATTGTTTATTTAAAAAAATGTAATTAAAACAATAAGATAAACTGTTATTACCTTTGAAAATCTTTAAAATCTTCTTCATTTTTAAATTCAAAAACATTAATAACCACAACAGGCTCTGTGCCTGTTTGCCTGGTTACATATTCTTTTACAAATTCTTGAGCCGGAAATCTTTCACCGGAAATACATAAATTGCCATAACCCAGCGGAGTAGCATATGTAATTAAAAAATACCTGATCATAAATTATCTCTTATTTTGCCAATTTATAAATATATTAATATTGTTTTATTCATAAATTAATAAATTAGCATTTCTATTTATTTATGTATCAACCATAATACAATTTTCTTATCGTGAGTTTTTTTAAAAGAAACCATAAGGATTATAAAACTGACACAGAACTTATTAAACTTTATCAGCAAACAGCTGACTTGGTTTATTTAGGAGAATTATACGAAAGATACTCCTCTCTGGTGTATGGTATTTCTTTAAAATATCTTAAAGATCGAGAAGAAAGCAAGGATGCCGTGATGCAGGTATTTGAAAAATTAATTCTTGAACTTAACGATAAAGAAATTAAGAACTTTAAAGCATGGCTTCATGTGGTTGCAAAAAATTATTGTTTGATGTGTTTAAGATCCAATAAAGCAAAAGGAATAAATATTGGATTTAATGATCAGGTTGAAAACGAAAACTCCGGCTTGCAAGAGTATATAGACGAAAGTTTTAATAAAAATAATAGTGAAAGTTTGTTGAATGCGCTTGAAAATGCAATTGGTGAATTACCCGACGAGCAAAAACTTTGCATAGATTTGTTTTTTATGCAAAATAAAAGTTATAAAGAAATTAGTGATATAACGGGTTTTGAATTAAAAAAAATTAAAAGTTATATTCAAAATGGTAAAAGAAATATGAAGATGTTTATTGAAAATGCAACCAAAAACATTTTAGTTTTCATTTTAATGTTTTCTTTATTTTTTTTATAGATTAATAAAATGTGGTTGAAGTATCAATAGAAATATGATGGATATAAATGAAAAAGATTATCTAAAACTTTCAAAAACAATATCGGATGAGGATATTCAAAATTATATTTTTGGAAATTTAAGTGAATCGGATAAACATAAAATAGAATTAATATTATTGGATAATGCTCCCGAAAGTGACGCCATTGAGGGTTTAACATCAATTGATAATAAAGAGATATTAAAAGATGATTTAAGTGAAATAAATAGAAGGATTAGGGATAGAATATCTAAAAGTGAAAAATTATATCCTGTTAAACCTATAAAGGTTTGGAGGTATAATCCTTTAAATATCGCAGTAGCCGCCACTGTGTCAGTTTTATTAGTCGTTGTTGTAGTTTTATTTTTTTTAAAGATAGACTATTTTAATAAAAAAAATATTAATCAAATTAATGTAAAACCTGTTCCGAGTATTGGGTTCAAGGCTTACTCGGCATATATTAAGAATAACACGCACTGTCCTTTAGATGCTTTAAAAAATAATATCAATTCATCAGTTTACATAAATTTTGTTGTAAATGTGGATGGGAAACTTACCGATTTTAAATTTATTCATAAAATAGGTTATGGTTGTGATGAAGAAGCCTTGCGACTTGTTAAAAATGGCCCAACTTGGTTACCGGGTAGCGATATAAATAAATTAGTAAAGAAAGACTTTACATTAAAAATAGACTTTAATTGCGAAAAAACTGAGTGATATATGTTGAATTTTAAATGAAAATATAAAATTGAAACAACTTATTTCAATTTTATTTATGGTATTATTCATTATTAATATTACTTCATGTGGTTATTATTAGTGAAAGAAACATGAATATATATTTTGAAACAGATGATCAGGTGAAGAGGATGACAATGAAAAGCTTAAGCATAAAAAAAGAAAACATCACAATCATGGTCATGAAGGTGATGAAAATGATGTAAACCATTAAAAAAGCTCCACAAATATCTATGAGCTTTTTTAATGGTTTGTAAAAAATTATTTAGAAAGGTCACCAAAGGTTTTATAATATAATTCAATGCTTTCTAAAATAATTCTAAATGCATCATCACGACCGAGAAAATCTTCAACTTTTACTTCTTTGTTTTCTAATTTTTTATAATCTTCAAAAAATCTTTTTACTTCTGATATTATATGTGGTGGCAATTGCGAAATATCATTCATATAATTTACCGACACATCATTATTTGCAACTGCAATAATTTTATCATCAGCTTCCCCCTGATCAATCATACGCATTACACCTATAACTTTGGCTTCAACAAGGCAAAGAGGTTGAACATCTATTTGAGAGATTACTAAAATATCCAATGGATCTTTGTCGTCGCAATAAGTTTTGGGAATAAAACCATAATTAGCCGGATAATGTACTGCTGAAAATAAAACCCTGTCTAATTTAAGTAATCCACTTTCTTTATCAAGTTCATATTTTGCTTTACTCCCTTTTGGTATTTCAATAATAGCCGTTACAATTTCCGGAGAATTTTTTCCATATGATACAGAATGCCATGGATTAAAGTTGTTCATTTTAATTAATATTATAATTTAATTGTTAGTTTTTTTTAATGGCACAAAAGTAGATAATTATTTGAGGTATAAAAATGAAAAAGCGTATCAGTTTTTTAATTGATACGCTTTTTCATTTTTATTAAATAATATTTATACGCTTACCTTACCCATCACATACATTTCTCCATTAGGTTGTACTTCACCGCCTTTTTTCTCTAATGTTATAGCAAATGCCTCTGCATTATCTATTTCTTTTAATTTTTGCATTCCACTTTTTAATTCAAGCATTCCTGCATCAACAGGTTTTCCATTAATTATAGCCCAAAGCTGATATTGTTTTCCATTTGGAGCCTCAGGTAAATCTTGAGATGCCAAAAGAACCATTTTTTTATTTTTATTCCAATATAGCTTGACCCAGGATTTTGGGGCTACTTTCAAGCCTTCCAACATCACCGTCTTCGTTTCCGGATTTTGAAGAATATTCACATCAAAAACTAAATTTTGAAATTCTTTCTGAGTCGTTTTATAATTGAAAGCAAGTTCTTCATTTTTTGAATTAAGATCAGCCAATTGTCCTTGTGTTTTTTGCCACTTAGAATAGAAATAAATATTCGTTGCAATGCTGGCAATTAATAAAATATAAGAAGCTGCAACAGCAAAATTTTGTGACCAAAAAGAGTTTTTAGTTTCAGTTATTTTTGTTGAAGAAATGAAAGGCTTAACATTTTCTTTGGATAATTCCGACATATTTTTTAATACTTTTTCCCTCAAATCTGATGGCGGTTCATGCTCAAATTTTAATGCATAATCATCAATAGATAAAGAAATTTCATTTATTTCCTTATCTACTTCAGGATAAAGCAATCTATATTGTTCAACTTGTCTTTCCTCCTCAGGTGTAGCAACTCCCAGTACGTAACTTTCGAGAATTCCTGAGTTTAAAATTTCTTTTATTTCCAAAGTAGTGAAAAAATTTTTTGTTTAATATTTACAGAACTAATTCACGTAATTGATTGATAGCGGCTTTAATACGTGTTTTAACAGTTCCTAAAGGAATATTAAATTCTTCTGAAACTTCTGCCTGAGTATATCCTTTTAAATATATTAAATCAATTAAAAGTTGATATTCAGGTCTTAGCCGGTTAATTACTTTATCCATTCCAATAAAATCCGTGTGAAAATCTGTTTGAGTACTTGTTTGATTTTCAATTATATGTACGTTATTTTCAACGGATTGGATTGAATTATTTTGTTTATAATCCTGAGATCTTATCTTGTCAATTGCGCTGTTTCGTGCAATATTTAATATCCAGGTAAAAAGAGCGCCTTTGCTTTTTTCATAGAGGGAAATATTTTTCCATATTTTAACAAAAGATTCCTGCATTACATCCGCTGCTATCTCTTCTGATCGAACAATCTTTAGTATTACACCATATAATGCGGCAGAGTAATTGTCGTATAAAATGGTAAAACCCTTCTCATCATTTTGCTTAAGTAAAGTGATGAGATCTTCTTCAGGTATTTTAATTTTCCTACTCAAAAGAATAAATATTATATGGTTAAAACAAAACTATTAATTTAGTTTGATAAATAAAATCTTATCCTAATATAATAAATATAAAAAAAGGTTGCCTATATTTAGCAACCATATATAAACTAAAAATAAATTCGATTATTTATACACTTACAATAATTAATGTGCAATCATTTGTTCGATCAGGAATACATAAAGTAAAACAACAAGTATTAAGTACGAATATTTAACATACCTAAAACGTTGAAATAATCCTGCAATAGTTATTGCCAATCCTAAAACTACACTTAACATCCAGTTTAGTCCAAGAAATTGGATACTTATAAAAGAAAGCCAAAAACCGAAAACAGGTCCTGCCATGGTTCTTTTAACTATTCGAACAAACTTTTTACGACGATACTTGGCATCAGAATCATTTGTATTTTTCCAAGCATTTTTAATTAGAATATTCCAATCGCCGTTCATTAATGTGATTTTTTTTGTAGTGTTCATTTTTTTAATTTTTATAAAGGAGTCAACCTTTTTGTTTAAGCATAAAACTAATGTTAAGTTAATGTTACCAAAAGTAAATATAAATAATTAATTATTAACAATTGCATAATCTTCAAAAAATATGCCAAAAAAAGAGATCTTTTTTTAAAGATCTCTTTTTTTGGCATATTCAATTTTTATTTTTACATTTTTGGTAAAACAACTGCATCAAGAACATGAATTACACCATTGGATTGGTATACATCATATGTACTTATGTTAGCGATTCCTCCATTTTCATCTTTTAAAACGATATTGTGGTTTCCATTCATCATTGCTATGAGTGTTCCGCCACTAACAGTTTTTAATGAAGCTTTTCCACCGCCTGTTTTAATTTATTTACTTATTGTTTCAAAATCATACTTTCCCGATAACACATGGTAAGTTAATACTTTTGTAAGGGTTGCTTTGTTTTCGGGTTTTATAAGATTATCAATAGTGCCTTCGGGTAAATTTTCAAATGCGTCATTAGTAGGAGCGAAAACTGTAAATGGTCCTTTGCCTTTAAGTGTTTCTACTAAACCTGCTGCTTTAACTGCAGCAACCAAAGTTGTATGTGCTTTTGAATGTACAGCATTATCGATAATATCTTTTTGAGGAAACATTTCTTCCGATCCGACCATTACCGTTTTATTTATTGTTTGGGAAAAAGAAATAGATATAGTAAATGTAAATGTAAATAAACCACACACAGTACTAAGCAATATTAACTTTGTTTTCATAATTTTTTGTTTAAGAGTATACGGAGATATACGCTTACAATATTCGTTTTGGATTTCAGTCGAAGAAATTTATTTGAAATCAATATAAATAATTATGTTAACTAGAATTTAATTATTTACAATTTTTTATGTAAAATTGTTTTGCATCTTCTTCTTGCAATTGTGCTGAAATTGAAAACTCTTTACATGCTTTTTCTAGTTCTTTATTTAATAAATAAGCCTGACCCAAGTAAAAGTGCAAATGTGGAATAGGGGTAGAGTTCGATAATTTAAAAGATTTATTTAAATTATCAATAGCTTCCCTTGTTTGATTAAGTTTTATATTTAATATCCCAAGGTTTCTATACAGCCAAGGGTTCTTATTATCTTTTTCAAGGGATATATTTATATTACTCCTTGCATCGATATATTTACCAAGCATTATTTCACACATAGCTTTATTATTGTAGAAATAAGAATCGGTAGTTTTTAATTTTAAAGCTTTATCAATCATTATTAAAGCATCGTTATAATTTTTCTCTTCAATTAGTACCAGTCCCAAATTATTATAAGCAATAGATTGAGTAGAATCCAATTGTAAAGCCTTTTTAAAATCAGATTTTGCATTTTCGTATTTTTTTAGATTATACAACAATGTTCCTCTATTAATATAAGCTTCTATATAATTTTGTTGTAGAGTTATTGCTTGAGAAAATTCTGCTACAGCCTTATCATAAGCGTTAGACTGAGTGCTTATTAAACCTTGTAGAAAATGATACTTTGATGAGTCAATATATTTTTTTTTAATTTTTTCTAAATCGTTTTTAGCTTCTATAAATTTACCTAATTCAATTTCAACTTTAGCTCTATTTAAATAGGCAGCAGCAAATTCCGAATTTATTTTAATCGCTTCATTAAAGTTTGAAATTGCTTCTGTATATTTTTCTAAATTTAGTTTTATCAATCCAATATTACTATATGCAATTTCATTTTTCGAATATTTTTTAATCGACTCTTTGTAATAACGCTCCGCTAGTACATATTCCCCCTTTTTAAATTCTATATCACCTTTTAAAAGAAAGGTTTCTGCTTCTGATCTACCCTTGTTGCAAGAAGAAGTTGTGAATAGTATATAAATATAAATTAATGCAATTGCTCGTATTTTCATAAATAAGTATATTAGTCACTATTCATTTTTTGCACCAATTTAATAAGGTTTTAATAATGATACTAAAAATATTTTTTTGAATGTAAAATCAAATAATGGTACGAGTTAAGTTTAGTACTAGTCCAAAGGCACAACGGTTGTATTTAATAAAGAAAGATTAAAATTTGATGTATGTATTCGGTTCGCTAATGTATTTTATCTATTTATGGTATTGAAATCATATTATCGTAATAAGAAATTCAAACATGTGAGATCTTAAAAAGTTAAATTTTTAATTGAAATCTAGGTGGGAGGGAAGAAGGAAATCAAACTATTTTAAGTGAAGCTTTATTAAAAAGGTATTAAATGACTGAATTATAGTATATTAACTTTTTAATTTCATGATAAATTTTAAGACTTAATAATGTAATAATATTAAAGGATCTACGTTTATTTCTTACCAAATTTTATTTCTGAAATGTACTTTTAAATACAAAGTTCGTAATAAAAGTACAGGTTTACTGTTTAAATATGTTCTAATTACTAAATCTATAAAAAGTACACCTAAGGGTAAGTTTCTTATCATAATTATCATTTAAGATACAATTCACCAAATTCTGTGGATTTGCTAAATTGTTCAAAATGATTTTTAACCATGTTTTCCGCTATTAAAGGCGAAAAACTTAACGAATATAGGTTAATGATAAAAAAGTGATTTTTTTCGTCAATCTAGTATTGAGAACATAAGTTTTAATAATTCATTCAAATGATCTTCAATAATCCATTTTTCACCTTCAGGTCCACGGCCATAAGCGGGAGGATCTAATATTATCCCATTATATTTATTTCCTCTTTTAACTTCTCTTTTTACAAATTTCATTGCATCATCCACAATCCATCTTATATTATCTAAATGGCTCTGTTCCATATTATCTCTTGCCCACGATATAACTTGTTTAATAGAATCAACGTGGGTAACTTCTGCACCGGCACAGTTTGCAGCTAATGATGCAATTCCTGTATATGCAAAAAGATTTAATACTTTCGCTTTTGATAAATTAAATTTTTTAATATTATCATAAATATAATCCCAGTTGGAAGCTTGTTCCGGGAATAAACCTACATGTTTAAAAGATGATAATGCTATTTTGAATGTTAATGTTTTATCACCAAGCATGTAATTCATAGACCATTTTTCCGGTGTTTTATTTTTTATTTCCCATTTTCCCTTTTCAGGATTGTTGGATTCTTTTTTGAATGAAGCTGATGCCATTTCTTCCCATTCTTTATCACTTAAATATTTATCCCAGATAGCTTGCGGTTCCGGGCGTGAAAGAATATATTTTCCAAATTGTTCTAATTTTTCAAAGTTTCCTGAATCGATAAGCTTGTATTCTTTGAAATTTTCAGGCTTAAGGAACTTTACATTTATCTGATCGCTCATATTTTTAGTTTATAAACAAAAAAGACTTACGTTTTGATCGTAAGTCAGTTTATACATTAATTTAAATTTTTTATTTTCTGTTTTCCATTGAAATATAATCTCTACCGGTAGAACCGGTATATATTTGGCGCGGCCTGCCTATTGGTTCGTTATTCTGACGCATTTCTTTCCACTGACCAATCCAACCGGGTAAACGACCAATAGCAAACATTACTGTAAACATATTTACAGGGATGCCTAATGCTCTATAAATTATTCCTGAATAAAAATCTACGTTAGGATAAAGTTTTCGTTCAACGAAATACGGATCATTTAAGGCAGCTTCTTCCAGTTCAAGAGCAATATTTAAAACAGGATCATTTACACCTAATGCTTTTAGTACATCGTCTGCAGCTTTTTTTATAATTTTTGCTCGAGGGTCAAAGTTTTTATAAACTCTGTGTCCAAATCCCATTAATCTAAAACCACTGTTTTTATCTTTTGCCTTATCAATGAATTTCTTTGTATTTCCACCATCATTTTTAATTTCTTCAAGCATTTCTATTACTTCTTGATTCGCCCCACCATGTAAAGGACCCCACAATGCATTGATTCCGGCAGAAACGGAGGAATATATAGTTGCTTTGGATGAACCTACTAATCGAACAGTAGATGTTGAACAATTTTGTTCATGATCTGCATGTAAAATTAATAATTTATTTAATGCATCTACAATTACAGGGTTAGCCTGATAATCTTCAACAGGCAGAGCAAACATCATTTGCATAAAGTTTGAACAATAATCTAAACTGTTTTTTGGATAATTAACCGGATGACCCTGAGAGTTTTTATATGCCCATGCCGCAAGAGTTGGCATTTTTGCCAGTAAGCGGTAAATGGAAATATTTAATAATTCGTCGTGCTTGCTATCATTTAATGTTTCAGGATAAAAAGCTGCTAATGAACAAACCAAAGACGATAATACTCCCATTGGATGAGCATTTACAGGAAAACCATCAAGAATTTTTCTCACATCTTCATTAACAAGAGTATGTTTTGTGATTTCCTTTTTAAATGAATCGAAGACTTGAGTTGTTGGCAACTCTCCATAAATGAGTAAATATGCTACTTCTAAAAATGATGATTTTGCAGATAATTCTTCAATTGAATAACCTCTATACCTTAATATTCCTAATTCACCATCAAGAAATGTTATTCCGCTTTTAGTAGCACCGGTGTTTTTATAGCCGGGATCAATAGTTATACAGCCGGTTAAATCGCGTAATTTACTGATATCAATTGCTTTTTCGTTTTCAGTTCCTTCAATAATAGGGAGTTGGTAACTCTTTCCGTCTATTATTAATTCTGCAAAATTAGACATGGTATAAAATGGTTATTTTTTGTTAGTGTTAAGAGCCAATAAGGTATTAAGTACAAACTTAAACGATAAACTGATTGTTTTTTGTAAATGTCTAATAAAAATATTTTTTTATGCAAATTTATATAGGTATATTATTGCGTAATATAACTCCGGTACAAAGGGAAAGTAGTTATTTTAAGGCTTATCGAGTTTGCGCTTAGGGAATAGTTCTAAATAATTTATAAAAGCAATCTTAAAATTATTTATTACCATGAAATAGATTTTTTCTAAATAAGCGAAGAATTGATTTGAATCGGATTAGTAAGCGTTTTATGAATAAAACAATGGTTTGCTATCATTAATAATTTTTGCTTTTGTTCTTCAGTTAGATTACCGGAAAGTTTAATTTCCCGTTTAATGTTGGTAATGTTTTTTTCTTTATCCCTTTCAAAATAAACAGTTGTATTTACGTCAGTCAATTCCCATTGTTTTTTGTCGGCATACATTCGCAGGGTAACACAAGTACAAGTTGCCAATGCAGCTGACAAAAGTTCTGAAGGTGAAAATCCCAAATCGGTACCTCCATTGCTAATCGGTTCATCACCGGTTATATTAGTTCTTCCATTAGTTAATTCCGTTTTGTATTTATCTGTAGCAATATGCCCCAATACCTCCACCATATTTAAATTATTATAAATTGTTATCGAGTATGTTAAAGTTACCGTTTTTGTTATTCTCCAACGCGGCAGTTATTTCATTGGAAAGTAAACCGCTTCCGCCGCCAAGGTGCTGAATTATTTTGATATCCGGATGATAGTTTTTAAAGGAATTGATTAAATTTTCTTCCGATTCTTTTGAAATTCCGCTTCCAAGCAATACAAGGTTGAATGGATTATGAATAAATAAATTAATGGCAGCTTCATCCTCAATGGCCCCGTTAGCTTCCCAGCTTTCGTTGTTGTTGATTAATCGGATTAGCACTTCCAGAATGCTCTCGTTTTTGCAGATTACCAATATTTTAATTTTCGACATACTTTTTTATTAAAAATATCATCCCCTTATTAAAGGGAAATAACACCAATGGATATTATTTCCCTTATTTACCATTTTAAAGCTTATACATTCATAGGTACTTCTATTAATAGAAACTCCGAATCAGTTTCAGCATGTATGTTGATTTTCTCAGTGTCCCAAATACCTAAACCATCCCTTTTGCCCAATTTTTGGCCTTCAATGGTCACATCGCCTTCCAGGATAAATGCGTATACACCGTTGCCCTTTTTATTGATAGTATACTCTTGAGAAAATCCCTGATCGAATTTGCCCATGTTAAACCAGGCATCTTGTTCTATCCAAACACCTTCATCTTCAGGGTTTGGCGACAGCACTTGCTGTAAATGATTGTGCCGGTCAGCTAAATTTAACGTTACCTGATCGTATCTTGGCTTTACGTTTCTTTTGTTTGGAATGATCCATATTTGCAAAAACTTAACCGGCAAAGCCGTATTTTTATTATATTCGCTATGTGAAATGCCCGTGCCCGCACTCAATATCTGCAAGTCGCCATTTTTAATAGTCGCCACATTTCCCATACTGTCCTTGTGTTCCAAATCCCCTTCCAAAGGGATCGAAACGATTTCCATATTGTCGTGAGGATGGGTGCCAAAGCCCATGCCACCATCTACTTTATCGTCGTTCAATACCCTGAGGGCACCGAAATTAATCCTTTCAGGATTGTAATAATTGGCAAAACTAAATGTATGATAGCTATCTAACCACCCATGATTGGCATGGCCACGGGTAGATGCTGTATGCAAAACTGTCTTCATGGCTTTTATGATTTAATTTGAGTTTCGAAGCTGTTTTTTGTAATTCTTAAAAAATATATACAAATATGCACTCAGCAGGTACCTGAAAACAATAATGTAGATTAAGAATGTGGATTTTATCTAAAATAATTAAAAAAAAATTCAAAAAGAGGTTTTCATTTTACTTAAAAATTCTGGTGTTACACCAATATAAGAAGCAATTTGTTTTTGCGGGAGTGAATGTATAAGACCCGGATAGGCCTTGCAAAAATTAACATAACGATCTTTGGCACTAAGGCTCAGCGTTTCGAGCAGCCTTTGCCTGCTGCTAACCAAGGCATTTTCGGTGATGACCCTAAAAAATCTTTCAAATTTAGGAATGTCGTCAAAAAGTCGGAGTTGATCGGCCCTGGAGAGTAGTAAAACTTCCGAATCTTCTATGGCATCAATATTTAAATGTCCCTTTTCGAGGGTTACAAAGCTATACATATCAGTTACCCACCAATCAGCCGGCGCGAATTGAAGGATGTATTCAAAGCCGTTTTGATCAATAATGTACGACCGAAGGCAACCTTTGACCACAAAGGCTGCGTTTTTTGAAATTTCATTTTCCCGCAGTAAAAATTGTTTTTTTTTGAAAGTTTTCGGTTGTAAGAGGCTGATGAAGTGACCCTCTTCTTCTTCAGTAAGGATAATGTGTTTGGAAAGGTTTTGAAGGATGGGTTGAATGGTCATAAGAAGGGTGAATTTGGGTTAGGAAGTTTTCAGAATAGGTGTTTTTAGTGTTTAAAGTCATTCATGCATGGCCCGCCAATTAAAAATTTCAATACCATATTTATTAGATTCTTTCAAATTTATGAGTGATGCCCATTAGGAAAATTAAGAGATTGCTCTTTTTTCGCTATTTTAGCGACCCGGAGAAATCGGATTTTAATATACAAATGAAACATTTTGTATTTGACTTTTCATTTTTCTTTGTGTTGATTTAACTTTTAGTTTTTAAAAGATCAATTATAAATGCTGAAAGAGAACGAAATAGAAAATTTAGTAATAAAGAAGCTAGAGGATTTAAAATTCAACTATCACGATGACATTGTAGATAGAAAAACGCTTGAGCAAAATTTCAAAAATAAATTTGAAGCACTTAATCGCGTTCGCTTGACAGATAATGAATTTTTACGTCTGCGTGAAGACATAATCAATCCTGATGTTTTCGCAGCCTCAAAATTGTTACGTGAAAGAAACTACTTCCAACGTGAAGACGGAACACCACTTCATTACACGTTGGTGAATAACAAAGATTGGTGTAAAAATGATTTTGAAGTAATCAGTCAATTACGCATCAACACTGAAAACAGCTATCATCGATACGACATTATTTTGTTGATTAACGGCTTGCCTGTGGTGCAAATCGAATTAAAAAAGAATGACATTTCTCCACGAAAAGCAATGCAGCAAATTGTGGATTATAAAAATGAAGCAGGCAATGGGTATGGAAATTCTCTGCTTTGCTACATGCAGTTATTTATAGTTAGCAACAAAACAAACACGTACTATTTTGCCAATAATAAAAACCAACATTTTGCTTTCAATGCAGATGAACAGTTTTTACCTATTTATCAATTAGCTGACGAAAGCAACAAAAAAATCACGCATCTTGAATCATTTACAGAAAAATTTCTCACCAAGTGCACGCTAGGTGAGATGTTAAGTAAATATATGGTGCTGGTGGAGAGTGAACAAAAATTGCTCGTTATGCGCCCATATCAAATCTATGCGGTAAAAGCAATTGTTGATTGTATTCACCAAAATAGAGGTAACGGGTATATCTGGCACACTACAGGCAGTGGTAAAACATTGACTTCCTTTAAAGCATCCACCCTCTTAAAAGACAATGCTGACATTGAAAAATGTCTGTTTGTTGTGGATCGTAAAGACCTTGACCGACAAACCCGTGAAGAGTTCAATAAATTTCAGGAAGGAAGCGTAGAAGAAAACACCAATACCGAAGCATTGGTGAGGCGTTTCTTGTCAACCGATTATGCTGATAAAGTAATAGTCTGCACCATCCAAAAATTAGGTTTGGCATTAGACGGTACGAATACAAAAAACTACAAGGAACGCCTACAGCCATTAAAAAACAAACGTATTGTTTTCATCTTTGACGAGTGTCACCGTTCACAGTTTGGGGATAACCACAAAGCAATCAAAGATTTTTTCCCTAATGCTCAACTATTTGGTTTTACAGGCACACCCATTTTTGATGAAAACGCAACCTATCAAATACGGGAAGGTGAAGAAGCTTCTTATAAAACCACAGAAGACATATTTCAACAAAGATTACACGCCTATACCATTACTCACGCCATAGAAGACAAAAATGTATTGCGTTTTCACATTGATTATTTCAAAGGCAAAGGCAACCAAAATCCAAAGCAAGGTGAACCGATTGCGCAACAGGCAGTAGTAGAAGCCATTTTAGACAAGCACAATGCAGCTACCAATTCAAGACGTTTCAATGCTGTATTAGCAACGGCCTCTATAAGCAATGCCATAGAATATTATCAGCTTTTCAAAGAAATTCAAAAGAAGAAACAAACAGAAAATCCTGAATTCGTTCCTTTGAACATTGCCTGTGTTTTTTCTCCACCTGCTCAGTTGATTGCGAAAGATGGTGACCAACAAAGCCAAAAAAATGCGGCTGATGTGAAGCAAATGCAAGAAGATTTGCAACAAGAAAAATTAGACAACCAAACAAATCCTGAAGAGAAGAAAAAGGCATTGATAGGAATTATTGCCGATTACAATTTGCAATTTGGTTCAAACCATTCTATTAACGAATTTGATTTGTATTACCAAGATGTACAAAGACGCATCAAAGACCAGAAATACAGCAACAAAGACTATCCTCACAAAAACAAGATTGACATTACCATTGTGGTAGATATGTTGCTTACAGGTTTTGATTCCAAATACCTGAATACCTTGTATGTAGACAAAAACCTGAAACACCACGGTTTGATACAGGCATTTTCGCGAACCAATCGTGTACTGAATGATACCAAGCCTTATGGAAATATTTTAGATTTCCGTTCACAACAGGATTCAGTAAACCAAGCCATTGCACTCTTTTCTGGTGAAGACAAAGAAAAGGCGAAAGAAATTTGGTTGGTGGAACCTGCACCATTGGTGATTGATAAATACAAGAAAGCAGTAGAAGCCTTGGGCGTTTTTATGCAGGAACATAATGTGTTAAACGAACCACGAGAAGTATATAACCTGAAAGGCGATGCTGCACGAATTTCCTTTGTAAAAAACTTCAAGGAAGTGCAACGCCTAAAAACCCAATTGGACCAATACACCGACATAACCGAAGAGCAGCAAGCCAAAATAGAAGCCATATTGCCCAAGGAAACCTTGCTTGAGTTTAGATGCTCGTATATAGAAACCGCCAAACAATTAAGAGAGATACAGCAAAAAGACGATAATGCTACACCACCCGAAATTCAACAATTGGATTTCGAATTTGTCCTTTTTGCTTCTGCCGTGATAGATTACGACTATATCATGCAACTGATAGCCGACAACACGCAAATGAAACCTGCCAAGGAAAAAATGACAAAAGCACAAGTAATAAGCTTACTAAGTGCTAATGCCAATATGATGGACGAACAGGAAGATTTAACGGATTACATCAATGGCTTGGACTGGAACAGCGGCCAAAATGTAGAAACCTTGACCAAAGGCTTTGATAACTTTAAAGATGATAAATACAACAAAGAACTTGCCGACATTGCACACACACACGGCTTGAAAACGGCAGACTTAAAAACCTTTGTAGATGCCATCATGAGCCGAATGATTTTTGATGGTGAAAAACTCACAGACTTATTAGAGCCTTTGGAACTAAGCTGGAAAGAACGAAGGGTAAAAGAATTGGCTTTAATGACAGATTTAGTACCCCAATTAAAAAAAATAGCCCAAGGGCGAGATATTTCAGGATTAGCAGCATATGAATAAGGAGGCAAATAAATTGATACCTGAAATTCGTTTTCCTGAATTTAAGAATGAAGGGGAATGGGACGAGAAAAATTTTGAGGATTTATTTGAGATTGGAAACGGGAGAGATTATAAACATTTAGAAAAGGGAAATATTCCAGTTTATGGTTCTGGCGGATATATGCTTTCTGTTAATGATTTTCTCTATAATGGTGAAAGTGTATGTATTGGAAGAAAGGGCACAATAGATAAGCCAATGTTTTTAACAGGAAAATTCTGGACTGTTGATACTTTATTTTATACTCATTCATTCAAAGACTGTTTTCCAAAATACATTCATTTTGTTTTCCAAAATATTGATTGGTTAAAACATAATGAAGCTGGTGGTGTTCCCAGCTTATCAAAAACTAATTTAAACAAAATTAAAACATCAGTTCCTAGATTAAAAGAACAACAAAAAATCGCCTCCTTTCTTTCTTCCTTAGATGAAGTGATTGCAGCCCAAAGCAAAAAATTAGAACTACTTAAAAACCACAAAAAAGGCTTGATGCAAAACCTTTTTCCGCAAGAAGGGGAAACTGTGCCCAAGTTTCGGTTTAAGGAGTTTGTGAAGGATGGGAATTGGGTAGTTACGAAGTTGGGAGATTTAATTGAGATAAAAGGAAGGATAGGATATAGAGGATATACTTTAGAAGATATTGTTTCCAGAGGAGAAGGTGCAATTTCAATGAGCCCTAGCAACATAAACGAATTTGGAACATTAAGTTTCGCTAAATCAACTTACATAACTTGGGCAAAATATGAAGAATCTCCTGAAATAATGTTGGAAAATGGTTTTACCGTTTTAGTTAAAACAGGTTCGACATATGGCAAGCTCGCTTTCATTAAAAATCTTAAAGAAAAAACAACCATTAATCCGCAGTTAGTTGTATTGAAACCCAAAAAGGTAGACAATTATTTTTTGTATTTGCTTGTAGCTAATGCGGCTATTCAAAAGCAAATAAATGCAACGGTTGTTGGTGGTGCTATTCCTACTTTGTCTCAAGAAAGTATTTCGAATTTTGAAATTTTAGTTCCAAAGCCTAAGGAGCAAGAGAAAATTGCAGAATGCCTTTCATCATTGAATGAATTGATTATTTCACAAACAGAAAAAATTGAGCAATTGCAATTCCATAAAAAGGGATTGATGCAGGGGTTATTTCCAAAAATCAAAGAATAAGAATGAGTACAGTTATAGAAATAGCAAAAGAATTAAAGGACACAAAGGAAAATATCATCCTAATTTATGCCTTTAACGCAACAGGTAAAACTCGCCTTTCGGTTGAGTACAAAAACATTACGAAAAAACCTGATGATGGACAGCACATAGGTGTTTATTACAATGCCTTTAGTGAAGATTTGTTTGTTTGGGATAATGACAATGCTAATGGTGAGCAAAACATTAAACTAGATATTAAGCTTAGTAGCTTAAATAATCTTCATACGCTAATGACTGAGGAAAATGTTGAGAAAAAGTTAATCCCTTATAAAAGAAAATATAACTTCTATTTTAATCCTAACGCTGACCCAGAGAAAGGATATGATTCAGTTACATTTTATAAAGACGACGACACAAAAACACCAATCAAAATTTCAAGAGGCGAAGAAAGGATATTTGTTTGGTGTTTCTTCTTAGCACTTTTAGAGGTTGAAGGCTGGGCTGATACCCAAAATGCACACTTCTTTATTGACGACCCTGTTTCAAGTTTGGATGACCACAATATTTATGTTACGGCTTATACAGTCTTTGAACTTATTGAAAGAGAATTTGAAAAAAGAAAAATCATCATCACGTCCCATCATTTTGGTTTTCTGACCATTTTATCTGATATGCTTGGAAAAGGAGATAAAGCCGACAAGTTCAGAAACAGAGATAAATCAAAAAAATTCAAAGAGTTTATACTTGAAGGCAATGGAGATGATTTATCATTAGTAAAAACTAAAAATGGAGTATTTCTCTATCACTTGCGGTTACTGCAAATCTTAAATCAAGCTTCTAAATCTAAAGAAGTTTACACTTATCACTTTGCACTCTTGAGGCAAGTGCTTGAAAATATTGCATCCTTTCTTGGTGTTGGACAATTCAGCTATGTTTTGGAACAAATTGGGATTACAGACAAAGAACGTGTTGCCTTTATTGTGAATGCACTTTCGCATCTGAATGTCTACTACCAACAAATCGACAAGCCAGTTCCAGACAACTTAGAGATATTCGATGATGTATTGAGCAGGTTAATAGACAATGGGAAATTTGGTTTCATAATTCCTAAAGATTAAAACAGAAATGACACAAAAATACCAACAACAACTGGGAAAGACACTTTGGGAAATTGCAGACAACTTGCGTGGGGCTATGAATGCGGATGATTTTCGCGATTATATGCTTTCGTTTCTTTTCCTTCGTTATCTATCATTCAACTACGAAGAATCGGCAAAAAGGGAATTAGGAAAAGATTATCCAGATGATACGCCTAAGGACGTAATGTCCAAACTCAAAGTAAATACGCCTTTGGAGATTTGGTACAAAGAAAACGCAACAGAGGTAGAAGACTTTGAAAAGCAAATGAGGCGGAAAGTCCATTATGTAATCATGCCTGAGCACCTTTGGAGCAACATTACAGAATTGGCAAGAACTCAAAATGCTGAATTACTGGTAACACTTGAAGCTGGTTTTAGATACATAGAAAACGAATCATTCAACAATTCATTTCAAGGCTTGTTTTCTGAAATCAATTTGAATTCTGAAAAACTTGGTAAAACTTCTACAGAGCGAAATAAAAAACTCTGCACCATCATTCAGAAAATTGCGGAAGGAATTGCAGATTTTTCTGCGGATTCTGATACACTTGGTGATGCCTATGAATATTTAATAGGTGAGTTTGCTGCTGGTTCTGGCAAAAAAGCAGGTGAGTTTTATACACCACAGCAAATTTCTACGATCCTTTCTGAAATTGTCACCTTAGACAGTCAAGAACCAAAAACAGGAAAGAAAAACAAGCTAGATAAAGTGCTCGATTTTGCTTGTGGTTCTGGTTCTTTGTTGCTGAACGTAAGACAACGAATCAAAGAAAATGGCGGTAGTGTAGGTAAAATATACGGTCAGGAAAAGAACATCACCACTTACAACCTAGCCAGAATGAATATGCTACTACACGGCATGAAAGACACCGAGTTTGAAATATTCCATGGCGATACCTTAGAAAATCAATGGGGAATGCTCAACGAAATGAACCCATCAAAAAAGATAGAATTTGATGCCATTGTAGCCAATCCGCCTTTTAGTTTACGTTGGGAACCCACAGACACACTAGCGGAAGATTTCCGTTTCAAAAGTTATGGGCTAGCACCAAAATCAGCAGCAGACTTTGCTTTTTTATTGCACGGTTTTCACTTCTTGGGAAAAGAAGGAACCATGGCGATCATCTTACCGCACGGTGTTTTATTTCGTGGTGGGGCGGAACAAAGAATCCGCACCAAGCTACTGAAGGACAATAATATTGACACCGTTATAGGTTTACCTTCTAATCTTTTCTATTCTACTGGTATTCCTGTTTGTATCTTGGTGTTGAAGAAATGTAAAAAACACGATGATGTATTGTTTATCAATGCGAGTGCGAGCGAGAATTTTGAAAAAGGCAAACGACAAAATTCCTTGACAGAAAAGCATATTGAAAATATTGTAGAAACCTATAAGTACAGAAGCGAGAGAGAACGTTATTCTCGCAGAGTGTCCAAAGAAGAAATTGAGCTGAACGGCTACAATCTGAACATTTCAAGATATGTAAGTACTTCATTTGATGAAATCCATATTGATTTAAAAGAAGTAAATAAAAAGCTGGTTGAACTTGAAAAGGAAATTGAGAATTCGACAAACATACATAATCAATTTTTGAAAGAACTTGGCTTAGAATCAATTTAAAAGCAAATGGAATTTTTGCCTTCAAATATTAAAAATTTTAATGTGATTTTTACTAATGATCTATTTATATACCCTACTTCCCAATACAAAATTTCGAAAAAATATCGTCCAACAAATGTTCATGCGTTATTTCTCCCGTTATTTGCCCAAGTTCATAAAGGGCAGCTCTGATATCCATGGCCAGAATATCGCCTGTTAAACCAATAAGCAAACCATTCAGCACACTTTCAAGAGAGGTATATGCACCCGACAGACTTTTATAGTGCCTCGCATTGGTGATAATTACCCGGTCAGAAATATCTTTTTTAATTCCGCTCACCAAATAATCCTTAAGTTCTGAAATACCGGTTTGAAAGTGGGCTGATATAAAAATGGAATGAGGGTATAAAGATTTAAACTGCATTATTTTTTCGGTGTTGGTCAGGTCAATTTTATTGAAAATAAAAATTAACTGTCCCTCCATTTCAGCAAATTCTTTCACAATTTGATTAATTTCTTCTTCACCGGCGGTTACCAGGTCAACCAGATATAAGATGAACGAGGCTTCTCTGATTTTTTCAAAGGCTTTTTTTACGCCCATTTGTTCAATTTTATCTTCCGTTTCACGGAGGCCTGCCGTGTCAATAAATCTAAAATTAATACCCTCTATGGTAATTGTATCTTCAATAAAATCGCGGGTGGTACCGGCTATTTCAGATACTATGGCTTTTTCTTCATTTAACAAAGCGTTAAGCAAAGTAGATTTTCCGGCATTGGGTTTGCCCGCTATCACCACCGGAACGCCGTTTTTAATTACATTCCCACTTTTAAACGAGTCAATCAGTTTTTTTATCTTAAGCATGATGTCGTTCACCAATTCCTGAAGGTCTTTTCGGTTGGCAAATTCTACGTCTTCTTCGCCGAAATCAAGTTCGAGTTCAATTAAAGCGGCAAATGATATTAATTTTTCTCTTAATAATTTAATTTCTTTTGAAAAACCACCACGCATCTGGTTCAAGGCGGTTTGATGAGAAGCCTGACTGTCGGATGCAATTAAGTCAGCGACAGCTTCTGCCTGTGCTAAATCAAATCGACCATTTAAATAA
The DNA here is from genome assembly GCA_965248855.1 of Spirosomataceae bacterium. Classification (GTDB taxonomy): domain Bacteria; phylum Bacteroidota; class Bacteroidia; order Cytophagales; family 172606-1; genus CBDFKQ01. The sequence goes on along the minus strand of CBDFKQ010000013.1, from coordinate 17,858 downwards.
GCCCTTTGAGTAAATTCACCCGGCTTTGCTAATCGAACTCCGGCATTAATAAAAGATTCAATAATTTTACTAATAATAAAATTTGATGCATGACATGAAATCTCTACTGAATTTTCTTTCGTAAAAGAATGTGGTGCCCTAAAAACAGATACCATTACTTCGTCAATGACAGATTCGTTTTTGAATACTCCGAAATGTATAGTGTGAGTAGGTTGATTATTTAAATCTTTTCCTAAAAAAAAATTATTACAGATATTGATTGAATCATCTCCTGATAAACGAATAATTGCCAACGCACCAGTACCATTTGGAGTTGCTAATGAAATTATACAAGAACTATTAAAATTAGTATACATTTTATTATTTTTAGTAATTTAAATTTATTTGCTAAAAAGATAGTGTTTTTTATATTAGTATATTGGTAAATACTAAAAATTTTATCTTTCCATAAATTATTATTCTTAATATCTATTTTTGTGGAAGTGTTAAAACATTCATAAATTTTCGATGGTATACATTCCAAAACAGCTTTATTTAAATGATATGGGAGAAGTGCAATAGTAGCTTTAGAAATTAGATCAATAATATGATCATGTGGCACTGTATGATTACCACCTACTAATTTAACAAAGACGAGATCGTTTATTTTAGCTTTTATCATCTTTAGCTGAAAGTTGTTAGCACAGTAGCCTATTATAATTAAATGATACCTAGAATCTTTTTTATTATATATTTCTGCATACTCAATAGCTTCTAAAATACCATATTCAAGAGAAATGGTTCCGGAATAAACCAATAAAAAATTATCTTTTATCAATTTATTATTACTTACTGTTGGCATATATTTATTCTCAACAATTACTGATTTCTTTTTAGTAAATAATATTTTATTATAAGATTTTTCAGCAAGTAAATTCCCATCAATCCAATAAGAATTCCATAACTCTTTACACCTTACCCACAATGCAATGATCCATTTGAACAAACCAAAACCACCCATGTATAAAGAATTGTTGTAATAATTTTCTCTTATATCATATAACAATTTTGATCCGAATAAAATTTTGTAAAATATGTTAACTATTTGTAAATCATGGGTATTAACTATAATTAAATCAGGTTTCGCTTTAAGTAATTTAATATAATATTTTAAAGATGGGAAAAATCTTGTTAATCCAAATCTCTTTTGAATAAACAAAGGATGGAACTTGATTTGATTTTTGTTTTCAGGGATTTCGGATTTAGAACCAATTATTTCAACATCGAAATTTAAGTATGACTTTATATTTAAACCAAACTTTTCATACATTCGCACATCATCTACAGGCTTTAGCAATGATGAGATTACTATTTTCTTTCTTTTATCTTTCATTAAATAATATTTTTAGCAAATGACAGAACAACAAATCATTATTGAGGAAGCATGGGCAAACCGTGATTTACTTTTTAAACCGGAAACGCTTCATATCATCGAAACTATTATTAAAGAATTAAACGAAGGTATTAAAAGAGTGGCAGAACCTCAACCTGATGGTTCATGGAAAGTTAATGAATGGATTAAAAAGGCAGTAATTCTTTATTTTCCTACCAAACAAATGGAAACATTTAATCTTTCACCATTTGAATATCATGATAAAATACCTTTAAAACATAATTATGCTGAATCCGGAATACGAGTAGTACCACCGGCTGTAGCGCGATATGGTTCATATATTGAGAAAGGTGTAATTTTAATGCCATCTTATGTAAACATTGGTGCATACATCGAAACCGGAACAATGGTTGACACATGGGCGACTGTTGGTAGTTGTGCCCAAATTGGAAAGCATGTTCATTTAAGTGGGGGAGTAGGTATAGGAGGTGTATTGGAACCTGTTCAAGCATCACCTGTTATCATTGAAGACGGTGCTTTTTTAGGATCCCGTTGTATTGTTGTAGAAGGTGTTAGAGTTGGTAAGGAAGCTGTTTTGGGAGCAAATGTAGTTTTAACTGCAAGTTCTAAAATTATAGATATTACGGGAAATGAGCCTATTGAATACAAAGGATTTGTACCACCAAGATCTGTAGTAATACCGGGAAGTTATACGAAAAAATTTCCTGCCGGAGATTATCAGGTTCCATGTGCTTTAATTATTGGAAAAAGAAAGGAAAGTACCGATCTTAAAACATCCTTAAATGACGCTTTGAGAGAAAATAATGTAAGCGCTTAATAATATATAATGAGTAATTAAAACTTTAAATTTTAATTACTCATTATTACCTTTTATCAAATGTATATTCCTGAAATTTTTAAACAATTCCCCAATTTAATTACTGCCGAAAGCAATCGCTTAGGTGGCATTAGTGAACATCCTTATTCGTCCCTTAATCTTGGAATTTACACAAAGGATCGGTCGGACAATGTAATAGAAAATAAAAATATTTTTTTTAATTCCTTAAATATAAAATCTTCAAGTATTGCTGATAGCCATCAAATTCATTCTTATAAAATTTTATATGCAAACCAAAGTGGTCATTATGAAGGTTATGATGCCTTAGTAACCAATAAACCCGGTATTAATTTATGTGTTACAGTTGCAGATTGTACGCCAATTTTAATTTATGATGCTAAAAATAAAATTGTGTGTGCTATCCATGCCGGTTGGCGGGGCACTGTTGAAAAAATTGTTTTAAAAACATTAAATTATTTACAACAAACTTTTAAAACAAAAGGAGGAGATTGCTTTGCTTATATAGGAACGTGTATTGATAAAGATTCATTTGAGGTAGGAGAGGAGGTTGCACTTTATTTTTCGGATAATCATAAATATTTTGTAAAAGAAAAAAATAAATATTTCGTCGATTTAAAAGAAGCCAATAAAACGCAATTAACTTCTTTTAGTATTCCGGAAAATCAAATAGAAATTTCTACTTTCTCAACTGTTTTAAATAATGATAAATATTTTTCATTTCGAAAAGAGAACGGCTTAACAGGTCGGATGATAGCTTTAATTGGGATGATAGATTAACTAAGATTTATATGCGACTTTTAAATCTTTACTTTCTTTATTCCAAAAATAAAAACCCTGACCTGATTTAGCTCCATAATGTCCTGCCTGAACCATATTTACTAATAATGGGCATGGAAAATACTTAGGATTACCAAATCCGTTATATAAAACTTTTAAAATAGCCAAGCAAACATCTAAACCTATAAAATCTGCTAATTGAAGTGGGCCCATTGGGTGAGCCATCCCCAGTTTCATTACATTATCAATTTCTTCAACACCTGCCACCCCTTCAAATAAAGATTGGATTGCCTCATTGATCATAGGCATTAAAATTCGATTAGCAATAAAACCAGGAAAGTCATTCACTTCAACCGGTATTTTATCAAGCGATTTAGAAAGTTCAATAATAGTCTCAGTTGTTTGTTTCGAGGTTGAATATCCTTTTATAACTTCAACCAATTTCATAATCGGAACAGGATTCATGAAATGCATACCAATTACTTTATCAGGGCGATTAGTGGCTGATGCAAGATGAGTAATGGATATTGAAGATGTATTGGAAGCAAAAATGGTATTTGGATTGCAAAATTGATCAAGATCTTTAAAAATTTTTAATTTTATATCTACATTTTCAGAAGCTGCTTCAATAACTAAATCACAATTTTTAACCCCTTCGTGAAAATCAGTTAAACTTTTTATTCTTTTAAGAATGGAAAGCTTATCACTTTCAAGTATTAATTCTTTTTTTATTTGGCGATCAAGATTGTTTGAGATAGTTTCTAAACCTTTTTGCAATGATATTTCAGATATATCTATTAAATTAACTTCAAAGCCTTTTTGTGCGAATGCATGGGCAATTCCATTTCCCATTGTGCCGGCACCGATTACACCAATATTTTTTACATTATTCATTTATTGTATAATTTATATTTCTTTTGCAAATATAAAAGATTTAAAAAAAATGAAAATTTTAATTACAGTATTTATAGGTGGTGGGATCGGCAGCGCATTAAGATATATTTTTCAATTATTTATCCCATCAAATACTTTCCCCTGGTCTACATTAACAGCGAATCTTTTAAGTTGCCTGATAGTCGGATTTATTTTAAGCCAACCTTCTAAAATAAAAGATTTTCAACTTTATAAAACTTTTATAATAACAGGCTTTTGCGGTGGTTTAAGTACTTTTTCAGGAATTATTAAGGAAGAATATCAATTTATAAATATCCAAGAGTATTTATTGGCTCTGGGATATTGCGTTTTAAGTTTTACATTAGGCATAATCTCAATTTTAGGAGGATTATGGATTGGAAAACAAAATCAATTAATTTAAAATAATAAATTTATAAATAACAAATGATTGAGGAGGCTTACGTTTTAGGAAAGATAAATATTTTAAAAATAAAAAAACTTGTAGATTTTGGAGTGTATTTAACTGATAAATACGGCTATGAAGAAATTTTGCTTCCACAAAAATATTTACCCGAAACTTATAATATCGATGATGAAATTGAAGTATTTGTTTATTTAGATTCAGAAGACAGAGTTATAGCAACTACATTAAAACCAAATGGTGTAGTTGATGACTTTTGCCTTATGAAAATTGTTGATACTAATAAAGTAGGCGTGTTTGCTGATTGGGGTTTAGAAAAAGATTTATTTATTCCTTTTTCTGAACAAAATAAAAAAATGTTTAAAGACAGGAGCTATGTTATTAAAATTTTACTTGATGCACAAAGCGATAGGATATTTGGAAGTGCAAAGTTGGATAAATATTTATTGCCTGCAGATAATGAATTAAGGGAAGAACAGGAAGTTAAGCTTACAGTATGGGACATTACCGAACTTGGCTACAAAGTAATAATAAATAATAAATACAATGGGGTTTTATATAAAAACGAAACATTTATTGATATTTTTATCGGAGATGAGCTTATTGGTTTTATAAAAAAAATCCGTTCTGATGGCAAAATAGATGTTAAATTAAGCCTTTCACAAGTAGATGACATACAGAAAGCTCAAAATGAAATTCTTAAATTATTAAATTTAGAAAAAGGATTTATTAAATTAAATGATAGCAGTTCGCCCGAGGATGTAAAGAAAATGCTGCAGATGAGTAAAAAAGTTTTTAAAAAAGCAATTGGTGGTTTACTAAAAACTAAAACAATTATTTTTGTAAATGATGGCATAAAACTAAATGATAATGAATAATTTTGTTTTATAAATTTATTTTATGCTATTAATTGATAAAGTTAAACAAGTAATGCAAGACAAAGGTTTGTCGCCATCAATATTTGCAGATGAAATTGGTGTACCGCGTGCAAGTATATCACATATATTAGCCGGCCGTAATAAGCCCAGCATTCGCATATTGATGGGAATAATAAAAAAATTCCCGGATATCGACGTGAATTGGCTCTTAGAAAATGATGAAGATCAAGCAAATCGCTATGAAAAACCCAATTTAAATACCAAACGAGGCCCAAAAACTAACTTTTCTTTTGCAGGAACGACGATTAAAAATACCAATCAGCAAATCAATTTTTCGAAAGAAAATGAAAAAATAAATTTAATGGAAGGCGAAATATTAGAATCATCAATAAACACAAAGCAAATTCAAAAAACAATTGAGAAAATTTTTATATTTTACTCTGATAAAACATTTATAGAATATTCTCCGGGAATCAATTCTTAATTCATTAACTTATTTGTATCTTTATTATTTAATATAAATTATGTACATAATTTATATTATGGCAATAGGATTATATCACTTTTATTAATATCTTTGAACTGTCAAAACCCAATAGGGTAACGATGGTTTATATTAAGGGCAAAACAGCTATGACGGTGGTTTTGCCCTTTTTTTGTGTGAATATAACCTACTAGGTTAATATAACCAAATAGGTTATATATATTTTTTAATCTGTAAGTATGCAATCTGATTCTAAAATTGCCAACTCTTCGTTTGTGAGGTTATAATGTGCTATTTTCTCCAACTCTAATACTTGTATTTTTATATCCCGGGTGAATTTATTATATGTTACGATCATTTGCTGATAATCTAATTGGGCATTATAATAATCTAATGGCTTAATTTCATTTTTATTGTATCCTTCTGATATGAGTAAAAATATTTTCTTTTTTATCTCTAATACTGATTGATCTAATTGCGCTTTCTCTGCTTGAACCTTTATTTTTGCGTATTCTATTGATATTATTTTAATATTTTCATTTAACATCAAAGTATACTCTAAATCTAAACTTCTCATTTTTGACTTAATTGAATGCTTGTTTTTATAATACTGTGCTATTGCTGTAGTGTTGAATAAAATTGTTGGCATGCCAAAAGTTAGCCCTACGTGTGGTACAAAACTCCATAATTGCCGTTTCTGTGTGTTTTTAAATTCTGCTCTCTTTGCTGTCCATAATTTATTATAATATACTTTTACTGAATATTCATATTCTTTCACATCTTTTAATCCCTCGATCTGTGAAAATACATTTATTGTATAAAACCACGATATTATAAAGCCTATCCACAGGGCTTTTACTTTGCTTGGGAGTCCAGAGGGGTGTACAAAATTATGATAGTGTGGTTTACATTTTAAAACGATTTGTGTACATACCTTAATTGTATTTTTCATAGATGTTTACATTTGTAAATTTGTTAAATATTTGATATTTTAAATAAACTTCCTCTTGGAATAGTTAAAGAAATATCGTGCAAAAAGAAGGATAATCATAATGATTCCTCCTAAAAATTGTAGGCTTGAATCGCCACTTTCGCGACCAACATATTTGAGGGCAGCAAGACCACCGAATATTAAAAGCAGTATCATGCTCATATCAAACTCTTGCGCCTGCCTGCCCAGATAGCTATTGCACAGTTCCTCAATTATTTCGTTGCTTATAATTGATTCTTTGCTTATTCTTTCTACCAACTCGGTTATCATTCTGGGATTACCATCGCTTGTGTCGAATATTTTATTTAACATAAACTGCTTATCTTCAATATCAAGCATGTTTGTTAATGTATATGTAAGATTTAAAGCATCTTTTCTGTGAAGATTTTTTAACTCTATCTTTTCAAAATCCCAGAGAAAATCTGATTGCTTTATTTTTATATTTCTTGCTGTTGTTAATATTATAAAATGCTCTTTTAGCACTTTTAGGGCTTTCATTGAAGAATCTGTTATTAAATCAATATCAGATATAACCAAAATAAATTCATGCTTTTGCGTGCTGTCGATTATTGCTTTTGATATCGCTGCAATGCTTTCTTTTTGTATTCTTACTATTAGTTTTGAATGATCAGATGTATTATATAAAAGCTCTGCAACGGCTGATTTGCTTTCCAAAAGATGTAAAAGGATGTTTATTAAAGATTTTTTAAACTCTTTACAATCATCAACTATCAGTGTTTTTTGGGTGAAGTTTAAATTATTTAACATATATTTTTTACCCGTACCTGCCTTTCCTGTAATCAGTATGCTTATTTTTTTATTTAGAAGGTCGTTTATTCTTTTTAATTCGTTGTCCCTCCCTATTAATGGAATTTTATCCGGTAAGATTAGATTTATTGTTTTTGTTCTTTTTATTTTATTAAATATCCGATCCCAAAATGATTGCTTTGGCTCGCTTGCTTCTATTAGCGCCTTTAATTTCTCTGTGCTATGATGCGCGTAAATTAATGAAGTATCAATTTTATTATGACCTAAAAGGTCTTTGATATCGACTAACTCTGCTCCGTGCGCCCTTAAATTTGTTGCGAATGAATGCCGCAATTTATGTGGATGTAAATTACCTAATGAAGGATTTTCGTGTTGTAATCGTTTAAGCATGTTGTTTACTGATGTGCGATACATTTTTTTACCTTGTGCATTTGTGAATACGTATGAAGATATTGGAGGCTTTATGTCTTTTGTACTATAAAAATCCGTGAAAGCAGTTGAGAGCCTGTTACTGATAGGAATCTTTCTTTTTACTGTTTCTCCTCTCTTTTTAAGGCTTTCAACTTCAATAAATTTTTGCCTGAAGTGAATATTCGCCCAGGTTATATTTAATACTTCTGAAACTCTTAAACCTGCATCATACATTAACAGAATTATTAAACGGTGCTTTTCGTTTTTAACTTCTTTTAAAATGATTGTTAATTGGTTCTGTGTTGTAACGTCGATTACTTCCATATTTATTACTGGTAAGAATAGGTAGTTATATTTGCATTTATTTTCTGATCTGAATTTGTAATTACCCGGTTTAATTCATCCAATTCTATTTGGTGCTTTAGGTTTACAATTGCTATTGAATCGAAGTTGTTTATTGATTGAGCCCTTCTTTTTCTTTCTTCTATTAATTTGCCTTTCTCATAATCTGTTGATGTATTAAATATTGAATCGATCTGTTTTATTCTTTCCAATTTCACTTCCCGTTCTTTCCTTTTTAAGTCATTTTGCCTTTTGCTCATTGCCATTTCTGCTAATAGCATACGGATTTTATAGGCTGTTTGCCCTGTTTCGGCTTTTATTATATTAAAATGGAAATCGGTGGTATTTTTTACCTGAATTACTTTACCTGATTTTATTACCGATCCTTCGAAGTATTGTATTTCTTCTTCTGATTGAATTGTAGCGGATAAAAGATGTTTGTTTTTAAGCATATTTTTTAAGCTGTCGGCTGAAACATTAAATACATTTATTACTTCTGTTTTTGCTTTTATGCCTGTATGCTTAAAATTTAGAAGTTTTATTTCATTTTTTGGGATCTCTTTTAGTTGGCCGCCTAACATTGTTAGAAATTGAGTTTGTGTTGTCGAAACCATATTTGCCGAATATATTTTACCTTCATGGCTAAAAACTACGTTTATAACATCACCATGCCTTTTTGCTTCTCTTTCGATATGCTCAAAATCTAAAAAAACTCTGTTATATTTTGTCCAAAATCCTTCAGCAAACAGGCTTTGATTAAAAAAAAACAAGCAACAGAATATTAAAAAAACGCCTGCTTCAGCTTTTATGTCATTTGTTGAAAGCCTCAATTTTGGGTTGCCGGGCAAAACACACGGACGCCTTGAGAATGGATAGAGTAGTGGAATGCCTGCCTTTGTGCACATATCAAATATATAATGTGAACCTAATGCTAGTGCTGCCGTGAGAGTGTATGAGTATTGCGACTTTGTTAAACTTTCGAGCGCAGCAACAATTGAAACTGTGGCTACATAAAACAGTAAACTGTGTGTTATTGTTCTATGGCCATAATTTGTATTTAAATACGCAGCAATTGGCCTGAAAACTTTACCTATCAATGATTTTGTATGATCGATGTCAGGCAGCAATGAAAAGAAAATTGTTGCTGTTATGTATCGCCAATCTGATAGTATGTTTACGTCCGCGAAACTTGCGAATGTTGCCGTAAATGTTAATCCACCAACTTTATGATTTAATCCGTTCATTTTGTAAATAGATTTGATGTATCAGCCTTTAAGCATTTTTTTTTCTTTTTGTTTTTTCTTCCCCCTTCGGAAGAAAAAAGGAAAAGAAAAAAAAATCTAAAAAAACCCTACGTTTTTTTATCTCCTCGTACATCCTAGCGCTTTTGTGGGCTGAATTGCTGCCTATTTCTATAAATATGTTCTTTTGAACAGTATTTTCTTTTTTTTTCTTTTGCTTTTTGGCAAAAGAAAAAAAACAAAAACCTTTCATGGCAAGAACTGCGGGATAATATGGTGCTATAGGCGGAACGTAGTTTACGTTTTTTGTCTCTTTTTTTTGGCGCTGATTTTTTATTTGGCGACTAAGCACTTTGGCAAAAGCCGCAGCGGAGCGCAGGCTTTGGCCAGAGGCTTTTTTTTCAAGATTTTTATTCTCGTTTTTATTTATTGTTAAGATATGTAAAATCATCTATGTGCTTTTTTTAAGGATTTATGCGTCAGGTGATTTGTGCGAACTGAAACAGGGCTCGAAGTCGCAGCCCGCGCGAACTGGAAAACCCGCCGGTGAGAGCGCGAGGCTTTTTTTTGCCCCCGCAAAGGGCAAAAAAATGCCGAGTGCGACCGGCGTGCGAAGCGGCGTAGGTAGCAAAAGCCATGACATGCACGACGATAGGAGGGCATGGCGTGGCTTTTGCTTTGGGTCGGTCGTGAGCAAGGGGCGGCTGCCATGTTGCTATCTGCGAGACCAAGCTGCATCGCCCCGTAGGTTTTTCCAGTGATGAGCCCGCGCGGGATATTAAACCGGAGGTGTGAAGGGCTGCTGCGGCGATCGAAAAGAAATGTTTCATATTTAAATGATTTTGCCCGCCCTTAAGTAAACTACCAGACTGCAGTTTATTTTCATCGGGTCGACGGCAGACCGAGAACACCGACTACCGCTTCTGGGTGTACTGTCAAGTTGAGGGTATGCTTGATTGAAGAAAAAAAAATCCCGATTTTAATAAAAAGGGATTTTTTAACTACTCCAGCTATGTTACATTCTTATTGGTTTACTTCAAATTTTAGGTATGCAGCTTTTTTTACTGTTAATGTTACTTCTGATATTGTAGCGTTTTTGGCGTTATCTTCATAATAAAATATATAATCACCGGTTGGGAGTTTAAAGCTTTCATACAGCTTTGCGCCTGATCCTTGTGCATTGTTAATTGTAACAGAGCCGTCAGCATCGTCGAATGGTGTTTTGGATGCTGCGATAGTTGCCGGTGTTACCGTTCCCGCTCCATGCTTAGCTAATTCGTACCATGCAATTTTATATGTTTGTGTTCCTTGGTACAAGCCCCAATTGTTAGAAACTTTGACCGTACCTACTGAATCTACATAACCGGGTGTAAATTTCGTTGCTCCTTGTTCTCCCATGCCTACGAAGTGCTTACATTTATCGTCAGCACAATCATTTTTAAATGATACCAGTGGTGATCCACCATCCCCCTCAAAAACAAATGTTTTGCCGGTTGCTAGTTTTTTAGATCCTACTAATTTCTGTCCCTTCTTTTTTATAATACCGGTTGGATGGGTATATAGATAGGTGTTTGCTTTTAATGCTGCAAGATCAGGTGTTGCATTTGCCGGGAACAACCAATATTTTATGTTGTATACGTTTTTAATGTTGCCCGCTTCTGCTTTCTCTTCAAAAAATACTGTGTTTGTTGCGATTTTTTCCGATCTGCCTGTTGGGTTTATTTCGGCTGATGTGTCTTCTTCAGCTGCCAGGTCTAATTCGTCTGCATTCTCATACGTTACTTGTAGAGTTTTGAATTGCTTTGCCGGTGTAGTGGAATTATTATCGTGCTTATTACACGAAAAGACGGCTAAAGACATTGCCGCAGATAATACCATAATTAGTTGTTTTTTCATTTTGATGTTTTTTAGTTGAACAATATGTAAATATACATTTATATATTTAAATGTATAAATATATATACATTATCTTTTTGTTAACTAAATACCTTTATTTCAATACCTTTTAATTTTTCTTTTGCTGCTGATATATTTAAATCGCTTTGCATGTAAAGCCATATTGCAGGGTTTGTATTAAATGCAATACCCAGCCTTACTGCTACGCTTGCGGTTATTTGAACTCTACCGTTTATTATGTTTGAGAGGTGTTTGTAGCTTATTTTTAAACCTTTGGCTACTTCAATTTGATTTAATCCTAATTGGTCAATGTATTCTTTTTTTAAGATGAGACCGGGGTGTATTGTTTCCATTTTGTTGTTTAGTAAGGCAGTAAATAAAAAATAATGCTTTAATGGTTTTAATAAGTTTTTTTGTGATTTTTAATTTTTTACAAAAAATGCCATTTCATCTTACCTAGTTACCTAAAACGATTTAACTAACTGAATATCAATCACTTACAATAGGTAACATGAATAAAATCCATCTTACCTAACATTTACATCTTACCTAAAATTACCGTTAGGTAAGATAGGTAAGATTAGGTAACATGAAAAAATTTCATCTTACCTAAAAAAATATTTAATTAACTGATTGATTAATAGATACTTACAAAACAAAAAAAATAATTAGGTAAGTAGGTAAGATTAATATTAAAATCTGCGATATTTTTTTATTTACTGCCTATTTTAACTTATGACACCAATAGCCGTAGCGCTGTAATTTTTTATGCTTTACTTTATTGAATTTGTGAAAAGATAGCGCCCTTCCTATCATAACTGCGTTTAATTTGACATTTGTATAACTCTGCATGTAGCTTTGTATATCGGTTGCTGACATGAAATCGCAATCGATTTCACCTTCGGTGCATGGTGTTATCATGCCGGGCAATAATTCGCATTCAGCTGAAAGCTGCCTAAACATTGCGTTTCTTTCTTCATTTTCCATTATATCAGTTTGGTTTAACTCACACTTAAAGCCTGACTTATATAATGAATATGCCTGCGCCCAAACATCATTGATATCTATTTCGCTTTTACCTGTGATATAATTTGAATACTCGTGATTGATTTCATTTACCTTAAAACATAACCATCGAACCGAACCTGTTGAATCTGTTAAAAATTCGCCCATGTTGGTGGAACCGACAAAACTGCATATGCGCTGCACTACACTGGCGCGTGATTCGTAGGGGAGACGTACGTTTACTTTATCTTGACTGATCCAACTTTTAAGCGCATTTACATCAGATTTTGAAAGGCTGGCCAGCTCATCTAAATTTATAATAAAATTTGTGGCCAGTGCTATTAATGAATCTTTTTGCTCCGGATTAATATTCTCTACTATGTAATCTTTTAATGCCGGTGGACAGAGGAAACGAAGAAATGAAGTTTTACCTGAATTTTGCGCTTCGTTGACTAAAATTAATGCGTGCTTATTGTAATAACCATCGACTAATGCGCACTTTACGGTGCGCACCATCCACATTTTTAAATGATTATTGAAAGCTTTTTGATCTACTGCAGAGACATAATTACCTAACATATTTATATAATCCGGATCATTATTTTTCCATTCTTTTAAACTTTCGAAATAAAAGCCAATCGGATTGTATTGATTGCAAAACTCTGACTTTAAAAGTGCTTTGAGATTGTTTAAAGATATTTTAATGCCTGCTTTGTTTAACTCGATAAATAAAGAATTTTCGTTTATTTCAGAATATTGAAAATCATTTATTTTACAGCTTTCAAATACATGCTTTATTTTATTGAACCTGAATTTAAATCTGGTAAGTAAATATTCTTCAGTCATATGAAAAACGGTTTTTCCAACCGTTTTTTCTTTTGCTTCTTCTGTGGTATTTTGTGCTTTATTTAATGTATTTTCAACTAAAATTTTAAAATCTTCGGATTTATTTACTTTAAAGTAATCGGCTAAATCTTTGAACTCATCAGGTAAATTTATTTGATCAATACCAAATAAATTTTTTAATTTCTCGCTTGCTCTTTTACCTGTTTCATCATTATCATAACAGCATAAAATGAGTGGAGATTTTAACTTTAACTCTTTCATTAACTGGTCCGTAGGCATCTGAGTTTCTGATTGCATGCTGACTGCATTAAAGCCGTTGGCGGCTGCTATTAAGCAATCTTTTTCACCTGCACAAAGTATTATATACTTAATATAATCGCCTGCTAATTGTTTTAAACCGAATATATCGGAACCTATTTGATTTTTATATCCGAATGATTTTGCTTGTTTTTTATACTCCGGGATGTATATTTTGATTCTTTCATTTACATTATAACACACTGCAAGTTGTTGCAATTGATCATAATTAAAATAATAATATTTGCCACTTACTGACTTAAAAGATAATGATGAGACCTGAGTAATGTTAAACCTTTCAAGGTCTAAATCTATAACTCCGAATTGCTGCCAATACGCTAAAAAATCTTTGCTGTATGGTTTGTTTTGGATTTTAAAGGCTTCTTTATCTTCGATATTCAGTTTTAAATCTTCGTTTATTTTATTTAGAACATCAGGAAAATTTTGCTTTACATTGATGTTATAAATATCTGCTACGAACTGAAATATATCGCCTTGATTGCCTGTGTTGTGGCTTTTAAACTTCCAACTTCCGTTAGTTTGATAAAAATGTAAACTTGGTTTTTTGTCTGTTTCAGAAAAGATTGAATGATAGTTTTGTTTTGAAGATGGCTTAAAATCCGGGACGTAATGCTCAATAATTTTTTCTTCGGATGTGCTTGAAAGAATTTTTTCTTTAGTAATCATAAGCTTTATAATAGTTTAGATTACCGTATTGGATTTAACTTATTCAAAGTTATTTTTAAATGTTACAACATCTTTTGCGAACTTTTACAACTATGTATTTATCAAGACATTAAGTTTTGATTTGTACATAATTTATATTATGTTAACTTGATTTTTAATACTATTATCTGGTCTTAATTTTAGCCAATACTATTTTCATATTTACCCTCACAATATCTCCCATCGTTCTGCATTTTAAATATTTTTCATTTTTATGTATCTCAAATAATTCAAGCTTTAGTTGTTTTATTTTTTCCGGAGTTGAAAGTGTATCATGACGCATACAATCTATTAATTCTTTAATTCTATATCTTTCTACACGCAATCTTCTTGCTAATAAAGTTTGCTCTTCATTCTGATATTGTTTTGCAGTTTCCAGATTTAAATAATTGGTACACAGTTCAACAACTTTAGAATTTTCTTTAAAATATTGAGGCATATACATTTTTCTATGACCTTCATAACTTTGTTGATCAAAATCAATTGCCCTTACCCTGTACTGCTCATTATCAAAATCAGGTGTGATATCAACTACATAATTATAAGACCGCATATCCCCCAACAATAAAATTGAACATCGTTCATTAAACTTTATAAATTCTTTTGCAATTCTAACTTTGTTAGATTCAGGTCGATTCATATACGTTTTAATAAAAACATCTCCCGGCATACCTGCAATATGTTCTTCAATTAAAGTATTATCAAAAACTAAATAATTTATCCTGTTTGGTGATAATAAATGTTCGATTTCAAGTCCATAAATCCTCGAAGCATCAGCTTTTTTAATATAGAAATAATCATAATTATCATTATAATGATTTACAACTCTTATTCGAAATGGATGTGAATTACCAAATGTGCAATAATCAATCCTATCAACATATAAGTGCTCCATCACACTCATATCGCCATCTGTTTTTAATATGGCATATACTGTAGCAAGATTTTTATACAATTCATCAAGTACAAAATGATTATAAACTACAGATTCCCATAAGGTATCTTTACCGTTTTTATCCATTAATGGAAATGAATCACTAAAGCGTGAAAGATCATTATAAGATAAAGGTAAAGAAGTATCTCGTTCGTATTTTTTCAAATATTGCCGTAATTCCTTGTCAATTAAAAAAGACGGTTTTTTTTTTGAAATATTCATTTAATTTCACTTTATAAATTCTTCCCGCACTAATTTACCATTCTTAAAAAACTCAACTATAAATACCTCCGATTCTATTTTTTTTTGTTTTCTGTTTTTCCAAAGTCTTACATCTTCAACCTGATAAGGATTTAAATTATAAGTTGGCGATATAATGTTTTTTCTTTGCATTATAATTTTTGCGTTTCCTTCTTTATCTACTTCAAAATTATTAATGTAAAAATATCCTATTGAAGGATTTTGCGAAAGTTTTTTCAGGGTTTCTAATTTAAATTCATGGTAAAAAATTTTATCTATTTTGTTATTTTTTAAATTTAATTTTGAATACATTACTCCAACCAACTCCCCGGCTCTATTTTCACAAAGGTTACATAAATAAACAATATCCTTATCCATTTGATGCACTTTCACCTCCCTCCTGCTCAAATTACCTTCTTCAATTGTTAGATAATCATTTTTTTGAGTTTTTGAATTCAAAACATTAACATAAATACCTTTATTATTTAATGTATTGACTGAAATTATATTCTTTGAATCGGTTATGTAAAAACCATAATTTGTAATATCACTTTCTAAATCAATATTATGTTTATTTAGAATATTCAAATTAGTATCTAAAACAATTAAATTACTTTTTAAAACAGGTAAGTTAAAATTGTAATGATATATTAAATAATATTTTTTATCGGGAGATAATTGTAAGAAATACCGGTATTGTGGATTTAAAATATTTTCGCCTGAATTAAATGCATTTTCAAAAGTTGAATTTACCTTGGCCTTACCGGAAAAATTAGACCAATTGAGAATTGTATCAATGGCTAAAATTGATTTCTCGGTGATATCGTTAAAATTTTCATCTTTTCCTTTAAATAAAATAATTCTTTTTAAAGCTTTACCTTCTTCAATTTTAATATAAAGTTTATTCCCTTCTAAACTTTTAGGTAAAACCAATTGATAAATATTTTTTTGAATTTTAATAGAAGTTAATTGAGCATATATATTTTGAAAAACAAAAAACAAACTAATAATAAAGAAATACTTTTTTGAATTTTTCATTTTGTTAAAGAATTCATTTCTTCAAGGAAATTAAATATAATATTGTATACAAAAGCTAATTGTTCATTAGAAATAATATAAGGCGGCAAAATATAAATTACATTACCTAATGGCCTCAATAAAATATTTTTTTCTAAGAAGTAAGAATAAAGATAATGCCTGGCTTCATTAACGTAAGAAGTTTCAAAATCTGTATTTAATTCAATGGCCAATATCACTCCAAGGCATCTAACATCCTTAACATTAGGATGATTTTTAATTTTGTTTAAAAAGGTAAGGTTTTCAGATTCTATTCGTTTTATATTTTCCAAACATTCATCACTAAGCAATAAATCAAGACTGGCATTTGCAGCAGCACACGCAATGGGATTTGCAGTGAATGAATGCCCGTGAAAAAATGTTTTTAATAAATCATCCACTTGAAATGCCTGAATAATTTTTTCGGTGCACGAAGTAACACCTAAAGCCATTGAACCCCCGGTTAAACCTTTTGAAAGGCAAATGATATCAGGATTATATTTAAGATGGTCAGATGCAAATAATTTTCCCGTCCTTCCAAAGCCCGTCATTACTTCATCTGCAATACATATGATATCAAACTTATGTGCAATGTTGATTAATTCATCTAATACATCTTTATCATACATTCGCATACCTGCAGCCCCTTGCACCAAAGGTTCAAAAATAAATGAGGCTATATTACCTGACTCGCATATTTTAGTGAATGATGAAATTATATGCGAGGGATCAGAATTT
The DNA here is from genome assembly GCA_965248855.1 of Spirosomataceae bacterium. Classification (GTDB taxonomy): domain Bacteria; phylum Bacteroidota; class Bacteroidia; order Cytophagales; family 172606-1; genus CBDFKQ01. The sequence continues at coordinate 682 of CBDFKQ010000013.1, read as the reverse complement.
AAAAATGGAAAATCGATAAACTCAACATCAAATAAAAAAGGGAAAAATGGAGTTGTAAAAACACTCCTCCCTCCTACTGACATTGCTCCAAAAGTATCGCCATGATAAGCATCTGCAAATGCAATAATTTTCTTTCTATTCTCGCCTTTATTGTGCCAATATTGAAAGGCCATTTTTAAAGCAACTTCAACAGAAGTACTCCCATTGTCAGAATAAAATATTTTAGATTGATTTTGAGGTAAAATTTTTAATAATCTTTCTGCCAATAAAATCGCAGGTTTATGAGTAAAACCGGCAAATATAACATGCTCTAATTGTATTGCCTGTTCATAAATTTTTTTTGCAATATATTCATTACTATGCCCGTGTAAATTAACCCACCACGAACCTATGCAATCCAATATCTCACGACCATCTTCAGTTATCAAATAGCAGTCTTTCGCACTTTTAATTGGAATAACTTCAACAGATGTAGTTAATGGCGTGAAAGGATGCCATATTGATTTCTCATCACGTTCAATTAAATTCATTCTTGTAATTTATTTTTTAATTCAATAGCATAACCTCTTACAATTTCAGGTGAAATATTATTTTCTTCATTTATATCCAACAAACATTTTAATCCGGATTTTTCTAAAATAATTCGTTTTGTTTCAGGGTTATTAGATTTATTGAAAACTAT
>CBDFKQ010000012.1:0-693047 GCA_965248855.1 Spirosomataceae bacterium | reverse complement strand
GATTACTCAAGCCGTAATTTTAGAAATCGGCAATGCTCTTGCCAAATCAAGATTCCGGCAAGTTTGTATAGGTTTGCTCAATAGCTTTGAAGAATCCGAAAATACGACAATTATCGGAATGACCAACGAACTTTACGAAAAGGCTTTCGAGCTTTTCAGCAGTCGTCCCGACAAAGAATGGGGATTAGTTGACTGCATTTCATTCGTCGTGATGCGCGAACGCGAAATCGAAGCGGCATTAACCGCCGACGAACATTACATTCAAGCCGGATTTAGGGCATTATTGAGAGAAGATTAATTTATTTATGCGAAGAGCCAAAATTTTAGCCACACTCGGACCCGCGTCGAATACGCAGGACACAATCGAAGCGATGATTCACGCCGGACCTGAACGCCGTCAGAATCAATATGTCGCACGGGACGCAGGACGAACATGCCGAAACAATTAAACGCGCCAAAGCCGCCGCCAAAAAACTCGACCGTCCGCTGGCGATTCTGGTTGATTTGTCGGGACCGAAAATCCGCACCGGACTTTTGCAGAACGCCAAACCCGTGATGCTCGAAGCCGAAGCCGAATTCGTCATTACTTCGCGCGATATCGAAGGCAATATGCACGAAGTTTCGACTAATTTCAAAGAGATTCCGAAACTCGTCAAAAAGGGCGACAAAGTTTTGCTCGACGACGGCGCGATTGAACTCGAAGTCAAAAAAGTGTCGAAACCGATGTCACGACGCGCGTTATCAACGGCGGCATTTTGTCCGAACGCAAAGGCATTAATCTGCCGAATACCAAACTGCCGATTCCGTCTTTGACCGACAAAGACCGCGTGGATTTGAACTGGGCGATGACGCAGGACGTTGATTACATTGCGCTTTCGTTTGTCCGGCAAGGTCAGGATTGCAAGGAAGTGCGCGACATTATCAAAAAACTCAACACGCGCAAATGGGGCAGACCGATGCTCGTCGCCAAGATCGAAAAGGCGGAAGCGATTGAAAATCTCGACGATATTATCGAACAAACCGACGGCGTGATGGTCGCACGCGGCGATCTCGGCGTAGAAACGAGCGCGGAACTCGTTCCCGTTTATCAAAAACAGATCATCGAAAAAGCCGTGATGAACGACAAATTTGTCATCACGGCGACGCAGATGCTCCAGTCAATGACCGATAATCCGCGCCCGACCCGCGCCGAAGCGTCGGACGTGGCAAACGCGGTTTGGGACGGAACCGATGCCGTGATGCTTTCGGCGGAGACGGCTTCCGGCAAATATCCGATTGAATCGGTAGCGACGATGAAACGAATTATTGATTCGGCGGAAACCGTCAAAGTCGGCAAATTAAAACGCCCGGTCAAATTCGGCGAAGAACCGACCGGCAGAACTTCGCAGGCGATCTGCAAAGCCGCCGCCATCTGCGCCCGCGAAATGCTGACCGAAAAAGTCGCGGTTTTCACCGAATCCGGTTTAATGGCGCGAAGGCTTTCGAGCATTCGTTCGGGTTTACAGACATTTGCATTAACGAATACGGACGAAGTTCGCAACCAACTCGCGTTAATTTGGGGCGTTGAACCGCTCTGTCAGGAAAAGTCCGACACGACCGAAGCACTGCTAAAATCAGGTGAAGCGACGCTGCTCAAAGCCAAAGTGGTAGATAAAGGCGAAACAATCGTGATGATGGCAGGCAGACTTTCAGGTTTAGGCGTTTCGAGTTCAATCGTCGTCTGGACAATCGGCGAAAATGTTCCAAGACGCTAGTCAGAAACGTCTGCGTCAGCGGACGGCGAAATGTTTGCCGACAAAGTTCTCACGCTCAATCAAAAACCGTCTGCCTAAACAGACGGTTTTATTTTTTTTGTAAAAATTTTATAGTTTAGCCGTCCGCCGTCCGCTGACGCAGGCGGTTCTGACGTTTAATGTCTGCCGCGTGAGTAGAGTCGAACCGGCGGAAGCCGGTTGCCGTAGCGGTTATTGTTGTAATAATAAAATCCGCCGCTGCCGTATGAATAGCTGGAACGCTGAACATTGCCGTTGCCGTGATGTTGCTGATTCCGGTATAATCGCGCGGATTATTTTGATAAGTGTAATAACCGAACGGCGCGTAACCGGAATTGGTTTGAAGATAAGTTCTCTGCACAATCGGCTGATTGTATGAATTATTCGCCGCTGCCGCCTGAGTTTCCGCCTGTTCGCGCAGAGCCTGTGTGCGCTCGTCCGCCAGACGTTCAACCCGTAGACGCGCCGCGACTTCGGCATTTTCACGCCGTTTCCGCTCTGCGCTTTTCTCCAAATCTTCGGGCGAAGGCATTCCGAGTTTCGCGTAATTTTCACGATATTCGCGCTCCGTCCGGAGACGTTTTTCTTTGAATTTCTCCAAATCGGCGTTCGTAATATTTTTATTTTGCGCCGCCGCCAAACCGCTCAAACCGAACACGCACGTTAAAACTAAAAACAATCTTCGACTCATATTTTTTTCTCCTTCGATGCTTCGATTATAGCATCGAAAACACAGTTGCAAAGAAAATTTGCAGGATAAAAAATATGAGAAATAGAACACGGATTGGGCGGATTTGGCAGGATTAAGACGGATTATATTTTTGAAAAAATCCAATTAATCCGCCCAATCCGCCCAATCCGTGTTCTATTTCTTAAAATCTCCCGTTAAAACCCGAAATTCACACCGACCCGCGCCGTTCGGCGGAAGGTTTGAAAACCGTTTTCGTAATACTCGTAATTAAGCAGATTTTCAATCGTCCCGTAAACACGCAGATTAAACTTTTCTTTATTAAACGGAAACGTATAACCGCCGGTCAGATCGGCTTTGCGGTTGCCTTTGAAACGATAGATATAGATGAGATTTAAATTATGAATATATAGATATTGATAAAACGATAATTATAAATTATTTTATTTTTTGAAATTGAAATTGAAATTGAAATTGAAATTGATTTTTTAATTTTTTTAGCTTAGGAATTAAAATGGAAATTTTTTTATAAGGTACGAACAAAAAAAATGTAACGTAAAGCTCGGACAGGCAGCCCCAAATTTTTTTATTTATTTTATTGTTTAAAAAAAGATTAAAAGAGAGATACCATAAATAATTTCATATTTAACAAATCAATCTTACATAATATATATATATAATATGCTTTGTGCATACCTGGTCAAATAATAACGTTTGATTAAAATTATGAATATATCAATATTAGTTTATTGATAATTTTAAAATCAAATAATTTTATTTTGCTTCTTTTATGATATTATTATAATTATCATATATTTTCTGCGTTTTCAACAAAAAGTATGAAAATTATATTTTCTATATACCTTTGCGAATTAATAATAGATTTTTATAAAATATTAAATCCACTTTAGGCCTTAAGTATGATTAAAAATACAGCTTTCGTTTGTTCATTTGTGCTGTTAACAATTATCGGTTGCAAACCTCCACAAAATAAACCTGCCACCAATGCATCACCAATATTGGCAACATTGGGTACTAAACCGGTTTTTGCAGATGAATATCAATATGTATACAGCAAAAACTCACCTTCAGACAGCGTAAAATCGGAAAAGAAAATTCGTGAATATTTAGACCTGTTTATTAATTTTAAATTAAAAGTCGCCGAAGCAGAATCAATGGGCTTAGATACTTTAAGTTCTTTTAAATCTGAATTGGAGGGATATAAACAACAACTGGCCCAACCGTATCTTACAGATAAAACAGCTTCTGCACAACTTGTTCGTCAATCTTACGAAAGGATGAAAGAAGAGATAAGGGTTTCACATATTTTAATTTCAGTTAAAGAAGATGCCAATCCGGAAGATACTTTAAAAGCTTATAAACTAATTTCCGAAATTCGCGAAAGGGCGATCAAAGGTGAATCTTTTGAAGAACTGGCAAAGAAATACTCACAAGACCCCTCTGCAAATAATAATAGTGGTGATTTAGGTTATTTTACTTCCATGCAAATGGTTTATCAGTTTGAAGATGCTGCTTATAAAACTCAAAAAGGTGAAATTTCAGCTCCTATCAGAACAAAATACGGTTATCATATCATAAAAGTTAAAGATCGCCGACCATCTCAAGGAAGAGTAACTGTAGCTCATATTATGATCAGAACAAACCCTAATATGCCCGCTTCAGAAGCAGAAACAGCAGTTACAAAGGTAAACGAAATTTATAACAGACTAAATAAAGGAGAGGATTGGAATAAATTATGTCAGCAATTTTCTCAGGATGGTTCTTCAAATACTAAAGGAGGTTTACTTCGCCAGTTTAGTACATCAGAATTAGGAGTTCCGATTTTTGAAGAAACTGCTTTTTCTCTTCAAAAAACAGGCGATATTTCAAAACCGATTCAATCACCATATGGGTGGCATATTATTAAACTTGTAGAAAAGCAAAGTCTTCCTTCTTTTACAGAGATGGAGCCTTCCTTAAAACAAAAAGTTTCTAAAGATTCAAGGTCTGAAATAAATAAAATTGCCTTTATTGAAAAATTAAAAAGGGATAACCAATTTACTGAAAATGCAAAAAATATAACTTTAGCTTTTTCTAAAGCTGATACAAACCTTACTCATGGGAAATGGAATTTTAATACAAAAGATAAAAATTTATCAAAAATGCTTTTCAATATACAGAGTCAAAAATTTACCATTGGTGATTTTTATGACTTCCTAAAAAAGCAGCAATTACCCCGCCCCGACTTAAAACCTGAAAATCATATTAAAACTTTGTATAAAGAATATGTTAAGAGATCATTAATAAATTTTGAAGAGAACCATCTGTCAGAAAAATATCCGGATTATAAATCATTATTAGGCGAATATCGTGATGGGATTTTATTTTTTCAACGCATGCAGGATGAAGTTTGGACGAAATCATTAACAGATACTGTTGAATCTGAAAAATACTTTAAGACCAATAAAGAAAAATACCATTGGAGCAAAAGAGCAAAAGCGGTAATTTATGATGCTGCCGGCCCATCGGTAATCAACCAGGTAAAAGAAGCTTTATCTCAAAAAATGTATATTGTTGATATTCCGGATTTGGGAATAATATATTTTGATAGAAATAAAAATATTCTCACCGAAGCCAATCATACTGTATTAAAAGGGTTAACAGATCAATTAAAAAAAGATTCTACACTTATCGTTGAAATTGATGCCCATTCCGATAGCAAAGAACAAGATGGTTTATCGGCAAAAAGAGCAAAACACGTTTCGGAATATTTAATATCTCAGGGAATAAAAACAAAACAAATCATAACGAAAGATTTTGGGAAATATAAACCTGTTTCTAAAACCGACAGGTTAAAAAACAGCAGAGTTGAATTGACTTTATATTCTGTTTCTAAATCTGCCTTAGAAAAAAAGATTAACAAAATAGATCCTCTGCGTTTACAAATTACTGAAGATCTGTTTCAAAAAGGTGATAATAAGTTTTTAGATGCTTTAAGTGATTGGAAGGTTGGCACATATAATTTAGAAAAAAATGGCCGTTCTATTTATATAGAAATTTTAAAAGTAGAAGAACCCCGTTTAAAAACTTTTGAAGAAGCAAGAGGGAGCGTTATTTCGGACTACCAAACTTACCTCGAACAAAAATGGATTGAGCGTTTACGTCAGAAATATCCTGTAAAGATGAATGAAAAGGAAATCGACAATGTAATATCCAAAATGAAGTAAAGAAATAAATGCTCATTGTTGCTTATTATGTTTGAATGAAATCAAAACAAACTTACATATTTATAATAAGCGGTATATTTTTATTGGTTTTAGCAGGCGGTATAATTTTTTTGATTTTTTTTAAAGATAAATTTCAAAAAAGTAAACCACTTGCAAGAGCTAATTCCAAATATTTATACTATTCCGATGTAAAAGCACTTATATTACCGGGCACCCCGGCTGCTGATAGTATTGATATGATAAATAGATTTGTTGAGAACTGGTTAAAAAAACAATCATTAATAAACCGTGCATCTAATCAGGGCAAGTATAATGATAAAGAGATCGAACAAAAAATAACAGATTATAAGGATGCTTTGCTGGTATATGATTTTGAAAAAAAATACATTAAGGCAAAACTTGATACTGTTATAAGTGAAAAAGAAATAAATAATTATTATAAATCCAATTTAAGTAATTTCGAACTCAGGCAAAATATCGTTAAAGCCTGGCTAATAAAATTACCTGCCAATGCACCTAAATTAACTGAAATTAAAAACATATTCAGCTTAGGTAAAGACAAAAAGAAGATAGAATCATATTGTTCGCAATTTGCTTTAAATTTTTCTCTTGATGACAGCCTTTGGAAGGATTTCGATCAATTAATTATAGAAACACCTTTTCAGGAAAATCAAAATAAATTACAATGTTTACAACAAAATAAATTTTCGGAGGTGTCGTTCAATAATGCTATTTTTTTATTACGCATTTTTGAATTAAAAAAATCAAGTCAAACTTCTCCATTAGAATTTGTACAAACTCAAATAAAAGATATTATTATTAACAAACGAAAAGTTGAACTTACCCAAAAACTTGAAAAAGAGGTTTATGAGCAAGCCAAAAACGAAAAAAAAATTGAAGTATATGTCAAATAAAATTTCGGTAAAAATTACCCCCTCTTTAAACGCTTTTGAAAAAGGAATATTCTTTTTCATCATACTGTTTTTTGCATTACAAACATACGCCCAACCTACTCCTATTAAAATTGATAAAATTATCGGAAAAGTTGATAACTATATGATTTTACAATCTGATGTAGAAAACATGTACATACAATCTAAAGAAGGAGGACGTAATGTTACAAAATGCCAGATACTCGAACGGTTAGTTATTGAGAAAGTGATGGTTGCCAAGGCTGAAATAGATTCGGTAAAAGTAGACGATAAAATGGTAGAAAGCCAGTTAGAACGACGTATGGAATATATGATAAAGCAATTTGGAGATCCGGCGAGGATTGAAAAGGCTTACGGAAAATCAATAGGAGAATTAAAGGGTGAGCTTAGAAAGCAAATGAAGGAACAATTAACAAGCCAGAGGATGCATGAAGAAATTTCTAAAAATGTAAAAATAACACCTAATGAAGTAAAGAAATTTTTTAATAATATACCTAAAGACAGCGTTCCATTTTTTTCTACAGAAGTAGAAGTAGCTCAAATTATTAAAATTTCAAAATTAAGCAAAGAACAAAAAAACGTAACCCGAACAAAACTAAATGAAATAAGAGATAGGGTGCTGGGCGGTGAAGATTTTGCAAAATTAGCCGAAATTTATTCTGAAGACCCCGGTAGCGGAAAACAAGGTGGGGATTTGGGTTGGGCAAAACGTGGCGACATGGTTTCTGAATTTGAAGCGACTGCCATGAGATTAAAAAAAGATGAAATATCACGTGTTTTTGAAACAGAATATGGTTTTCATATTTTACAATTGCTCGAAAGAAAAGGGGAGGAGTACCATGCACGCCATATTTTAATCAGGCCAAATTATACTGATTCTGAAATTAATGAAGCAACTCGTTTTTTGGATAGCTTACGCAGAATAATTGTAAAAGATAGCCTTACATTTGCCAAAGCAGCAAAAGATAACTCTGACGATAAAAATTCATCCACAAACGGTGGCCTTTTGTCCGATCCTCAAAGTGGAAGTACCAAGATTTTTACAGAGAACCTTGAACCAACTGTCTTTTTTGTAATCGATACAATGACGGTTGGCCATATCAGCCATCCTATTCCTTATCGCACCGATGACGGAAAATCTGCAGTGAGAATATTATATTATAAATCCAAAATTGCACCCCACCATGCAAACCTTAATGAAGATTGGGAAAAACTTCAGGCCGCCGCACTAAATGAAAAACGAAATAAAAGAGTATCCGAGTGGTTTAAAAAAGCAAAGAAAGATGTTTTCATTAATGTAGACCCCCTCTATAAAGATTGTAAATTGTTAGACGAACTGTAAAAATTATAAAAAAGTATAATATGAATATTGTAAAATCCATATTGTATTTTTTATTGCTCTTCTTATTTATATTACATTTAATGAAAAAGGCTTTAATAACAGGAATATCAGGTCAGGATGGAGCTTATCTTTCAAAATTATTAATTGAAAAAGGTTACAAAGTTACAGGTATTACAAGGGATATTAACACAGTAAATCTTATTGGCTTAACCTATTTAAACATTGTAAATGACGTAAAAATAATCGCTCTTGATCTTTCTGATGAAAATGCTTTAAAAAAAATAATTGTTGAGGAGGAGCCTGACGAGATTTATAATCTTGCTGCCCAAAGTTCAGTTGGTTTATCATACACTAAACCGGTTCAAACATTAAAATACAATATTTTAAGTAGCGTAAACATTCTTGAAACCATCCGTCTTTATAATCCATTAATAAAATTTTATCAGGCATCAAGCAGCGAAATGTTTGGAAATATTCAACCTGAGAAATTACCCATTCGCGAAAATTTAATTTTCCATCCCGTAAGTCCTTATGCTGTTTCCAAAGCTTCTGCCCATTGGATGGCCGTAAATTATAGGGAGGCTTATAATATTTACTCTTGTTGCGGAATTTTATTTAATCATGAATCACCTTTAAGAGGCGATAATTTTGTAATAAAAAAGATTTTAAATACTGCTGTAAGGATAAAACTTAGATTGGAACATCATCCCTTAAGGTTAGGAAATTTATTAATTCAGAGAGATTTCGGTTATGCTCCCAAGTATGTTGAAGCAATGTGGTTGATGATGCAGCAAGAAAAGCCTGATGATTACCTAATTTGTTCGGGAACACCTTTATTATTAAAAACATTCGTTGAGAAAATATTTGAGAAATTAAATTTAGATTATAATAAATATGTTACCATCGATCCAAACTTATTCAGGCCGCTGGATTTAGAGATAATATATGGTGATAATTCAAAGGCAAAGAAAAACCTGAATTGGGATTATAATTACAGTACAAATGAGTTGATTGAAAACTTAATTAATGATGAAATAAAGTTTTTACAATGGTTAATAAAATAAACGGCTATAAAATGAATATTGTATTTTTTCAACGAAAGCACCGAAAAATTGGTAATTATAGCATTGAAAATTACTTTAACGGCATAAGAAATCTTTTACCTGAAGGTATCACACAAAAATTATATTTTTCAAAATTTGAAAGTAGAGGAATATTTGAACGCGCATTTGATATTATTTGTGCGGCTTTCCATCAGGGAGACATAAATCACATTACAGGCGATGTGCATTTTTTGAACCTTTTAATGATAAAGAAGAAAACCATCCTGACTATTCACGATTGCGGTTTTATAAATAATTCATCCGGCATTAAAAAAAGTGTTTTAAAACTTTTTTGGTTAACTCTGCCTGCTAAAAAATCTGCTTTTATAACTTTTGTTTCTGAGTCGTCAAGAAATGAATTTCTGAAGTATATTAATTTTAATAAAAGCAAACTACTGGTTATACCTGTTTTTGTAGGTTCGCATTTTGTTCCCAAGCCAAAGATATTTAACACGGATAAGCCAAGAATTTTACACCTTGGCACAGCAGCGAATAAAAATCCGGAAAGATTAATAGACGCGCTGGCGGGTTTGAGGTGCGAACTTATTATTGTCGGAAAAATAAATGATGAATTAATAGATAAGCTCAAACTGAACAATATTGAATATGTTAACTTTGTTAACCTTACCAATGAAGAAGTTTTAGAGCAATACATTTTATGCGACATTGTAACACTTATTTCAACATATGAAGGGTTTGGAATGCCCATAATAGAAGGTAATGCCGTAGAAAGGGTTGTAATTACCGGTAATATATTATCAATGCCGGAAGTTGCAGATAATGCCGCTTGTCTTGTAGATCCTTTTGATATTAATTCTATGCGAGAAGGTTTTGAAAAGATAATTAATGATCATGAATACCGTGAACAATTAATTGAAAATGGCAGAAAAAATAAATTAAAATATTTACCGCAAACAATAGTAAACAGCTATGTAGATTTATATCATAAGGTTTTAAATGGCAATTAAATAAAGCTACTCTGTCTATAATCTTAAACCTAATTCAAGAATGGAATGTAAATTTCTAAACCAAAAAGAAAATAAAAATTAATCACAAAAAATAAATTTAATTATCGGTTTATCATTATCTATAGATATTAATAATTAAATATCTTATTCATCTTTGCAACAATGCGAGTTAGTATAAAAAGACAAGGTTATGCAGTAAATTGGTAGGCATAATAATTTACTGTACATCAGTATTAAAATTCAGGGGATTTAAATTTTTACTATAATAATTTTTTTATTATATCGTCAACAGAAATTCCATCTGCCTCTGCCTTAAAGTTCCTTACTATTCTATGCCTTAATACAGGATTAGCAATTGCTCTTACATCTTCAATGTCGGGAGAATATTTTCCGTTAAAAAGGGCATTGCACTTTGCTCCAAGTACCAAGTATTGAGAAGCGCGCGGCCCTGCACCCCATTCTAAATAATCATTTGCTTCCTTAGATGATTTTTCGACATTTGGCCGTGTTTTATGAACCAGGCTTACCGCATATTCTACCACATTATCCGCAACAGGAACTTTACGAACTAAATTTTGAAATTCACTTATATCTTCTGATGATAATATTTTTTGAACCTGATAAAAATTATTTGATGTAGTATTTTTAACTATTTCTATCTCTGATTGGTAAGAAGGATAATTCAAAAAGATATTAAACATAAAGCGGTCCAGTTGCGCTTCCGGCAAGGGATAGGTGCCTTCCTGTTCAATCGGGTTTTGTGTCGCCAGTACAAAAAACGGGCGTTCCAAGGAATATTTATTTCCCGAAACGGTAACAGAATATTCTTGCATCGCTTCCAGTAAAGCTGATTGGGTTTTAGGTGGTGTTCTGTTTATTTCATCAGCCAGAATAATATTTGAAAAAATAGCACCTTTAATAAATTTAAAATTTCTTTCCTGATCTAACGTGTCAGAACCTAAAATATCTGATGGCATAAGATCCGGTGTAAATTGAATTCTGTTAAAACTTAAATGCAAAGAATCTGCGATGGTTTTAATCAGTAACGTTTTTGCAAGGCCGGGCACCCCCACCAATAAACAATGACCCTGACAAAAAATAGAAGTTAATAATAATCTTATAACATCGTCCTGGCCGATAATAACTTTTGAAATTTCAGTTGATAAACTTTTATAAGCCTCTTTTAAAGCATCTGCTGCTTCAACATCTGATTGAAATCGTACTTGCATTAAACTGTATTAAGAAATTAAAAAATACAAGTTATAGCATAGGATCGTAAAAACAAATTCTCATTAAAAGTAAAAAGCTTTAAAAATGTTTTTTATTTAATATATCTCAGATAAAAATCAATAATTTCTTTAAAAAAATTTGATTGTATAAATCTATCTTTTAAAGAAGTAAAATCTTCTCTTTAAAAAATTCCATTTTATTTTTTGTATTTGGTAAACTAATTTAAAAAATTAACAGTTTCTATTCAAATAAGATAGTTTTTAATTTTTTTAAATAAAATTGATATTCGGCAAAATCCTATTTGACAGCAGTTTTACTAAAAGTTTTTTAATCATCAAAGAATATCCATGAAGCATTTTTTATTTTTTATTCTTTTATCCGCTCCTTTTTTATCATCAAAAGCACAAACAAATTCATCTGCCAATAATAAAGCATTTTCTCTTGAAGAGGCGATTAACTATGCAACAACAAATAATATTTATGTTAAAAATGTTATCATAGATCAAAAAATTACAGATGCTCAGAGGAAAGATTTATTTTCGAGAGCTCTGCCTCAAATAAATGCCAATGTTGATTTTAACCATTATATTAATCTTCAAAAAACTATTTTAGAAAATAATCCCGGTACTAGAGGTTATGATTCAACACAAGCCATTGGAAAAGTAATACCAACACAGTTTTTCCTTCCCAATCAATTTTTACCTTCCATCACTGCTACACAGGTTGTATTCGATCAATCTTATTTTTCAAGTATTGGTGCATCAAAAGTTTTGAAACAGATTTCAGAAAAAAACATTAAAAAAACAAAGATTGATGTTGCTTATAATGTAGTGAGGGCATACTATGGAGTGTTGGTAAATGAAAAACAGCTCGCATTTTTAGAAACAAATTTACTAAGAATAGATTCGTCCTACAGAGAAACAAAATCGAGGTTTGCTGCAGGTTTGGCCAGAAAACTTGATGTTGACCAAACAGAAGTAAGTTATAATAACCTGAAAGAACAACGAATACAGGTAATTAGAACTGTTGAATTGAGCAGAGCTGCTTTGAAATTTCAAATGCACTTGCCAAGAGAAACCAAGATAATTTTAACAGACAGCCTTAAAGAAAATTTATTGGATGATGTTGGTCAAATACAAACAGGAACCAATAATTACCAACAAAGGGTTGAATATTCTTTAATTGAAGATCAACAACTTTATAATATTTACGACATAAAATCAACAAAAGGCTTATATTATCCGAAATTAAATGCCGTGGCTGCCTATGGTTATAATCCGTCGGCAACCAAATTGGTTGATATTCCGCAAAGTGCAAGGTGGATTAACTATGATTATATCGGGTTTCGTTTTCAAATGCCAATCTTTAATGGTTTTTCAGTTCATTATAAAGTGCAGCAAAAAAAACTACAACTCGAGCAGACCATAAATAATAAAGAACAACTTGAACAAAGTATTCAATTAGAAATTGATCAGGCACTCATAAATTTTTCTAATAGCGTTCAATCCGTAAAAATCCAAAAACGAAATGTTCAATTGGCAGAAGAAAATCTGAGGGTTTTAAAAGGAGAATACGAACAGGGTATAGCAATTAATTTACAGATTACAACCGCTGAGGCATCCTTAAAAGAAGCACAAACAAATTATTTTAATGCCATTTATAATGCCCTATTATATAAAGCAGATTACAATAAGGCAATCGGAACTTTGATTAAATAAAATCATGATTATCGGTTTATCAGTATAATTTAGGTTAAGATATTATATTTTAAAATTCATATAATATCTTTTTCGACTTGTGTTTTCTTACAAGGATATTTCTTCTTTTAAATAAAAATCCTTCGTTTCCTAAAATCGTTTAATCCTAATTCAGATATTTTTTTGTTTGAATTAGGATTAAAGGATGAAAAGATTTTTAGGATTTTATTTTATGATAATATCGATTTATCAAATATTGATATTTTGATAAAATCGGACTAAAGCAAATTATATAACATCTTATAATTACTTTTTTTTAATTCTGTTTAGGATGTAAGGTATTTGTATTTTTTAAAATAATCCTTCAAAATTTAAATTTTTTTAAAGAGTTACCCTTTACTGTTTAATAGTATTCAATGCTATATAAATTGTATATAATGGAGAATTTTAAGAATAAATATGCTGCAGTTTCTTTCTATAAAGAAATAGAGACTATGATCGTAGTGTTTAACAATTTCACTCCTTTTGAAGAATTAAAAATTATTTTAGATTTTGAATTTAATATGATTCGCCATTATAATGTAAAGAAGTGTTTGATAAATCTTTTCAAAATGCAAGTTTACGCTCCAAATTCAAAAGAATATATTCAAAACATTTGGTTTCCTAAAGCATCAAATGAAGGAATAAAATATATCGCTTTTGTACAACCTGAAAATACATTTGGGCAAATAGGAATGATAAAAGCTCATGAAGGAATTAAAGATGGATTTATGATTAATTATTTCGACCAACAAACTAAAGCGCAAGAATGGTTAAATAATATTAATTGATCCGATTAAAATAGATTAGAATATAGGATTAAAGAAAGTAGGAGTTATTTTTATATCAATCCCCTTGCTTTAATTTCAAGATACATATTTATAGTATTAACAGTTAAATTTTTGGGTGGGGTTAAAACAGAATGTATTCCATGTCGTTTTAATTCTTTAACTATTTGTTTCTTTTCAAAGGAAAACTTTTCCCCAATCGTTTTAATATAAATATCTTCGGTAGAGTTTGCCTCGCTTTTTAAAAGATTTTGTAATTCGGTATTCTCAAAAAATATAATTACCAATACATGGTTTTTGGCAATACGCTTTAAGTAAGGCAGTTGCCTTTGAAGGCCGGATAAAGTTTCAAAATTAGTATACAACAAAATTAAGCTCCTTTGGTTTATTTTTTGTCTTAAAGTGGCATATAGTAAATCAAAGCTCGATTCTTTATAATTTGTTTTTTGATTGTATAAAACCTCCTGTACCTTTTGCATTTGCGAACCAACTTTCGCTGCCGGAAGTAAACTTCCTATTTTATGATTAAATGTTATTATCCCTGCCTTATCCTCTTTTCTGATAGCGATACTTGAAATAACTAAGGATGCATTAATAGCATAATCGAGCAAACTTAAACCTTCAAAAGGCATTCGCATCACTCTGCCTTTATCAATAATACTGTAAACATTTTGTGATTTTTCTTCCTGATAATGATTTATCATTAGGGTATTTTTTCTTGCGGTCGCTTTCCAGTTAATGGTCCTTATATCATCTCCCTGCACGTATTCTTTTATTTGTTCAAATTCGAGAGCGTGCCCGATTTTTCGTATTTTTTTAATTCCAAGTTCCGAAAGCCTATTAGAAATGGCCATTAGTTCGTATTTCCTTAATTGGAGGTATGAAGGATAAACAGCCACAACTTTATTTTGATCAAAACGATACCTGCGTGAAGTAAAACCTATATTACCGCTAACAAAAACATTGAGTACTCCAAACTCATATTCACCTCTTTTAACAGGCCGAAGTTGATACGAAATCGTTTTTTCATTTCTGCCGGTAATTTTAAAGCGAAAATTTAAATTTCTGTATTGAAATTGGAAAGGCGCTTCATCAATTATTCTTAAATATACCGGGAAACTATAATTGTTTTTAATATGAATATAAATATCATTTTCATCTCCATTGCTCAGCCTGTCGACCATATTTCTATTTGCTTTGATACCTTCCTTTTGTGCATATAATAAAATAATTTCGATAATTGCTAAAATAATAACCACGAAAAATGCAAGGCGCGCAATTATAAATAACGAAGGGAAAGAAAAGGATAAAAGAAATAAAAAAACATTTAATCCAACAGCAACAAAAAATCTGTTATTAAGATAAAGGCTTTTGAAAAAAGTTTTCATGTAAGGTATTCATTCGATTAAAGATATTTTCAACTCTGTTTTATCTGGGCACCTCTATTCTTTCTATTAACTGCTTAACAACAGCATCAACACCACTGCCTTCCATTTCTTTTTCAGGTGTGAGCATAATTCTATGCCTTAAAACTGATGGAGTTATAAATTTAATATCTTCCGGAGTAACAAAATCCCTTCCTTGCATGGCTGCAAATGCTTTCGATCCGTTCATGATTGCCAAAGATGCACGTGGTGAGGCACCAAGATATAAAAACTCATGTGAACGTGTTTGAGAAACAATTTGAGCGATATAACGAATTAAATTTTCATCAATATGTATTTCTCTTACTTTTTGTCGGTATAAATCTACTTGTTGGGCACTTAAAACAGGCTTGACATCAGCTAAAGAAGCTTCGTTTTTTCGCTGATGTGCCAAAGTTATTATTTGAGTTTCTTCTTCCAATGAAGGATAATTAACACCAATTTTAAAAATAAATCTATCCAACTGGGCTTCCGGTAACCTATAAGTTCCTTCTTGTTCTATTGGGTTTTGTGTTGCAATAACAATAAATGGTTTTTCTAAAAGGTAAGTAATGCCGTCATTAGTTATTTGACGTTCTTCCATCACTTCAAATAATGCTGCCTGGGTTTTCGCAGGTGATCGGTTTATTTCGTCAATTAAAACAATGTTTGAAAATATCGGACCTTTCTTAAAATTAAATTCAGATGTTTTTAAATTAAAAACCGAAGTTCCCAGTACATCCGAAGGCATTAGATCCGGAGTAAATTGTATTCTGGAAAAATCAACGGAAATTGTTTTGGAAATTAATTTTGCAGTTAACGTTTTAGCAACTCCCGGTACACCTTCAATTAAAATATGGCCATCGGCAAGGATTGCTGCAATTAATAAATCTATCATTTGCTCCTGCCCTACAATAACTTTTCGAATTTCCGTTTTTATTTTTTTTAAGGCTTCACTTAGTTCAGAAAGATCAATACGCGTTTCAAATTCATTAACCATGAGTATATATAAAGAAATTAGGTTGGGAAATAAACAGTAATGCAGGCAAATATATAAATTAGATTAATAATCACAATAGCGTGTTTATTGGTTTAAAATATCCTCACATAAACTATAATATTTATTTTTTTTAATAAATATTATCAGAATAATAAAGTGGTATGATTGTTGTTTTTGTTGATCATAATATTTTTACATTCAAGTTTCTGCGATAAAACTTACTTTTTTATCAATTTTAATGCTGAAGTAAAAATTATTTATCACTATTGTATACAACCGGAATTATTTATGTATGCTTTAGGTTAGATGAGAAACTTTAAAAACAATTTTAGTTTTTTTTGCTTAAAAATCCACTTTTATGAAAGATTTGGTAAAATCAAGAATTGAGTATATCCTTCACAAACATTTTCTTATTAATGAAAATGTTATTTTAAATTCTTATCACAAATTAGGTCAGATGGATTTGAACCAAATGGAACAAATGGAATTACTTTGGTATGTAGAGCGTGAATTTGATATTGAATTTACGGATAACGAAGTAATAAATGTTCAAACCATTGGCGATCTAATTCAATTTACTACTTCTCATTTATCAAAGGCATATTGTCTGGCTGCTTAAATAAAAAAGGGTTTTTAAACTCCTTTTATGGTTTTGCAGTAAAAGTAACTGTAGCAACTGATGTAGATTTAGGATCAATATAAAAACCTGATCCGGTGGTTACAAATACAGATGCTAAATTAGCAGCGTCGGTATTTATTTTAAGGGTTGTATTACTTAAATCTACAATTTTACCCGAAATATTTACTTTATTGTAATTAAATATAAGCGAGGTTGAATCTGCACTTAAAGACCATATGTCTTGTGCTTTGGTTTGAGGATCAGAGCTGTTACATTTTGTCGCCCCTTCGTCTACAATAAAAGTCTTATCTTTATTAAAAATATATAAATCATCTTTATTGCAATCATTAAAAAGCGAACTTGCATTATTTAATTGATAAGAAAATACACCATAGGTAACTTTCAATGGAGGTGAGAAATCTATACTTGTTAATAACCATGTTTTTGCTATTAAAGTAGTTTTCGAAGGGCCTGTATTTGAAGGATCCGGATTATTTTTTTTACAGGAAAATATAATTAAGAGAAAAAAAGAAAATATTAAAATATATTTTTTCATAATGTTTTTAATGTAAAATAAAAGATTGATTCATAATTATTACTTAATACGACAACTATAATATAAGGTTTTCGTTCAAAATAATCAATAAAGTTACCCAAAGTTATATTTTTAATTAACTTGGCGTTTATATAATGTAAACTTAGATTGATGTTTTTAATAAAAAACATTATTTAAGTTTTTTTGAACTAAGATTTTATTTATTTTACCCTAATTTTCTATTGAATATTTTCTACTCACTCCTATATGATACATTTAAGATTATCAAAATTATTATTTATTAATCCACTCTGCTTAATTATTTTTATGCTGGTGTCGTTTGGCAATTCATTTGCACAAAAAACAGAAGTTAATTCCATCCCATATGTGGATCCCAGTTATAAGAAAGATGAAGATCATGATGGAGTGCCGGATGGGAGAGATGAGTGCCCTCATACTCCTAAGGGAGAAAAAGTAACGCCTTTCGGTTGCCCCTTGGATACTGATTTTGATGGTACTTATGATTATCAGGATAAATGCCCCACTATTCCGGGTCCAAAAGAAAATTTTGGTTGCCCTTGGGGTGATAGGGATAAAGATGGTATTAAAGATAATGTGGATGAATGCCCCGATCAACCCGGCCCTGCTATATTTCATGGATGTCCGGATACGGATAAAGACGGTGTGCCGGATAATGAAGATGCTTGTCCAACTGTTCCCGGAAGAATAGAAAATAGAGGATGCCCTGATGCCGATACAGATTCGGATGGTGATGGAGTGATGGATAGTGTTGATAAATGCCCAATGACTCCGGGTCCAAAAGAAAACTTTGGTTGCCCTATTTTAAAAGAAAAAGATAAAGCAAAGGTTGATAAGGCATTCAAAAATTTATTGTTCGAAACCGGCAAAGCAATAATAAAAACATCGTCTTATGCATCACTGGATCAACTTGCACAAGTACTTATTGATAATCCAACCACTATTTTATCATTGGAAGGGCATACTGATGATGTTGGAGATGATGAATCAAATTTAACTTTATCTCAAAATAGAGCCGAAGCTGTTAAACAATATTTAACAAATCAAAGTATTGATTCTAACAGAATAAGTGCTCAAGGTTATGGAGAAACAAGACCAATAGCAGATAATACAACTGCTGCAGGGAAACAAAAAAATCGCAGGGTAGAAATGAAAATAAAATACAGATAGTGTGTTATAAAATAAAAAACGCCATTTAGAAAGTTTATCTTTTTAAATGGCGTTTTTTTGATGTTAATTAACTAAAATAACAATTCATTCCCTATATACGTCACCTATGATTATCATTGATATTTTCCTATGGCTAATATTTTCTTTTTTTTCTTTTTTTGTATTTTATTTTTTGATTTTTGATTTGGGGGCAATTTTTTTTAAACCAAAAATTTTCCCAAACAGTGATAAGCAAGGTAAGTTTTTAGTACTTATTCCATCTTATAAGGAAGATGCGGTTATTCTTAATACTGCTGCAGAGGCTATAAAACAGAATTATCCTCAGCATTTATATGAAGTATGTATCATTGCCGACAAACTTAAGCCTGAAACGATTTCAAAATTGCAACAAATGCCTTTAAAGGTTGTCGAAGTTTTTTTTGAAACAAGCACCAAAATAAAATCCATTAATACTGTACTCGCTCAATTAGAAGGCAATTATGAATATGTTATGATATTGGATGCAGATAATATAATGGAAAGTGATTGTTTGCAAAAATTTAATAATGCCTTTCAAACAGGTTTAAAAGCAGTGCAAGGCCACAGAACAGCAAAAAACAAAAATACTTCCTTCGCTATGATGGATGGTTTGACCGAAGAAATAAATAATAATATTTTCCGTTCAGGCCATCGGGCTTTAGGTTTATCCTCAGCCTTAATAGGCTCGGGAATGGCTTTTCAAATTGATTTTTTTAAGGAAGTAATCAGTACTATTACTGTTAGTTGGGAAGACAAACAAATTGAATTTAATATTTTAAAAAACAGAGTATTAATAGAATACCTTAAGTATGCTTTTATTTACGATGAAAAAGTACAAAATGCTGAGGTATTTGCCAGTCAAAGAAGCAGGTGGGTAGCAGGACAATTACATTCATTAAAAAATTACACTCCGCAAGGAATAAGACAATTATTAAAAGGCAATTTCGATTATTTTAATAAATTGATCCAAACTTTTATACCTACAAGAGTTATTATGCTTGGCTTAATACCAATGCTGGGAGTTATAACATTTTTTTTACCTGTTGCTTTGCCGTTTTATAATTGGTTTATTTTGTGGGCCCTTTATATTTTATCCATTTTTATGGCCATTCCAGGTAAAATGTACAATAAAGAATTGTTAAAGGCAATTCTGCAAGTACCAAGAGCATTTGTTTTTATGGTTTTAGCCTTATTAAAAATAGGAAAGGCAAAAAAAACATTTGTTCATACGCCTCACAGCCATGTAAATTAATCCAATTTTATTTTTCTCAAATTTCTACAGACAATCGATAAAAAAAGTGTTTATTTAGTTACCGGATAAACAGTTACATGAAATTAAAATCTGATATTGATATATCAATATTAGTATATTCATAAGAAAAGTTAAAATAGTTTGAAATATTAAAAATAAATCTCTCAAACCCATTTACATTTTCGTAAATTATAGTATTAATTTTATATAAAATATACTACAATGGTTCATCCGAAAGTTTGGGAAGCCCCACGAAGATTACATACTTTTTTTTATTTCATTAACCCTCAAGGTGTTTTTAAAACTCATTCTTTTATTTTAATGAAAAGCATTTCGGAAAATGATAGAAGAAATACAGTTGTTGATTATGTAAAAGGCGAGTATGGCCGTAAAGGTTTTAATTGTATTAATGAATCTTTAAGATAAAATTAAAACAAGAAATCATAAAATTTAAATAAGATATCTCGTTTTAGTTTTTATATTTGCCGTCCTGAATTTTATTATGGGCGGTTGTAAAAATATATTTCGTTTATTGGGTTGCTTTCTGATAATATTGGCTTTGTGCATTACTATGCCAATTAAAAATGGATTTGTGTCGAACAAAACCGAACAGAAAATACTAAAGAAAAAGCCTCTCTCATCAGCCAAAACAGATAAATCATCTAAATCAATTGTAAAAACTTCACTTCCCGAAACTTTTGTACCTGCCACCCAAATTCATTTTTTGCAGATATTTTTTGCTTCAATAAAAATTTGTTTTCCAAAATCCTATCAAATCCTTAATAAGGTTTTTCACGAGCCTTTATTTATTCACTCCTATTTTAAAAATACCTTTTGCCATCATATTGCTATAAATGCGCCTTAATACTTCTGTATTGAGTAATAAGTAATGAAATTTAATAGTCACTTTTATGATTATTATTTATACAATGATTTAATTCTTATCAAACACAAAATTAACTAATAATAAAATGCGCAATAAATTTGGAGTAATAGTACTGTTAGTGGCCCTGGTGGTCTTTTTCGTGTACATGCTTTCGTTCACCTTTGTATCAAGGAATTTAGAAAAGAAAGCGGTTGAAATATCAACAAATAAGGATGGATCTATCAATAGCAGAAAAAAACAAGCCTATTTAGATTCTATTTGGACGGAACCCGTTTACAATTTGGGAATTGCAAAATATACATACAAGGATATTAAAGAAAATGAACTGAACCTTGGCTTGGATTTGCAAGGTGGTATGTACGTAGTAATGGAAGTATCTCCGATCGAAATTATTAAAGCACTGGCAAGCAATAATACCAATGCAAAATTTATGCAGGCATTGAGCAAAGCAAAAGCAGATCAAATTAAAAGTCAGGAAAAATTCTCTAAACTATTTTATAAAGCATATCAGGAAACTGCTCCGGGAGAAAAATTAAGTACTATTTTTTCTAATCAGGCCAATAAAGGTAAAATTACCTATCAATCTACAGATGGTGAAATACTTAAAGTAATTGATAAAGAAATCGAAGATGCTATTGAGCGTTCACTTTATATTTTACGAACACGTATTGATAAATTTGGTGCAAAACAACCAAATATTCAACGTTTAGGAAATTCAAGTCGTATTCAAATAGAATTACCGGGTGTAGATGATCCAAAACGAGTACGTAAATTACTTTCCGGCATTGCCAAATTAGAATTTTGGGAAGTTTATGAACCACAAGAGTACTTTCCATACCTTCAACAAATTGATAATTATTTAACTGAAAAAGAAAAATTAAGTAAAAACAATTTTGTTGCCAAAGCAGATTCTTCTAAATTAGATTCAACCGGTAATACCGCAAAAGCTGATATAACAAAAACGGATTCAACTAAAAGCAATCTTGCTGATATACTTGGAGGAAAAAATGTAAAGAAAGATGTTGCAAAAGCAAAAACAGATTCAGTTAAGAAAGCTCCAACAACTTCAGTTATTAGTAAACTTTTTGATCCTCGTGCTTTACAATCAGGTATTTTAAGAGCAGTAGCAAAAGATACTACCAAAATAAATAAAATTTTAGAAGATCCTAATCTTCGATCAATCTTACCAAATAATCTTAGATTTTTATGGGCAGTAAAAGCTGATAATGATGATAAAGCCGTTAATAAGAAAAATCCATTCATTACATTATATGCAATAAAAAGAGGATTGGATGGCAAAGCACCGCTTGAAGGTGATGTAGTTACGAATGCTTCTGCAGGAGTTGATCACAAACAAAGAAGCTACGAGGTGAGTATGAATATGGACGGTAGAGGTGCCAGGCTTTGGAAAAAACTAACAGGTGCCAATGTAAACCGCCGGATTGCAATTGTACTTGATAATTTAGTTTATTCTGCACCAAATGTAAATGGAGAAATACCAAACGGCAGTTCTTCAATCAGTGGTAATTTCACACAGGAAGAAGCTACCGATTTAGCAAACGTTTTAAAAACAGGTCGTTTACCTGCACCAATTAGCATTGTTGAAGAAAGTGTTATCGGGCCTACTCTTGGTCAGGAAGCTATTCAACAAGGTTTAATGTCGATCCTTGCGGGCTTTGTAGCCATCATTTTATTTATGATTGTCTATTACAACAATGGTGGTTTAATTGCAAACATTGCCGTATTAATCAATTTATTTTTAATAATCGGTATTTTAGCTTCAATCGGTGCAGTGCTTACTTTACCCGGTATTGCAGGTATGGTGCTTACGGTAGGTATGGCAGTTGATGCGAACGTGTTGATTAATGAACGGATTAAAGAAGAACTTCGGGCAGGTAAACCTTTAGATGTAGCCTTAAGAAATGGATATGGTGTTGCTCAAATTACTATTTTGGATGCGAATATAACTGTTGCAATGGCAGGTATTGTGTTGGCATTTTTCGGCAGCGGACCGGTACAGGGTTTTGCAACAACATTATTAATTGGTATTGTTACTTCTTTATTTACTTCCGTATTAGTTACCAGAATGATTTCTGAATGGGCTATTGAAAAGAAATTAGATTTGAAATTCACTACAGCTTTTTCAAAAAATCTGTTTGTTAATTTTGATTATAATTTTATAAACAAACGTAAAATAGCTTATGTAGTTTCAACTGTAATAATTATAGCCGGTTTAATTTCATTGTTTACAAAAGGACTTGATTACGGTGTTGATTTTAAAGGGGGTTGGTCATATATAGTTCAATTCGACAAACCAATGAATACCACAGAAGTTAGTACTGCATTAGCAAAATATTTTGATGGTGCACCCGAAGTAAAAACATTCGGTGCTGTTGATAATTTAAAAATCACTACAACCTATCAAATAGAAAACGATAATGAAGGTGCTGCTGCGCAGGTTGAAGGTAAATTAAATGAAGGCCTAAAAAAATTAGGCGCTAATTATAAAATAACCGGAACTTCAAAGGTAGGGCCAACCATTGCAGATGATATTCGAAAAAATGCTGTTTGGTCTATTGCCTTGGCTTTATTATTAATTTTTGCATACATCTGGATTCGTTTCCGTCGTTGGGAATATGCAATGGGAGCAACTATTGCACTTTTCCATGATGCTTTAATTGTTATTACTTTCTTTACTTTATGTAAAGGTTTGTTTCCGTTTTCTTTAGATGTGGATCAGAATTTTATTGCTGCAATTTTAACCATTGTTGGTTACTCTGTAAACGATACAGTTGTAATTTTTGACCGTATCAGAGAGAACATTCGCAACAATACAGGTACTGACAAAGTGGAAGTAGTTGTTAACAGAGCACTTACTGAAACTTTTTCCCGCTCTATTGTTACAGCATTTACTGTTTTTGTAGTTGTTGTTCTTTTAGCTGTTTTCGGCGGACCGGTGTTGAGAGGTATGTCTATCGCATTAATGATTGGTGTTATTTCAGGTTCATATTCTACTTTATACATCGCAGTTCCTTTCTTGGTTGATGTGGTAAAAGAAGATTTATTAACTAAACCTGTTACTTCATTAGAAGCCACTAAACTTGCAACGCAAAAAAGTAAAATTGCGATGGCCAAAAGATAAATTGTATTATTTTTAATTTTTATAAAGAGGGAAAGGAGATTACTTCTTTCCCTCTTTATTTGAAACTTATTTTTTAAGATTCATTTTACAGAAGTACAATTCTAAAACATCTTTTTTATAAGTTTGTAAAATTTTTTTATTTAAAAATATACTTATTTGATACCTGTTAATATTTCAAAATTATCCATTGTAATCCCTGCCTATAATGAGGGTAGAACCATTCATTATATTTTGGACAAAATAAAAACGGTTTCTCTAATCAATTCCATTTCAAAAGAAGTGATAATTGTAAATGATTGTTCAACAGATAATACTGAAGAAGCGATTAACCAATATGTTTTAAATAACCCTACGCTTCATATCCAATATGTTAAGCACGAAATAAACAAAGGCAAAGGCGCAGCTTTACAAACAGGGATTTTAAAAGCAAGCGGTGAATATATTATAATTCAAGATGCTGACTTGGAATATGACCCAAGAGAATACAATGAACTTTTGAAACCAATAACGGAAGGCTTTGCAGATGTTGTATTCGGCTCAAGATTTATGGGAAGCAAGCCACACAGAATTTTATTTTTTTGGCATACATTAGGAAATAAATTTTTAACATTCCTTTCTAATTTATTCACAAACCTAAATTTAACAGATATGGAAACCTGTTATAAATTATTTAAAAGCGAAATAATTAAAGGCATAAAACTTGAAGAAAACAGATTTGGTTTTGAACCGGAAATAACTTCCAAAATATCTCGTATCCCCAACATCAGAATTTATGAAGTAGGTATTTCTTATTATGGACGAACCTATGCAGAAGGAAAAAAAATCAGTTGGAAAGATGGTTTCAGGGCTATATTTTGTATTTTAAAGTATAATTTATTTAGATAAAGCATATTTTTACTTATCATCCTTTGGCAAAAAAACTTCTGCAATCATGCACCTGGCACTTCCACCGCCATTGGTTTCAATTGTTTGCAAATCCGGTACAATTAATTTACCATGTAAAGAAAGCCTTGCAATCTGTAATTCATTTAAAGAATCATAAGCACTTTTTGACATTATAATTATTAAATCTCCAATTTTATTTCTCAACTGAAGCATATTGCCTGCAAAAGAGCCCATTTGATTTATTGATATTTCAATAATTTCTTTCTCTGTAGATTCTAATGTCTCTTTTACAAAATTTCTTTCCCTTTCATCTGTGATTGAATCAAGGCATATAACGCAATACTTTTCACCTAAAGACATTACTACATTAGTATGATAAACTGGTTTCTCTTCAAAAAAAGAATAAAAACTAATTACTTTATAATTCATTATGGATGCAAATTCAGAGAGAACTTCTTCATTTGTTCTGGATGAAATACAGGCATAAGCAATTTTATTTATTCTATCTAAAACCAGGCTTCCTGTACCTTCAAGATATTTTTCACTTTTTTCGTAGTGGGTTAAATCATATTTTTTTAAAATTGTAAACCTATTATCTGAAATCACAGATAAAATATCAACTCTTCTTTCCAACCTTCTGTTAACAGCTTCCATAGGATATAAAACCAAGGAGCCATCGTCATGAAATGAAATCCAATTATTTGGAAAAATGCTGTCGGGAGTAGCCGGTTCAATGGTATCATCAACTACCAATACATCAACGCCATGATTTTTTAACATCAAAACCATAGTGTCAAATTCCTGCAGGGCCTTGGCATGTACAAAGCCCGGATCATTAAATTCAAGATTTTGAAAACTATTGCTTCCTGCTGTTTGCTCATTGTAACCAAAAGCAACAGGCCTTATCATTAATACGTTTGAAGTTGTCTGCATAATTTTAATTAATATTATCTCTCCACAAAGGCATACTCATGCAATGTGATCCTCCTCTTGCCCTTGATAATTCTGCTGATGGCAAAAGAATTAAAGTATTTTTCATTTCTTCAGGTGCCAACTCGTTATTTTCAAATTTTTCCAACAACTCTTCAGCTTTTATAGTTGTAAAACCAATATTTTTAAACGCATCTGCTGTTTTATCATTCCTGTCATACCCTATTACAACACCTTCCCTTAAGGCCAACAAATTACATGAATCTGTCCATTGCTCGCGTGCCCCATATGGAAAAACTTTATTGCCTGAATAAACAAATTTTACTTCTTCTTTGGATTTTAAATCGTTTACGCTGATATCGGTAAGCAGGTCTTCCAAATATTCGAATGTTTTTGGATTGTTTTCTCCTTTTATAAATTGTAAAATCTTTAATTTTTCTGTTACTTTTTCATCAGTTAAACTTTCCATAAAATCCTGCCTTTCCAGTTCCTCTCCTTCTCTTGATAAAGAACCCAACAATACCCATACATTTCTTTTTACTTGCGTAAAAATGGTATCAATATGCATATAATCTCGTTTTTTTGGAATTTTAATTGCAGTAATTTTAGTAAGAACGTTTTTCTCAAATAAAATTTTTACTACTTCGTTAACAGCATATGGCGATGTACGTTCACTAATACCGATTAAAATGTGGTTACTTGCCACCATCATCACATCTCCACCTTCAAGTGTTACCGATTTATAATCTTTTTCACCATTGGGAAGTAGAAAATGATTTTGATTGTTTGGTATTTCAATAATATTTTTTTTAAGGTGTTCGAAAAAAGGATGATTAAAAAAAATATATTTGGTGAGCAGTGCTTCGCGGGTACGAGCAACTTTAGCCGGTTTGTTTAATAATATATGATCATTAATAACAATGCCGATATCCCTTGTAAAAATTAAATTTGGCACAGGTGCAAAAATCATTCTGCCACTTGGTAAAGTACCTGATATTAAAGTTTTTGCCAAATTCCTTTCCGAAATGTTCATTAACTCCTCTTCAGTATCAATAGTACAACCTTCAACTGCGCAAATAGATACTACCAATTTTGTTTTTATAAGTTTATCTTCCAATATCTGACTTAAAAGCAATTGTAATTCAACCACTTTGTCTGACTTATGAAATTCACTGCTATCCGGTTTATAAAATTTACGATTACTTTCGGCAGAGTCGATTTGTTTTAATTTCCCTCTTACTTTTCCGGGATCAAGAAAGTATAATAAAAGTTTTGTATAAAAATCATATTCCTGCTTGCGCATATTACCCAAATGAACAATATCTTCAAACAACCAATCTTGGGCTTTTGAAGGAACAACCTTACCTAAGCCGCTATCAGGACTGTGAACTAATAATCTTTTAAGTGTACCTACTTCGGAACTTACATGAATTGAATTGGCAATATTTTTGTCTGACATAAATTAATAATGAGTTCAAAAAAAAATCCTTTTAAAAAACAATGTTAGATAATTTTAAAAAGAAACAGCAAATTTAATTAATCTATTTCAATTACTAAATATTTGCTGCTTTTGAGAATTTTGTTAATATTTTTTTGATATGGGTTCGATAAAGATTACTTTTTTACAGCTCACATATCTTTTGTTTGAATTCATCTCCGATAGGGATATTTTTAAACTATCTGTAATAGTTTAAATTAAATGTAGATAATAGTCGGTGTTTTACCTGCTCGATTTATTCTAATCGTTAAAGTGAATTATTGAAACCGGTACATTCTCTTAAATTATTTTGAAAATTTTTTTTCAAAATAAGAATAGGCTTCATTTATTTGTTGTGCAAGGTTTTGTGCAGCCGCACGTTTTTTTTCGTCACCGGGAAACTTATCGGGATGGTATTTCTTCATTAACCTTTTATATGCCTTCTTTATTTCTTCAAAACCTGCGTTTTCTGATAGTTCAAGCACATCATAGTATTTTTTGTCTTTTGATGTACCATGTGGTTCATATTTCTTTTCAGTATCGTTTTCTTTATTTTCCTGATTTTTATTGTAATAACCTTTTTCTGATCTTTCCTCATATTCTTTAAATACATCATCAACACTTAAAGGATCTTTGTCGGTTGGCTTTAATGAATTCGCTTTTAATATTCTTAAGAGTTTTGCAAACAACATATTTGTTTTTTTCTTTAAAATTAATATTTTTAAAATGAATAATTAAATATAGAAATATCAATATCGTTATTTTGATATTTTTATTTTCTTTAAAATAAAACACTTTATTTTTACGAAAATTAATTCGGGAGAAACTCAATGACAAGCATTACTGAAAATTTCAATTTCTTTAAAAATAAAATTAAAAATAATAATTGCCGTTTAGTTGCAGTGAGTAAAACAAAACCTGTCGAATTAATATGGGAGGCATACAATATCGGGCAAAGAATTTTTGGAGAAAATAAGGTACAGGAATTGGTTTCAAAAGCCGAAATTTTACCAAAAGATATTCAATGGCATTTGATAGGTCATTTACAAAGCAATAAAGTAAAATTTATTGCACCTTTCGTATCATTGATCCACTCTGTGGATAGTTTTAAACTTTTACTGGAGATAAATAAACAGGCTCAAATAAATAATAGAGTAATAGATTGCCTCTTGCAGATTTATATCGCCAGGGAAGACACAAAATTTGGCTTGGATATTAATGAGGCCAACGAGATGCTGAACAAAAAAGAATTAGTAGAATTAAAAAATATCAGAATTGTTGGTTTAATGGGAATGGCAACCAATACCGATAATGTTGAGCAGATTCGAAAAGAATTTAAAAGTTTGAAATTATTTTTTGATGAATTAAAAGATAAATTAAAAATTTCAAATGTAGATTTAAAAGAAATTTCGATGGGGATGAGCAGTGATTATGAAATTGCGTTGGAAGAAGGCAGCACACTGATAAGAGTTGGAAGTTCATTATTTGGAAGCAGATAAAAATAAACTATGCAAAAGCAATTTATAATAATAGGAAGTATATTGGCCGCACTGGGGGTAATATTTGGTGCATTTGGAGCACATGCCTTAAAAGATATATTAATAAATTATAACAGAACCGATACCTTCGATACCGCTGTTAAATATCATTTTTACCATGCCTTTGGGTTAATAATTATGGGTATTTTATCCAATCAGTTCCCCGATAAAAATTTTAATATAGCAGGGCACTTAATGTTGGCCGGAGTTATTATATTTTCAGGGTCGTTATATATTTTGTGTTTAACAAATATAAAATGGCTTGGTGCTGTTACTCCTTTAGGTGGTTTATTAATGATATTGGGATGGAGTTTTATAGTTTGGAAGATGATCCGGAAATAAAAAAATATTTATCTTATATTATACCTTCGTTATTCGTTTTTCAAAAATCCCATTTTTTCTCACTTTCATTCCAAAACATTTTTATATTTGCCGTCTTTACCAAAGATTAATATTTAATTTTACAGAAAAATAATTTTAAAAATATGAGTGGACAAAAAGTTACGATTAGCAAAGGCATATTACAAGTACCTGATGAACCTATTTTACCTTTTATTATTGGTGACGGAACAGGGCCGGATATTTGGCATGCATCAGTAAAAGTATTGGAAGCAGCAGTTGAAAAAGCTTATCAGGGAAAGAAAAAGATCCATTGGAAAGAAGTACTCGCAGGTGAAAAAGCTTTTAACCAAACAGGTGAGTGGTTGCCAAAAGAAACATTGGATGTTTTTAAAGAATATTTGGTAGGTATTAAAGGCCCATTAACAACTCCGGTAGGCGAAGGTATTCGTTCGTTAAATGTTGCACTGCGTCAGGAACTTGATTTATATGCTTGCTTACGCCCTGTGCGTTGGTTTAAAGGCGTCCCATCACCGGTTAAACATCCGGAATTAACCGACATGGTTATTTTCAGAGAAAATACTGAAGATATTTATGCAGGTATTGAATACATGACCGGCACGGCAGATAATACAAAATTGATAGATTTTCTTCAAAATGAATTGGGAGTTAAAAATATCCGTTTTCCAAAAACATCTTCTATAGGTATAAAACCTGTTTCTATTGAAGGAACTGAAAGATTGGTTCGCGCAGCTATAGAATATGCTATAAAATTTAAAAAACCATCTGTTACTATCGTTCACAAAGGTAACATAATGAAATATACTGAAGGTGGCTTTAAGAAATGGGGTTATGCACTTGCAGAAAGAGAATTTGGCGATAAGGTTTATACTTGGGCTCAATATGATAAGGTAAAAGCAGAAAGTGGTGAAGCAGCAGCCAACGAAGTTCAAAAAGCGGCGTTAGCTTCAGGAAGAATTTTAATTAAAGATTCAATTGCCGATGCTTTTTTACAACAAATATTATTACGCCCTGCAGAATATTCTGTTATCGCTACTTTAAATTTAAATGGCGATTATGTTTCTGATGCTTTGGCTGCACAAGTTGGAGGAATTGGTATCGCACCGGGTGCAAATATAAATTATATAACAGGCCATGCTATTTTTGAAGCAACACATGGTACTGCTCCAAAATATGCTGATTTGGATAAAGTTAACCCCGGTTCTGTAATTTTATCGGGCACCATGATGCTTGAATATTTAGGCTGGACTGAAGCTGCGGAATTAATTTACAGAGGTTTGGAAGCTGCAATAGATGCAAAACATGTCACTTATGATTTTGCCCGCTTAATGGATGGTGCAACTGAAGTAAAATGCTCTGAGTTTGGTCAGGAAATAATAAACAGAATGTAATTTTTAAGACAGAAGCAAAAACTTAATTATGTTTTTAATCCCTACAAAACCTTGTAGGGATTTTTTTTGTTCAATGCTATAGTTTTTCAAAGTTTGATGAATTAAAATAACTATTATAATTTGAATAGTAAGTGAGAATTTTCATTAAAACGTAATTTATTTGATAGTATTTAAATTACGTTTATGATTATACTTTTTGTTTAACCATTGCTGTCCTTTATAGCATAAATAAGCTGATCCTGCACCAATCAAGGCCCCGGCAAGTACATCCGAAGGATAGTGAACGCCCATGTGCATCCTTGAATAACTTACACCACCGGCCCATAAATAAGCAGGAGTAATAATATACCATTTTTTATATTGAAGACTTAACGAAGTGGCGATTGCAAAAGAAGAAGAAGCATGACCTGAAGGGAAGGAAGGATCATTTTCTTTACTGAGATTTTGGATATCAAGATAGGTATCATAAGGCCTGCTTCTATTAATCGAATATTTTAAACCATATGTAAAAACAGTTGAAATAACTAAAGCGGCTCCTGATTGTAATCCATTATCGATGAGTTTTTTATCTTTCCTGATTAATCCAATTCCTGTAGTTATCACCGGCACTCCGAAACTTACAGGTATCATACTTTGACTTAAAACTTTAAATGCAGGATCTAATTTTGTATTCCTGTGGATATTTATATCCCTTAATAAATCAATATCTATATTTTGACCCGGAAGCTGTTGGATATTTAGAAATATAAATAAACTAAAAATCCAGGTTTGTATCTTTCCGACCATAAAAATTATTTTTTATTGATAATGATTTATTTAACCGTTATTTAAAAAGCAGAATTATAAAAACATAAAAATACCTTTTTCAATTTACCTTAACCATATATAAAATATATATAGTTATTATATATTTTAACGCCTTATAATGCAATCATTATTTTCCCTAATAAAGAAGTATTGGAAGCTTATCATATACCAGGGTATTGATAAAAATTATTCTGAATCAAAAAGGTGGCAAATTATAAATTTTAATAAAATCTCCCTTTTGTCATTTTTACTTATCCTGCCTAATGTATTACAGGTTTATGACCTTTTACCTCAATCCAATACGGCTATTACTCTTTTTTTACTTGATTCACTTTTTTTAGGTGTTATATTAATCAACAGGTTAAAGCTGCATATAGTTGCCAAAACATATATGTTTATAATTTCAAACCTACTTATATATTGGGCTTGCAATACTTATGGTTTAGGCTTTGGGATACAATATGCGTATATCCTATTATTATATGGTATAATTTTATACTCGGAAAATACTTTCGATTTAAATGCTGTTATACCGGCTACTTTACCTTTTATAGGCTTTTATTTACTTTATTTTACTGATTTTAATCCCTTTACAAAAATTGCAGTTCCGATTGGTTTTGAAAAATATTTCATAATTTATAACCTTTTTACTTTTATGGTTTTCTCTGTATTGTTTTCTTATATCTATGCCCGGAATAACAACAGGTCGTATAAAAAGTTAACAGCATCAAGGGCATCTCTTCAGGAAAGATATAATGAAGTTAAATTATTAAATGAGGCCTTAGATCATTTTGCATATAGTGTATCTCATGATTTGAGGTCGCCAATTGCTTCGGTATTAGGATTAATAAACTTAATAAAGCTTGAAGAAAACATTGCCAATATTAAGATTTATTCTGATATGCAGGAAAAAAGCATGAACAAGTTGGATGCTTATATAAAAAAGATTCTTGAATATTCAACAATAACACGAGCCAAAGATAAGATTGAAGAAATTAATTTTGAAGATACTGCAAATGAAATTTTTGAATTTCATAACCTGGCGATTTCTTCCAGGCAAATTAAAAAAATAATAGTATGCCATGCACATTCTCCTTTTTATGGAGATAAAAACAAAGTGGGTATCATTTTAAATAATATAATTGATAATTCAATATGGTTCTATGACCCTATTGAAGAAAATCCTTTTATTTCCATTTTTATCTCCGTTACAAATGAAAAATCAATGATAGAAATCAAAGACAATGGAATAGGGATTGAGGAAAAACATTTAACTAAAATTTTCGATATGTTTTACCGGGGCACTGAGAGAACAAAAGGTTCAGGGCTTGGGCTTTATATTGCTAAAGAAGCTATTGACAAAATGAATGGTAATGTAGATGTTTCGTCTGTGCCCAATGCAGGTACTCAAATAATAATACATTTACCGAATAATAATGAGTGATAAACTTTACAAATTATACATAAAAATAAAAAGAGCCCTTATGGGCTCTTTCGCTAAAATA
This sequence comes from Spirosomataceae bacterium, assembly GCA_965248855.1. GTDB lineage: Bacteria > Bacteroidota > Bacteroidia > Cytophagales > 172606-1 > CBDFKQ01. Next base: position 660,304 of record CBDFKQ010000012.1, on the reverse strand, counting down.
GAATCTTTTTATTAATTTACAGTATAGTCAGGTATTTAGCATAAGCATATCCTTCATCACCCTTGTCAGTTCTAACTAACCACCATTGTTCATTCGACTGGCTGATTAACGAAATAATATCATTACGTACTGCCCTGCCAACTACAGGTTGATCAGTACCGGGGCCTTTCCTGATATTTAAGTCCGTACTTTCTGTCGAAACTTTAATTTTACTGCCCGGCACTGCCGGTGTTACATTTATATCCAGTATTAAATCTCCGGCTTTAAAATCCGGGTCAATCTTATCATATATTACCCAAAGTTCATCTTTTATTTTTCCTGTATGGGCAATACCTGTAATATTTAAAACTCCGTCTTTTTCATTTATCTCTAAGTCGGCTACATTGTCGGATTTTGCAGCATCTATTAGTTGTTTATATTTATCTTGAAGCGCCATAATTATTTTACGGTTAATTTATTCTCAATTTTTTTAGGTTTTAAAGAATGGATCACCTGCATTAATTTAGGTAATTCAGATTTTTTTATATCTCCTGTTAAAATAACCACACTATCTTTTACTTCACCATGCACAGTAGGTAAATCTTTCACGGCATCATTTACTCCCTGCGTTAAGCCCTCATTATTTTCAATAACAGGCGAAATAACAGGGGCGGTTATTGTTGTATTATCAACTACAGATTTAACACCTTTAACCCCTTTGGCAGTTTCTGTTACTAATGATTTGGTACTTTCGTCTTTCACTTCACCGGTTATAGTTGCCACACCGTCTTTTACTTCTGTACTAAGGTTGGATAACTCAGGGATTGATTTAAATTTCTCAATTATTGAGGCTTGAACGTTTGAATCTTTTTCCTTGCAACCGGCTATACCTATAATTAATAAGGATAGGAATAAAAATAATTTAGTTTTCATGTGTTTATTTTTTTTAGGTTTAAAATTATTTGTGTAAAGAAATCATGCCTTAGTACTAATTTTTTGCTAAACTAAATTCAAAAAAATATTAATAATGAATGTCGGGCAAATTATTTTAATAATGTTTTTCCGCACATTCTTATATCACTAACTGAACGCTAATAAAACAAAAAAAAATTAAATTATAAATATCAAAATATCAATATCGTTATTTTGATATTTTATTTCCTGTTTTTCCCATCTAAACTTTACCTTTACAATTATCCTTTAAAGAAATTTATTTTTCTTCCCGTAATTTTAATTTTAAATGAGCAAACCTATTCATAAATTATTTTTATTAGATGCAATGGCTCTAATTTACAGAGCTCATTTTGCATTCAGCAAAACTCCTCGTGTAACGAGCAGAGGTTTAAACACAGGTGCAATTTTTGGTTTTACCAATACATTATTAGAAATTTTGGAAAAAGAAAAACCAAGCCATATTGGTATTTCTTTTGATACAAATGCTCCCACCTTTCGTCATGAACAATTTAGTGCATATAAAGCACACAGGCAGGAACAACCCGAAGATATTTCAGTCGCAATACCTTATGTAAAAAAACTTGCAGATGCATTTGATATACCATTGTTATTATTAGATGGTTTTGAAGCTGACGATGTAATTGGAACCATCGCAAAAAAAGCAGCACGCGAAGGTTTCGAAGTGTACATGATGACGATGGATAAAGATTATGGACAATTAGTTGAAGAAAATATTTATTTATATAAACCATCTTATTTGGGCAAAGGGCATGAAGTGTTGGGTGTAAAAGAAATTTTAAATAAATGGGGGATTGAAAATGTTTTGCAGGTTGCAGATCTTTTGGGCTTGCAAGGTGATACTTCTGATAATATACCGGGCATACCGGGGATCGGTGAAAAAACAGCACAAAAATTAATAAGTGAATATGGTTCAGTAGAAAACCTGATTGCCAATGCGGAAAAATTGAGTGGAAAAATTAAAGAAAATGTAATAAAATTTGCTGATCAAGGTCTTCTTTCAAAACATTTAGCCACAATTGATATTAATGTGCCGATTGAATTCGTTCCGGAAAAATTGGTTTATAACGGAGGCGAAAAGAAAGTAATTATTGAGCTTTTTGAAGAACTGGAATTTAAAACAATAAGAAAAAGATTATTTGGCGACCCTGATGCAAAAGCAAAACCGGTATCACAAAGTGGCCAGTTAGGTATTTCCTTTGGCGAAGAGGTAGAAGTAGGTGTAACGTTAAAAGAAAATATTATAATAATTTCTGAAGATGAAGAAAATAAAGAATCTTCTAAAGAAACCATTGAAACCGTTCCTCATCGCTATCACTTAATAAACACTCAGGAACTAAGGGAAATGCTTATTTCTCATTTGTTAAAACAAGATTCTTTTTGCTTTGATACCGAAACCGATAGTATTGACCCAATTGAAGCAAATTTAGTGGGTATTGCTTTTTGCGCCTATGAAAAAGAAGCTTATTATGTTCCACTTCTTGGTGATTTTGAAGAAACAAAAAAAATAGTTGATGAATTTAAAATTGTTTTAGAAAATAATTCAATAATTAAAATTGGTCAAAATTTAAAATACGATATTGTTGTATTAAAAAAATATTATGTAGAAATATCAGGCCCCCTGTTCGATACCATGCTTGCCAACTATTTAATAGCACCTGAAGGAAGGCATAATATGGACGAGATGGCGGAAAGGCATTTAAATTATACACCCGTTTCGATAAAGGATTTAATTGGTAAAAAAGGTAAAAACCAATTAAAGATGAATGATGTAGATATAGAAAAAGTAAAAGAATATGCTGCAGAAGATGCTGATATTACTTTACAATTGAAACAAGTACTTGAACCTAATTTAAAACTAAAAAATGTAGATAAATTATTTTATGATTTGGAGATGCCTTTAATGCCTGTATTGGCTGAGATTGAACAAGAAGGTGTTAAAATAGATGTAAATGCTTTAAAAGAAATTTCGAATATTTTAGAAGTTGATGTAAAGCATATTGAAGAAAAAATTTATGAATTGGCAGGTGAGAATTTTAATATTTCTTCTCCCAAACAATTAGGTTTAATTTTATTTGAAAAACTTCAATTAGATCCTAAAGCAAAGAAAACTGCTACCGGTCAATATGCAACCGGCGAAGATGTTTTATCAAGGTTATCTGAAAAGCATGAAATCGTTGGAAATATATTGGATTTCAGAGAATTGCAGAAATTAAAATCAACTTATATTGATGCTTTACCCTTGTTAATTAGTAAATATGATGGGCGAGTACATACTTCTTTTAACCAGGCAGTAACAGCAACCGGAAGATTAAGTTCTACAAATCCCAATTTGCAAAACATTCCTATTCGCACAGCGAGAGGAAGGGAAATTAGGAAAGCATTTGTACCCAGAAATGAAAATTTTTTAATTCTATCTGCAGATTATTCACAGATAGAATTGCGTTTAATGGCGTCTTTCAGTAAAGATCCAACAATGATGGAAGCTTTTAAAAATGGATTGGATATTCATGCTTCAACAGCCTCAAAAGTATTTAAAGTAAGTTTGGATGAAGTAAATTCAGATTTAAGAAGAAAAGCAAAAACAGTAAATTTTGGTATTATTTATGGAATTTCTGCTTTTGGTCTTTCTCAACGATTAGATATTCCCCGGTCGGAAGGATCGGGAATAATTAAAGCTTATTTTGAAGAATTTACAAAAGTAAAAGAATACATGGATAGTGCTATTCAAAAAGCCCGTGAAATTGGATATGCTGAAACTTTATTAGGTCGGAGAAGATATTTGCCTGAAATAAATTCTCAAAATCAAACCATGCGCGGTTTTGCAGAAAGAAATGCGATCAATGCACCGTTACAAGGCTCTGCTGCGGATATGATAAAATTAGCAATGATTAATATTCATAATTGGTTGATGAAAGAAAAACTTCAATCGAGAATGATTTTACAAGTGCATGATGAGTTGGTTTTTGATGTTCATCGCGATGAAATTGAAATTGTAAAACCCAAAGTAATTGAATTAATGAAAACTGCTTTATTAATTGATGTGCCAATGGAAGTGGGAGTGGGGATAGGAGAAAATTGGCTGGAAGCTCATTAGAGATTTCTGAATTAGGATTATAGGGTTTTAGGATATAGGTTTTATATTCAAGGCTTCCTAAAATGAAATACCGGCTTGTAGTTGTTGAATTAAAAAGCTTGTTACTTTGCCTTAGCGGTATTACATCCGTTAAATTTATAATTTAACTTTAAAGTATTTTACTTTTAAATAATTTAAGATTCAAATGTTTTATTTTTTAAATTTTGTTTTTTGGTGCAGTTTTTTCATCCTGTTTTATTCTTATATCGGTTATGGTATTTTGCTTTTTATAATAATAAAATGTAAAAGAAAGTTTTTTAAAAAACCTCAGACAGACTATTTACTTTATGAGCCTGAAATTTCTCTGGTTATTGCTGCTTATAATGAAGAAAAATACATTGAAAAAAAGATTCTTAATTCTTTAAAATTATTATATCCCCATCAAAAACTAAAAATAATAATAGTGACCGACGGTTCAACTGATCAAACACCGGCTATTGTTAAAAATTATTCACAGGTAAGGCTTTTTCATCAACCCGAGAGACAGGGAAAAATTGCTGCCGTGCATCGTATTATGGAATTTATAACATCTCCGATAGTGATATTTACCGATGCCAACACGCTTTTAAATGACACTGCATTGCAAAATATAGTCAGGCATTTTGCACATAAAGATGTGGGAGCTGTAGCAGGAGAAAAACAAATTTTAGAAAAAGAAAATGACTCGGCAAGTGGCGCAGGAGAAGGATTTTATTGGAAATATGAATCCAAATTAAAAACCTGGGATTCTGAATTATTAACTGTAGTCGGTGCTGCAGGAGAATTATTTGCCATCCGAACAGAATTATATGAAGATATTCCTAAAGATACTCTCATAGAAGATTTTTATTTAACTTTAAGAATTGCACAAAAAGGTTTTAGAGTGATTTATGAACCCAAAGCTGTTGCAATAGAAACTGCTTCTGCAGATGTAAAAGAGGAATTAAAAAGAAAAGTAAGAATTGCTGCAGGTGGTATTCAATCAATAGTGAGATTAAAAAGTTTGCTTAATCCGTTTAAATACAAAATTTTAACATTTCAATATGTTTCTCATCGTGTACTCCGGTGGACAATAGCACCACTTTGCCTTTTATTTTTATTTATATCCAATTTATTTCTCGCAACATATTCCTCCTTATTTCAAATCATTTTATTGTTGCAGGTATTATTTTATTTATCTGCACTAACAGGTTTTATAATGGCTAAAAAGGAAATTAAAATAAAGGTTTTTTTTATTCCTTATTATTTTTTCATAATGAACTATGCTGTCTTTGCAGGGTTTTTCAGGTATTTGAAAGGCTCACAATCAGTAATTTGGGAAAAATCAAAAAGAGCAGAAGGATAAAAAATAGAAACTTTTAAATCGTGGTGCGAAATTTTAAGAAAATAATCACTCAGGTCCGAGTAAATCCATCTGATAAATTAAAATAAATGTTTGGTAAGCCAAACATTTATTTTAATTATTTATGTCTGATAAAATTTTAAAATGAAGAACCATTTAATTTAGAATAAATTTCAAAATTCCATTCTTTCAAAAATTCAAGCTTTATATTGTTATCTTTTATTATAAAAGGCAGCCAGACATATGTTGAATTTTGAAGTTGTTTTCCATTCCATCTGTCTCCTAAATAAATAAAACAATCCTTACATTTACCCGGTGCAGGAATAATAAATGTTGATTGAGATTTAAATGTAGTTTCTTTTTCTGTTCCTACACAGGGATCGCCTTTGTTTTCCCATGGGCCAAAAATATTATTTGCAATAGCATATTTTGTCGGATTCGGTTCCCAACCTGTTGTACCTGAAGTAATAATTAAATATTTCCCTTTGTGTTTAACGAGTGCAGGCGCTTCACGGAATTCCCCAATTAAAATCCTTGCCCAAGTTTTCCCTTCCAGATAAGGCCTTTTAATATCCGTATAATTTTCATTCAGTTCAACTACATACATTGTTGCATTATCTTCTGATGCATAAACAGTATATGCTTTATTATTTTCATCTTTAAACAAAGTCATGTCCCGATAGGTATTTCCTTTTTCTTCTTCATCCGGGTTATATCCCCAAGTTCTGCCTGAGCCATTTTTATAACCATAATTAAAAGCTATGGGGCGAAAATGATTTAAAAATTTAAAAGGGCCGACAGGATAATCAGAAACAGCCACGCCTGCATCCGCTTCACGATGATTGTTAGATACCAGGTGCATCCACATAACATATTTTTTGGTTTTTGAATTGTATATCACTTTGGGTCTTTCGCATGCACCTGTATCCTGAAACATCAGTGGAAGTAATTCCTTTTTAAAAACAACTCCTTCATTTTTCCAATTTAAAAGGTCAGTGGAAGAGTAGCATGAAATTCCGGTTTTATTTCCACTGCCAAGTTTATGATTTTCGCCATACCAATAATATGTATTTTTAACTTTTAATATTCCCCCGCCATGTGCTTCAATAGGATTGCCTTCAATATCTTTCCAAATTTGCCCCGGTTTAAATGAAATATTTTTTTGGGCAAAAAGAAGGGAAGGAAAAAGTAATATGAGAATGGATATTGTTTTTTTTACGATCATTTTATTTTTGATTTTTATTTATTTTTTTGAGAATTTTAAAATTATTTAATTTACCAATTATGAATATACTGATATCGATAAACTCATAATTATAAAATTATTTAATTTTTGCGATTGATTTATTTTTATTTTCTTTTTGGGAGGGATTGCATTGGAAGTCATTCTCGTGAGGTATAAACATAAGAGATTGGAATGTAAAAGCTCCAAAATTCAATCTTTTATCTTAAATAAAAGATTAAAAGTAAAAAATAAATCAATTTATATAATAGTTAGTCTTAAATATTTTATGTGTACTATAGGTGTTAATATCAGAGAAGAACTTTTAACAGAACACAGTAAAAGTCAAATAACAAAAATTGTTCACTATATCGGTAACGATGAAAACAAATTTACAGAATTAATAAATTTATTTTTTGGCGATGATCTCCTTGTTATTCAAAGGTCTGCATGGGTCTTATCACATGTTGTTATTAATTATCCATTTTTAATTAAACCTTATTATGAAGAGATTATTAAATTACTGGAAAAGGATGTGCACGATGCCGTAAAAAGAAATATTTTTCGATTGCTTCAATTTGTTGAAATTCCTGAAAAATGGGAGACAAAAATCTTAGATATTTGTTTTAATACCATAGTAAACAGAGAGGAGGCAGTTGCCATTCGTGCTTTTGCTATTAGCGTTGCCCACCGAATTTGCAACATCTATCCAGAACTTATGGCAGAGTTAAAAATTATTCTTAATGACAATCTTGATATGGAGAAACCGGCCTTTGTAAGCCGTGTAAAGATGGTTTCAAATAATAAATTTCCAAAAATATCTAAATATTAATATCGTTTTTTATATATTCTTTTAATTATTTATTAATTATTGTTTTTCATTTAACATATCGTTTTAGCTTTGCCAATAATCAAAAATAAATACTCTTGGAATTTATATATGAAATTTTAAATAGAAAAATACTTGAAAACCCAGTTAAAGATATTTTATTATTTTTAATAGTGTTGTTAACAGGTTTATTAATTAAAAGCTTTATTTCAGGCTTTATAAGTCGAATATTTTATAAAATTTTCGAAAAAAGATCTTCTCAATTTGTTCATATAACCGATTTTTTAACTCTACTGCGAACTCCCGTTGAAGGCTTACTTACCCTTATTATTTTATATATATCATTTAATCAATTGCGTTTTCCACCATCATGGAACTTGGGATCCGTTGAAAAAATAGGGGTAAGGTTAGTGATTTTGAAATTTTATTTCATTCTGGTAACAGTGGCAGTTGCAAGAATCCTTTTAAAATTTATTGATTTTTCATCAATAGCTTTCACCAGAAAAGCGGAATTAAGCGAATCAACATTTGATAATCAACTCGTTCCATTTGTAAGAGAACTTGCAAAAGTTTTTTTGGCCATTTTTATTTTTTTATTTATCCTTGGCTCCATATTTAATTTAGATGTTGCATCAATTGTAGCAGGTTTAGGAATCGGTGGTTTGGCAGTAGCTCTGGCAGCAAAAGAAAGTTTGGAAAATCTTTTTGCATCTTTCACTATATTTTTAGATAAACCTTTTGTAGCAGGCGATTTGGTGAAGGTGGGTGAAATAACAGGAACAGTTGAAAGAGTTGGTTTTAGAAGTACCAGAATAAGAACACAGGATAGAAGTTATTTAACACTGCCTAATAAAATGTTAATCGATCAGGCATTGGATAATTTAACCCAGCGCCGTTTCAGGCGTGCGCGGTTTACCATTAATCTTAATTATTCCACACCTGCAGAAAATATTAAGTATATTGTAAGCGAGATAAAAAAAGTTTTAACGGAGCATGATCTCACCAAATCCGAACTGTCATCCGTTTATTTCGACGAGTTTAAAGAAAGTTATATAAACATTATTATTGTTTTTTTTGTTGAAACATATGATTGGGATATATATATGGGAGTAAAAGAGGAAATAAATTTTAAAATTATAGAAATTGTTCATCAAGCCGGGGCAGATTTTGCCTCACCTACCCAAAAAATAGTTTTTCATAATGGATTTCTTCCTGCAAAAAGCAAGCGAGAAGAAAAATAGAAAGTGATTTGTTCCAATTTTTTTATATTTAATCTATTATATTTTTTCATTTAATTTTTTGGAACAGATTTTATATATAAAAGTTTATATTATAATTTGTATTATAAAAAAAAATATCAGTTCTTTGCTAAGCAGTTAGAAATCCTTTTAATTGCCCAATCAAAAATCAAAGGCTTTTATCGCCAGAAGGAGTTTTACCTCACTGATATAGATAATAAAAATAATCCTTTGTTTAATTAAAAAGATCAACTTATTTAATTTTTTAATATTTAGGGGCATTTTTAGTGCTAAATTCTCAAATTATATCTTCAATCCCATCATAAATTATTAGTTGTTTATTTTATTATTTAAAAAAACATGTTTTAAAAACATTTCTAATTCAAAAATATTTTTAATTAAAACCATTAATCTCCTGTAATCCCTTCCTGCAAGTATGCATAATATTGAAGAATTAAACTTAAAGCTGCTATCCGAACTCCGGGATATAGCAGAACAACTTGGTGTTAAAGACATTAAGAAATTTGTAAAAAAAGACCTTATTTACAAAATACTGGATCAACAGGCAAAATTACCCGGTTCAGGTTCAATAGAATCTTCCGAAACCTCTAATAACCCGGAAGAGAAAAATCCCTCAGAAGAAAAAAGTACGACCGACCATCGTAGAAATAGAATTAAAAGAGAAAGCGTACAAGTAGGCAATGGTATAAAGGGCGTTTTAACTAAAGAAAAAATAGGTATAAAACCTAAAAAACAATTGGTTGATGAAACTTCAATATTTTCAATAAACGAAGAAGAACACACTTCCAATAACGAAACCCAGCCCGAAGAAAATAATAATAATAATAATAACGAGGTTTTAACACCTGAGGTTAAACAAAGTAATGAAGAGCAGGAAAACCAACCGGTAGAAAAGGAATTTAAAGAATCGCAATCCAATAATAACTCCAACAATAACAATAAACTTCCTAAAAAACAGCCTAGCGTAAATGTCGGAGGCAATGGAAATGGAAGCATTAGGGAGTTTGACGGGATGATTGAAAATGAAGGCGTTTTGGAAATTATGCAAGATGGTTATGGTTTTTTGCGTGCAGCAGATTATAATTATTTAGCAAGTCCTGATGATATATATGTTTCCCCATCACAAATAAAACTATTTGGATTAAAAACCGGTGATACGGTAAGAGGGCAGATCAGGCCACCAAAAGAAGGAGAAAAATATTTTGCATTGCTTCGCGTTGAAACTATTAATGGAAAAACTACTGAAGAAATTAGAGACAGAATACCTTTTGAATATCTTACTCCTCTTTTTCCCGAAGAAAGATTAAACTTAAGTACAACACCTGATCAATATTCAACTCGTATCCTTGATTTGTTTGCACCTATCGGTAAAGGGCAAAGAGGAATGATTGTAGCGCAACCTAAAACAGGTAAAACAGTTTTATTAAAACAAATTGCGAACGCAATAGCTCAGAACCATCCCGAAGTTCATTTGATTGTATTACTTATAGATGAAAGACCGGAAGAGGTTACAGATATGGCTCGAAGTGTAAAAGCTGAAGTGATTGCATCTACTTTTGATGAACAGGCTGAGCGACATGTAAAAGTTTCGAGTATTGTTCTTGAAAAAGCAAAGCGAATGGTTGAATGCGGGCATGATGTAGTAATTTTATTAGATTCTATTACTCGTTTGGCGCGTGCGTATAATACCGTTGTACCGTCGTCAGGTAAAATTTTATCAGGCGGTGTTGATGCGAATGCTTTGCACAAACCAAAAAGATTTTTTGGAGCTGCCCGTAATGTTGAAAATGGTGGATCGCTGACTATTATTGCTACTGCTTTAATTGATACAGGTTCTAAAATGGATGAAGTTATTTTTGAAGAGTTTAAAGGAACAGGAAATATGGAACTTCAACTCGACAGAAAATTATCCAACAAACGCGTTTATCCATCAATTGATGTACCGGCATCAGGTACTCGCCGTGAAGATTTATTAATGAGTGAAGATGAATTGGCGAGAGTGTGGATACTTCGTAAACATATGTCGGACATGAACTCTAATGAAGCCATGGAGTTTTTGCTAAATAATATGAAAGGAACAAGAAACAATGAAGAATTTTTAGTTTCGATGAACAGATAAAAAAGCTATTGAGATTTTGATTTAAATATAAAATATGGATATAAAAAACGGAGTTTGTCTCCGTTTTTTTTGTTTTTACTAAGTTTATCTAAAAAATAAAATTTAGGTACAATTTCTTTACAGTATTTATAAAATTTAAACTTAGGTTGAATAAACAATCATTATATGCAAACATTTAAATCCATTTCACCTTATAATCAATCACTGATTGCTGAATATCCCATTGATTCTGATCAAATTATTGAACAAAAAATAAACAAAGCATCTCAAGCATTTAAAGTTTGGCGAAAAGAAACTTTTTTACATAGAGGAGAGATATTAATTAAGGTTGCAGAAAAACTTCGGTTTCATAAAGAAGAACTTGCAAAGTTGATGGCTTTGGAAATGGGAAAAGTTCTTGCCGAAGGTAGATCTGAAATTGAAAAATGTGCTGTAACGTGTGAGTTTTATGCTAAAAACGGAGAAAATTTTTTACTTGATGAAAAGCTTTCGTCTTCAGCAAAAAAAAGTTTTGCAGCATTTGAACCATTAGGAGTGATATTAGCAATTATGCCATGGAATTTTCCATTCTGGCAAGTTTTTCGATTTGTCGCACCAACTTTAATGGCCGGTAATACAGCCTTGTTAAAACATGCTCAGAATGTTACAGGTTGCGCAATAAAAATTGAAGAGATTATAAAAGAAGCAGGTGCACTTGAAGGAGTTTTTCAAACTTTAATACTGCCATCTGATCAAATAGAGAAAGTAATATCGAATGATGTCGTTCAGGGAATTTCTTTAACGGGTAGTGAAATGGCAGGATCTTCTGTAGCATCTCTAGCCGGAAAATTTATAAAAAGGACTGTTTTAGAATTGGGTGGGAGTGACCCATTAATTGTGTTAGCAGATGCCGATTTAAATAAAGCTGCTGATATTGCGATCAAATCTCGTATGCAAAACGCCGGGCAATCTTGTATTGCAGCAAAAAGGTTTATTGTTATAAACTCTGTTCATGATGAATTTGTACATTTATTAACTCAACAAATAGCTCTTATAAAACAAGGTAATCCATTAGAAGAAAATAATACAATGGGCCCCATGGCAAGGGAAGATTTAGCCGAGGTTTTATTAAAACAACTCAATGAGAGCAAACAAGCCGGAGCAGAATTAATTATTGGAGGAAATTGTGAAAATGCAAATTTTCAACCCGGCCTTTTAATTAATGTTCCAAAAAACTCACCGGCATTTAATGAAGAAACATTTGGCCCTTTGGCAGCCGTAGTTTCTGTAAAAACCAATGAAGAAGCAATCAGCTTAGCGAATAGCAGCAGATATGGATTAGGCGCTTCCATCTGGACAAAAGATTTAGAAAAAGGTGAGAGGCTTGCCAGAGAGATTGAATCGGGAAGTGTATTTATAAATGCATGGGTAAAATCAGAAACTAATCTGCCATTTGGAGGAATAAAAAAATCCGGTTATGGCAGAGAACTATCTCATTTCGGAATGAAGGAATTTGTAAATATTAAAACGATTTATATTGGAGAATAAGGTAGGAAAGAATTTTCAATGTAATTATGATTTCTATCAATCTTTTTTTAAGCAAGAACTTCAAGTTACAAACATGACGGAGGAGCGCTATCTATTAACTGGGTTTGTTCAATAAACTATGTCAAGGATTATTATTTCTATTGAAGAGAAAGGAGGGAATTTCCCTTCCCATCTAAAACTGATTTATTTTTAAATTTAAAAATATTTTTTTAAATTTCATTTACCACTTATACCTGTAAGAAAAGCAATAGAAAAATGGGATAATGAATTTTTCCAATCGTGCATTGGCTGTCACTTCCATAATTATGACAGTTCAAAGTTAGGTATTTTTAATTTATTCAAGTTTGAATCGGTTGTTGTCATCGTGTTGAAGGTTGGAAAGCGGGTTAATGTCTAGATTTTGGGAAAGCCGACACCAACCTTACAAAAATAAAAACTTCATAATATTCATAATCATTGTTTAGTTACTTATATTGGATATAAATTTTTTGTGATTTTCTAAAATTGTCTTGTACTTACTATGCTTTATATCCTAATGTATAATAAAGTAAATGTGCATTTAAAAAGACTTTGTGCCATAAAGTGTACCTCGGTTTTAAATAAAAACCCTTAAATTTTTACATTTAAGGGTTTTTATAGAGTCGAAGGGATTCAAACTACCATGTCAAAAAATTAAATTCCGGAACTTTAAATTAAATAACAATAATCTTAAATGTTTTTCTCTTATCGGTTGATAAGACCTCAAGTATATACATCCCTGAATTTAAACCTTTTGATTTTAAATTTTTAATTATTACCTCTTCACTACCTTCAATAAAGGTTTCGTAACGTGTTAAAATTTGATTGCCCATTAAATCCAATATCCTTATTTGTGCCGCTCGTGTTTCGGAATTATTCATCTTGATTTTAAGATCATTTTCAGTTGGGTTGGGATAAACTATTACCCAATCAGTTGAATCTTCCACAATTTTTTTAGTTTCATCTATATATTTTTTATGTTCAGTAACCTTCGTTAAGCGGGCAGGAGGAGAATTAAAGCTTTTTTGGCATTCCAATACATGTAAGGCCCAAGCTTCATCATCAGATAGTGAGTAGTTATAAATTCTTAAATCATCTAAATAAAGGTGACTATTGCTGAATGAACTATGACTTCCAATTAACCATTGATCTTTTATTAAAGGTAAATCCAAATCCTGGGTATCCATGCCTTGATAATTATAACTACAATTAAAAAATGATGTATCAGATTTGTAGATATTATTTAAATTTTGCCTGAACCTTCCAATAAAGGTGCGCATATAAAAGCGGTCATATACTAAAATTATATGATACCAGTCATTTCGTTTAGAAAATAGATCCAACGGACTATATAGCCATAGAAAATAAGGCTTAATAGAATTATCATCCATTCTGGTATACCGCTGTACACCAAATTTATTACCCTGTTTTGTTATAGCAAATGGTGCGGCACTATTATATGTATCTGAAAGTCCTGAAAGAATATTATTGAAATCAGGTTCCTCAATTTTTCTTAAACCAATCCAGAATGAACACGTAAATCCATTTTGAATATTATAAGTACCTAAAGGTGGAGGTATTTTAATTTCATCCTTTAAGAAAAAAGCACTGTTATCACCAAATCGGTTTTGAATTTGAAAAGAATTACCACCAAGATAAACACCATCTCGTCCATTCATTACCTCTTTTTCCGGATGGTTATTATCAAAAGGATAAAATGAATAAGTTCCTTTATGAACATCGTGCTCTTCCTGATAATTTCCATTCGCCCAATTGTAATCAAGGTTTCTATAGGTATTAACCTGGTCTTTAGTTAAAGTAGTGTTAAAAAAGCGCACATCTCTTATTTGTCCTTGAAAATTTTTGCCTAATAGTTGCATAGTATTATCTGCACTGATGGGATTGTTTTGATACAACCTGTCTGTAGCATCTTTCATGGAATTAATACTAGGGTCAAAACTGCCATTGTACTTATAAGAATAAAAATGGGCATTATTTGATATACCATTATATTGGTATGTGAAACAAACAAAATACCATCCTGATTTGTCAAATACCTGATAAGTACTTCTATGAGTATCCATAATTCCTATTGCTTCCCATTCAATTCTATTTCCATATGTATAGATATTAAAATATGGGTTTATTATTATATATCCTCCATATAAATTCCCTTGGGTACTTGCATCCCAATTTATCCAAAAACTTACTGAAATGTTATTTCTGTTAGTTGGGTCATTTAGGTAAGGGTTAGGAATATTAATGTAACCATTATTATAACCCTGCTTATTTAAAGCAGGTACCCCGAAAAAATCCCCTAATTGACTTGAAAAAGCCATATCATTAGGATACGTACTACCGTGATTAGCATTGCCGGACACATCTTGAGCATTGATAATTAAGGTAGGAACCCTACTTCCTATTATTTTAACATTTAATGGATAATGGGCAAGGGCCTTGGGTAATTGGGCATAAACAGACCATGTACTCATATATAGAAATACATAAAAAATTATTTTATAATTTAAATTTTTTTTCATTGAATTATTTATTAAGATTTCTAAGATTTTTTAATTCAAGTAATTGCTTTAAAACCTCAAGCCTGTCTGTAATAATCAAAGTTGGCCTGTGTTCTTTTTGTAACAACCATTCCCAATCATTACGCCTGTCAAACCTGGGATCAATATCATCATACGTATATTTTTTAGAATCATAAACTCCATCTTTGGTTTCAGGATATTGCGGAAACTGAATAACCCTTTGATTGTTATTTTTGATAGTGTTGATATACTGTAATAACGGGTCTGTATTTGATGCATAGATAAGTTCATACCCGGGGCAATTAAAGGCAGGATCTTTAGCGAATGCGTCAATACCGGCTTTAAAATCCCAAGGTGTAACGTTATCGTCCCTTTTAAAATCTGCAAAATATACCGGTGTAAACATAAAGTTCTTCCAGTCAATAGTATTAAAATTTAAAACCTTTTTTCTTAAATCATCCGGTTTCTCGTACCTGCCCTTAACAACTATCTGCTTTAATGTCCCGGTATTTAAGGCCGTTTTGTATACTTTATCATAAAAAAAACTCTCAATCTTATCTATATCAACCAATACC
Organism: Spirosomataceae bacterium; assembly: GCA_965248855.1. GTDB lineage: Bacteria > Bacteroidota > Bacteroidia > Cytophagales > 172606-1 > CBDFKQ01. The sequence continues at coordinate 644,807 of CBDFKQ010000012.1, read as the reverse complement.
CTTCCTTTTGCTTGTAATAGCATTTCTTCCAAAGTCTGCATGGTGTCCGCAGGCTGTCCATTTTTATCTAGCAGTTGTACCGGTTTGTAGTTATTAGGGTTGGGATATTTATCAGGCCTTATGTCTTGTAAAGTTAATTTACTCACAAGGATATGCCCATTAGTGTCAGCCCTGTTTGCTAATTGTGGTGGTATGTTGGTTAACCTGCCTAAATGTAAATCATGAGAAATAACAACAACGCTATCTTTTGTAAGCTTGGTATCAATTTCCAACATTTCCACCCCCAGTTTTATAGCTGCTTCAAAGGCCGATTTTGAATTTTCCGCTACATCTTTCCAATATCCCCTGTGTGCTGCCAATACTATGAAGTTGGGAAAATTAAGAGGGTTCCGGTAAATATTAAGTAAGCTTGTAATTTGCCCATTGCTAAATAATTCTTTATCTGAATACTCTCCTATTCCGGGTATTTTAAACTTATGGGGGTATGCATCATCCCTTGTTCTCACCTCTACAATAACCGGTAAAAGATATTCAAAAGCGTCCTTTCCATTTTTTATTTGGCCACCATAAGTTGGGTCACTTTGCTTAAGTTGATTTACCCACTTAATAGTAAGCTTCTCTATATCGTTACTATAGGTGTCTAAGAACCACCCCCTAATCGCTGTCCATGCCTTACAAGTATAAGTTTTAGATTTCTGATCAGTAAAGCATCCATAAAGCAGAGGCCCTTTCCCATTATCTATTTTAGGGTCATAAGCGAAAACTTTTAGGTTTGTACCATCTACATCGGGTGCGTCAAAAATTCTCCCATAATTATAATTATTACTTGGAGGTAAACTTGGACTTGTTGAAATGATTCCTCCTGTAAGATCACGATTTTTTAGTCTCGTAATTTTTTTCATATCCATCAATACCATATCTGTAATTTTTACAGTAGGGTCAATTTTAGGGTTGGGAGATTGTTTCGTTTCTCTAACCATTTGACAATTTCCATAAAGGCTTACAAACAAGCTTAAAATAATAAAGATAAATTTCTTTTTCATTTGGGTTTTCATTTATTTTTTAGTGCCTGTTTTAATTTTTCTATTTCATCAGATAAATATTGATATCCTGCCAAGTCCGTTTTTAGTTTTTCAATTTCATTTTGTTGAGTTTTTAATAATTTTTGCTGGTTAATAGCATATAGGGTTAGTTCCTCTATTTTTTGAATAAAATTCTTGTTCATTTGGTGAGCAGAATAACCTTTTTCTATTATTTCTTTTTCTGAAGGGATTTCGGGTAAATGTTTATTTAATTTTATATAGGCATCTACTTCTTCAAGGGTAATAAGCTTATATTCCTTTTCAAATACTTTATCTTTCCAATCGGCTACCTTTGCAAAAGCAAAATCTTCACTTACAATTCCTTTCTCTACCCATAAATCAAAAGTATCAAGGGCTGAAGCATTTACTACGGTGCTGTTCTGGCCGTTTAGGAAACTACCTATGAACATTGGCCCGTTTACTGTGGCACTAAATTTATCTTTTGGGGAATAAGTATTAATGGCTACCTGTCCATTAAATGTTGTTCCTCCTTCTGCAAAAACCATTAAACGGCGGTTGGTACCGGCAGTACCTGCGCCAATTATTTCCAAAGCGCCTGTACCAAAAGTATTATAGCCTATTTTGCCGGCATCAGCTTGCTTTCCATTTGTCAGGTAACCAAATTCAAGAGTTTTGCCACCCTGTATCCTCATTCCACCCATAGAGTTAACGAGGCCATTTACCTCCAGCATATTATCAGCTGAAGGCAAATTGCCATTGGTGCCAATGCCAACTTTACCACCATTAAACAATGCGCCTTTATAAGAAATAATATTCCTACTTGCTATTACATCAGTAACACTATTTAACGACCCATTTAAGAAAGTCCCCCCTTCAGCAAAAATGGTAAGAAGTCTATTTTGTCCTGAATTGCCCCCTCCAATAATCTCTAGACCTCCTGTTCCAAAAGTATTATAGCCAATTTTTCCGGCATCAGCATTCTTTCCATTTGTCAGATAACCAAATTCAAGAGTCTTGCCACTCGGTATCCTCATTCCACCGATAGAGTTAACAAGGCCATTTACCTCCAACATATTATCAGCAGAAGGCAAATTACCATTTGTACCTATACCAACTTTACCACCATTGAACAAACTAAAACCATTAAAAAAAGCACCTGTATTAGAAATAACATACCTGTTAGCTGTTATATCAGTTGCACTGTTGACCGCTCCTCTAAAGTTAGTTCCTCCCTCAGCAAAAATGGTAAGAAGCCTGTTTTGGTCTGTAGTGCCCCCGCCTATAATTTCTAAACCACCAGTTCCAAATGCATTATAACCAATTTTTCCAGCATCTTGTTGTTTAATTTTTCGAGCTCCAAACTCAAGAGTGTATTCTAAGAGGATTTCCGATAATCCACTTATCGTCACTCTATTTTTGCTAGAAGATAATGAAGGAGCATTAAAATCACCATAAAGATTAGTAAAACCATCAACAGAAATATCTTTAAAGAAAGCTTCACCATCTACCACAAATTGATTTTGAGCAAAGGTATTTCCTTTAAGTATTACTTGACCATCTGCAACAAAATTATTCACTTCGAGATCACTTTGGGCATTCGCCCGATAAGCACTTAAATAAAATACAAATACGATTAATGTAAAGAAAAACTTTTTCATTTTCATTTATGAGTTAAAAAATGCCTACTCTGTAAAGGGCTTTTCGGCTTCCGCCCGTTAATTGATTTGTAGTTAATGCCTTAAGATTTTTTAATGCTTTTTATTTACTTTTAAATATTCAATTAATTCCTCTGGTCTATCGGTGCAAATAATATTTGCCCCCTGTTTGATTATCCAGCCCCAGTTTTCATCAGGGTTGGTAAGAGCAAGGTCATCAGTGTGGCCGGCACATAATTCAGCCCACATGGTGCTGGCTAAAACATTTTGTTTTTGCTCCTTTAATTGGTGGGCAACGGATATACTTTTTGAAATTTCGGTTGAAAAAGAAACAACAAAGCCTGCAGGCCTCATGGAGGCCATAAAACCGGTAATGTAATCCTGCATTTTTCCGGTTTCCCCTTCTGCCAGGCGCGGCATGTAATATATTTTTTTATAAAGTATGGGATAATCTTTTTTTACATTTTCAGCCGGTTCCTTACCTTCAAAAATACCCTGGTTGGTAGTGCCTGTTTTTTCTAATATTGCATAAGCCTCCTGAATAATTGGATAAGCTTTATCAATGAATACAAGCACTTTTCCTTTAGCCAGTATCATTACTTCTTCAAGGGTAGGTATATTAAATTGGGTCGGCATGCCATAACCATTTTTTAGCCTGAGTTTTTTTAATGAATCAAGGGTCAGGTTCTCAACCTTACCTATGCCAGTAGTAGTACGGTCAACTGTTTTATCGTGCATTAGCACAAGATGACCGTCCTTTGTTTTCCTTACATCAATTTCAAGGATATCTACACCCATTTTAATGCAGTTTTCCATTGCGGGGAGTGAGTTTTCAGGCGCATAACGCCAATCTCCCCTGTGTGCTGCCACCATGATATATTTGTCGGAAGGGTTTTCTAATAGTGAAATTAACTTTTGGAGCTTACCGGTTTCAAAAGCCTGGTGCCCTGTCGGTTTTTTCAATGAATTACACGACACTAAAGAAAATATCAGAATACTAAAAAGGTATTTCATGATTAATATCCCGGGTTTTGAATAATTTTGGATGGATTTGCATCTAGTTGGCTTTGGGGGATTGGATAAACCAAACGATAATCGGCGAGTTGAAAAGTGCCGCCACCTGCATTTAAAACCGTTTGTGTCCTTCCTGTACGGACAAGGTCAAACCAGCGATGGTTTTCAAAAGACAGTTCCACCCTTCTTTCTTTCTCAATTGCTTTGCGGAAACTTACCTGATCGGGCAAATCCGTAGCGATAAGTCTTTTTAAACCTGCCCTTACTCTTACTGTATTCAAATAAAATAAGGCATGGCCATCTGCATCAGTGGCGTCATAAGATGTTTCGTTTAAAGATTCAGCTTGCATAAGTAGGACGTCTGCGTAACGCAAAACAAAAAAATGATTTCCTGCATCGCTATCCAGAAATGGTTTGTCAAGGTATTTTTTATTATAAAGCCTTCCATCAGCAAGGCTGCCAATTGTTGCAGGTTTCCGGGTATCACCTGCTTCATAAGCGTTTACGAGATCGGCAGTTGGTTTATTATCACCATACGTAGCGCCTACACCACCGGTTAAAGTTTTATCACCGGCAGGTGCAAATAGATTGGCATAAGCACTTCCTTCCCCCAATCCACCTTTAATATATTGAACCTCAAAAATGGATTCTTTGTTATTAATGGTGATAACATTAAATATATCAGCATAATTAGGTAATAGGGAATACGTTTTTGAATTAATTACATTACCCAAGTATTGGGAAGCCATTGGATAATTTTTTAAAGTGAGATAAACCTTTCCCAGAAGGCTTTGTGCAGCGCCCGAAGTAGCTCTTCCGGCATCAGAAGAAGGATAAGATTGCAATAAGGCACTTGAAGCATCTGTAAGGTCAGTTATTATTTGATTATAAATACTGCTTACATCAGCCGGTCCTTGGTTAAATAATAAATTGGGGTCGGTAGTTTCGGTGGTTACAAGTGGTATGTTTCCCCATATCCTCACCATATTAAAATAAGTAAGTGCTCTTAAAAATTTTACTTCACCTTTGCGAATGGCTTTAACAGAATCGGCCATTGGCTGAATTTTATCAATCCTGTTAAGTACGATATTACACCTTTGTATTCCGGCATATCCCGTTTTCCATGCTTCATCCAATAAAGGATTTGATGCAGTAACCCTGTAGAGATCAAAGTCACCGTATATTCCACCGCCATTAGTGATGCTTTCAAGTGTTGAATTATCTGTACTTACTTCCATAATATATACATAATCTTTTCCATATTCCCCATTTGCCTGAAGGGAGCCATAGGCAGAATTGACTGCTTGGTTTATATCATTAGGTGTTTTATAAAAACTATTAACATCATTTTGGGAAATTGGATGTAAATCGAGGAAGCTATTCTTACAAGCAGTAAGCGAGGCTACTGCCATTATAATTATTAATATTTTTTTCATTTTTAAATTCGATTAAAAGTTAATATTTAAACCTATGATTAAAGATTTTGCAACAGGGTAAGGCCCATAATCAATGCCTGGGTTCAGTTGATTAGTACTATAGGTGCTTACCTCAGGATTGTAGCCCGAATAACCAGTGAAAGTGAACGGGTTTAAGGCAGAAGCATAAATTCTTGCCTTTTCAATAAAAACTTTTCTTGTTAAAATGGCTGGCAAGCTGTAACCAATTGTAATATTTCTAACCCTGACGAATGAACCATCTTCTATCATATAATTAGAGGTTTCGTATAGTTTATCAGGTGTTTTTACATTTGGCCTTGCAAAGCCGCTACCAGGATTATCGGTAGATTTATAATATCCATTATATAAACCCTCTGAAGCATTACCCCATCCTTCAGCATTTATAGTGAAAACTTTACTCTGATTAAATATCTTTGTGCCTTCAACCCCTTGAATTAAAAAGTTTAAATCAAAATTCCGATATCGAAAAGCACTGCTAAAGCCAAATGTATAACTCGGAAAGAAATTGCCTAATATAGTCCTGTCAGCATCTGTAATTTTTCCATCATTATTTAAATCGGCATATTTATAAGTACCGGGTACACCTGTGGCCAAATGCGGATAATTACTTACCTCATCTCCATTCTTAAATACTCCAAGTATCTGATAACCGAAATATGAGCCTATTGGGCTGCCCACTCTGGTTACGTTAGATGATGAAATAATCTGATTTTGTCCAGGCCCTAGGCTTATAACCTTATTTTTATTTTGAGAAAAGTTAAGCGAACCAATCCATTCAAGCTTTCCAAAATTTTGTTTATTGGATATACCAAGTTCCCATCCTTCATTTCTTACCTGGCCTAGGTTTTGCAATGATGTTGTATAGCCTGAATAAGCTGGAACCGGCACATTTAAGAGTAAGCCATTAGTGTTGGCATAATAATAATCAGCAGTGATATTTATCCTGTTCCCTAAAAGGCCAATTTCTATTCCTCCATTAATCATATCTTTCTTTTCCCACGAAATATTTGGGTTGGGAGATGTTGAAGGTGCCTGCCCATTTACTACTTTGTTGCCTAATACATAATTATCCGTGCTTAGAAGCGCATATGAACCATAATTGGGTATTTGAAAATTTCCGGTTACCCCGTAACTTCCCCTGATTTTTAAATCGCTTATAATGTTATTTTCAGGAAAGAAACTTTCATTGCTCACTCTCCAACCAATGGAGGCGGAAGGAAAATATCCCCATTTTGTATTGGGGCCAAACCTTGAAGAACCATCTCTCCTTAATGAAGCACTTAATAAGTATTTGTCTTTATAAGAATAATTAACCCTACCAACATAGGAAAGAAGCGTCCAAACTTGCTGAGAAGAGCTGCCTGAGGTAACTAAACCCGCGTTAAGGGTTTGAACCTGATCATTTGGGAAATTAGAGGCATTCAAGGAATTACTTTCCTGATATTCTTTTTGGGAAGTATAGCCTGCAAGTATAGAGAAATGATGCTCGTCGTTAAAAGTATAAGAATAATTAATTGTATTTTCCCAAAGCCAGTTCCAGGTACGGCCTGTTTTAGAAGTTCCGTTTGCTTGGCTTGGTGCAGGTATTTTATAAGTACCAATGGCTGATGGGCGAAAGTAATTCTCTCTTGAATCATTATAATCCCCACCCAGATAAGTTTTAATTGTTAAACCTTTAATAAGCTCCAAGCTTAAAAAAGAACCTCCTAAAAGCCTTAATTGTCCAACTTTATCAGTTGTTTGAGTGGCCAATGCAACCGGGTTTTCAACAGGTGACATTCCATAAATATTGCCCTGGTTTATTTGCTGGCTTATGTTTAATGATCCATCCGAATTATAAACAGGGAAACTCGGATCGGCTAACAAGGCAGATATAATAATTCCATTTCCTTTGTGATCCTGCTCCGAAATTATGTTTCTATTGGTAAATGAAGGTGAGAGGTTAACTCCAAATTTTAACTTGTTAGAAAGCGAAGTTTCAAAATTTGTCCTTAATGAGTACCTTTCAAAACCGGAATTTATTACAATCCCTTGTTGGTTAAAATAATTGCCTGAAATATAAAAGTTAGACTTTTCATTTCCACCCGATACAGACAAATCATAATTTTGAATAGGGGCATCTCTGAAAATCGCATTTTGCCAATCAGTATTTGTAAGCCCTTTTTGCCCTTGCAGATATGGTAAAATATAAGTGGGTATTTTGGTATTAGCGCTTCGCAGAGAGTTATCATCAGTAGGTAAATGATTAACAGGGTCAAGGTCAAACCATAAATTATTTCTTGCAGCAGCTACTACCTGTGCATGCTCATAAGAATTCATTAGGGAAACTTTCTTGGTCACATGCTGCACTCCTTGATAAGCATTAAAGGAAAACTTTGGCTTGCCCGAAACACCTCTCTTAGTTGTAATAAGAATTACCCCATTAGATCCTCTTGATCCATATATTGCAGCTGCTGAAGCATCTTTAAGCGTTTCAATGCTTGCAATATCATCAGGATTGATATTGCTTGTACTTCCGTCGGTAATAGGTAGCCCATCCACAACTATCAATGGCTGAGTACCCGCAGTTATAGAATTAACGCCTCTAATCCTTATGGATAAAGCTGATCCGGGGGCACCACTATTTTGCATAACCTGCACACCTGCAAGTTGGCCGGCCATAGCCTGTTCAAAGCTTGTAATAGGAAAATCTTTGAAATTCTCTGATTTAAGTTGGCTTATAGAAGTTGTGAGATTACTTTTCTGGAGTGTTCCATAACCTACTACTACCACATCGTTTAAAATGAATTGATTGGGTCGTAAAGAAACATTAATTGTAGTTTGCTTATCAACCGGAATCTCTATATTTTGAAAACCAATAAAGGTATAAACCAAGGTATCAATACCTTCCGGCACTGTGATTTCATACTTTCCATTTATATCAGTATTTGTTCCTGTACTACTATTCTTTACTATCACATTTACCCCAGGCATTGGATTACCGGTTTCAGCATCAGTAACCAATCCGGTAACTATATTGACAGGAACGTTTAAAAAACCTTGTTTTTTTAATTTAATGGTAATCGCCCCGGAAGGCAGAAATTCAGCATATAATTCTGTTTCTTTTAATATAGCATTAAGCGCATCTTGAATTGAAATGTCTTTTAAATTTATACTTACTTTTTTATTTGGAACTATATCAGTCTGATATGTGATACTTATATTCCCTTTATGGGCTACTTCTTTAATAGCCTGTTTTAATGATAAGGAATTGAAAGAAAGAGAAATGAGTGTTTTACTTTTTTCTAAAAGAGATGAATTGTTTCGATTTTTTGCAAATGATTGTCCTGATGCATAATTAGCAATTAAAAATATTAAAATTATGCAAAGAGTATATTTCCACTTTGTCTTTTTAAAAATGTTTTGTAAGCTATTCATTGCTTATTATTGGTTTAGGTTTGGACAATAGATTTCCACCCTCATCATTTGATTTTTTAAAAATGAGAGGAAAATAAAATTGTTAAGAAAATTTAATGAGAAGTTATAATAACCAACTTATCGGTTTTATTAAATGTAACATTGCTGATTGACCCCTTTAAATTATTTAAGACTTCATCAAGTGTAGCGCGTTTCATGTCAGCTGTTACACGAATTCGCTTTAATTGATCCCCTTTAATAATTATTGGAATATCGTAAAATTCCGAAAGTTGGGATACTACCTCATTGAGTGGCGTTTCGTCAAACACCAACCAACCGTTTATCCAACTTTTGTAATTTTCACTACTTACCGGGTATTTACTTTTATGTGAATGATTGATATAAATCTTGGCAGCTGTTCCTGCTGTTAAAAACTCTATTGATTTATCATTTTTGTCTTTAAAAGCAACCTTACCTTCAATTACAGCAACTGTAACACTACTATCGTTTTGTTTAACATTAAATGAGGTGCCTAATACTTTTATTTCTGTATTTGAAGTATTGATAAAAAATGGTTTTACCTTATTTTTAAAAACCTTAAAATAAGCTTCGCCCTTTAAATAAACATTGCGCTTTTCCTTGTCAAAATATTTTGGATATATTATGGCAGAATGAAAGTTAAGTGTGATTACAGAACCATCAACAAGTTTTACTTCCATTGGTTGATGGGAAAAATTGGTTACCTCTATTAATGTAGTTTTTGATGAAAATGGTTTCAGATAAAAAATAAAAGCACCTCCTGCTAAAAGGATAAATATTACTGCTGCTGCTATATATTTATAATTATTTAAAAAACTATTGAGTGGAATCTTCTTATAATCTTTTATCTTGGCCTTATTTATATTATTAATAAGCTTTTTCCGAACATTTTTCAAACTTGATTCTACTTCGTCTTCATCAATCAAATTATTCTCATTATTAGAAAACCATTCATTGAAAACTTCTTCACCTTTCGGTGAATTAACTCCATTCAAATATTCTTTTAAAATATTAGATTTTTCTTCCCGGTTCATGTTTTTCATCCTTTAATATAAGATGCATATCTCGGGTCAAAGTACTATTGAGGAAATAATAAATTAATCTTTCCAAAGAAGAAAAAGCAATGCTGCATCTTTAAGATGATGACGTAAAAACATTAAAGCTTTTGAAAGTTGGTTCTTAACTGTTTGAGGGGAAATACTTAATTTATCGGCAATTTCTAAAATGGTTAAATGTTCATAACGACTCATCCTAAAAATCTCCTTGCATTTCATTGGAAGCTCTTCTACTTTGGCTCCCAAGTATGTATCTAAATCATTATAATTTATTTGGTTTTCAGTTGTCAAATCTGAATTACTTTGCCATAATGCGATATTATTTAATAAAATAGCTTTGGCTTTGTCAGACCTGAAATACATAAGAACTGTATTTTTTGTCATTCCATATAGATAATAAAAGAAAGAAGATTCAATTAAAATACTGTTCTTTTTATTCCATAAGTTAATAAACACGTCATGTAAAATATCTTCTGCAACTTCTTTAGAACCAACCTTATTATATATTACTTTGTATAAGGCTTTGGAATAAGCTTGATAGATTTCTGAGAAAGCATCTATATCTCCGTTTGCCAAACGGATCTTCCAAGAAGGGTCATCTAAAATTGCTTTCATTTCTATGATATTTATAGCAAATAAAGCAATGAAAAAATCAACTTTCTTAATTAATTGATTAAGAAATTATTAAATTTATCAAGAAGCCGGAATATAGATAATAAATAAGATTATTTTCTTATTGTAGAAATATTTAAAAATTATAGAACAAAAAACTTGATAGGGTAAAATTTATCACAATGTTATAGCCATCGATTCAAAACATATAAGATAATTAAAGTAGTAGTGGCCTCGAGGAAAGAAGTATTGCATGAATTCGGTTTGTCGGAACTGCTTTGAAAACGTTTTTAAATATTTATCGATAAGCCTAAAGTATGTTTTACCTTTTCTTTTGAATATGTTTTGGCAGAATAATTTATGTTAAGCCTGTTAATGAAAATGGAACTGTGGACCACATAGTTCAGCGGGTTTTTATTGTAAGAACCCGAATAACAACTTCCCCTAATAATTTGTTAACAACGTGGTGTAACTCTAATATAGATATACACAAATCATTTTCTTAAAATTATCTATATATGAAAATAACGATATTAGTATTTAAATGATTTTTGTGTGAGGTATTATATCCATATTCCTTTCTGTAAAGCTTGCCATTATGGCGATTTTCATTTTAGCACCAACCTTAATCTTAAAAAAAAATATGGCGTAGGCTATTGCTGATACAATAAGTTTGCAAAAAGATTATTTGAAATCAAAAAAGATTGAAACTATTTACTTTGGCTATGGCACCGCATAAAAATCCGGTTATGGCAGAGAACTATCTCATTTCGGAATGAAGGAATTTGTAAATATTAAAACGATTTATATTGGAGAATAAGGTAGGAAAGAAAATCTTTTCCTACCTAAAATGTTTTATAAAACACATTTTAACATTAATAAAGATCTTGCAGGCACTTGAATCATTTTTTTATCAATCTTTACTTCATTATCAGGTTGCTTGCTTTCTGCAGTATTTACTAAAATTACCCAATCATTTTTAGTTCCTACCGTTTCGGTTGGAATTGTAAAATCAACTTTATCCCAAAATGCATTCATTATTATTAAAAGGATATCGTCTTTTATCGGTAACCCATATTCATCAACTTCATCCATTTCCTGACCATTTAATAACATTCCAATACATCTTACATAGGATGTCTGCCAATCATCAGTATTCATATCTAAGCCATCAGGCCTTAACCATCTTATATCAGAAACTCCTTCTCCCATAATTTGTCTGTCATGAAAATATTTTCGTCGATGTAATACAGGGTTTTCCCTTCTTAATTTAATTACCAGTGAGGTAAAATCAAAAAGATCTTTTTGAGCATCTGTCCAATTCCAGTCAATCCAGCTTATTTCATTATCCTGACAATATGCATTATTATTTCCATTTTGCGTTCTTCCATATTCATCTCCATGGCATATCATTGGCACACCCTGGCTAAAGAAAAGTGTTGCCAAAAAATTTCTTTTTTGTTGTTCTCTTAAATTTATTATTGTAGTATCATTGGTTAGGCCTTCAACACCACAGTTCCACGAATCATTTCCATCACTTCCATCTCTATTATTTTCTCCGTTTTGCTCATTATGTTTTTGATTGTATGAAACTAAATCATGAAGAGTAAAGCCATCATGGGCGCAAATAAAATTAATGCTCGACCCCGGTGATCGGCCATCACTTTGATACAAATCACTGCTTCCTGTTAATCGGAAAGCAAGTTCAGGAATCTGAGCTTCGTCGCCCTTCCAAAATCTTCTTACATTATCTCTGTATTTTCCATTCCACTCTGCCCATAAAACAGGAAAATTACCAACTTGATACCCTCCTTCGCCAACATCCCAAGGTTCGGCTATTAGTTTAACCTGAGAAATAATAGGATCTTGATGAATAATTTCCAAAAAAACAGATAATTTTTCTACTTCATGAACTCCTCTGGCCAAAGTGGAAGCTAAGTCAAACCTAAACCCGTCAACATGCATTTCGGTTACCCAATACCGAAGGCTGTCCATTACTAATTGAATAGAGCGTGAATGTAACATGTTTAAAGTATTACCGGTGCCGGTATAATCTTTATACAAACGCATATTGCTATCCATTAACCGATAGTATGCCTGATTATCTATTCCTTTAAAAGATAGAGTAGGGCCATATTGATTACCTTCACCTGTATGATTATAAACAACATCAATAATTACCTCAATATTATTTTTATGAAGAGTTTTAACCATTTGTTTAAATTCATTCACCTGCCCTCCTTTATTGTTGGAAGACGAATATTCATTATGTGGTGTAAAAAAACCTATGGTATTGTATCCCCAATAATTTTTCAAGCCTTTTCTGCTTAAAAATTCATCGTTTACAAATTGATGAACAGGCATTAACTCAATGGCAGTGATGCCTAATTTTTTAAAATAATCTATAGCGGGAGCACTTGCCAATGCTGCATATGACCCTCTTATTTTAGGATCAATATCCGGATGTTTAATGGAAAAACCTTTTACATGTAATTCATAAATTACTGAGGCATGCAAAGGAATATCTAATGGTTTTTCGCCTTCCCAATCAAAATCATTATCAATTACTACAGATTTCATTGCAAAATCAGCATTATCTTGTTCATCCTTCACTATATCACGCTCACTGTCAAGCCATGTAGATTGATATCCATACATCGAAGAATCCCATGTTATTTTTCCATTAATTGCCTTTGCATATGGGTCAAGCAATAATTTATTTACATTAAATCTTTTACCTGCTTCCGGTTTATATTCACCATAAACTCTGTATCCATAAATTTGCCCGGGTTTTACTCCCGGTATATATATATGCCAAACATATTCTGTTAATTCAGTAAGTGGTATTGGAGGGAATTCATTTTTATCATCATTAGGATCAAATAAACACAATTCTACTGCGGTAGCGCGTTCGCTAAATAATGTAAAATTAACACCCTTTCCATCGTAATTAGCTCCCAGTGGATATGGTTTGCCCGGCCACATGCTGGGCACTGATAATTTACTTGAATGATTATTGAAATCCATTGTCGGGAAATATTTTTATTAAAAAATGAATCAATGCTGATTGAGAGATAGTTGTTGTAAATGATGTGATTTAAAATAGATAATTTTTTTATGAATTCGAATATTTATTTTTAATTAAAACAGAATAAAAATTATGAATATACCGATATTGATAAATAGATATTTTTAAAAAGTTAATGTACAAACAATAAACATAAAGCATTTTTATTGGTAAAGTATTTTAAATAAATAAGAAACTTTAAACAAAAAGAACATTTTTTTTATTAATCACAAAACAAGGTTTGGTTGAATTTAAAAAAAAGTTGTTATGGAGAAAATTATTGTTTTCTGGTTTAGGCGCGATTTAAGGTTGCATGATAATGCGGGGCTGTATTATGCACTTAAATCGGGCTTGCCGGTTCTGCCCGTTTTTATCTTTGATACAAATATTTTAGATCGACTTGAAGATAAAAATGACAGAAGGGTCGAGTTTATATATAATACTTTAAAAGACCTTCAAGAACAACTAAAAGAGTTACAATCAGGTTTTATAATTAAAAACAACACTCCCATAAAAGTTTTTGAGGAGTTGATTGACGAATATCAAATAGACGCTGTTTATACTAATCATGATTATGAACCATATGCCTGCCAACGTGATGAAGAAATAAAAAATCTATTACAAAACAACAATATTGATTTTAAAACTTATAAAGACCAAACCATTTTTGAAAAAAGTGAAATTTTAAATACTTCAAATAAACCATATACCGTATTTACTCCCTACAGTAAAAAGTGGAAGGAAAAATTAAATAGTTTTTATTTAAAATCTTACCCAACAGAAAAATATTTTTTAAATTTTGTAAAAAATATTCCTATTAAATTTCCGGAATTAATAGAAATCGGTTTTACTGCCAAGAGCGAAAAATTTCCTGAAAGGGAAATGAAAGAGGATATTGTAAAAAATTACACCACTCAAAGAAATTTTCCCGGCAAACAAAGTACAAGCAGATTAGGCATACATCTTCGGTTTGGTACAATTAGTATTCGTGAAATTGCAACTGAAGCAAAAGAACTAAATGAAACTTTTTTAAATGAAATTATCTGGAGGGATTTTTATATGATGATTCTTTATCACTTTCCTTTTGTGGTTAACAATTCATTTAGAAAGGAATATGATTTAATACAATGGAGAAATAATATGGATGAGTTTCAAAAATGGTGTGACGGTAAAACCGGATACCCATTGGTTGATGCAGGTATGAGAGAATTAAATCAAACAGGCTTTATGCACAACAGGGTTAGAATGGTTACGGCGAGTTTTTTGGTAAAACATTTATTGATTGATTGGCGTTGGGGTGAGAATTATTTTGCAAAAAAACTTTTAGATTATGATTTAGCTGCAAATAATGGTGGCTGGCAGTGGGCAGCAGGGTGCGGAACAGATGCTGCCCCTTATTTTAGAATTTTTAATCCATCACTTCAAATGGATAAGTTCGATGCTGACAGAAAGTATATTCAAAAATGGTTACCCGATATTATTACAGGCGAGTATCCTGCAGAAATAGTAAATCACACCTTTGCACGTGACAGGGCATTAAAAACTTTTTCATCTGCTGTCGGGAAGTTAAATGAATAGATAAGTTTTCATTCTCCTTTTTATTTTGTTTATTTGCATCCCATTTGACAGAGAGGTGTCCGAGTGGTTGAAGGAGCACGCCTGGAAAGTGTGTATACCTCAAAAGGGTATCGAGGGTTCGAATCCCTTCCTCTCTACTGATTTGGCTACAAAAGCTATCAAAACCCTTCAAATTTAATTATTTGAGGGGTTTTTTAATTTTACTTCAATTAGTTGTAAATTATTTTTAATTCTTATTACCGTATATCTACGGTAGAAATTCCGTAGAAATACGTATGGAAATACCGTATTTCTACGCTTGTTTATATAGATGATAAAGGGATAGTTTTGAGGGAAATAATTCCACGCAATGAAAAGATTAAAATTGACTAGCAATAAATTATTTGTTGACCAAAAGAAAAAAACAAACTATTTGAATTAAAAGCTTATTGCTTTCGCACTAGCAACCAAGGAATAAGATGATAAAAACAATAAATCTAATATTTTTTATCTTACACACATATTTTACCTTTTAGTATTTTAAGATACTTTACTACATAATCTTTTTAGTATTATTGCTTTAGTATTGAAAGAAGTATTAATTAATTCCATCAATTTGAGTGCAAATTGAACCACAACCAAAAGCATCTATGTCAAGTACTACCTCACCCTACGATGCAGAAGCAAATCTAGATTTTGTAAGCATTATTGCCCAACTTATTGTAAATATCCTTACAAAGCCTTGGAAGCATAAGCTTATTGCATTACAATATCTCCTTACACTTTTAATGACTGGCCTACAAAATGATTGGCTATCCGGTTTTGGAGTAAATATAAAATCTTTGATAGGATCATATTTTGTTTTCGGGTGGATCGTTGTAAGTATACTTTGGGTTTGTATACTTTTTATTGAAATCAAAAAAAAACTTCGTGAAGTTCCAGCCGATTCATCTGATTTAACAGATAGCACGCCTATTAAGGGTCCACTTTCGTTCGAAGAAAGCGATAGTGAAATTTTCAGACAACTTCAACGCAATGATTTTATCCAACGTATTAACCATTCCCTTCTTAATCCAAATTACAAAATTGGTGTTTTATTCGGCGAATCGGGTAGTGGAAAAACATCTTTTCTACGCGCGGGTATGGTTCCACTGCTGAAAGAAGAGGGTTTACTTTGTGTAGTGGTTGCTTTAACGAATGAAGATCCATTGGTTAGTATTAAAAATGAAATGCAAAGTCAGTTATCCGAACCGTTTCAGGAGGCAGTATCCTTATCTAAAGCTGTCAAAAACATTAGCATAAAAGATGATTATAAGAAAAAGACCTTAATTATTATTCTAGATCAGTTTGAGCAGTTCTTTACTCAAGAAAATAACTCGTTGAATGCCAATTCTTTTATTTCGGATCTTAAAGCGTTATATATCAATAAGGATGAAGCTGGCAATCAGGTATATGATAGCAACCTGTTTACTGTTAAAGTGCTTATTTCTATTCGTACCGATTTCGTAGGCCGTCTCCATCAAGTTCAAGAGTTTCTGGGATTTATTTTAAACCCCGCTTCCAATTACTTTGAACTTCGAAAATTTACTGAAGCTCAAGCCGCCCGCATTATCATGGTAATGGCAGAAAATGGGCGAATTCCTATTGATGAAGATTTTATAGAAAAGTTAGCTGGAAGGCAACTCGCCGGTGAAGACGGCTTAATATCACCGGTGGATATTCAGGTCTTGGCACTTACCATTAGTGCATTGCCTACAAATAATCGCGGCTTCAATCAGGGCACTTTTCATAGGATAGGAGGAATAACAGGCTTGCTACAAAAATATATAGAAGATAAACTTAATACGCCAAACTTCTTTAACACCAACCAAGAATCACTGTTTATTTTGCTTTCTTTAATTAACGTTGAAAAAAATGTTCGCATTGGCCAGGTTACTATGCAGGAGATAGTTGATAAGACAAAGAAATACGTCAAGAATCAATATCTCGAATATAATCTTAAACTATTAAAAGATTGCAGGCTTATCAATGAGATACAAGAACAGCCAGAAACCATGTATCAGTTGGCTCATGAAAGACTCATCAAGCCAATACGGAGTATAGCCAACCAAAGCATAACGGGTTTGCAAAAAGCATACAAATTATTAGAACAAAGAACGAATGAATGGATAGGTAACAATTACAATGGTCGGTTTTTATTACGATTTAGTGAGTACTTTACAATACGTTTTTACTTCCCTCAACTCGAATGGACAGAAAGCAAAAGCAGACTATATAAAGCTTCACAAAAAAAAATCATCTATTTATCATTGACTTTAACTACAGTAGTTTTTTCCGGAGTATTAGTGTACTGTTTAAGTCAAACAACATGGTATAAAATGAATTGGACTATAGAAGCTAAAATAAAAACAATTACTAGGATTATTAATGATAATAACCTAGAGAATGGGCTTAAAATTATTGACAGTTTATCAAATGTAAGACCTTACCTTAGCTTGCAAATTATGCAAGAAATTAGCAAAAAGCGTATAAAAAAAGAAGAATATTTCCATTTCTATCGAAGTAGGCTTAACTCCGATAGTTTAA
This sequence comes from Spirosomataceae bacterium, assembly GCA_965248855.1. Lineage (GTDB taxonomy): Bacteria > Bacteroidota > Bacteroidia > Cytophagales > 172606-1 > CBDFKQ01. Next base: position 627,326 of record CBDFKQ010000012.1, on the reverse strand, counting down.
CAATTAATATTTGGAGCCAGGTTTTAGATAGTCTTACCATATTTAAGGGTAAGGATAAACTAGATTTGTTAACTGCTCTGGCTGAGTCATCTGTAAAATTAAATAATTCTTCCTTATTGAATAAAGTGTGGAATGCTTTCAAAGAATCAAAAGATACTAATAATTATGATAGAAAATATTTATTTGCAGCCATAATTAAAAGTGCTAGTGCAATGCAGCAAAATCAATGGTTAGGAATAATAAGGAAAGCAAGTGATAGTTTACATTTTTCTATTTATGATAAAGTTCCAGTTTTAGTTGCCCTTGTTGAAAGCTCGGGAAAATTAAATCTCCCAGAATTATGGGAGGAGGTATTTATAACAACAGATAAGTTGGATAATGATAAGTATTTTTATAATTATGATATAAAGTATACTTTGGCTATAAGTGCTGGGAAAATGAAAAGACCTGATTTGTTTCAAAAAGTTTGGACTGCGGATAGTTTAAGTAATTTCAAAAAAAGAGATAAAAATAAAATGTTGTGTGCATTTGCATTAAGCGCTGGGTTAATGAATCGTCCAGATTTTTGGAATAAAATTTACAACAAAATTTCTTTAAAAAATATAGAAATCTTTGATCCAGTAGAGGTTCTATTAGCGCTTGCTCAGTCTTCAGCTTCAATGAACCGTTCTGACTTGTGGAATAAAGTTTGGGAAGTAACTAGAGAACTGTCTAACAGCGACAATAAAAAATCTAACGAACAATATCCCATCATAGATGAATATGAATTCAGTGACCTTGCAACAATGGTGAAGAATTCACCTTTGAATGAAAAGGAAAAAATGGAAAAGCTTAAGGATTTATATAATGATTTACAAAAAAGAGATTTAGACATCGGTATTAGAATAGATATTTTAAGCGATTTATCCCATATCTATCTGCGATATTGTAATGTATCTGAAGTTAAGAAAATAACTAAAGAAACTCTAGCGCTAAAAAAAGATGTTATAACAAACGAAGAAAATTTAGATCAATATTTTCGCCTCTTGACACTACTATATACTCATTCACAAGAATACAATAATGCCTACGAAAGCGTTTCTCGCATGAGTAACTCAAACCCTAATAAAGTATTTAGTTACATCTATATTTTGAAAAAATGGGATGATAATAAATTGAAAAAACATTAACATTGCTATTTGGTCGATTTAAATATACCTGTTTATATAAGTAATAACGGAGTTAGGTAATAATGTTTTTAGTAGAAGTTTAGCATTGAAACTCTTGGTGAAATGTCCAATAGTAGCCCTCTACAGATTTGACTAGAAATTTTATTGAAAAGGTAATTTAGTAAAAAAATATTTAAGAACTAACGGGTACTAAGTGGCTGTCTTTCATAATAAATTTTTGAACCCTTCGGAAACCAACAATTGTAGTGTTAAGTATTCGAAGTCCGCCTTTAAATAAAAAATTACACCCCACGTTTCTTGGCCTTGAGTTAAGGTTGATACGTAATTTTTTTACCTACTTGCCTTCCTTTCAAGTTTCCACATCCCATATGGGTTTTCAAAAAGTTCATCTCCTTTATATGGTTGATTCATCTCTTCAGAAATGACAAAAATTGGAGCTTCTGCACTTATGCTAAAAGTTTGATTGTTTTTAATTTCTGGTTTATCAATAAGTTGATAATAACCAAAAATTGAGAGTAGGTTTACAGACTCTTGAAATTCCTCATTATAAATTATACTGTCTTTTAATCCAATATTATGCATTCCACAAGTGTGGGTCTTTCCTTTACCGTCGCTTATACAATCAAGGACAAACATTTCGTAAAGATTTGATTCTTCAAAATCATTTAGGAGTTTTATCCAATGTTCTTTTGTAAAGGCTTTCCCGGTTGTTTCCACCTTAATGCCAATACCTCCTGATTTTAAAATAGCTTTACCAGCTTCTGCAATAGATTTAGCACTTTCCAGGTCCCCGGTTTCTGCTGATAAATAAATTACAAATTTATGTTTGTCCACTTCATTTAAAAACTCCTCTGAAATGCTATTGGCCATTCCTGCCCATTTAAAAGAATCTTTCATTCTATCATCTCGTTCACAAATTTCAAGATCATAACCCTTTTTTGTTTTTAGATTTAAAAGTATCATTCCTGCAAATATGAATTCAGGCATATTGATTTCAGCGATTGCAGTAACAATTTCAGTTCTATCATTCCAATTCCCGGGAATGCAAAGAATGGTTTTTGGTTTAGTTTGATTAACGGGTTTTTTAGTTTTTTTAAATAGATTAAGCATGATTTTTGGTTTTTAAACTTTTTCTAGTCGTCACAACTTTAACCAGATTTGGAATTTAAATTTCAATAGACAAAAACATCTCAACTAATTACTGGATGCAATGAATGATTTTCATGGAAAGCAGATACTTATTTCCGGTTGTAATTATATCACCTCACCCAATCCCCGGCAACTCTTCTTTTATATTTAATAATTGGCTATAGGTTCTGACAATAAAATATAAATTTTATCATCATTAATACATTTAATTTCGAGGACATCCTTAGAGCAGTATATTATATCATATGTCATTAAAGGTTTTTTATCAGGTCGATCTTTATACATAAAGAGCTTCCCTTGAACAATTTTAAATACACCGTGCACATAATTTTTTGAATTAATAGTTTGATTAGAAGTGAAATTTCCTCCATTATCAATCCTCCAATAAAAGAATGAATTACATTTATAATAGCTTCCAGAATCATTACAATCAATTTCAATTTTATCTTGCCCTTTTATTTTAAGTGCGTACCAATTATTGCCAAATATCATTGTCTCATTTGAAATCTGGGCTTTAGTTATTGTAGAAAAAATAAATAGTATAAAAAAAATAAATGTTTTCATTTTGATTATTCATTTGAATCAGTTGAAATTAATCCGAAATAAATTTGTTCTTTATATTTTCCTGAAGCTGTTTCAGGGGTTAATAAGTCAAATGCTTTAATCCCTCTAGGAACAAAAGTTGGTGGAACAAATATTTTTGTTTTAATGCCCATCAATTTAAATAAAGGAGTAAGGCCTTGTTCTGATATTATTTTAGTTTCAAGTCCTCTGGAAAATTGGGTTGAAAAATTAAAATCTGCATCTGCAACGTCAAGTTTAGTAGCATGGACATCGGCGTTGGCCTTAAGTTCAATTTTACCATTTATGTTATTGGAAATGATTATTGTTCCACTTTTGGCAGTCACTAACTCTGTAATGATAACCCATCTTTTATTCCATTTCCCTTGACTAAAAAGTTCTAAGACCTTTTCACCTAGCTTTATAGAATCTTTTAAGGTTGAAGTTAATGTTTTGTTTGCTTTGAAAAATATTGAATTTTCTTTGCCAAATTCAATGATTATTCCGGCATCCAAATTTGTTAAAGCACTTCCTTGTGGGGCCACAGAACCTTCTAGTTTAGTAGAAACAGATACATTACCGTTTGAATTGTACTCCAAGTCAGTTTCGGAATCATCTTTTAATTCTTCAATGCTTAAATTAAGTTCAGAAATATTAGAAATTTTTGTGAACAAATTATTAATAAGAATCCCAATATCACCCAAACTTAGTGGTACATCAGGGTTCCATGTGGCATAATAACCGAAATGGTCTTTTAATTCGTTGGTATACTGATCTTGAGCGCTCATAATTTAAATTCTATGTGTTAACATATTAATCTATTACTAAAGTCAGTTCATTTAATTAATAGAGGAACAAATTTTATCCCATTATAGAATAGGATATGCTCATATCATCACCATAATTAACATTTGCTTGCAATTTCCCCCATTTATCAATTAAAAATAAGGGATCTAAAAAATCAAAATCTTTATCGTATTTTCCATCCATTCTTAGGATGCGGTAATTACATTGGTCTTTTAGTTTTTTGTACAAATTAAAAGCCGGCATTTTCCATCCTTTAATTTTAGTAATATTAGGATCGCTAGCATCTACTGGGACCATGCAAACCAGTTCAGGATGGGTCATTTTTTCAAGGCACTCAGGTAGAGTAGCATTATGGCTTCCGTGATGGCCCACTTTGTATAATACGGTTTTGTTGAGCAGGTATTCTAATGATATATTTTTATTTTCCCAATTAATGGTTTTCCATGAAAGCCAGTTACCTGTCTGCGCATCCCCTACGAATAATAATACTTTTTGTGATTCTACCAGTTCAAATGCAAGCACAAGGCTGCTATTGTTAGTATAAGAATCAAGATATAATGCAAGTCTTTCAGCTTGGTCAAGCCAATCTGTATCAATTTTACGCCAGCTCTCATTATCCTGCAAATATGATTGCTTTAAATAATCCGAACCTTCAATATTTTTTTCATATTTTTGGTCAAATGGAAAAAAAGGCTCGTCAATTAGCTTATCACTATCTGAAAAATTAGTTAGGGCTGATAAAAAGCCCTCAGCTGTATTCAATGCTGCTGTTAATTGATGATCATAAGACTCCCCCTTTTTTGGATTAATATCAAAAAGCAAATTATTATCCTGAGGAGGCCCCAATACATAAACCTTGACTGCTCCGGGGCTTAATCCCGGTAGGTCTAATATTTGTCCGGGGTTTAGGTAACTTACATTTTTACCCAACCTTTTAAGTACGTTTATTCCTTCTTGGGGTACCATAGGGCTACCAAATGGGTTTTCCTTATCCAAGGAATAAAATCCAAGGACATCATTTATATGTTCTATGGCTTCATCACAATTCAAACCTTTTATGTTTGATAACTGTGTATTAATTGCTTGTAGTTGATTACTTAATTTGCGCTGCCCGTTTGCGATAAGGATTGCTTGCTCATTAGTCGGGTTATCCAGCCACGATAGCCATACATTTTGCATCCCGATTGATTCAAAAGTATCTTTAGCATGTACAAATCCTGATAAATGATCGTTGTGCTGGTGTGTACCTACTACCAAATCAATAGCTTTTGTTTTATTATCAGTTGTCTGTATGCTTTTAATATCCAGCGCAATTGATTTCAAACGATCAATAGAACGATTTGAATTTCTGAAAGAACCACAATCAATAAGTACCGTGCTATTTTCGTCGCCATTTTTAAAGTTTAGAAGAAAACAATCACCTAGTTCTCCTACTTTATACATTCGGATATTAACTTGTAAATTTTCCATAGGTTTATATTAATGAAAGTGTAGTTGGGCAAAATTTATAGCATGGGTACCTGTATTATCTTCATACATAGAATCTGAAAAGGCAGCATTCTCATTGTTAGTTCCTAATTGGTATTCTGCCTGGGCTTTAAAACGGTGATAGCTTGAAAGATTCTTGGAAATAATGTAATTGAGGCTAAAATTTTTGGAACGGTCAAATATAATGGTAGAACCTCCGCGGAATCGTATTTGATGGGTAGTATCATCTCCTAAATCAATTTCAATTGTTATTGATTGTGTAATAGTGACAATAACTTGATCAATTATAAGACCATCATTCCCAACCCTGTAAGCAGGTCTTACTTTATGTATTTCAATTAATGGGGTTTCGTTTTTATCATTTCCTTCGATATTAACGGATTGCGAAAAGTTTATGGGTTTGGAAGTAAGCCCCATTTTCTCAAGCCAATCATTCCATTCTGTAACACCTAAAGTTTGCTTACTTTTCATAAGAAAGCCATGTAATGCGGCCTGTATATCTTGGGTACGGTCCCAAATAATTTCTCTGTCATTAATGCTGTTTAGAGCATTTATTTCTTTTTCTATAGATTTAGCCATTGAACGCATGGCTTTCTTTTGGGAAATATTTAAATGGGGCTTTGACCATTGCAAGCTTTCTTCAGATAAAGTATTTACTTTCTCAGGGAAAATCCCCCAGCTTCTGAAGGCATCAATTAGTGCAACGCGATAATTATTTTCGTCGGCCTTTGCAAATTCAATGTCAGCGGTGATAAGCGCCCTTAAGAAATCACCAAATGTAATATCTAAAGGGGGGCAATAATCCAAGGCCCTGATAGCAATATTGAGAAGGTGGCCGGCAATTTGGCAAGCCTCTTGCGCCAGTCTTTTTGCCAGGTCAGGATGAATGGCGCCTTCAGGTAAAATACCTGTGCCATTTGAACATATTCTTAAAAGATCAGCCGTTTTATAATTGTAAATTTTTATAAAAGCATCAAAAAAAGTAGCTACCAGTATGGAGCCACGCTCGTGAGGTTCTGTAGATGTTCTGTATAAGGTAGGGTCGGGGGTCTTTCTGACCCACTTTCCATCCTCATTTAAGTTTCCAATGGCACTTCGTAAAGCACCCCTGCCATGAGGTATTGCTAAACCAAATTGAGTAGCCAGTTCCCCAAGGATGTTAAATTTATCAAGGCTTCCTTGTGTTTTTGATAGTTGGTTTATAACCAGTTCAATATTGGTAAACCTTTGTAACAAAGCAATAATATCTGCAAAGCCTTCATGAAAAGCAGGCACGTCCTTATTTGTATTTTCAATAAACCGGGGATGAATACTATCTAATAAGGCATGGGTGACTTCATGGGCGATAATATCGGGTGAAAGGCATGTAAAAACTGAACCTCCCGGAAAATTTGTACCTTTAACTTGTAAGCTCGACTTAAAGTAGCCGAATAAAATAGACTTTTTCATTGAATCATAATAAGCATTTGCGTCCCTTAAGGCATGAGGATAGAGCCGGATTTTTCCTACATATAAATACTTGCCTTTTTCATTTTTTCTCGGGTTCCAAATTAGCCTTCGCCCTAATGATTGCTCAAATTGTTCCAAAGTTTTCATGGCAATAGTATACACAAATTGCTGATGAAATTTGGGGTTGCCTTCACTAGGCTGCAATCCGTTTTGTGAGAGCACTTCAGTTGCATTAAGGTCAACAGGTTCATAATAGCAGTTGCTTGATGGGTCAATATCAATCACTTCAAAATATTCGCCATTAATACTATTTACTAAACTTTTTTCTTGGTTGATATTTTGAGGTGTGGTTAGCAAATTAATATTCAGTGCTTCCCACCTTACCCTATAGGTAGTTATATTTATGTTTATTGAATCCAGCTGGGTTGAGAAACCAGGATCGAGGGTGTAACCTCTTAAATAACGATAAACTTGATTTTCCATATAATTTTATTTTGGGTTGTTGGTTGAAATTTTAAATTGATTGAATAAATAATACGGATTTTGGTTAAATTTTTCCCAATCGTTCTTTAAGGTAACTTTCAATTCTTTTTCCGTTTCAGATAAGACTTCTTTTTTAGCTAGGTACTTTAACAAGTTGTAACAAACTGTAAACTGACCGGTAGCTACGATTGCTTCGAGGTTCTTATTCTTTTGCTGAAATTCGTCAAACCATAAAGTAGTTGGCATGGTACGGGCTTTTTCTGCCACATTAATTAATTCAGTTGATGGAGGACTAATTTCTGAAGGGTCTTGTTGGCTTAAATTTTCGTAAGGCGCTTCATTAACTAAAGATTTATCTTCCAAGGCCTTTTGTTTAACTGCACTTAAGTCATAAATGGCATTGCTTATCGTTATGCTTCTTAATACCGGGTCTTCATAAATTTTATTATAATACAAACCCCTGATTTGCTTTAGGTATAAATCCCCTGCTAATAAGAAACCTGATTTTGCTCTTGAGGTTATCATTTGCTTTAAAATGCTAAAACGGATTGTTAAAAAATAACCAAGGTATTTTTGAAGTATAAGCATCCAGGTACTTTTTTTTTCAATTGCTCTTTCCTCTCCATTGACAGTAAGATAGAGAACAACAAGTAAAAAAAAGCAATTGTGCCAATCGGAATGATTGTAAAACGGCTCCAATCTGAAAATCCGTTAATAATAACCCAAATAAAAGTCCCTAAAAAAAATAAGCATAAAAGTGTAGATATATTAATAATTTGTTGTAATGTGAAAGCATTATACCACCTGATTTTTTCAATAGGAAGTGAATAACCATCCATAAAATAACTGGAGACATCAGTTAATATGATTAGGTCGAAAGAGTCTTTAGAGTTATCAATTCTTCTCTGGTTAGCAAGAAGAACGCTTTCAATGGCTTGATTGTCTGCAATACCCCCATCCATTAAGCCAAACCTTTTTTGTTCTTTTTTAAATTCCTTATCAGGTAGGATATCATGTGGATCATTACTATAAGTGAATGGGTTTGCCTTAAAATAAATACTATCCAAAAGAGTTTTTTTATCCAACCCGGAATGTACAAAATCATCAGGGAAAATGAGGGGTTCCAAGCCACCCGGAAAACAAGATGAACTAGCCATAATGTCCCCTAATTTTATCTTACCACCTATAGTTGTTTCAGTAATATGAATGTAGTAATTACCAATTTTTCCATTATTAATACTTTGCTTTTGGGATTGGAAGCGAAAACTTAAACCGTTGGTGAGTTCAGTAGAATTAATACAAACTTCTTCAAGATGAGGAATTACACCTATTTTAGGATTAAATAATCTTTGAAATTCCTCTAGCTTAAATAATTTATCATAGGCTATTGAAAATGCATTAATAAGGTTCCTGCCTTTGCCTTCCCTCAATTTCCATTCATCGGATGATCTTAAGATAGTAAAAACGTTTTTAATTAACTTTTCACCTTCTAATTCAGTAAGAAGCTCATTATAAATATTCCGGAATTCTTTTCTTTCATAAACACCTACGGAATAATAAATATTGGTTAAGCTTCCCCCTGAAGCTGAACCGATGAATTTAACATTCTTTAATAAGGATTCTTCATCAAACTTAAGTTCATTTAGATAGGATAGTGTGCCTAAAGAAAATGCTGCCGCACGGAAACCACCACCTGAGAAGGCTAATGCAATATTTTTCATAGTTTAATTGGTAATTAATTTAATAAAAAAAGTAATTATGCAATTACATTTATCTGACTTTGCCTTAATGCTTCTTCGGCCTTCAACTTTCCATATTTCATCCAATCAATCATTTGTTCTTTTTTAAAACTTAATCCTGTTGGATTAGCAATGTCTAAATCTGTATCCGGCTCTATCTTTATTACTTTTTTTCCGGTTTTATTTGCGTAAGCGCTTAAAACAGCCAGGTCATTTTCGCGAACATCCTGAATGAAAATAGAAATAGAACGAATTAATACACTTAGAATATCATCAAAACTTTTATTCAATATTTGAAATGAAGAAGGGTTATTACTTATTACATAAATAATATCCGGGATAGCATTAATAGCTACCCTTGTTGGAATTACCTCTCTGTTCCCGCCATCAACAAATTGAAAACTCCCTATTTTAACAGAAGGTAAAAATACTGCCTGACTACTACTTGCAAGCATTGCTTTAATTAACATTTCTCTGGAATCAATTATTACTACATCGTAATAGGCAGTTTTGGCTAACTCTTTATTAGTAAATACTGTTGGCATACCCGTTTGAAGATTTATTGCAGTAAAACAAACCTGTGGCGAGGCAGGCAATTTAAGATTCTTGAACCTTTCTTCCGTCATATTACTATCAATCATTTTGAGTAAGGGCTCTGTATTAAAAATGTAAGACTTATTATTTAAAAGTATTTGATTAAGTAGATTTGCTCTAGTTAAAAGATCTTCATCATTTACATTTGTATAAATATTTGTAAGCAAATCAATATTGTCCTCCGGCTTGGTGTTATCTGCAATAATCCCTGCTATAAGTGAGCCTGTACTCGTGCCGCTTATAAAATCGAAACTTACTTTTTGTTCTTTAACTAAATAGGATAAAGCCCCAACAGTGAATGCACCCTTTGCTCCACCACCGCTTGTTATTAATGCTGTTTTCATTTTCTAAAACGATATGATAAACCTGTATGGATTAAATAATTATTTTCATTAATCATATATTCGGCTAAAAGTTGTATACTGATTTGCTTTGCAAGTTCTATTGCGATACCCGGTCCTAAAATTAAATATTTGTCGCTGATATTAGCCTGAATAATGATTTTACTATTCCATAAACTGCCTAAATTATTGTATTTATCTTTTATTCGGATTTCGGCACGTGGATTTAAAAAAAGTACTATGTTTTGTTTCCAATAATAAAATGATGGCCCTAACATAAGCCTTACTCGTCCCCCACAATCATTTTTAGAAAATGTATATGACAACAGCCCCCTTCCGGAAATCAATGCTGTTTCCGAATTTTTAAATAGATTAATATTGCCCTGACTAATTTCAATTTGAAACCCAAACCCCTTACAAAATTCTGTTGAAAGGGTTGATTTATTTTCTTTATCCGGTCGCCCTTGTTTAAGATAAAGGTACCAACTATATGAACTTATTACATCTGAAGTGAAAAAACTATTAAAACATTCTTTCTCACAAGAGTCCAGATTGTTTAATTGATCTATACGTTTTATTAATTGTTTATAGTCTGCATTATGCAGCTTTTTATAATTGTCGATAAGAGAATCCAAATTCTCTTTTTTAAAAGTACCTATTTGCCCGGTTGCAATAATTATTTGATTTGCAAATACAGAAATCTTGTTTTTACTATTAATACCTTGGCAACAATTCTTTTGGGCGAAGCTAACAGACGAAAAAAGAAAAAATAAAAAGAAGAAAACATTCTTTTTCATAAAAGTTACCTGTTAAGATTTGTATTATAGATTAAGAAACCTGTTGATATGCCAATTCTGACAAAAAAGTATTTGTCATTAAAATAGATATTGTAACTATCTTCTCCTATATAACCTAGCGAAGCATAAAGTGCAGTTTGGTTCATAAACCTGGGTGTCCAGTGGACGGCCCCCTCTATGTTCAACCTCTTTTTGAGTTGTAAATAATCATAACTTTCTAACTTATTTAAAATATATGAAGCTTTAAATTCAATTCTCCAAATATCCCTTATGAGATTTCCTATAGTATTTGATGGTATTCCGGCTTTTTTCTTTTTTTTCTCTTCAATGCTTTCAACAATATTATACCTTCCCGTTATGAAATGGGTAAACTTAAAATGTAACCTACTAAAGCCAAAATGCCCATCCAATTTTTCTTCGTGCTCAAGAAGGGTATAATCAACAAGGGAAGGGAAAGTAAATGAAGGATGCCATTCATACTCGACCTGATATAGATTTTTATATTCTTTACTTTTAAATTTAGTTTCTATTGAGCCATACCCGGATAATTTATATGAAAAGCCATTGTTTTTATACGTTTGGTTCCGCTTTCCCCAATTAAAGCCTATTTTTAAATAATTAGTACTGAAATTTCCATTGTAAGTATTCCATGTACCATCAGGGTTTAGGGCATTGCCATCCTGCCCATTCGAATGATGGGTATAACTAATCATCCAATATTTAAATTGAATCGTATCTTCAGTTTTTTGAAAGAGGAGGTTATACCTTAAAAAAGTTTTTGCAGAAATTTCATAACTTGGTGTTCTTACGGGTGAAGATGAATCTCCCGGATTGGAATTACTTCTTATCCTTATCTTTACCAATGGGGTGAGCGCTACAGAAATTCTAGATTTGTAATTTGCAAGAACGAAAAAATTAGGCACTATTTCGGAAGATAAAATATACTTAGAGGGAGCAAAGAGTTCTCCAAATGGCACGAGAAATGACATAGGCGTATGGTTTCTATACAATTCATTATACAAAAGGTTAGCATGGTATTTTTTCTTTGCTGCTACTTCAATGTTTTCCTGTGCAAAAAGACTTAAACTTGTAAAAGCAAATATTAAATTGCTGATAATTAACAAATTTTTACCGGCAGGTAACCTATTATTTTGCGGATTAAAGTCCATACGCCATTAATTAATAATAATATTCACAAATAAATGTATTAGATATAGTTACCTCCACATATAGACTTTTTCGATTTATATTATTAAGAAAAAAAGCTTATGAAAACTTTAATTACCTTATCAAAAAGTTATTTAGAATTGTATTCCATTTCTTTTAAGTCAATTAAAGTCGCTTCTTCATTGGTTTTTATTTCTTTTATTATTAACCAAGTTATAACTATTGTTATAAGCTCAACAATTAAACGAATTGCTAATTCAATACTTCTATGTTGGATTAAAAATGATAAATCCTTATAAAGTCTTAATGAAAATGAATCAAATAGCAGTATGGCTAATAGTGTTATAAATGGTAAATAATATATAATTACGTACCTTAACGACCTTGCAGCATGCGATTTATTTGGTTTATTATTCCTTTTATTAAAAACGTCATTCTCACTGGGGGTAATAAAAATAAAAACCTGTGAAGTTTTTAAATATATGTTTTTAAGTAAATCTTTTTGATTTGCTGCTTTTATTTTAAATAAGTCATCGAATTCCTTTTTGATGATGGAAACTATATGTCTTTCTCTTCTTGTACTAAATGATAACCATGTTAATAATATTAAGGTAGCAATTGAGCCAAGAAATGAAAAATCATATACGGTAATTTTTATTCCAATAACAGGGGCAGAAACAATATCTAAATTATTAAATACATTCTTTTCAAACTCTTTAAAATCAGTATAATTGGTTTGAATGTTATAAATGGATTTGTTTAGTAAACCGTATTCTTCTTGGTCAACATTTTTCAACCATGAAAAGTGTGAACTGGTAAGCGATAATAATATAAATCCGCATACAAGGTTTAATTGAGCTAAAACAAGCCTTGATCTGCTAGTGGCTTCTTTTATTTGATCAAATAAAAATGTCCACCTATCTTTTAGTTCCTCGGTCATAATTAATTTTTTAAATTTCTAACGATTTAAGTCTTAAGATGATAGTTACTTTGTGAATAATTGAGTTAATATTTATATACTCTGTTTAGGATTAATATCATATGCTCTCAATTAAAACAATTTATACCTTAGTTAAGAGGGGCAATTTTCATTTCCACTTATTTAAAAGTTAATTTTAAATATGATATTGATAGTATTGATTGGAGAATTCTCTTTTTAAACCAATCCATTTTTTAATTATTTTTTTATCATTTTTGTATTGTCCTTTTAGATAATCAACCACACTTCTGATAATTCCTTCTTCTTCTTGGTGCAAACTTTACATGTATAATGACATCTGAAATGGAATCGAAATCAAACCGGGATAAATCTATCGCATTTGATTTAGTTTTGCCTATATCCGTTTTGAGGATTGAGCAGATGAGTTGTTTTTGCGATTGCTCTTTCATTACTTCTCTTTATTTGGAGTTATAAAAAGTTGGAAAGGGACAAAAAATCACTTCCCCTGAAAACTTATCACTTGAATAGTGCGTTAAATCGGGCAGGCTAGAAAATTCCTTAAGCAAGGGTTTTAATTTATTTTTAATAACATACAGAAGGTTTCCAAATGTTAAATCTATTTTAGGAAAGGTGTTTGATGAATACAAAAAGGTAAGATTATAAGTCTTTAATGGGCCTTTTAACACCTCACTTGACCCGAGGATATGAAAACTCTTCTTGAAGAATTTGAGAAGTGTTAATTCTACAATTTTTTTTAGTTTATTAAAAAAATGGCAATATAATATCACCATGGTATGCAGCCAATATTTTTTTTTCATAGTTGTGGGATAAAAATTATAGAATGCCCAAGCTTTTTAATAGCCTGAACTTAAAAAAGTAATAAAAAAAAGATTTTTATAAAATATTTTTTCGACTAATATCAAAGATATTGTGAAAATGAAAAACTAAAAACTAAAGCTTTAAAGGAGTTTTAACGTGATGTTCAGACAATAATAATTGTATTATTTCAAAAAAACAATATTTTTTTCTTTTTTGATAAAAAAAGAAAAAACTGTAAGATGAACGTAAGAAGTAAAGAAAATTACCTTGAGATTTGTATAAATAAAAATTTTTTGCACATCAGGCAATGGTGCAAACCTAACGCAGCTTTCAACTTAATTATTTTACCGGTGGTGGCTTCACCCCCGGTGGTTTATTTCCCTTCTCTTAAATTAATATTTTATGGAAAATGCTAAAACGCTAAGACGTTTGAAAGTAACAGACCTGAACGGTAATAAAAATTTGTCCCTATTATACCACCACTTTTATATCTCCATTATTATTGGTGTAAAATTAAAACAGGAACCTCTGTTCCAAAAGCGAAATGTTCACTCATGCTTTCGTGATAAAAACTTTCTTCATAAGGTCTTTGCCGATTAACAAGTATTAATAAATCCGGTTTCTGATTTTTAACATAAGTGTTTAAACCTTTAATCACATCATCTTTTGTAATTTTTTTAAAAGAAATATTTTTAAAATTTTTAAATTCTTTTTCCAGTTCCATTTGAATGTTATTCTTAACCTCAATGCTTTCTCTATCATCAATATGTATAATTTCTAAATCTGCATTAAAAAGAGAAACAAATTTCATTACTTCATGAAGCAGTTTTACCTCTTGGTCTTTCAACTCTACACCATACATAATGTGTTTTATTGGTTTATAATTTGCTAAGGGTGGTATTAATAAAACCGGACATTCAGCCTGAACAGCCACATAAGAAGAGTGTGTACCGGAGGATTCTACAATTAAATTTCCCAAGAATGTATTAACCGTGTTATCTCCCATAATAATTAAATCGGCATTTTCTTTTTTTGCCACATCCAAAATCGTTTCGGCTACTTTGCCATTTTGTTTTTCCGGTTTAAATTCAGGAAATGGTTTTTGAAAAAAGTCTGTTTTATACTTTATCATCATCATATCATGAAAAAGTAACAATCTCGTGTCTTCCTTTTTCATAGTTACAAGGTCTGAATCCTCTTTATCATCAATAACTGTATCAAGAGGAGAACTTGGTGATCTTACATATAATAAAATTAAACGGGCTTCCATAGCTTGTGCAGTTGCCAAAGCATAATCGATAGAATTATAAGCAGATTTACTGAAGTCTGTAGCAAAAAGAATGGTTTTCATAAAAAATGAATTTAATTTTATAAAGTTGTTATTATTAATATGTTAAAATTTTATTTAATGGTTTTTCATATCATTTATTAAATGCTTATATGAATAATTCATTTCTGTCATACTTTGATTAAAATCAGATTTCCAAACCTCCCATTTAATGTTCCCCTCCAATTTGTAATCATTTAATTTTTTTTTCAGATTGATATTTTGTTGTTCTATTGCATCGATGCTTTTTAAGTATTTGGCATTTAAATTATTATCTTCTATTCGAACTTTAAAAATTTCGATATCCTGATCGATAGAATCAATTTTACCCGACATTTCTTTTTTATAATTTTTAACATCCATAAGATATCTCTTGTCTGTTTTATCTAAATCTTTATTGGCGTTAATATCAGTATTTAATGCGCTGCTTATTAATTTGGAAGGTGAGCAGTGCGTTAGATATAAGACGAACAGAAACATAACAATTACCATTAAATAGATTGTTTTTTTCAACATTTTTATATTTAAGGGATGAGTAGAAGATTATTATTTATTAAATCATTAAAGCTTTATTATCTTTTATAAATTGTTCAAATGGTATGGGTTGATGGCCTGTAATGTTCATGACCCATTCTGTAACTATTGGCTCTTTCTGAAACCTTGGCAAGTAATGGAGCATTATCATTACTAGTATTAAACCTGAAGGTATTTTTTCTTTTCTCTTCTCCAAAAAGAATTTTATAAGATTGGGCGATATATAATTTATTTTTATACCTAAGCCTTCACTTAACTTTGTGGCCATTTCTTTAAAATTTAATTTTTCATTACAAGTCAATTCATAGGCTTTATTAATGTGGCTTTCTGTATTGTTTACAATATTTGCAGCTACATCTCCTAAGTCACGAACATCTACAAGAGTAAATTTTGAATTGCCTGCCGGCAGAAATATTCGCTTTTTTAGGGCAAGGTCATTATGTAACGTGGATGTGAAGTTTTGCATAAAATAAGCCGGTCTTAGAAAGGTAAATGGAATATTACATTCGCGGATTAACTTTTCAATTTTATGATGAGGAATTATTTTACTCTTCTCTACACCCTGAACGGATAAAAAAACTATGTGTTTAATGCCAACTTTTTTGACCAAAGCAATAAGTGGATTGAAATATTTTTCCACTTCCGAAATTTGAGGAGGTCTTAATAAAAAAAGTATTTCACAATCATTTAAAGCAGGCTCATAAGTTGAACTGTCGGTAAAATCAAATTTTCTTAAAGTAATATTATAGCCTGCCAATTTTGCATTGTCTTTTTCAAGATCCCAAACACCCGCTATAATTTCTAATTTGCTATCTATTTTTTTTAAAAATTTAATTACTTCAAAGCCAACATTGCCTGTAGAACCTGTTATAAAAACTTTTTTCATTTGTTTGAAGGGAGAAAACTTTTAAAATTTTAAGAGATAAAAAAATATTGATTAACGAAGGTTGTGTTAATTTATCTCTTATATGTTACATACTAATTTAATAATCTTACATAAATCACATGTTATTATAAGGTATTAAAATAAAAATGGGGTAAACTTAAATGGGTAAAAACAAAAATTGTTTATCATATTTACTTTATAATTACTAAAAGCATTTTAAATTGACTTATTGCTTTTAGTTCGTGCGGTATATTGGCAGGTAATATTATCATTTCTCCTTTTTTTGCAAGAACCTGCTTGCCGGAAATAATAATTTCAGCTTCGCCATCAATGATATAAACCATTGCATCATTCGGAGTTGTGTGTTCGCTTAACTTTTGCCCTTCGTCGAAAGCAAATAATGTAACAGTGCCCGATTTCTTATTTATAATTGATTTACTAACTCCCGAAGCATTTTTATAATCAATTAATGTTTCCAGATTATTTGTCTGAATTAATATATTTTCGGCATTTAATAAATCTGCATTATTCATAATCTTAAAAATTTGCCCGGTTAAATTATTTTATTATATACCATACACTTTGGATGCCTTTAAGCATACTTATTTAAATTCTTAAATCACATATTTTCTAAATTTACACTGCGTTTTTCCTGCATTTGCCTATAAGTAGAAGGGCATAAACCTGTTATTTTTTTAAATTGATTTGATAAATGAGCTACACTGCTGTAATGCATTTTATAGCATATCTCTGTTAAATTAAGTTCTTCAAAGAGAAGTAGTTCTTTAACCTTTTCAATTTTATTTATAATAATGAATTGTTGAATGGTTATGCCTTTTACTTCAGAAAATGTATTGGCTAAATAAGTGTAATCATAATCTAACTTTTCGCTTATATAATCCGAATAATTCATTTTTGGCAAATCATCAGAGTAATGAATCATTTCTATTATTGCACTTTTTATTCTATCAATGAGGATACTTTTTTTGTCGTCAAGTAATTCCAATCCTAATTTTGAAAGGTTTTCTTTAAGTAATTTCTGTTGTTTAAATGTTATATCTTCTAAGATATCAGCCATACCAAGGTCTACAATTACATATTTTAACCCAAGTTTATTCAGCTCTTCTTTAACCATCATTTTGCATCGCAAGCTGACCATATTTTTAATATATAGCTTCATAATTAAATTGTTAAAGAATAAACTCTATTAGATCAAGGAGGAGTTTTATAAGGAGAATCCAAATAAATTTTTGATCTTTTCATGCAGATATTTATTTCAGTAAAATAATCAATCCACAAAAATTAATATTATTGTTTGAAGACTAAAGAGAAGGCGTATTTCTATAAGATTATAGAAATAAACTAAATTAATTTTGATAAAAATAATTTTATTAAAAAATAAAATGCCGTAGGTATGATCTATGAAACTAACAGCTTTTGAAATTATGCAGAAATAATTATAAAAAATTTAAAAATAAATAATGAGTAAACATATTAAAGACAGGAGTGAAAAATAAAAAACTATTTAAATTCCTCAAATTGGGATTTATTAATAGCACATCCCACTTTTTTTAATGTTTGAAATTAAATGTTAAATATCAAGAAAATAATATTTTGTTAATCAGTTTTCATATCAGGCCGGTTTATTTTGCATGCAAAATGGCCTCGCTAATATGATTATAAATTAAAGTTTGATTCGATCGTTTTGAATTGACATCATAATTTTTCTGTGAGCAATTTTGCTAATTTCTGTAAAACAGTAATGAATTTATACAGTTTGAAAGTAGAATTATGTAAATAATTTATTTTTTTTATGTAAGCGACTGAAATTTATTGCAATTTAAAAGTCCTATTACCATTTTACTTATGGGGCAGCATTTTTATCTTTTGGTTTAAAAGATATTACTGATGCTATAATCATATTACGTCATTTCCCCTCAAAAAAACAATGAAAATATCAGTATTTTGATATCGAAATATTGATATTTATTGGAAAATTATAGAGGTAATTATGGGTGAATTTTATAATTGAAAAAATATAAATACGTTGCAAACAATTTTCATTGTTAATATAATATTGCATTGATATTATGTAGGAGCAGGGTTTACCCCTGCCAAATTATAAACCATTTGGCCTAACATTTAAAGGGCAACCGCACATTTTAAAAGAGGAATCGTAAATTTAAAAATGAGTAAATCACAAATTTAAAAAGGGGGTCAATCCTAATTTAAAAAAGGGCAACCCCAAGGTTTGCCCCAACGATAACAAAATAAATAATTGAATGAACGATAAACCAAATTTCAATCCACAAATTCACCATCGAAGGTCTATTCGATTACAAAGATAAGAGAAGAGGGGAATAATAATAAAAATGGGTTATGAGAAAATCGTAATATAAGAGAAGGAGAAAATTATAATGATTGTATAAATTATAATATTAGGGCAGGGGCAAGCCCTGCCCCCCTACGATTTCGGATATTGTGGGGGCATATAAAATCATTGGTATTGAATGCGTGTTTGGAAATATTCAAATCAAAAAATGAAATAATGGGAAAATTATGGCAGCGTAATTATTACGAACACATAATTCGCGAAGAACAATCATATTAAACCATTTCAAATTATATTATTTGCAATCCTTTGAAATGGAAGAAGATAAATTTTATATGTTCAATTAACAATAGAAGAAATTAAATAGGTATTTGAGGTGATTATATATACAATTATATAAATAAGAGATTAAAGATAAATTATATAGTTAGAAGACAACCTTCCCCCAAACCCCTTATTTTTTTACCTTTTAAGGCGTCTCTTAATATTTTTTATATGGCTGTTAAACCTTCTTTTTTTAATTCCCAATTCATAAATTATAAATAAACAGATAATAATAATATAACCTGTGAATAAATTCTTAATTCGATTATTTACAATTTATAAGCATAAATTTTTTAAAATAAACGTGGGATATATATAAGTTCAATATTTAAAGTGTAACACTTTAAATGTTAAAACCGAACAAATTTGTTATTCATATTTATCAATTTCTAATTAATTATTGAGGAAATGAAAAATAACGAAGAATTGCGAAAGATGTTCAAGATGCCATGATTTAGGAGTCTTTGTTGTATGGAACTAAATTAATGTTGATGCTAAAAACGGCATTATCACATTATCAGGCTCCGTGGATAGCTATGCTAAAAAATTAGAAGCGGAAGTAGCGGCAGAAAAATGTTGTGGGTGTAAACGCTATTGCAATAGGCAAAAATGATAACGAAATAGCTAGCGAAGCATGCGTTAATCCTATAACTTCTTTAACCGCTATCCCGGTCAAAAAGATCAAATTTCCCTAAGCCGTAATTTCCTCTTTCAAAAATAATTTTTTCTTTCAACCGTAGGGGCAAGGACCTGATAAGTGAACATGTATTTCAACGGAATTCAAACTAATCTATAATCCAACCTTATACCATTCATCCTTCAATTCTCTTCATACACTCAATTCTAATTTATTTTTAATTTCACCAACCTAAATAATTTATGAAAAACTTCAAAACAATATTGGCTTCATTAGCGCTGTTAATAGCAATGGGAGGAATCTTTACCGCTTGTAAGGATCAAATGATGGAACGTTTGGGGCCCGATGGTAACGTAGGTTTTGTTGCTGTTATTACTTATGGCTCAGTAAGAGGAGGAGTAACTAATATTACCGCAAGCACCACCTGGGCATCTACCAATTCTTATTTGCTTAAAGGTTATGTACGTGTGGTTTCTCCGGCAGTATTAACAATTAACCCCGGAACTATAGTAATGGGTGATAAAACTACACTTGGCACACTTATCATTGAGCAGGGAGCTAAAATAAGTGCTAACGGTATCTCCACCAGTCCAATAATTTTTACTTCAAATCAAATATCCGGTAGTAAAAAATCAGGAGACTGGGGTGGAATTATTCTTTGTGGATTTGGTACGGTAAACACAACCGGTTCCGGTAATGCTATGATTGGTGGTGTTAGTTTTCCTGCTTTACCTGTTGGTACTAACCGTATTGAAGGCATTATACCGGGCCCTGAAATCAATTCAAATCCAAATACAGGTATTTACGGAGGGAATATTTATACTGATAACTCAGGCACGATGACTTATTGCCGAATTGAGTATGCAGGCTCCAGCACTACACCAAATAATGAAACCAACGGGCTTACTTTTGGCGGTGTAGGCAGTCGCACCACTATTCACCACATTCAGGTGGCTTATGCTTATGACGATGCTTTTGAGTTTTTTGGTGGCGGTGTTAATTGCAAATACTTATTCGCTTATCGCTGCCGTGATGATGACTTTGACACTGATTTTGGATATACGGGAGTGCTCCAATTCTTGTGGGGTTTGCGAGATCCGGCTATTGGGGATAATGACAAATTAAACAATGATGGAACTATTAGCCCGGGTAGTGGCAGCAATGGTTTTGAATCGGATAATAATAATACACCTACCGGTGGAAGCCTTAATACCCCACGCACTCAACCAATAGCAGTTAATGCAACTATTATCGGCCCCGACAAACCAAGTGGCGTAAATCCTTCATTAGGTTTGCAACAAGATCCTGCTGCAGGGCCTGATTTTACCAAATATGGTTTCGGTTATATAGGTTCAGCCACAAGCCCGCTTTCAGGAGGTGGTTATGGAGCATTGAATCGTAGAAAAAGCTTAGAAGGCATATTCAATTCTGTAATAGTAGGTTGGCCAAAAGCAGGTTATGATTTGATACCTGACAGTACTCAGTTCGCCACTTCAGGTAACTTCAGTTTAGATTTTGCACCTCCAACTACAACTGCTTACTCTAACTCAGTAGCCTTCAGAAATGATATTACTGTGCCAACACCTGCAATAGGCCCTAACAGAAAATGCACCAATGGATTTGACAACCTTTTCCTAACTCCTTTCTTTACAGTAGCAGAAAGAAATCAACGTCGCGGGTCATCCAATATGCAAACAGATTTAGGAGTAAGTGCTAATTTCTGGAGTTTAACAGGTACACTTGATCCAACTCCTTCAACAACATCAGTATTGGCTACGGCAGGCTCGTCAAATATCTCCGGTACAGTTACTACGACTTTCCGTGGAGCTTTTTCTTCTACAGATGTGGTAGGAAGCTTTATTAATGCAAGCGGTTGGAATATTCCTAATACTACAGGTACCAGTTCATGGGTACGTGCCTTTACTTACGGTAATTAAATAAAAATTAGGTAGTAGTCTTCGCTAGTGTGGAGCTGCCCATTTAATAAAAGGAGAGAGTTGAAAGATGGATTCTCTTAAACAAAACAACCTTACATGTGGCAGGTTGTTTGTTCAAGAGAATTTTTTATAAATAATATTTAAGGCCTACTTCCGTGTAATCCTGTAATCTTCCTTAATCGGTGAGTCTTATTTTTTGTCTGAATCACGGATTTAAATGGATTGCGTGGATTTCACAAATTTTTCTTTTTTCCTACTTCCGTGTAATCCTGTAATCTTCCTTAATCGGTGATTCTTATTTTTTGTCTGAATCACAGATTTAAATGGATTGCAGGGACTTCACAAATTTTTCTTTTTTCCTACTTCCGTGTAATCCTGTAATCTTCCTTAATCGGTGATTCTTATTTTTTGTCTGAATCACGGATTTAAATGGATTGCAGGGATTTCACAAATTTTTCTTTTTTCCTACTTCCGTATAATCCTGTAATCTTCCTTAATCTGTGATTCTTATTTTTTGTCTGAATCACAGATTTAAATGGATTGCGGGGATTTCACAAATTTTTCTTTTTCCCTTCTTCCGTGTAATCTTGTAATCTTCCTTAATCTGTGATTCTTATTTTTTGTCTGAATCACGGATTATTTTATAACAGTAGCTATACTTTTGGTAATTATTAACGGCAGTGGTTTTATTAACATATTGATAATATGTTAAATGTAAAGTTGCCTATCATAAATAAATTTTCTTCAAACTATCAGGCTCAATAACGATAAATATTATTTTTTCATCATACGTAGGGGCAAGGGTCTTATTAACGAACATACAATATTAAATAATAAACTAATTCCATTATTATGCAATCCAAACATACTGCATGGCCAATGTATGGCAAATTATTAAAAACTTTAAAGCTGGTGGCATGCCTGCTGCTATTGAATATGAATGCCTTTAGTCAGGCAGGCGCCAACGACCCTAGTTTTATGAGTTATACCAGTGGTTTATCTCCAAACGCAGCTTCTTTTAACCGCATTTCATTGCTGCCTAGTGGAAAAATACTGGCCTCCGGCGGACCTAAAGGTTTGTACCGTTTCAATACCGATGGTACTATAGATAATACTTTTAACACAGCCGGATTAAATTTTGGCTCTACTGATATTGCAGTAGCACCTGATGGAACCGCATATATTGGTGGTGGTTCATCGGGTCTTATACACATTTCTGTGGATGGTAAAGTTGATAATACTTTTAAGCCTGTCGATGGAAGCGGTAATCCTTTAACTGCATTAAGAATTGCTTTGCAGGCAGACGGAAAATTGTTGGTTACTTCTCCATCATCTGATGGCTTATCAACCAATATATTCCGCCTGTTAGCTAATGGTAATACAGATGCTTCTTTTACCAAAGGATCCCTGCTTCGTGATGACGGAAATGATTTTAATGCTATAAATGGATTTTCCTTACAAGCGGATGGCAAAATATTAGTATATTGTGGTGCAAACTCAGACCTCGGAAACAGTATTATGTATACAGTAGGTACAAATCCGGCAACCATAGTTACTGCGGTTTTTAGGCTGAATGCAAATGGGGCGATAGATCCGGGTTTTTCAACAACTTTACCATCGAATGTCAGCTTAAATGTTATTAAAACCTTGGTACAACCAGGTGGGATCCCTGATAATAACATTACTGTAATTCATTTTGGCATTATTGAAAGGCTAAAACCTGATGGTAGCGTAGATAATAGCTTTAATTCAGGAACTTTCGCAGGTGGCCAGGTAAAAGATGCATTGCTTCAGCCTGATGGCAAAGTGTTGGTAATAGGGGGGTTTGATACCTACAACAGTACACCTGTTAAAAATATAGTTCGGATTAATACCAATGGCAGCCTGGATGCCGGTTTTAACCCAGGATCAGGGTTTGATGTTACTCCAACATCAGTAATTAGGCAGGCAGACGGAAATTTTGTAGCTGCCGGAAGCTTCACCGGTTATAATGGCAACCCCCATATCTTTTTAGCACGAGTTAAAACAGATGGAAGCAATGACCCTACTTTTACTTCTCTTGGTTATGGTTTTAGCGATCCTGTAAATACCTTACTGGTTCAACCCGATGGAAAGATAGTAGTGGGTGGTAATTTCACTACTATAAATGGTATCAGTTCCAATAGGATAGCCAGGCTTAATACCGATGGTACCTCGGAGAGCAGTACTACATTTAATACAGGAACAGGGTTCGATAATGGGGTATATGCCCTTGCCAGACAATTGGATGGTAAACTTTTGGTTGGTGGCAGTTTTCTAAACTATGGGTCTAAAAAGCGCAATGGCTTTGCACGCCTTCAATCGGATGGTACTTTAGAAACCCTACCGGGAATTGGTACCGCTGACTCGGAATTTATTAAAACTATTGTCATACGGGGAGGAGATAATAATATTTACATAGCCGGAAATTTTGATTCTTATAATGGGGTAAGCGGCCAAAATAATATTATTTTAGTTAATACAAATAACGGCTTAAAAAATACAAGCTTTACTGCTCCCGCCAACCTGAGGATACTTGGTGGCGAAGTAAGGACTATTGCATTACAGGATAATTCTCTGGCAACCAGTAAATTGTATGTGGGAGGATTTAACCTTTCGCTGGATGGAACGACAACAGCCAATTTCTTTCGCCTTAGTAGTGATGGCAAAGAAGATAAAACTTTTAATGGGGCAGGTACAGGCCCAGATGGGAATGTAAATTCTATTGTTGTATTATCAAGTGGAAAAGTATTGATTGGAGGTGAATTCACAAATTATAATAGCACACCTAGTCAGGGACTGGCACTAGTTGATAATACCGGTAAGTTAATCACTACCGGTGGCTTTACAGGCATAGATGGACAGGTTTTCTCCATCGTATTACAATCCGACGGAAGTGTATTGGTAGGAGGTAATTTTTCTTCACCCAAAGCGAAATTGGTTCGTTTCAAATCAGATGGAACACTCGATGCGTCTTTTGACCCGGGTACCGGACCGGATAGTCAAGTAAACTCGGTTGCCTTACAATCAGACAATAAAATATTGGTGGGGGGTCAATTTTCAAATTACAACGGTACTCCACGTGATAATATGGCAAGAGTTTTAAACTCTGCTAGCTGCCCAACCATCACCTTAAGCCCTGCTACTACACCGGCAGGCGTAACAGGTACAGCTTATAGCCAAACCATAACTGCTACCGGCGGAACAGGTTCATATACTTTTATTGTCAGCACCGGTACACTTCCTGCAGGCATAACTTTAACAAGTGCAGGAGTATTAAGCGGAACACCAACAGCAGCAGCAAGCAGCACTTTTGAAATAACAGCCACAGCCGGAACCTGCACAGGTAAAATGAGTTATACATTAGTAGTTAATAATCCTGCCTGTTCAACAATTACAGTTATTCCTACTACTACACCGGCAGCTACAACAGGTACAGCATACAGCCAAACCATTACTGCTACCGGCGGAACAGGCCCATATATATTTACTGTAAGCACCGGTGCCCTGCCTGCAGGCATAACTTTAACAAGTGCAGGAGTATTAAGCGGAACACCAACAGCAGCAGCAAGCAGCACTTTTGAAATAACAGCCACAGCCGGAACCTGCACAGGTAAAATGAGTTATACATTAGTAGTTAATAATCCTGCCTGTCCAACAATTACAGTTAGTCCTACTACTACACCGGCAGCTACAACAGGTACAGCATACAGCCAAACCATTACTGCTACCGGCGGAACAGGCCCATATATATTTACTGTAAGCACCGGTGCCCTGCCTGCAGGCATAACTTTAACAAGTGCAGGAGTATTAAGCGGAACACCAACAGCAGCAGCAAGCAGCACTTTTGAAATAACAGCCACAGCCGGAACCTGCACAGGTAAAATGAGTTATACATTAGTAGTTAATAATCCTGCCTGTCCAACAATTACAGTTAGTCCTACTACTACACCGGCAGCTACAACAGGTACAGCATACAGCCAAACCATTACTGCTACCGGCGGAACAGGCCCATATATATTTACTGTAAGCACCGGTGCCCTGCCTGCAGGCATAACTTTAACAAGTGCAGGAGTATTAAGCGGAACACCAACAGCAGCAGCAAGCAGCACTTTTGAAATAACAGCCACTGCAGGAACCTGCACAGGTAAAATTAGTTATACATTAGTAGTTAATAATCCTGCCTGTCCAACTATTACAGTTAGCCAGGCCACTATACCGGCAGGTACAACAGGTACAGCATATAGCCAAACCATTACTGCTACCGGCGGAACAGGCTCTTATATTTTTACTGTCAGCACCGGTACACTGCCTGCAGGCATAACTTTAACAAGTGCAGGAGTATTAAGCGGAACACCAACAGCAGCAGCAAGCAGCACTTTTGATATAACAGCCACTGCAGGAACCTGCACAGGTAAAATGAGTTATACATTAGTAGTTAACAATCCTTCTTGCCCAACTATTACAGTTAGCCCGGCCACTATACCGGCAGGTACAACAGGTACAGCATATAGCCAAACCATTACTGCTACCGGCGGAACAGGCCCATATACATTTACTGTCAGCACGGGTACACTGCCTGCAGGCATAACTTTAACAAGTGCAGGAGTATTGAGTGGAACACCAACCGGAACAGGGAGTTTTCCTATAACCATTACTGCATCAAGTGGTACATGTTCAGGTATGTTGGATTACACATTAGTTGTTAATTCTCCAACTTGCCCAACCATTACCTTCAACCTTGCTTCGCTACCCGGGGGAACAATAGCTTTGCCTTATAACCAATCAATCACCTCCACAGGTGGTGTGAGTCCGTTTACTTATAGTATTACTAATGGAAGTCTTCCAATCGGAATATCAATCTCAACCGGCGGAATTATTTCAGGTACGCCTACAGTTGAAGGCAATAATAATTTCACTATACAAGTAGCAGATGCCAATGATTGTAAGAACACAAAAGATTATACCATTAATATTGGTAATGCTGATTGTCCAAAACCTATTATAACTTCATCTTCACAAAATAATTACACTCAATTTATTTTGCTTTCAAGTAGCTCAAGCGGTAATCAGTGGTATAAAGATGGTCATGCTATTACTGATTCCACAGGAGCTCAATATCATGTTAACAGCGTTGGTAGTTATTCTGTAGAGGTTACCTCAGGCGCATGTATAAGTATGTCCTTACCATATGTTGTTGATGTGGCAACTGCTATCGAACCCATTGAGTTAAGTCAAAATTTAAGATTGTTCCCTAATCCGGCAGTAGATGTATTAAATGTGATATACAAGACCTCTTCTACAAAAGTTGCGTTCTTGATCATTAATGTTTTTGGAACAACACTTCAAACAGAAACTCCAAAAATAAATACCGATGGATTAATGGAATCAAACATCAGAATCGATAAATTAAGTGCCGGCAGTTATATGCTAATGGTTAATGAAGCAGGTACATTAAAGGTTATCAAGCATTTTATCAAGCAATAAAATTATTTCTAAATTTAAATCAGAAAACTATAAAAATATGCGAACTTTTAAAAACTTGATTTTGCTTCTGGCTTTTGGATTAATGGTTTTGAGTTGTAGAAAAAATACTGAGCAACCTCAGCAACAAATTATAGCCAAAACCTGGAGAACAGGAGCCGTATTAATTAATAATGCAGCCGGCATCGCAGATTATTCCTCTTTCAGATGGACATTTAGACCTGATGGAACGTATTTGTTCACTATGAGTTCGGGAAATACAGAAAGCGGTAAATGGAAACTGACCGGCGATAATAAAACCTTGATTTTGGATGCCGGTGCCGCTAATGAAAGACAGGCAATTATTAAACGTCTAACTTCTTCTAATTTTGACTGGCAGCTTTCAAGTAAAGACTTTAAACAAGGTGTTATTACTATTGATTACCAATTGATCCCGTCAAATTAACTCTTCTTAGATTTACCTTTATTATAACTTTATGTAAACAAATTGTTTTTTGATAACAATTTGTTTACATAAAAATAACATTTTCAAGCTCCTTAATATTTTCTTAAAACATATCTTTACAATGAAAATTAACCAAATTAATCATTTATCAAATGGATGTACAAGAACAAATCTTGTTGAGTCAATTAAAACTAAATGATGATAAGGCATTTACTACTTTATATAATAAATATTGGTATAGATTATACAGGCATACTCAGAAAAAAATAAGGTCAAATGAAATCGCTGAAGAAATTGTACATGATATTTTTGCAGACTTATGGTTTAGAAGGCACACTATTCTCATTACTACATCATTAGAAGCTTATTTGTTTCAGTCAGTCAGGTATGCAACATATAAATATATCAGAACGTTAAAAAATAAAGAAGTTTTCATTACTGAATTAACGAGTGTTATGAAAAACAATTCGAGTTTTTCAAGTAACCAAAGTGAATATATAGAACTAAATGAATTATTGTCGGTAAGCCTTGAACATCTACCACAGCGTTGTAGAACAATTTTTGAATTAAGCAGGTTAAAACAATTTTCTCATCGTGAAATTTCTGAGGAATTATCAATTACGGTTAAAACTGTTGAGAATCAAATCAGCAAAGCAATTAGGATTTTAAAAGTCGCTCTTAAAGATTATACTTATCTATTATTGTTTTTTTTATTCAATTAAGGATGAGTTTTATGCCATCTATAGTTACTAAAACCATCTAAATATTAAATCATATTCTTTTTTTTTCTAAATGTTAAGTCCACTCATAATTTTCTTTTTTTATTAACCAATATAAAAAAGTTAAAGCTTGACCGGAATATATCATCATAATCCCCTTCAACAGCATTTACTAAAATTAATGGTTTAAATTTTAATTCTTGATATCCAATTAATTTACTTTATGCTTCAATTTTAAAATTTAGCTTTTAATAATTTTAATTTTTGAATGCTTATAATCTGCCTACAATGTAGAATAGGCTATTTAAAAATTTATCAATAATATTTTTTTGCCATAAATTTGCACCAATCACAAAAAAAAATAAAATACGATAGGGGGTACGGTGCCAATCTTACACATATACAACAGAGTTAATGCTAACAGTATATAAAAACTGTTTATTTAGCAGGGAGCAACAAAATCATGATAGAAAAAAATTACAGAAAATTAATCAAAAAATATCTTTCAGGAAAAAAATCATCTGAGGGTGATAGAATTTTTGAAAGATGGTTTTCTCAAATTAATAATTCTGACAAAGAGGATGAAGGTATAGAAGAAACCGAAGAAATTAGAAAGAGAATAGAACATAGATTATTGCAAACCATTGATATAGGACATAAAGAACCTATTAAAATATCAAGAACAATTCCTACATGGAGTTGGTATGCAGCGGCCTCTGTATTATTTTTAAGTGCACTATCCATACTTTTTTGGACTAATCACTCCGGCAGCCCCAAAATAATTTCATATCTGGAAAAGGTTAATAATTCAAAAAATAAACTATGGCTCACATTGCCTGATGGTTCAAGAATACAATTGAATGAAAATAGTAAAATTCGTTATCCTAAGTCCTTTTTAAATAATAAAAGATCAGTGTTCCTTGAAGGTGAGGCATTTTTTGATGTAGTACATGATTCTAAAAGTATGTTTAGTGTTTTGAGTGGAAAAGTTGAGACAATGGTGTTAGGAACCAGTTTCAATATTAGGGCATACCCGGGGCAATTAACTGTTGAAGTGTTGGTAAAATCCGGGATGGTATCAGTAAGAGATACAATAACTAAAACGTTTGTGACTTTACTTCCTAAGCAAAGGGCGGTTTTTGAAGATAAGGCTGGTATTCTAAGAAAAGACACCATTCAGGGGAACTACGATGTTGAACAGACCGGAAAAGATGGTGAAATCATATTTAATGATTTACCACTTGAAGCAGCAATTAGACTACTTCATCAGAAATTTGGCGTTATAATTATTTTGGAATCAGAGAAATTAAAGAACTGCAGGGTGAATGCAGCATTTAAAGATAAAACTTTATCTGAAATTATTGAAGATATATGCCGGCAAACTTCTACAAAATGCTTTTATCAAAAAAATCAATATTTTTTTTCAGGTAACGGATGCCCTACAAAATAGAATGTTTCTACAGAGATCTGTGCTTTAATATAAAACTTTTTTACTTCAATATGCATTTATTTCGGTACACCATTATTTTTGCCTTACTATTTTGTTTTTTTTCAAGCGGGGTGACAGCCCAATCAGATCATAGTACATTAAATGGATCAGTAAAAGATGCCTCCAATAACGAAAATTTACCCGGAGCCTCCATACTTGTAAAAGAAACAGGGAGAGGAACCACAACCAACACTGATGGTAAATTTGCGATTATAGATTTGAAACCCGGAACTTATACTATTATCATTTCTTTCATTGATTATAGTAATTCTGAAACAATGGTGACTGTAAGTGCCGGCCAATCGAGAACAATAAATATTTTATTAAAACCTTCATTAACCGCTCTCTCAGAAGTAAAAGTTGAAGCAAAAAGACTTACCAATACTGAAAATTCTATACTTATAGAACGGCAAAAAGCGATATCGGTACAAGATGGTATCAGTGCGGAAAACATGACACGTACTGCAAGCATAACCACCGTTCAGGCCTTACAAAAAGTTACAGGTGTTTCTACAAGGGATGATAAAAGCATATCGGTAAGAGGTTTGACTGAAAGAAATATTGTTGTGCAACTCAATGGTTCCCGACTTTCAAGTTCAGACCCTTTAAGAAGCGGTGGAGTGTCACTTGACATATTGCCTGCTCAGCTTTTAGATAACATTTCGGTAAAGAAAACTTTTACCCCTGACAATCCCGGAGATGCTACAGGGGCATTAATAGAACTCAAAACCCGATCATTGCCCGATACCTTATCAGTCAGCCTTACTGCTCAGGTTGGTTGGAATGAACGTGTAGGATTTAATGGTAGTGCTCTTCTTTTTCCAAACTCTGAGTTAGGCTTTTTTGGTCAAAAAGCCAATAAACATCGTCTTTCAAATGATTTTATTAAAATAGCCACATTAACATCCAATAGTTCAAGAAATTATACACTTGGCAACGCTAATGTTTACGGTGATTTACCCAAACAGATTTCCGAAGGGCGAAATTCTAAAGAAGCAGCCGACCGGGCTTACAACATTAATGCCCTTCAAGAAAAAATAGATCCAAATTTAGCCCCTACCCAAGTTAAAGTTCCACTGAATCAAATATATTCATTTGCAGTGAGTAACATGTTTAAAGTAGCAGGAGAAAAACGCCTTGGGGTTTTATTTGGCTTAAATTACTTTAGCAAGGCAGAGCAAATTATAAATGCAACCAACAACCGTTATCAAATTGACCAACGAGCAGTTACACCCAATAATGTTCAACTCACATCAAGACTTAATTTCAGGGAGGATGGTGGTACCCATGCTGTTCAATATGGGGTAATAGGGATAGTAACTTATAAAATTAATAGATCCAATGAGGTTTCAGCTAATTATATTTCAAACCGTGGGGCCGAGAGCAGTGGATTGTTACTCTCATCTATAAGACAAGATGACAACCTATTTGGTTATCAGTTATCTACCTCTATCAGGCATTTTAATACTTTTCAATTTAGGGGTGAGCACAAACCCGTTATTTTAGGATATTCTCCCAAAATAAGTTGGGTTGTAAGTTCCTCCAACACTCGCAGTGAATTGCCTGATTTCAGGAATTCTTTTCTTTTGGCTGATACGAATGGTGTGAATATAAATGGTGAATTTAAACCTGAATATTATAAGGTTTCTAATCTTACCCGGTTTTTTCGCAACCTCGAGGAAAGAAATCAGAACCTGGTTCTTGATTTGACCCTTCCAATATTACAAAAAAACATTACTATAGATGTTAAAACCGGTATATGGTTTTTAAGGCGAGTGCGTAATTATAATCAACAGTTATTACTTAGCCCTACAAATGATTCCAATAAAGATAATGTAGATAACTTATTTAGTTATTTAAATGGTTTAGGCGGAAGTTTACAAAAAGCACGTGGGAACCTTAATAATTGGCTTAAGCCTGATATTATTGGCATCTCAGAGTCAAATAGTAGGAATGGTGAGCTGATTCCGGGTTATAATTATTATCTTCAAACCAGTGGAAGCAGCGAGCAAGGGCCGGGTGCCTACAATGCAATCCAAAGAATAGCATCTTCCTATATAATGGTTGACGTAAACCTATCTCCACGCCTTCGGTTGACAGGTGGAATAAGGGCAGAGGATACAGATACACGTGCCACAGTAGATTCGTCAGGAGTCGGAAGAGGGATTACTTCTTTCCTAAATTATGTTAATACTTTTAAAGTAGATCAACAAGAAATTCAATGGCTCCCTTCCGGAATTGCCACGTTCAAGTTAAATCCGTTAATGAATTTTCGTTTTGCTGCCGGTAAAAGTCTTAATAGGCCTGAAATAGTGGAATTAGTGCCTATTCGTACATATGATGCTACCCAATTAAGCTACATTTCAGGAAATCAAAGACTTCGTAATGCTAATTATACCAATTTGGATTTTAGATGGGAATTTTTTCCTAAAATGGGGGAAGTATTTTCAGTTTCCTTTTTTTATAAAAGAATCCAAAACGGGTTAGAGAGAGTGTTTTTACCAGCTCAAAATAGCAGCGTTATAGATAATGTTTATCCACTTTCCAACGTTTCATTTCGTAATAATCCGTCGATAGGTAAAGTGTATGGGATAGAATTGGAAGCGGTGAAAAAATTAGGTTTTATTTCTACTAGCCTTAAAGATTTTAATGTTGGTATAAATGCAATGCTTGCTAGAAGCCAAACTCAGATTACAGCTCAGGAATATTATACAATCACCCAATTTGATCGTTCTTACGACAACAAGCGCCCTATATTTGAACAGCCTAACATAGTTTTAAATGCTAATATAGGTTGTGACTGGATAAAGGAACAGATCACAGCTAATCTCTATTTTAATTACACGGGTAAAAGGTTAATAGAAATTTATACAGATGGAACTCCAAATATTTATGAATACCCGGCACCACAATTAGACTTTATTTTCTCGAAATCATTTTATAAACGCTGGCAGATTAGAGGGTTTGTAAAAAACTTACTTGACGCCAGAACTGACTACATATACCAGAAATCACCCAAATCAAAGGAATATGGTACTTTTGATCAAGTAAATTACCGCAGGCAGTTCACAAGAGGTAGAAATTTTGCTATTGGTTTAAGCTATAATTTTTAAAATTTAAATAAAATGAATTTTTATTTTTCAAAATATAAAATATTTAACCTCATATTCCTGTCAGTTTTTTTTCTGAATGCATGTAAGAAACAGGAGATACCGGAATACAGGCCTAAGGATGAAATAAAGGTTAAGACTTTATATTTCAGTTTTATTGATAAATCGGATCCCACTGCTAATATTGCCATTTATATAAACAATAATTTACTTGGAACGAGTTTTCAACGGTTCAATATTCCTGAATCACTAACCGGCCACACTTTAACAATTACTCTTGCCGAATATGAGGCCGGCAACCCACCGGCAAAACTACAATTAGCCAATTTGATCTATGAAACTTTTATCTTGCCATCAGAGCTTTCAGCAATAAACAATGTAGCTTTTAGTCGCGATAACGCAGGATCTCCGATTGAATTATCCAAGATTGGTGTATCAGCCACAGAAACATCACCGGATCCGGGATATTTTAAAATCCGATTTTATAATTTATCCAACAATAAAATAGATGTACTTCGTAGAAACGGTAGTGGCTACAAGGAGTTTGCAGACTTAAATGTAGTGGAAGAACGAATCTATCAGCAATTACCTTTTGGACCATATCATTTTGTTTTTCAAAATCAAGCTAAAGGCAATATCTTTTCACCAATAACTTTTAAAGGGGAATCAGGTAAAATTTATGATATTTTGATCACAAATGATGCATCGTATGCTGTTGATGTGAAGGACTACGGGGTCCCACAAACTAATTTTGCATATCTGGGATTTGTAAATTTATTACCTAAACAACCTCAAGTATGGGTATTGCCGGTTAGGGGTTCAAAAAGAACAGAATCCTCACCAAAAGTATATACCAAATTTGACGGGGTTGAACTCGTTCCTTCAGGAAGTCAGAATATTACAGTTGAGATTGGTCAGGAAAAACTTACGGCCACTTACGACCTTAAGCCTTATGATTATCTAATGATTTATATAGTTGATAATAATGGAAAGCCGGAATTGCAATTGGTACCCACACCTTTAACCGAACCGGAACCCGATAGAATACTTACACGTTTTCTTAATTTTTCGTCTGATACCGGAAAAGTAAGTTTCGCACGCATTCGTACTGATTTGATACTTAATGGAGCTGCTGAAGAACCTTCAACCATATTAAATAGTGATTTTGCTGCCAATTTGAAATTTGGAGAAGTGCGTTCTAAAAATGGTATTTATACTTCTGATGGTGCTTTAATTATTCAGGCTTTTAAAGCTACCGGCGATATAGCCAGGCTTGGCGAACCCATCCCTAACGCACGTATTGATTATCCTTTCTTTATCAATAAACCAAAGGTACCTATAGCAAATTATAAAGGTAATCCTACTGAGGCGGGAACATATACAGTATTGCTAAGTGGGAACAGTAATGAATCCAACCCTGAATTACGGGCAAAGATAACTGTGATCTGTCATAGCTTTTAAAGTAAATTTAAAAATAAACGTATTATTATGTTAAGCAAAAGATTTAATAAGCAAACCATTATCTTATCATTAATAAGTAGTTTGTTTTTATGGAGCTGTACCAAAGAATATAAATTTTTTGATACAAAACCTACCAATCAAATGGGCAAACCTAAAATCCGTTTTGTAAACCTACATTTTAACAGGCAAATACTTAATTTAAATATAAGTGAAGGCAAAATAATTAAAGAATTACGGCGCCATGAGTTAAGTGCCTATGAAGATGCTCCCGATTATTTGTACAAGAAAACTTCTTTTACAGTGACAGACTCTTCCGGTGCTATACTATTGCAGGATACTCTATCCATTAAAGAAGGTAGTAATTATACCTTTTATATTTCTCCTGCTTACAAAGGACAAAAAACTGATTTTCAGCAACAAATAAGGTATATGTTCTCTTTGAGAAAAGACGCTGTTAGTTACGCTCTCATTGCCGATCCTATACTCTCCTCATTGCCTGACAGGGCAAATGTAAGGCAAGTATCCTTTAGCCCGGCAATTGTATCAAGCCCTAACAGGGAAGTATTAGTAGATCTTCGACCTTACTTTTTTACAATACCTAATTTAGGTCAAAATAATGCCAGTACTTTTATACCTGAAATTAAGCCGGCTGATTTTTTATCTAATTCCATGTATGTTAATTTTGGATATAGTGTGGCAGAGCCCCGTGATTATAATTTTTATTGGGGAGGTGGAATTCTTGCCACCGGGGCTGATAATAATATTCGTTCAGGAAGAGGGCTAAATCTTTCAGCTAATCAGCCGGTTAATTTTCAGTCGGGAAAATCATATACGGTTATCACCAATGGAACGGTGGGTGAAAGCAATGATATAAAGGATGCGGCAGATGTGATACCTATAATCGGGAATGGAACACCGGGTTCAGCATCTTCTTCCAACCCTCTTAAACTAGTGCCTATACCTTATGAGGTATTTATTTTAGACGATGCCGACGGAACGTCGCGCACCCTTGCCCCGCTTCCAATATCCAGACTTAGCAGGCAGGTGGCCATTGTTAATTTTATCAATCTCAATTATAAGTGGAGCTTTGAGAATCCTTCTTCTCTTTTAAGGTTAAATATAAGTGGAACCATTCCCCCCGATGGAAGGCTCTCGAGTGGTGATGAAAGACTAGTCAGCAATCCAAATTCTCAATATACAGTTACTGAAACTAAACAATTTGGTGATAGAACCATTGGGGTAGTACCGGAAGGCTTATCCAGGCCGGAGCTTTCTACTACTGAATCGGTTTTGACACCCAATGGTAAATATTTTGCCTTTCATTACATAGATAAAGATAATAAGGCCAAGCTAAAGTTGTTTAATGCCGATACCACTGTTTTTTACGACACGAGGGTAAAAGTTAACTTCGCTAATTTCAGCCCTGATATAGAACCGGTTAGTGTGATCAATTCAGATACCAAAGAGGTACTCCTTTCAGAACTTAAATTTGCCGACTTGAGCCGAAGTATTGAATTACCGGTTGAAAGGACTTTTATAGGTTTTAATTCGATATATGAAAAAACCACAAAGCTCGCAGTAATACGGTCCTCAAATGGACAAGTACTATTTGAAATAGACCTATCGCCGGATAAACTACGTAATAATGTAGTTGGAAAGGCCTTGTTGTTTAATCTACATTCTTACGGTGGGCAGCGCAATTCCGCTTATATATATACGGTTATTTTTAGTGGTAAATACAGTGTTTCTACCGGTATAGATAAGTTTCAAAAAAATATATTTTGCTTTGAAAGGGCAGATAAACCCACTTTTAATTATGAAGAAGTATATGATTGGCAATTATCATACGCGTTATTGCCATAATAAATATATAATCAACAAATTATTTTAACCGGGAGAATTTAAAAACCAAAAATTTAAAAATGATTTTTTTAAGAATTATTAACAAACCACTTTTTAGGTTTACTTGGGTATTATTGATAAGCCTTTCGGCCTGTAAAACAGAAATAGAAAATATATCGGTTCCTACTTATGTAAGGGTAATGGATATGAGAAATTATACACAACGCCAAGATCCTGACAATCCATTCGCTTCTTACTTTTTGTTAAGTGCCTTTCGCTTGGATGGGCATTATTACGGCAATCCAGCACTAGACTCCGTAAAATATCCTCAACAGTTAATTGATGGGTATGGAGATTTTCTTCTTGGGCGCAATGGATCAGTACTTCTGTCTGATGTTCCAACTAATAATGGGATATTATCAGGATTAACTTCCATTGAATTTACCGGCCTTCTGGATAATATTGGAACAGCAGGTAGGGAGCTAGGCTCTAATGATAATTATAATGAAACAGAATATGTACATTTCCAGCCTTACAGGCAAGGTGCAAAAGCCACAGGAAGAAATGTTTATTTCCCGAATCTTACCCATCGGGTTCCTCTTGCTCCTATTATTAATGGAATTGACTACTATAAATGGGCAAAATTTTCAGCCGGCTCTCGCACCATAGGTTTTGCTAAGGTGGAAGGGAGGATAGCCCCTGTATCAAAAGATATATTTTTTATAGACCGTAAACATACTTTTCTGGAACAACCATTTATGCAGGATGCTTCTTATTATTTTCAACCGGGGGGAATTTATTCTCTTCTTTTGGTAAGTGAATATGAAAATGATTTAAATAAGACCCGGCTTATAAATATACGGGAAGATGAAAAATTTGTTCCTGACAATAAGAAGGCCTACTTACGTTTTATCAATGCCATACCCATCAGCAATACCGCTACTGATAACGCAACAGAATCTATTGATATATACGTTCGTCAGGTGGATAACGGTGAGCTTAATAAATTACGAAATGATACTATAAATTTTTATGACCCTCGTTTATTGACCAGTGCAACTCCGGAGAAATTAGTAGTAAGCGACCTTAAGAGGTTCGGTCAGAATGGCTTATTACCTTATATTGAACTTGATTTCAGCGAATACCTAAGCAAAGGAGACACCACCGCAAATTCTGTATTACAAAAAGGGGTTCCAACTTATATTTTCTACACCTACAGGCATGGAGAATCAGAGGCTGCCGGTTTTGCACCATTAAATCAATACAAATATGTATTAACTAATACTATCCCGGGTTCTATAGACAATGGAGTAATTTTATCAATTCTAACAGATGATGCCAATTCAAGTAAATCGCTTCCATACATTCCTGTTTTGTCTCAAACTGCAAAGGGTTTTGTACCTACGATCACTACTATTGTTCTGGGTACTGAAAGAGATAATAATAATAATACAAAGATTTTTAGTATGGGGTATAGTTTGGAGCAATCAGAAGTGAGGCAAGCGTTTTTAGATCGCACAAACAGGGCGAAGAAATGACAAAATAAATAAATTAATAAGAACATCTTTATAGAATGAAAAATTTTTTTTTATTATTTTCAATTTGCCTGGCTACTTTTTTTTCTTGTATAAAGAAAGAAAACAGAACATTGGTTCCCGCACCTGAAGTTACACGAATATACCCTTCTTCAGGTTATATAGGTGATATTATTACTATTTCAGGTAAGCGATTTCTAGCGGACACTACTGCTAATGTAGTATCTTTTGGAGGTAAGACAGCTAAAGTATTGAGCGTAAGTGGTGACAGTTCGTTAAAAGTGATAGTTCCCAATGGCGCTGTTACAGGTAATATGATAGTAGGCAGTTCAGATGGGGCGGCTTCAGGTCAGGTTTTTACAGTACTTACCAACCCTAATCCCCCTCAATTAAATGCTGTTTCTTCATTAAACATAGAGGTAGGCGAAGTAATAACTATTACAGGTTCGAATTTTGTACCTACTACTAATGCTGATACTTTATTAAACCAGGTTTCGATTGATAATAAACGATTGATTATACTTAATGCTACATCAACCCAACTTACTGCCTTGGTTCCCGCGGGAAGTATGGGTATCGGTTTAAACCTTAATGTGATAGTAAAAGGTGCAAGTAGCTCCGCACTTAAAGTAAACGTGAATGGATTTGCAGGTTCTCTCTTTTGGACATTAATACCTACTGAGAATAAACCAAATGATAAAATCAGGCAATTAATTGCGAAAGTAGCAGCTGACGGTTCAACCGGCCTGGATACACGCACCTCCATGGCCATTTCCGATGACTCATCGACCACCCGGAATTTTCTTAAATATTCTATTTCAGGGCCAAAAGCATTTAGCCCAAAGGCCAATTTATTATATTATGCCAGAACCGATCGAGCTGATACATTATGGAAATTACCTTCTCCAAACTTCAACCGCTTTGATAAGATCCTTACCAATGATGAATCAGGTGGCCAATTGTTTAACACAACTGCTTTGGCAGTTAGGGAAAGCAATCAAAATGTGTTTTATGCTTATGGCAATAGTGTTAATTTAAACATTGATTTTTTTGGCTTTACCTCAGATAATATTCAGGCTATGGTAGCGGGGGAGAATTCGTTATACTTACTTACCGGTTTATCAACTTTGAAGAAAATACTTTATTCCGCTCCTATAGGAGGAGAGGCTGTGGAGGTAAATACTGTCGGTTTACCAATTCCGGAAGCAGGCGCAGCAGGAATAGTGGGTATGCAATATAGCGCCCTTACTAAAAGCCTATATCTTATTTTTCAGCAAAATCTTTCTCTACCATTGAAACTTTATCAGTTAAATGAAATAGATGGAAAATTGAAGTTGCTTGCAGATAACCTTCCTCAATTTGGCAATAGCGGACAATCAAAGTACGCATTACTTGATGCTCCTACCGGGCCTAAATTGTATGGAATTGGTTTTGTAAATGACCCATTTCAATCTTTAAAAAATCAGGTTATTTATATGGTTAATTTAAAAATCGGCTCAACCGGTAGCTATAAAGCAGTAATACTTTACAGAGACATACTTAAGTTGCCGGGGAAAAACGAAACATCTCAATTATTCCCCTCCAGCAAAGGAGAGATACCTTTTAATAAAGTGGATTTTTTATTTGCTGATGATAATTAGAATGAAATGAAATATCCCCAACCAGACTTTGACTTTGAAAAATAAACACATAAAATCAATAATATAAATGAAGACAGATTTTTCATCCAAAACAATGTTGTTAAGTCTTATTGTGGCATTATCGTTAATAATCTACTTACAGGGATGCAAGCACAAGGATGATCCTGCGCCACAACCCGTTATCACCCATATTACTCCCGAAAGTGGATTTGCCGGCTCTACTGTTTCTATTTCAGGGAAAGGCTTCTCTACAGTTGCTCAGGGAAACATAGTTACCATAAATAGCATAAGGGCAACGGTACAAGAAATACAAGGTGATTCTCTTTTAAAAATCATTGTTCCTGATACAGCCACCAGCGGAGCGGTTGAAGTGAAGATTGGTAGCCGTGTGGCCGGCGGCCCATTGTTTATTATACCACGCAACCCAAATCCACCTGTTATAAACAGCATAAGCCCAAGCAATGTAGAACCCGGAGATCTTATTATTATTAAGGGCAGCAACTTTAAAACCGGTAAAGAATTTTATCAAAATACGGTAAGGATTAGCGGCATAAAAGTAATAATTGATTCAGCTTTATCAAGTGCGACGGAGCTAAGGGTGTATGTACCGGGGGTGCCGAAGAATCCTTCCGGATCCAAGGTTACTGTATCGATATTGGGTACACAAAGCAACCCTAAAATTTTGCAGGTACAGAGCTTTGCCGGGAAAATGATGTGGGCCTCTATTGGATATAATACATATAATGCTTATTGGATAACTGCGGAAGCTGATGGTTCGACTTTCCCGGGAGAACGGAAAACTTTATCAATCACTAAATTTAGAGACTCTTTTGTAGCTGGAGGTGGAAATGGAATAGAAAACCCTTTCATTTTATCAAATGTTGTTTTATCACATGACGGTAAAAATTTGTATCTGGTTAAAGACAGTACTGCAAGGTTAACTCCCTTTATTAATCCATATTTTTCATACCATCAGGTAGTTTATCAAACTACTCTAAATTTTGAAAATATAAAACCCATTTATCAAGTAGAAACAGATGAAAAGTATGATAATGGTATATCCGGACTAGCTACCGATCATTATGACAATGGTTTTTATATATTTACTGAAGATAAAGGACATTTTATGAAAAAATTTACTGATGGTAATTCCCCTATACAAATCGTGAGGGAATTTAATTTTTATTCACCGTATGCGATCACTGCTCAAAGCCCGAATTCATTTTATATTTATTCCTATTATGATAATAACATGAAAGAAGTAAGAAAAGTACCATTGGATCCAAATAAGCCATATACAACCTTTCTATCAGGAAGAAACATTACTTCAATGGAATATAATCCTGCTGATAATTATTTGTATTTTTTAGAGCAGGTTTCACTAAATGATGTTTCCATTTACCGTATTAAAGAAAATGGAACCTCTCCTGAAAAACTAGCTTCATATAATCAGGTTTTTACATCAGGATCATCTATTAAATTTGTATTTGCCAGATATTTGAGGGTCTTACCGGGTTCCAATGGGTCAAGTACAAAACTTTTCTGGGTAAACCGCTCGGGGAATGGCTCTGATGAAATATTAATGTTAAACTTAAAAGGCCCCAGTCCATATAAGCCTGTGGTTTTATACGATAAGCCAAATGAAGTAATTTCTGACCCTAGTACGAGACCTCAAAATATTGGCTCACCTAGCAATAGATTAGATTTCTTTACCGTTCAAAATCAATAAACCAAATATCAATATGAAACTCTATTTAAAATTCTGGTTATGTATGGTCTCTCTTGGGGCAATATATTTTACTTCATGTAGTAAAGGTTCGGATCCCGTCCCTCCAAATAATGCCGCTCTAAGCATTACCGGTTTTACGCCTACCATTGGTACTGATGGTACAGTAGTAACTATTACAGGTACAGGTTTTAGCACCACCCCTAGCGAAAACATTGTCAATTTTGGCACTACTGTCGCTACTGTAACAGCGGCCACTACCACCCAACTTTCTGTTACTTTGCCACCCTCATTACCTTATACTTCTTTAAAAATTTCGGTAAGCCGAAATGGAAAAAGTGTGGAGTCGGCCAACTTGTTTACAACTAATACTGAAGTATTGGAAGGTGAAATAAAAGCTGATAAGAAACTTACTAAAGCGATGCATTACTTATTAAAGGGAAATGTGCTCGTTACAAATGGAGCTACTATTTTTATAGATCCCGGCGTAATTATTAAAGGTGATAAAGCTACCAGTAGTGCTTTGATAATAGGACGAGGAGCGAAAATAAATGCTGTCGGCACTGCAACTGAACCAATAGTGTTTACTTCTAATCAACCAAAAGGGTTTAGAAGTTACGGTGATTGGGGCGGGGTAATCCTGTTAGGTAAATCTATTGTTAATCAGCCGGGAGATCAAAATATAGAAGGGTTAGTAGTAGAACCTCGCTTCCAATATGGGGGTTCGGATATTGCTGATAACTCAGGTATTATGAGATATGTGAGGATTGAATTCGGTGGAATTGCCTTGAGTGTAGGAAATGAAATAAATGGCCTGACTTTGGGAGGTGTAGGCTCCGGTACTGTGATTGATCACATTCAAGTATCTTTTTCAGGTGATGATTCATTTGAGTGGTTTGGAGGAACCGTAAATTGTAAGTATTTAATTGCTTACAGAGGTACTGATGATGATTTTGATACCGACCTTGGTTACAGCGGTAAAGTACAATATGGTCTGGGTTTAAGGGATCCTAACTGGGCGGATGTTTCTCAATCCAACGGTTTTGAATCAGACAACAGCCCGACAGCTTCAGGAAGTCCATTTACCGGAGCAATATTTTCAAATATTACATGTGTGGGAGGTTCTAATTTAGCAAGAGGAAACGGAACTACTGATGGTGTAGGAGATGATAATTTTGGTAGGGGCGCACATTTACGTCGGGCCTCTTCACAGTCAATTTTTAATACAGTTTTAATAGGCAGTAACTTGGCAGGTATTTCTATTGATGGTAACGAATCTCAAACAAAATATGAAGATATAAATGGAGCCACTACTGCTGACCAAATTCAACTTAGAGGGAACGTACTTGCTGCAACTCGTTCAGCATTATTACCCGGCAGAGGTGGTGATTTTGCTTTCGAAAACAACCCAATATCTAACCAGGGAGTTGGTACAATTGGTTTCTCGGCCCCTGATGCAAAATATCAAGATAAATTTGCGGCTAACAATTTACTTAATCAACCTTTGGCCAGCCTTAAAGTTGACAATCTTATAGCTGTCAGCCGTTTAACAAACCCTGACCTATTGCCGGGTGGCAGTTCCATATTACTTACAGGTGCTGTTTTTACAGGAAAAGGCAATGACGCATTTTTTGATAAAGTCACTTTCAAGGGAGCTTTTGGTACTGCCAACTGGGCAGATGGATGGACTAATTTTGATCCTAAGAATACCGATTATTAAAAAAGTAATATGTTCAAATAGTTAGTAAATTTATTAAAAATTATATTCTTTTGAGAATGTAGTCTAAAGAGGAGAAGGCTCCGATGGAGACATTTTAATTAATTGAAAGATTTGTTTTAGACTTAATGGGCTATTATATAAATTGATAAGAATATAACTTATAACACAATTTTTCAATTTTAAAAAAAAGAGTGGTTACTATTTAGTAACCACTCTTTTTTTTTATTTTTGAATAATAATAATGTTGCCTCTCAACAACTTCTCCATTTTGTGAAATATGAAGAAAGTACATACCGTCTGATAAGACTAGTAAACCAATTGTAGCTTTTATTTTACCAGCTTTTAAAATTTATTTATTAATAAAATATTTCTTAAGCTCCCATACCTCACCGTTGAAAAGCTCTTTTTTAATAACACCTACGTTTTTGGCGTAATAAATGATTTTCGGCTGAGTATTAAAATCCTTTATTAAATTTTCAAAAACCTTTACTTGTTTGTATTCAACATTATTTATGGAATAAGTAATAAGTGAATCTCTATATTTAATTTTTGTATCTTGTACCGGCTCATATATATAATTTATCGGAATCTTTTTCCCTGAAAAAAATTGATAATTAGATACAAATCTTTGGTTTTTGGATAATTCTGTATAATCATTTATGAATAAGCTATCAGTAGTTCGTGCCTTCTCTGCCCCCCCCTCCCATAAAGAGTATCCTTAGTATAAGAACTATATAAATAATAAGCCAATGATTCATAATCATAGTCATAATATTTATAAGAACCGATATTTAAATAT
Source organism: Spirosomataceae bacterium (assembly GCA_965248855.1). Taxonomy (GTDB): domain Bacteria; phylum Bacteroidota; class Bacteroidia; order Cytophagales; family 172606-1; genus CBDFKQ01. Next base: position 583,858 of record CBDFKQ010000012.1, on the reverse strand, counting down.
TTTTCTAAAATGTAAATGCTATCTTGTGCACCACTATTCTTTTCTTCATATACCCAATAGCTACCTTTTGGAAAAACCACATAACTTTTAAATTCTTCATTCATAAGATATACACGACGGTTTTCTTTTTTAGATGGAATACAAAAATCAGCCGATAAAGGAATTATTAAAAATATGAACAGATTATTGATATACTTTTTCATGATTGTTAGTTAGTTTATAATTTAAACTTATCGGTTAGGGCTTAGATTGCCATAACCACTCTGTTTTTATTTTTGAATAATAATATGTTGCTTCTCAATAATTTCTCCATTTTTTGAAATATGAAGATAGTGCATACCATCAGATAGGCTTGATAAATCCAATTGTAGTGTCAGTTTCTCATTTTACTCATTGCGGTTTTTACTAGCTTTTAAAATTTATTTATTAATAAAATATTTCTTTAGCTCCCATACCTCTCCATTAAAAAGTTCTTTTTTAATAACACCTACGTTTTTAGCGTAATAAACCCTTTTGGTTTGTTTATCAAAAGATTGTTTGAGAATAGTATAAACCCTTACCTGGTTATAAACTACTTTGTTAACGGATAAAGTATCATATAAGGCTTCATATTTGGTTATTGTTGGCCCACCCAATTCAAAAACTTCTCCTATTTTTCCTTTAAAAAATACTTTATCAATTCCCGTTTGGCTAATTCTTGATTGCTCCTTATAATATGAGATACTGCTTGAAGTTGTATCAGTTGCGTAACACCATCCTACAAAACCAATTTGATCATAAGAACTATTTAAAGCTTGCCTTGCAAATTCAGATTTATATTTATATAACTTATCGGTTACATATATGGTTTGATTATCTAAATAAAGACTATCGGTTTTTACCAGGTTTATTTCTTTATAAACCCAGTAAGAGCCAATTGGAAAGATTACATATTCTCTAAATATCGGATCAAAGTGATAAGTTGGAATGTTTTTTTCAAAAAGGCTGCAAGAATTGGTAAATAATGAAGTTATTATAAAAATAATTAGATAACTAAAATATTTTTTCATGATTCTTTAGTTTAAAATTTATCGGCTATGGCTTAGATTGCCATAACCGAATTGTAATTATTTTTGAATAATAATATGTTGCCTCTCAATAACTTCTCCATTTTGTGAAATATGAAGAAAGTACATACCGTCTGATAAGACTAGTAAACCAATTGTAGCTTTTATTTTACCAGCTTTTAAAATTTATTTATTAATAAAATATTTCTTTAGCTCCCATACCTCACCATTAAAAAGCTCTTTTTTAATAACCCCTACGTTTTTGGCGTAATAAATAATTTTAGGTTGCTTTTCATATCTTTTAATTAAATTTTCAAATACTTTAACTTGTTTATAATCAACCCCAATTACTTTGTATGATTCAAGAGAATCTTTATAAAGTATTTTAGATCCAGGATAATCATACGAAAAATTTATCCCCCCTATTTCAGTAAAGTATTGCACATTAACATCAGAATAAATCGATGGGTTTTCAGCATAGTAATACCCTTTTTTTATAAATACATCTAATTTACTTGTGCCTTTTAAAGTATCACGATAATATGATCGAAAAAATTTTAAATTTATCCAATCATAATGATAGTCTACATATTTGCCACTTCTATCAGTTGAATATTCTCTTTCATAAAGATACATGCTATCACTTTTTCCACCTGTTAAAGTTTCTTCATAAATCCAGTAACTACCCTTTGGAAAATCTACGTAACTTCTAAAATTATCATTCATATAATAGTCTGGCAAGTTTTTAGAGTTGCAAGAAGAAACGCAAAAATTTGCAGATAAAGGAAGAGCTAATATAATCATGCAGTAAATAATTATTTTTCTGGATGTTAAATTTTTCATGGTTTTAAATTAATTGAAAGATTTGTTTTAATTAATAGGCAATTATAAAAATGAATAAGATTATACATATAACATAATTTTCCATTTAAATAAAAGAGTGGTTACTGTTTAGTAACCACTCTTTTATCTTTTATTTTTGAATAATAATATATTGCCTCTCAATGACTTCTCCATTTTGAATAATATGTAAAAAGTACATTCCATCTGCTAAGTCAAATACATTTAGCTGTAGGTTGTCATTTTTACTTGTTCCAGTTTTTACAAGCTGCTGGAATTTATTAAAAGCATAATTTATTTATTAATAAAATATTTCTTTAGTTCCCATACATCACCATTAAAAAGCTCTTTTTTAATAACACCAATATTTTTGGCATAGTAAATAATTTTAGGCTGCCTATCATAATTTTTTACCTGTTTTTCAAACACTTTTACCTGTTTAAAATCTACAGCATTTACCTTATATGACGCAAGTGAATCTTTGTATGTAGTTTTGTATCCTGTAAAATCATAAATAGATTTTACCCCCCCCGCTCCACTAAAATATTGAACATTATATGGAGAATCTTCGGTATAGTGAAATCCTAAACTTGTATTTTCACCCCCACCACCTGCCGCAACCATAGTGTCCTTGTAATAGGATCGAAAAAATTTTAAATCAATCCTATCATAATTGTAGTCCACGTATTTGCCACTTCTATCAGTTGAATATTCTCTTTCAAAAAGATATATGCTATCACTTTTTCCACCCGTTAAAGTTTCTTCATAAATCCAATAACTTCCTTTAGGGAAATCTACATAACTTCGAAAATTTTCATCCATATAATAGTCCGGCAGGTTCTTTTTCTTAATACAAGATTGGCACATATTTATACCAAAAAAAATTATTAAAACTCCTAAACTGTTATTAAATATGCCCTTTGTAATTGAATTCTTCATAGTTTTAATTAATTGAGAGATTTGTTTTAAACTAATAGGCTATTATATAAATTGTTTAAGAATATAACTTATAACACAATTTTTCAATTTTAAAAAAAAGAGTGGTTACTATTTAGTAACCACTCTTTTTTTTATTTTTGAATAATAATAATGTTGCCTCTCAACAACTTCTCCATTTTGTGAAATATGAAGAAAGTACATACCGTCTGATAAGACTAGTAAACCAATTGTAGCTTTTATTTTACTAGCTTTTAAAATTTATTTATTAATAAAATATTTCTTAAGCTCCCATACCTCACCATTGAAAAGCTCTTTTTTAATTATTCCTACATTTTTGCGTAATAAACCCTTTTGGTTTGCAATGGGTTAAATTGCGGGCTATGATTAAAAATTTTTACATTTTTGTACCAAACACCATTTACTTGAAGGGAATCCAACATGCTCTCAAATTTTAATATAAAATTAGAAGCATAATTATATTCAAAATTAACTATACTGGTATCAATATAATTAGGAACAAGGCTAAAAGAATTTCTAACTCCATACTCAGATACTTCATAGTTTTTATTTTCAAGATTATTTGATGGATCTCCGAAGCAATTAGTAGTATCCTTATAATAAGTAGAAGAAAGCTTACTATAAAACCTCTCATAATTATAGCCTAGGGTTCTACTTTTGGTCATTTCTGTTATTATACTTATTTGAATGACCTTATCACTGTCACCTGAACTTACTTTTTGATATACCCAGTAACTTCCTTTCTGAAAAAATGCATAGCTTTTGAAGTTTTCATTCATATAATAAGTAGGAAAATTATCGCCTCCACAAGAAGTGATTATATTGATCATAAATAAAATTAACAGGTAATTAATATACTTTTTCATGATTGTTTGTTAGTTTATAGTTTAAACTTATCGGTTATGGCTTAGATTACCATAATCGAATTATGATTATTTTTGAATAATAATATGTTGCCTCTCAATAACTTCTCCATTTTGTGAAATATGAAGATAGTACATACCATCAGATAGGCTTGATAAATCCAATTGTAGCTTGTCGTTTAACTTATCGCGGTTTTTACCAGCTTTTAAAATTTATTTATTAATAAAATATTTCTTTAGCTCCCATACCTCTCCATTAAAAAGTTCTTTTTTAATTACCCCTACATTTTTGGCGTAATAAATGATTTTCGGCTGAGTATTAAAATCCTTTATTAAATTTTCAAAAACCTTTACTTGTTTGTATTCAACATTATTTATGGAATAAGTAATAAGTGAATCTCTATATTTAATTTTTGTATCTTGTACCGGCTCATATATATAATTTTTCGGAATTTTTTTCCCTGAAAAAAATTGATAATTAGATACAAATCTTTGGTTTTTGGATAATTCTGTATAATCATTTATGAATAAGCTATCAGTAGTTCCTGCCTTCTCTGCCCCCCCCCTCCCATAAAGAGTATCTTTAGTATAAGAACTATATAAATAATAAGCCAATGATTCATAATCATAATCATAATATTTATAAGAACCGATATTTAAATATTTTTCGAAAATGTAAATGCTATCTTGTGCACCACTATTCTTTTCTTCATATACCCAAAAGCTACCTTTTGGAAAAACCACATAACTTTTAAATTCTTCATTCATAAGATATACACGACGGTTTTCTTTTTTAGATGGAATACAAAAATCAGCCGATAAAGGAATTATTAAAAATATGAACAGATTATTGATATACTTTTTCATGATTGTTAGTTAGTTTATAATTTAAACTTATCGGTTAGGGCTTAGATTGCCATAACCACTCTGTTTTTATTTTTGAATAATAATATGTTGCCTCTCAATAACTTCTCCATTTTGAGAAATATGAAGATAGTACATACCGTCTGATAAGCCTGATAAATCTAATTGTAGCTTTTCATTTTTACTATTTCCGGTTTTTACAGTCTGTTGAAATTTATTGTAGAGGATAATGCTAAATTCTTGCTCAATGTTTGTGCCCGTCTTACTTTTTAGTGTATCAATTACGGTATTATTATTCATTAATTCTATATTAAGTTGCCGGGCGGCAGGGTTTGGAAAAACAGCAGCCAGATGTTGGGAGCAGTTTACTGCTACATCGGTATAAATGATGTCGCTAAGCCCACAAATATTAATGGCTTTAACCCCAATCCTCCAATTGCCGGTATACAATTTTAATTTAATAGTTGATCCGCCTGTAGTGATTACTTCAGTACCCGCGTTAGGCAAAAGATAATAATGCCACTCAAATTGTGATGCGCCATCAGCACCGGAGGTTGAGAACCGGTATTCATTGCAATCTGCTGTGACATTGATAGGATTAGGTGCCTTTGGCACGGTGCCGGATTTAATTTGTATTGAAGTTACTGAGCCTGCGTAGCAACCATTATTAGCCTTTGCAGATATTGTGTAAAAATTACCACCACAAGCCGATATAGGGGGAGTAATAGTTACTGCCACGCCGGCTGACAATGTACTGACTTGTTGCCCGTTAATGTGCCATCCACCGGGTACCGTCCAGGTAAAAGTATCGCCTGCTTTACCGGAAACCGTATAAACAGACCCTGAAGTTACAGCAGAAGCCGGGCCGGATAATGATAACGAGGTGGTACTGTAGGCTACCGGAAGCTTTGAAACTCCGGTTAATACTAATTTACCATCAATAATAAGTTTAGCATTAGAACCATTTAAGTTAATTGCTCCCCCATTTTCAAATATAAAAGTAGCCCCACAGTCGATCACTAATGTAGTATTATCAGCAATGTTTAACACCCCACCCGTTTTTACTTGCAAAACAGATCCTGTTCTAATTTCAGTTCTAACATTTAGGGATCCATTACCAATGAATAAAGCAGCGTTTTGTATTACAATGTTTACATTTCCACAAGTTCCCACTGTACTATTGTTACCCATTGAAATATGAAATGCATTACCGGAAGCATTGGTACCAATTAATGCCAGGTTATCATTAATGGAGGCGCCATTTTGAAGATTGTAGTTAAAATTATTTTGTCCTTTTAACCCGAAATAAGGGTTCATAAAATGTTTGGTCTGGAAAAAGAATAGGCCGTCGTAATAAGTATAAACTATATCGTCAGTATTTATTCCTGAATTTATATTTGGGTTTGAATTTAATAATGTAATATTTTCTGCTACTTTATTTTGGTTAAAAGCATTGGCTATCTGATTTTTGACATTACAATCTGTAATAGTACTCAGTAACCTTCGTACATAATCTGAAATATTAGTAATCAATACAGACTTTGGTTGGCCTGTACTAAAATCAAATAGTGTTAAAGGAGTAGCTATTTGCTTAAAAGTAAGCTCAACATTATCCGGCACCGACCAGCCGTTAGGATAAGTAGCTCCGGAACTAGATAAATCATTATATCCATGCCTGTCACTTGCTCCTCCAGGTAACAAAACGGGTAAACCCTTACCTGCCCCATCCCAGAGATCATAAATGGCACAAGCCATGTAATACTCAGAATTGATTCCGTTATTTATATTGGTCGTACCCCAATTAATACTTTTCTCATATTCAGGTGTTGTTCTAGGTATGCATGTTCCAGAGCTACAGTCAAGTTGATCATACCCATACTCTTCATCAGAATCAAAAGTACCGTTTCCATTTTCGTCTCTGTAATTGGCATCTAGTATCATTTGCATTGCGTCCCCCCAGCCTTCGGTCCATGCCAAAATCGGATTTGACTCAGCTTGCCAAGTATGTCGAAATTTTGTAGTTAAAGCATAAGTTGTTTTTTGAAGGCTCCACATTGCAAAGTGTCCAAATTCATGATAAATAGTATTTTCGTGTTGTGTATCGGTAACCTCAAGCCTAATTGTTGGCCTGAGAAAAGATAGTTTGAAACCTAGTCCATCAGGCAAGAACATACTCGTATTTCGATATGGCAATATGGCCAACTCCCTGATAAGGGGCAAACCCTGGCTTTCAAAATAAGCAAATGATTTATAACCCCAATTGAGAACATTCCAATGGCCTTCACTAAGGGTGATCACCCCTCCGTTTTGCGGGGTGATATTAAAATCCGATTCACCATGTGAGCCCAGCCCGTATGCATTTTCGTAAGTACCTGTAAGAAATCCTATACCACTTCCTTCAACATTAATATTATACTCCCTATTTTTTGATTTTATTTTTAAAAATAATTCAATCTCCTTTCCTTCAAATTTAGATTGCTTTTTGGAATAGTTAATGGTAAAATATCCAAACATATCAGTAGTAGTTTCACCAAACTCTTCATTAAAAACTACATCCATTTCTTTTAATTTAACCAATACACCTGAAAGAGGGATTGTAATCGGGTTGCCCAAATCGTTAATAATATTACTAACAAGCCTGCCTTTTACAGTACCCGTAAAGGTTCTGGTAAATACATTGCACAAAATACATAAACCTTGAGTTCTTAAACCGGTGGAGGTATAGCTTGAGTCCGGGCCATCATCAATGTTTTGCCTTGCAATAATTTCCGGATTAACGCCCCGCATTTTAATCATGTAGGCTAAGCCGGGGAAAGATTTCCATTGAAAATCGTCTTGCCAATCTTCTGATATATTATCAGTTGGTAAAATATTGGATGCAGGGATAGAAGATTTAGTAATAAATCTTCTTAAAGTATCTTTAACAGATCCGGGTTGAATCCAAATTCGATTTAAACCAAAGAAATCACTCACATTCCATATTTCTACCGTGTTATAAGGAGTAAAGAATACCTTACCTTTTGCCAGCTGATTTTGATTAACCGTCCCTAATAATGTATTAATAGAAAAAGAAATATCCTTTGGAAAGAATGGAATATTAGCTGTTGGATAATTAATTATAACTGTAAAATCAACCGAGTCCTTTTTAAGTAAAGTAGTTTTACTAGGATATGTTATTTTACTAATAGTCCAATTATTGGGTTTGGTAATCGTTAATGGGCTTTTCCATGTCAGATTTGTATCTGCATACAACCGTATCCTTATTAAAGCGGATCCGTTTATAGTATTTATTTCCTGCGAAATAACCTTCATAAATCCTAAATTATCTTTTTGACCTGTTGGAGGTATACTTGGATAAACATTGATTTTTTTGCTGGATAAAGTAATACGAGTGACCTTCGTGTTTGTTACTAAGCAGTTATAATTAACAATAACAGTATCAGTTTTACCAAAAGCAAGTGTGGATTGAGTTGCACCCGGTATATTTACTCCATTCTTTTGCCATTGGTAACGGTTATTACTTCCCGGGCAAAGAACAGAAATGGTTAAAGCCGAATAATTAGGAATTATAGGAATACTATCCTGTGGTGAATAAGAAAATACAGAAATAGCAGGCACTCCGGGCGAAATGAAATTTGCCTCCATGCTCCCAAAGTCAAGTTTATTATTTCCTGTATAAACATTTAAGTTGGCTCTATTCACGTTTTTACTAAAATCAGGGATACTTGTAAATTGATTATTTTGTATTTGAAAATTATTTAACGTTACGTTATTTTCAATTGATGATGGGAAAGAGCCTATTAAGTGATTGTTTTGTAAAAATAAAGCATTTAATAATGTACAATTACCAATTGTATGAGGCACATATCCGGAAAAAGAATTATCATTAAGAAATAAACCGGTTAAGTTTACCCAGTTTCCAATAAAAGTAGGGATGCTCCCATTAAGTTGGTTCAAGCCTATATCAAATGTAATTATGCCGGTAAAATTGGTATAACTGTCTGGTATACCTCCTGAAAGTAAATTATTACCACCAAAAAATTTTTCCATTTTATTTAGGTTGCCCAGTTCAGGCAGGCTTCCAGTAAACTTATTATTACTAAAAATTAAATGGGTTAAATTTAACAGGTTTCCCAATGAAGCAGGTAAACTGCCTGTTAATTTGTTTCCATCTAAATATAATTCTGTTAGGTTTGAAAACGATCCAATAGAAGTTGGCAATACCCCACTTATATTTGTATAATAAATATCAATTTTTTGTAAACTTTTTGCGAAGCTCAAGTTATTAATAATTGTAGTTATATCGCCTATAAATTGATTTTGTGCCAGTAATATTGATGTTAATGCGGTGAGTTTGCTAATATTAAGCGGTACAGTTCCCGTAAGTTGATTATTATAGAAATAGAGGAATTTTAATTTGGTTAGGTTTCCAATATTTTCAGAAATTGTGCCTGTTATAGGGGAATCTAATATTAATAAAATTTCCAGCTTTGTAAGGCTATATAAGGAGGATGGTATTGCCCCACCTATATTATTAAAATTTAGCTTTAAATAAGTCAATTGGTCTAAATTTCCAATATCCGCCGGTAGCGTACTGCTTAAGTTATTATTTGACATTTGTATACCAATAACCCTGTCAACACTTACTTCTATCCCATGCCAAGTGGAAACCGGGCCTACCAGCCAGTTTGTTTTATCTGTCCAATTGTTTCCATTGGTGCTATTATAAAATGAAACCAATGCCAATGAATCTTTTGGCAAAATTTTGACAGTACTAAAATTTCGATTGCATTTGAGCAGGTTAAATCAGGTTTATTAGTTTTAAAAAGTCTTACTATTTCCTCATTGTTGAGAGGATTATAATGCTCAGGCTGCCTCTGCGCGAAAGAGGATATGGAATAAAATGACAGAAATAGACATAAACCCATAAAGGATTTATATTTTAAATAATTTATCATATTAGAAGATGGTTTAAAGGGTTATGAAAATTCAATTTTAAAGTTTAATGCCTTTTAAGAAATTTAAGCAACTATTTTTAACCACATTACCAAAATTTTAATTTCAATTAAAAAGGTTTACTTTCTTAAGCATCATACATTTGCATAATATTAATGTTGATTGTTTATCTTTTATGAGGAATTAAATAAGGTCCTATATCAGGGGCTTTTTTTACTTCCCCCTGCATACCTATGTTTCTACCATCAAGTAAAAGTAAACCTGCCATATGTGGCGCAGCCATTGATGTGCCGCTCATTTCTCCATATTGATTTCTCGGTTGAGTAGACAAAATAGATACACCTGGGGCAGCCCATTTTACAATACCGCTTCCATAATTCGAAAAACTTGCCCAAGTGTCAGTATCATTCATGGCAGAAACAACAAAAACATTGGGATGAACAATGTGGCATGGAGAGAATAATGCAGCACTTGAACCCCCATTTCCGGAGGCTATGGAAAAAAGTATGCCTTCATTTGCAATCCCTATTACCTCATTGTCTATTGATTTTGAAATAGTATCACTTACCAAACTTATATTTACCACATCGCCTCTTTTAGCATTTTGATGAACATAATTTAATGCTCTTAAAACTGCAGATATTTTACCATGCCCAACAGCATCAAGAACTCTTAATGCTACCAAATTTGCTCCTGATGCAACTCCAAGTGTACCAATATTATTGTTTTTAGCTCCAATAATGCCGGCAACATGTGTTCCGTGGCCGCTTTCATCGTTAATTGACGTAATGCCTTCTATAAAACATCGACTGCGTTGAGTATCCACATTTAAATCTTCGTGGTTTATATCAATGCCGGTATCAATAATCCATGCAGTCCTTCCGGTACCATTGCCATATCCTACTCGCTTGGTTCCCCAGCTTATTGTTGTACTATCTACCACTTTTACACAAACATTTAAATAAATAGAACGATCTTGTTCAATAAAAGCAATATCCGGATTGCGCCGTAATCTTTTTAAGTCACTTTCCGAAAGGCGACATAAAAAGCCTTTTTGGAATCCTTCAAAAGTTTCTATTAGCGAAGTCGTGTCTATATTACTATTCTTTAATACCATTCTGGCAATGACACTATTAGTCTTCCCCGGAAATAAACGCGCTGCTTTGGGAATAGAATGATAAGCAACAATATAATCACCCGGAACAAGCGTTTGGATTGGTGACGTGATATTACTATAACATGGTGTTACTTCAATGTGAGGATCGGAATCCGGGTTCGCAGGTTCATTTCTTTTACAGGAAATTATGAATATGAAAATCATCAATATTATAAAATTCTGATACAATAAGTTTGCTTTTAACTTTGAAGGTTTCATAAAATATTTGATTTAAATTATATTGTCGAAGAATCATCAAGTTGGGTAAACTATATATTAAAACACCAAACGCTCTCAGTTATATTTTACTGCCTCTTATAAGAAGTGTTTAACGGCGAAATTTGTTTTCTTCAAAGTTTTGTAACATTTTTCAAAATATAAGACATTAAAGAAATAAAGATTAATAACAGAAACTATTAATAAGAGAATCGGCAGGTGTAAAACCTAATTGTTTAGATTTATACAAATCTTCGCACGCTCCTGTTTTTTTATTTAACTGCCATTTTAAATAGCCTCTATTATAATATGCTTCCGCCATATTCGGCTCGAGCTCAATTGCGAAATTAAAGTCTGCTAAAGCTTTTAAATATTTATTGGTTTGTATGTATGCAAGACCCCTTGTTTGATATACCTCAGCTTTATGCCATCTTTTATTAATTGAATTATTGCAATCTTTAATCGTTTTATAATAATCTTTAAGCAAATAATAAACATATCCACGATGGAAATAAGCTTCTCCCAGGTCGGGTTGAAGTATAATCGCTTTTGAGAAAAGATTTAAGGATTTATCATAAGATTTTTTTTTCGTCTCAATAATTCCAAGGTTTATATAAATCTCCGGATTATCGGGATCTAATTTTTTTGCCATATCAAAGTCTGCAAAAGCAAGATTTTCTTTTCCGATTTGAAGATAGGCAGCAGCTCTATTAAGATAAACAGAAACTATATCTTTTTTAGGATCTGATTCTACCAGATGTACCAAATGGATGTCAGGTTTATTTGACATTAATTGAATTGATTTTGTATAATCGGCGATGGCGGGTTCTGCCTGATTTAAAATGAACATAGTTTTTCCTCTCAAAAAATATCCAAAACCATTCTTGGGATAAAAAGATATAATTTTATTATAGTCTTTTAATGCTTCCCTGTATTTTTTTGCAGTGGTATTTGCATTGCCTCGCAATTGGTAGCTTTCAATATAATTCGGAAAGCATTGTATCGCCTTGCTCCATAGGCTAACATCATCTTTCCATATTTTTCCCTGGTTATATGTGACAATACTAATGAACAATAAATAAAATAACGAAATAAAATACAATACCGGTTTCACGGTTTTAATTCTTTCATCGACATAACAAAATCCCAATGCAACTATAAAACAAAACCCTATTGAAGGCATATACGCGTACCTGTCAGCCATGATATACTTGCCAACCGGGAGGAGTTGCAACACCATAAAAATAGTAATAAAGAAAAAGGCAAATCCGAAACAAATCCAACGGATATAAAGGCCGGTAGAGCGCAACCACCACATTGCTAAAATAAAAATAGCTAATAATAAACTGGCTAAACCGTAAAGCCAAACATCTAAAGGGAGATTGTTACCTATTTTAATTGGATATGGATATAATGGGGATAGGTTTAACGGCCATACCAGATTAAAAATATATTTCATAAAAGCGTATCCCGCTAATATGAAGCGTTCGTGAAAAGACCAGGTGTCGTTTGCAGTAATCGCATCTGCTGATTTTTGTGCGTATATAGCCACAATACCAAAAAAGAAAGATAAAAGAAAGAAAGGTATTTTTTCTATTAGATTTTTTCTATCCATTATTTTGTAACCCATTAGCCAATCAATAAGGAGTAGTATCGGAGGTAGCGAAACCGCCATGCCTTTTGACAATATGGAGAGGAAAAAAAAAATTAAAGATAGTCGATAATAACCGGCAAGGTTTGTGATTTTATATTTTAAATAGCTTGTTAAAGAAAATAGATAGAAAAAAGCATATAGCACATCTTTTCTTTCTGATATCCATCCAATCGATTCTACATGAATGGGATGTAATCCAAACAAGGCCATAGTTATTAACGCGATTTTACTATTTCCCGTTATTAAGTTTATCAGTTTAAATACAAGAAGCGTGTTAAATAGATGTAGCAAAACATTGTTGAGATGATACCAGTTAGGGTTTAGTTTTGCAATATGATAATCTATGGAAAGCGAGAGGAGGGTAAGTGGATGATAATTCCCAAAAGTATAAGTAGTGAACATACTTTTTAAATTACCCCAAGTCCAAGACTTTATGGTAGAATTTTCAATTACATAAGGTACATCATCCCAATTAACAAATTTGTTAAAAAAACAAGAGGAGTAAACGCCGAGGCATACAGCAACTATACTTATGAGATAAATATTTATATCTTGCCTGGAAAGACTTTCATTTGAAATAATTTTTTTTTGTTCAATTGTTTTCGCAGATTCCATATTTATGGTTCTTCCCTTATCCTTTTTATAATTTAAATAATTAAGAAAAAGGACTTACTAAATCCAATGGAAATAGCAAGTCCTATAATTAAACGAGGTTTTAATTAGGAGTCTTTCTTTTTAATTAAATACGCATACTAGTCTTTTATGATATGTACTGATTTATGTTTGGTACCATCAGAAATTTTTAATACATAGTTTCCTGAAGCAATGTTAGCCACATCTAAGATGTTCTCAAATGAATATATGCCATTATAAACTTCAACACCTGTTTTTTCTGATGTGATGCTCACAGATACTTTATCAGCCCATCCTTTTGGTTGTGTAATTTGTAAAGAATTTACTACCGGATTAGGATAAACCACCATGTCAGAAACCTTAGAGGTTGATGAGCTAAAATTAAAAATCTTAACTTTAATAGGATTTCTAGTTAAGATCAAGCCGGGAACTTTGCTACTGCTAATTTTAGTAGTATAAGACCCTGAATTGGCAACTTGTGCATTTACAATTTTAAGAGTAGGAACACTTAATGTGTCACTTACTCTTAATGTATCGTTTTTAAACCATACATATCTGGTTGTAGGCGTATTTCCGGCATAATTAGCATTAAGATTAAGTGTTACTCCGGCACTGGCAAGAATAATGGAATAAGTTGGACCAACATTTGCTTGTGGAGAATACAACCTTGGAACAGCAAACCTTCCGATAATCGGCTCCAAATCTTCGAAGCTTAAGCGATTGTTTGAAACGCTTATAAATAGATTAGGAACAGATGGTAATGCCGGTATTGCTGATATATTGTTGAAATCTATCCTTAAGTCTGTAACAAATGGAGGTAAAGCGGGCAATACATTTATTTTGTTATTACTAACATTAATTAAAGACAATTGGCTTGGAAACGATGGTAAACTAGTTAATTTATTATTTGAAGCAATTAAAGACGTAAGATTTGCACTTAAAGCAGGCAATAATGTAAGTAAATTGTTACTGCAATCCAAAAAATCTAAAGATGCTGATAAAGGAGCCGGAAGTGATGTAATCTTATTGTTCGAACAAACTAACGAAACCAGAGAAGCCGGTAATGCCGGTAATTTAGTAAGTTCATTGCTTGAAACGTTCACACCTATAATTCCATTTGGAAATGACGCAATAGTAGAAAGTTTGTTTGATGCAGCATTTAAAATTTGGAGGCTGGTAGGTAAATTAGTCAAAGAAACGATTTGGTTCGAATTAATAAATAAATTTACCAAGCTATTTGGTAATTGAGAAATAGAAGTTAAATTGTTATTATCTAAAAACAAATCTGTTAAAGGTAAATTAGCTGTAGAAACGGGAACAGAACCAACGAGATTATTAATTGAAAGATTTAATCCTACAACATTTCCGTTGCTTACTACTACACCGAACCAATTCTCAACAGGTTCTGAGCTAAGCCAATTGCTGTTGAAAGACCAATTAGGGCCTCCTGTTGAATTGTAAAACGTAACAAGTGCGTCATATTGCGTAGTAGGGACACCGCCGGTTGTTTGGGCTGATGCAACGTGAACCGCTAAAAATAAATAACAAAACATTGCAACACTGGCTAAGCGGCTTGCAATAGCGCGAAAATTAAAATTATAATACATAGAATTAAGAGTTTATTGGGTTTGAAGATTTAAATAAATTATTGTTTAAAATTTTACTCATTTATGGCACAAAATTTGATTAATTACATTCCAAATTGGATCTAAGTGTAATGAGGATCGCTTTTATTAAAAAAAAGCGATCTCCCTCACACTCATCGTTCAATCCTCTTGGGTTTAAGAAATTGGGTAGCACACACTTGCGAAGAAATGCTACCCATTTTTATTTAATTACCGTAAGTAAAGGCACGTACCCATGAACTTGTACCTGTAGTATTAGGTATATTCCAACCACTTACACCACTAAAGCTTCCTACTGCTACTGTAGAAGAAAAAGCTCCACGGAAATTAGCAGCAACTGCACCGGGGATAGTTGCCGAACCTGCCGTAGCCAATACTGACGTTGTTGAAGGAGTTGGATCAAGTGTGCCTGTTAAACTCCAGAAATTAGCACTTACTCCTAAATCTGTTTGCATATTGGATGACCCGCGACGTTGATTTCTTTCTGCTACTGTTGCAAAAAGAGTAAGGAAACGGTTGTCAAATCCATTGGTGCATTTTCTGTTAGGGCCTACTGCAGGTGTTGGCACAGTAATATCATTTCTGAAGGCTACTGTAGTAGAGTAAGCAGTTGTAGTTGTATTTGTTACAAAATCTGATGCGAAGGTACCTGAAGTGGCAAACTTGGTACTGTCAGGTATCAAATCATAACCTGCTTTTGGCCAACCTACTATCACAGAATTGAATATGCCTTCTAAGCTATTTCTACGATTCAATGCTCCATAACCACCTCCTGAAAGTGTGCTTGTGGCTGAACCTACATAACCGAAACCATATTTGGTAAAATCAGGCCCTGCGGCAGGATCTTGTTGCAAACCTACTGAAGGGTTTACACCACTTGGTTTGTCGGGTCCGATAATAGTTGCGTTAATTGCTTTAAGCTGAGTGCGTGGGTTGTTAAGACTTCCACCGGCAGGTGTATTATTATTATCCGATTCAAAACCATTGCTGCCACTACCCGGGCTAATAGTTCCATCATTGTTTAATTTGTCATTATCCCCAATAGCCGGATCTCGCAAACCCCACAAGAATTGGAGCACTCCACTATATCCAAAATCCGTGTCAAAATCATCATCACGGTTACGATATGAAAACAAATACGAGCAATTAACAGCACCACCGAACCATTCAAAGGCATCATCATTTCCAAAAGCTACCTGAATGTGGTTAATGGAAGTACCACTACCTACACCGCCAAAAGTAAGCCCATTGGTTTCGTTATTTGGTGTAGTGCTGGAGCCTGCATACTCAATTCGGCAATAAGTCATTGTACCTGAGTTATCAGCATTATTACTTCCGCCGTAAACACCTGTATTTGGATTTGAATTGATCTCAGGACCCGGTATAATACCTTCAATACGGTTAGTACCAACAGGTAAAGCAGGAAAACTAACACCACCAACTGAAGCATTACCGGAACCGGTTGTGTTTACCTGTCCAAATCCACAAAGAACAACTCCACCCCAGTCTCCTGATTTTTTATTACCGGATATTTGATTTGAAGTAAAAACTATCGGGCTAGAGGCAGTACCGTTAGCACTTATTTGAGCTCCCTGCTCAATGATAAGTGTACCGATTGTAGTTTTATCACCGTTTACCAAAGTTCCTGCATTAATTGTTAAAACTGCCGGAGAAACCACACGTACATAACCCTTAAGCAAATAAGAATTGGTAGATGCCCAGGTGGTGCTTGCAGTAATATTAGTTACTCCTCCTCTTACTGAGCCATAAGTAATAACAGCGACAGAACCTACGTTACCATCAGGGCTTGCTTTGTCAAGCATGTGGTCTTTACAAGCGGTAAAGATTCCTCCCATTGCTACTAATATCCCCATTGAAGCGAATATTTTTTTTAAATTTTTCATAATTTATTGGTTTGTTTAAATTAAAATAATTAGAACTGAGTGTATGAAGAGAATTGAACGATGCTGGTAAATTAGAATTTTCCTATAATGGAAAATAAGAGATCCTAAATTTTTCATTTTAATAGGAATTAGATTAAATGATTAATTAACAGAAACCGGAATTACTAAATGGAAAAATACCTGAGTTTGAATTTTTCCATTTGTATAAGTAGTATGAATACTTGTCCTTACCCCCTAATCATAATTTTTATAAAAAAAGATGTATTTATTTAATAAGTTGATTATGAGTAGGTTAATTAAAAGTGCTTATTGTAAAGTATATTTACATTTATTCAAGACTGATAAGAGGTAACTTAGAATGAAGCTTTTTTAATTTGTACAATTTTAATATATCGGAGCCTATATTAACTTTATGTGAAATTTATATTAATAAAACTTAACTTAATTAAACGTAAACTTTGTGAAATAAATATTACTTATAAAATTCTCTTTATAAATTCTTTAATGGAATAAGATTGTCAGTAATTAATTAAATAATTACATAAAAAGCCTAAATAAATGGAGCAAAACACTCCAAATAATCACTACAAATCGTTTTATCACTTATAATAATTTTCATAAAAAATAGATCTCTAAAATAGTATAATAAATTATTTTAAAAAAAAGTAGGGGTTTGAGTCATAAAAAGGTACATGTATAAAAGATTGATAAGAATTGTCAATACTAAACTCAAACCTCTATTTTCTATGAAATCCACACTAAAATTTAATATATTTTCAGGTGCCTACGGAAAAAGATTAAGCCATCACTTTCTTACTTGTTTAATTCTTTTATCTATCATAAACATAAGGGTAACTGCTCAAAATGTAAGTGTCTTGACTCAACACGGAGATCAAAAAAGGACAGGTTGGAATGACAGAGAAAAAATATTAAACACTGGCAACGTTAACTCTGCTACATTCGGCAAGTTGCTTTCAATGAGCGTTGATGATCAATTATACGCTCAACCACTGGTTTTTAGTAATTTACAGATAAATGGAGCAAAGCATAACGTAGTTATAGCTGCCACAGTTAATAATACAGTTTATGCATTTGATGCAGATGATGGGTCTCTTTATTGGACCAAAAATTTTACTGTACCCGGTCAGCGCCCTCCAAGAAATAATGATTTAACAGGTGCATGCAATGGGAATTATAGAGATTTCAGTGGTAATATAGGTATAGTAGGTACACCCGTTATTGATTCGATTAGCAAAACTATATATTTTGTTGCCAGAAGCACTGACAGTCCTACTTCCATGCCCGGCACAGGTAATTTTTTTCAACATCTTCATGCAATAGATATCACTACAGGATTACCTCGTACCGGTAGCCCTGTTGAAATAAAAGCAAGCATAAATGGTAATGGAGATGGTAATGTTAATGGTGTGCTCTACTTTAATCCACAGAAAGAAAATCAACGTGCAGGTTTGGTTTTATCTAAAAATATAGTTTACTTAACTTATGCCGGTCACTGTGATTGGGCTCCTTATCATGGATGGATTATAGGATATGATGCCAACAATCTTCAGCAAAAAATAGTATATAATACAACTCCCGATGGATATGCCGGAGGGATATGGATGAGCGCCGGAGCGCCTGCGGTAGATGAAAGCGGCAACATTTATGTGGCAGTTGGCAATGGGTCTGTTGGAACAAAAAATAATATTTCTGATGTAAGAAACCGTGGGGAAAGTGCATTAAAACTTACTCCAAATGGTTCAACCTTATCAATAGGCAGCTTCTTCACCCCAAAAAATTTTCAGGACTTAGAAAATGCAGACCTTGACTTTGGTGCTACACAGGTGCTTTTAATGCCTAATACAAATCTTGCAATTACGGGTTGTAAAGATGGAAATATTTATGTAATGGATCGAGATAATATGGGTGGTATTAACCTCACGAAAAATAATGTGGTTCAAACAATTAATCTTGGATCTGGAAAGTCTTTACGATCATCTTTTGCTTATTTCAAAGGTCTAACAAAAGAGTTTTTTTATACATGGTCAGAAAATGCCGCATTAAAGGCATTCCCATTTAATAGGATCACCGGACAGTTTGACGAAGCTAATGTTGTAATTGGTAATGCACAAGGACCAAGTGGAGCAAATGGCACCTTACTTACAGTATCTTCCGATGGCAGTAAAGAGGGTACAGGAATATTATGGGCTTCACATGCCTCCAATGGCGATGCAAATCAATCAGTAAGACCCGGAATATTAAGAGCTTTTGATGCCAACGATGTTACAAAAGAACTATGGAACTCAAATTCAAATTCAAAAGATGGAATTGGAAACTATGCCAAATTTGTTTGTCCAACTGTTGCTAATGGCAAAGTATATATGGCTTCTTTTTCAAATCAACTTGTTATTTATGGAGTTATTGATACTGTATCCGTTGCAATATGCAATGGAAATGGTAATCTGGCCAAAGGTAAAAACGGAGTGGCGTCTTCTACCGAATTGGGAGCAAATAATTCTTCCAAAGCTTTTGATGGAGATTTAACTACTCGATGGGCGAGCTCAGGGAGTAAAGACCCTGAATCAATTTATGTTGACCTTGGAGCCAAATTCGATATTTGTACAGTAAAATTATATTGGGAAGCAGCTTTAGCAAAAGACTTCCAAATCCAGGTTTCTGATGATGCTACAAATTGGATAACTTTAAAAACAATTGTCGGAAATATTTTATATTCTAATACAATATCTGTTAAAGGTTCCGGACGCTATGTAAGAATGTATGGTACCGGGAGGAGCACAAATTTTGGATATTCATTGTATGAATTTGAAGTATATGGCACAGCCGTAAAAACCTTGGCTACCCCTAATGGACTCGCAATTGCTTCCAGTTCAAGAACTTCAGTATCTATGTTATGGGATGCTATTATTGGTGTCAGCTACTACAATGTACAATATAAAACCATTGGTGATAAATCATTTACCAACATAATCACCACTACAAACAGCCTTACATTAAACAATTTAAGTTGTGGGACAGATTACTTTTTTAAAGTTCAAGCGGTTGGCAGTGATACGTCTTCAAGTGATTTTTCATCTACTAAAGGCTTTAGCACTTTGGTTTGCGACGAAAGCTGTGGCTTTTTACCAACTCGTTGGTTAACCCAAGATGTGGGTATTGTAGGTATAACAGGTTCCGCTTGCTTTTCTAACGATATTTTTCGTCTAAAGGCTTCAGGGAAAGATATTTGGGACAAAGCTGATGGTTTTAGAATAGCCTATAAGACGTTTACAGGTGACGGGAATGTTACTGCAAGAATTGATAGCATGGATAATGAAAATCCTTGGAATAAAGCAGGGATTATGTTTAGAGAAAGTCTTGATTCGAATTCCCGACATGCCTTAATGGCTTTAACTAGTGGAAATGGCGCTGCATTTCAATATAGGTCGACTACCGGAGAAACAAGTTTTAATACTAATATTACAGGTATTAAGGCCCCTTATTGGGTCAAGATTATCAAAAGAGGAACAAAATATTCAGGTTATATTTCAAAAGACAGTTTGGTTTGGACACAAGTAGGTCAAAGCATTGATTTAGGATTTGGAACAGATCCAATTAATGCAGGTATTGTTATCACCAGTCATGATAATTCACGGTTTTCCAAAGCAGTCTTTAGCCATGTGCCAATAGTTTTCAGTTCGGATACCTCTACTCAAACAATAAAATGTGAAAACTTTGTCAATATTGCTTTGAATAAGCCTGCCGTAAGTTCTTCCCTTCTAAGTGTTGACAAATCTATTTATGAGTTCAAAGCTTTTGATGGAGATACATCTACGAGTTGGGCAAGTGCTCAAGGGATTGATAACCAATGGATATACCTTAATTTAGGTAAGAAATTTAATATTTGCGGGGTAAATATTAAATGGGCTTTAGAATATGCAATGAATTATGAGATACAAGTCTCGGATGATGCCTTAAATTGGACTACACTTAAAATGATAATCGGTAACGCTTCATTAAATAATTACATATCAGTAAACGGAATTGGTCGTTTCGTTAGGATGTATGCTATGGTAAGAGGTACTAATTTAGGTTACTCAATTAAAGAAATGGAAGTTTATGGATCTGAGATTGCAAATCAACCTTCTAATATTGCCTTAAATAAACCAGGGTTCGCATTGGCCAATGAAAATATTGATTATCTGCCCGCTAAAGCATTTGACGGGCTTGGATATACTCGTTGGTCAGGCGCTTTTTATACTGATCCATCATGGATGTACGTTGATCTAGGAAAAAAATATGATATTAATCAGGTAATTATAAATTGGGAACTTGCTAATGCTCAGGATTTTCAAATACAAACATCAAATGATGCAATAAATTGGGTTACAATAAAATCTATAACTGACAATAATCTTTATACCAATATATTAAATGTGACCGGTAGCGGGCGTTATGTAAGAATGTATGGAACTAAACACGCAGTTGGTGGATATTCTATATATGAATTTGAAGTATATGGAAATGAAAGTATCAATACATCCACTATTTATGAAGCGGAGGAAGCAGTTCTGTTTGGGGTAAGTAAATCTAGCATTTGGTACGGATATACCGGAACAGCTTTCGGAGATTTTATTAATCCCTACAACGATTATATAGAATGGTCGGTAAATGCCCCTTCCACCGGAAACTATCAACTTGATTTTAGATATGCTTTAGGAAGTAGTTTAGATAGGCCTTTGGAATTGAAAGTGAATAATATTATAATAAAACCTTCTCTATCTTTTCCAAACACTTCAGCTTGGACAAATTGGAACATAACATCACTTACGACAAACTTAAACGTGGGAAATAACTTAATTAGGCTTACTGCAATAGGACTAAGCGGGCCAAATATGGATCATTTGAAGATTAATAATTCACTATCTTCTCGTTTGAAACCTGAAGTCGCTGCAAGATTAAATAGTAAATCTGATATAAACCTTCTCCCAACAATTAATATTTACCCTGTACCGGCAGCCGGGATTATTTCAATTGATTGTGAAAATGAAATAACCGGAGACATTCAGATGGTAAGCATTACTTTAGGTACAATATATAATCCATCCGTTCTTAAAAAAGAAATTAATAAAATTGTCCTAAATATCGAAGGATTAAAAGATGGCTTATATATTATAAAAATCCCAGTAAAAGGTTCTATAATTTCAAAAAAAATTACAATACTTCATTAATCTTAAATAGAAATAGTATCCCATTAAGTGTTTTCATTTTAAATTATTTGATATAAGTAATTAAACATGTGTATTTAGCTATTTCTTTAAATTAATCATCCATAAGTATCCGATTTATAGTTTATGTTAAAAATAAAACAATTTAATTTTAGCATTGAAAAAACCCAAAGTGTCATTTCTATGTTGGAGCACATGGAAACAATTACTGTTGGGCCCAATAATACAGTGAATAATTATTTACAGTTAATTGATGAGCTAAGAATGGAAATTATATTATTGTCTATTAAAGAGGAAGGTTCTAAAAAAAATATTAACCTTTTGTTCGATAAATTAGAAAGTATCAGAAAAACTGTTTTTTTAGACTTAATAAATATTGAAAAAAATAATACGGTAAATCGTATAGAACTTAATAAAGCTGCGGCTTTGTGGGCAAAAATGATTTGTCAAATCTGGAGTGATGAGTGAAATCCTCGAATTCTTATGCAATGATATATATTCACTCTTAAATTTATAAATAGAGACAATTAGTGTTTTTTTATCAAGTTTCCCATTACCTAACATTAATGAGATTTAATATAAAGAAGCTAACAAGAAATAAAGGCTTTAAAAGAATGATATAATAGCCGGTTATCAAATGGGAAAAGTTTTAGAATTATAAACATATTACATATGTATTAGCTTGTATAATAAAAAACCTCCGATAAACTTATCGGAGGTTTTTATTATATTTTGAAAGGTATTACATCATACCGCCCATTCCACCACCCATTCCCGGATGTCCGCCACCACCATTACCTGCGTTTTCTTCAGGTTCATCGGCAATAACACATTCAGTTGTCAATAATAATGCAGCAATAGATGCAGCATTTTCAAGAGCCAAACGCGTTACTTTAGTAGGATCGATAATACCTGCTTTCATTAAATCTTCAAATCTATCTTCACGAGCATTATAACCATAATTTCCTTCACCTTGTTTAACAGCTTGAACAATTACGGAAGCTTCGCCACCTGAATTTAAAACTATAGTTCTTAAAGGAGATTCTAAAGCCTGGCGAATGATATTTACACCGGTTTTTTCATCTTCATTATGAAATTTTACATTATCAAGAGATTTGATAGCACGGATTAGTGCAATACCACCACCTGCAACAACACCTTCTTCAATGGCAGCACGTGTTGCATGTAAAGCATCGTCAACACGATCTTTTTTCTCTTTCATTTCTACTTCTGTTGCCGCACCAATATATAAAATGGCAACTCCACCGGATAATTTTGCTAATCTTTCCTGTAATTTTTCTTTATCATAATCCGAAGTGGTAGTTTCCATTTGAGATTTAATTTGGCCTACGCGGCTTTTTACATCTTCAGGATTTCCTTTACCATCAACGATAGTTGTATTGTCTTTATCTATAATAAGTTTTTCTGCCTGACCAAGATATTCTAATGTTGCATTTTCTAATTTGTATCCTCTTTCTTCAGAAATTACAGTACCACCCGTTAAAATTGCAATATCTTCCAACATTGCTTTTCTACGATCACCAAAACCCGGAGCTTTAACAGCAGCAACTTTCAATATTCCACGAATTCTGTTAACAACTAATGTTGCTAAAGCCTCTCCATCAACATC
Organism: Spirosomataceae bacterium; assembly: GCA_965248855.1. Taxonomy (GTDB): domain Bacteria; phylum Bacteroidota; class Bacteroidia; order Cytophagales; family 172606-1; genus CBDFKQ01. Next base: position 560,289 of record CBDFKQ010000012.1, on the reverse strand, counting down.
TTCAGCTATAATTACCAATGGGCGACCTGTTTGTACGACTTGCTCCAACACCGGTAATAATTCTTTCATGGAAGAGATTTTTTTCTCGGTTATAAGAATGAAAGGTTTTTCCATTTCTACTTCCATCTTCTCTGCATTGGTAACAAAGTAAGGAGAAAGATATCCGCGATCAAATTGCATACCTTCTACAGTTTTTACTTCATCCGAAGTTCCACGAGCTTCTTCAATAGTGATAACACCTTCTTTACCAACTTTTTCCATTGCATTGGCAATCATATCGCCAATTTCTTCATCATTATTGGCAGAAATAGTTGCTACTTGTTTGATTTCGCTGTTATTGTCAATTTTTTTAGATTGCTCTTTTAAACTTGCAACAACTGCTAATACTGCTTTATCAATACCACGTTTCAAATCCATTGGATTTGCACCTGCAGCAACGTTTTTAATACCGGCACCAAATATAGCTTGCGCTAATACTGTTGCAGTAGTAGTACCATCACCTGCCATATCAGCAGTTTTAGAAGCAACTTCTTTTACAAGTTGTGCTCCCATATTTTCAATAGGATCTTTTAATTCAATTTCTTTCGCTACAGTAACACCATCTTTAGTAATTGCAGGAGATCCGAATTTTTTATCTAAAATTACATTGCGGCCTTTTGGTCCTAAAGTAACTTTTACTGCATCTGCAAGCGTATCAACTCCCTTTTTCAGTTTATCTCTTGCGTCGGTATTAAATAATATTTTTTTTGCCATGACTTTAATCAATTAAAAATTGAAATGAATATTTTTTGAAGTAAAAATTAAAGGATTGCGAAAATGTCCGATTCGCGCATAATTAAATAATCCTTAGTCTCAACAGTAATTTCGGTACCGGAATATTTTCCGTACAATACTGTGTCTCCTACTTTTACGGTCATAGGTTCATCTTTTTTACCTTTACCTACAGCTATTATTTGACCTTTTTGAGGTTTTTCTTTTGCTGTATCAGGAATAATCAGACCGGATGCAGTTTTTTCTTCAGCTTGTGCAGGTTCTACCAGAACTCTGTCAGCTAATGGTTGGATGTTCACATTTGCCATAGTACAATAAAGATTGTTATCTTAAGATTGGAGAAAATAATTTCTATAAATCATTATTGATCAGTTTTTATGCCATTGTTTTTAAAATAACAAAAATGTCTTTTAGCCTGTCAAGCTGTCATTGTTTTTTAATTATAATTACAAAAAATGAGTTTTATATTGAAATTCAATACAATTTCAATATAAAATTTGTTAAATAATAATTTTATCCATATTTTAAACTTACTTTATTTAAAATAATAGAATAAATAAATAACATTGTTAATTACTACTAAAATAACGTTATGAAAACGCTGGATAAAAATTGGCTTACGGAAGGGTTATTAGATTTTGAATTAAAAAAATATACACTTCTTGCTTATTTACAAGAAGTGAAATTTGGCTTTTCGGATATGAAATTATATCCCTTTTTGTCAGATTTAATATTCCACTATAATAACTTAATGAAACTCCGTGAAAATAAAAGAATAATTTATGATCAATTTCCAAGATTAATGTCAAAAGTTGATTTTGAAAAATTAAAAATTACTTACGAAAAAATAATCGATGATGATGACATTATGATCTTTTTGGAAGAAATTTTGGAATATTCAATTCCACAAATATCTGAAAGTATGTCGGAGGGAAAGCATATATATGAATTTGTTGAAGAGAATACGGAAATCAGCCCGGTTGGAATTTCACCCTTGTACCCGGATATTGGATATATTTTTTTGAATCAGTACAACAAAAAGGAAACCTATATTTATCAATATCAAATAACTATTTTTGAAAGAGCGGACGAAAAATATCGGGGCATTCACACCCACTTTGTCGAATCATATACAAAAAAAGTTACCAATACATTTGAAAATATTAAAATAGATTTGACCAGAAAGTATAAAGAATTACCAAACCCGGCTACTTACCTGATAAATTGTAAAGTTATATGCCCAATCGATGAAACATTATTGCCTATCGCTAAAAGATTAGTAGTTAAATATGTAGCATCGGAAGGGTGAGGCATAAAAAAAGGTGAAACATATGATGCTTCACCTTTTTTATCAAAATATTTTTATCAAAATTTATTTTTTTATACTGTCTTTTGTAGGTTGACTATTTTGTTTTTGAGGTGCATTAATTGGAGCGGTACTTTTTTCTGCGGCTCTTTCTCTGTTTATACTTTTTGGCCCTTCGTCTGATGGATTTTTATCAACAACAAAGCTTGTAGATAATGTTAATACTATTAAACCAATCATCAAACCCCATGTAATTTGCTCTAATAAATCTCCTGTACGTTTTACGCCCATTAATTGACTGGCACCTGCGCCGGTAAATTGTGAAGCTAAACCTCCTTTAGAACTTTGTATCAAAACCGCCCCAATTAATAATAGAGCTAAAATAATTATTAAAATTAAAATGAATGCCATTGTCAGGTATTAGTTTATAATTGATTATCCGTGGATATTTTTTTTAATTCATCAATCCGGGTTGCAAAATACGTACTTTTTTCCGGATATTTCAAAATTAATTTATGTAAAATTTCTATAGCACTGTTAATCTTCCCTTGCTTTATCATTATATTGGCTAAATTTTCACTCGCCAATACAACATTTGAATTATTAAAATTATTGGAAAGATCTTTTATGGCTGAAGTATCGTCTTGATTTAAAGAAGGTACGTTCATTCTTGGTTCATTAGTGATAAAATTTTCAATAATTTCTTTTTCCTTTTCTTTTCTTTCAATTCGCATCCTTTCTATAAAAGCAACTATATCTTTATCGTTTTCATTTAACCTTCCCAATACAAATGGTTTATCGTTATCTTCAACCGTAGTATTAACTTCAATATTTTCAGGCGCCTTAATAGTATTAACAATATGTTCAGTGAAAGTTTGGGGCTCCAAAATATTAACAGGGAGTTGAATATCATTGGATTGTTCTGTGTTTTCTACTTTCGCTTCAAGTTTGTAATGCGTCTCTGAAAGAGAGGCACTGACTAAAGACTCATTATCAACAGTAAATTTTTTTAATTTTTGCAGGCCGGCCAATACATCATCAGCAATAGTTTTATCAATTCCTGTACTGAAGGCAGGAAATATTTTTTGATCCTCTTGTTCTTTTTTTACTTCTTTATCATTTTCAACAACCTTAAGAACATCTTCAAAATTAAATTTTGGGACTATCTTTTCTATATTTTCTGTTGGTTGAACTACCTTTTTGGCAACAGGTGGCTCATCAATATGATCAGTAAAGTTTTTTAATTTTTTTAAGCCCGATAAAACATCATCTGCCACACTATTAGTATTTATATTAGTGTTTGGATTTACAATTTCAAAATGGTGGGGTGGCAATAAGGTCGACTCAAATTTCTTTAAATCAATTGTAGATGTTTTTTTTTCATTAATTATTTCAATTACAGGTGGTGTAACATTAGCAGGTGAAATAAATTCTTCTAATGTCGGTTCAATATCTTTTTGAGTTCCGGGAGAGGGTAATTCGTAAGCAATGGTTGAATTTGTATGTAAAAATATTTTTAATCCTTCCCTTTGTGTTGCATAAATAGCTGCTTTTTTAACAATCAATAATGCTTCTGGGCTGGATTGTTCATAATATGCTTTAGCTAAAATAAAATGTATTAACTGGCAATAAGGAAAATTCAGCGATGCCTCCTCTATTTCTAGTAAATGCATCGCAGTAAGTTCGTCCGGCCTGGTTATTAACCTGAAAAAGTCTTCTTTATTTAACACATTAAATAGATTTTGTTTAATTAAGCAAAAGTATAAATTTTTCCCACATTTTATTGAAATGGTCATTAAACTTTAATAAAACAATTACCAGTTGGCTACAGTTTTATTAAAAATATCAAATATTATCTGATCAATAATAGGTTTTAGATTTGAATCTGCTGAAGATTCAATTTCTGAAAGAGAGCGATTTGCATCAAAATCCCTGTAAAAGGAAAAATTGACATTTTTTAAATTTTGTTCGTCATTTTTTGTATTTACAAAAGTAATTTGAAGTGTAATAGTTAGTCTGTTTTGTTGTGCCTGATTGGCTCCAATGGCCATAGGAGAGTAGGTATAACTTGTAATAGCTCCTTCTAAAATTAAATCTGATTCGCCTGAAACAATTTTTAAAGGAGAGTTTTTCTGATAATAATCTTTTAAACTTTCAGTAAAAATTTGGCTTAAGTTAGATGGCCCCTGACCTGAATTATTAAATAAGTTTGAAATTAAAATTGTTTTGGCGTCTCCAATATTTATTCCTGTAAATGAGTAATTAACCTTTCTGCAATCTGAAAAAATCAAAGCAATGAAAGGAAAAATTAAATATATAAAATATCGTTTCAACATTTTAAAATGATAATAATGGTAGAGTAATGTTTATTTTTAAATATTTTAAATTTAAAATTTGAATACAATTTCAGATTTTCAAATTCCTTTTTTAGCCCGCACGGTCTTTTATTAGATTTTTTTAAAAAGTTGAGCTTAAATTAAAAATTCATAATTTTATTTCCGGCCAAATTACAACAAACTTATGATTTAAAACTTAAATCAATTTCAACTTCATTAATGTTTATTTAGAAATGAAAGAAAAATATCAAAATAACGATATTAGTATTTCGATATTTTCTTAAAATAAAAAAATGTTTTTTTAATTTAAGATTTCAATCATACTAAAAATGTAAACTTTTCGGAAATATTTTGATAATAAATCATCTATATTTGCATCATTGTATTTTAAAGCTATTTTATTTGTAAATAATCATTTTTTAAGAATCTTTTCTTATCAGATTTGTTTTTTTAAGAAGAAAAATAATATCATCATAGTAATATGGACAAATATTCATACATCGCCAATGCTCACGGAAGTTATGTAGAGGAGCTTTACAAATCTTATAAAGAAAATCCTGAATTGGTAGATGCTTCATGGCAGAAATTTTTTGAAGGTTTTGATTTTTCTGACTCCTATAAAAATAATGGTGGCGGTAATAAAACCAATGGACAAGCTTCAAGCGGGCCGGTTGATGCAGATAAAGTAAAAAAAGAAATGGAAGTTGTGCATTTGATTCGTGGATATCGATCACGTGGGCACTTACTTGCCGATACTAATCCGGTTAGAAAAAGAAAAGACAGGAAGCCTTTATTAGAATTAAAAGATTTCAATCTGTCTGAAGCAGATTTAGACACTGTATTTACTGCAGGTGTTGAAGTTTTTGGCCGTCCTGCAAGTCTTAAAGAAATTATTGAAGCCTTAAAGAAAGTTTATACCGGAAAAATTGGTTTTGAATACCTTTATATACGTGATAGAAATGTAAAAAACTGGCTCAGAAATAAAATAGAGAATGAATATCTTTCTTTTGAACCCACAGTAGAAGAAAAAACAAGGATTTTATATAAGTTAAATGAGGCAGTAGTATTTGAAAATTTTCTTCATACCAAATATGTTGGTCAAAAAAGATTTTCGTTAGAAGGTGGAGAAACAACAATCCCTGCATTGGATGCAATTATTACAAGAGCTGCAGAATTAGGTGTGGAAGAATCGGTAATTGGAATGGCACACCGTGGCCGATTAAATATTTTGTGTAATATTTTAGGTAAAACATATGAGAATATTTTTAATGAGTTTGAAGGCAATTACACACCCGATTTAACTTTTGGTGATGGTGATGTAAAGTACCATGTTGGTTTTTCAAGTCAGGTAAAAACACCGACAGGTAAAGAAGTTCATTTAAAATTAGCTCCAAACCCTTCGCATTTAGAAGCGGTTAATCCGGTTGTTGAAGGTTATGTAAGATCGAAAGGAGATGGAATTTATAAATCTGATTACGATAAAATTCTTCCTATTCTTATACATGGTGATGCTGCTTTGGCAGGTCAGGGTATTGTTTATGAAGTTACTCAAATGGCAAATTTACCCGGATATTTAACAGGGGGTACCATTCATTTTGTTATTAATAATCAGGTAGGTTTCACTACTGATTTTGACGATGCCCGCTCAAGTGTTTATTGTACAGATGTTGCCAAAATAATAGATGCACCCGTTTTGCATGTGAATGGTGATGACCCTGAAGCAGTTATTTTTTGTTCAAAATTAGCAGCAGAATTTCGTCAGGAATTTAATATTGATATTTTTATCGATATGGTTTGTTATCGCCGGCATGGGCATAACGAAAGTGATGAACCTAAATTTACACAACCCCAATTGTATAATTTAATTGCAAATCATCAAAACCCCAGAGAAGTTTATGTAAAAAAATTAAGGGAGAAAGGCGATACCATGCATGCCGACCTTGCCGTAAAAATGGATGAAGAATTCAGGAATTTATTGCAGGATCGATTGAATATGGTTAAACAAACTCCTTTGCCATATTCATATCAAAAAATGGATGCCGAATGGAAAGAGTTGCGCAGATCTTTACCTCAGGATTTTGATAAATCTCCTGAAACAGGAATTTCAATAGAATCAATTGAAAAGATTGGTAATTCATTAATAAAAATTCCCGAAGGTTTTAAACCATTAAAACAAATAGAAAAACTATTAAAAGAACGGCAGGAAATGTTTTTTGAGAAGAAAGAATTGAACTGGGCTGCCGCCGAATTATTAGCTTATGGATCAATATTAGTTGAAAATAAAATTGTAAGATTAAGTGGGCAGGATGTGCGCCGTGGTACCTTTTCACACCGCCATGCAGTACTTTATGATTCTGAGACCAATGAATCTTATCATAACCTTAACTTTATACAGGAAAAACAAGAAAAATTTAGAATTTATAATTCTCTTCTATCCGAATATGGAGTATTAGGTTTTGAATTCGGTTATGCAATGGCTAACCCTCATGCATTAGTAATATGGGAAGCACAATTTGGCGACTTTGCCAACGGAGCTCAAACTGCAATTGATCAATTTATTGCAGCAGCAGAAAGCAAATGGAACAGAATGAATGGAATTGTGATGTTATTGCCTCATGGATATGAAGGCCAAGGCCCGGAACATTCTAATGCAAGGCCTGAAAGATTTTTACAATTGGCAGCGGAGTATAATATGGTAGTTGCAAACATTACCCAACCCGCCAATTTTTTCCATTTATTTAGGAGGCAGTTAGCATGGCCTTTCCGTAAGCCGTGTGTGGTAATGTCACCAAAATCTATGTTACGACAACCTTTGGCAGTTTCTCCAATTGAAGATTTTACAAAAGGATCCTTTAAAGAAATTATTGGTGATTCGTTTACAAAAACAAAAAGTGTTAAAAAAGTATTACTTTGTTCGGGGAAAATTTATTATGATTTATTTGAAGAACAGCAAAAAAACAAACGTGAAGATGTGGCAATTATAAGAATGGAACAATTACATCCGTTCCCCACCAAGCAATTGTATGAAATGCTTAATCAATACGATAAAAAAGTAAAACTGCTTTGGGTACAGGAAGAACCGGAAAATATGGGTGCCTGGAGTTACATATCCAGAACTTATAAATATGCTCCGATTGATGTTATTTCCAGAAAAGGAAGTGCTTCACCTGCAACCGGTTTTTCAAAAGTGCATGCAAAGGAGCAAGCGGAAATTGTAGCAAAAGCATTCTCATAATATCAAGATAATTCTAAAAAATTAAAAAATATTTTATATGGCAATTGAAATAAAAGTTCCTACTGTAGGCGAGTCAATCACTGAAGTAACAATATCAAGTTGGCGAAAAAAAGAAGGCGATTCAATAAAAATGAACGAAGTTTTATGTGAACTGGAATCCGACAAAGCAACTTTTGAGTTAAATGCTGAAGCAGATGGTATTTTACATATTGTTGCGCATGAAGGTGATACATTGCCAATTGGAGCATTAATTTGTACTTTAGATAATGTTGCCGGTAATTCAACCCCTAAAACAGAAATTCCGAAAACTGAAACTTCCAAAACAGAAACATCTGCACCCGCTCAAAAGCGAGAACTTGGTAAAGTTATAGAAATGAAAGTACCAACCGTTGGTGAATCAATTACAGAAGTAACGATTGGCACTTGGAATAAAAAGGATGGTGATACGGTAAATCTTAATGAAATACTTTGTGAAATTGAATCAGATAAGGCAACTTTTGAATTGGCCGCTGAAGCAAGTGGAATATTAAAAATAATTGCAAAAGAAGGACAAACACTTCCAATTGGAGGATTAATTTGTTCAATACAAGAAGGAAATTCGGTTGGTACAAACATATCTACACCAAAGCCGGATGCTCCTGTTAAAGAAGAGGCTAAAAATACTGTTCAAAGTAACGAAGTTTCTTATGCTTCAGGGCATCCTTCCCCAACTGCACAAAAAATATTAACAGAAAAGGAAATTGATGCAAAAGATGTGATAGGAACCGGAGTTGATGGCCGGATTACAAAAGATGACGCTGTAAAAGCAGAAAAAACTTCTACCAATCAACCGGTAATTCAAAAACCTGAAAATAAGCCTGAACTTAAAAAAGAAGAAATAAAAGGAGATAGAACTCAGCGAAGGGAAAAAATGACTTCTCTGCGTAAAACAGTTGCACGCAGGTTGGTAGCTGTAAAGAATGAAACTGCAATGCTTACCACTTTTAATGAAGTGGATATGAAACCTGTAATGGAATTGCGCACTAAATACAAAGATAAATTTAAAGAGAAATACGGGGTTGGCTTAGGTTTCATGTCTTTTTTTACAAAAGCAGTTTGTATTGCTTTAAAAGAATGGCCGGCAGTTAATGCCATGATGGATGGGGATGAAATCATTTATAATAATTTTTGTGATATTTCGGTAGCAGTTTCTGCGCCCAAAGGATTGGTTGTTCCTGTAATCAGAAATGCTGAAAAAATGTCATTTTCTCAAATAGAAGCAGAAATTGTAAGATTGGCAGGCAAAGCAAAAGAAAATAAACTTACCATTGATGAAATGACAGGAGGGACTTTCACAATTACTAATGGTGGTATATTTGGTTCAATGCTTTCAACTCCAATTATTAATGCACCTCAAACAGCAATTTTAGGAATGCACAACATTGTGGATCGTGCCGTTGTAGTGGATGGACAAATTGTTGTAAGACCTATAATGTATCTAGCACTGTCATATGATCATAGAATAATTGATGGGAGGGAAGCAGTAAGTTTTGTTGTGAGAGTGAAACAATTATTAGAAGACCCTTCAAGATTATTATTAGACATATAAATTATAATTTGGTTAAATGCGTAACTTATTAAAGGTTACGCATTTTTTATTTTTATCAAATTTAAAATTTAACAATAGAATTTAAAACCACTACAAACAATTAAATTTGAGCTTTTTTATTTAGTATTAAAGTTCTTTTATAATCATCCTAAACTTTATAATATAAAAAGATTTTTACTCTATGGATTTCGATGTAATAATAATTGGTTCAGGCCCCGGCGGTTACGTAGCTGCCGTTCGTTGTGGGCAACTAGGTTTGAAAACAGCCATTATTGAAAAATACAATACCTTAGGCGGCACTTGTTTAAATGTGGGATGTATTCCGTCAAAGGCATTATTAGATTCCAGTGAACATTACTTTAATGCTTCTCATACTTTTGCAGAACATGGTATAAAGCTCGACAACTTAAAAGTCGACCTGGCTCAAATGATTAAAAGAAAAAGTGGTGTGGTCGATATGACAGTTAAGGGAATTGATTATTTAATGACAAAAAACAAAGTAACAGTTTTTCATGGAGTTGGATCTTTTGTTGATAAAAACAATATAAAAATTACAAAGACAGATGGCACGAGTGAACAAATTTTAGGTAAAAATATAATTATTGCCACCGGTTCAAAGCCATCATCAGTTCCCGGAATCAATATTGATAAAAAACGAATTATTACTTCCACTGAAGCTTTAAACATGACTGAAGTTCCAAAACATTTAATTGTAATTGGAGCAGGAGTGATTGGTGCGGAATTAGGTTCGGTATATGGAAGATTAGGCGCAAAAGTTAGTTTTGTTGAATATGCTGACTCTATGATACCGACTATGGATAAAACCATGGGGAAAGAATTGCAAAAAGCAATGAGAAAATTGGATACGGAATTCTACTTTAAACATAAAGTAAGTTCGGTTGAAAATAAAGGAGATGAAGTAATTGTAACGGCACAGAATGATAAAAATGAAACCGTAACAATTAAAGGAGATTATTGCCTGGTTAGTATTGGAAGAAGACCGTTTACTGATGGTTTAAATTTAGAAAATGCCGGATTAAAAACAGACGAGAGGGGTAAAGTGGCAGTTGATGAACATTTAAGAACATCTGTACCAAATATTTATGCGATTGGTGATGTTATTAAAGGTGCAATGCTTGCACATAAGGCAGAAGAGGAAGGTACATTCGTTGCCGAAACAATCGTTGGCCAACATCCGCACATAAATTATTTGTTAATTCCCGGTGTTGTTTATACATGGCCTGAAGTTGCTTCTGTCGGGTATACCGAAGAAGAACTGAAAGCAAAAAATATTGCTTATAAAATGGGAAGTTTTCCTTTTAAAGCTTCCGGAAGAGCGCGAGCCAGTATGGATACAGAAGGTTTAGTAAAAGTTTTGGCAAGTAAAGAAACAGATGAAATTTTAGGTGTGCACATGATAGGGCCGCGTACTGCAGATATGATTGCTGAGGCCGTTGTTGCAATGGAATTTAGAGCTTCGGCAGAAGATATTGGAAGAATTTCTCACGCTCATCCAACTTTTACAGAATCTTTTAAAGAAGCATGCCTGGCAGCAACTGATAATAGGGCAATACATATTTAGATTTTGCTAATGATTTTTAATCTTTATAATTAATAAACTTAAAACTTTCTTTATTTATATCTGCAAAAAAAAATAATCGGAAAATGCCAACAGTTTTAAAAGCAATAGAGGCCGGATAAATTTAATAAAATGGTTTTGAACCCGGCCTTTTCTTTATTTTCTATAATTAATATAATCGGGATAGTACAAGCTATTTTTTTTTCTATCCTTTTACTTAGGTTAAAACAACACCCGAATAAAGCCCATTTATTTTTGGCTGTTTTTTTAATAAATTACTCCCTGATCCAATTAGGCGAAACGATGGAGGATTCAAAATACATTTTGAATTTTCCACATCTTAGCCAGCTATTCGGCCCATTAGTTTTTACTTTGGGGCCATTGATTTATTTTTATGTCCTCGCTTTAACACAGAAAGATCTTCAGTTCCGACTAAAATCTTTATTACATTTCGTTCCTTATATAGTTTTGATAATTTTACTTGTCCCTTATTACAAAGGCAGTGCTCAAGAAAAAATTAAATATTTAATCGAAGAGTACCGCCATCCGGATACTGACCTTTTCATTCCGTATGCAGGGCTTCTTCAAGTACTCGTTTATCTTATTTTGTGCACAACAATTATTCGTAAAAACTCCCTTGAGCTAAAAAAACATTTTTCATTTTTTGAAAGAATAAACCTTAAATGGCTTATATATTTGATTGGCACCTTGTTAGTAATATGGTTTATATGGCTTTTAGACACTTGGTACCCTATTAATTTTTTAAAATATATGGAAGCAATGCTGTTCACTGCTTTCATTTATACACTTGGATATAAAGGCATTAATCAACCAATTATATTTTATAATATAAATACCCCTCAACCGGAACAAGAAATCAAAAATGATAAAAATAAAATATTTTTTATAGAATTACCTTTAAAAAAGTATGAAAAATCAGGCATTTCTATTGAAACAATTGAAAATATTATTTTCAAATTAAATAAAAGTATGGAGCAGGATAAATTATACAGAAATGAACTGCTTACTTTATCGCAGCTATCATCCTTTTTAGAAATTCCCGGCCATCACCTATCCCAGGTCTTAAATGAATATATGAAAGTTAATTTCTACGATTATATAAACCGCTACCGGGTTGATGAAGTAAAAATCGAATTATTAAACCCCGAAAAAAATAAGTTAACTATTTTTGCCTTAGCTCTTGATGCGGGGTTCAACTCAAAAGCGAGTTTTAACAAAGCATTTAAAAAATATGTAGGGATGACACCTTCAGCATATAAATCCAGCAAAGTGAAAAATTGAAATTATTTTTTTAAAATAATTTTCGAAATAGAAACACTTTTATCAAATAAAAAAAACCTAAAATTTAGTATTCCTCACTTGGCAAAGTCGATAAACGGATAAAAAGGATGTTGGTTTGTGCAAAAATTTATTTATGCTCAAAAAAACAACTTCTTATCTTATCTTTTTTCTGATTTTTATTTTTTTAAACGGGAAGGCATTTGCACAAAAACAAATTGTGCTTGGGGTAAGGTTTAATCCCCAATCTACATCCTTTCAATATGAAACGCTTGCACCTGCAAATGATTTTCTCAAGCTGACACCATATTATTTCAGGGTGCGCCCGGCAGTGGGAATTGGCGCTACATATCAGGCTTTTAAACATTGGGGTGTGGGTGCAGATTTATTATATTCCATGCAAGGGGGAGGGTATGAAGCACGCAAAACAAATATTAATTATATAAAAATACCGCTTTGGTTTAGATATAATACTTCAAATGACAGACGGTTGATAGTTAATTTTCAAGCGGGGGTTGATTTGGCATGGATGGCGAGTGCAAAATTAAAATATCAGGACGGGGAAACAATAAATATTATAAATTATGCCAACCGTTTTAATTGGGGCGCATCTGTTGCATTAGGAGTAAAATTTAAAATACTTAAAAGCTATTATATTAATACACAGGTATTTTTATATAAAGATTTTAGAACCCTTTCTAAAACAAGTTCTGAATTTAAAGTTACGGATTATGTATTTCCGGGCATACGCCTGAGTATAGACAAACAAATACAGAAAAAAGATTAATCCGACAAATAACTTAAAATTTAAAAGAAGAAGGTCTTTCTTTTTATATACGATTAAATATCAGTTTATTGATATCAATATATTGATATTTTATTTTTCAAATTCAAAAAAATTTATGAAATTATTTAAAAATAAAATTTATTTTCTGCTGAGCGTAATTTTCATGTTATCACAATGTAAAAATAAAGACTTAAAACCCAATACGATTAAAGAAGCTGTGGATCAGGTTACATTTCCACACATAGCTTTTGGGTCAAACGTAGGGATTATGGTTGGAGTAATTAAGCATGGAGAAAAATCTGTTTATTCGTATGGGGAACGGGAATTAGGAAGCCGGGAATTATTAAATTCACAATCCGTCTTCTAAATTGCCTCAGCAACAAAAACTTTCACGGCAATAGCTTTGGCTGACATGGTTTTGAAAGGGGAAGTAAATTTAGATGATCCTGTTGAAATTTACCTCCCATCTACCGTAAAACTCCCATCCAGAAATGGAAAAAAAATTACATTAAAACAATTGGCCAATCATACTTCAGGCTTGCCACGAAACCCTACCAATATTAACAGCGATGCTTACAATCCTTACCGGGGATATACAAAAGAAAAAATGTATGATTTTCTTAATACGTATTCTTTACCAAGGGATCCGGGCGCTGATTTTGAATATTCATTTACAGGTTATGGTTTGCTTGGGCATATCATAGGTTCAAAGAGCAGTTCCAATTATGAAACGGCGATTAATACCCGTGTGATTAAGCCACTCTCTATGGATAATACTTCAATCACCTTTACTCAAAACCAACTTAATAAATTGGCGCCGGGGCATAATGGTAATATTACGGTTGAATCATGGTCGAAATATATGCAGGATATAGCACAGGGCACGGGAGGTTTAAATTCTAATTTAGATGATATGTTAATTTTTTTAGAAGCCAATATGGGCAAACCCGGCCCTTTGCATTCAGCAATGGAACTATCGCACCAATTAACAAAGACTGTAAATGATAAGGTGCATTATATGGATGGCATTGGCTTAGGCTGGAACCTTTTTACCATGGATGGTCAAAATATCATTTGGAAAAATGGATTAAACGGAGGTTATTCGTCATTTATTGGTTTTAATAAAGCCAATCAAACCGGAGTGGTGATTCTATTTAATTCATCCCTCAATCCTGATTTTTTTCAAACCCAAATGGGTTTTGAAATATTGAAGAAGATAAAAGATTTGTAAATAATTGAATAAACAAATCAATTTATTAAAATAAAACTTTCAGAATGATGAAAACACTAATTTAGGTACTCTACGGTTAGCTCAAGATTTGATTTCATTTAATGTAACTGAAGACTTCACTGATTATAGGTTCATTTTTAAACCTGGTTTTAAAAAGGCATAAAAACTTAATTAAGCTAAATAAATGATTAATAATTTCAAATTTTTAATATATCTTCTAATAATTTTTACCGGATTAATAGGTTGTAATAAAAATAATATTTCTGCTGATAATTTTACTTATAAAGGCAAACCTTTACATACACAGATTAATTTAGATATTTTACCCGGTTTTGCGTCTTATGATTTTAATACAAAACTCCCTGAAGATATATCAGGAAAGTTAAATGCGACGATGAAGGATTTAATTATAAACCAAAATATTACCGGCATTACCGTAACATTGTTAATGCCAAATAAGGGTATTTGGCAAATCGATACAGGGTATGTATCTAAAAATGATAATAAAAAAGTGAATGCCGAATCAATATTTTACTGGATGAGTGTTGGAAAGATGGTAACCGGGATTTTAATAGGACAATTAATTAATGAAAAAAAAATTTCATTAACCGATAAACTCTCCGTTTGGTACCCTCAATTTCAAAATTCTGATAAAATTACTATTGAACACCTTTTAACTCATACAAGTGGAATATATAGTTTTAATAGTGACTCTGTATTCAATCTTAGCAGTAAACATTATACTTATACTGAACAATTAGATATTGCACTGTCACACAAAAATCTTTTCAATCCCGGTGAATATTGGTCTTACTCCAACACAGGTTATTTACTTTTAGGATTGATTATCGAAAAATTAGAAAATAAACCATTTGCGCAAATAGTGACAGACAGAATATCAAAACCTTTAGACCTCAAAACGATAAAAGCATTACTGCCTGAGGAAGTTCCCGATAATTTGGCCTTATCTCATAAAAATGGAGAAGTGGTAAAAGATGAAGAATATGGGCATGGAGGAGCAGGAAATATTGCCGGTAATTCAAAAGAAATTTTATTAATATTTCATTCATTACTTACAGGCACATTATTTACAAAATCTTTGCTTCAGGAAGACCTAAAGGATCTTTATCCAATGTTTGACAAAGGAACTTATTATGGTAAAGGTATAATGCTTTGGGATTTTAATGAAATCAACAATAAAAATGATATGTGGATAGGCCATGCCGGTGGACTTGAAAATTATAATGCCATAGTATTATACGATATTAATACTAAAATATTTATTTCACTTTCCATAAACCAACATTTATCTGCAGCAGCAGTGGCAAATACTTTATTGAAAGCTATAAATTAGTCAAATAAAAAAATAGCAGAATTTTTTTCTTTAATTCTACTGTAAAGCTATTTTCACTTTGGGGAAAAGGTTTTTAACTTTCTTTTGCCTTAAGATTTATGAAGCATAAAAACCTTCAATTCTAAAGGTAAAAATTAAATAAGTACCTTATGTAAACTAAGCGGGATAAGGTCGTTTCATTCTGTTTGATATCTTCATATCTTAATTGTTGAGTTCCTATTCGAAATAAGTAAAGAGATACATTATGAGTAATAATTGCTTAAGCTTCAAGCCCCAAATATTTATTTTATTTAAAAATCCCTGATTTATGGAAATAGTTTTAACATTAATTGAGAAAGAAAATTTAAAGAAAAATAAATTTAAAATTAAAGATTTAAACAATTTCTCCAGTGATGAAATTGAAAAAGTTTTAAATATTACCGAAATAAGAGCTAAGCAAATATGTGCACTTATTGAATTTCAAAAAATACCAACAATCGGAATAAAGTTTGCCCAAGATTTAATTTCGCTTGGTTATTTTTCTTTGAAAGAATTAAAAGATAAGAATGGATATGATCTTATTAGAGATTTGAAAAAATTGTACGGATCATCAATTGATCCTTGTGTTGAAGATCAATTTAGATTGGTAGTGTATTATGCTAATAACCTAAATTCCAATAAAAAATGGTGGGATTTTACTGACGAACGTAAAAAATACAGACAGAAAATAGGTGTTCAATAATTAATGATTTATCTACAAATTTTATTCAAAATAAAGATAAAGAGAAACATTATGAGTTGTTAATTTACTTAGGCTTTTTGCAAAAACCGTATTATCACTCACAATCATATTTTTAATACCATGTGAAAAGCGTATTTCAGGAGAAAATTTGAAATAAGTATAATATAAATCGAATCCGAAACCGTATTCAATAGAGAAATCAATATTATCAGTTTTTACTAAATCTATCCTGTTTTCTCCCTTTTTAGACCCGATTTCAATCCCGGGTTTTACTCCTGCCAACATATACATTCCTACATTTCCCCTCCGCATAGACCTATATTTTAATAACAGGGGAAATTCTAAAAAAGAACTTTCTATGGTTTGTGTGGCTTTACTGCCACTTGTAAATCTATATTCAATTGAACGTTGATAAAAATTGACTACCGGACTAAAGCGAATATCCCAATGGTCTGCTATTTTATAATTTATTAATAATCCAACTCCTGCTGCCAAATCAGATTTTGGGTTTACAGCAAATGTACTGTCGCTGTTCGCATTAAAATAATCGGAATACTTTCTTACAAATTTATTTGAAGTACCAACCAAACATATCCCATAATGCAATCTCTTATCATCATAGTCAGTGAGATTTTTAGTAAAAAACCGGTGGTTTCTTTTCTGAGCGAAAGCAGAAGGTGCTGAAAACAAAATGAGTAATAATAAAAATGCAATAAAGATCTTAAAAATACTCTTGTCTGATTTTAATAAAGATTTAATATTAAACAGCATATTATTTGTTTGAGCTAAATATTTTTTTTCCAATGTAAATAGAACTGACACCAAATGTAAGTGGCACAAAATGAGTTGACTGAAACCCCGTTTTCTTTAAAATATTTAAAAAGTCATTCCCTTCCGGAAATGCCAAAACTGATTCCGGTAAATAAGAATAAGCCGATTTATCTTTTGAAACCATTCGACCAAGCCCCGGTAAAATATACAGGGTGTAAAAATTATATAATTGCTTAATAGGGAATTGTTTGGGTTTTGAAAACTCTAATATAACACAAGCCCCCCCCGGTTTTAATACCCTTAACATATCCGATAAACCTTTTTCAAGATTTTCAAAATTACGCACTCCAAATGAAACGATCACAGCATCAAATGTATTGTCTTGAAAATTAAGCTTTTCGGAATCACCTAAAAGAAGTTCAATTTTATTTTCTAATTTTTTATTTTTTATTTTTTCCTTTCCTATTTCAAGCATCCCGGCAGAAATATCAACCCCGATAATTTTATCGGGGTTTAATGTCAATGCTTCAATGGCAAAATCGGCTGTACCTGTTGCAATATCCAAAATAAGTTTTGGTTTTTCATTTTTAAGAAATGAAATGGCTTTTTTTCTCCATAAAATATCAATCCCTGCACTTAAAAAGTGATTTAAAAAATCATACTTGGCAGAAATATTGTTAAACATTTCAGCCACTTGCTCTTTTTTACCATTACTGTTATCTTTGTAAGGAACAATTATTGCACTCATTTGCATTTAAAATAGTATACGATAAAAATAAAATTAGGATGAAAAAAAATAAAAAGCCAAAATTATAAAAATTATATGTATTTCCTTTACTGTTACGTTAAAGTTTTAAATTCCTATAAGAACTTTGAAATTTTTGTTTTTCGTTTTAAACTGTTGTTATTGAGATTTGTTTTTGATTTATAAGTTTTATGCATTTTTTTAAAAAAATATTTTTTGCTCTATTATTATTTTGTTTTGTTCAGAAAGTTTTTGGCAATGATGATAACAAACCGAAGAAAAATAAAAAAGTATGTAAAGTAAATATATCAAAGCTATTAAACTCCAAAGATTTTCTTGACTTTTTAATGAAAGAAGATACCTCTCAATCCATTTACAAAGTTCTTTATAACCCGCGTAAATATCGTTTGCAAATTATTTACACACAGATAAATCGTGATAAACAGAATAAACCCAACTTAAAAACATTTACTTACAGAGCAAATAATCAGGAGTATTTTTACCCTGCAAGCCTGGTAAAATTACCTGTTATTGCTCTTGCTCTTGAAAAACTTCATAGACTTGGTATTAAAGGTTTAGGAAAAAATTCATCATTATTTTGTCAGAGAAGTAGCGGAGCAGGAATATACCAGACCACCGTTGCCGAATCAATAAAAAAAATGTTAATAGCAAGCGATAATTTTTCTTATACAATCCTTTATGAATTTGTTGGGCAAAGATATCTTCATCAGCGTTTAAGAGAAATGGGATATCCCGAAACAAGTATTACACAAAATTTTTCTTATTCGGGAAAACCTTTTAATAGTTTTCAATTTTTAAATTCGGAAGGTACAATTTTATATGATGAAAAACCTGAAGGAAGAATACGACAAAGCGAAATTAATGTAAAAAAACCTGTTGTTGGCGGTTTGAATTTTAAATATGCTAATCATTTCCCTTTGGAAGATGCCCACAAAATTTTAACCACTCTTTTATTTCACGAATCTTTCCCACCTTCCCGGCAATTTCACCTCACTTATGATGATTATGAATTTCTCCATCGATATATGAGTATTTTTCCTCGTGAATGTAAAGACCCTGCCTATGATGAAAATAATTTTTTTGATTCTTCGTATAAATATTTTCTGAATGCAAAAAACAGGAGTAGAAGAAATTCAACCATCAGGTGTTTTAATAAGGTAGGAATAGCAATTGGCTTTATAAGTGACTGCTCTTATTTTGTTGATTATGAAAATAAAACAGAGTTCTTTTTATCAGCCGTAATTTATGTAAACGAAAATGAAAAAAATAACGGTTATGAATACTATTCTGTAGGGTTTCCTTTTTTTACCAATTTGAGCAGGGTAATAAATGAATATGAAAAAACAAGAAAAAGAAAATATACCCCTGTGCTTGAACAAGTTGATTACTATTAGTTAATGTATTGTAAATTATTTTTTCGCTAACGGTTCCTTCCCAAATATATCTTTGTTTATTTTAATTCATTTATAATTTAAAAATAGTTTTAAATTATAAATATACTGATATTGATATTGATAAACTGATAATTAAAAAATTATTTTTGTAACTGATTTTATATTTTCTTTCATATTAAACGAAATCAATTTATCCCTAAATATGTTTATGCGGCTAACATCAGTTATTAATAGATTATCACATTATATGTAACTTCTATTGATAATTATAAGTATATAGATATTAATTTATTAATTCTTTTATTTTTTTAAATTGAAGGGATTTGATACAGAAAATAAAATTTTATTCAAAAAATCTAGATTTAAATTAATTACTCTTAACAGATTTTTGGAAGTTTGGTTTTTTTTTTGAACTTTTGTTAAAAAGTGATCCGTCTCTTAAATAATAATCTTATAGTTTTGGTTTTTATTTGGAAAGGAAACAGTTTTGGTTATTTATTACATGCATCTTCATGTAAGATTTTGACTAATATTTTTTAAAATTTATATTGCAAATTATTTAGTAAAAGCGCTCAATAAAACAACTAAACAGAACATGAAATTTAACTTTAGATCTGTTGCTAGCACAACCTTATTTTTATGCCTGCTAGCATTTTCCTCATCTTGTAAACGTGGCAAAACTCCTACTGCTACTACTCCCGGTAAGGAAAGTACTACCACCGGCCTTGCTTATAATGCTGACGATGGTTTTCAGGTTAATGATTTTCAAGGTCAACCTGCAGGACCAAATTTAGTTTTTATTGAAGGTGGCCGTACCGTTTTAGGGTCTCATGAAGAAGATATTATTAATGCTCACGACAATATTGAAAGAACCGTAAGTATTCAATCATTCTGGATGGATGAAACTGAAGTTGCCAACATCCACTGGTTAGAATATTTATTTTATGTACAAAAAGATTCGTCACAAGAATTTTATCAGTCAGCTTTGCCCGATACAACTGTATGGGCTACTGAAGTTGCTTTTAACGATTCATATGTTGATCATTATTTAAGATATCCGGGCTTCCGCTTCTTCCCTGTTGTAGGTATTAAATGGACTCAAGCCTTTGATTATGGTAAATGGAGAACAGGAGCCGTAAACTTGGCACTTGCAAGAAAAGCAGGAAAAGAAGATGAATATAAAGAAGGTAAATTAGGTTTAGAATCGGGTTTAATGCTTCCTGCATATCGTTTGCCATCAGAAGCTGAATGGGAATATGCTGCACAAGCTTTAATAGGAACGCAATATCTTGACGAAAACCAAACCAACCAAAGAATTTATCCTTGGGATGGGCATGCGTTACGTAATCCTTATGGAAAACAAATGGGAACTTTCCTTGCTAATTTTAAAAGAGGCCGTGGTGATTATGCCGGTATAGCCGGAAAATTAAATGACGGAGCATTAATTACAGATTATGTTTATGCTTATCCTCCAAATGATTATGGTTTGTATAACATGGCAGGTAATGTTGCCGAGTGGGTATACGATATTTACAGGCCGCTTTCTTTTCAGGATTTTGATGATCTAAACCCAATGCGAAGAAGAGAATTAAATCCTGTTACAAAAAAGGAAATGATTAAAGACGGAACAGTTTTCCTTGATCCGGGTAAAGATTATGATAAAGAAAACTCTTTAATTACTGATCAGGTTCGTGTTTATAAAGGAGGTTCATGGAGAGATGTGGCATACTGGTTATCACCGGGTACTAGAAGGTATTTAAATCAAGATTCTGCAACTTCATATATCGGTTTCCGATGCGCTGTAATTAACGCAGGTTCAAATAGATAATTAAATTTTTGTTTTTAATGTTATTTAAAAAGGGCTGCAATTTATTGCGGCCTTTTTTTGTTCGCTTAATTTATACATTTAAACAAATATTTATTTTTAGTGTTTTCTAACTATAAATATGTTTTAATTTTTTTTAATGAAAACTCAAATTCTATCTATAGGTACAGCTGTTCCAAAAAATAAAATTCCTCGGGAAAATATTTTAAAATTTACATCAGACGCATTGAATATGAATGCTTCTGAAAATAATAAATTAGCTGCCTTATATAGGTCGACAGGTATTATTTCCCGACACTCCGTTTTATCCGACTATAATAATTCTTTTGAAGACTTTGTTTTTTTTCCAAAAAATAAATTTCTGGACCCCTTTCCGACTATTAGTAAGCGAATGGATTTGTATAAAACACATGCTTTACCACTTTGCATTGAAGCTGTAACGGATTGCCTTAATGCCATTAATTTCAAAAAGGAAGAAATTACACATATTATAACAGTAAGTTGTACGGGTATGTATGCACCCGGCTTGGATATCGAATTAATTGAGGAGTTAAACCTTGCAACTGATATTCAACGCACTTCTATTAATTTTATGGGTTGTTATGCTGCAATAAATGCTTTAAGAGTTGCAGATTATATCTGTAAGGCAAATGCTTATGCCAACGTATTAATAGTTTGTGTTGAGTTGTGTACTATCCATTTTCAAAAGAATAAATCCGAAGATAATCTTTTATCAAATGCGCTTTTTGCTGACGGTTCAGCTGCCTTATTGGTCAGTAATAATAAAGGAGAAGGTAGTTTGTCGCTTAGTATTGAAGAAATGTATTCAGATATTCAATTAACAGGTAAGAAAGATATGGCCTGGCACATTGGAGATTTTGGATTCGAAATGGTTTTATCGTCCTATGTTCCTAATGTTATTAAAAAGGGAATAAAAAAACTATGTAATAAATTACTTGAAAAATTACCAATAGAATACCCGGATATTAATTTTTTTGCTATACATCCGGGAGGAAAAAGAATTTTAGAAGTGGTTGAAAACGAACTTTCAATATCTAAAGAATCAAATTATTATGCTTATGAAATATTGGCTAACTATGGTAATATGTCATCTCCGACAGTTTTATTTGTTTTAAAAGAAATTTGGAAGAATTTAAACACAACCGATGATAAAAAAACAATTTTATCCCTTGCATTTGGCCCGGGATTAACGGTCGAATCGGCCTTATTGAAAGTTAATTGGTAATTAAAAATTGTTTATAAATTTGAATATACCGATATTGATAAACTGATAATTCAAATTATTATTTTTTTACATTTATTTTTTTTTGGTTTAGGCATTGCAGAGAAATCCTTATTGTGAGGTATAAACAAAAAAAAATGTAACGTAATGCCAGGGTCGGAGGTAAGCCTTAATCATTTATTTTAAATTTTAAATTTAAAAGTTTAAAAAAAAATCCATATGAAATTTCATTTAAACAAATCTATTATATATGATAAATAGTCGTAATATTTTTTTATGTAACATCAGTTAATAATTTTATACAATATTATTATTATTAACTGAAGGTTACTATTTTGTAAATAATAATATTAACAGTAAGGAATTATCATTAATAAATATTATGAATGTTTATCAATGAAAAAACATAACTATGAAAACAAAAAAAAATATCTCGGTTTTATTATTTTTAATTATTTGTACTCCATTTTTTAGCTTTATTCCTGTTTCTACAACCGTAGAAGTGATGGCTTATCATAAAGGTAAAATGAAAATACTTGGCTCGCAGGAAAAAATATCGGCTAAGGAATTACCGGATTCATTGGTCTTAAAAGTAATTGCACCGGATAAGGCAAAATATATCGTAAAATACAGGACTTTGTTTGGAGAAGGCTTAGCACCGGTTATAAATGATCAGGAGGCAAATGAATTTGATGTAGCTGAGCGTTCTGCCACCATACAGTCGGATATGTTACAAATTGTTGGTCAATCTAATCATTACCTTGCTTTTGATGTATGGACTGTTTATAAAATTGATGTGAATAAGAAAACTGTAAATACTGATTTTAAAAGAATCCTTTATAAAATTTCTTTTACGGAATAAAATATTTTTTAATTTGTTTTATGAAGGCCTAAACTTAAAGTTTAGGCCTTTTTTTATTTTTTATAAAATTGGATTTTAATTAAGAATTTAATCCGGGTGAGTACGATAATTATATAAAATTTTAACGTCATTTTTACCTTTAAGCCTTGCAATCAAATTTTTATTTACCTAAAACTTTAGGATACTGTAAACCACTTAAAAAGGTAAAAAACGATATTGTTTTTTATTTGAAGGGCTTAAAAAACAAAAAGAGCATCTTTTAAAAAATGCTCTTTGTAGCCCGTACGGGAATCGAACCCGTGTTTCCTCCGTGAAAGGGAGATGTCCTAACCCCTAGACGAACGGGCCATTTCGTAAAATGTTTCGCAAAGGTAAAATATTTCTTTTTAAAAGCAAATAGAGAACCCTTAAATAAAAGAAATAATTCTGCTTTTTTTTATCTTAATTATAATAAATATTGATTTACAATAAGATAGAATATGTTTCGATGTTGTTTAATATTCGTATCCGGAACTTATACTTATTGATATGAGTTAAAAAACCATATCTAAATGTATTTATGCTTACAAGATTTACCAACGTTAATCCTCTTCAAGAAAATAAAAAAACTTTTTCCTGGATTTTACTCATCACTCTAGCCTTAGTATGGGGAACATCGTTTATTCTGATTAAAAAAGGTTTGATCGTTTATTCACCGATAGAAGTTGGTTCTTTACGCATTTTTCTTTCAGGCATTTGTTGTATTTTTTTATTAATATTTAACTTTTCACACATTCCTTTTCATAAATGGAAATTTGCAATCATCTCAGGTTTGCTTGGTAATTTATTCCCTTCATTGTTGTTTTCGATCGCAGGCTTGCATTTGGAAAGTTCTGTATCAGGTATTTTAAATGCTTTTACTCCTCTGGCAACACTGGTTATCGGAATTATATTTTTTATGCAAAAAACATCTCATCGAAAAGTAGTAGGTATACTTATTGGTTTGATTGGTTGTATATGGCTTGTATTTGTAAATGCCGAAGGGAAATTCCATGTTAATCAATATGCAATACTTCCCGTTATCGGAACAATATTGTATGGTATTAACTTTAACTTTTTTAAAAGATATTTATCCGATGTTAATCCTCTTTATTTTGCTATTTTAGTTTTAAGTATAATGACAATCCCTTCAGGTATAATAGTGTTAAGCACTGATTTTATTAATAAAACCATTACCAACCCACAATCGCATTTTGCTATTTTTTATATTTTGCTTTTAGCCATTTTAGGTTCGGTAACAGGTACAATTTTATCTAATAAATTAAATCAAATTGCTTCTCCTTTATTGGCTAGTTCGGTAACTTATTTGATACCGGTGGTTGCAATTATGTGGGGGGTATTAGATGGGGAGATATTAGGGATAGTTCAAAGTATAGGGATTTTAACAATAATAGTCGGAATTTTATTGGTTAACGCTCCCAATAAACTTTCATCCTACAAAAAAAATAATATTTAAAAAAACTGAAGACTTGGTAATTTATTACATTTAATGTGGGTCTTGTAGTAAGATAAGAAGTAAAACTTCATTTTGATATTTAACTTATTAAACAAATATTATCTTTCATATCCAAATAAGCTTCCCGGATATAAATTACAAGTTATTTTTTTGGATGTAAAATTTAAATTTTTAAAAATATTTAAATTTTAATTTTTAAACCCATTTCGTTTTTCATAAATAACAGAGCTTCGGCATTTCCAATTGCATCGGCAACCGGATGATGGGTGTGTGTAGTTTTTCGTAAATGTTTGAAATTTTTAAAGGTATCGTTTTCCATTCCTTTATATAAACTTCCCAGATTATAAGAACTGTATCCAAAAGGATTTATATTTATAAAATGATGAAAATACCAACAAATAAACATCCGGTCAAAACCATTATTATCACTGATAAAAATAGGTTTGTCTTTTGAATTTTTTTCTATCCAATTTTTAAACCCGGTCATCACTTCAACAGGCTCATCAAAAGAAATCGTTTCTTCCCTTGTATGCCCACATACTGTCAAAGCCTCCTCAATAAATTTTTCTGAAATAGGCTTTAACCTGCCATATAAAGTTTTATCAAGTTTTTCATCTACCACCACAGCTCCAAAAGAAATCATAGAGTAATCGCCGGGTATTGGTCCGTCGCTTTCAATATCAACCATTATATAAGTCATAATAATATATAGTTACATTTTTAATATTTCGACATAAAGTTTGTAAATAAATAAAAGGAAAACTTAATAAAAACGCAAAATCTTAAATTTTTAATCCTATGTAATATGAAACACAAAACCACATTGCCTCTTTTATGTATAGTAGTATTTTTTATTATACTCAGTTCATTTACAACAAATCACAAATTTCACTTTAAATCAAAAACTATGACCGCAGAAAATGCTTTGACAATGAAAACTCTTTTAGATAATACTTATTATATAAAAGGAAGAAAAGAGTTGTATTTATATGTGAACCTTAATGCAATAAAGGCTCCTGTTAAAACAGAAAGAAAAGCTTTAAACATTTCGGTGGTTCTGGATAGGAGTGGGTCTATGGCCGGAGATAAAATTAAATATGCTAAAGAAGCTTGTAAATTTGTTGTAGATAATCTTGAACCCAATGATAATTTTTCGATTGTTATTTATGATGATGTGGTTGAAGTTTTATTCAAATCAGGTAATGTAAAAGATAAAGCTGCATTAAAAAGATTGATAGACGGTGTGCATGAGAGAGCATCTACTAACTTGAGTGGTGGTATGTTGGAAGGTTATGCGCAAGTAAAATCAACCTACAATAAAAATAATGTTAATAGGGTTTTAATACTTTCCGATGGACTTGCGAATAGGGGGATTACCGATGAAAAAATTCTTCAGCAATTAGTGAAGCAAAAATTAGCTGAAGATAATATTACACTTTCAGCTTTTGGAGTCGGAGCAGATTTTAACGAAGTTTTAATGACCAATCTTGCAGAATATGGAAGTGGTAATTACTATTTTATTAATTCTCCCGATAAAATCCCATCAATATTTGCACAAGAATTAAAAGGATTAATATCTGTAGTGGCTCAGAATACGCATTTAAGCGTAAAATTTCCTTCTCAAAATTTAAGTGTTAATAAAATTTTTGGTATAAATGGAGAAGTAAAAAATAATGAAATAAGCTTTGATTTAAAAGATGTTTTTTCGGAAGAACAAAAGGCTGTATTAATAAAGTTTAATATTAATCAACCATTTCAGGAAGAAATTTTATTTGAAAGTATTTTATCATTTGATGACGCATTTACATTTAAACGATCCACTATTACTGAAAAGAATATTTTAAAAGTTTTATCAGACCAACATGAATTTGATAATAATTTCAATAAGGAAGTTTTGCAAAATATAGTTTTATACGAAAATAATGAAAAACTTGAGCATGCAATGCTGGAAGTAGATAAGGGGGATTACGAAGGCGCGAAAAAAATAATTATAAATATAAAAACAGAAATGACAGTTCAGATGCGACAATTGCCGGATAATAAAGAATTAAAAAGACAATTAGAAGCAGTTTCGGAATACGAAAAGCAAGTGGAAAATGCAAAAAGCATGAGTATGGAGGATAGGCAGATAATGCAAAAATCAAATAGAAGCATTAATTATTCCATAAGAAAAAAGAAATAAAAAATATTTTCCGGTCATAAATTTATTTATGACCGGTTTTTTTAATCTAAAAAAACAAAAAATGCCATTTCATTCCATACATGCTCGAGTATTCAATGGCCGGCATTAAAATGTGCAGTTTATTGATACTGAAAAAGAAGATTTGTAAAATTTTATTTCGAGTCGGTATTCTTTCAAAATTAATATCAGGCGAAATATAATATTGTTGAAAAGGGAAAAAACCATCTCTAACGTTTTGTTCTTCTCTTCC
Organism: Spirosomataceae bacterium; assembly: GCA_965248855.1. Taxonomy (GTDB): domain Bacteria; phylum Bacteroidota; class Bacteroidia; order Cytophagales; family 172606-1; genus CBDFKQ01. The sequence goes on along the minus strand of CBDFKQ010000012.1, from coordinate 533,294 downwards.
ATGAACCATCCCCTCTGCTCCATAACCAAATGAAACGCAAAATATTTTTAAAATCCAAGGTAATTTTATCTTTTTGAAAAAGGAAAAAAAATCGATTGCAAACCAATATGTTTGGCCATTATAATCTTTTAAAAATTGTTGGCCGTAGTTAGCTCCCAGCATTTCGGGCCGCATGGCTGCATAATGTGTAAGATGAAAAGAAAATTTAGGAAAAATTCTTATTTCGTTCCACATCTTATATTGACTAAAAACAAAAATACTTCCACACGAGTTTGCAAACATATCTCCCCACGAAAAACCATAAGCAACTCCAAAGCCATCCATAATTTCAATGGGAGTTTGAAATAAAACCCCTGTTAATGCTCCCAGGAGCAAAGATTTTTTACGAGAAAACCCTATCCAAAATAAAATCCTGATTGCAATGTCACTGATGTGAAAGGCTGTAAAAAAATGCCCAAACTTATCAAGGTAATTCCACTCCGGCCAATCGTTAAAAAAGTGGAATGTAACTGTGGATTGTGATATGTACCAAGCTTTGCTTAATAATGTAATGAAGAAAATATAAATTATAATCCCGACAATAAAAATGAAACTTATCTTTTGTTTTTTATTTAAATCAAATGATTTATTGTTGAAAAAATTAAAAAAATAAAATACTGATATTAAAATCAGAAAAGAAATTATCAAAAAAACGATATTGATATTTAGATAATTTAACATTAATAGAAATAAAAAAAAGCAGGAGAGCTTCTCCTGCTTTCAAATATGTAAATTCATTTTTAAATCAGCAAATTACTTTACTGTATCCATGTGTTCGATCAAATCCACCAATTTATTTGAATATCCCCATTCGTTGTCATACCATGAAACTAATTTAACAAATCTTGGGCTTAATTGAATACCGGCACCCGCGTCGAAAATTGAAGTTCTTGCATCTCCAAGGAAATCTGATGAAACAACATCGTCTTCAGTATAACCAACTATACCTTTCAATTCATTTTCTGAAGCACGTTTGTATTCAGCTTTTATTTCTTCATAAGTTGCGTCAGTTTTTAATCGTGCCGTTAAATCAACAACAGAAACATCGGCCACAGGTACTCGGAAAGACATACCGGTTAATTTTCCTTTAAGCTCCGGTATAACCAATCCTACCGCTTTAGCAGCTCCTGTAGAAGAAGGGATAATATTTTGATAAGCACCACGCCCACCTCTCCAATCTTTTGCAGACGGGCCGTCAACTGTTTTTTGAGTAGCTGTTACTGCATGTACAGTTGTCATTAAACCTTCTTCTATTCCCCATTTATCATTCAAAACTTTAGCTAAAGGTGCTAAACAATTTGTAGTGCAAGATGCATTTGAAACTATTGTTTGATCAGCAGTATATATTTTGTGATTAACACCCATTACGAAAGTAGGTGTATCATCTTTTGCAGGAGCAGAAATAACTACTCTTTTTGCACCGGCTTTTATATGTAAGCCTGCTTTTTCTTTATCTAAAAATAAACCTGTTGATTCAACTGCATAATCAGCACCTATTTCATTCCATTTTAAGTTTGAAGGATCTTTTTCTGCTGATACACGAATGTGTTGACCATTTACAACTAAATGTCCATTCTCAACATTTACTTCACCCTTAAAAATTCCATGTGTAGAATCATATTTAAGCATGTAAGCCATATATTCTACATCAATTAAATCGTTGATTCCTACGATTTGAATATTTGGATGGTTAGCAATAGCTGAACGGAAAACCAATCTTCCGATACGACCGAAACCGTTAATACCAACTTTAATTTTTGCCATGTGTCTTGTTTTTTAGATTTACTATATAAATATTTAACAGGATAAACTTTGTAGAAGTTCTGTGTTATTTTTAAAGTGCAATATTACGAGGTTAGTAAAGGAAAAACAATCTTATACACAATCTTTTCAGTTGATAATTTTTTTGAGGAGATAATAATTGATAAAACTGTTTAATTTTTAAAATAAATTTTTTTTACGAAATGATTATTTCTTATTGGCATAGAAATTTTATAATTCTATCATGATTAAATTATAAAAATATGAAAACGAACTGGATTGAGTTTATTGTTGGTTTGAAAAGTGATTCTGTAGCATTTAAAAGTGTTTCAAATCCTTTTACTTTCAAAATAAAACCATTAAAAAATCTGATTGAAATAAAGAGGCATGATATGTTTGTTAAACCGGATATGGTTAATAATAAACCGGAAACTGTTGAAGCTATAAATAATAATTTAATAGAAACTCATACTATTGTGAGATAAAAATATGAATGATAAAAAAATAAAGATTCTCCAGCTTTTAAATATAATATTTTTTGTTTTAATGATTTTGGCAAATTTTCTGGCTGAATATTTACCAATTGGCGGAAAATCTACTAAACAACTTTCAGATCAATACCCTAATTTATTTACACCTGCCGCCATTACCTTTTCAATATGGATAGTAATTTATTTGATGTTATTATTTTTCAGTATTTATCAGGGAAAGACACTAATTTCAAAAAAAATTAATACCGAGGTAGATCGTCTGGTTAATAAAATTGATTTTTATTTTATATTATCATGTATTCTCAATCTGGCTTGGATTATAGTTTGGCATTATGAAATGGTTGGATTATCAGTAATAATTATGCTTGGTTTATTACTGACTTTAATAAAACTCAATTTAGAAATTGAAAAAGATTTTGAAAAAGTGGGTAGAAACGAGAAATTATTGGTACACATTCCATTTTGTATTTATCTGGCCTGGATCTCCATTGCAACGATTTCAAATATTACTGCTTTACTCGTTCATTTAGGATGGAATGGATTTGGTTTTTCTGAAGAGTTTTGGACTATCACAATGATAATTGTTGGTACAATAATCACTTCCTTTGTCGTTATTCGCATTAATAATATTTTTTATGGATTGGTGGTAATATGGGCTTTTATAGGAATTATTATTAAAAGAGCCGAAGTTGAAGGGATTATTGCCTTTAAAAATATTGTTTATACTGCTGCCATTTGTATAATAATTATATATGTAGTTGATATGTTGCAAATAAAAAAATGGTTAAAAAGTTAAAAATTTAAACTCAAACCTCAAGCCATCCGCAAAAAAACGGGTGGCATTTTTTTTTGCAACTAAAATGTAGAAAGTTTGTTAAACAATGGAATATTTCTAAATTTCAATCTAAACCAACCTACATCACAATCATGAAAAGTAAATCAATGTTCATTTTATTATTTTTTGTATGCTTTGAAATAAATTCTTACTCGCAAGAAGTAAAATTGAGAAAAGTTTGGGAATCAGATACCACGCTTACCACGCCTGAATCCGTTTTTTATAATGCAAAAGACCAAACAATCTATGTGAGTTGTATCAATGGCGGCCCATCTGCCGAAAATCACAAAAGTTTTATTGCCAAAATCAGCACTGCCGGTAAAATTCAAAAATTAAAATTAACTGAAGCTTTAAACAGTACCAAAGGATTGGAATTAGTAAATGACAAGCTATATATAACGGAAATGTTTAAATTAGTTGAGATAGATGCTAAATCGGGAAAAGTTATAAAGAAGTATGATGTACCCGAAGCTAAATTTTTAAATGATGTATCTATCGACCGTAAATTAAATATTGTATATTTTACCGATATGAAATCTAATAGAATATGGATGTTGGAAAATGGAAAAATTATTAAAGTGACTGAAGATACTCTTTTGAAAAATCCTAACGGAATTTTATTTGAAAATGGAAAATTACTTGTTGGTAACGGCAATGGAAAATTATTATCTTATGATTTAAAGGGCAAAAAGTTTACTGTCGTTGCGGATGTGATGGGCGGAATTGATGGAATTGCCACAGATGGGAAAAAAGGTTACTTTGTATCTGAATGGAGAGGTAAAGTATGGCATATCAACGCACAGGGCAAAGAAAGTTTATTGCTTGATAATGTAAATGAAAAAATAAACACTGCAGATTTGGATTACATACCTTCTAAAAAATTACTTATTGTCCCTACTTTCTTTAAAAATAAAGTGATAGCATATTCAGTAGAATAAATTTATGATTAAAAATATTTTTTATTTTCTCGGATTTATCTTTTTCCATTCTTTTTTTATTTCCTGTAATAATATTAAAAATGAAAAAGCTGTTGCAGGTTCATTTTATGCAGACTTACAACAAAAAAATTATGATAAAATAATCCCTTCCATCGATTCTTCGGCATTAGCTGTAAGTACAAAAGAAGCTTGGATAGGCTTGTTTGTAGAGAAAGATAGAAAATTCGGGAAAATAAATTCTTTTGAAAATATCGCTTCTTATACAACGCATAAGAATAATTTTAAATTAACAAAATTAAAATACAGGGTAGAATTTGAGAAAAAAACTTTATTTGAAAGTTTGGAAATACAATCTTTAGATGATAAAACATTTAAAATATTTCATTACGAATATAATGAAAATGACTTTGAACTGTTAAAAGAGGAGTAATAAATTAAAAATCCCCTAAATTATTTATGGGGATTTTTTAATTAATTTTCTTTTTGGGATAATATGGTTCGATTGTATCTTGAATTTCATGCACAATTTTATCCAACTCAGTTGTTGCATTTAAAAGATGCTGAATTAATTCCATATCAACGGGATCCTCTGTTTCTGAAATTTTAATTAAGTTGACCAAACCCAACACACTTGCCACAGGTGCCCTAAGGCGATGCGCATTTAAAAATCCATATTCCCTCAATTGTTTATTTTGTTGCCTCAAAATTTTTGTTCTTTCCTGTACTTTTTCATCAAGCGTTTCATTAGCGATGCTCAATGCTTCATTTTTTAAATTAATTTCTTCATTTGCCACTTTTAAACTAATGGCTTGCGAAGTAATTTCAAGCTTTTGCTGTTCCAGTACTGTATTTTTTGCAATAATTTCTTTCTGTTGTTTAACCTGCAACCTGTGCGTTCTCTTTAATAATATAGATCCCCGAAGAAAAATTATTGCAGCTAAGGTGCTCATAACAACAGCAATAATTAAAAAATTTCTTTGTAACTCCTGATTTTTACTTTCTTCCTCCTTCAATAACCTCGCCTTCTCTAAAAACATAATTTGAGTTTGCTGTTTTTCAATTCTATAATCAATTTCTAAGCTATTAATAACTTTAGTTTTCTCTAAATTGTAGGTATCATCTCTTATAGAATTTGCCAATTCCAGATACTCTAAAGACTTTTTATATTCATTTAACTTTTTATAAATACCCGTAAGTTGAAATGCAGCTTGCTGAATATCGTATTTAACTTGATATTGGTTTGCCTTTTCCATCGCACTTTGTGCATATTTTAAAGCTTCAAGTGGTTGATCAGTGATCTGATAAATATTGGCTATTTTATTTAAAGCAGATGATATTGACAGGTTTTGCTTATTTTCTTGAACAATGTTTAATGTTTGAAAGGCATATGATAATGATTTATTAAAATCTCCCAAATGAATATATACATCTGATAAAATACTCAGAGAATTTGGATACTCCGGATTCTTTTTAATATTTTTTAAAATATTTACAGATTTTGATAAGTAATTAAGGGCGGTATGATATTCTTTTTGTTGAATGTATAACCTTGCCAAACTATTATAAACGGATGCCTTATTTTTTTCATCTTTATTTTTATAATATATTTTTAAGGCCTGATTAAAATAATTCAATGCTATTTTTTTGTTTCCCTGCATATTAAATGCATTTCCAATATTGAGCATTACTTTAGCCATTCCGTCACTATCTTTTATTTCTTCCCTTATGCGTAATGCCTGCAAAAAATAATCAAGTGATTTTTCATAATTACTTTTATAATTATAAATGATGCCGATTGAATTTAAAACTTCTCCTATTTTATCCTTCTTGTTTAGATGCCTGTAAATCTGCAAAGCGTTTAATTGGTTTTCCAACGATGCATTATATTCACCTTTACGCATCATCATATATCCTATACCCTTCAAACAATTTGCAACTTCGGTTTGATTTTTTATGTGATCTGCATTACTTAAAGCTTTTTGGGAATAATAAATGGCACTGTCAATTGATGAATTTTCGTATAAAAATGATAGGTGTTGAAAAAGGTAGAAGCGTGCTGAGTCGGTGAGCTGAATATTTATTAAACTCTTTATACTATCTGTCTGAGATCGGCCTTGAGCAGAAGCAGTTAATAAATTAAAGACAGAACAAAAAAAAATAAGTGATAAAAAATTTAAAAAAGCCTTAATATTCATTAAAATTTTACAATAATGTTAAATATATTGAAAAAGCTGTATTTATCTTATCATATCAATTAAAATAACTTTTGTTTAATAATATGCGAACATCGAAATATACAAAATAAAATAAAATTAATGTAAAGTTAAATAATTTAACCGGTTTCATTAATTTCAAATTCACTGGATTCTTCTGAATATTCAGCATGATCTAAAGTTTCCTGAATATCATGAATTATGCTATCCAGTCTGTTTGCGGCGATTAGTAAATAATCAACCACATCCTGATCTAAATCATTTATCGATTTAGATTTTAAAAGATTTACCAAACCTAAAATACTGGCTAGGGGAGCGCGAAGCTTGTGGGAATTTATAAAATGGTATTGTAATAAACGTTGATTTTGATGCAATAAGGCCTTAGTGCGTTTTTTAACTTTTTCATCTAGTAAGTTATTCAGGGCGTTTAATTTTTCGTTTTTCTTTTCAATTTCATTTTTCTGGCTTTCCAATTCCAGACTTTTTTCAATTATTTCCTGAGCCTGATTTTTTTGAACATTGTATAATTTCCGATTATAGTAAAGGCCGATAGAGAAAAGAATAGATATAGTGGCAAGAAAAATAATCCCGCTTAAAAGAAATTTTTTCTCAAGGTTTTTCTTTTCTAATGCTGCTTCATTTAGTTTTTGATCTTTCTGAAGTAATTCAATTTCAACTTGCTTTTCTTTTAGGGCATATTTAATTTCTAAATTATTTATCATTTTCATTTTTTCAACTCCTAAAACACTGTCTTTCATTGCCATTGAAAGTTCTAAATACTTTAAAGCACTATTTAGATCTTCTTTTTCTTTGTAAGCAGAGAATAGAATTAAACTATTTTCCCGAATACCTTCTTTATTATCAATTATTGTGAATAAAGAAAGTGCTTCTTTCCCATAGTAAATCGCCTTATCATAATTTTTAGATTTTTCGTAAATTCTTGCTATTACATCTAATGTCGATGCAATGCCATATTTATACCCTAATTGTTTATTAATACTTAAAGATTTTAAAGCATAGGATAAAGCCAAATTATAATTATTTTGCTTTAAATACAAATCACTAATACTACTTAAGTTTCTTGAAAATTGTAATTTGTCACTTTGTTTTTCAAAAATTTTAGTTGCTTCTAAGAAATATAATAACGCTTGTTGATATTTTTTATCTTTTGAATATGACCAACCTAAAAAATTGTAACTTTCCGCAATGCCATCTTTAAAATTAATTTTCTTATAAATTTTTAAAGCTTCTTCATAATAAGTAATGGATTTTGAAGTTTGGTTTTGAGCATAAAATACAATACCAACGTTATTTAAACAAGTAGCTTCTAATTTTGTATTTTTTAATTCTTTACTCAATTTCAGAGCGGACAAATAATTTTCTAAAGCCTTATCTAAATATCCTTGATAATAATACATAACAGCAATATTATTTAAACATGTAGGTATCTCTTTTTTGAAATTCATTTTTTTATATATGCTTAGGGCATTATAAAAACGTTCATAACCATTTAAATAATCACCGTCTAATAAGTCTAAAGAGCCCAGTGCTTCTTCACCTAATCCAACGCCTTTATAAAATTTAATTTTTTTTGATAGTTTTAATGTATAATCGGCCAATTGGCGAGCTTTTTTCGGATATGAATGAGTATATTCTTTGGCAAGTTGAGCTGATAAAAGAATTTTTATTGTATCAATGTTTGATTTTTTAATTGCTCGTTCAAAACTATCCATATTTGTTTGAGCATCAATTTGTACTTGGGTAAATAACCAAAGGAAAATTACCAATAAAAATTTTATGAGCTTCATTAAAATTTATTATTAAATCATCACAAATATTAGATCCGTGTTACTTTGGTTAATAAGCAATGAGGGATATATTTACAAGTATTGTAAATATATCCCTCATATACAAATATTTTATAACAAATAACTAACGACCAATTGGTACAGGACCCCCCTCCATACTTACATTGTTAGTTACAGGTACTTTTTGAATGTTTTGATTAGAATTTGCTTTTGCCTGTGGAGTTACAAAATCTTTTTTGCAAGATGAAACAGATATTGTTAATACAATTATAGAAGCAATGATAGATAATTTTTTCATGATTTTATGTTTTTATAAGTTCGTTTATTTGCGATTGTGATGATACAAAGGTGCAAGGAAACTTAAACCCACAAAAATCAATGTAAAATTATAGCTTACGCTGTATTAAATACTTACTTAATGCCTCTGTATACGTTAATAGAGCACATCTTATATTTATTTATTCCTAATCTTCCACATAAGTAACCTGAAAAGTAAATTTTAAATTATAAACATAAAACCAATATTATAATACACTTAAAAGAAGTATAAAATATTTAAAAACGTATTTTATTTTAAATAATATCTATAAAAAGTAATTACAGATGATAACAATAGCTTTCTTCTAAAAAATCATTGAAGACTTTAGAGGAAAAATTAATTTCAAATTATAGGCAAAAAACATGTAAGTTTATCGCGGCTTATGTATGATTGGGTCACAATTATTTAAAAAGTGAGATATTTAATACACCGGAAAATCAAATTCGAAATTCTTTTTTTACATTTTCTCTCTTATTTCGATAACTGCTTAAGGAAATCTTTTCTAAAGTATCTAACGACTCGGGCGCTTGTTGTGATATTAATTGGCCGTAAATAACTTTATCGATATACTTTAAAGCTTCAGAAAGATTTTCGTCAGGAATAAATTTTAATATTTCTTTGCTGGTATAGGTGCTAAAAGGTTCGTCTTCAATATCTTCCATATAGTTTTTCCAAAGCACAAGAGCCCCTTCTACTATTTGAACAGTATTTTCCTGTCTTAATCTTCTTCTTAACCTTTCAAAACTTACGGAAAAACTTCTATGTTGGATGCTTAATAAGTATAATTTATATGTTCTTCTAATCCTCTTTCCAAAAAGTGCCCATATTAAACTTATAAAAAGTAATCCTATTCCCCCTAATACATAATATTTGGTAAAATCTTCCTGAATGCCTACCTGATAATAATTAACATTTTCTTTTAAACCTGCAATTTCTTCATTTCCATTTATTAAAGATTTAAAATAAACGGTATCCATTTTTGAAAATACTTTTGTACAATCTTTACCCTGAATTATAAAAATCGGTAAAAGTAAAGTTTGTAGGGGTGTTGTTTCAAAAGAAACCAATGAATAAATGACACTATCGGTGCTGATATTTTTTTTTGTGTGAGTAGGAAAATATTTTTTTTCTAAATATTTAAATGATTTGTAATCATATAAAGTATCGGGAAATAGAATTTCCATATTAGTGGAATGCCTGGCTACCAAACTATATTTAATTGGTAATCCTATTTCAACGCTGTCACTTAAAAACTTACCGGAAATAAACAATGAATCTTTGGGTATTTGAGAGAATGTCGGTATTGTTTTTAAAAACAGCATTAAAAACCAAAAAAGCTTTTTAATCATCGTTTTTTAATTGACTATATTTATTGGATTCCCTTTAAAAAATGAAGAAATATTTTTCTCCAATTGAAACATTATTCTTTCCAGCGCTTCTTTTGACTGCCAGGCATTATGAGGAGTGATAATACAGTTTTTCGCTTTTAATAATGGATTGTTTTTTGCAGGAGGTTCACTGAATAATACATCCAACGCTGCCCCTCCAATTATATTTTCATTTAAAGCAAAAGCCAAATCATTTTCATTAACGAGTTGGCCCCGGGCTGTATTAATGAGATAAGCACTATTTTTCATTAATTTTAAAAAGTCTATATTTACCATTCCAATACTTTCCGGCTTAACGGGGCAATGCAGCGATACAAAATCACTGAAATGTAAAAGATCAATCAATGGTAAATAATCATTTTCATTACCGGCAATAGGTTTGGAGTTATGATATTTTATTTTCATTCCAAATGCCCTGCCGATCTCTGCCACCTTTTGACCGATTTTCCCATAACCGATTATACCTAAAGTTTTTCCTGATAACTCTGACATAGGTTTTTTACTGTAACACCAGTCAACAGCATTTATCCATTCATCATTATGTACACTTTCATTATGCAATCCCACCCGGTTGGAAATCTCTAATATCAAAGCAAAAGTATGTTGGGCAACTGAACCTGTTCCGTAATCGGGAATATTGCAAACGGAAATTTCCCTTTCACGAGCAAATTCTATATCAATAATATTATATCCTGTTGCAGCGACAGCAATTAATTTCAGATTTGATAACTCGCTTAAAATTTCTTTATTAAATGTGTTTTTATTTGTAATAATTACTTCAGCCTTCTCACATCTTTCAATTAATAATTATCGGAAAGGGTTCTTTCAAAAATTGTTAAACGCCCGGTATTTTTTATACCGGACCAACTTAAATCTCCGGGGTTTAATGTAAAAGCATCTGTAAAAACAATATTCATCTTAGTTTAACCCATTAATGATTGTAATTTCATAGCTACACCCATGTCACCTTTAATTTTTATTTTTCCAAACATAACAGCCGACATTGGATTTAAATCTCCTGAAATAATTTTTTGCAAATCGCCGAGGCTGGTAGAAATTGTACAATCAGCTTCTTTATCTTCATTGCTTACTTTTCCATTTTCATCAATACGAACTACTCCTTCCGGAAAAGAAAATTTTAAAATTGAACCACCTAAGGCATTTGGTGATTTTTCGGTCATTTGCGTAAGTTGTGTTGTTAATTCGGTTAAGGTCATATATTTACGATTTAAAATTTATTTATTTAAATGATGTTATAAAAAATAAGACTTAATATCAAATAGTTGGTTTTGTTTAATTATATTTTTTTTAAGTTTCAAATTATTCCAAGTAAAAGAATTAAGATTAGGGGCTTGACAGGCGGCCTCACAAAAAGGATTTTCAACTGTAATACCTAAGTCAAAAAATAAATTTTAATTATAATAAATAAAATAATTTATAATTATCGTTTTTTAATATCTATATTTTTTTAAAGTAAAAATCGTATTTAAATTAAATGCCTCATTCATTTTTTCAAGAAACTGTATATCTAATATATTAACGTTTGTTTCTAGAATTTCTTACTTTAAATAATCGAACCAGCTTGGATACAAAATCTTCGTCAGTATTTATGGCCAAATAATTTGCATTATGTTGCCTGCAAAGTTTTTCAAGTTTTATGTTTTTATCTGTTTGGTTTTTTTGAAGTATTTTTTTAAAAGTTTCGGATGATGAATTAATCCAGACCGTTTTTCTACTCTCTTTTTGAAATAAAGGAACTATACCCATATTCGGTAATAAAATTTCTCTTTTATCAACTAAATCTATTACTACCAAATCATGTTTTTTTGCCAAGGCAACTAAACTATGTTCATAATTTTCGTCAATAAAATCAGAAATTAAAATCACGACACTTTTTCTTTTTATCCTATCCAATGCAAAATGTATTGCAGCATTCAAGTTTGTTTTTAATGAGGTAGGAATGAGGTTGAAAAGATTTACTAAAAATTCATAGCCATGTTTCATACCTTTTCCCGGTTTTAAATATTTCTCTTTTTTATTGGAGAAACATATTAAACCTACCTGCCCTGATTCTTTAATAGACGAAAGTGCTAATACACCACATATATCTTTAGCAATATCTATTTTTTGCTTGTTTTTTAATCCTATTTCTTGAGAGGCACTTACATCAAGTAAAAAGAAAATAGTTTGTTCTTTTTCTTCTTTAAAAATTTTCACAAACATTCCATGTCCTTTTGCACTGACATTCCAATCAATTGTTCGTACATCATCACCATATTGATAGGCTCTGACATCATCAAAAGTTAAACCTGAGCCTTTAAATATAGAATGAAAGTCGCCTCGCATTTGTGAATCAACTGCCTTTCTAATTTCTACTTCAAACTTTCTAAGTCTGGAAATTATTTCTTTCATGCACAAATATCTTTACAAAGGCGAGAAAGATAATATATTTGAAAAAAAAAACAATAAAAGGGTAAGAGAAGTAAATAAAAATAGAAGAGATTCTTTTATTCTAATGCCTATTGACTCATAATCTTCAAAATATGATTGTTATTATTATTGGAACAAATCGCCCAAATGCTATAAGCAAGCAGATAGCAGAATATTACAAATCCATTCTGGAAATAAATAATGAAAAAAGTATTATACTTGATTTAGAAAAACTGCCTGATGATTTTATAAAAACGGCACTTTATCATAATTCTGGAAAAAATGAATTATTTAACACATTCAGAAAAATAATTGAAGATAATGATAAATTTATTTTTATTATTCCGGAATATAATGGCTCATATCCCGGAGTTTTAAAGGCATTTGTTGATGGTTTAAAATATCCTGATGCAATGCAATATAAAAAAGCAGCATTGGTTGGTTTATCATCAGGTGTGCAGGGAGGAGCAATGGCGTTAAGTCATTTTTCTGATGTTTTAAGTTTTATGCATGTAAATCAAATAGGCTTGCAGGTAAAATTAGGAAATATAAAAGAACATTTAATCGAAGGAAAGATTACTTTTGACATTTATAATCAACTAATACAAAACCAGATAAAACAATTAATTAAATTTTAAAATTACTCACCAAACTACCCATTAACATGAAAAAGAATTACATTTTTATCGCCATTTTATTTTTAATTTCCTGCTCTCCGTTATTTTCACAAAGATTGGTTCACTATGGTGCCCATGCAGGAGTAGCTGTTTCGAATGCTGATGCACAAGACAAATATCAGGATTCACAAACTTGGGGCGGTTATACATTTGGTGTTTATGCACGCATAGGATATCGTTTTTTTGCTCAGCCACAGATAGATTATCTCGCCACATCAACTGATTTAACAAAAAAAGGTGCAAATGTAAATCAAACTACAGTATACGGCAGTCTTGATTATTCCATGTTAAATATTCCTTTATTGGCAGGGTATAAAATATTTCAAAGCCATGATGAGAAATCTAATTTCAGGTTAATGGCAGGAGGAGTTTACTCACATATTTTAAATGTGCATAACAGTTCTGCTAAACTTACAAAAGATGATTTTAATAAAAATATTTTCAGTGTAAGTGCCGGCTTAGGTGTTGATATAAAATATTTAAAAATCGATTTATTGGGTCAGTTTGGTATGAACGATTTTTATAATAATCCATCAGGTACCAGAAACAGGATGGTTTCACTAACTGTGGGTTTTAAAATATAAAGTATAAGATTTAATCTTTATGCCGGTTTTAAGTTATCTATATATGTATGTAGGATAATTTAATACCGGATGATTTATGAATATACCTATATTGTGTTTTTGATATTATAAAACTTTAATCTTTATAAAGTTTTATAATATTAGGCAAAATAAATTAAAAAGTAGTTTCCATAGTATCCCCAAAAAAAGAAACCATTTAATAAATTCATGCCATAAATTATTTCCATGATATTTAGTTTTAATATGTTTTAATACTAACTCAATTAAGGGTTAGTATTAATATATTTTTATTCATAGCTTAAGTTAATAATATTATATTTTGTTTTTTTTGCAGAACAAAAATTTATCAGTTAGTTTTGCAACCCGAAACGCATTATAATTAATAAGTTATAAATTTTTGATTTTATAAATCATTTTTCATACAATTCCTCATACAAATGGTTAAAAATACAGGCAAAATTACCCAAGTTGTTGGTCCGGTAGTAGATGTTAGCTTTGAAGCGGAAGGCTCGCGCCTGCCAAATATTATGGATGCATTGGAAGTAACAAAATTCAATGGTCAAAAAGTAATATTGGAGTGTCAACAACATCTTGGAGAAAACAGAATTCGTACTATTGCAATGGATAGTACTGATGGTTTACAAAGAGGTTTAGATGTTATTGATTTAGGTTCTCCTATAACTATGCCTACAGGGGATGAAATAAAGGGACGTTTATTTAATGTAGTTGGTGAAGCCATTGATGGTATTCCCCAACCTAAATCCGATAAAGGTTTATCAATTCACCGTAATGCACCCCGCTTTGAAGATTTATCTACTTCGAGCGAAGTTTTATTTACAGGAATTAAAGTAATAGATTTATTGGAGCCTTATGTAAAAGGTGGTAAAATTGGTTTATTTGGTGGTGCGGGAGTTGGAAAAACAGTTTTAATTATGGAGTTGGTAAATAATATTGCAAAAGCTTATGGTGGGCTTTCAGTATTTGCCGGCGTTGGAGAACGTACACGTGAAGGAAATGATTTATTGCGTGAGTTTATTGAATCTGATGTAATTCGTTACGGAGAGGAATTTAAACATTCAATGGAACAAGGTGGTTGGGATTTAAGTAAAGTAGATCCAGAAGCATTAAAAGATTCAAAAGCTACATTGGTTTTCGGACAAATGAATGAACCTCCCGGAGCTCGTGCCCGTGTTGCTTTATCTGGTTTAACAGTCGCTGAACATTTTAGAGATGGTGATGGAACCGGTAAAGGACGTGATATTTTATTTTTTATTGATAATATTTTCCGTTTCACACAAGCGGGTTCAGAAGTATCGGCTTTGTTAGGTCGTATGCCTTCTGCTGTTGGTTATCAACCAACATTAGCAACCGAAATGGGTGCTATGCAAGAACGTATTACTTCCACAAAACGTGGCTCAATTACTTCTGTTCAGGCAGTATATGTACCTGCTGATGATTTAACAGATCCAGCGCCAGCTACAACATTTGCTCACTTAGATGCTACTACAGTACTTTCCAGAAAAATATCTGAATTAGGAATTTATCCTGCAGTTGATCCCTTGGATTCTACTTCCAGGATTTTATCCGCTGAAATACTTGGTGACAAACATTATGATACCGCTCAAAGAGTTAAAGAAATATTGCAACGCTATAAAGAGTTGCAGGATATTATTGCAATTTTAGGTATGGACGAATTATCTGAAGAAGATAAACTTGCAGTTCACAGAGCGCGCAGGGTACAACGTTTCCTTTCCCAACCTTTCCATGTGGCAGAACAATTTACAGGATTAAAAGGTGTATTAGTTACCATTGATGAAACCATTAAAGGTTTTAATATGATTATTGATGGAGAACTTGATCATTTACCTGAAGCAGCCTTTAACCTTGTTGGTAATATTGAACAAGCCATTGCAAAAGGGGAAAAAATGCTTGCAGAAGCAAAATAACATTGTAGCAAAAGCATATTATTGCTTACACTATAAATTAAAAGTACAGTTTTTTTAATTGAAAAAAATATGTTTTTAGAAATTATTACCCCTGATAAGCAGGTTTATTCGGGCGAAATTTTATCGACAACTTTACCCGGCACAAACGGATCTTTTCAGGTATTGAAAAACCATGCGCCTCTAATAAGTACTTTAGAAAAAGGCAGTATTGTAATTAAAAATGCAACTGAAGAAAAGGTTTTCCAAATAGAAGGTGGAATCGTTGAAGTTTTGAATAATAAAGTCGTTGTTTTAGCAGAATCTATTCTTTAATAATAATAATTTTTTAGAGGCTCTTCTTTTTTAAGAAGAGCCTCTTTTTATTTATTTTATCTGAGTTAGGATTTTACGAAAAGGAACATTTTGCTTTTTTCTAAAATAGAATTCTTTTGTAATAATTATCAAAATACTGATAAAACAATATTTTAGTCAAAACAAATAAATCCTAAAATCTTATAATCGTTGAATCCTAATTCAGACATAAAAAAAGTGTTAGAGACTAATCTAACACTTTTCTATTTTTACAAACCTTTAAGAAAATTTAATGCGATATAACTATCTTTTTAACCGTTATTGAATTCTGATACAGGATTTCTAAATAATACACACCATTAGATGTTGGTAAATTTTCCAGTATTATTTGATTTTCATTTTTATTAATTGTAGGGTTCTGTTCACTAATTACTTTACCCAATGCATTTACAAACCTGATATTAACTTTACTGTCGCT
The DNA here is from genome assembly GCA_965248855.1 of Spirosomataceae bacterium. GTDB lineage: Bacteria > Bacteroidota > Bacteroidia > Cytophagales > 172606-1 > CBDFKQ01. Next base: position 517,096 of record CBDFKQ010000012.1, on the reverse strand, counting down.
TGGTGAATTATCGCCAAAGTAAATTATTAAATTTTTATCTGCAGGGTTAGGATACACAGAAATCAATCCTGAAAAATTAATTGTGATAACTTTTGAGTCTTCCGTTTTTCCATCATAATCAACCTGCTTCAACCGATAATAGTTATTCCCCGATAGTGGTGTATGATCTTTAAAATAATAAATAGTTTTATCAGTTGAATTTCCTCTGCCATCTACACTGCCAATATCCACAAATTTCTGGTCCTCTCCCGACCGCTCAATAATGAATTTAACGTTGTTATGCTCATAACTTGTTTCCCATTTTAAAGAAACTCCATCACTTACTTTATTAGCTGTGAAAGATAGTAGGCCAACCGGGAGGGGGGTTATGCAATCAACATACTGACCCTTAGAAGCAATTCTACATTTTGGATTGGTAATGTCATAGCCACTTCCTCCTACTATTGCTCTTATATAAGATTTAGGAGGAATGTGAAAATTTGCATTAATATTATCTAAAATAATATTAATTGTAGTTGAATCTATAAAAGTTATTGGAACAGGAATAGGTGCCCATTTAGTTATATTAAGTGTATCGCCAACATATTGCCAAATAATATTATTATAATCTGAGGGGAGACTGGCAGTCGCTTTAACTGTACAAGCAGTTCCACTTTTACTAAAGCTTACTGATGGGCCACATGGTATAAACCTAATATTATCAACAGCTAAATCATTTCCATCCCCACCGGGGGCTTTATTACGAATTGTTAATTGTAATGCAGGCTTGGTAGGGTCGAAGCCAGCAGAACCCTTTGTTTTTCCATTTGCGTCATACTTGGATTGTAAAAGATCTTTTGTTTTAAATGTAAAACCAATTTTATGCCAATCGAAGTCGTTTGGAATTGGTGAAGGTAATGTATAAACTATAACATCGTTTATTAAAAACTCTAAATCCGGAGCAACTGTATATCTGGTATTATTCGCAGAAGTAGAACCATCAGTTACTGCTCCGTTGTTGGTACCTAAAGAAGAATTAATAAATTGGGAATATTGTTGACACCCGGGTTCTAAAAGAGTATCACACCTTGGATCGAATCCTAAAACACAACCGTTAGGATTACTAAAAGATATGCGGGCATCATGTACAATATTTATGATATCAAGGCTAAACTCATACTTAATCTTACTGCATAACCCAGGTACGATTTGTTGATACAATATTAAAGGCTTATAAGCAGAGTTAATAACCATCATATAATCGTTAGGTTTGCCACTGGGTGCATATTTTGAAATCCACTCTGGTACAGGCGCCCCTCCACAGTTTAACGCAGGATCAGTTCCCCGACTGTTTCGCAATTCTGAAACTATAGAATATTCGTTATCCTGTATCTGAGCACTGCAAAGAACACTATTATATGAATCATAGTTATAAGTATTTGGAGGTGTGAAATCTTTCCAGGGGCTCTTGTACTTCCTAATATAAACGGGTGTAGTTTTCCACCAAACATCATTCGGGGCATTACAAGGGAGGTTTACAGCTAAAGTATCTCCCGATCCTGGAGGTCCTCCAGCGGTACCTGCCCCAAATTCATCATCACCGGGATAACCAAAAGTACCCTGAGGGTAAACATTATCACCCAAACTTCCTAAACATAAGCCGCTTACTAGAGACACCACCTCCGATGCTTGGGAAGCATAATTAAATGAACTGGCAAAACGGATTTCATCAATAGTACTTGCCCCGGCTGAACCTCCTCCAAAATATGCTATTGAGGTAAAAGAAAAATCGCCGGTAGGAAATGGCGTTACAGTAATATTCGGCAATGGTAAAACTTCTCCCAATGACGCAACCGGGGTTCCTATAACTGGTGGATTAACCGTTAAAGAAAATTCATTGCCCGTTGCTGAGTTAAAAGTAATAGTAAGCACAATTAATGACGGATTTGCTCCAGCTTTTATTTCAGTACTGTCCTGTGTAGAATTAATATAAACACTATCATTTACTCTAATTCCCCAATATTTTTTTCCTCCAAAGTCGGATTTATTTGAACCTGAACCCGGACCAAAATATCCAACTGAAATCGTTTTACCTAACCCATAGGCATCGTAAACATTTGGATTACTATGTAAGGTAATAAATACGGAATCATTATCATATTTTACTTTTTGAAATAAAAAGCCGAGATATAAAGTTGTTCCATCCCTACCAATTTTTCCTGTTAAACTTGGGTGTGGTTTTGTTATTAAACCTTGAGAGGGGGTCAGATCAATATTATTTGCAAAAGGGCCACCGGTACTGGTTTGTAGTCTTCTACCTGCATAAACATTTCCTCCAAGAAATCCACCTTGGGCGGAGTGCCCGGAACTTACAATATTTTTTATACCTGCGGTATAATCAGTACTGTTAGGAGTATTTAATATTGTATAACCTGTGTTGATTTTAGTTCCTGAAGTTTTATCTGCAACTACCCAATCACCGGCCCAACCATTGGAATTTTTCCAATATTTTATCACTGAAGATGTGTTCACTTGCTCACTTCCATTGTTCATGCTAATTGGTAATGAATTTAAATAATCAAATCCTTCATACGCAAAAACAAAATTTGTTTGGGCACACACATTTAGATGCGAAAGATAAAACAAAATAAGCGTTAAGAGAGATGTAGCAAAATTTTTCATGGCATCCAAAATAAGTAACTATAATTTAAATTTTAGAAGAAGACATTAAAAAAAACATTATTCTTCAATAATTTTTAATATCCAGGTATCTTCAAAACCGGGCTTTTTTCTAAGTACATTAAAATATTCCACTGCCTTATCGTAATCTTTTGTATTAAAGATATATATATAATATTTTTGATTAGATGCATTGTATCCTAACTTGCCTTCTAATTTATTACTCTTCAATTGAGTAATTAATTTTTTTGCATTGGCTTCATATTTAAACGAACCGACAACTATATAATGGTTTACCGGTAATTCTAACGGATGATCACCTTCTTTAGTTGCTACTCTTACATCAGGCTCATATTTATCAGGTTCCGGTAAATTTTTTACTGTTAATGAGTCTGTTCTTTGTTGCTCACTATCAACTAGGTCCAGTTTTTTTATCGACTCTTTAAAATGTAATGCAAGCTGAATTTCGTGGGCGGGGTTAGCATAATTATATTGACTTGCATTAGGTATTTTATATGCATACCCAATACTTAAATTTTTTGCCCTCACTCCAATCATTATAGCTGTACCATAGTTTTCACGGTAAGTTGCACCTGCCCAGATTTGTTCCTTATAATTAATTATTCCATTAACTTCGTATTGTGAGGAGTTAAATTGAGAGGATCGGTAATATAATAAAGGTTTGAAAGTAATATCAGAAGAAATATTAAATTTGTATGTAGTAAATAAAATAAAACTTTTTAAAGGATAAAAACCTTTAATTATTAGGGAGTCAGTTGTATAATTATTGAACAACCTTGGAAATGAAGCACCTAAGTTAAACTTCTTTAATTGATAACTTATTCCAAATTGTCCATTAACAACTGTTTTCTTAACTATTTGATTATAAAAAACTTGATCTTTAACATTGTCCAATATAGTAATATCGATATTATTACTACTAATGCCTATGGATAGGCCAAAGCGAACATGTTGATTTGCATCAAAATCTATTCTGTGAGCAAAAGTTGCCGTTGCTCCTGTGGTGTTTAAAAAACTTCTTTTAAAATAATTTGCTACAAATCCAATGGCGCTTCGGGTTTTACCTATAGGTGCGTGGTATGATAAGGTTCCATATTGTGGTGCATCATCCCTGCCTGCTATAATTTGCTTATGAGCTGTAAGGTAAATAATTCCATGTCCGTCATAACCTGCCATTGAAGGATTTTGTAAATAAATATTATTATAAGTATTTATATAAAGCGGAACCTCTTGCGCAAATGCGAAACTTAAGCTAAAAAAGACAAAATTTATAAGTACAAGTTTCTTCATTTATAGATTAAGGATTTTTATATTACCGGATTACCAGTAAGCTTCCTTTTAAAACTTCATTATTTAACTTATCTATAATAATATAAAAATAAGCCCCTTCAGAAATACGGGTTCCACTTAACTGACCAGTCCAAGGATTAGAATGATAGAAAGTAGAATTAAAGACTTTTTGGCCTGCTTCATTAATAATTAAAACCTTATAATCCGGGAAATTTTCAATATTCTCAATTTCCCAAAAATCCTCTTTATTGATCGCAAAAATCTTTCTTGGTTTAATTCCGGCAACTTGTGGAGGTTCAACGGGTTTTTCTTTTTTGGTTACAATTACTGATACATTTTTAGAAACTGACTTACCTCTTGCATTGGTTACTGTAAATTTAAACACATATTTACCGGAATCTAATCCCGAAATAGAGAAATTTGAGGTTGTTTCACCCGAAAATGTAAATTTTTTAGGTCCTGATATTTGTGACCAAGAATAACTTTTTATACTGCTCATGTCAGAATAACCCGATCCTTTTATTTTCAATACAAAATCCGAAGTAGGGTCGACCAAATTAGTATCTGAACTGGTATTGATAATGGGTTGAGGATATACTATAAGTTTAACTGAATCCGAAACTGAATAATTTTTGGTATTGGTAGCAGTAAAAACATATATATGTTTACCGGCTTTTAAATTCGTTAAATGTAAAACCGTATCAATATAAGATTGTATTATGTTATTATTTTCTTTCCAAACAGTAGCTTTAATAACTCTATTACTATTTAAAGCATGAACCCTAAAAGAAAATGTATCTTGGGGAAGGTCTATTTCAGCCATTTTTTTCTCTAGGTCAAATGATATAAAATCAGCTTGAGCCTTTAAAAGAGAAAAGCAAGAACTATAAAAGAGAAAGATATATATGAATGGTTTCATAAAATAACAATAAGTTATAAATTAAAATTATCTAAATATTAATTCTTCAACTTATTAGAAAGTAACTATTTATTATTCTAAATTTTGCAATGTTAATAAATATTACTGAAAATATTACATTTAAAATGTAATATTTTTGTTTTTAAAACGAGTTATATTAAAAATTTTAGAAAAAATTAATTTATTCGAAAGAAAAATATTGATAAAACGATATTGATAAATTGATAATTATAATTTATTTTTTCGAAACAAATATTTTAAATAGTTAATTTTGTAAATAATTTAAATGTAAGATGGATCAGGAACAAATAGATAGTTTAAAAGAAGCAATTAAGCACTCTCCGGAAAATTTACCACTTCGAAAAATACTTGCAGAAACACTTTTTAAAATGGCACGATATGAAGAAGCCACTCTGGCTTTTAAAGATGTGTTGGAACTGTCGCCAAAGGATAATTTTATTAAAATCCTACTGGCCGAAAGTTATTTCCGATTGGAGAAGCTATCCATAGCCAATATAATTCTTGAAGAAATTACCGAAAATCAAAATTATTATGGAGAGGCATTAATTTTATCTGCTAAAATTCATTTTCAAAATAATGAATTAAAAGAAGCAAAGCGTTTGTATGAGAAAGCAATAGTAGTTAACATTAATCTTATTGATGATGATTTTGAAAATATTCTATATAAAAAAATGCTTGATTCCGGTGCTGCGCTAAGCAATGCGGTAGTTGAAAGTGATGACGACATTGAACAAATGCTTTTAAATGCAAGCATCGAAAAACCGAAAATTTCTTTTAAAGACGTTGGTGGAATGAACGGGATTAAGGAAGAAATATCATTAAAAGTAATATACCCACTCAGTAATCCGGAAATTTATAAAGCATACGGAAAAAAAACAGGTGGAGGAATATTATTATACGGCCCTCCCGGAGTTGGAAAAACCATGCTCGCCAGAGCAACTGCAGGTGAAATTAAATCCAATTTTATTTCTGTAGGGATTAATGAGGTTTTGGATATGTGGATTGGGAACAGCGAAAAAAATTTACATGAAATATTTCAGTCAGCACGCGTTAATGCACCATGTGTTTTATTTTTTGATGAAGTTGATGCATTGGGTGCAAGCCGAACTGATATGCGCAAAGCCGCAGGAAGATTTTTAATCAACCAGTTTTTAGATGAACTGGATGGAATAAAATATTCAAACGATGGTTTATTGATTTTAGGAGCTACCAATTGCCCCTGGTATTTGGATGCCGCATTTAGAAGACCGGGAAGGTTTGATCGGGTGATATTTGTTCAGCCTCCTGACATTGAAGCACGAAAAGAAATTCTACAACTTTTTTTGAAAGGCAAGCCAACAGAAAAAATCAATTATGAACAAATTGCAAAATTTCTTGAAGATTATTCCGGAGCAGATATAAAAGCAGTAATAGATATAGCAATCGAAGCCAAACTTCCTCAATCCTTAAAAGAAGGCAGAATAATAAACATCACCAATGCCGATTTAAAAAATGCAGTTGATAAACACCGCCCTTCAACAAGGGAATGGTTTGCTACTGCCAAAAATTATGCCTTATATTCCAACGAAAGTGGTGCATATGATGATATATTAAAGTACTTGAAAATAAAGAAATAAGCATTATATTTTCTGTAGTTAGAAATAAAGAGGTGATACTAAAAATGGGATCACCTCTTTTTATTTTCTACTAAGGCAACCTTTGGTTCAAACGAGCCGAACAGTATATTGTAAGTGAAAATGAAAGCAATTTGAATGATTCGCAATTCATAATCCTTTTAGAAGGATGTCGTAACCAAAACAGAAAAAGTCAGGAAACTTTATATAAAATCCTGTATGGTTATGCCATGAACATCAGTTTGCGGTATTCAAAAGATAATGAAGAAGCAACAGAGGTTGTGAATGATTCTTTTATGAAAATTTTCAGGGATATTTTAAAATTTTCTGTACCCGATAAATTAGTTTATCCATTATTTAAAAGTTGGTTAAAAAAAATTACTATTTACACGGCCATCGATTATTTCCGTGCGAATGAAAAACATAAATACCATGAAGATATAAATGAATATTCGCAAAGCCATCATTATGAAGATAATGTATTAAATGACTTATCGTACGAAGATTTAATGAAAATTATACAGCAACTCTCACCGGCGTATAGAACAGTATTTAATTTGTTTGTGATTGATGGGTTTACACACGAAGAAATTGCCAAAAAATTAGGAATATCCGAAGGTACATCCAAATCTAACCTGGCAAAAGCAAGGATTAATTTAAGAGAATTAGTAAAAAAATGTAATAAAGATCTGTATGCAAGATATACCGGATGAAGATTTAGACGATCTTTTTAAACAAGCTGCTTTTTATCATCGGCCGCCTGATACTGCCAATGCGGGATGGACGGCCATGCAAAAAAAGCTTGATGATGATTGGATTAAAATAATTTATCAGAGAGTTAAAATATTTATAGCAATCGAACTCGCTTTGCTTGCCTGTATATTTTTTCTTCTACAAAATAATGGAGCCTTTAAGTCAAATGATAAAGTTGCGCTGGATAAAAAAAGTAATACCGAAATAAAAAATCAAATTTTAAATGTTGAAGGAAAGAAGAAAGCAGATATTCTCCTACGCAAAATAAATAATTCAAATGAAGTTTCAATATCAGATAAAAAAACAGAAATCACTGAAACTTATAAAGAATTGATTAATAAAAATGGAGAAAAGATTGAGAAGAAATCTAAAATGGAAAAAAGTATAAAAGAAAAACAACCATTGAACAATGCTCAGGTTGAAAAAATATTCATTTACAAAAATGTAAATGAAACTTATAAAACCGGTTCTTCTATAAAACCACTTTTTCCCTCAAAATCAAACCCAAATATTGAATTAAAAAAGCAAAATAATTTCCTAAAAGCAGATATTAAAAATGATCATTCTTTCCCAAATAAACCAATTAATCAATCAAATTTAACAAATACCGGTATAGGTTTAATTAAAATGAAAGAATTGCCAAACAGGAAGGACACCATACCTACAATAAATAAAACTTTGGAAATTAAAAATGACACCATTCCTCTACTTGCCAAGGAGAGAAATAAAGATTATAAGTTTAATTTTACCTTTTTAATAGCTCCCGATTTAAGCTTTACAGGATTGAAAAATTTAAACTCTGTAGGATCAAATATTGGTGTTTTGTTGGGTTATTCATTTTCAAAACGCTTTACAATGAATACCGGTTTTATATATTCAACTAAAGTTTATTCGGCAAAACCTTCTGACTATCATCCGGAAAATAATTACTGGACAAGTAATAAAAATATTGAATTATATAATGTTAAAGGAAATTGCCACGTAATCGATATCCCCTTAAATGTCAGATATAATTTTTTAATAAAAAATAAATACAATCTATATGCGGTTACCGGTTTATCCTCCTATATCATGAAAAAGGAAAGCTATAATTATGAATATTCTTATAATTATGGACCTACAGCGAATAAAGATTGGGAAATATCAAATCAAAATTCACACTACTTTTCAATAGGTAACTTATCAATAGGTTATGAAAGAAAAATCAGCAAAAAAATCTCTTTACAAGCCGAGCCTTTTATAAAATTACCTCTGGCAGGTGTTGGTTATGGGAAGGTTAAATTATTGAGTTCCGGAGTATTTTTATCTCTAAAATATAATTTTAAATAAATAAAAAAATATAAAATAGACATTTAAGTACTACATAATTTTATTATGATAAGAACAAAAAAAAGAAAGTTATGGAAAAAAGAAAGTAAGAGTTAGAAGGTGTAAGCCTGAAATTCCGGCGGATGTGCGGTGGGTTGTGCGCGGATAGCATTCGGGATTTCTTGATTTTTTTGGTTACTTTTTTCATTATGGAAAAAAGTAACAAATCATAAGAGCAAAAATGTTGCTCTTGGGAGCTAAACTACAAATTAAGTGCCTATTTAATAAAATATTAAAAAAACGATATCAATATATCAATAAATAACCGCTATGCACTTTAATTCTTAGATTCAAACAATAAAATCCTAAATTTTATGAAATTCAAATTATCAAAAAAATCACTTTTTTTGAGCAGGTTTCTTATTGCCTTCTCTATAATTTATTTTGCTTATGCCTGCAATAACAGCAGTTATTCACCAACAAATCCAAACCCAACAACTACTGTTTCATCCATTAAAATTGACAGTAGCAGTGCAACACTGGGAAAAAGATTAACTGATGGAAGTGGATACGCACTTTATTTTTTCGCGAAAGATTTATCCGGAGCTTCTTCAGCTTGTTCCGGTGGTTGTTCTGCTGTATGGCCTCCTTTTTTAGCTACTGCAAACGATCTTGCTAACTTACCCGCAGGGTTAGATAAAAATGATTTTTCAACAACTGCCGATGGAAAACAAACAACATATAAAAAATGGCCTCTTTATCGCTATACACCTTCCGGATATGGAAATGTGGAAAAACCCGGAGATGCAAATGGAGACGGAGTTGAAAAAATATGGATGGTTGCAAAACCCAACTACAGTGTAGCTTTGGTTGATACCGTTCTTACACCCGGTGGAGATCAACGATTTTTAATCAGTAAAGGAATGACCCTTTATTTCAACAATATGGATGATATAAGCAAAGGAACTTCGACGGATGGGATAGCTTGTAAAGGAGGTTGCCTAAGCTTTTGGCCGATTGTAAATGCTCAAGATGCTTTAGTTTTACCATCTCTCTTAAATAAAGCTGATTTTGGATCTTTTACCAGAACAGATATAACCGGTTCACCTAAACAAATGACTTACAAAGGTCATTTAGTTTACACTTTTGCTCCTGACAAAAATAGAGGTTCTGTTAAAGGGCAAGGAGTTGGGAATCAATGGTATGTTATAAATCCTTAACTTTTTTTCTATTGCCTGATTTATAATCAGGCAATAGAAAATTATTTCTTGTAAAACGAAAAAATACTTTTTAGTAAATTATTATTTCCGGTCTCATTAATTATCAAACAAAGGTGCATGGTAAATTTTTTACCAAAGCAGAATAATGTAAACTTTTTTAGGGCTAGACAAACTGTATTTAAAATTCAACCTATAAAACTAAAAAGATGAAAATACTTAATTTTTTTGCTGTTATTCTTTTAATAATCCTAGGCATGGGCTTCTCTATTGGAGATAATTATGTCCTTGACAAAAATTATATTGTTACCATTCATGGCACATCTAACCATGACGACTGGGATGAAACCGTTACAAAAGTTACCGGTTCGGCAAGTGTGAATGTAAACGGAGATGAAAGCTTTGATCTGAATGGTTTACATATAATAATGAATGTGCATTCTATTAAAGGTAAAAACTCTATCATGAGCAACAAAACATATAGTGCGCTTAAAGCCGATGCTCACCCTGATATTACCTTCACGCTCACTTCGCCTCTAAAATCGGTTAAAGCAGCCTCGGGTGAAAATATCGTTTCCGCTAAAGGTAATTTAACCATAGCAGGTTTTACAAAGGCAATTATCCTACAAACAAAAGTATCAATGCCCAAACACGGAACGCTGCTCTTTGAAGGTTCAGAATCCATAAAAATGACAGAATTTGGAATTAGTCCGCCCACAGCGCTTTTCGGAATGCTGAAAACCGGTGATTTGATCACTCTACATTTTAAAACAAGTTTCATAAATCAATTAAAATAACAAAAAATGAACAAATTATATAAAACAATAAAGGCATTAATAGTTATGTTTTTGTGGGTTGGTTATTCCGCTGTAGCGCAACAGGCCAGACTTCAATATTTTCGTCCTTACGATAGGCATGGACTAAATATATTTGAGACGCCGAAGAACGATACGATCTCCTTTAAAAAAACAAGTGTAAGGGTTGGGGGGAACTTTACACAAGACTTCCAGGCGCTAAGTCATGAAAACAACGCCATGCCGATATATAAAGTCGCCGGTGTAAATTCTAACCAATTAATAGGTATCAAAAACGGTTTTAATCTTGCCATGGCTAATCTCAATATTGATGCGCAACTGGAAGATGGTATACGTTTAAATTTAACCATGTACCTGTCTTCTAGGCATCATTCGGAAACTTGGGTAAAGGGTGGTTATATTCAAATAGATAAATTACTTTTTCTGCATAGCGATGTGATCAATAAAATTATGGAAAGTATAACTATTAAAGTGGGAGATTATGAAGTGGATTATGGCGATCAGCATTATAGAAGAAGCGATGGTGGAAATGCTATGCACAATCCTTTTGTGGAAAATTATATTATGGATGAATTCGCAACGGAAATCGGTGGAGAAGTATACTTCCATCCGAAGAGCGGGTTTATTGCCATGGCCGGTATCACCAATGGCCAGCTAAACCCAACGGTTTTAGGGGCAACAAAAATTGACTCTGCAACCGGGCAATTAAATAAATACTCTCCTGCCTTTCATGGTAAAATCGGATACGATAAGCAGGTGACAGAAAAATTAAGACTTAGATTAATGGGTTCTATCTATTCAGTAAAAAGTGCCGCCGGCAACTCATTATTTTTTGGCGACAGAACCGGTTCCCGTTATTATTATATAATGGAAAATACAACTGCGATTTCGGGAGGAAATGATGCATTCTCAGGGCGTTACAATCCTAGTTTCAGCCAACAAGTTACAACGTTTATGATCAATCCTTTTGTCAAATATATGGGGATTGAGTTTTTCGGCACGTATGAAATGGCGCAGGGTAGGATTATAACTGAAAGAAACATGCGCACCGCCACACAATATGCGGCTGATCTTATTTATAGATTTCCACGCAACAAAGAAAACATTTGGATAGGTGCCCGTTATAATTCAGTTGTGGCAAAGTTGCCCGGGGAAAATAATAACATCACCATTAACCGCATGGTTGGTTCCATAGGATGGTTTGTTACTAAAAATATCATGATGAAAGCAGAATATGTGAACCAGGAATATAAAAACTTTGCCGCCACTGATATACGCTCAGGCGGAAAGTTTAATGGCTTTATGATTCAGGCATCAGTTGGATTTTAATAAGTCAGAAGGCACACTATCCGGCATTTGGTATAAAGTAAACTTTCAAAGATTCGTTATCTTGTAATAAAGAAGTCTCATCGAGGTGGGACTTCTTTATATATTTCCGCTCGGGCTCTTATGCCGAAAAAGCCTAATGTTAATACAAATACCATTTTATAAAATGATTTCTACGATCTTTGATTTATCCTCCGGGTAAAGTATTATTTATGAAGCCATTTTAACTTTTAGGTCATTAAAACTTTTATAATATTTCTTATCAGGTTCCCGAGTCCCTTTCATATTCTCAGATAATGAAATTATTGGTTTTATGTGCGAATTTTCGCTTGTTTTGAATATTTCGTTAGTTATTAATTTTTCTTGATTTTCTATTTCATTAATCGTATTTTCTACAACCTTAAGTGCTTTGCTGATTTCCAATAATTTAGACTGATTTAATACAATTTTAGCAATGTTTATTTTGCTTTTTCTGAGATGTAATCGGAAAAGTTTGTATTCTGCTTTTATTTCCCATGTTTTCAATTTTTCTCTCACTTCTCCTTCTCCAACCACAATTAAAGCGTTTTTAATTGAAAGCATGTTGGCCTCTTCTTTTATTATTTTTTCATTCACTTCGTTAAGTTTAAATAGAGAAATAAAAATCCTGTATTCAAGCTTTGCAATTTGGTATAAATACTGTTTTTGTTTATAAATTAATTTGGTCAATACTATTTGAAAATCAGCTTTATCAGTGAGTTTAGGCAGCATATTTTTATAAATTTAAAGTTTAAAATTTTACCATTTCTTTAATCAAATTTCGTCAATTTCAATCAATAAACCTTACAATTATGAATATATAGATATCTGTTTTTCAATATTTTAAAAAAGCATTTAAATTTAAACCCTAATAATTTTCATTTTTATTTTATACTTTATATTATATTCGCTTTCCATTCTGCTATGCAAAATTGAAAAAATCTTCATATTAATTTTTATTATCTGATGAATGTAGAAAAAGTTGACGTATTGGTAATAGGCGCGGGTCCTTCAGGTACTGTTGCGGCCTCTATTGTAAATAAAGCGGGCTTTAAAGTAAAAATTGTAGAAAAATTGCAATTTCCAAGATTTGTAATAGGTGAAAGTTTGTTGCCTCGATGTATGGAAGCATTAACCGAAGCAGGTTTTGTAGAAGCCATTAAAGAAAAAGGATTTCAAAAAAAATTCGGTGCCAAGTTTGTTAAGGACGGAAAAGTTTGTGATTATTTATTTGAAGATCAATATACAAAAGGTTGGAATTGGACTTGGCAAGTGCCCCGTGGTGAATTTGATAAAACACTTGCAGATACAGTTGAAAAAATGGGAGTTCCCGTTCATTATCAAACCACAGTAACCGATATTGTATTTACAGGAACTGATTCTGTTACTACAGTTGAAGATATTAATGGGAATAAATCGCAAATTGAAGCAAAGTTTATTATTGATGGAAGTGGATATGGCAGAGTTATTCCTCGTTTATTTAACCTCGACAGGCCATCTAACCTGGCACCTCGCAAAGCATTGTTTGCGCACACAGTTGATACAAAAAGATCAACGGTAGATGAGCCGAACAGAATAACGGTGGTAGTACATAAAAAAGGAGTTTGGGTATGGGTAATTCCATTTTCAAATGGTATCACTTCTATGGGTTTTGTTGGTGACTCCGAATTTTTTAAACAAATTGAAGGTAATGATGAACAACAATTAAGGACTTTAATTGCATCAGAACCTTATCTGAGTGAAAGATTTAAAGATGTTGAATTTGTTTTTGATCCAAAAATACTGGAATCATGGTCATCAACAACCGATAAATTTTATGGCGAAGGATTTGTTTTAACCGGTAACGTAACAGAATTTTTAGATCCGATATTTTCTTCCGGAGTTACACTTGCAACTGTTTCGAGCCAAAATGCAGCACATTTAGTTATTAAAACATTAAAAGGTGAAAAAGTAGATTGGGAAAAAGATTATATGGAGCCGGTAATGCAGGGAGTAAATGTTTTTCGCTCTTATGTGATGGCTTGGTATGAAGGCACGCTTGATACAATTTTCTTTTCTGATGAACAAAACCTCGAAATTAAAAATATGATTTGCTCGGTTTTGGCCGGCTATGTATGGGATTTATCTAACCCATATGTTAAAAATCATCAAACAGCCTTGGCAAAATTGGCCAGGGTAATAACTTTGAGTAAAGAATATGGTTTAAAAAGCCTTGCTTAAAAAAAGGCAATACATTTCTATTTTTAAAATTAAAATACTTATTCTTTAAATATTAAGATATAGATAATTATTTATATCTTAATATTATTATTATTTTCCCGATAATATTAAAATATTATATATGAAAAATAAAATTGGAGAGTATTTAATTACAATTCTGCTGGTTTCTTTATTGCTTTTAGTAATTTTAAGTATATTTTTTTTAACTCATGTTTTCGGTATTCCTTCTACCCGAATATCTATCGTGTTGCAATCGTTTCAGATCCTTCTCATTCTTGTTCTTTTGACAGTAACATTTAAAAATATTAAAAAATCAAAAGCAACGTCACATGAATTAATCGATTTTCTCAAAGTTAACAACGGAAAATATTTATTTGATTCGGGCGAGGACCAATCGACAATAAAATTAGAAGAAATAAAGAATATTTTTCTTGGTAACCTTCAAAAAATAACGGCTTTCGTCAGGCAATTATCATCCGGCAAACATGAAGCCGAGTGGGAGGGAATGAATGATAAAAATATATTATTAAATACCGATAACCTTGCCGGAGAACTGTCAAAGTTGGAGCAATGGCTTAAAACCAAAAAAATTGAAGATGAGAGGCGTTTTTGGTTAAATGAAGGTTTAACACAATTTTCTATTTTAGTTAGAAACAATCAGGATGATTCAAAAAAAATGTATGAACTGGCAGTTCGCTTCCTTGTCAAATATCTTAATGTACAGCAGGGCAGTGTTTTTGTTTTAAATAATGATGGAGAAAATTTTTTAGAACTGATGGCATGTTATGCATTTGATCGAATAAAATTTGCAGAAAAAAGAATAAAAATAGGTGAGGGTTTGGTAGGTCAGGCCTTTTTAGAAGGTGAGTCAACTTTACTTTATGAAGTTCCTGAAGGATATACAACCATTACTTCAGGCTTGGGTGATAGTTCACCGGCATTTATAGCTGTTATGCCAATGCAATACAATGGGCTCACTGAAGGAATGTTAGAATTTGCAAGCTTTAAGGCTCTGGAAGGATATGAAATAGAGTTTATTGAAAAGGCCGGTGCTTTTTTCGCTTCAGCCATATTAAACGCCAGAAGCGGAAGTAAGATGGGGATTCTATTAGAAGAAGCGCAACAGAGATCTATAGAGTTACAGGCTCAAGAAGAGGAAGCCAGGCAAAATATGGAAGAATTAGAAGCAATTCAGGAAGACTTAAGCAGGCGGAATAAGGAAATGGAAAGAGTGCAGTTTGAACTTTACCAAACTTCGGCATTGCTCGAATCACTCCTCGAAAGTGCCGATGATACCATTTACTTTAAAGATGAGAAAAGTAGGTTTTTACGTGTCAGCACGTCTTTTTTAAGAATAGCAAAAATAAATGACGTAAATGAATTAATTGGAAAAAGTGATTTTGATTTTGTTTCAGACGAGGAAGCTCAGCCAAAGTATGAAGCAGAACAAGAAATAATTCAAACCGGTATTCCGGTTGAGATTGAAGAAAAAGACACATTAATTGATGGATCAATTAGTTACATATCAACTAAAAAATTTCCTTTAAGAGATAGTTTTGGGAAAACGGTCGGTACTTTTGGTATTTCCCGCGATATAACACCTTTTAAAAAGGCTGTTATGGAAGCTGAGTTGCTTAAAAATGAATGCCGTGCAGAGAAAGAGATATTGATAAAAGAATTAGAAGATTGTAAAAATAATAGAAACTAATGCCTGCAATTGCTTCCTCAGTTATTAGTTTCTATTTATAATTTCCTATAAACGAATAAATGATTTAAGAGATATGCTTTGTTTTTTTTTGAAATATTTATGGATTTCTCTTTTTTAAAATTTTATAAGCAGTTATCCCCGTTATAATGCCGGCGCTGAACAAACCTATCAAGGTTGGTAACCTGTCGGGCACTGCTTTAGGAATATAAGTTACACCATTCTCATCAAATCTTGCAGCTTCTTTAACATACCTTCCTTTTTTCGGTATTGTATTTTTAAAGTTATCTGATAATTTTTTAAGATCTTCTAACATTGCAGGGCCGCTCATAGGCAATCCATGTCCGGTTGCAACAATAAGTGGGTTTAAATCCGCTAACTTTTTAACTGAACTTTCTGCTGCATTCCAATCCTGTGTAAAATAAGCAGGCGGCCTGTTAATTTCCATCGGACGTTTAATGGACGAAATTAAAGATTCCTGTTTGGTAGTTACAAATGCATCTCCGGCAATCAAAACTTTATCCTGCTCTCTAAAAAAAGAAACATGCCCCGGCGAATGCCCGGGAGTGTGAATAATAGTCCAACCCGGCATTTCTTTAAGTTCACCGGTTTCCGGTAATGCTCTTAATCTCCTGCCTAATTTTAATGGTTTTGTTGGAAATATTCTTGACAACTGCGTCATTCCACCTCCTCCCACAGTTGCATCAACCGGAGGGTAGCTTGAACTGCCGTTTAAATACGGTAATTCTAATTTATGAGCATAAACAGGTACATTCCAATCTTTTATTAAATCCTTTAAGGCGCCTACATGATCAAAATGGCCATGAGTAAGTATAATGGCCTTTGGTTTTGCATTTTCCCCAAAGCAAGTTTCAGCAGCTCTTTTTATTGCTTTTGCACTAAAAGGTAAACCCGCATCAATTAAAACCCAAGAGCTGCTTGTGCCGACCAAATAAGCATTAACAATAATAAGCGGTACATCCACCACACCCGGAGCAACCGGTTTGATCTTTTTCCAATTAGGCGGAAGTGTTAATTCTGAATTTTTGTTCATAATTTTTATATATAAATTGAAAAAGGTTTGATTTATTTTTTAAAAATAGCCGATGTAGTTTTTTTTGTAATTAAAGAAGCGAGCATTTCAAAAACCCCCAATAAAACATGTGGTAAATAAGCCTGCCCGTAAAATCCGAATATCCATGGAGAAGAGGCAAGAATAATTCCGGATAAAAAATCCAGATTCAAATGCACAGGCATTGAAATAATTTTTTTTACTCCCAATTCATAATCGGTAAAAAAACTGTAAACAATAGCTGCTATACCAAGTATGACTATTATTAAGCCCTCAATTTTATTATAAGGCAAGCCAAATATTGCCGGAACAAAAATTAGAAAAGTACCCGTGATGTAATCTATTATTCCATGAATACGGGTTGGTAAGAATCGCATAAGCAAGTGTTTATTTTTGCTAAGCTTTTAAAAAAGTATGCCTTAAGGGATATTATCGGAAAATTAGTCGAACGCAATAAAGTTTATGCGTAAATTGCCTATAATTAGTCTTGATTTATTGATAGGAACGTCATATAAAAAAAGCCTCTTTAATTATTATTTTAAGAGAGTTCTATTTCCTTAAAATTTGTCGAAATACCTTACAAATTTTGCTTTCTCTGCGTGTCTGCCTGATTGATAAAATTCAATACCGCCATCTGCCTCATTGATATTTCCCCCTAAAATATTCTTTAAATGATTTACGGTGCCTTTGTTCCCATCTATTATTTGAATACCTGCGGGCACAAGCTCACGAATATCATTTTTGAAATACGGGAAATGTGTGCAACCCAACACAATTGTACCATATTCATCCAAATCAACATTTGCCAATTTTTCTTTTAAATATTTTTTTATGATTTTTTTATCAAAAATAAAATTCTCAGCGTAAGTAACGAGTTCCTGAAGAGGTATAAAATCAACTTGCTGGCCCTTATCTAATTGATTAACCAAATTATTAAATTTAGATTCTTTTAGGGTGAGTTCTGTTGCAAAAACCAATATTCGTTTATGATTATTTAAATTTATAGCAGGTTTCACGGCGGGTTCCATACCTATTATTGGAAATTGGAAAGACTTTCTTAAATCTTCAATAGCTACACTTGTAGCAGTATTGCATGCAATAACAAGAGCTTTTAATTTTTTCGCTGCCAGAAAGTCTACCGCTTCAAATACGTATTTTTTTATTTCGTCTTTGCTTTTATTGCCATAAGGAACATTATCGGAATCCGCATAATAAACATAGCTCTCATTGGGTAATATTTTTAATGCTTCATTTAATACTGTTAAACCTCCTATCCCCGAATCAAAAAATCCAATTTTCATATAAATAATTTACGGACAAAATTAATTGATTTTATTTGTAATTATTGGTGAAAATTACACGGAATTAAATTTCCATAACCTGTCATACTTACCCGAAATTTAAATTAAAAAATTATGAACATAAAGTTATTATTAAGGGCCTTGCTATTCGGTTTACTGGGCGTTTTGTTATTATATGTCTGGAAAAATGTGCTAAAAAACGAAACAATTTCAGAACCTGTAATAAACCAGACTACAATTTTAAAAGAGATTGTCTCTTTAGGAAAATTGGAATTAATAAAATATAATTTTAAAGATATTGTGGAGTACGAGAAAGAAGCTACCGAGTATCATGTAATCAATAAATTTTTACCTAATGCCAAAGCTGTATTAATTGTGATGGGTGAAGCTACGGGATGTATTGATCTGACAAAAATTTCTAAAAGTGATATTACTGTTAAAAGCGATACTTTAATTATTTACTTACCGGATCCCGAACTTTGTGAATACAAAATCAATCACGAAAAATCTAAAGTTTATGATGTGAGTAATGGTTATTTTTTAGAACAGGGTAAAATGGTTGATGAAGCCTATAAAGCAGCCGAAAAACAGATAAAAAATTCAGCCTTGGAAATGGGGATTTTAAACGGAACTAACTCTAATGCCGAGAAAATATTAAAACCTTTATTAGAAAAAATTTCTTCGAAAAAAGTGGTTCTTAAACAAAAAATATCGCATAAGATTGAAGAGATTAAAAAATAAATTTTTTAATTCAATTGTAACATTTAAATAACAATTTGTATGTTTACTATTTCCAATTAATAGTTTTAAAGTTTTTTCAATATGTTTCAAATTAAAGAAAATGCAATAGAATATGATATTTGCATAGTCGGTTCGGGCGCAGGTGGTGGAATGGCAGCTCATCAGTTAGCGAAAGCAGGTGCAAAAGTTGTTTTACTTGAGGCAGGGCCTTATTACGACCCTCAGAATCCAAAATATATTACGCAATTAAAATGGCCTTACGAATCACCTCGTCGCGGAGCAGGCACAACACGGTCTTTTGGAGATTTTGATGCAGCGTGGGGTGGATGGAAAATAGATGGTGAACCTTATACAACTGTTGCCGGAACTCAATTTGAATGGTTTAGATCCAGAATGTTGGGTGGCCGCACTAACCATTGGGGTCGAATATCGCTTCGCTTCGGGCCTAATGATTTTAAAAGAAAAGATATTGATGGCCTGGGTGATAATTGGCCTATTTCATATAATGATGTTAGCCCTTATTATGATAAGGTAGATAAGTTAATTGGTGTATTTGGTTCGAAGGAAGGTATTTATAATGAACCTGACGGACATTTTTTACCCCCGCCAAAGCCGCGTTTACATGAATTAATGTTTAAAAAAGCTGCAAAAAATTTAAATGTTCCCGTAATTCCTTCAAGGCTTTCTATTTTAACAAAGCAAATAAATGAAGAAAGGGGAGTATGTTTTAACTGTAGCCAGTGTAATAGAGGTTGCCAGGTGTATGCAGATTTTTCGGCATCTTCCGTTTTATGCAAACCTGCCATAAAATCAGGAAACGTTTATTTGCTAAATAATGCAATGGTTCGCGAAGTTTTAACCAACGAACAGGGCTTGGCAAGCGGCGTTTCTTTTATTGATAAAAATACATTGGAAGAGCATCAAATAAAAGCTAAAATAGTAATTTTAGCCGCAAGCACATGCGAAACCGCCCGATTATTATTGAATTCAAAATCAAGTAGATTTCCAAACGGTTTGGCAAATTCGAGCGGAGTGGTGGGTAAATATTTACATGACTCAACAGGTGCAAGCCGTTCGGGATTTGTACCCGCTTTAATGGACAGGAAAAGATACAATGAAGATGGAGTAGGAGGGATGCATGTTTATACTCCATGGTGGTTGGATAATAAAAAACTCGACTTCCCCAGAGGTTATCATATCGAGTATTGGGGTGGAATGGGTATGCCGGCATATGGTTTTGGATGGGGAATTGAAGGATTAAACGGAAAAATACCCATGCCTGATGGTACGCAACATCAGGGAGGAGGTTATGGAAAAGCATTAAAAGAAGATTATCATCGTTTTTATGGTGCATATATTGGTATGGCAGGCAGAGGCGAGGCAATTGCAAAAGAAACCGATTATTGTGAAATTGATCCGACAGTGGTAGATAAATTTGGTATTCCTGTACTCCGCTTCAACTATAAATGGAGTGATTATGAAATTAAGCAGGCCAAACACATGCAGGATACATTTGAAGATATAATTAAAAATATGGGAGGAATTCCATTAGGGGATAAACCGGGGCAGGACACAAATTATGGATTGGCAGCACCGGGTTTAATAATTCATGAAGCAGGTACAGCAAGAATGGGCAGTGATCCTAAAAAATCAGTTCTCAACGGTCATAACCAGGCACACGATGTTAAAAATTTATTTGTTGTTGATGGGGCTGCATTTACTTCTCAAGCCGATAAAAATATTACCTGGACAATTTTAGCTTTATCGATGCGCGCCTCTGATTTTATTATCGATCAAAAAAAGAAGAAAAATTTATAAATTAAGTTTAAGTTTAAATTATTAAAAAGTTTTGTAAATATTAATTATTTAGTAAAACATGGACAGAAGAGATTTATTAAAAGCATTGTCAATAAGCCCTTTAACTGCAGGATTGTTTTTAACCGGGGTTGATACTGCTGAAGCAAAGGAGCAAGAACAATTATTGAATGAGTCGTTTCCAAATGATGAAAAGAAATATGATTTCGCAAACGGAAGAACCCCTGAAGAACAACAAAGGGATGCCGATTTAATGAAACAAAAGTTTTTCAACGATCATGAAATGAAAACGATAACTCAACTTGTGGATATTATAATCCCTAAAGATGAACGTTCAGGAAGTGCATCAGAAGCCGGAGTACCGGCATTTATAGAATTTATTGCTAAAGATATGCCTGACAATCAAACCCCATTGAGAGGTGGTTTACATTGGATGGATATGCAATGCTTAAAAATGTTCAATAAAAAGTTTGTAGAATGTACCGGCCAACAACAAATTCAATTAATTGATCAAATTGCATACCCTGCCAAGGCCGAGGTAAATATGAAACCCGGAGTTGCATTTTTTAGTTTAATGCGAAATCTTACTGCATCGGGTTATTTTACGAGTGAAACAGGAATTAAATATCTTGATTATAAAGGAAATGTACCCAATAATTGGGATGGAGTGCCTCAGGATGTTTTAAATAAATTTGGCTTGGTATACGATCCTATTTATTCAAAAAAATAGTTATGATTAACTGATGTTTGTGCGAGTTATTTTTACAATTTTACTTTCGTTCACAATCTTTTCTTTTTTCTATAAGATATTCACATTGTTGTAAAGATGGCGGGTCATATAATTTGACGATTTTTTAATTATGAATATATTGATATTGATAAACCGATAATTATAAATATATTTTACATTTATTTTTTCTGATTTATTTATTTTGGATTAGGGATTGCAGTGAAAATCTTTTTTATGAGGTATGAACAAAAAGATTGTAAGTAGAGCCCGTGCCGCAGGCAAGCCCAAATATTTTATTTTAATTTTTATACGAGAAGCAGATTTAAAATAAGAAACTATACTTAACAAATTTTGCAGGGTAGTTGGCCTTATATTTTTATACATACATAAGTTATTGATAGAATTTAAATAAAATTTTTATGAATCGTCGTTCTGTAATTAAAAAAGTTTCTCAAACCATGATGATATCATCACTTGCATCTCTTTTGCCTCAGAGGTTTGCGGCTGCCGAAGAAACATTAGATGTATTAAAAGGTAAAATAAAGCATTCTACCTGTCGCTGGTGTTATGGTGACATTCCTTTTGAGGAGTTGGTGATTGCAGGAAAAAAAATGGGTCTTCAATCTATTGAACTTACAGGGCCGTCGGAATGGGAAATTCTAAAAAAACATGGAATGACATCCGCAATGGGTTGGCCCGAAGGCGGTAATTGGGGAGAGGGCTTAGGCTTAACCGGTGGTTTTAATAATCTTGCCAATCATGAAAGATTAATAAAATTATATGAAGACCTTATCCCCAAGGCGGCTAATGCCGGAATTAAGAATGTAATATGCTTTTCTGGAAATAGAAATGGACTAGATGATGAAACCGGATTAAAAAATTGTAAAGAAGGAATACAAAAAGTGATAAAAATTGCCGAAAAGCACAAAGTAAATATGGTTATGGAGCTTTTAAACAGCAAAGTCGACCATAAGGATTATCAATGCGACCACACTTCATGGGTAGTTGAATTGTGCAAAAGAGTGGGATCGGAAAATTTTAAATGTTTGTATGATATATATCATATGCAAATTATGGAAGGTGATGTAATTCGTACTATAAGAGATAATATTAAATATATTGCACATTTTCACACAGGCGGCGTGCCGGGTAGAAATGAAATTGATGAAACACAGGAATTATTTTATCCTGCGATTATGAAAGCAATTGTTGAAACGGGTTATGATGGTTTTGTAGGGCAGGAGTTCATTCCTAAAAATAAAAATAAACTTCAATCTTTGGAACAAGGAGTGAAGATTTGTACAGTGTGATAATCTTTTTCAATAACTACAATAATAATCCCTTATATATATATCAATCGAAATCACAAGTTACACACCTTGCTGATAAGCTGTAAAAATAAAATCCATAGATATAAAATATCTATGGATTTTATTTTTAAAAACTTTATCTGAATATAAAAAATAAATGTTTGGGGCTTGCCTGCGGCCGGGTCTTACGTTACAATCTTTTTGTTCGTACCTTCACATAAAGGATTTTTCACTGCAACCCCTAAGCTAAAAAAGAAAATAAAATTCAATTACAAAAATAAAATAATTTTTAATTATCGGTTTATTGATATCGGTATACTCATAATTTAAAAACGTATCTGAATTAAAACATTTCACACATTTTTGTTTTTTCTTTAATTGTGGTACAAGCCTTGCTAAAAGTTTAGATCAGCAAATAGTTATAAAAACATTTATTTGATACACCTTAGTAACTTAATAATATAAATAACAATATTGCACAATAAGGTTTTCAAACTCAAAAACTATTTTAATATTCTTCTATTCATATTAAAAGTTACTTGTTTAATAAATTACAAGTTTTTTAATCTGAATACCTTCCCGGGTTTGTATTTTTATTATATAAACCCCTGATTGCATTCCGCTCAATTCTATCTTTTCTGTTCTGTTATAATTCGTTCTGCTCAGTTTCTCTTTTCCATTGATATCCATTATCGAAAGCCTAATCCAGAGAGTTTCCGAATCAATCGTTACTTCCTTGGTTGCAGGGTTTGGATAGACACGCAATTCTGTTGATGTTGGAATTGTGTGCAATTTTCCCGGCTCGCCTGCTATTCTTGCTGCCGTGCCTTGTGCATCAATGCCAACATAGCTATTATCTGCTGTGGGTGCATCAAAGAAGGTGCTTACATCTCCATCCAAAGCTTTTTCTTTTGTATTGCCTGAATTGCTCCATGAACCTGCCGTACCTATGGCAGTACCTGTAAGTTTTGTACTTCCATTATAGAATTCTAATTCCGATACATTTCCATAGCCACCTGCAGGTGATAAATATCTTAAATACCTCCAACTTGTTGTACTTATTAAGTTGTATGTTGTCCAGCTGCTTTCAGTTGGAACTGTTGTGATGGAAGCCAAATCAGTCCAAACGGTATTATCATTTGAACCCTGGAATTTGCCGCTCTGCATTCTTGAACTAAAACCCGTGCGGGGATATATTTTCGCTGTACTTACATTTGTCGACTGAGTTGCTTTTATAAATTCTATATCTCTGAAATAATTTGTGTTTTGATAGGTACCGGTCGGGTACACGCCTACACTGCCATAAACTCCATTTGCACTGTCGGCTATGCTGCTTATCGATCCGTTGGTAATCACTTGACCTAATCCCTGATTGGTTGCTCCATAAGCTGTATTGCTGTTTACCGTTACCACATAAGTTGTTTTGGCCGGTATGCTCAATGGTGTAGCTAAAGGTGCTTCCTGCCAACCTGATGCGCTTTCGTTATTAAATACAATGCTTGCCAGCTGTGTGCCTGAACCTGACCATATACGGCCTGTATGGCTGCCGCTTTCTCCTGATGCTTTATAATATTTTATCCCTGTGACAGTGCCTGAATCGGAAGTTTGGAATTTCATACCCAATTCATAGGGGCCGTCTGTAAACACTCCGCTGGGTGTCTGGGTGGTAAATAATGTATTTACAGAGGCAACAGGTATTACTCTGTATAATTCGCTTGCAGGTATTGTTGTTTTGGCAAGGGAAGGTCCTTCATAGCTTACACTTAGGTTCGCCCCGCCACCCTGCTGAAAAAAGGTAACTGTGATAGCATGTTTGCCGGCTTTCAATCCTATTGTTCCGCTTTTTTCCTGCGAAGCATGGAGGCCGTCATTGTCTGCTACCAATGTATTTCCGATATAAAGCCTGCTGCCGTCATCTGAAGTTGTGTAAAAGGTATATTGTCCGCCTGCAGGAATGTTTACATAACCTGTAAAGCTGAAACCGTATTGAATGTCTTTATTCCTTGGGGTAATGTCGAAGTTGTTTAATGTTCCTTTTTTTACTGGAGTGATAGTGGTGAAATCAGGAAGGGCGTTCCAGTTGCCTTCGTAGTAGGAATAGTTTAAACCGGTTGTTGTATTGGCAGGATTTTCGGGATCGCGAAGGGTTACGGATGTCATATCGCAATGAATTGAATCCGGTTTACCACTTGCCGTAATCGTTGAGGAACCCTGATTATAAAAAACTTGATCAGAAATGTTAGTAGGCACCGTAGCCCTTTCTATGGTACCATCTACACCGGGTGTAATATAAATACCATTATTATTATTCATAACTTTATTCCCTTCAAGCAATAAAGCTGAAATACCTTTACCTGAAGTAATTGAACCTACATTATATCCAAAAGCAAAACATGCAGATGTGGACCGAGGCTGGTTAATACCGCTTTTTATATTCATCCTGTCTACTGTATTGTCTCTGAATTCCATGCCATAATCATTAATTACATAAGCATTATGTGCTTGATCAGACTCTTCACGTATACCTATCCATGTATTTCCAATTTGAGGGGATGCACCACTTACTTTGTTATTTTTAATAGCACAGTAGTAAGATAAGATTTCATCAGAATCAAGTGTCCATGTCCAGGTAAGGATACCTTGCGTATTTGTTAATGAGTTAGTCGAAAATACATTATCATAGCCATTGCAAAAATATTGTATTCCTACTTTGCAGTTGTTGGCAGTGAAATTTTCTACTACAACATCTTCTGCAAAGTCGCCAATTACACATTTACTTGTAGCATCAGGAATTACGTCCCAATTGGTAGAAGTGGTAACAGTAATACCGGATCCTGTATCTGAGTATGAACTGATATCTCTCTTTTGCCCCATCCCCCTGCCGTTGATAATCATAACACTACGGCTTTGATTGGTTTTATCTGTGACTACTTCTTTCGTTATGGCGACTGAATTGTCTGTAGCGGTTGTAACAGGACCAACGGCATAAGTTCCTCTTCCATCTGTGCTAAATGCTTCCCCCTGATTGGTGAAAGAATTTATATTTTCAACAAGATTATCATTGTAATAGATATCTTTTACACTTGCTGCTCCTATGTCTATAAAAAAGCCATGTTGGGATGAAGTTGCAATGGCACTACCAATGATGTGGTTGCCTTCAAATATACTTTTGTGTCCCCATGCTGATATTTCAGAAAAACTTATTTCAACTGTGTTATTAATAAATTTAGTTTGTTGGATATGTGGAGTAAAGAAGGCCGTTCCTTTCATATTGCAACCCGATACCAAAAATTTTCCTGCCGGCATATCTATGATCCATCCAAAATCTTTATGAGCGCTTTGTGTAGGTGCGATAGGAAAGTCAGTATTAATATTATATAGGAACATTCTTGTATTCAAATAAAACCAAGCCAGTTTGGTAGTTTGTGCAGTAACCTTAGATGCATCAACTGATAAAGTTAGATTAGTCAACCCAATGGTCCCGGTTCCATTATTTTTTAGTATTGCGTCTCCGCCATCAGGACTGGTGGATCCTGCACCATTATACATAATTATAGTTTTTACTTTATCTTCCCCTTTTAAGATAACTCCTGTCTTCATTGTAAAACTTTTATGCATATATGTGCCAATAGGAAAATAAACAATTCCTCCGCCATTAGTTGCTACATTGTCAATCGCATTTTGTATTGCCTTGCTGTCATCAGTTGAGCCATCACCAGTAGCTCCGAAGTCTGTCTTTATATTTTTAATATAAGTCCAGTTATAATCTTTAGCCCAGCTTACTCCTAATGAGAGGGCAGTAGGATCTGTCGGTGCTGAAACTACATCTAACGTTTCGCTGTGTCTAACCCATTGAGTTCCTATTCCACCCGAATTTGTTTTAACTTCTACATAGTAATTACCTAAGCTTGTATTGGCAGGTAAAGTAAAAGATATGGCATAAGGTGTGATAGTAGTAGGTACAATATTAGTTAACGATCCCCCTCCGGTGTTGGGTATTAATTGTAATTGAGTTGTACCCGGTGAGTTATATTGGCAACCACTAAAGTTTCTACCCATTAATTTTATTTTCATTCCGGGATAAGCAGTAGTTTCGGAAAGCCAACGCGGATCGGCTTTATTCAAATAAACGGAATTGCCCCAAGTAACTCCATTATCATTGGATACTGATAATGTATAAGCTCCCGAAGCAATAGCAGGCATTACTATCCGAATATATTGTCCTCCGGGGTCCTGTTGTACAGGGGTAACAATAGAGCCGGTCTCCTGAAATTTAACTTTTACAACTCCTTTCATATACTCTCCATACAAGGAGATTAAACTTCCGGGTCTCACTCCCTCAGATATTTTAAATACTACAGGAGCCTGAGCGAAGAGGTTTAATCCTGACATGTAAATAAAAATAAGCAGTATGTATGTTACAAGTCCTTTTTTCATATAATTTTTATTAAAAGTTTAATTATTTATTAATAGATAACCAGTTTTTTTAATCTGAATGCCTTCATGAGTTTGTATTTTTATCACATAAACCCCGGTTGCATACCGCTCAGCCCTACCTGTTCTGTTCTGTTATAACTCGTCCTGCTCAGTTTCTCATTTCCAATTGATATCTAAAATAGAAAGTCTTATCCAAGGAGTTTCTGAATCAACGATAACTTCTTTTTTTAGCAGGGTTTGGAAAGATATGCTGTTTCCTAACTCACTTGCTATTCTTGCTGTCATTTTGCCTTGCGTATCTATGCCTACATAATTGTTATCTCCTGTATCCTGTAGGGCATCGAAGAAGATGCTTACATCTCCATCCAATGCCTTTTTATATATGGCAGGTTAGTCGTATCATCAGCTATATAGCTGGTTACATTTTGAGCGTTGATTATTTGCCCAAATAGAATATAAATAATATTACCGCTTTTTTAAATATTAATTTAAAAAGAGTTCTCATAATATAATTAAATTTACACGTTTCTAAGTTGTTTAGAATATTATTTAAAATAATGTTATTTATTAAAAAATAACTATTTCTGGTTAAGGTTATAAAAATTACTTTCTCAAAATTAAGTTAATACAATGCATTTTAGATTAGACAAATCTTTCTTTTAACTGTACTTTTCTTTCTTTTTATAATGTTAACGACTTTATGAAGATAGTAGAAATGAAATTGATGAAATACAAGAATTATCTATCTGCATAATGAAAGCAAGGGATTCATTTCAGAAAATAAAATAGATTTCAATCTAAATCAATCAAGAAAATAAAATAATTTTTTAATAATCGTTTTATTGATATCAATATATTCATAATTTAAAAATTGTATCTGAATTAAAACATTTCATTTATCCTGACTTTCAAAGAAAAAAGAAGATTGTGCAGGAAACCATTATTGCAAGATATCTTACTTAAAATCGGTAAGTAAAAAAGAAAAAATCTTTTTATATTCTTCTTTAAAGTGAAGCAAGATTTGCTAAAAATTGAATTCAGCAAATTATAATAAATACAAAAAGACCGATTTTTCAATCGGTCTTTTTGTATTTAACACTGAGTTTCAAAAAACATTTATTTGATACACCTCAGTTTGGTATTAAGTAATTGGTAATTTTAAACATACAATTACTGTACAATAAGCTTTTCGAACAATGAAAAACTCTCATTAACCACCCTAACAACATACATTCCCGGTCTTAGAGCCGAAATATTAAGAGTAGCTGATGTACCTGATGCGGTAGTTTTAAAAACCACATTTCCATTCATATCGGTAATACTTATTTGTGAACTACCAACTTCAGGAGCATTAAATACTACTGTTACTTCTCTCTCTGCAGGGTTTGGCGATAAAATTGCTTTTAATTGTTTTATCTCAGATTTGGCTTTTACATTAGCTAATCTGCCACTGCTTGTTACCACAAATTTAATATCACCTGCATCTATTCTATTACCATTTACATCTTCAACCCTTGCCTTTATTGAATGTGTACCTGCAGGTACATTATTCCAGGTAGTCGACCATGGGCCGGAAGTAGCTAGATTTAACCACTGATAATCATCATACCAATAATACACTTTTGCAACATTACCGGTAACACTTACCTGAATACTCAGGTTGCTTCCTGCAGCTATTGTTTGGTTATTGGTAGGAGAAGTAATACTGATTCCTAATGATGATGAATTTGGTTGAGCAGTAACAGTAATCGCCGTGGTAGCAGTTTTGCCACCTGCTGTAGCAGTAACAGTTGCATTACCGGCAGCTACTCCTGTAACTACACCGCTTGCGCTGACTGTAGCCACAGCATTATCACTGGAAGTCCAACTCACAGATGCATTAGTAGCATTGGCCGGAGAAACTGCAGCTGTTAAAGTTGTTGTAGCACCCACTATCACCGAAGCAGTAGCAGGGCTTATCGAAACTCCTGTAACTCCTATGACTCCTCCTGTAGATGCAGTACCAAATACTTTTAACTCATATAAACTTGTCCAAAAACCGTTATTTCCCCAACCTGTAACTGTAAGGCGAACATATCGTACATTTGAAGCTACAAAATTATCGCTTTCGGTCTGTCCGGAAAAGGTGTTGTTGGTTTTGTCAACAGCCACAGTCCAATTTGCATTATCAGCCGATACTTCTATTTTGTATTTATAAATCCAGCTTGAGTTTTCCCATATTATTTGATCACCGGTAAGGTCATAGTTTGCACCTAAATCTACTTTCCACCATTCGTTTGTACTTCCGGAACTGGCAGACCAACGAGTATTCGTACTTCCATCATTACCATTACCTGCCGGATTAGCAGATTCGGCACTACTTGAGGTTGCTGTTTTATTTAATGCAATATTGGTACCGCTTGTTGACGAAGCAGTAACAGTAATCGACGTGGTAGCACTTTTACCATCTGCAGAAGCCGTAACAGTAGCATTCCCTGCAGCTACACCTGTAACTACACCGTTTGAACTAACGGTTGCCACTGTATTGTCGCTGGAAGTCCAACTTACAGTCGAATTGGTGACATTGGCCGGAGAAACGGCAGCTGTTAAAGTTGTTGTAGCACCAACCAGAACCGAAGTAGTAGTCGGGCTCACTGTAACTGCTGTAACTCCACCTGTAGTTGATGCAGTACCAAATACTTTTAACTCATATAAACTTGTCCAATAACCGTTATTTCCCCAACCTGTAACTGTGAGGCGAACATATCGTACTTTCGAAGCTGTAAAATTATCGCTTTCGGTCTGTCCGGAGAAGGTATTGTTGGTTTTGTCAACAGCTGTTGTCCAATTTGCATTATCAGATGATACTTCTATTTTGTATTTATAAATCCAGCTTGATTGTTCCCATATTATTTGATCGCCGGTAATGTCATAATTTGCGCCTAAGTCTACTTCCCACCATTCGTTTTTATTTCCGGAACTAGCTGACCAACGAGTATTTGTACTTCCATCATTACCATTGCTTGCCGTATTGGCAGATTCGGCGCTGCTTGAGGTCGCTGTTTTATTTAACGCGATATTAGTGCCGCCTGTGCTTGATGAAGCTTTAACAGTAATTGCTGAAGTAGCGGTTTTGCCCTCAGCCGTAGCAGTAACAGTAGCACTACCGACAGCTATACCTGTAACTACACCACTTGAACTAACCGTTGCCACTGTATTATCACTGGAAGTCCAACTTACAGACGAATTGGTGGCATTAGAAGGAGAAACGGTAGCTGTTAAAGTTGTTGTAGCACCAACCACCACTGAAGCAGTAGCCTGACTCACAGAAACTCCTGTAACCGGAACAGTTGGGGTAGCATCATTTGATGTTTTAACATTAATCTCATTACCCAAACCGCTGGTGTTGGCAGCAGCATCTCTTGCCCGTACAGAAAATTTATAAGTTGTATTTGCATTAAGGCCTGAAACAGTTCCTGAAGTACCGGTTACTGATTTTACAAGAAAATCATCTTGAAAAATATCATAAACGGTAACACCTATATCATCAGTATATTGAGTCCACTGCAATGATACAGTTGAATTGCTTACCGCAGATGATGCCAAACTGTAAGTTTGAACAGGCTTTGTAACATCCAAGGCAACGCCCGGCAAGCTGAATCTCAAATAATTAAGATTGACTCCTCCTGTTGTTAACATCAGCCTTAAGGTATGACTTCCCTGTGGCAAAGGAACGCCGCTCACAACTGTTTTATTAAATGGCCACCAGCCGATATTTGGTATAGGAAGTGTTTTTACAACTGAACCATCAACAAGCAAGTCCATTGTTTTACCATCAGAACCACATGCATATCTTATTTCAACATCATAATTACCTGCCTGTGCAACATTAACAGAATAATCCATCCAATCGCCGGCGGAAGTGCTTACAATAGTAAAAGCAGAGGTACTTAAGTCATAATTTTTACCTAAAGTGCCATAATCCTGTCTGTACGCCTGATCGACAGTTGTAGCTGCGGTTTTATATCCTACACCCGGTCCGCCTTTATCATAATCTTCCACCTCTATTATTCCCGGTATGTTTGCAGGGCTTCCGTAAAAGGGAGCTTTAGGTCCATTAACCGTAAAAGTTAAAATTTTTGAAGATCCCCTGCTGTCATTGTTATCATAAGCCAGAGCTGAAATTTTGTATATCCCTGCCTTGGCATTGGTAATAGTATAACTGAAAGGTGCAGAGTTTGACTCGCCTATTTTCTGTCCGTTATTAAAAAATTCAACTTTTACCACCGATCCTCCTGCATCAGCAACGGCAGTTTGGATAACAATATTCGATCCTTCCGGCTGGTTTGATAAGCTATCGGGCTTCACAAATTGAACGGTAGGCAATTTGTATTTTGTATTAACCCTTAAAGAAATCTTCTGCCTGTCTATAGATAAAGTTTGGGCACCTTTGTTGTCGGTAGCCACTGCATAAACTTCCATGGTTGAATCGGCATAAGCGCGTTTTAAAGTAAAATTAAAAGGTGCCATAGTGCTTTCGCCTAACTTTCTTCCCTTATTATAATATTCAACCTTCACTACCTGTCCATCGGCATCGGTGGCTTTGGTCGTAAAGTTTATGGAATCCCTTTCATTAAATACGGTACCCGAAGCAGGGCTTGTAATACTCGCCAAAGGGTATTTATTATCGATATAAGCATTACCGCCTGCCGAGGTTAAAAAGGCATAAGTCATAATACCCCTCGCTTCCTGATCAACGGTAAACTCATCGGCCTGAGGCGTAAACCTGTTGTTTGCCCAAGTATCTTCAATAGGAAACTGTGTATGATCCGGATAAAGCCTGTCTCTTATAAAGTTTGGCTGCCATGGCCCATATGCCCCTCCCCAAATCTGGCTCCATTGCGGGCCGTATACTATTGCTCCCGGATAAGGCTCATCTATACCATTTACATTATAATGGGAGTCAAGATGCAGATCTTGTTCGGGTTTTCTGTCTCCCACACCTGTCATCCAAGTCATGTTCGCTGCATTTCCACCCAAGAAATAATCGGACGCTAAATATATATAATCTCTGTATTTCTGATTGCCGGTAAATTTATAAGCAAACATGGCTTCGGCTGTAGCGGGTGTGGTAGTAGAGCCAACAACAGAGGGCATTGACCATTCATATCCATTTCTTGCCCCTTTTTTATCGGCAGAAGATATTATACGATCATCAGCCCATGCTATTGCTGCTGTCCTTAAGGTTGATTTTACCCCGGCATTAATGTTTGTATAATCGGGAGAAGTGGCATACGCATACGCTGCCCAGCCTTTCGTATTATCGTATATGCCTCCCAATACATCTACCCCTTTTGATGAAGTTGTAACATCATTAAGCTCCAGAAACTTATTATTATATTGGTCTTCGCCCGTATATTTATAAAGCCATGCAGCTGCGAACATAATATCCGATTTGATTTTATCAATATCGCCGGACTTCATATTATTAAGTGCCCATGTATAGGCCTTTCTCGCATCCGAAATCAAACTTGCGGATGAATCGGCTATTGATGCAATGCCCAACTTCTGAGATGCAAGG
This sequence comes from Spirosomataceae bacterium, assembly GCA_965248855.1. Taxonomy (GTDB): domain Bacteria; phylum Bacteroidota; class Bacteroidia; order Cytophagales; family 172606-1; genus CBDFKQ01. Next base: position 484,246 of record CBDFKQ010000012.1, on the reverse strand, counting down.
TTTAGATTGTAAGCCAACTGAGCCGCACCTCCTGCAAAATACATGGAGCTTTGTGGTTCTTCAGCAAACGCAATGGCTGTTTGCGGAGTTTCCCATGAAGGAACACCATCCGGCAATGTGCCAAAAAAATTAATTCTTGCTATCACACCTCCGGTTGGGCTGACTTTCATACTCCTTTTCAAAAAATATATTTCCCATCCGGCAATATCTAAAATATCAGGGATGCCGTTACCGCTTTCGGGTATGTTCAATTCACCGTCTTTAAAATTATCCTGGGCCAGTTCGTAGGCAGACAGCAGCATAATAGGCACATTAATATGGCGCGGGTAAGGATCCCAATCACCGGCATCAGCAATCCATCCCGATAATGGAATATTTTTGTTGGGAACAAGGTTTTGTCTTACCACATCTTCGGATGCTTCCGGATCATCCATTGAACGCCAGTTGCTGTAAAGAGGATTGAACCCATCAGCAAGAACGAAGTTTTTCGGCCTTGTCCACCTGGTATAGGGTGCTGTTAGTGCAATACCTGTCCTGTTATGATAAATGGCACGTGCAGAATGATAAAAAGCCTCTCTGTATACATCCGATTTAATTTCAAAAGGATAAGAACTTCCTATGCCCTCTACCACCAATAAATATTCTCCCGGCGTATTAAAAGATGAAAAATTACATTCATAAAGATCAGCACCAAAGGCATTATTATAAGGTCCGTTTTCATTATCGGGTCTTCCAAAATCAGGACCTCCCGTTTCAAGTTTTTTCCTTAATGCCATTTGGCCGGTATATTTTATTGCCTTTGTGTATAAGTCAACCAGATAAAAATTCTTACCGGCGTATTTATCAAGGTTTAAGGGCCCCATATCACCCATCCAGTGGCCAACATATCCATACTTATATCCGGCCGAAATATCGTAACCGATTTGGTTTGTATGAACAGCCTCAGAGCGTTGTGAGAATTCGTCAAACTTAAAAGTATAGGAATTCATATTATCGGCGAGGTACTTAAAGTTTATAGTATAACTTTTACCTCGTTTTAAGGCATTGGGAAAATATAAATAAACCCAATGTTCGCTGGTATAATCATTTATACAACCCGACCCGTTCCAGTTACATAAATTTGAAACCCCCGTAGGTTTGCTTTTTCTTCCTACTTTTGAAGGGCTAACAAGGGTTGAATAAGCCGCATCGTCATTACTGGTAATGTTGTAAGAGCCTGCAAGCATTATAAAATTCATATCCAGGGGATACTTAAAAGTTTGTGTTTTATCTGTACCTTCTCCCTTTTTATTGTATTTTAAATACCCGTCGCTAAACTTGATCATAATTATCTGATCGGTAACAGGTATAATTTCAACAATATCTCCTGCATAAGCCCGGAAACCTGCAAAGCAAATCATTAATAAGGTTAAAATTTTAACATATTTTATTTTAGAAACGACCTGCAAAAATTGACAGGGTATTTTCAGGGCTTCATTTACCTGCTTAGTAAATTGTTTAGAATAACTTTTTAACATGATGATAATAGTTAATAATTAAAAATTTAAAAATTATTATGGATAAGTATTCGATGATTACTTTCTCAAAATTAAGGGGATGTTAGAATTTTTGATTAGACAAATCTTTCATTTAATTGTATTAATCTTTCATTTTATAATAAGAGATCATTTATTACATGAAAAAATACAAATGTAGAGCGAGTTTAAATTTATTTATATAAATTTATGTTTGTACTTTATAAATAATAAATTTAAATAAATAAATATTTTTGTAACGAATATGAAGAAAATATACCTGATAATTTTTTTAAATATTTTATTTACGCTGCCTTGTAAAGCGCAAATAAAATTTGAAAGGATTACCTCTGAGAATGGCCTTTCTCAAAGCACGGTTTCTAAAATCTATCAGGACAGAAATAATTTTCTTTGGGTTTCAACTGCCGATGGGCTTAATAAATATGATGGAAAAAACTTTACTGTTTTCAGGCACTCCGCTGATGATTCATTAAGTATAAGCAGCAATGATATTAATGGACTTTATGAAGATAGTAAAGGTCATTTCTGGATCGGGACAAGGTCAGGAGGGTTAAATTTATACAACCCGGTAAATGAAAAGTTTTTACACTTTACTAAAGCTGATGATGGTTCGGACATCAGCCAATACAGTATTGGAGATTTTATTGAAAAAAATGATACTTTATGGGCCACTGCTTATCAAAAAGGCATTATTTCATTAAACCTGAGTAATTTTAAAATACACAAGTATTTTTTACTTACATCTTCCATGCAAAATGATTTTAATACATTACTCAAAGATAAATCGGGTGATCTCTGGTTTGCCTCCAAAGCAGGAATGCTTTTGAAATGGGCTCCGGAAAAAAAATTTAAATATTACAGTCTTTCTGCTCGGGCTTCCAATCCTCTTTACATAAGTTGTTTATTTGAGGATAGCAGAAATAACTTTTATATTGGAACAAAAGGACAGGGTTTATACCTATTTAATAAAAGAAACGGTACGATAAAACAAATTTTCTATAAGGCAGATGAATTTGAAGGATTAAACATTATAACCCACATTTATGAAGATAAATATAAAAATTTGTGGTTTGGAACTGACAGTGGAATTTTAATAGCAAAAAATGGAGACTTTAGTAATTTACAGCACATTAAAGAAGATGTGAACAAAGAAGGAAGCCTTTCCAGCCATGCGGTTACTTTTATAACCGGAGACAAAAATAATAATATTTGGGTAGGCTTATGGGAGGCAGGATTAAATGTTTATTACCGCAATGCAAATCAATTTTCTAACTACATATATAAACCGGGGACTGAAAACAGCATTCTCACTAATAAAGTAACCGGTATAGCCAAAGATAATAAAGGTGATTTGTTAATTGCTACCGGAATCGGGCTTACAATATGGAAAAAAGAAACAGATCAATATCAACATATCCAATCCATACCAAACAGCCCATCATCACTTCCGGGTAATGATATTAATATCATTTTTACAGATAAAAAAAATAATACTTTTATAAGTGTATGGAATCACGGTTTACTATTTAAAGAATCAACATCTGAAAAATTTTTCTTATTAGACGAAAAAAGTGGCTTTACTAAAAAAGTTTCCACAATTGCTCAGGGAAGTAACGGAAAAATATGGATTGGGACTTACTCCGGAAATATTTTTAATTTTGACCCTACAACAAAACAATTAATCGATATTGGTGATTTTTCGAAAGAAAATCCTATTTTAAAAAATATTATCCCGGCAATAGTTGAAGACGAGGAGAAAAACCTTTGGATAGGATCTTACTTTGGTATATGGAAGTACAATCTTACCGGCAAAACCTTAAAACAATACTCATCTTTTTCATCTCAGGGAAGCCTCAGTGATAACCATATTTCCTGTATTTTTAAAGACAGCAAAAAGCGATTATGGATAGGAACTTATGGCGGTCTTAGTTTATATATTAAAGAAAAAGATTCGTTTAAGAATTTTACAAAAGCAGATGGTCTGGCTAATCAAGTAATTAAATCAATAATAGAAGACGAAAGAGGTAATTTTTGGATTGCCACAAACACAGGTCTGTGCAGGTTTAATTACGAAAAAAATCAAACAAGGATATTTAATGAATTGGATGGCCTGAAAGGAAGAGAGTTTATTGTAAATTCTTTCTATAAAGATGTAAAAGGCTTTTTATACTTTGGCAGTATGCAAGGCCTTTCTGTATTTCATCCTGACAGTATCAGGGAAATTCAAAATGATTCAAAAATATATATTACGGCATTAAAATTATTTAACAAGCCTGTGGTAGCAGGCGAAAAGGACTCGCCTTTAAAAAAGAATATAATTGATACAAAAACATTTACGCTAGATTATAAAGACGCCGCTTCTATTACGTTTGATTTTGTTGCTCTCAATTTCCAAAACGGACAAAGAAGTCAATATGTTTATAAAATGATAGGTTTTAACGACAATTGGAACTATGCGGGCCATCAAAGTTCTGCTACTTACACTAACCTTAGTCCGGGGGATTATACATTTATAGTAAAGACTATTTTTAATAATGGCAAATTGAGCAATAACTCGGCCTTTGTAAAAGTTACCATCCGCCCGCCTTTTTACCGGACTAATATGGCATTTATAGCGTATTTAACCTTGTTGTTAATAATATTTTATGCTTTCAGAAAATTTATTAAAATGAAGGAAAGCTTTAAGGCCGACCTTAGAATAAAGGCCATTGAAGCAGATAATATCAAAAAACTGGACGAAATAAAAACTAATTTCTTTACAAACATATCCCATGAACTCAGAACGCCACTCACTTTAATTGTAAGCCCTTTGGGCGAGATGGTAAACGGTAATTATAATTTTAACCCGGCTTTGCAACATCAATTGGAATTAATGCATCGCAACGGGCAAAGGTTGTTAAAACTTATTAATCAATTGCTCAGTATTTCTAAGCTGGAATCGGCAAACCTTAAGCTGGAGGTTTCGAAAAGCGATATAATTAATTATATCGAAAAAATCGTTAATTCGTTTAGCCATTTAGCGGAACAAAATAAAATTTTATTGGTATTTAAAACAAATTACAAAAGTATTGATGCTTTCTTTGATGCTGATGTTATTGAAAAGTGCCTTTACAATTTACTTTCAAATGCTTTTAAATTTACTCCTGCAGGCGGTAAAATTATTATTGATTGCCATATTGAAACCTCAGTTATGCCGGTAACTGCCAATAAACTAATACTTACATTATCTGATAACGGTATAGGTATCCCTGCAAATGAAATTTCACACATGTTTGAAAGGTTTCATACTATACAGGGTCAGGAAAAAATAAATCCAAATGGAACAGGTATAGGTTTATCCTTAACAAAAGAATTAATAGAACTGCATCAAGGCACTATTAAAGTAAGCAGTATTGAAGGAACCGGCACTGTTTTTAAATTGATGATACCTATAGCCGAAAGTTATTTCAAAAAGGTAAACATTAATATATCTCAATCGGGCATTGCTTATAATGAAACCGGCGGAATGATTGAGGATTTTGAAGGTTCGGAGAAAGAAAACCACTTGCCGGCAGATAAATTTAACTTGATGCTCATCGTAGAAGACAATGACGAACTTAGAGCTTACCTTAAGGAAAGCATGCGAAACAGTTATGAAATTATAGAGGCAGATAATGGAAAAGCAGGACTTGAAATAGCCTTGGATAGACAGCCCGACATAATATTAAGCGATTGGATGATGCCCCTCATGAATGGAATTGAACTCTGTAAAGCAATAAAAACAAATGAAAGTACCAGCCATATTCCGTTTATCTTACTTACTTCAAGGGCGAATATCGACTCTGTAGTAACAGGCCTTGAAACCGGTGCAGACGATTATATTACCAAACCTTTCGACCTTATATTATTAAAGGCAAAGTCAAATGCTTTAGTGTTGAGTAGAAAAATTTTGCGCGAGAAGTTCAGCAGATCAATAACCATACAACCGGAAGAGATAAGTATTACAAACGCCGACGAACAATTTCTTAAAAAAATTATTAATATTATTGAGAAGCACATCAACGAGCCTGACCTTGATGTGGCAACCTTGGAAAAAGAACTTTCCATGGGTAAAATGACCTTGTACAGAAAATTAACTTCTCTCACCAATCTTTCCGGTAATTCATTTATCCGTAATATTCGCTTAAAAAAAGCTGCCCGGTATTTAAATGCCGGCCATTATAATATTTCTGAAGTTGCGTACATGGTTGGCTTCAAAGACCCCGCTTATTTTACACGTTGCTTCAAAAAAGAATTCGGAAAATCTCCAAGTGATTTTATAAGCGAATTGAAGGAAGATAAATGAGGTATTTACATCTACATTCTTTGAAAGCATTAACTACTTAAAATATTTAAAAATAAAGCAAATAGACGTAAATATTAAATAGTAGCATCTAATTTTCTTTTATCTATATCCTCTATACTTTTTTCAATCTTTTCAATTCTTTTAATGATTTCTTCATTATTTGAGTAATTATTATAGATGGAATGCTCTCCATTTAATTCTGCATTTAATGAAAAATTCTTGCCCTTTATAATCTGATGCACCGATATTTTGCTTTCACTTGCTAAATAGGCGTACAGATCGGGTCCTTCCATGTCGAATATTATTGCTAATTTTTCAATGTTTTCCATTGTAAATTTTGTATCGCCTCTTTCCAGCTTGCTGTAAGCATTTTGAGCCACGCCCAATTTCTCTGCCACATAATCCTGTGTGTAATTTTGCGATTCGCGTAAAAATTTTAATTTCTCTCCCGGTTTCTTCATAGTTTTCATTTTGTAAGTAATACAATATAAATAAAGGTTTTAAATAAGTTTTTTAAGTTGTTGAAATTTTAATAATTAAAAACAATTTTTGTTTTCAACTCAAAACTTGCTTAAAATTATGAAAATTCTTTATTACAATTCAGTTAAGTTATTATTTTTATTTATGTTACCCGTCTTTTTAATGTCATCCTGTGAGCGGTTAGCGAGTGTTGCCCCTAATGCAGTAGCTGCAAAGCATGGCCATAAATCTACATCTTCCTTTAGAGAAGGTGGGAGCCCAGGGCCGATGGAAGCTATGGCAGCTGCTATAGCCAAAGCATTAACCAAACCCGAAGTTCGTTATTTTATACAACAACAGGCTCAAATTCAATTCGATGGGGATTATAATATCTTATACAGCCAGATAAGAAATAAACAATATGTAGGTTATACCATCGAACAAATATTAAAGCAAAACTGGGATCCCAATTCTACATACGACCTAACCTCATTCGCAAATGATAACCCTTTGCTTAATATTTCCATCCCCATAAATTTTGATACTTGGGATTGGAAAAATTATACGCCAGATGTTGCAGTAAGAGATTTAAATAAAACAAGCACAGATACGTTAATAAATTCATATAACAGTGCAGGGCAGTTAAAATTAATAAGCTCCGAAACAGAACCCACAGTACCTTACGTGGCGGTTGGCCAAAGTGAAAGCATTAGGCTTGAAAACGGGAAACTGATAGCATATTATTATGATAATGTTACAAATTTAAAAGCGGGATGTAAAGATTGTATTCCCTACGACCAAGTGGTTAACTCTTCTTTTACTAATTCTTCCCAACCTAAAAATGGTTTAATTTTAAATACGGGTGTAGATGGCAACCCTGATTTACCTCCGGGCATGGTAGGTGGTCCACTCCCTAATCCATTGCCATTGCCTCCAACCTGCGACAGGGATAATAGAAAAGCTAAAGATGAAATGGGGGATGTAAAATTTCAATCTCTTACTGAATTAAAGAGAGTAGAAAGGTGGATAGATGGTAAATTAGAATTATATTGTATTATTGTTTTGGGAGATAAAAACCCTAATGCATTTATCTCCTTGAAAAAAACTGCAAGGGCAAAAAGGGGTTGTTTCAGAACTTGTCATTTATTTAATTGTGATAATATGGAATGGTGTGGTCTTTTCTCAGGTACTGAAGTAAAAACTTGGGATAAGCAAAAATACGGCGATACAATGATTTATGATTTTTGGGAAGATGATAATGGAGGCAGTGAGCAAACTTCCACTATTTCATTATCAACTACTTATACAAATCCTGCTACCCCCGGAACAACTGTTAACAGTTCGGTTAGTATAACAACTAAAGTAGGGGATACCGAAATAGGAAGTTCAGCTGTAGAATATTGCGATGCTGCAGAAGGTGATGGATATACTTATCGTGCAGGTGGGTTAAATTTTAAAGTACATTTGAAAAAATAATTAAATGAATATTAATCCATAAGAAAAACCTTGTAAAATGGATATTCTTATGGATTAAAAAATATTTTTGTATGTTTAAATGGACTTGGATTATTTTATTATTACTAATCTGTCATTCCACCTTTAGTCAAAAAAAAAACGCGAAATTTAATTTTGGAGTTCAAATCGGAATAGGGTATGAACTTCTAAAATGTAACAGTGTTATTGATAGTGTAAAGATTGAAAGCCAAACGGGGGGTCTTAGTTATGCGTATTTAAATTTTTTTGCCGAAAAAAAAATTAATTCTATCATAAGTATTAGAGCGGAAAGTTCTTATCATTTTGACACTTCTAGCGGCTATAGGGTTTACCATTTAAAACCAGGCAAATTCGGTATATTCGGCGAAGGTGTTACAATTTCCAGCCCTGCTATTCATATACCCTTATATATGGTTTTTCATTTACCCAACTTAATTCATAAATTTGGCTTTTTAATAGGAATAGATAATCAGTTTCAAATGAGGGTCGGCGATTATGATCATTATCAAAAGTTTTTAAGACCTGAAGCCATTGATGTAATGAATAACTTGCAGTATACCACTAAATTTTATGTTCCATATTTTCTTTACGGTTTAAAAATAGATATTAATAAACGTTTTGTATTTACTGCTAAATGGGAATTTAATATCAATAAATCATATACAAAAGATTTGGTTCATTATGGCAAATCTTATAGTTTTGAAAGCAGAAGAAGTTACATTTTTTATACAATAGGCTATAAATTTTACAGCTTTAAAATAAAAAAGAAAAAGCGGGGTGGAGCTCAAATACTTAAAGAGAGATGATATACAGATTTTATAGTTTAAAGATAAAGAAAAAAAGCAAAGAGAAATATATAAGAAATGAGTAAGTATATATAATTGACAAGCGTAATAATTTGCTTCAGGCCCTATTTTTAAGTATGATTACACCACTTGCATAAATACATTACCTACATTTATTAATATGAAAACAAAAATTTATATTTTAATTGTTCTCATAGGATTAAGAATGACTGCCTATGCACAATATAAACCCTTCAGGGATTTGTCATTTGGTTTTCAGATAGCAACGCAAATAGGTGCCCAACCTAATTCCAATAATTTAATTTTTGACAGCATTACTGTTCAAAACTATGAGATAGATGCAAGAAATTTAACGTTTAATATATTCGGTGAAAAACAAATATCAAAAAGTTTGGCTTTAAGAACTGAAATTACTTACGTAAAAAAAACGTATTTAAATTATATTGTTCGTGATTTAAAACCAACAGTTAATGATATTATCGTTGAGGTTGAACAAGGATTTTATGTACCAACTATTCAAATACCGGTTATTGTTTCATACAAAATACCCCATCAAAAATTTATAAGCCTTGTAGGTGGGTTGGATAATCATTTTCAAACTACGAAACCTTCGATAAAAATAAATTATAAAAATTCCTATTTTTTAAGGTCAAACGCGGTAGATGTTTATAATGCTCTGGAAGGCACAACAAAAAATTATGTTCCTTTTTATATTATAGGCCTACGGGTAGATGTTTCTAAGTTCACATTTATTGCTCGCTATAAACACAGTATCGGTTCATATACACACGATATGCATATAAGAGATAATTCATATTCTTTTCCTTCACAACAAGCTTATTTCTTTTTCACTCTTGGTTATAAATTTTTTAATATTAAAACAAAAAAGAGGGAAGAAGGTGAGTAAGGTATATAAATCTTACGGCATCCATTTTTTTACATCGTTTGAACTAATAAAATATATTTAAAACCTGAACGGATAGAAAATTTCTACACATTCAGGTTTTAAAACACTACTATTTAATAAATTTTTTCTCAAGCATTTTTATAAAATATCCTCCAACTACAGATCGGGCTTGAAAGCCAACTTGTTTCCCATCTACCGTTTCATGCCAATCACAAATAGGTACTCTTGAACCGGTTTCATTTACATATTTATAAATCGGTTTTATAAACGATTCAAAATCTTTTTGATTATTTGCCAAAGTAGCAGTCCAAATTATCCAATCCGATTTTGTATACGTTTTACGACTGTCTAACGGCAAACCATATTGTTGTTGTTTTGTTAAATAATATTTAACTTCTTTTTCAGCTACATCATTCGAGAAAATATTTAATTCCAAAAGTTTATCCCAAACCAAATTATATTTTTGACTCCAAGTTTCTTTATTATCAAATGTTAAACCATAATGATCGCCTGCATTTGCCATTTCCTTCCATTTCAGTGCCAGATTTTTTGCTAATGATAAATATTCATCGGCAATTTTCTTTTCGCCCAGCATCTCTGCCAACTTTCCATAACCTGCTAAACCGACAATTGCTTTTAACGAAAGGTTTGTATTATGCGCCAAGTGGCCTGCAAAATCATCAGTACATAATTGATTAGCTGGGTCAAAGCCTTCTTTTTTCAAATACTCTGCCCAAGTTGTTAATACCTTCCAATGTTTTTTTGCATAATTTGCGTTTCCCTCCGCCTTTGCGATTGCAGCTGTTAAAATGAGCATATTTCCGCATTCTTCTACAGGCATATCTTCCGGATATGTTTGTCCGTTTGCAATTGGGTAAGTACCTAAATCATGAGCGGCAAATGGTTTTGACCACTTTCCATTCTCCGAGTATTCAAAAATAAACTCCATCATACCTTTAAGCAATTCCGGATTATAATATAAAAAAAGAGGAGCCGACGGGTAAGTTACATCAACCGTTCCTATAGATCCGTTTGAAAAATTTTCTTTAGAAAAAAATAATAAGGTTCCATCCTTTTTAGCCACTACTTTGTGAGCTGCTATTGCCTGGCGGTACGCTGCTTCACAAATTTTTGCATATTCTTCACCTCCTGCTTGTTTAGCATCGGCATAAAGTTTTAAATCAAAAGCCTTACATTTTTTTATTATTTCGGAGTAATTTTTTTCAACTTCATTTAACATCTTTTCGGTTGTCATTTTATCATCCCTTTTCCACCATGCTTTTAAATTTTCATTAAAATATTGAACGGAGTAAATATCATCATAAGCCAATATAATATGCTTTTCTATTTCAGCAGAACTAACTTTATTAAAAGCAATATTGGCAACCAAAGAGTTTGCATTATTTGTCAATTCAATGCCGGATGCTTTTGGTGAAACTAAAAATAAATTGCCCCAATCAATTTTAACATTATCGCCTTTTTTACCTAATATTTTTTGATCTTTCGAACCGATTTTAACCATATTCAAAGTGGTGGATGTTTCTTTTGAAGAAACTACACTTTGGTCGGCTGTATTAACTGCTATTAAACCGGAAGCCGTAAAACTAATTTTTACATCATGCGCTTTACTGTCATTTGCTTTAACCTTAAAAGTAATATAACTCGCAGGGCGACTAAGTGCTTCCAAATCATCAAGAAGTAAAGGAGACGTAAAAGTAAGGTTGATATCAATATTGCCTGCCGTAAAATCATAAATAGTTTGCGTGGCACTTACTTTAACATTCTTTTGATTTGCAGAAGCTATCGGATTTTTTACTGAAGGCTGATTAATAATACCGGCATCAATAAAGCCACCCCCAAGAGGATTTTTACAATGAACAGCCATTACATTTTTTCCTTTTTTCAGCGCTTTTTTTGCTTGTGCAGAAATATCTCTCGCTATATATTCGCCCACATAACATGGCGAGCAACTGTAAGCTAAAATGCCGTTTAAATAAACATCCACATCATCATCATATTGAATAAATAATTGTAAATTTTCATAATCCACTTCTTTTAAATCAAAATCGCGTCGAAGCCATATTTCTTTTGTATTCCAAAGCGTTTTCCCCGCCGATTCATTATTTACTTGTGTCGAAAAAGGCAATCGCCCATCTTTCCAATCTTTTGCATTAAAATTTTGTTGAAACCAATCGTCATTTGGTTTTTCAAATGTATATTTTGCATTTAAAATGGTATGGGCGGCTGTTGGTACAATCACTTGTGGAGGAACAGTTTCCTTTCCAAGAAAACTGTAAGGCTTTCCATCAACATAAATTACACCTTCCAGAGGATTGTTTGCTCCTGTCCAATGTTTGGTGGGTTCATTATAAAGTTTATCGGTAAACGACCAAATACTAAAATAAGGGTCATGCGTTATCAATGGGTAAGCAGGCAGTCGTAGATTTTGTCCGTTAATTTGAGAAAATAAAGTTAAAAAAAACAGAGTTAAAAGTATTTTTGGTGTACTCATATGTGTTGAATTAGAAAAAAAATTAGACATTATTCGATAATATTATTAAAAAATCTTTTAATAAAACAATTATTGTTTCAAAAAACATTATACTGCTCATAATTGTTGATTAAAAAATATTAAAGTTTATGAATATAAGCGCAAGCCTTTTAGAAGAGAGTCGCAATGAAACCGATCAGGTGGCGGATACGTGTATTGAAGAAATTTTTTCGAGTAAAGATAAATCCCTCATTATCCGATTAATGAATGCCTTGGAAAATAATAAAGGGAAAAACTTTAGTGATTATCCTCTGCCGATTCAAAGTTTTTATTCACAAACCTGTTCCCCTCCGGTCTGGATTAATTATAAATTACTAAAATCCGGGAGTAACTTTTTTATTTCAAACGCCAAAAATATAATGTCCATTCTGGGATATTATTCCTTGCCCTATTGCTATGCTGCGGCAAATGGAGCACAAGTTTTATTTCTTTCAGAAAAAATCAGGAAAAACACAACACAACGACTGATAGATACAGCCAGTTTTGTATTAGAGGTTATGAAAGCAAATTCCTTTAAAGAAAATGGAAACGGAATAAGCTATTGCCAAAATATCAGATTAAGACATGCCTTAATAAGGTATAAAATTTTGAAAAGCAACCAATGGAACAACGATTGGGGCAAACCGATTAATCAGGAAGACATGGCAGGCACTAACAGTGCTTTTTCTTTTATTACTTTAAGAGGTTTGGATAAATTGGGTGTTTTTTATTCTGGAGAAGAGGCAGAAGCCTTTATGCATTTATGGAAGGTAATTGGTTATTTTATGGGTGTGAAGGAAAATTTACTTACCGATAATTTAAAAGAAGCTTATCTGTTAGATAAAATTATTGCTCAAAGAAATTTTAAAAAATCAGAAGCGGGGGTTGAACTTACAAAATCTTTAATCCAATCTTTTAAAGAAAGTACCCCCAATAAACTTTTTCACCCATTTGTACATTCCTTTCTAAGATTTTTATTGGGAGATGAGGTGGCAGATATTTTGGAGGTACAAAAAAAAGAATTAAAAGGTGTTGAAAAGATTTTTTTTAATACGCTAAAAATGAAAAATTTTATTCAAAACACAATTCCTTTTAACTCAGGTAATTCTTCAACCCATGCCATCAGTTTGCAAATTATTAATAATTCAAACTTGCTTACTGAAGTAAAAATAAATAAAATGTAATCAGGCAGATGAAAGGTATAAATAAATTGTTTAGGCTGACCCGATGACAGGGTTTACGTTCCAATCTTTTTGATCGTACCTCGCAAAAAGAATTTCAACCTTATTTCCTAAGCCAAAAAGAATAAAACTTCTTTAATTATTTAACATACCGGTCAATAATTTTTTTAATTAATTATTTTTTTTAATTATTTAATTAAATTTACCACCATAATTAATTAAATAATTAAAAATATGCTTACCAACATTGAAATCAATAAAGAAGCGAGGGTCATGTTTATTGATATGAATAGTTTTTTTGCAAGTTGCGAACAGCAGGCAAATTATTGGCTTCGCAAAAGGCCGGTTGCAGTTTGCGTTTATACATGTAAAAATGGTTTTGTTATTTCTCCCTCTATCGAAGCAAAAATGAGAGGAATTAAACTGGGTATGCGATTAAATGAGGCTATTCAAATTTGTCCGGATTTAGTTCCGCTTGAAACCCATCCTCAACGCTACAGGGAAATACATAAAAAAATTATACGTGTTTTGAAAAAATATTCCGACGAAGTAATTCCTAAAAGTATTGACGAAGCAATTGTTAATTTTAACAGGCACATTTACAATAAAGATTTAAAAAATACTGCCCTTCAGATAAAAAAAGATATAAATGCTCACGTAGGCGATTGGCTTAAATGTTCAATAGGCATCGCTCCCAATGTTTTTTTGGCAAAATTAGCATCTGACATTAAAAAACCGGATGGGCTTACCCATATCGATCATACAAATATTGATTTGATTACAAAAGTTGGAATTAAGAGACCTTCCGGGAATAGGGCGTGGAATGGAAGAAAGATTAAAAAGTGCAGGCATTTACACTCCGCTTCAAATGAGATACAGCACTCCTGAAAAATTAAAAGCTGCCTGTAAAAGTATATTGGGCTTGCACTGGCATGAACGGTTAAACTTTGGCGAAGTAGATATGGATTATTCACCTAATTACAAAAGCATGCAGGCTATGAGGCATTTATCGAAAGAGCAACGTGTTTCTGTTTCAATGGTTTGGCAAATTCTACTTTCTCTTTGTATGGCACTCGAAAAGCGTATGATGAATAAAGAAGTGCATGCAAAAAAACTGGCGATGTTTATACAATATAAGAATGGAGAAAGTTGGAGTGAAAAAATTAATTTAAACCAACCTTTGCAGGGAGGAACCGATTTAATGAGTGTTTTAGAAATTTTAATGGGCAAGTATGAAAAAAAGAACGCTGTACTGCCTTTAATAAATGCAGGAATTACCAGCATGGGAGTAGGTACAAGCGATTTTATTTCAGATATGATGGTTCAATATGATATTTTTCAACCGGACCTCCAAAAAAAAGATTCTTTGCGAAAAGTTGCCTACAATATTAAATCTAAATACGGCCAAGGTATGATATTAAAAGCTTCTGAACTGCAGGACGAATCTACATTTCAGGATGTAATCGGCTTTGGATCTATTAAAGATATGGAAGAGGATTTTCCGGAAAACGACTTTGTAGACTTTATGTAAAAAAAACAAGCCTGTTATCAGGCTGTCGGCACACTCATAATTCTTTTTGGAAAAAATGTTATGTGACTTTTGAAAGTGCAGATAAACGATTTTTTATATAATCCATGAGCATATATTGGCCGAGTCAGCTGCAGGCTTGCTTAATACAAATATATGAAACTTTATAAAAGATCAGATAAATATCGGCCGAAAGAAAATAATTTGTTTTAAATTTTAAGAGCAGGGTTCTTTAAATAAAGAATAATAAATAAATTGTGTCCACGAGGAGACTCGAACTCCCATACCACTTAAGGCACCACCCCCTCAAGATGGCGTGTCTACCAGTTTCACCACGTGGACATAACGCACAAAATTAAAAATTAAATTTTATAAGACAAGAAAAACAAAATGCCTTAATTGAATCGGATGAATTCAAATTAAGGCATTACAAAATGTAATAAAAAATATTATTCGGTAAGGCTAAATTTATAACCAACTCCTTTTACCGTTCTGATATAATCTTCACCTATTTTTTCTCTTACCTTCCTGATATGTACGTCAACAGTTCTGGCCAATACATACACATCAACTCCCCAAATATTTTGCAATAAATCATCTCTGCTGAAAACTTTATTTGGGTTTTGGGCAAGGAAAAATAATAATTCAAATTCCTTTTTAGGTAATGTTACCGCATTTGAATTAACAAAAACAGTATAACTTTTCCTGTCGATCACTAAATCACCTATTGAAACCTTATCGTCCTGTTTTGTTTTTTTAGACTCCCTGCGGAAAAGTGCACTTATTCTGCTCATTAATGCACGCGGCTTAATAGGTTTTGTAATGTAATCGTCTGCACCGACATCAAAAGCAGCTACTTCAGAATATTCTTCCGATCTTGCTGTTAAAAAAATAATAAAGGTATTGATCATCTCAGGCATTTCGCGCAGCCTTCTGGCTGTTTCAACTCCATCTAAAGATGGCATCATAATATCCATCAATATTAAATTCGGAAGAAACTCTTTTGCAATTTCAATGGCTTTTCTGCCATCTCCTGCTGCCCTTACATCATATCCTTCCTTTGTGAGATTGTATTGTAATAACTCGAGGATGTCGGGCTCATCATCTACTACAAGCACTTTATAAATTGGCTTGTCACTCATATATTTTGGAGATTTAATACCACGCAATTTATGGTAATTTCATCTAAAATATATTATATTTATTGTAATATTATGAAAATTTAATTTTGAGCAATATTACTTAACATTAAATTAAAGAGGCTTTTGAAAATTTTCAAAAGCCTCTTTAATTTTTTTTATGCCAAATTATTTTACAAAATGTAATGGATGACGGGTGTTTTTAACATCTTTCAATTCAACTTCTACCGCACCAACAAACATATCTGCTTCTACTTTTATCGGTATTTTATTTTCGTCATCACTAATATATAACCTTACAGATTCATTATCTTTAAACAACTCATTTTTAGGCATAATAGGGTTTAACCTAATACAATTTATTTTCCCAAACTTGGTTTTTACAACTTCTTTACCTGCGTATTTAATTTTAAAATCGTAATATTTATCATCAAAAAAACCTTTAAGCGGTATTTGTTCGCCTTCTTTTAATTTATTAAAATTAAATGTTCGTAAATAATAATAACCGCTTACAATGTCTTGTAAATTATTGGGTGTTTTATCAAATTCATGAGTATCCTGATCTTTTTCTTCAGAACGAATCTTATTGTTCACCTGATCGAAAAAGACTGTTTCTTCTTTATGAAATTTACCTTCATTTACATTCCAGTAAAATCGTTGACTTAACATGGCAGAAGTATCGACATAAGATCTCCAGGTATCTCTTATTTTATATAAAACATCGAATGTTCCGGTGGTTCTGCCCGTTACAGATGTGCGATAGCAAGGCCTGTTATTAATTTTTACTATATCTGAACCTGTTTCAACAACTCCTTCGCCTGCATTTACAAAACCATAATGAACTCTATAAACTAAATATTCCCCTGCTTTAAAACTATTATTATGTATAGTTCTATAAACTTCATCAACCTGTATAAAACTGGATGAAGTTAAAAAAGTAAAAATTATAAGAATTAAAAATGTCTTGTTCATACTGTAGGATAAATAAATAAGGTATTTACTTAAATTGCTTCAAAAGTCGTACCGGCAAAAATGTTAAAAAAAAGTTTAAATCGGATATTTTTGTTTTAAAAATGCAAAATAAAGCTTAAAATTTGAATTAAATCTCTCTTTAAATTCTTTGTTAAAAATATTTTGTTGAGATCTATATCTGATATAATCAATAAAATAAGCATTATTAGGCAGCTTTTTTATATGAGCGCGTTTCTTCCATTTATTATTTGCGAAAGAGACTGTATCAATGCTTGTAATTATTTTTTTTATCAATCTATATTTCAGGGTATCTTTTTCTTTTACGGATTGGCCGGGCTTCATGTTTTTATAGAGGCTATCCAATTTTTTTGTTCCGGATAAAATATGTTCACTGAATAGCTTATAATCGGTTTTGCTGTTTTCATAATCCTTAAATTGGAGAGAGTTTTTTCCATATTTATATAGTAAAAATCTTGTTGCTCCATAATCACCTACAAAATCAGCCAGGTTTTCGTTAAACTCAACATTGTTTTTAATAAATAAGGTACCATGCGTAAGTTCATGAATAAGTAAATTTGCCAAATTACCTTCATTATTTTTCAACATACTGCTCAAAACCGGATCTTTAAACCAACCAAGGGTACTCCATCCGGCTACTTCGTCGATATCAACATCGTACCCTTCTTTTTTTAATTCTTCAGCTTCTTCTTTAACAAGCTTTTTTGCAAAAAAACCCTTATAAGATACTTTACCGACAAAAGGGAAATCCCATTCTTTTGCTTTTAAATTATACGGTTCGCAGGCGGTTACGATCCATAAAATCGGTTTTCCCTTTTGGTTATAAAAGGCAGTGTAATTTTTACTGTAATTTATCTGTAATGAATCGAAAGCAAACTTTTTTATTTCTTCAACCAATAATAATTTTTGTTTTAAAGAATCAGGATAATTTTTATCAACCAATACTTCTGTAATGGGTTGCGCATGATATAAAATTTCAAATTGACCGTACCCTTGCCTTATTCCATATATTATTAATTCATATTGCAGGACAATTAATATTAAAAGCAATAACCCGATTAATAATAATGCCCTTCTTAAAAAGTGTTTTGTTTTATGAATCATCTTCGAAATTAACAAATATTTAAATATTTCATCTTTTGAAATACAAATTTCGATTTAAGCGCAAGCCCAAACATTTATTCAAATTTAATTTATAACTAAATAAAGTTTTTAGATAAAAACCATAAATAATTTCATATTTGAACCAAAATCATTTTAATCTTAATATCTAGTGTTTAACATTCGTAAGTTGGCTACTTTATTTTAAGTAATTATTGATATACTAATATCGATAAACTGATATTTTATTTTTATTCTTTTATAAAAAAATTATATTCGAAAATTAAATTGAGTTTTTGTTTTTTATTTGGTAAATAAAATTTCAAATGATTTTAAAAAAATAAATTTCCGGTTTTTATCTCAAATAAGTTTTTAATCAACATATCATGATCAAAATTATACCGACAATATCTATTTATCAGGGCAAGTGTGTAAAAGTGGCTCCGGGTAAGTTCGAAAACCCGGTTGTATATGGCAATGATCCTTTAGAAGTAGCGCAGGAGTTTAAAGACCAAGGCATAGAACACGTGAGTATAATTGATTTGGACGGCGCTAAACAAGGCGAAGCGGTTAATTATAATATTTTGGAAATGATTGTTCGCTATACCGATTTAAAAGTAGATTTCAGTGGAGGGATTAACTCTGAAGATGATATTCGGAATGCTTTTGAATGCGGTGCAACTTATGTGGCAGCAGCAACGATTGCTGCACAAAAACCGGATTTTTTCGCATCGTGGCTGGTAACTTACGGGAATGAAAAAATTATTCTGGTGGCAGATGGTATTGAAGGAAAAATTATGACGGGAGGCTGGCAAAAAAAAACCGAGATAGATTTAATATCTCATATCGATTTTTTTTATGAAAGAGGCATTAAATATGTAAAATGTACCGACGTATCAAAAGATGGCGGGATGGCAGGGCCACCGTTTGAATTATATAAAACTATTATGGAAAAATTCCCCAGAATAAAACTAATTGCGAGTGGGGGCGTGAGTTCTATCGATGATATTTTAAAATTACAGGAGATAGGTGTTTTTGGAGTAATGTTTGGGCGGGCGTATTATGAGAAGAAAATAAAGCTGGATGAATTGCAAAAAGCAATCGGTTAATATTTAATCGGCTTTCTTTTTAAATAAAATGTATTCTTTAATATCACTGCTCTCCAAAATAAATACTGTTGATTAAATTTAGTTTTCGTAATGATGCCTTTTTACGATTAAATAAGCTTTTTTTAAATAATAGTATGCTAGCATAATTTTTTTCACAACTTTTCTTAGATTATTTCTAAAATATTTTACCTTTGTTTATCATCAATTAAAAAATAGCTTAAATAAATCAATTGCACATGAAAAAAGTTTTTCTTTTTATTTTAGTGCTATGCCCATTACTGGCAAGTGCCCAAGGTTTTCAGGTAAACCTACATGGCCAAAAGCAAATAGGTATGGGTGGAGCAGGCACAGGTTTAAAAATGGATGTTGCCAGCGTATATTATAATCCCGGAGCAATGTCGATGCTCGCAAAAAACGGAGTTTCGGCGGGGATAAGTCCATTGTTTTTAAAATCAACATTTGTAGAGAATGGAAGCAATACACAATATAATAATTCAAGCCAAATCGCGACACCTTTTCAGGGATATGCAGTTTGGGGTCCTGAAGGAAGCCGATTTAAATTTGGTTTGGGAGCTTACACTCCTTATGGCGGTTTAATAAGTTGGGGCAGCAATTGGCCCGGTAAAAAGGCTTTGCAATCTTTGGATTTAAAAGTAATTTACTTTCAACCAACTGTAAGTTTTAAAATCAGCGATAAGTTGGGTATTGGTGTTGGGCTGGTTTATGGAATAGGGAATGTTACTTTGAAAAAATCTTTACGATATACCGATTCTAACGGACAACAAGATTTTGATGCACAATTAAAAGGCCATGGCCATGGGTTTGGATATAATATTGGAATTTATTTTCAACCTGTTGAAAAGTTTTCGGTTGGTTTAACATATCATTCAAGGGTTGATGCTAAAGTAACAAATGGCGATGCTACTTTTAACGTCCCTGCTTCGATATCTCCTAACTTCCCAAATAAATTTAGTTCAACAATTCCCCTTGCATCTATTATCAGTCTTGGTTTTGGATATCATGCTACCGAAAAATTAACATTAGCTTTTGATATTAATTATACCGGTTGGAAAGCTTATGATACTTTGCTTTTTACGTATGATAAAACGGCAACGAGTCAATTACAATTTACAAAAGAACCCAGAAACTATGAAAATTCTTTTAATTTTAGATTGGGTGGTCAATACAAGGTGACGGACGCTTTTGCGGCAAGGTTAGGATTGAGTTATGGGAAAACACCTATAAAGGATGGATATGTTTCTCCCGATGTACCCGATGCGGATAGAGTTGAGTTTGCTGCCGGTTTAGGATATAAAATATCTGACCATTTTAATATCGACGCCTCTTTTCTTTTTGCCGATCTTAAAAAAAGAAAGCAGACTAATATAAATACGGGTTTAAATGGAACATATAAAACCTATGTTTTCATTCCCGGTTTATCTGTTACTTACAATTTCTAAAAATTGAACATTTAATTTTTCATCAATATGAAAACAAATTTTTTATATAAAACATCACTTTTGGTAGTGTTAGTAGGATTAAGTATCTCTTCCTGCGCACCCAAACTTAATGAACCGGTTACTGCTCCAAGTAAAGGCAATGCGGATTTTACAAAATATGTAGCTGTTGGAAATTCTTTAACTGCCGGTTTTGCGGATAATGGTCTTTATGTAGAAGGTCAACAAAATTCTTATCCTGAAATGCTTGCTATGCAATTTAAAGTAGTTGGAGGTGGCAATTTTATGACTCCATTTTTTACTGATGCTGAAAAAAGCGGATTAGGTTATTTAACTTTAAATGGTTTTGATGCAAAAGGTAATCCTAGTATAGGTTTTCAAACTTCTAATTTAGCAGCAACTTCTCCCAGTAACCTTAAAGGATTAATCACTTTTATATCTGGCGGTCCGGTTAGTCCAACGAATCCTAATTATTACAAAACAATAAAATTTACCAATGGTTTCGCAAATCAGTCTAATAACCTAGGTATTCCAGGAATTAGACTTTCTGATATAATATCAAAATCATATGCTATTGATGATTATAACCCTGCACGTCCTGATAGTGCACTCTATTATATTAATGATTATAATCCGTTTTATGACAGATTATTACCAACAGGTTTTAAAAATACTCCTTATCTTGCATTTGCAGCTTCAACAAAACCTACTTTTTTCTCTTCGTGGTTAGGGAATAATGATATTTTACAATTTGCAGGTTCAGGTGGGGGAGCAGGTTTAGGAGGACAAATTTTAATAACACCAATTGATAAGTTTCCTTTATTGTATGGATTATTAATAAATACGATGACAGCGAATGGAGCCAAGGGAGTAGTTGCAAGCATTCCAGATGTTACTGACGTGCCATTTTTTACAACAGTTACCATTAACAGCATCCAGGCAGCTGTTGGCAAACCTGTTCAAATTTATGTTATGACAGGAAATGCTGATGGAACAAACGGAGTTCCAAGGGTTATAGATGTTTCCGATTATATTTTATTAACTGCCCAACCGAATATAGGAAAGCCTGACGGGAGTGGATTTCCTCATGGTTTTCATCCATTAAACCCTCTTAAAAATTCAGAGGTGCTTGATAAAGATGAAGCAACAGTTGTTAAAAGTACCATACAAGCATATAATCAAGCCATATTGGCTATCGGCCAATCAAAAAGTTTAGCTTTTATGGATGCAAATGCACTATTAAAGTCATTTAAACAACCACAACCATTTAATGGCGCTACTTATTCATCAGCTTTCATTTCAGGCAATTTATTTTCTTTAGATGGTGTGCATTTAACACCTGCAGGTTATGCTATTGTGGCTAATGAATATATTAAAGCAATAAATACAACATATCAATCAAACATTCCTTTTGTGTCGGTTTCGCAGTACAGAGGAGTGAAATTTCCATAATTAATACCTCTCTAACCTTTAAAAAAAACCTCCCGATATATTTCAGGAGGTTTTTTTAGTTTAATTTTAATAATTATCCCTTCCTTTAACTTCCGCTTCTTACAAATATTTTAAGATTATAATCAAATACCATAACTTTGCATTGTTAATAAAATAACCGGAAAATTATTTTCCAATATTATAAATAAGAAAAGAAATGTTTTTGACTTTATTAAAATCTAAAATTCATCGGGCTAAGGTAACTGAAGCTAATTTGAATTATGTGGGAAGTGTAACCATTGATGAAATTTTATTGGATGCCGCCGGTATTTTAGAAAACGAAAAGGTACAAATTGTAGATATAAACAATGGTGAACGATTTGAAACTTATGCCATTAAAGGTGAAAGAGGATCAGGAAAGATTTGTTTAAATGGCGCAGCTGCGCGTATGGTGCAAGTGGGAGATATTGTAATTATAATGGCTTATGCTTTAATGAGCCCTGAAGAAGCCAAAAGTTATAAACCAACAGTTGTTTTCCCCGATTCAAACAACCATATTATTTAAATCAACAAACGCAATAAGATCCACTCTTTTTTACATTAAGCCCTCTTATTAAATCTTTTGAATTTAAGGCATGAAAAAAAATATCATTACCGTTATTAAATATACACTGCCTTTAATTTTTGCTTTTCTTTTGGTTAAATATCTTTTAACAAAAGTAAGTATGGATGATATTGTGGCTACTTTTAAAAAGGCCGATTACAGATGGTTTTTACTGTCAAGTTTTTTTGCATTAATAGCACATTGGAGCAGAGGGTACAGATGGAAATTATTGCTTCAACCGCTTGGTTATAATCCTAAAACGCAAAATGGTTTTTTAGCTGTAATGATTGGTTATTTTGCAAATTTTGCATTACCCCGCATTGGCGAAGTAGCCCGTTGTGGTGTTTTGCGAACTACAGATAACGTACCGATAGAAGCCGGAGTAGGTACTGTAGTAGCTGAACGGGTTTTCGACCTTATTATGTTATTGTTGGTTACGGCTTTTACTTTTTTTCTTGAATTTGATAAAGTAAATGATTTTTTTATCAATCGTTTATTTAAAGATAAGGTTAGCGGTTATCAATCATTAATAGAGAAGCAACCCTACCTTCTTGTATCCATTGCTCTAGCTTTTATAGTTATTTTTCTCATTTTATATTTTTTACGCCATAAACTTTTAGCCATGCCATTTGTAATAAAAACCGGCAATTTTATTAAAGGTATTTGGAAAGGAGTTTTGAGTGTTGCCAAACTTGAAAAGAAAGGTGCATTTATTGTTTCTACACTTCTTATTTGGGCCATGTATTATCTATCCGCTTATGTTTTGCTTTTTGCATTGCCTCAAACAGCAGAGCTGGGTTGGAGAGCAGCATTTGTAATTTTTATTGTCGGCACCTTTGCTATGGCAGCACCTGTGCAGGGAGGGTTTGGTACTTTTCATGCTTTGGTGGGCGAAGCATTGGTTTTTTATGGTTTATCGGAGCGCGATGGGATTGTGTTGGCTACGTTTATGCATACATCGCAAATGATTTTATTATTTTCTGTTGGAATTACATGCACCATTATTTATGGATTAATTTTATTGAAGCAAAATAAAAAGGCAAAGGATTTGATCGTTACCGAAACTAAATAGAAAAGGTTTTATGAAATTAAATAAAAAACCCGTTTTCTATTTTTTATTTGTAATGATTGGAGTTTTTATGTTTTGGATTGCCCTGAAAAATCAAGATTTTTCGGAAATACTAAAGCAAATTTATCTCGCAGATTATTCTTGGGCCATTTTAATATTTTTTATCACCGTTGTTAATCATATTTTCAGAGCCTTGCGCTGGAAACTACTTTTCGAACCGCTTGGGTACGAAATTTCTGTAAAAAACGCATTTTTAGCAATAATATTTGGTTATTTTGTTAATTTGGGTGTGCCTCGCTTGGGAGAAATATCCAGATGTGTTGTACTAAAGCAACAAAACAAAGTACCTGTCAATATTTCAATTGGAACTGTATTTACTGAAAGGCTAATAGATATTTTTTGTTTATTCATCCTTATCATTTGCGTTTTCTTCTTTCAACATGCTGCGTTTGAAGCCATTTTTCGAAAATTTATAATTTCCCCGGTTCAAAATATATTAATTGCCGATGCGGTAAAGATTATTTTACTGTTCGGCTTATTGATTATCGTTATTTCAATATTATTTTTTTGGATTTTAAAAAAATATAAAAATATTTTATTTTTTGAGAAATGTATTCAAGTCTATTATGAGGTGAAAGCCGGTATTTTTAGTTTTACCATTTTTAAAAATAAAAATTTATTTGTTTTATATACCATTTTAATTTGGCTTGGATATTTTTTTATGACCTATTGTTGGTTCCCGGCATTAAAAGCTACATCTCTACTGAGTTGGGAAGCAGGTTTTACTTTATTGGTTGTGGGAGGTTTAGGAAAATCCGTTCCGATACAGGGAGGAGGTTTTGGAGCTTACCATTTTTTAATTACGCAAACATTAATATATTTTGGTGTTGCCTCACATTTTGGTTTTGCGCTGGCAATGATTATTCATGGTTTTCAAACCCTGTTTTATTTAATTGGCGGAGCAGGTGTTTGGATTTATTTGTTGTTTGAAAAAAAGAATTCATTCGTATAAGAGTTTACAAATAATAAAATAAATGCTTTTGTTTTGCAATAAAAATCCACACAGTATCCTTATCTATTAGGGTTAATATGTGGGTTTTATCTTATCTTATTATAATGCTTCTTGTTTAATTTCTTTAATCCTATTGTTGAAGTTTAATTCTTCAAATTTAATATCCGGGTGCAAAATGGTTCCTAAAAAATCTAAAACCGCAGGATGATGGGCTTCACGTTTCCCCGTAAGGGCATTTACATATTTTAAGGTTGACCAAAAAACTGTTTTCAAATGTTTTTTTTGATCATCGGTCATATAATATTCAACAACTATTGTGTCCAAATCATAAAAAATAACTCTGGAGTTTATTCTTACCCATTCGCTAAAATAAGCAGGTTTTATATAAGCGATTTGGTGTTGGTAAGCAACCCAGGCCGTGTTGAACTCTCTGTAAAGTTGACCAAGATTGAAATTATAAAGTTTTGCCAACTGATCTTCTCTGGCATTAAAAAAATAATCAAAATATTTTGAATTGTTCAGGTGTTGAAGCGGATCGCAATCCTGAAACCTTATCATCACTCTTGATTCTGTTTCAGTCGGATAAATTCTATCGGGTTCTCTTACAAACATAATTTTGAAAATAAATTATCAATAAAACGATATTGATATAACGATATAAAATTTCTTTTACATTAATTTTAAAATATCACCACTTATTAAACATCTTTCTTCATTTAAAAAATGAATTTCCTGAGCTAAAGTAAGGCTTGTTTTGGCATTATCTAATTCTTCTTTATATGATTTTTTCAAAGCTTTTCTTTTAATTGCTTCCAAGAAACGTCTTACATCATCAGGAGTTTCCAGAATTAAACCCGGTACAGGGACAGGTTTATTGTCATTATCTTTTGCCACCATAGTAAAATATGATGTGTTGGTATGCCTGTCTATTCTATTTTTAACATCTTCGGCAACTACCCTTATACCAATTACCAAAGATGTTCTGCCAACATAATTGATAGAAGCCTGAAGTGTAACAATATCTCCGACCTCCACAGGTGCTTTAAATTCTACTTCATCTACCGAAACGGTTACACAATACATTCCCGTATGCCGGCTTGCACAAGCATAAGCTACTTTATCCATTAATGAAAGTAAAATACCCCCATGTATTTTCCCTCCAAAATTAGCATAAGATGGAATCATCAATTCCGTGAAAGTAGTTCTTGAATAACTTATCGGCCGATAATCATTTTCTTCCATATTGAATAAAAAATCTCATTATTAATTTTAACTATTTTTTCTTCGCATCAGGAAAAAATAGTCAAGTTTTCTTTTTGGCTTATTTTTTTCTAATTAAATCCATCAATATTCCATTTTTACCCTCATTTTAATAATTGGTTTACAATTATAATTTAAAAGATGATGTGAACAATATTAAAGATAAAGTAAGGGTTAAATCTGAAAGGGATATAGAAACAAAAGGCAATGCCGCGGTAGTTTTTGATTGGATTTGGCAAGCTAAAATAAACAACGACAAATTTTACTACTTTTTCTCCTGGCACAATTCAATTAAAACACCATTGGTAGATTTTGGATGAAGGAAACATACCAATTTATTATCAGCTCCGGTTTTAGGCACAGTATTTAGCAAAATAAAACCTTCATTTTTTAACCTTTCCATTTCCTGTTCGATATTTTCGACCTCAAAAGCTATATGATGAATACCTTCACCTTTTTTCTCTAAAAACTTGGCTATTGCACTTTCAGGAGAAGTGGCTTCCAATAACTCAATTTTTGTATCTCCGGTTTTAAGAAAAGAAGTTTTTACAAATTCCGATGCAACTTCTTCAGTTTTATAAATGGGAGTATTTAATAATTTGCTGAAAAGTGCATTGGATGTTTCTAAATCTTTCACAGCTATGCCGATATGTTCTACCTTTAACATTTTAGTTTTGTTTAAAAATTTAAAAATAATTTCTGTGAAAATAAATAATGCAATTGATATTTTCCTGATTGATTACAGTTTATATTTACATCTTTAAAGAAGAAGACTTAAATTTAATTTCCCCTTAATATAATTTAAGATTTTATTTTAATGAATATAAAAGTCTGGTTGTCTGCAATGCGTTTACGCACCCTTCCATTAACCCTCTCAAGTGTGGGAATGGCAAGTTTTTTAGCTGCAAAATTTGCTGCCTTTAGGTGGGATATTTTCATATTATGTGTACTTACAACTGTGTTTTTACAAATTCTTTCCAATTTTGCAAATGATTATGGAGATTCTGTAAACGGTGCCGATCATAAAGAAAGGAAGGGGCCTCAAAGAGCTGTTCAGTCAGGCTTAATTAGTCCAAAAGCAATGATGAAGGGAATAATTTTGTTAAGCGCTTTATCATTATTTTCCGGAATGCTTTTATTATATATTGCCTTGCAACAAAGTACAAAGGAAACCATCCTTGTTTTTTTTGGTTTGGGTATATTATCAATTGTTGCCGCCATAACGTATACTGCCGGAAAAAAGCCATATGGGTATGCCGGCTTGGGTGATTTGGCTGTTATTATATTTTTCGGTTGGGTTGGGGTATTAGGCACTTTCTATCTTTTTACCCATCAATTTAATATATTATTAACTTTACCGGCTACCAGTTGTGGTTTATTTGCTACCGCAGTTTTAAATGTAAATAACATTCGCGATATCGAATCGGACGAAAAAGCAGGTAAAAGATCGGTTCCTGTTAGAATAGGCAGAAAAAATGCAACACTTTACCATTGGGTTTTATTGGGTGGCGGCTTGCTTTGCGCGATAATGTATGTAGTTTATACCTTCACAGATTTTTGGCAATTTTTATTTGCTGTTACTATACCTCTCTTTTTAATAAATGCTATTGGAATTTATAAAAAACAACAACCAAGCGAACTCGACCCATATTTAAAACAAATGGCCTTAACGAGTTTATGTTTTATGATCACTTTTGGGATCGGTCAGTTATTGGCCTCATAAATGCTCTATAAAATATAAGTTGAAGAAAAAAAATCCTCTTTTATTAAAAAGAGGATTTTTTATGTTATAATTCCATGAAAATAAATTTATATTCAAGAATAATTTAAATAATATGAAAACCAATATACGAATCCAATTGTCTGTAATGATGTTCCTCGAGTTTTTTATCTGGGGCTCGTGGTATGTAACAATGGGCACTTATTTATTACAAACTTTAAAGGCGACCGGGCTTCAAACAGGGGCTGCTTATGCAGCTAATTCAATAGCAACCATGATATCGCCTTTTTTGGTTGGGATGATAGCTGACAGGTATTTTTCTGCACAAAAATTTATGGGCATTTTACATTTGATCGGCGCAGTATTATTGTTTTTTGCAACTACTATTCAAGATCCAAAACTTTTTTTTTGGATTGTACTTGTCTATTCATTAGTTTATATGCCAACAATTGCATTAAGTAATTCGGTTGCTTTCAGTCAAATGCAAAAACCGGATAAAGAATTTCCTTCAGTGAGGGTTTGGGGAACAATCGGATGGATTGTTACAGGACTGATTATGGGTGTAATAACTATAAAGGGAATAAATAACATCGCCACTACAAGCATTCCGTTTAACATTGCTGCCGGCGCATCATTGCTGTTAGGTATTTTCTCATTTACACTTCCACAAACACCACCTAAAGCAACAGGCCCGGCAAGTGTTGCTCAAATATTGGGTTTAGATGCTTTAGTTTTATTTAAGGACAAATCTTATTTGGTATTTTTTATTTCTGCTATTTTAATTTGTATTCCGCTTTCGTTTTACTACAGTTTTGCCAATAATTTCCTCACGGAAGCGGGTATGGAAAATGCTACAAGTAAAATGACATTGGGTCAAATGTCGGAAGCATTTTTTATGATATTAATTCCTATCATTTTTACCAAATGGGGTGTGAAAAAAATATTATTAGTTGCCATGCTTGCCTGGATAACCAGATTTGTTTTTTTCTCGTTTGGTAATGTGCAGGATAGTGTATGGATGCTTTATGCAGGGATAATTTTACATGGTGTATGTTATGATTTCTTTTTCGTAACCGGCTATATTTATACGGAAACCAAAGCCGGTGAAAAAGTAAAAAATGCGGCGCAAGGCTTAATTACTTTTGCAACTTATGGCTTAGGTATGTTTATAGGTTCTTACTTATCGGGTATTGTTGCTGATTATTATACAGTTGGAAATAAAATAACCTGGCCTTCTTTTTGGCTTGTGCCTGCGGGAGTAACAATGATAGTGATTGTTTTCTTTTTATTATTTTTCAGAGAAAAAAGTAAGGAATTAAAAAGTTAGTTTTAAATGTGACAAATAAAAAAAACTCTTTTTACAATTATCAGTTTATCAATATTGATAAACTGATAATTGTAATTATTTTTTTTTAATAAAATTGAATTTATTTTACTACAGATAATTTCATCATGTTGGTTCTTTGCTTATAAGTAACAGGCATACTTGAAGTACTTACAACACTATCACCATGAGTAAGAAGTCCTTTTTCTTTCAATAATTTTTCCATTTCTTCAATGGTATCATCAGTGGTACTTTTACTTTCATAATAGAAAGCCCTCACACCCCAAACCAAACTTAAAGAATTCACTAAAAATTTATTATCGGTAAAAATAAAAATATCAGCTTTTGGTCTGTGGCTGGATATGCGCATAGCAGAATGGCCGGTACTTGTAGAACCTACAATTGCTTTAGCCTCCACTTCATTGGCCAATTCGCAAGCAGAAAGTATAATACAATTACTTAAAAAGTTTTCGTTTTTTTCTTTCGGCATTTCAAATTCCCTGTTATATACATTAGCTTTAAGTTCAACAAACCTGATGGTTTCATTCATACTTCTTACTGCTAATATGGGGTACATACCTGAGGCAGTTTCTGCACTTAACATCACCACATCAGCTCCATCAATAACTGCATTTGCAATGTCGTTCGTTTCAGCACGTGTTGGGCGAGGGCTTGTAATCATGCTTTCCAACATTTGTGTAGCAACAATAACCGGCTTGGCAGCTTTGTTACATTTGTTGATAATTAATTTTTGATATATAGGAACCTCTTCAGCAATAATTTCAACACCCAAGTCACCACGAGCTACCATCACGGCATCCGTCGCCTCTATAATTTCATCAATATTTGTTAAGGCTTCCGGTTTTTCAACTTTAGCAATTATTCTTGTGCGTTTTCCACTTTGCTTAATGAGTTCTTTTAATTCACGTAGTTCTTGTGCGGTTCTTACAAAAGAAAGTGCAACCCATTCCACTTCATTCGCTAATCCAAAAACTAAATCTTCTCTGTCTTTTTCTGTAAGTGCGGGGATAGAGATAGGCGTGTTTGGTAAATTAATTCCTTTTTTCGATTTTAGTATTCCACCATAAATTACCTCGGTAATTACTTCAGTACCTTCAACTTTTTTTACTTTTAATTCTATTTTACCATCATCCAACAAAATCATATCTCCAACACGCACATCTTGCGGCATTTCCATATAAGTATGCCCAACACGTTCAACAGTTCCAATTATTTTGTCAGTAGTCAAAATTAATTGTTCACCCGTTGTTAACATCACACCATTGTTCTCCACTTCGCGAGTTCTGATTTTCGGTCCCTGCAAATCCTGAAGCAAGGCAATATTTAAACCATATTCATCATTTAACTCACGAACAAAATCGATAACTTTTTTATGTTCATCATGAGTTCCATGAGAAAAATTTAGTCTGAATACATCCACACCTTCCTTAATCAAGTCCAGTAGTTGTTCTTTTTTGTTGCAAGCCGGCCCTACCGTTGCAATAATTTTGGTTTTGTTAAAATGGATTTTCATGAATTTTTAAAGTAGAGTCTAATAAATCAGATGCCAATATTACGTTTTAATTCTTTTATTCAGAATATAAATGTTATAATAAATGATTTTATAATTTATTTAACGGTTCAAATATAAATAATAAAGATTTTTCTTCTGCCTGAAATTGCAAAATTAAATACCTAAATAAAATATTGTTTGACATTATTAATTTTAATGTATTTCTTTGCAACGTGTTTTTAACCCAAAAAGTAAAAAAATGTCAGAAATCGCACAAAAAGTAAGAAGCATTATTAAAGAAAAATTAGGTGTTGAAGAGTCTGAAATCACCAACGAAGCAAGTTTTACAAACGACTTGGGTGCCGACTCTCTTGATACCGTTGAACTTATTATGGAATTTGAAAAGGAATTCAATATTTCAATTCCTGATGAACAGGCTGAAAGCATTCAAACTGTAGGCCAGGCAATATCTTATTTGGAAGAAAACGTTAAATAACCTTTCTTTAAAATCCCTCTTCCAAGCCTGGATAAAAAACACATAAAGTGTGAAAAACCAACATTTATGACTTTAAAAAGGGTAGTAGTTACTGGTATGGGCGCGCTTACTCCGGTGGGTAATACTGTTGCTGAGTATTGGCAAAGTATAACCAATGGAGTAAGCGGTGCTGCACCGATAACTTTATTTAATGCCGAGAAATTCCGCACCAGATTTGCCTGCGAAGTAAAAAATTTTATTCCTGAAAATTTTCTTGACAGAAAAGAAGCAAGAAAAATGGATCGTTTTGTGCAATTTGCTATGGTTGTAGCAGATGAAGCCATTAAAGATTCGGGCCTTGACCTCGAAAAATTTAACCCTGAAAGAGCAGGAGTTATTTGGGGATCAGGTATAGGAGGTATTAATACATTTCAAAATGAAGTCTTAGACTTTGGGAAAGGTGATGGTACTCCACGTTTTAATCCGTTTTTTATTACAAAAATGATTATTGATTTGAGCGCAGGCTACATTTCAATGAAATATGGATTTAGAGGACCTAATTTTTCTGTAGTCTCTGCTTGTGCTACTGCAACAAACGCATTAATTGATGCTTACAATTATATAAGGTTAGGCAAAGCCGATATTTTTATTTCAGGAGGATCAGAAGCAGCAGTTATTGAAGCCGGAGTTGGTGGTTTTAATGCAATGAAAGCTTTATCGGAAAGAAACGATTCTCCTCAAACAGCATCACGTCCTTATGATAAAGACAGAGACGGATTTGTATTGGGAGAAGGTGCAGGAGCATTGATTTTAGAGGAGTTGGAACATGCAAAAGCAAGAGGTGCAAAAATATATGCAGAGTTAGTTGGCGGAGGAATGTCAGCAGATGCTTATCACATTTCAGCTCCCCATCCTGAAGGTTTGGGTGTAGTTGCAGTAATGAAAAACACCTTGGAAGACGCTAATATGTCGCCTTTGGAGGTTGATTATATAAATACTCATGGCACTTCAACTCCAATAGGAGATCCACAAGAAATTAAAGCGATTCAAAAAGTATTTGGCGAACATGCTTTAAAACTAAATATCAGTTCCACAAAATCCATGACAGGCCATTTATTGGGAGCTGCAGGTGCTATTGAAGCTATTGCTTCAATTCTTGCCATTCAACATTCAATAATTCCGCCAACCATTAATCATTTTACTGATGATGAAGATTGTGGACCGCAATTGAATTTTACATTCAATAAAGCTCAACATAAAGAAGTAAATGTGGCTTTAAGTAATACATTTGGTTTTGGGGGTCACAACGCATCTGTTATTTTTAAAAAATATCAAAAATAGGCGCAATACATTTTTGTCCGGTTTATCTATCCGGCGCTTTCTTTTCTTTTGGAAGAGAAAAAATGCGGATGGAAATAATCTTGGTTTTTCTGTACGACAAATTATAGGTGTAAAGCCGGGTAATATTAAAATTTACAGTCTCGCATTAAAGCACACTTCTGTTTCCACACAAGATAATTTAAAAGGTTTTAAAGAATCAAACGAACGACTCGAATATTTAGGAGATGCCATATTGGGTGCAGTAGTTGCTGATTATCTTTTCAAAAAATTCCCTTATAAAGACGAAGGTTTTTTAACCGAAATCCGATCCAGAATTGTAAATAGAGAATCTCTAAATAACCTTTGTAAAAAAATCGGCCTCAATAAATTAATTGAATACGATAATCGTTCATATAACAACGCCCCAGGTCAATCTATTTATGGTGATGCATTGGAGGCTATGGTGGGTGCAGTTTACCTGGATAAGGGTTATAAAGCATGTAAAAAGTTTATCATACATCGCTTATTACCTTATTACGATCTCTCGACAGTTATTTCAATTAATTCCAACTTTAAAAGCATGCTTATTGAGTGGTCTCAAAAAGAAAGCAAACAATTGGTTTTTGAAATTATTGAAGAAAAAGGAAAAAGGCATCAAAAAGAATTTACTGCCCAAATTATTATTGACAGCGAACCTTTAACGGTTGGATATGGATACAGTAAGAAAAAAGCCGAACAAGCAGCAGCTCAAAAGGCTTGTGAGATATTGGAAGTGAAATAGATATCATAAGACAAAAAAACTTTAAAAATAAGGTAGCTGCTACATCCTATATTATTTATAATACTCTCTTTAATAAATATTAATGCCTTGTTTGGCAATAATATAATTACATAGGTGCATATTATAAATTTATACTTCACTGAAATAATTTATATCTGAAGATTTGATAAAGCATTAATGTCGAAGATTATGCCGAGCGTCAATAAAGAAAGTAATTACTTAAAAATCTATTCTAACCTCTTTTTCAAAAACTCCATATAACTAATCACAGCTTTAATGTCGCTATACCCCACATCGTCACCCAAGGCATCCTTTATTTCTTTTGTAGTTTGATTTTGGTTTTTTTGCAAGTAATCAGATATAATTTTTATTTTTTCTTCATTTACCAATTCCGTAATCGTTATTTCACCGATGCTAACGTAATATGCCAGATGGCCACGAATGGTTTCGGTGGTAAAGCCTCTTTCCTGTGCAATGGCTAAGATTGTTTTCCCCTCACGAAAAAGATTGTAGGAAATAATTTTCGTATCTGTTTTTTTATCCTTTTTGGTTTCTTTTTTAATATCTTCAAGCACCTTAAACTCCGACCTTTCGATATGGTTTGCTTTACAATAGGTTTCTATCATTTGCAAAATTTCTTCACCATATTGTTTTATTTTTGCTTTTCCAATTCCTTTAATTGTTTCGAGTTCTTTAAGATTGGAAGGAAATTTATTCGTAATTTCTAAAATTGATTTTTGGGTCAGTACTATATATACAGGTACATTTTGATCGTTTGCAAGTTTATTTCTCCATTCAATTAATGAATTATACAATTGATCATGTGGAATATTTTGATACTTTGCAGGGCTTTGATTAATCACCGTTGTGTTTTGTACATAATTAATTTCTGCATCGGCAATGGTTTGTAGGTATTCCAGGCTATCAAAGCCATTAATACATTTTTTTAAGATAGCTGATTTAATATATGTTTCTTTTTTTAATACATTTAAAGCATCATAATAGTTTTTTTGTAATGCCTTATTATCAACGCCCGCTTCAAGTTTTGGATATGTAGCAATTATTATTTCATCAAGCCCGGACGAAAAATAAGTGGCCCCTTTCTTTACTCTTTCCTGTAAGGTCATATCATCTCCCGGTAGGATATCATCATTAAATATACTTTCCAACTGCTTTTTAAATGTAATTGATACGGAGTAAATTCGTTTTTCACAATTATAATGTAACTCATTAAGCTCTGTAATAAGCGCCGGTAAAAAGGAAGTATAGGCATCTTTTACAACTTTTTGGATATATAACGAAGCTCTTTTAATTTTTGAAAAATCAATTAAATCGAGCAATAATGATTGCTGATAAGCAATCTTTGAAGCGATTAATTCCGATTCGCAAGGAGGATTTTTATCAGTATTGTCAGTAAAATCGGAAATGACATTGCTTTTTTTTATACTTCCCGAACCAAGCGGTGAACGCAAAACCATTCCTTCAAGGCTTTTACAACGGCTCAAAGCCACATATACCTGCCCGAAGGCGAAGGCCATATTAGCATCAATAATAGCTTTTTCGAAGGTGAGCCCCTGACTTTTATGAATGGTAATTGCCCATGCAAGTTTGAGTGGGTATTGTACGAAACTACCTGCAATAGTCTCTTCTACCAGTTTTGTTTCATTGTTAAGGGTATATTTTATATTCGTCCATTCAAGCTGTGCCACTGCAATTTCTTCTTCTTCTTTTTGACATTTTACATAAATCAAGTCTTCTTTAATTCCGGTTATCCTTCCTATTTTTCCATTGAAAAATAAACGCTCTTTGGAAGGGTCGTTTTTAACAAACATTACCTGCGAATTGATTTTTAATTCCAGATCTACCGGAGTCGGGTAAACGCGTTCGTCAAATTCACCTGTTATTACGGCTTTGAAAAAAAAAGATTTACTTTCAAGAGTTAATAATTTTTTATCATTAATTTCTTGAGCTGTATTGTTATGGGTGGTAAGGGTGATATAGCCTTCATCATCTTTAGGTGTGAAATCGGGGATATACCTTTCATTTAATTTATCTAAAACGGATTTATCCATTTTGTTTTCCCTCACGCTATTCAGCAAATCAATAAAAAATTGATCATTTTGTCGGTAAATGTGTTTTAATTCTATCGTTACCGGCGCGGCTTTTTGGAGTGCTATGCTGCTGAAAAAATAAATATTCTGGTAATAATCCTGCAAAATTCTCCATTCCTCATCCTTTATCACCGGCGAGAGCTGGTGTAAATCACCAATCATTAATAATTGTACACCACCAAATGGCTTATTATGGTTTTTATAGCGCCTTAATATTTCATCAATACTATCTAATGTATCAGCACGAACCATACTTATTTCATCGATAATAAGTAAATCAAGGCTTAGGATGAGATTAATTTTTTCTTTGTTGAATGTCCTCTTAATCGCTGAATTATTCTCAGGAAGGTAAGGACCGAAGGGAAGGTTGAAAAAAGAATGAATAGTAACGCCACCGGCATTAATGGCGGCAACACCGGTAGGTGCCACAACGACCATTCTTTTCGGACTGGTTTTCTTTAGTTGTTGTAGAAAAGTCGTTTTCCCGGTACCGGCTTTTCCTGTTAAAAAAATATTTTTATTGGTGTGGTTTACATAGCCAAATGCCAGTTTTAATTGTTCATTCTCAACCATGAGTGGAAAATATTTAGGCCGGTTTATAGAGGTTTAAAACTTTTTGATCAAAAATAGAAAAACGTGAGAAAATAAAAAAACAAAGAATATTCGTGTTTAAATCAAGCTTGCAATAAAAAATATTCAATCTTAAATTTTTGAACAAAATATGAAATTTTTTTGCGGTTTTGTTGAGTATTTTTATATTATAATTTATATTAACGTTGTCAACGTTTTAATTTCAATATAATTTATTTTATAAGGTACAAATTTCATGGAAATAAATTCACCACTCCATATTATTAACGGGAATTACTTTTAACGGATGATGGTGATTTTGAATTAAATTTTTTTAAAATAAATTTTATACTTCTAACAATTATAAATGCATGATTAACGAAAACATTTATTGTACCGAAATGTTTTTTAAGGATTACGTACCTGTCTTTTAAAGATTTTATAAGATTTTTTTTTGAAAAGCCACCCGTTAAATATTTACAGATAACTAAATGCGTATTTGCTATTGACTTGGCTTCCTTAAGGCATTTAATTTCCCAATCAATATCGGCACTATAAGGATGATTTAAATCATAAAGAGGCGCAATAGATTTGCGTGCAATAAATGCCTGGTGGCACACAGTCATACCAAAGCGTAAATCCTTCCAATTTAAATTAACAGGTAATAAATGAGGCGTAATTTTGTCTCTCAACCCTTCATGCTCTCCATTATCATTAACAAAAAGAGCATTTCCATAATATATATCTGCTTCGATATTTTTAAAAATATTTTCGGTAGTATTTTCGTCAAATATTTCATCGCCTGCATTCATAAACCACACATATTCGCCGGTTGCAGCTTTCAATCCCTTGTTCATTGCATCATATAAACCTTTGTCAGGCTCGGTAATAAATATATCAATGTCATTTTTATATTTTTCAACAATTTTTAATGTTCCATCCTTGCTTGCTCCATCAATAATAATGTATTCGATATTTTTATAAGTTTGACTAAGAATACTTATAATCGTCCTTTCCAATACCTTTTCTGCATTGTAAGTAATGGTTATTATTGATATTTTTGGTATTTCTTTCATTCACTTTTTATAAGAAGATTTTGATAAACCTTTATATATTTTTCGGTATTTAAGTTTTCGGAAAAAGCCATTTCTGCTTTTCGCCTTGCCGCCAATTGGATTTCTTCATAATTACCGGCATAAAGGATAGTAATTAAACCATTATATAAATCTTCTATTGAAAATGCTTCAGCCAAATATCCATTTTCCATATGATCAACCATATCCGGCAAGCCACCGGCTTTAAAAGCAACAACCGGTAAATTACAGGCAAGTGCTTCAGATGCAATATTTGGCAAATTATCTTCCACATATGGCAACGCAATTATATCGCAGGCACTGTAAGCATTAATAAGTTCTTTGGGAGATAGTTTGCCCAATAAAGTTACTTTTATTGGAAATTCGGAAACATTGACCTCATCGGCCTTACCAAAAATAACCAATTCAATTTCGCTTAATTCCTTCTTATTTTCATTTTTTAAAATATTTAAAGCTTTTTGCAAATAAATAAACCCT
The DNA here is from genome assembly GCA_965248855.1 of Spirosomataceae bacterium. Taxonomy (GTDB): domain Bacteria; phylum Bacteroidota; class Bacteroidia; order Cytophagales; family 172606-1; genus CBDFKQ01. The sequence goes on along the minus strand of CBDFKQ010000012.1, from coordinate 446,925 downwards.
TTACCGGGGTCGCTCGCATTGGCAGCCCCATATAAAATTAATTTTTTATTCTCTGATAAATTAAGATTTTTACGTGCATCAGATTTTTTAATAGATTGAAAAAATATAAGATCGATGGGATTGTGAATTGTTTGTATTGAAAAATTTCCTAAAAGTGCACTGCTTTTAATAACACTGTTCAACCAGTTGCTACAAGTGACAATTGAAAAAGGTTTATTTTGAAAAACATTTATTTTTCTTTCAAATACCTTCCATGATAAATCTTGATTGGAAGGATGCGCAAGCAAAGGGCAATTGTGGCAATGTGTTAAATAATTTTTACATCCCTTTGATGAATGACAACCACCTGTTGCAGCCCACATATCATGGAAAGTCCATAATATTGGTTTTTTTAATGCAAACAATTTTTGTAGTGATTTTAAAGATAGAAATCCAAAATTTATCCAATGCAAATGAATAATATCTGCATTTTTAATTAAAGGATGATCTGAAATGTCTAAACCAATATTAGCAGCTGAAAAAGCAAAACGAACAGATTTGTTTTTTGCAAAAGGAATAAATAAAAGCCTGTCTAATGAAAACCTTAGGAAAGAAATATTTTTTTGAAATAAATGATTACTTAGGGGAAAAACTTTTTCATTATTTTGAGAAGGGATATGAACTAACATTCGGCTTTCAATCCCTCTGCTTAAAAGAGATTTATGCAATCTCACTGCGGCAATCGAAGCCCCGCCTAAATTCTCAAAGGTACTTACAAGTGTTATTTTCAAAGAATTATTTTGCTAAATATTTAAGTATAAAAGATTAAAATAAATGTTTGGGGTATGCTGCCGGCTTTACGTTCCCAATCTCTTTGTTCGTACCTAACAAAAATGATTTCCACTCAAATCTTAAACACAAGTCTGACCGGCATAAGTTGCATATTCATTTTACCGCTATTTTTTCAATTTTTTTTCTTTAAATACACTACTGTCCCCAATTTAAATCAACGGCGTTTCTCTGTGTAGTCTACCTTGCAGAAAAAATAAACTTAAATCACAAAATTAAAAATAAATATATTATCGATATCAGATTTCTATGATTATGGCAATTATTTTTATCTTTATAATAATAATATTTATTTTACTCACCCTTTTGTTGTTGTTTCCATTTCCGCCCTTATTAGAAACAATACTTATTTATTTGTATTGTCAAATATTAATTATAAACTTTAAGCGTTTTGTCAAAAAATTTATAATAACTTAACATCTTCAAGATCGTATCAAAAGCGTATATTTTCGTATCAAATCGTATCAAAATTAAAAATACATTTCATATTTTTGAGGTATGAAAAATAGCATACATACTCTTAAGATTACACTTGACTGGGAATTATTAATGCTCGTAAGTACAATTGATCGTTCAAGGCCTCGTGGACCACAATTGAAAAACGAGAAGGTCAAACTTTAAAGCAACTTAAATCTATTGCAACGGTGCGTAGTACAACCGAGCGCGCACATATGAGTATTGGAAATTACTAGGTTCTGAAATAAAATGAATTAAACCAATTACAAAATTTAACCCAACAGGTTGACAAACAAATTGCACAGTTTAGTTCAATAAATAAGGTTCAATTATTAAAGAGAAGGTAAATTCTGAAAAAAGATTAAAAATATTAGAGCGTAATAGATTTCAGAATGATAATGAAATGCTGAACGGATAAAAAAAAATAGAAATATATAATAAAAATTAGTTTTCCAAATTATTTAAATAAAGTGATAGGCATTAGATTAAAATAAATTCTTATTTAATATTTTACTATTAAAATTACACCTGCAATTAGTAATACTGCACCTAATAATCTCATTAAGTTTACCTGATGTAATGGAAAACCTAACCATCCAAAATGATCAAAAACCATTGCAAGTAATATTTGACCTGTTACCACAAGTGCAACCATATTTGCTGATCCGATTTTTGGGACGGATAAAATTGTTGAAGTAACTATATAAGCGCCAAGTAAACCCCCGGTCCACTTCCACCACGAAATTTTAGAAATGGTTTGATAATCAGACGTTTTATTATTAAATAAAAAGAATAAAATAGTTAATGCCAGAGTACCTGTGCAAAAAGAAATCAATGCCGATAAAATAGGATTAACTAACGTTTGCCTTAATTGAGAGTTAACACCTGCTTGCGTTGCAGTGGCACATCCTACCATTAATGCTATAAAATACCAGATAAAAGAATTCATGAATTTTTGAAATAAAAAAGCGTTGTAAGAAAATTATTCTTACAACGCTTTTTAAAGTTAAAAATAATTATTTTTTCATTTTTGATGTATCTGCATTCATTTTAGAATCAGCGTGTGAAGTATCAACAGGCATTTTTGTAGTAGTATCTGTAGTGATCATAGTAGCACTATCAGTTTTTGTAGAATCAGTTGTAGATTCATGTTTTTTACCTTCGCAAGAAAACATGCAGGCAGCAGCTACAAATAACATAGAAGCAAATAAATTTTTCATTTTGTAAGTATTTTAGTGTTAAAAGATTATGATTTCGGTTTTTATACAAAAAAACAATTGAGGTAACCCACATAGATATAGGTTACCTCAATTGTTTTTTTGTTAAACTATAAGAAAAATTCAAAAGAAGAATTATTTCTTGTGTGTTTCAGAAGATTTAACTTCAGTTTTTTTCTCAGTTTTAGTTTTAACTGTATCAGTTTTAACCATGTTTGAATCAGTTTTAACTGAATCAGAAGATTTCATAGTTTCACTTTCTTTCATCATTACAGCTGTATCAGCTTTAGTTGAATCAGAAGAAGTTTCAGCAGATTTTTTAGTTTCGCAAGATACTAAACAGATAGTACCAACCAGAAATAAAGAAGCGATAATATTTTTCATGTTTTTTGTTTTTAATTTTTTTTGTTGAACACGCAATTATATACCCAATTATTTAAGAAGTAACCCAAGTGATTTTATTTTTTTAAAATAATTTTAATTTTAATGAATTATTATTTTACATAAGTTTAATCTTTAACATTGGTTTCCTTTTTTGTCTAGCAAATCATAATAATATATCTTTGTTCTTTTTGATGAATTTTAAGCATTGAGTGAAGAAATAGATGATTGACGATAATAGTTTTAAAGATGATGAAAGCCTGCAGGAGGTAAAAGCAGTATCAGGCATGTATGAAGATTGGTTTTTGGATTATGCATCATACGTAATTTTAGAACGTGCAGTTCCGGCAATAGAAGATGGATTTAAACCTGTTCAAAGGCGAATTATGCATGCCATGAAAGAAATGGATGATGGGCGATATAATAAAGTCGCAAATATTATTGGTCAAACCATGCAATATCATCCCCACGGCGATGCTTCAATAACCGAGGCAATGGTTAATATGGGTCAAAAAGATTTATTAATTGATACTCAAGGGAATTGGGGAGATATGCGTACCGGTGATGGTGCTGCAGCAGCGCGTTATATAGAAGCCAGATTATCTAAATTTGCATTAGATGTTATATTTAATCCCCAAACTACCAACTGGCAACTATCTTACGATGGAAGAAAAAGAGAACCTGTCACCTTGCCCGTTAAATTTCCTTTATTATTGGCTCAGGGAGTTGAAGGCATTGCTGTGGGGCTTTCAACAAAAATTTTACCACATAATTTTTGTGAATTAATTGAAGCGTCAATACAAATTTTAAAAAATGAACCTTTCACTATTTATCCTGATTTTTTAACCGGAGGATTAATTGATATAAGTAATTATAATGATGGGTTGAGAAGTGGAAAAGTACGTGTAAGATCGAAAATTGAAGAATTAGATAAGAAAACACTAATAATTAAAGACATACCTTATGGCACCACCACCACTTCCATAATGGAATCCATTGTGAAAGCAAAAGATGCCGGTAAAATAAAAATTAAAAAAGTAGTTGACAATACAGCCAAAGAAGTTGAAATACTGATTAATTTGGAAGCCGGAGCATCTCCTGATATTACTATTGATGCACTTTTTGCTTTTACCGATTGTGAAGTTTCAATTTCTCCAAATGCATGTCTTATTATAAACGACAAACCAATTTTTACAACGGTTTCAGAAATTATAAAGGTTGCTACCGATAATACGGTAAATTTATTAAAGCAGGAATTAGAAATTAAAAAAAGCGAACTTCTTGAAAAAATTTTATATTCATCGTTAGAGAAAATTTTTATTGAAAATAGAATTTATCGTGATATTGAAGAAATTGAAACATGGGAAGAAGTAATTAGTACAGTCGATAAAGGACTTGACCCTTTTAAAAAAGATTTTTACAGGCCAATAGTTGAGGATGATATATTGCGCTTATTAGAAATTCGGATTAAAAGAATTTCACGTTTTGATGCTTTCAAGGCAGATGAACTGATGAAAAAGCTTGAAGAAGATTTGGCTGAAACCGAAGATCATTTAAATAATATGGTTCGCTTTGCCATCAATTATTATAAAGATTTGCTTAAGAGATATGGAAAAGGCAGAGAAAGGAAAACAGAAATAAAAAATTTCGAATCAATAAATGCCAGTGTGGTTGCTGCTGCCAACGCCAAATTATTTGTAAATAAGAAAGACGGGTTTATAGGCTACGGACTTAAAAAAGATGAAAATACAGAATTTGTAACTGATTGTTCAGATATTGATGAAATAATTGTGTTTAGAAAAGACGGAAAATTTCTGGTTACAAAAATCAATGATAAATCATTTGTAGGAAAGGATATTTTGCACGCCGCGGTTTTTAAAAAGAACGATGAAAGAATGGTTTTTAATATGGTTTATGTTGATGGAAAAGAAGGTACATCATATGTAAAACGTTTTCAGGTTCAAGGGATAACACGTGATAAGGAATATGATTTAACAAAGGGAAACTCAAATTCAAAAGTTTTATATTTTACAGTCAACCCTAATGCAGAAGCCGAAATAATTAGCGTTCAATTAACACCTGCATCAAAAGCAAGATTAAAACAATTTGAATATAATTTTTTTGAACTTGAAATAAAGGGTCGTTCCGCACAGGGAAATATTTTAACAAAATATCCAATAAAAAAAATACTTCATTTAGAGAATGTTGGATCAACACTTGGAGGGATAGATATTTATTTTGATGAAAGCATAGGGCGTTTAAATATTGATAAACGCGGAAAACTTTTAGGTAATTTTGATAATGGTGATTCTATTTTAGCTGTTTATAAAAACGGCGAATACGAGTTAACAAACTTTGAAATAACAAACAGGTATGAAAATATAGAATTAATTGAAAAATATAAACCCGATAATGTTATTACTGCAGTTTATTTTGATAATTCAGCCTATTTTGTAAAACGATTTAAAATCGAAACGACCAGCCTCGACAAAAAGTTTCTTTTTATAACTGAAAGCAAAGGTTCTAAATTAATGTTGGCCACTACTGATGTTCATCCTCTAATTGAAATGGCTTATGAAAACCCAAAAAATAAGCAAATAGAAAAGATGGAATATGATTTAGACGTGATGGGTAAGGTGCAGGGATGGAAATCAGTTGGTACAAAACTCACTTCCAATAAGGTAATTAATATGCAGTTAAATCATTTAATACCTGCAAAAAATGAAGAAATTATTGAGAAACCTGAAATCGAAACTCCTCAAATTCAAAAAACCGAAGATAAGGATTCCGGAAAAAATACTCAATTAGGTTTATTTTAAGATATATTTTGGTAGAGTTAATCTTTACTGAGATTAACTCTACCAAAATATATTAAAGTTGATTTTCTAAAATCCCCAACCACCTGTTATAAGCAATATCATATTGCTCCATTAAATTTTTATCGGGTTCAATCGTTTGCTCAATATTTAAATTATGAAACGCTTCCATTTCATTTTTATATATTCCAAATCCGATCCCGGCACCCCTTGCTGCACCTGCAGCCCCATCGGTATTATATAATTCCACAACTGCGCCTGTTGAATTAGCAAAAGCTTCGCTAAAAACCGGACTTAAAAACATATTTGCTTTTCCTGCCTTTATTTTTCCGGGTTTAACACCTAAAGTTTTCATTTTATCCAAACCATACTTTAAAGCAAACACTATCCCTTCTTGTGCTGCACGCAACAAATGTGAACGATTGTGTTGTGTAAAATTTAAACCATGTATTGAGGCATTTAATTGTTTGTTTTCTAAAACCCTTTCAGCACCATTTCCAAAAGGTAAAATAGATAAACCTTCCGAACCAACTTTGGTTTTCATTGCCATTTCATTCATTTCATTATATATATTTCCATTCGGCAGGTAATCCATTATATTGTTTTTTAACCAACTGTTCAGTATTCCTGTTCCGTTAATGCATAATAATATACCATAGCTGGGCTTTTCTTTTACATGGTTTACATGCAGAAAAGTATTAACACTTGATGTTTTATCATATTTTTTCTCGTCGCTAATTCCATAAATAACTCCTGAAGTACCGGCAGTTGCAGCTACTTCGCCCGGTTTTAAAACATTAAGAGAAAACGCATTGTTAGGTTGATCTCCTGCACGATATGATATAAAGGCTTCTTTATTTATCCCTAATTCTTCTGATATTTTTGGTAATATTTTTGCCTGTAAACTAAAAGTGGGAACAACATCAGGTAACAAACTTTTAGGTATTTGATAAAGATCTAATAGAAAATCAGCTACTTTTTCTTCTTCAAAATCCCAAAATATTCCTTCTGATAAGCCTGATGCTGTTGTGTTGATTTCGCCTGAAAGTTTCATGGCTATAAAATCTCCGGGAAGCATTGCTTTGTGAATTTTTTCAAATATTTGTGGTTCATTTTTTTTGACCCAACTTAACTTGGATGCAGTAAAATTTCCCGGAGAATTAAATAAACGGGAAAGAGTAAAATCTTTTCCCAGAGTATTTATTGCATCGTTACCAATTCCAACAGCTCTGCTGTCGCACCATATAATCGATGGTCTTAATACTTTTTGATTATTATCAACAAGTACAAGCCCGTGCATTTGATACGAAATGCCGATTGCTTTAATATCCTGAAAATTATTTCCCGATTTTTCCTTTAATTTTTTAGTTGCTATTTTTAAATTTTCCCACCACATTTCCGGATCTTGTTCTGCCCAACCCGGTTGATTTGCAATTATTTCCATTTCAGATGCCGGGCTTTGAGCAGAAAAAATTATTTTGCCTGATGATGCCTCTAATAACGAAACTTTAACCGACGAGCTTCCTAAATCATAACCTAATAAATACATGTGCAGAATTTGTTATTTTTTTAAAAAATTACTTGAAAAAAAGAATTAAACTATATTTAATGATGCTAAATAAAATAAATGTTTGGGGGTTCCCTGCGGGCGGGCTTTACGTTCCAATCTTTTTTGTTCGTACCTCACAAAAAAGATTTCCACTGCAATCCCTAACCCAAAAGTAAAAAACAAATTTTAAATTATCAGTTTATCAATATCAGTATAATCATAATTTTTAAAATAATATTAATTCTAGCTTCAGAAAAATCATTTTAACTACTTTTGCCCCGGTAATAAATTATAAATGGAAAAAGAATTATTTAAAGTTCTCTATGAGGATAATCATTTACTTATTGTAAATAAAGAAAGTGGGGTGTTGGTGCAAAAAGATAAAAATGGTGATGAAGCATTGGAAGAGATTTTAAAAGAATATTTAAAAGTAAAATACGATAAACCCGGAGACGTTTTTTTAGGCGTTATTCACCGGTTAGACAGACCGGTAAGCGGAATTGTTTTATTTGCAAAAACATCAAAAGCACTTATCAGAATGAATGAAATGTTTCGCTCAAGAGATATAGAAAAAACTTACTGGGCAGTGGTTGCAAATAAACCCGTACAAAAAAAAGCAGTTTTAAGCAATTGGTTAACAAGGAGTAAAACAAAAAACTTTTCTAAAATTTATGACAGGGAAGTAAAAGATAGTTTGAAAGCCGAGTTACAGTACGAAATAATTGCAGAATCGGAAAAGTATCATTTACTTGAAGTTAATTTAATGACAGGAAGGCATCATCAAATACGTGCACAATTATCACATATTAAATGCCCTATAGTTGGCGATTTAAAATATGGTTATGCTCGCAGCAGCCCCGATGGAAGTATTTTTTTGCACGCCCGAAAAATAAAATTTATTCACCCGGTTAAAAAAGAAGCAATGGAAATAGAAGCTGAAATGCCGGAGTATTGGAAAAAATACGGATTTTGATTCAAACAGTTAAATTGAATTATAGTTTTTATAAATACTGTTTCATAAATTAAAAAAAAAATATTTTAAATCTGTAATTATGGATTTCTTAAAAATTGCTGTTGAAGAAGCATTTAATGGAATGCGCATCAATGATGGCGGGCCATTTGGAGCAGTGATTGTTAAAGCCGGACAAATAATCTCACAAGGTCATAACGAAGTGATTAAAACCAACGATCCTACAGCTCACGCTGAAATTGTTGCTATTAGAAAAGCTTCCTCTCTTTTAAAAAGATTTGATTTATCGGATTGTGAAATTTATTCGTCGTGCGAACCATGCCCAATGTGTCTGGCAGCCATCCACTGGGCAAAAATGCGCACTCTCTATTATGGATGTTCTAAAGAAGATGCAGCAGAAATTGGTTTTGATGATAATTATATTTACGAAGTAATTAAAGGAACTGCTGAAAAAGAACAGGTTTCGAAGATACAAATTAACCGCATCGCATGCCTTCCGCCTTTTAAAGAATGGAATGAAAAAGAAAATAAAAAGGTTTACTGAGTTTAAGTTTATATGTAATAATTTTATTGAAAGAGTTGATTTAATATCTATAATAAAAAATTAAATTAGAGCCTCACAATTATTTATTTTATATCCTTTTACCATAAATTATAAAAATGATACAAACAAAAGGTTACTCGGCTTCAGTTGCAAAAGCTCCATTAACACCTTTTAAATTTCAAAGGAGAGAGGTTGGACCGCATGATGTATTAATTGATATTCTTTACTGTGGTGTTTGCCATTCCGATGTTCATCAAGTACGAAATGAGTGGGGAGGCTCTAAGTATCCAATGGTACCGGGTCATGAAATTGTGGGTAAAGTTTCTGTTGTTGGGCAACATGTTAAAAAATTTAAAATAGGTGATTTTGCAGGTATAGGTTGTCTTGTCGATTCATGTCGAAATTGTGATAGTTGTAAAGAAGGTGCAGAACAATATTGTGAAGTACATAGGGTTGGTACTTATAATAGTGTTGAAATGGATTTAAAAACTCCAACATATGGTGGTTATTCAAATAATATAGTAGTTGATGAAAAATATACACTTAAAATTTCCGGAAAACTTTCGTTAGAACGTGTGGCTCCCTTATTATGTGCGGGTATTACTACCTATTCACCATTAAAACAATGGAAAATAACTAAAGGGCATCGTGTTGCTGTAGTTGGCTTGGGTGGTTTAGGTCATATGGCTGTTAAAATTGCTGCATCAATGGGAGCAGAAGTTACAGTTTTAAGTACTTCTCCTTCAAAAGAAGCAGATGCAAAAGAATTGGGAGCACATAAATTTGTAGTTACAAAAAATCCGGAAGCGTTTGCGGGTATTCAAAATTATTTTGATTTTATAATTAATACCGTTTCTGCCCCACTTGATATTAATGCTTATTTAAAACTTCTTCGATTAGATGGCACAATGGTTTTATTGGGAGTTCCTCCCGAAGCGTCACAAGTGCATGCATATAATTTAATTTTTAAACGCAGAAGGCTTACAGGTTCATTTATAGGTGGTATTGAAGAAACTCAAGAAATGCTGGATTACTGTGCCGAACATAATATAATGTCGGATGTAGAAGTAATTGCAATGAAAGATATCAATGAAGCTTATGAAAGAATGATAAAGGGGGATGTACATTATCGTTTCGTGATAGATATGGCAACATTATAAAATTAGTTCTACAAAGTGTTGGCATTTCTAAGAATATATTCTTTTACAAATTGCTTTTCGAGGAGTGAAGATTGGTAACTACAATCTCTAATCAATTTATTGTAGTAATGAGATCAAATTTTTATGTGAAAATATTTCAAGAAACAAAAAATAATATTAAAAGCACAAAATCTTTCAGGTACATTTTTAATTGTTTTAAAGAGCGCGTAAGGTGGTATTCAATTGCTTTTTCTGAAAGATCAAGAATTTTTGCAATTTCCGGAATTGAACGACCTTCAAGGCGATTTAACTCAAATACTTTTTTGGTTTTTTCGGGTAATTGGTTTAAGCCGGTTTCAATAGCTTCCATTAATGAATTATAATCCATTAATTGCTCTGTACTACTTTCGCCGGAAGGTATAAATGTTTTATAATAGTCCCAATATTTCTTCTTTACTATGTTGTGTTCAATATAATTGATCGCCTTATTCTTAATGGCGGTGTATAAATAAGAGGATATATTATTTATATTATTGCTTGCCCTTTTGTCCCATAAAGTAATGAATATATCCTGCACAATTTCCTCAGTAACTTCTCTAGAACGCACTTTTGAATAAGTAATAAGATGCGCCTTTGGCCAATAGCGATCAAATAATTCGGCAAAAGCTTTTTCATCATCCGTACGGATGGCACTTAAAAGTTCTTTATCATTATATGAGTTATAATCAGACAAATTATAGAAATTAAGTTATTAATACAATTTTACCTTAAAAAAATTAAATAAACAATAAAAGCCGCTTCTAAAAAATAATATAATTTTTTTTAGAAAATTTAGGGAAATATTTTGGTTGCCTGTCTTACATATATGAACCGGAAACAATTTCAAAAACTCCTAAAAAAATACCGTAAAGGAACCTGCACTCCGGCTGAGACTATAATTATTAAAAATTGGATAAATGATGTTGGAAGAAATGAAATAATTAGCCTTAGCACGGAAGAAGAGGCCATTTTACGTGATAAATATTGGGAAGTAATAAATAAGCATATTCATGCATCAAAAGGAACGCGAACTATAGAAAAACGTTTTACTTCCAATTTGTGGAAATATAAAGCAGCTGCAAGTATTATACTTATTACTGCGGTTTCTTTTCTTATAATAAAGGCTTTTTATAAAATACCGAAAGCAGAAAGTGTTGCTTCTAAAGTGTTTGTAAGAGATATGGTGCAGGTTTATAATAACGAGCAAAGGGATAAAAATATTAATTTACCCGATGGATCAAGGATAACGTTAATGCCGGGATCTAAATTAAGTTTTTCTGAAAAGTTTGCCGGGCATCAAAGGGAAGTTTATCTGTCAGGCGAAGCTTTTTTTGATGTAGCACGTATCCCCGAAAGGCCTTTTCTAGTCTATTCAAAAGAAGTTATAACGAAAGTTTTAGGTACAAGTTTTAGAGTGAAGGCAATAAATGGAGACGAGAACGTAACCGTTGCTGTAAAAACAGGTAAAGTTTATGTTTACACAAACAAAGAAGTATTAAGTAGGGTGGAGACCGAAAATGTTTTAATACCTAACCAACAGCTAATTTACAATCTTAATGAAAATAAAGCTACCCGTTCACTCATATCCAATCCTCAGCCAGTAATTTCATTTGATAAAATAAAAACAGTACGTTTTGAAGATGCACCGGTTATAGAAATAATAAAAGCCCTTGAAAAATTGTATGGAATTAAAATAGAATTGGACGAGAAAAAATTTGCAGAATGCACGCTCACAACCTCCGTTACAGATGGAGGAATATATAACCGGCTTGATAAAATATGCAAAGCTATTGGGGCTACATACTCAATAGAGGAAACCCATATTTTAATTGCGGGTAAAGGATGTAATTAATTTTTTAAACTAAACGATTAGATGCCTATGATAAATAGTATATGATATAATAAAAAAAGAAGCCAGAGATGTTACGAGCATCTACGGCTTCTGATAACAGCGCATTCAGAATGCGCCCTAACTCATTTTTGCATTTTCAAACAAAAACGTAATAAAGATATGAATAAACTTAAACCTATCAAAGGTTTTCTACTTAATGTTATGCGTGTTACACTGGCACAAATATTTATAGCAGTAGTATTAACCTCTCTGGCCTCTGCCGCCAACATAAAAGGGCAGGGTGTACTTGATAAAAAAATATCACTTCATGTAAATAATAAAGAGATAAAAATAATTTTATCGGAAATAGAAAAGCAATCCTCAGTTGATTTTACCTACAATCCCAAAACAATAAACACAAATATCAGAGTTACTCTGGCAGTAAATGAAGTTACTATCAATGAAGTATTACACAGCATATTCAGTAATGATATTGAATATATTGAAATTGATGGAGGTATAGTATTAAAAACAAAAGATGTAAAATCTAAAATGGATGATGCCACAATAAAGCTTGCAAATACTGTAAAAGGAAAAATAACTGACGAAACCGGCTTGCCTATTCCGGGAGTTAACGTAGCCGTAAAAGGAACTACCATAGGAACCACCACCGACGCGGAAGGAAATTATTCTCTTCAAGTGCCTGAAGATGCCAAAACACTAACTTTTTCATTTATCGGGTATACAACAAAGGAAGTTGAAATTGGTACACAAACCGAAATAAATGTAGCTCTTATTACGGATATTAAAACACTTAACGAAGTGGTAGTAATCGGTTATGGAGAAGTTAAGAAAGAAAGTTATACCGGCGCGCTTAGCACGGTTGGTACAAAAGAACTGGTGCAGGCACCGGTAGCTGATATCAGCAATGCGTTAGTAGGTAAATTATCCGGTGTAATAGCTGTTCAAAGAAATGGAGAACCAGGTCAAGATGGCTCACAAATTTTAATCAGGGGTGTTAGTACTATTGATAATGGGAATGGCAATGTTAATCCTTTAATTGTAGTAGATGGTATCCCCAGGGCAAATTTTTCGCAAATTGACCCTAATGAAATTGAATCATTAACTATCTTAAAAGATCCCGCGTCGGCTGCAGTGTATGGTGTGAGGGCTGCAAACGGTGTAATATTGGTTACAACCAAAAGAGGAAAAGCGGGAAAATCTACTTTGTCTTTTTCGGCAAGGACCGATTTTCAAAGGCCTACACGCTTGCCTAAATACCTGGATTCCTATGGATATGCTAAATTATTAAACGAGGCAAATGTTGCGGATGGAAATGCACCTACTTATACCCAGACACAACTTGATAAATTTCAAAACGGTTCAGACCCAATTAACTACCCAAATACTGATTGGGTAAAAACGCTGTTGCCCAAATATGCCCCTCAGCAACAATATAATTTATCACTAAATGGAGGAACTGAAAAAATCCGATATTTTATATCACTGGGCCATGTAAATCAAAAAGGGCTTTATGCTAACAGTGGTTTTAAAAGGTACAATTTTCGTTCAAATGTTGATGCTAACGTAACAAATTCCACCCGCATATCACTTGATGTAAGCGGCCGCTCTGAAGACAGGGATGCTCCTTCGGATCCGGCGAATCAACTTTTATATTATGCCCTATTCGCACCTCCTGTTTATACAGCTTATTATCCTAACGGTCTTCCCGGATCATTTCCAACAGGCAGAAACCCTATTGAAGCTGCAAAGAATGGGGGGTATCAAAAAAATCAAGATAATACTTTGTTGACAACATTAACACTTAACCAACAGTTGAATTTTATTAAAGGCTTGTCTGTAAAAGGAGTGATGGCTTATGATAGGACTTACCATACAGATAAAGCGTTTAGAACACCTTATAAGGTGTATAGCTATGATACACCTACAAGCACATATTTGCCGTTTCAAGGCGCAAATATAAATACTATTAAACTTAGTCAAGGTTTTAATCAAAGTAGTTCTTTAACGCTTGAAGCCCATTTAAATTATGCGCGTACTTTTGGTAAGCATAGCATTGGCGCGCTAATTTTATATACTCAAAATAAGTCTACATACGATAACCTTTATGGCTCAAGGGACAATTTTATCGCAAGTAGCGTAGATCAATTACTTGCAGGAGATGCAGCCACTCAAAAAATTGCTGGAGGTGGTATTAATAATGATGGTAGTTTTCAAGCCGATATTCTTACACGGAAAGGTGTAGTAGGCCGTTTGAATTATAACTTTGATAACAAATATTTTATCGAGGGAAGTTTTAGGTATGATGGAGTTTCTACTTTCGCTCATTCAAAGGCAAAACAGTACGGATTTTTTCCTTCTATCTCCGGCGGATGGAAGATATCGGAAGAGAACTTTATAAAAGACAATCTCTCTTTCATTGAATATTTAAAAATACGTGCCTCTTATGGAATTTTAGGCAATGATCGCATACCCGGTTATCGATATCTTCCATCCTATGGATATGGGGATGGATATGTATTTGGTGAGTTAGATTCCCGTAAGGTTTACACAGGCTTATATCCATTAGCTGCAGCTGACCCCAATTCAACTTGGGAAACGGCAAAATCATTCAATATAGGCTTAGACGGAAGTATTTTCAAAAAGTTGTTGAGTTTTGAATTTGATGTATTTTCTAAAAGAACCTCAGGTATTTTAATTGCAAATACACAACCATATCCACAAAGTATAGGACAAGGCGCACCTACTCAAAATGCAGGGATTGTTGATAACAAAGGTTTTGAATTTTCTTTGACACACGAAAATTCAGTTAATCTGGGAAGTAAACTTACTTATTTTGTTAAAGGTAATTTTACTTATGCTCATAGTAAGATTATAACTATTGGTGAAAATGCAGATGTAAACCCTAATACCCGTCAGGCGGGTAGGCCCGTAGGCCAGTTTTTTGGATATCAGGCAATTGGCCTGTTCAATTCCCAAGAGGAAATCAATAATGCTCCCAAACAACAAAATGCAGTTAAACCCGGCGATATTCGTTACGCGGATGTAAATGGACAGGGTACAGATGGCAAATTTACCGGTAAACCTGATGGTAAAGTGGATGGTAATGATCAGGCGGCTATTGGAAGATCGGCCATACCACAAATTATTTTTGGAGCTTCTGCGGGAATTAATTTCAAAGGTTTTGATTTAAGTGTTCTTTTTCAAGGGGCTACCAGAGTGAGCACCTTCGTTACGGGTGAGTTGGCCTGGCCGTTTTATAATGGATCAAAGCCACTTGCTGATGAAACAAACCATTGGACACCCGAAAACCATAATGCAAAATACCCACGCTTAACGGCCACTCCCGGAGGCAATAACCTTCAACAATCATCCTACTGGTTAAAAGATGCTTCTTATATAAGGTTGAAAAACTTACAATTGGGATATACAATTCCATCAAGCCTTACTTCAAAGATAAGTATGGGCCCTGCCAGGTTATTTGTGAGTGGACAAAACCTATTGACTTTTGATAAATTAAAAGTAGTAGATCCTGAAGGTCCCGGCTCTGATGGAGGTAATATAAGTGCCAATTCAACAAGGGGGTGGTTTTATCCTCAACAAAAGGTATATGCAATAGGTATTAATGTAACTTTTTAATCTTACGTTTTATGAAACTAAATAACTTTATATTTTATTGTTTTGCCGGTGTTTCATTTCTATTTGCCGGATGCAATAAGGATTTCCTGAATACAAATCCACAAAGTCTAGTAACTGACGATGCAGTTTTTCAGGATTTGGGTTTTGCACAAGCCTTTTTAAATGAAACCTATACCGGAGTTCCATCAGGCTATGAAAGGGGTTTTTATTTACTTGATGATGCTACAGATATAGGATATACCGGTTACCCTTGGGCTGTGGCTCACTTATGGCAACAAGGAAATGTTTCACCCACCAATATTCCAAGGTTTGCAGTACCTTGGGATGGAAATATTCCAACCCCATGGGCCAATTGGTACAATTATGTACGTAGAGCAAATACTATATTAGGGCAAATAGATGGTGTACCGGTTCCTGCAAGTGATATAGATAAAATCGCCCTAAAAAAAACCATTAAGGGTGAAGCTTATTTTTTGAGGGCCTTGTTTTATCACGAGCTTGTTAAATTATACGGTGGGGTTCCTATCATTAAAAGGCCACAATCTTTTACTGAAAGCCAGGACGCCTTACTGGTTCCAAGAAATACTTATGATGAATGTGTGAATCTTATTGTGAGTGATTTGGACAGTGCCGCATTACTGCTTCCCGTAAAATTCACAGGGAAAGATGTTGGTCGTGCTACTAAAGCCGCAGCCTTGGCACTTAAAGGAAGGCAGCTGTTATATGCAGAACGTTGGAATGAATCGGCACAAGCATCTTTAGCCGTTTTAAATATGCCCGATTATTCCTTATTTCCGAATTATGAACAATTATTTTGGGCAGCAAATAACAATAACAGTGAAGTTATTTTTGCAAGGCAATATTTATCAAAAGCTACAAACAGGATACATCAAGCTAACCAATGGAATGCCCCGGCTTCTCGTGGTGGTTGGGGAGGTACCCAACCAACTCAAAATTTAGTTGACCAATATGAAATGACTGATGGCTTGACCTTCGATAAATCCCCGCTTTATAAACCACTTGACCCATATAAAAACCGCGATCCAAGATTTGATGCTACCGTTCTTCATGATAAGTCTATATGGATAGGAGATACGTTAAATTTAACAAAGGGTGCTTTTCAGGGAATTGGCGGTAAATCAAATGATGCGACTAAAACAGGTTATTACTTAAGGAAATTTTTGGATCCTGCAATTATTACAGCGGATTTTAACAATGGGTACAATAACTGGAATAATATCAGGCTTGCTGAGGTTAAATTAAATTACGCGGAAGCTGTGAATGAAGCTACCGGGCCTGATGCAAGTGTTTATAGTGCAATTAACGATATCCGTATGCGACCAAGTGTAAGCATGCCCCCATTGGCGGCAGGCCTAACGAAAGATCAAATGCGTGATAGAATCCGACATGAACGCCTTATTGAATTAGCCTTTGAAGAACACAGATTTTTTGACTTACGCAGATGGAAAGATGCGGGTGGGCAATACTTAGCGAACACTATACTAGCTCAGCCTATCTATGGAATGCAGATAGATTCAGCCAGAACCACTTATACAGTTTTTAAGAAACAGGATTTAGTTTATGATCCCAAAGACAGGCTTTTTCCTATTGAGCAATCTGAAATTAATAAATACGGAGGTAAGCTTGTTCAAAACCCGGGTTGGTAAATAATTAATAATTAAAAAAAGGCACCTTATATTTTATGAGGTGCCTTTTTTTTCAAAAAATCACATATAGTTATGAATAAATTCAGAAATTTTTATATTCTACTTTCTGCTTTCTTGCTGTTTCTTCAGGCTTGTAACCATAAAAAAACATTATTTTCTCAAATTGAAAGCAATAAATCCGGCATCAATTTCAATAACATCATCAATGAATCACCGGAAAAAAATGTAATGGTTTATGAATATTATTACAATGGGGGAGGGGTGGCCGCTGCTGATTTTAATAATGACGGTTTATGCGATTTATATTTCACCGGAAATGCAGTTGAAAATAAATTATACCTGAACAAAGGAAACTTGACATTTAAAGATGTTACTGCTCAAGCCGGTGTGAAAGGCCGTGATGGATGGAAAACCGGTGTAACGGTTGCTGATATAAACAGCGATGGGCTGCTTGATATTTATGTGTCGTATTCCGGCCCTGTAGCAAAAGAAAACCTATATGATGAATTATATATAAATGTCGGGATAAATGCTGAAGGTATTCCTTCATTTGTTGAAAGAGCCAAAGATTATGGATTGGATGCCCCTCTTACTTTTTCAACACAGTCCACTTTTTTTGATTTTGATAATGACGGTGACTTGGATATGTTTCAATCCAACCATGCGCAACGATATTATTCCCCTTTTTTTAATACAGATAAAGTTCGAAATAAGAGGCACCCGCAATTTGGTAACAGGTTATACCGCAACGATGGAGGTAAATTTACGGAAGTAAGCGAAGAAGCAGGTATTCATGGGGGAGGCCTTAACTTCGGACTAAGTGCCTGTGCCGGTGATATGAATAATGACGGATGGATGGACTTGTATGTAACAAATGATTATGAGGAGCAGGATTATCTTTATCTGAACAACAAGAATGGTACTTTTATCGAAGTAAGTAAAACATCCACAGGGCATACTTCCAAATTTTCCATGGGCTCTGATATTGCCGATTTTAATAATGATTTATTGCCTGATATATTAGTGGTAGATATGCTCCCCGAACCCTTGGAACGTCAAAAATTATTAAAAGGACCTGATGAATATGAAAAATACAGCCTAATGATTAATAGTGGCTTTCATCACCAAAATATGCGCAACACTTTGCAATTAAACCGGGGAAACAACAGTGATGGCACACCGCTTTTTTCAGAAATAGGGCAAATGGCCGGTATATATAACACAGATTGGAGTTGGTCGGCTTTAATGGCCGATTTCGATAACAATGGAGATAAAGATATCTTCATTACAAATGGTTTTTTAAGAGATTTTACCAATCTCGATTTTTTGAAATATACATATCAGGATGCTTCGGAGGCGGCATATAAACAGAATACAATAATGCCGGTTTTTGAATTAATAAAAAAAATGCCTACTACCAAGTTATCCAACTTTGTGTATTCTAATAATGGTGATCTTACTTTTAAAAATAAAACCAAAGATTGGGGGCTTGATATTCCTTTAATGTCCTCGGGCGCAGTTTATGTTGACCTGGATAATGATGGCGATCTGGAACTGGTTGCAAATAATACAAACGATAAGGCAAGTATTTGGGAAAACCGGTCCAATGAAACAATAAAAAATAATTTTATAAAAATTAAATTAAAAGGCACCGGAAAAAATACTTTTGCGATAGGTTCTAAAATTTACGTTTCCCAAAAGGAAAGAAAACAAATACAGGAATTAATCCCTTCCCGAGGTTTTCAATCTTCAATGGATTACGTTTTAAATTTTGGTTTGGGAAAAACAGGTGGAGCTGTGGATGTATCCATTACCTGGCCCGATGGTACAGTTTCTGAAATAAAAAACGTAAAAATAAATTCTTTATTGGAAATTAATCAATCGGGTTCTGTTAAAAAGGATATTTTATCTGTTTCTCCATCGGCTAAAATGTTTACAGATTTTACTGCACTATCAGGGCTTTTATACAAGCACGAAGAAAATAAATATATAGATTTTAAAAGCGAATTATTACTTCTTTATCAGCTTTCAATGGATGGGCCGTGCCTGGCAAAGGGGGATGTTAATAATGACGGCCTTGAAGATGTATTTGTTGGAGGTTCGGCCGGAAATGTTTCCAAAATATTTTTGCAAACCAATAAAGTAACTTTCCGGGAATTGAAACAAAACGTATTTGAAGCTGATAAAGAATGCGAAGATACGGGTGCGCTTTTTTTTGATGCCGATAATGATCAGGACCTTGATTTGTATGTAGTGAGTGGCGGAAATGAATTCCCTACAGGTTCATTAATGCTTTCTGACAGGTTTTATATTAATGATGGTAAGGGAAATTTCAGAAAAGACACCAATGCTATACCAAGAGAGTTTTCGAGCGGTAGTTGCGTTAAGGCTGCCGATTATGACAGGGATGGTGACCTTGACCTTTATGTGGGAGGAAAAATTAATGGAGGCAAATTCCCTTCACCGGGCTATGGTGGTATTCTGCGAAATGAAACGGATATAAAAACGGGAAAAATTAAATTTGTTTTGGCCACAAAGGACGTTAACCCTGCCCTAAAAGATATCGGAATGGTAACAGATGCTGTTTGGACAGATATAAACGGAGATAAATGGCCCGACCTGGTTATAACGGGAGATTGGATGCCATTGAAAATTTTTATTAATAAAAATGGTAAATTAAATGAATTGAAAAACTCCGGTCTCGAAAATTCATCCGGATTATGGTCATCTGTTCTTGCGGAAGATTTTGACAAAGATGGTGACATTGATTTTATTGCCGGGAATACAGGTACCAATTTACAATGGAAGCCCACTGCCCAACAACCAATGACTTTATACACACTGGACCTTGACGACAATGGAAAGATAGATCCGATTGTATGTATAAGGCTCGATGGAAAAGATTATCCAATTGCTACCCGAGATGAATTGCTTGAACAAATGCCAATTTTAAAAAAGAAATTTGTTTTTTATAAAGATTATTCCAAAGCGGATATTAATAAAATATGCACAGAAGAGCAATTAAAAAAAGCGAAAATTTTAAAACTTGAAAACCTTCATACTTCTTATATTGAAAATCTGGGCAATGGAAAATTCAAAATAAAATCCTTATCTAATGAGGCTCAATTCTCAAAAGTAAATGCAATCCTTTCCGATGATTATGATGGCGATGGAACACTTGACTTGCTTATTGCGGGAAATTTTTTTCCTTACCAGGTGCAATACGGAAAGGCTGATGCAAGTTATGGATTATTATTAAAAGGAGATGGAAAAGGAAATTTTTATCCTGTAAGAAATGATAAAATAGGTTTATATGCCAATGGCGATGTGCGAGATATGGTTACTTTAAAATCAAAAGATGGTGAATTGATTATTATTGCTAAAAACAAAGATAATATACAGGTACTGAAGAGGAAAGGTAAATAATGTTATAAGATTAAAAATGCTTTAATTGATAGCCGATATATTTGAAGAAATACCTTTGCTCTTTTATTAGAGTGTGGTATTTAATATTAGGACGTATCTTAATTATTACCTTTTGTCATAAAAATAAAAAATTATAAAACCGATAAAAATAATAAATTATAAATCTTTTTGTAATTGCTTAGTGGTCTTCCGGCTTCCATCATGGCTCCATCCGGGAGGCCCAAATATATATTTTAACTTATATTTAAAAGATATATCCTTTCTCAAATCGTTTATAATAGCTTTCCATTCATACAAAATTATATTTGATAAATTTTCATCCGAAATCTTTGTTGTTAAGCCAAACCTTGTAGGTTCGTGATAATCTTCAATTTGATGAGTTCCAAATAATTTATCCCAAAAAATAAAAATCATTCCGATATTTTTATCCAGATATTTTATATTTGATGCATGGTGCACACGATGATTACTTGGTGTCGATAAAATATTTTCTAAAAAACCCAATTTTTTAACATACTCAGTATGTATTAATATTCCCCAAATTTGAGTAGCAGAATAAATAAAAATAATATCGCCCGGTTTAAAACCCATTAAGGCCAGGGGAATAAAAAAAATAAATCTATATAACGGTTGAAAAACAGAAGATCGGAAACCAACAGTAAGGTTAAAATATTCTGAAGAATGATGTGTATAATGAACTGCCCAAAACAATCTGCTATTATGCTCTAAATAATGCAGCCAATAAAACAGAAAATCTTCTGAGATGAGTAAAATGAACCAATACACAAATATATTTTCAATTCCGAATATTTTAAATTCATAGAAAAAAAATAAAACAAAAAAGTAAACCCCAATCATCAGCATTTCAAAAGCACTTGAAATAAGCATAAAAGCCAAATTAATAAGGGAGTCTTTTAGCGTATAATATTTCTTGCCATGAAGTTTGCTTAGTATGATTTCCAAACCAATAAGTATGGCATACAAAGGTGTGGTTATCATTATTAAAAGTTCCCTTTGAGCACTCAACATTATTCTAAAAATTAAATCAAAAATAAAATTAAATAATATTTCCTATTTCTAGCTTTTATTCGATCAGGTTTAAAAATTGTTAAAAAATTTTATGTACGAAATTAAATATGTTTATTTATTTTATGAATTTATCGATATTGATAAACTCATAAAAATCGAATTAATTTAAATTTACAACCATTTTAAGAGAGAGTATAAATTTCTATTCCAAATAATTTTTTCGGATATTTTTAATCATAAAATGCCCATGTTGCTCCAAAGCTAAATGTTCTTTGCAAACCGGGATAATATGGCGCTGTATAATACCCCCCTGCAGGGAAGCCTTGATTGATTTGTGATAATTTTGCAAACAAACGCACATTTTTTAATCTGGCATTGGCAAATAAATCAACCACAGGAAAGCCATTGGTTTTAAAATTATCCTGCAAAAAATATTGCGCTGATATAGGCATGTAGTCATTGGAATAATAAGCTGATTTAAAATTAACATCCAACCCAATTTGTAATTCAGTAGCACCTTTAAATAAAATATTCTGATAATATAGTTTGCCTGTTGAAAATAAATTAGGTACCCGCAATACATCCTCACCTGTTAAGGTACTTACTATGGTTTCGTTATCAAAAATAAATTTACCTATCGGAAAACTAAAATGGAAGCCCAGCATTAATAATTGTGATGACTTATTAATTTGCTCAGGAATGGCTTTTTTATTATATATTATTTGATTTTTTAAATTATGAACTTCTGCGAAAGGATTTAATAATATTTTATTAAGCTTATAATTGATCCCCCCATATAAATTATCTGAAAAACTAACATTAAAATCATTATTGCTTGATCCGTATCTAAGGCTTGGAATAACAGGCGACAGTGATGTAATGGATGGGGGTTGAAAGTTTTTTATATAAATGCGATCGTTATATTTAAATTGATGTGCCGGAAATTGTTGTTGAACTAAGGTAGGAGAATACACAAAGCGTTGGTATTTAAGAGTAAGAAACTTATTTACATAAGTGGCTTCAATTCTATAATCTTTAAAAAGCATATATTCACCTTCGGCATGTAAATTTGCTCGATTACTGAATTGATAATCAAGGGTTATACCAACAAAATTATTTATTCCTGTTTGTTTTAATCCAAACAAATCATTCCTATAAGTATAAATCCTATTCTTACCATATAAAATATAATCAAAGTCTTGAAATTTTCCTTTAATGCCAACTTTGTTTTCATACCTGTTAAAAATCACTTCATTTGATATTGTATCTGCCAAAAGAGTATTAAGTGGTAAATAAGTATTATAAAATGCAGTGTCAGTTCTTGAATGACCTTCGGAAAAATTATAAGAACGGTGTTCTTTTTCAAAAACATGAAATAACTGAAATCCGGCTGCAATTACATATTGATGATAAACATGCCAATTGTTTCTGTAATCTCTGGAACTTGCACTTTCTAACTTTGCACTAAATGTTTTAAGGTTTTTAAAAATACTGTCTAATGACGAGTTATGGGTAATTCCCCTTAAGCCACCTTGTTCATTTACAAAATGATTAAGGTGGGAATAATGAGCTAAAATTTGATATGAACTGTCTTTACTAAAATATCGCGTAGCTGCAACAAGTGCCCATTCTGTTACATTCTTATTTAAGATGCTTTGAGAACCTGAATAAGCATTAAATGTACCATACCGTTTATCGGCAGTAAGCCTTCGAAAAGAGAAACTTAAATTCCATCTTGGGTTAACGTTTCTGCTTAAAACTACTTCCAACATACCCTGCCCTCTGCCTCCCTGAATATAATATAACTTGGCAAGAGGAGACTTTGTATCATAGTATTTAACTTTATCGGGCGAATAATTAAACGGATCAAAAACATCAATTCCAAACCTTGTGCCAATTGTAGATGGAGGGGTGTAAAAAACAGGTTTTAAAGCAGTACCCATTGTACCCAAATCCATTAATTTAAAATTTGACCTTTCAACAAAAGTAAATCGGTGAATATTATCAAGCGTGGTATCGGTAGGATATGAAGATTTTCTATTAAGAATTACATCATCTTCCGATATAAACCTTGATGTACCCGCTCCATAAATTTGTTTTGTAGTATCATCAATAATTGAACTCCCTCTTCGGTTCGCTTTTGTTTTTTGAGCAAAAACCTGATGTGAAACAATAAATAAAAAAATAATTATTATGAGGAGTCTGTTATACATTAAAATTGTGCTTCAAAAAATTATGCCAAAAGTAGGCAAAAACAATCTTACACTGCAAAGTATAAAATCTTTTATTTAATTATAATTTAATTTTGTTTTAATAAGGACTTAATGGAGGTGAAATACTTTTAATAAAAATAAAATCACTTTAACTTATTTAAAAAATGAAAAATGCAATTCTTTATTTTCCCACAATTATTATATTGTTTATCGCGGTAAGCTGCACTACCATTCGTCAGGGAGAAGTAGGGGTAAAAAGAAAATTTGGAAAGCTTGATAATAATGTTAAATTTTCCGGTCTTCATTCTTACAATCCTTTTACTACCGTAATTATTAAAGTACCCACAAGGATCATTAACCTTCCACTCGCGGTTGAAAATACTCCTTCAAAAGAAGGATTAAATATTACTGCAGAAATGGCTGTACTTTATCGCATTCTGCCGGAATCTGCACCAAAAGTATTAAACACTATTGGCGAAAAATATGAAGATGTTGTGATCGTAAGTATTTTCAGGTCGGCTGCGGCCGATGTTTGTGCAAGGTTTTTTGCAAAAGATATGTATACAGGCCGGAGAGAAGTAATTGAAAAAGAAATTGCTGCTGAAATGCATGCCCTTTTAGAGCCGAGAGGTATTATTATTGAAGCCGTTTTATTAAAAACTATAACGCTTCCTGCAGGATTGGCAAATTCTATTGAGCAAAAAATGGAGGCAGAGCAGGAAACACAACGTACTCAATTTGTTTTACAGAAAAAACGACTTGAATCCGAACAAGATGTGCAAAGGATGGAATATGTTTTACAAAAAGAACATAAAGAGGCTGAAAGAAAAATTATTGAAGCCAAAGGTATTGCTGATGCACAAAAACTTATTACTGAAGGTTTTAATGGAATAACCAAGCAATATATTGAATTGAAAAGTATTGAAGCATTTAAAGATCTATCCGCTTCGCCTAATACAAAAATAATTATTACAGACGGTAAAACGCCATTAATGGTTACCCCGCATGCTAAAGAGTAAATTAGAGTAGTTATCTTACTAATTTGTCTCAGAATTACAAAAGTTTACCTTTGTAATTCTGAGATTTTATTTGTTCGAATAAAATAAAATTTACTCTTTTATTTATAAAATATTACAAAAGAAATTTTATTGGGGAAAGGCTTGTATAAGTATCGCCATTCAAGATTGAAGAGATAAAAATAATCTGAAAAAAAATAAAATTATCAATAAAAAGATATAGAAATAATCATAATGATACCGGAACACACAAATCTCAAAGGGAATAGGGCTCAAATTATTCCACTTCAAAGAATTCATTTAGATAATTTATTTGAAGCCGGTAGAAATTCTGATATATGGGAGCATTTACAAATGAGCGTTTCTAACTTATCAGAAATGGAAAACTTTATAAATGTTGCCCTAGCCAATAAAGAAAACGGAACAGAATTTCCCTTTGTAATAATTGATCAAATTTCAAATAAAATAGTTGGCAGTACACGTTTCCTTGATATTAGATTAAACAATAAAGGTTTAGAGATTGGATCTACCTGGCTTAATCCAAGTGTTTGGGGTACTGATTTTAATACTGAATGTAAATATTTATTATTAAAATTCTGTTTTGAAGAATTAAAGTTGATAAGGATCCAATTTAAAACAGATAACTTAAACTTACGTTCTCAGAAAGCAATTTTAAAGTTAGGTGCATCATATGAAGGCACACTACGCAATCATATGATTCGAAGAAACGGCACATTTCGTCATTCGGTGTATTTTAGTATCATACTTGAAGAATGGAAAGAAATAAAATCTGCTTTAGAAAAAAAATTATTGATTTTAAGTAACTAATATTCCTTTTTGAGGTGCAAATAAAACATTTAGTGCGTAATGCTGATCCGCAGGCAACTTTCGGACATTTATTTTTTTTGCATTTCAAAAAATTTAAATACAAATCATAAATAATTTATATTTAAACAAATCGATAATGATATTAAAATATTTTGAATTAATTAAAATAAGAAATAAAATAAATTATTTCTTATTTTAATTTTATATTCTTAAATTTTAATGGTATGATTTTGAAATCTGAAATTTTAAAATGAATTTCGTTTTACCTTTCTTATTAAAAATAGAAAAAATAATTCACTCATTGTATGAATCTTAAAATTACTGTTAAAATAATTATTGCAATCACTTTTGCATTGCCGCTTTTGCTAAGCTTTAATTATGCGGATGATGATATTATTAAAGTTTTTAACAGAATAAACGATGAAGTTTTGCATCACTCAAAAGCTTATGAAACACTTAAGCAGGCAACATCAACCATAGGGCATAGGTTAACAGGAAGTAAAAATGGAAAAAAGGCTGAAGAATTTTCATACGCACTTTTAAAAAAATATGGTTATGAGGATGTAAAATATATGCCATTTTCAGTTGAAGCCTGGTCGCGCGATACTGTAAGTTTGGAAGTTGTGCCTATGAACAGCGATAATTTTGTTACTTTGAAAGCAGTTTCATTAGCACATTCTCCAATAAAAGCCAATGTTAAAGGAGAAATTATCGATTGTGGAAATGGTTTAGAATCCGACTTTGAAGAAATTGGTGAAAAAGTAAAAGGAAAGATAGCATTAATGAATATTGGTATTATTCCTGAAAATCCAAAAATAAAAAACCTCCATCGATCTGAAAAAACTGCGTTAGCCATTAAAAATGGAGCAATAGGAGTTATTATTGCAAACCAGGTAAAAGGCGGTGTATTATTAACAGGTACTGCTTCTGTAAATGGTTCTCTGATAGCTATACCTGCAATTTGTATTTCTTTGGAGGATGGAGAAAAAATGAGGGAATATTTAAAAACAGAAAAAATTATTGCAAACATTTTTATGAAAAATAAAAGTGATGTAATAACAGCAAGAAATATTATTGCAACAATAAAAGGTTCTGCCCTTCCAAAAGAAAAAATTTTAATTGGCGGCCATCTTGATTCTTGGGATTTATCAACCGGTACCGTTGATAATGGTTTGGGATCTTTTACCGTTATGGAAATTGCTCGGGTTTTTAAATCATTAAATTTAAAACCAAAGCGTACTGTAGAGTTCGTTATGTTTATGGGAGAAGAACAAGGTTTACTTGGTTCGGAAGCAATGGTTAAAAAAATGATTAAAGACAAAACCATTAAGCAAGTCAGTTATATGATTAACCTGGATATGGCAACAAATTCAATTGGTTTTAATGCAGGTGGCAGAGATGAAATGGTATCTTTTATAAAACAGATTGGGGAGAAGATAAAAAAAATTGATACGATCTATAAAAATAAAGTAGATAATGCAATGACTTTACATTCCGATCACCAAAGTTTTATGTTGGAAGGCATTCCTGTCGGTTCCCCGGTAAGTAATGCAAATCCTTTAATGTTTCAATGTTATCATGCTGATTGTGATGATATTCGCTGGGCCGATAAAAAATATATGGATAACTGTGCACGATTTACTGCAATGATGTTATACGCATTGGCTAATGCTGATAATTTACCCGGAAAACGACTTAGTAGTGATGAAACTCGAAAATTATTTATAAAACAGGGATTAAAAAAAGAATTACAAATTGGTGGCGATTGGAAATGGATGCAATAGAAAAATTATAAATTTTATTAAAAAGGAATGACATATTTAAAATCTTCATTCCTTTTTTTTATTTGTGGCTGATAATGTTTCTTTTTGTCAAAATGAATATCCGATTCCCAATTGAATGCCTTGGTTTTTCCATTTTTCGTTAGAATGTAAATCATTTACATTACTTAAACCTATAACATATCGCCCACTTAAGTTAAGATGTTTTCCAAATTGAAACCATAAGCCACCTATCATTGAAAAATCACCATTTTTAAAGGCCGATTTTCCATTTTGAATTAAATTTTTATCCTGACTCATTAAAATACTATATTGTGGCCCTACTTGAAACTTAAAATACTTACCTCCAAAATTTGCCAAAAGCGGAATGTTTAAATAATTTAAATGTGTATTGGCCAAATTTGAATTAGGATCTGCTCCTGAATTTTGATAAATATCATGAAAATTAGAAACAGTTTTGGCTGTTGATTGAGAAAAAATTAATTCCGGTTGAATTCCAATGCGCTCAGTTAATTTAATTTGAACATATCCACCCAAATGATAGTTAAGATTAAAAGCTTGATCATAACCGGTTCCATTTATTTTATTGATATTCGGACCAACTTTAATACCTGCCCTCAAAAAAGGAGTTAAGGAATTCGAAAAATTTGTTTGAGCTTTAACAAAAACAGATGTAATTAACATCGTAATTGTAAAAAATAACTTTTTCATAATAAATAATTTTATGTTTTGTTCTTTATCAAAAAAACCTTGCCTCTATGATTAATGGGATAATTAAACTGTTTTAAAATGTATTTAGATTGAAATTTTTATAATAAAATTTTTTATTGATTCCTGCAATATTTTTAAATTGATTTCGTCTGCCTTAACAAATGAAGAATATACTCACAATATCAACCCCCGCCATTGTAAAGCAGAAGGAAGATATTATTGCAGAAACTTTTCGAAAAGAAAGGTCAAAGCTTTTAAATTTTATTAAAAAGCGTATTCCAAAAGCTGATGATGCGGAAGACATCCTGCAGGATGTATTTGAACAACTTACAGCCAATTTTGATGTTTTAAACCCGATTGAACAAATAACAGCCTGGATTTTTAGGGTAACCAGAAATAAGATTATTGATCGTTACCGTAAGAAGAAAACGGAATCACTGGAAAAAATTTCACAATCGTATATTTCTGATGACGATCAACCTCAATTTTTTGAAAAACTTTTCGACCCTTTCAATAATCCGGAAGATGATTTAATGCGTAATCTTATTTGGAATACACTTATGGAGGCATTAAATGAATTACCGCAAAACCAAAAAGATGTTTTTATAATGCATGAATTGGAAGAAAAAAGCTTTAAAGAAATTTCAGAAATTACAGGAATGGGTGTAAATACGCTTTTATCAAGGAAAAGATACGCAATTTTATTTTTAAGGGAAAAACTTCAGGAATTATATCAAGAGTTAAAAAATTAACAATTATGAAAGGGAAAAAAATTTGGAAAGTGTTGGCTATTTTAATATTTGCAACACTTGCAGTCTTTTTAATAGGCTATATAGTTATGTCGCTTTGGAACAATATTTTATCACCGGTTTTAAATGTAAAAACAGTTGATTTAAAACAGGCAATTGGAATTTTTATTCTTGCAAAAATATTAACAGGTGGTGTTTTTAGAAGTTGGGGAGGACGAGGAGGTTATTGGAAGGAAAAAATAAATAGAAAACTTGAATCAATGCCTGAAGAAGAAAGAAATTATTATCAAAAAATGTATTGGAAAAAATGTGGTTTTGATAAAAACTCAAAAAATGAAACATACAAAGAAGAAAATGAAGTTGATGTTAAACAATTTAATTAATTTTTATAATAAATAAATTACTAATGGAAATTTTAGTGTTCAAAACAAATTTAACCTCCGTAAAATCTGTTAACCTACTTAAACCTCATTTAAATGAAACTGAGGGAATTATTCAATGGAATGTGGATTTGCAAGACAGGGATAAGGTGTTAAGAATAAAGACAGAAAGCATCAGTTCTCAACAAATTGTTAATCTGGTAAGTACAAGAGGGTTTGAGTGTGAGGAATTGGTTTAATTTAAGTAAAAGTTATAAAGATTAAATTCTTAAATTTTAATTAATCTATCAAAGAGAATAGCAGTGGCATGTGCATCTCCAAATGCTCTATGCCGATTTTGAAGTTCTATTCCAATATTTTTACATAGTTTCCCTAAACTATAGGAGGGTTGGCCGGGAATTAATTTCCTGCTCATTTTAACAGTACAAATTGTTTTTCTATCAAAGTTATATCCCAGCGATGCGAATTCAGACTTTATAAATGTATAATCAAATCTGGCATTATGCGCCACAAAAATTCGTTCATCAGTAAATTCAACTATTTGTTTCGCAATTTCAAAAAATCGAGGAGCCCCTTTAACCATTTCGTTTGTGATTCCGGTAAGAGAACTTATAAACTCCGGGATATCTTTTTCGGGATTAATTAATGTTGAATAAGAATCAAAAATAGAAAGCCCGTCGTGAAGTACAACTGCTATTTCAGTTATTCTGTCATAATGAGGTTTGCTCCCTGTTGTTTCTATATCAATAATGGCGTACAAGATCTTTTTAAATAATAAAAATTCAAAAAACTGATTTGTTACATAATTTACACACTCCTTGAACCAATAAATCCGCCTCTTTTACTTGATATCCCTCCGGTAATTTAAACACAGGTATTTCTGAATTTTCGAGGCAATTTGTTAATCCACATACATTACATTTAAAGTGAATATGAGATTGATGTTTATGAGAATTATTAAAATCATCTTTCTCGATGGCGTATTTAATGTTTCCCGAATCATCAAGTACTTTATGAATGATACCTTTATCGGTAAATGTTTTTAAAGTACGGTAAACTGTTACTCTGTCGAAATCCTTATCGATATTTTGTTCAATATCTGCATGCATAAGCGCATGAGATCGGTTTAAAAATAAATTTAATATTTCTTCCCGACAAGTGGTATGCCTCAAACTATGAAATTTCAGAATATTTTTTGCCGAAATAATTTCAGTTTCCATATATTTTAATAATGCACAAATTTCTTAATTTTCTTTCAGTTATAAAATTTTAATTTTAAAACCTTGTAAACAAAAAAGGAAAATTCAAAAAACATTTCAAATTATGAATATAATGATATCGATAAACTGATATTTTATTTTTATATTCTTATTTATATAGGGAAATAAGTTGTTTTTTTGTATGAAGGATAAAACGATTCACCATACTACTGAATGACATTATGTAGATGTTAAATATTTGTTTATGTAATAAAATAAATAAATACCCTTCTTTTATTCCTCAAATTAAAACTATTTTTGTCATTGTTATTTATTTATTAATAATAAACAAAACTTCCTTTAAAAGCCCACCCAGCATTAGGATTAATTTTTTTAAAATTGACATTATGATTTTAGAATTTCTTTTTTAAAGAACGCATTTTAAAGCGATGTAACATTTTAGATCGCAAATGATAAATTATTTAATATTATGTTTTTATAAATACATAATTTACGTGAATATCATTTACATCTAAAGCTTTTATAGTATTTATATATTAAAATAATCATTTACCATTTTTTGTTCATGAACAATTTTACAAAACGAATTTCTACCCTGGTTTTTTTTATATTTTGTACATTTAATGTATTGTTTGCCCAAAAATATTGGCGTGGTGGGAGTGGAAATTGGAGTGATGCTACACACTGGTCGAGTACCCCTCTAGTTTTCACAGCTACAACTGTACCGACAAGTGCAGACAATGTTTTCTTCGATGGTAGTTCTTTCTCTTCAGCCGGTCAGACAGTAACCTTAGATGTAGCGGGGGCATGCAACAATATGGATTGGACAGGCTCGACTAACACTCCCACGTTTAATATGTCATCTAATCCATTAACAATAAACGGGAATATAATAAACTTTATTGGCGGGATGAGCTTAACAAACCCACAACCGATAACCTTTACCAATACGGGAAATATAACGATAGAAACCGGCGGTGCAACAAAAACTTTCAGTGATTTAACCTTTACAGGCACCGCATCCCGAACAATAAATATAGACATATCCAGTGGAGGCACAAAAGGATTTGGAGTAGTTACTGTAGGAGATAATTCAACAATAAATATAAATAATAATGGGAGTTATAAAGGGATGTCCTTAGGTAACTCTACAACCAGCAGTTTAACAATAGTGGGAGCTTTTTATGGACCGGTGTCGATGGGTACAAATACGACAGCCAATTGGAGTTGCTTAAGCCAGTTTAATAACAGCGTAACTGTATCCGGTACTTCAGTTGCAGGAGTAAACTTTGCCAATGCTACTTATGGTTCGACAAATAATATAACGGGTAAATATACTTCTGCTTATTCGGCATTTAATACCGGATCGTTTTCCACTTTTACCGGAGGCAATACCAATATAACAACCTGTATTATACAGGCAGGAACAGCCGTAATATTTAAAAACAACGGAACAGTAACCGGCAATTTGTTTCAGGATATAACCATGGGAGCCGGAAGTACGATTAATTTTCCAACCGGAGGCAGCACCTCAACTGTAAGCGGAACAGTAAGCACAGCCGGGTTGTGTTCAAACCCGGTAAATATAAATTCGGATAATGGATCAAGTCCGGCAAAAGTAAAGTTTGGAACCTTCTCAAACCCCAATAATATAAACATTAATAATATAGATAATACCGGAGGGGCTGCGGTAAATATATTAAGTGGAACAGGAGCAAACAATATAAATATAACAGTAAAAGATGGAACCACCGCTGCAACAGGAAGGACCTTATATTGGGTAGGCGGAACAGGGAACTGGAGTGGTGTATGTTCAC
This sequence comes from Spirosomataceae bacterium, assembly GCA_965248855.1. GTDB lineage: Bacteria > Bacteroidota > Bacteroidia > Cytophagales > 172606-1 > CBDFKQ01. The sequence continues at coordinate 414,658 of CBDFKQ010000012.1, read as the reverse complement.
ATTGGGCTACAAGCAGTGGCGGCAGTAATTTAACATCGGCTCCAACACAATACGACAATGTTATATTCGATAATAATTCCTTCCCGGCAGCGGGTCAGACAGTAACTTTAGATGTAGCGGGGGCATGCAACAATATGGACTGGACAGGATCGACTAACACTCCCACGTTTAATATGTCATCTAATTCATTAACTGTTAATGGTAATACTTTAACCTTTATTGGTTTAATGAATATTTTAAATCCTCAACCCATTACTTTTACCAATACGGGAAATATAACGATAGAAACCGGCGGTGCAACAAAAACTTTCAGTGATTTAACCTTTACAGGCACCGCATCCCGAACAATAAATATAGACATATCCAGTGGAGGCACAAAAGGATTTGGAATAGTTACTGTAGGAGATAATTCAACAATAAATGTTGGCAATAATGGTTCCTATACGGGTATAATTTTAGGCAACACTGTGCCAAGTACTTTTTCCGGGAATGTAACTGTTTCCGGTATTGTTACAATGGGTACAGGCGCTACAGCCAACTGGACAGGAATTTCAAAATTTAATGGACCTGTTACAGTAAACGCCTCACCCAATATAAGTTTTGATAATGCAACATTTTTTGCGACTAATAATATAAACGCAAAATATAATTCTATTACTACCAATATAAATGGCGGAATAACTAATTTTAAAAGTGGGATATTAAGTATCACAAACCTCACAACGGGATCCGGTGCTACCATAAACTCTACAAATAGTTCTTCTTCTATTTCAAATATTACTATGGCAGCCGGTAGTAATATAAACTTTTCTACTTCCGGAACTACAAACATATCCGGTAATTTTATTACAAATGGTACTTGTTTAGCTCCTGTAGGAATAAATTCTGTCGCCGGGCCAACTCAGGCAAAAATAAATATAAATTTATTTCCAAATATTAGTAATGTTAATATTTCTAATATTGACAATTCAGGAGGTGCTCCTGTTACTATTTTAAGTGGTGTCGGTGGAAATAATATTAATATAATTATTAAAGACGGATCAAGTGCTGCTAGTGGCAGAACACTTTATTGGGTGGGTGGTACAGGTAATTGGAGTACTAGTGGATGTACACATTGGGCTACCTCCAGTGGTGGTGTTGATCTTACTTCAGCACCTACATCTTTTGATAATGTAATTTTTGATGCGGTATCATTTACCGGAGCAGGGCAATCAATAAATTTAGACGTTATAGGAAACGTGAATAATATGGATTGGTCAAACGCTTCCAACAACCCACAGTTTAAAATTACACAACCTTTAACTATAAATGGAAATTTTTTAAAGCTATCAACTGCAACTATGAGCATAGGAGCTGGACCACAACCAATTAATTTTACAAACACGAGTAATATAACTGTAGAGATGGGTGTTTCCGGTAAAACACTTGGTAACTTAAGTTTTACCGGAGCCGGAAGTTTAATTAATATAAATAATTCGAGTACCGGTACTCATAATTTTGGAAATTTAACAGTTGCCAATAATGCAAACTTTAATATTAAAAGTTCAGGATCGAATACTTATAAAGCAATAAATTTTGGAATTTCCAGTACAAGTGTTTTTGTAGATAATCCATCATTCACCAGTGCTACTTTTAATGATAACTCTAATTTAACAGTAAATGGCAATCTTTCTGCGACAGGTGCTTTTACTTTTAAGAATGGTACTACAAGTACATTTAATGGTTCTGTTAACTTTGGTAATACCTTAAGCTTTGGAAATAATTCAATCAGTAATAGTTCTGGTACAGGGTCATTTACAAAAAATGTAAGTTTCGGTTCCGGAACTAGTGCTACGTGGTCCGGAAGCAATGTTTTTAATGGAAAATTAAGTATTTTAGGTACATCGGGGGCGGGATTCAATATAACAAATGCTGATTTTAATATAGGTGGTAATACTATTACAGGTTTATTTAAATCAACAGGGATTATAAATCTAAAATTAGGGATATCTACTTTTTCCGGCTCTGCCGGCACTGCAAATAATTCATTTAATACCTTAAATATAAGGAATAGTGGAACAACACTTACATTATTGAACACAGGAAATAATAATACTTTTAATACTATAAATACAGATCCTGCCACTTTTATAAATTTTAATAGTGGTGTAGGGGGAACAAAAATTACTAATTTTTTCCCTACCGCCAACTGTTCACCGGCCTCGAATTTATTTACTATTGATTCGGACAATGGTAGTTCTCAAGCTAATGTTGATTTTGGTAATTGGCCTGCAGCCAATAGAAATAATGTTTCTATAAAAGACATTAATAATACAAATGCTTCTGTTGTTACTATTTTAACAAGTCCAAATATCGGAATTAACAATACTAAAATAATTGTTAATGGACCAAGTGCTTCTTCAAGGAATCTATATTGGATTGGAGGGACTGGAAATTGGTCTGACTGTACCCATTGGTCCACAGTTTCAGGGGTAAATGTTGGCGGAGTAGCACAGCCTACTTTTTTAGACAATGTTTTCTTCGATGGTGGGTCTTTTAATTCAGCAGGCCAATCTGTTATACTTGATCCGGCTGCTACTTCCAGCTGTAATAATATGGATTGGACAGGCTCGACTAACACTCCCACGTTTAATATGTCATCTAATCCATTAACAATAAACGGGAATACTTTAACCTTTATTGGTTTAATGAATATTTTAAATCCTCAACCCATTACTTTTACCAATACGGGAAATATAACGATAGAAACCGGCGGTGCAACAAAAACTTTCAGTGATTTAACCTTTACAGGCACCGCATCCCGAACAATAAATATAGACATATCCAGTGGAGGCACAAAAGGATTTGGAGTAGTTACTGTAGGAGATAATTCAACAATAAATATAAATAATAATGGGAGTTATAAAGGGATGTCCTTAGGTAACTCTACAACCAGTAGTTTAACAATAGTGGGAGCTTTTTATGGACCGGTGTCGATGGGTACAAATACGACAGCCAATTGGAGTTGCTTAAGCCAGTTTAATAACAGCGTAACTGTATCCGGTACTTCAGTTGCAGGAGTAAACTTTGCCAATGCTACTTATGGTTCGACAAATAATATAACGGGTAAATATACTTCTGCTTATTCGGCATTTAATACCGGATCGTTTTCCACCTTTACCGGAGGCAATACCAATATAACAACCTGTATTATACAGGCAGGAACAGCCGTAATATTTAAAAACAACGGAACAGTAACCGGCAATTTGTTTCAGGATATAACCATGGGAGCCGGAAGTACGATTAATTTTCCAACCGGAGGCAGCACCTCAACTGTAAGCGGAACAGTAAGCACAGCCGGGTTGTGTTCAAACCCGGTAAATATAAATTCGGATAATGGATCAAGCCGGGCAAAGGTAAAGTTTGGAACCTTCTCAAACCCCAATAATATAAACATTAATAATATAGATAATACCGGAGGGGCTGCGGTAAATATATTAAGTGGAACGGGAGCAAACAATATAAATATAACAGTAAAAGATGGAACCACCGCTGCAACAGGAAGAACCTTGTATTGGGTAGGCGGAACAGGAAACTGGAGTGATTGTACTCATTGGTCGTCATTAAGTGGAGGAAGTACAAATGTGCCGGCACCTATAAGTTTTGATAATGTTATTTTCGATAACAATTCATTTAGTGCATTAGGTCAAGTAGTAAATGTAGATTTAAATACAAGTTCATGTAATAATTTAACCTGGAAGAATACTGTTACCAATTCACCCAATATAAATTTTAATAATGCAACAATCTTAAATATTAACGGATCAATGACTTTAGATGCTTCATTGGGAGCAGTTACAGATCCAAGTAATACCGGTTATTTTAATTTTATTTCAACAACGGCTCAAAACATAACAACAGCCGGTAAAACTTTACCACAGGTTCAGTTTAATAATTCCGGAGCTTGGACAATGTTAGATGCAATGACAGTGACACGAAGGGTTGCGGTTTTAACAGGAACACTCAAAACTAATGGTCAAACATTAACATGTAATGACTTTAATTCGAATTCCGGAAATACAAGGTCGGTGGATATGGGCAATTCTAAGTTTATCATAACCGGAAATCAAAACTTTATAGTTGATTTACGAAATGATAATAATTTAACTTGGATAACACCCGGAGTTACTGCTAAAATTCAAATGACAAATGGAACATCCTATATGAGTTTAGATTGGGGTGGAAATACCAAAGAAATTCCCGATATATTATTCGAAAGTATTCCAACAAGCACAACTATAGGCCCAAATGACATTGATATGTATGTTGATGGTGGAAATAGTAGGATAACATTTCGCAGTATTAAAATTAGTAATACTACCGGTTCTCAATTTTATATAAGCGGAAATAACCCTCTTACGTTTTTAGGTAATTTAACATTCCCCGATAATTTAAATCAAAATCCTCCCGGTCAGGTATTCATTCAGGGAACAAGTAATCCGGCACCCGGAAATAATATTTTTAATGGAACTGTAACTTTTGGTACTTCAAGCGCATTTAGTTTCTTGGGTGATAATACTTTTAATAATTCATTTACTATTGCCAGTACAAATGATTTGGATAAGGCAATTGATTTTCAAAGAAATAATGTATTTAATGGAACAGTAGATATAACTGCTACCAATTCTAACAGAGTTAACCCAACTATAGAATTTAATTCAAATTCAGGGTCTGTGAGTTTTAATAACAATGCAACTTTAAGAGGTGTAAATGCACTTTATCGCTTTAGTGGCGGAGGAAATCAAATGGTTGGAAAGAATCTGACTTTTGATAATGATTCAAGGGCTTTGTTTATGGGTGGAAATGGAAATACCGCTTTAGGTGTTCCAATACCGGGTAGTGGAGCTTATAATATGAGTGGGAATATAATATTAAATAAAAGAGTTGTAATTGATTTTAGAAATGATAATGATAATATATATAATAATTTAACTACAGGGAATTATTCAACTTTTAATTTTACAGCATCAAATAACCATCTCTCAACAGTTACGGGAACCTTTACGCTGGCAGGTAATTGTTCAGTGTGGACGATTATAGGTTCAAGTACAAACGGTACACAAGCCCGTGTAACTTTCCAAATAGTTCAAAACTGGCAAAGTACTATAGTAAATGACTTGAATGTAATACCAGGCTCACAATTGGTAACTGTTATAGGCGGTGTGGATAATAATAACATAATTGTTTCTCCTAATCCCGGATTTACACTAAAGTTTACTCCTGGCTCAACTCCAACCTTATATTGGGTAGGTGGTAATCCGACAAATGTAAGTGGAAATAATAACTGGAGTGATCCAAGGAATTGGGCAACTGATATTACTAATGCTACTTTAGTTAAGAATGGTGGAGGGTGTATACCTGATGCTACCACTGTAGTAGTTTTTGAAGGTAGATCATTTAGTTATGGGGCATCTGCCTCTTCAAAATCACCTGCGCAATTATCACAAGTATTAATAAATATTCCTAATGCTAATTGCCAGGATATGATATGGCAAGATGGTGCAAATGCAGTTAATATTAATACAAGTGGATCGGGTGTTAAACCAAGTATACAAACAAACTCTCAGTTATATAATCTAAATGTTTATGGTAGATTAGAACTTGCACCCAACACTATGATGCAAAATAATTTTAATGGAACATTTATATTTAAATCAAATACTATTGTAACAATTGATGCAAACGGTAGTGCCTTGCCTTCAACTTCTTTGGGAACATCTACAAGATTCAATGGACCTATTGTATTTAGTAATTCAACGGGTAATTGGAGGCTAGAAAGTGATATAGTTGTAAATGGAGATGCTCTTGGAAATATTACTTTGGATATTGGTTCTGTAACGTGTGTAAGTGCCGGTGGACATAGCTGTAACATAACACTGGATGGAAATTGGACAGTTCGTCCTCAAATAACTCAACCAACCTTTGATCCCGGTGTTGGAACAGTTACATTTAATGGTCAGAATTCGAATACCGGTTCACAATTTATTGTTTCCGGTGCCCACCAGGCCGGTAATACAAATTATTTTTACGATCTGGTAATTAATCGGCAATCTGTAGGAGATACAAGAGCAGGAAATGGTGGAAGTTATGGCGCAAATAGTGACGTAGTTGTAAGCAATAGATACGGTACAAATGGCAATCCGGGTCAAAACACGAACAATAACCAGCCATTTAATAGTGGCTTAAAAGTGATACATAATTTAAGTATCCTTAACGGTAATTTATGGGATAGAGGATATCAGATTATAGGAAATAAAAATAATCAGTTAATTATAAATGCTACCGGAGCTCTGCATATAGGCGACCCGAGTTCATATTCCGGATTGAATAATGATAATCCATTAACAACTGTTTTTCCTACAAATTTTGTCAGAAGTAATATTGCTTTAGCAACAGGTAGTATAGTGGCTTACAAGGCTCAAGGAAATCAGGATGTAAGTACTGAACCTATTTATAGTAATTTATATTTAGGGAATCCAAATCAATGTAATGCAACAATATTAACAGGTTTGGAAACCTTAGGAGGTCCATGTTCAAGGAAAAGGCTGGTGATGCCAAATACAAAATTAGGGAATTTTAATTCCTTAAATGTTTTTGATAATTTAACTTTAGAAACAGGTATAATACTTGCCGATAATGGATTTCAAATAACAGGTGTTACTAATAGAAGTTCATTAACTATTCAAAAAGGGGGAGCTTTATTAATAGGATCCGGAAATCAAACTATAGCTGCAACTATTGGAGACAGTACCAATTATAACCCACTTTTAAATCAAAATGGAACTTACTCTACGCTACCAGCATCTACAGTATTTCCACTAAATTTTGACGATTCAAAATTATCTTTAGATCCGAAAAGTATAATTGTTTATCAATCATCACTTGCTCAAAATATTAGGGGTTTAAATACATTACCTGCTCAATATGGACATTTGATATCAGCTGTACCTACAACAGTGGCATCAATTATTCCTAAAACGCTTCAGGCAGCTTCTACTATAAGAGGTTATTTAATAATTGATCCAAATGCAAATTTTATTGATAATGGAAATCAGATTACCGGAACTACCGGTCAACAATTCGCGATGAACTATAATATAGGCAATACTTTAACCGGATTTTTTAATAATCAAACCCCTTACAGTTCCGGAAGTACCTCTTCTTTAGTAAGTACAAATTACTCTCAAACTACACCATTTACAATCCCAACAAATCCAAATCCTTTTAATAATGCTACAATTAATAATTTTGGTGTTGTTTTTCAAGGATATATAAATATTTCTACTGCCGGAAACCATACGTTTTTTACAGCTTCTGATGATGGCAGTAATTTGTATATTGATGGGATTCAGGTTGTAAATAATGATTATTATCAAGGAGTTACAGAAAGATCGGGAATAATAAATTTAACAACCGGGTTGCATAAAATTTTAATTAGTTATTTTCAAGGAAATGGAGGTTATGGGTTAAATGTTAGATGGCAGGGACCATCCACCGGAGGATCTAAAGTAGATATTCCAAATACAGTATTATTGACTCAAAATAAAACGGCTAATAGTATTGATTATTTATATTATGAAAGTTTAACTTTAACAGGCCAAGATCAGACAAATTTAAATACTAGAAGTATTCTTAAAAACTTAACGGATTTAAGCAGCCAACCTGTTACAAGCATTTTGACTTTATCAGGTCTTTCACAGATGGTAATAGGAACAGGGAGTGCGTCTACACTATTCCCACTAAACTATTCAAATACTACCGATATAAATCTTGACAGAGGTACGGCAATAGTTTATAATGGAGGAGTAAACCTTCAACCCGTGTTTGGATTAACAGGTTCATTATTTCAACAGCAATATTCTTCATTGATTCTAACAAATCCAATATCATCAACAGTATTATCTAAACCAATAAATACAAGCTCAGGTATTATGGTAATAAGGGATTCTTTAATAATTAATCCTAATAATAACCTTATTGATAATGGAACTCAAATTTCCGGTTCTATTAATCAAAATTTTAGAATGCGAAATGCTACAAAATCAAGTAACCCTGTTACCAATACAGGTGCTATAGGTATGACAGGTGAAAGTAGGATAACATTAGGAACTGCTGCCATAAGCACTTTGTTTCCTTTGAATTATAATTTAACAAATGGAACAGATATCAGCTTCCAATCAGGAACAACCGTTGTTTATAATTCGGGTAAAGTACAACCGGTTGCAGGAGTTCAGGGAGCTAATAATGGAAGTTATGCCAATTTAATGTTAACGAACCCTACTAATGTAAACCCAACTTTAGCCTTAAAAACATTACAAAATAATGCAATCACCATTCGAGGATATCTTTCTATTAACCCCAATAATATTTTTGCTGATGGTGGTTACCAGGTTTCAGGTATTCTTGGCCAAAGTTTTAATATGTTTAATACTACTTTACCACAAGACCCTGTTACAAATACAAACATCGGAACATTTGGAGAAAGCAGATATGTAGTTGGTAGTGATGGAACAAGCACGAAATTTCCTTTAAATTATAGGTTTGGCTCACCTTCCGATATAAAGTTTGAACTTAATACTACAATTGTTTATAATGCAAAAAGTACACAAATTGTACAGGGCCTTGCAGGAATTGGAAACTCAACATATGCAAATTTAACTTTAACAAACCCTGATGCGTCAGCAGTTATATTAGTTAAAAAATATTTAACCAATAATGGTACTGTAACTACCGGAACAACAATCAGAAATACACTCACAATTAATCCAAATAATAATTTTATAGATAATGGCTTGCAGATAACAGGAACAGCAAATCAGAAATTTTATATGTATGGTGCAACTTCTGCCACTAATCCTTTAGGCACTAGCCCTTCAAATGTAGGTACTACCGGCACAAGTCAATTATCATTAGGCACTAATTTAATTGCTACCGGTTTCCCACTAAATTTTATAACTAAAGCTAATTCATCTCCAACGGACATTAATTTTGAATCAGGTACAACTGTTGCATATTGTTCAGGTATTAATCAATCAATACAAGGTGTTATTAATACTGCCAGTTTAACTACAAACAATAATTATTATAACGTTATATTGGCTGATAGTACATCAACTTTTGCTACTAAAACTATTGTTGGCAGTGATATGAGGATAAGAGGAGATTTAACAATCGGGGGATATAATAATTTGGATGTATCTATTAATAATTTTAATATTTTCATTCAAGGTAATTGGATAGGTACTAATACAGGAGCTACAGGTAGCAAATTTACATCAAGGAATTCATTAGTTACATTTGAAGGTGGGAATGCACAAACTTTAACACATAATAATTCAATTGCAAATGCTCTTTTACCAACACCTGAGGCTCAACAGGATTTTTATAAAATCGAAATAAATAAAATTCCATCTAATAAAGTTACTTTAAATTCATTAGTGGCAGCAAGTAAAGATATTAAATTCAATAGTGGTTATATTAAATCCGGTACGCTTACAAGCTTCGCTTCAGTAAATACTGCACCATCTAATCTTTTAATATTTAGAGATGGAGTAACTGCAACCTCACCATCAAACCTTAGCCATACAATTGGTGCGGTTAGAAAAATAGGAATGGATAATTTTACTTTCCCAATAGGTACAGGACCTAATGGAGAAATTCCGGGTGTAATTAATGGCCCGGTTTATAGGCCGGATGGAATATCCGGTTTGACTAATAATACTACAAGTTTTATAACTCAATATTTTCCACAAAGCCCTAAAAGTGCAGGTTTTCCCCAAAATTTAAGGCAAAACCCACCACTTGCCAGAGTTAGTGGTGTAGAGTTTTGGATGATTAATAGAGAAACGGGTAGTTCTAATGCCTATGTAACATTAAGTTGGAATGATGCTTACAGCGGACCCGGTTTTAGTGGAGGTACAGCATTTGCCGGAGTTGGAAATAACGGCAATCCTGCTTCTTATTTAGATTTACGTGTGGCTAGATGGAATTCTGTACAATGGAGAGATATGGGCGGCGGAACTTATAATGGTAATAATCAAATTGGAGGTCTAACTTCAACTTTAAATACAAGTTCTGCATCAGGACCAGTAGATAATTTTAGTCCGTTTACCTTGGGGTCAATAACAGTTTTTAACCCTCTACCTGTTACTTTAGTCAATTTTGAAGCAGTTCCTGTTAACAATAAGGTTGATTTAAAATGGAATACAAGTTATGAAGAGAATACGAAAAACTTTATTATTGAAAAGAGCTCAGATGGTAAAAACTTTATATTTATGACCTCTGTAAACGCAAAAGGAAATAGCAGTGTTAATCTTGATTATTATTCAGTTGACGAAAAACCTTTTAACGGAACATCTTATTACAGGTTAAAAATTATAGATTTTGATGGAGTAGAAAGTTATTCAAAACAAGTTGCAGTTAGAATGGACGGCTTGGATATTGACAAAATAACTCTTTATCCCAATCCTACAGAAGGGTATAATATTAATTTTGACTATAATACCCCTTTTACGTTATCTCAAATTGTGGATATGACCGGTAAAAACGTTCAATATAAAGTAATAGAAATATTAGATAATAAAATGAAAGTTGATTTTTTAGAAAGATTAACCGCAGGTACTTATATTGCACTTTTAATTAGTGAGGATGGTAAACATTTAAGGAAAATTAAATTTATTGTAAATTAAAATTCTGTCAATTAATATTAGATAAAAATGCGCCGGATATTTTCGTCGCATTTTTTTTTGTTTTCATCCTCTTATGTTGCCATACAAATAAAAATATTGAATCTTTATTTTATTATTATTTAATTTTTCGATATTTATAAATAAATATTTTAAAGTGGAAGAACCCCAATTTAATAATTCGGACTTAGAAAGATACTTTGAAAAAATAAATTGGATTGAAGATGAAAATCTTTTGCGAGATGAAGGTGTGTTCTATGGATTAACAGATGCTAATGTTGAAGCCAAAACAGAAATTATTAAATATTATTTCGATGTCCGGAATAAATATTATAGTCAAAAAATAATTTTCCATCAATATAAAAATATCAATATCGATAAACTCATAATTGAAAATGAAAATTTAAAAAAAAATAAAACGGATCGATTATTAGAATTAATTATTAAGCAACCCGAAAATAAATCTTTTCTTCTTCGAACCACTGTGGGCCTTATCATTTCTTTTTTTATTTGTATTGGTAATTATTTTATTATAAAGCATTTCTTAAATCCTTACTTCCCCGGTAATATTTTAATTTCTATAGGAGTGTTTTTGGCAGGAACATTTAACTTATTTTCAAAAATATCTTTTCTATATAAATTAAAAGATAGACAGGAAAATAAATTAATATGGCTTGAAGAATTTGGTATTCCTCTCAGTGCTTCTGTGTTTGTATTTGTATGGACGATAAATTCATACCCTATTTATATCAGTTGCGCTATTTTTTGTTTTGTTTTCTTTTTATTTCTTTTTTCGGGTAAGCTTTTCTTAAGCTCACTTACCGAAATAAAAAACGAATGGGAAAATTATTTATTCGAAAGAGATTTTAAAATCAATAAAAAGTTAGAAATTATAAAATTTGAATCAGAAATTAAGGAAATAACAATTATAATAAATCAATTAATTATAGATAAAAATAATATTTTAGAAGTAATACTTCCACTGGAGATCACTTTTGAACAAATTGAAGCAAGAAAGGATATGACGATCAAAATTTTTGAAAGTGAATTTTACCTTTCAAGAAATTATAAATCCCAATTAACCGATAAGCAGGTAAATACTCTTAAAAGCTATAGAAGTGCCTAAAGATAAATAATCCTATCATGGACGACAATATAAATCTCACAAACAAAACCTCTAACCCGGATGATAAATTCTACAACAATGAGTTTATGAAGGGTTATCAAAATGGTGTGTATCAAGCAGATAAAATTGACTTTCAATCTTATCTGGAAAATAAAATCAGATATGAAAACCTAAAAAATGAAATCGAACGAAAAAAACAAAATTTATCCGAATTAAAAATGTTGATTGCCGAATCGAAAAGAGAGAGTTCTCACTTTTATGAAAGAATGCAAACACATAACTTTAATATTGAAGTTAAAAATAATAAACTTGGCAGGTTTAATACGAATTTTGAAAGGTTAAATACCAAGTTGAATAAGCTTAATTTAGAGATCGATAATTCGTTTGAGGAATACTCTCTGCTGGCAGGAATAATTTTTTTTGCTGCCGGTTTGGTTTTTATGATTGGTGATTTAATAATATCTCACGAAATTGTTGCTTATGCTTTAAATATCAGAAATGCAACAGAAGCATGGCTTTTTGCCGGTGGCTTAGCTGCACTCTCTATATTATTAAAACCTGTATACGATCGTTTGTTTGAAAAAATTTATAAAAACAGCGATCAAAACTCTCCACCCAAAAATTATATTTGGTTAAAAGGAACATTGGTAATTTTTGCAGTCTTAACACTTTTTGTTTTAGGATGGTTTAGATTCGAAGCATATCGCATTAATGAACAAAAAAGCAATTTAAACAGGGTTATAAGCTCTCTGCAAGAAGACAACATGAGTGCTGAGACGATAAAACAAGTTGAAGGTTTGTTGGCGCAGCAGCAAGGCTTAAGTACGCAATTAGTAAATAGCCTTTGGGGTTTATTTTCGTTTGTATTAACAGGGATATTATTTGCAGTTTCGGGTGCAATATGCTTAGGTATAGGATTGCCGATTTTACAATTTTATTGGAGAAGATGGTTACAAGTACCGATAAAAGGTATGATATTAAAATTTAAAAGAAGAAAATTAATAAGAAAAATTGAAAAAGAAGAAGGAATTTTAGCCGTTGAAAAAACCCATTATAGTATTACAAATTATGAATTTGAGGGATATAAAAATATTAAAAGCTTAGAAATTGATTGTTTAAATTTAAGAACTGAAATAGATGACTTGGAAAAACAAAAATCTGATGCAGAGTCCGATTACATGGTTTCATTATATCTGGATGGTTATGCTAATGGCGAAGCTTCATTAATTGCAAACAATGAAAATAATATTTTAAATGAATTATCAAATTCGATAAAAGGGGATGAAATGATAAAAAAAGATATGATTGTAAAAGATTTAAATATAAAAAGTAATAGTAAAAGTCAATCAAAGGGTCATTTGCATTTGGCTTTAAGGCAAATGATTACAGATAATTTTTATAAAAATGATTGAAATTTTAAAAATCGCATAAAATAGATTCGTATAATGAAAAAAAGTATATTTTTTTTTAAGAAAATTTTAATCATCCTGCCTTTAATAATATTATTTTTTTCCTGTAATCCTTCTCACCAAAAGAATATTGAAAATAAGTCACCTTTAAAAATTCAGAATACCCACAGTATTGTTTTTATTGATAAATCAATAAGTTTGGATCCTTCCAATGATTATATTAATAAAAAATACACCCATATATTTAAGGATATAGTTTCTCATAATATTAAAATCAAAGGTGATAAATTAGATATCTATTATGTTCATGAAAACACCACAAAGGCCAAGGTTTGGTCTTTAAAAACGAAATCGGAAATTTTAGCTTCAGATACATTAAATGTAAATTCCACTGATATAGAAATTGCAAAGAATAAATTTAATATAAGCCTGCGGAAAGAAAAAGGTGATTTTTTAAATAAATGTATAGAATCACTCAATTATTTAAATGAATCAAAAAGCAAAACAAAAACTGATTTATGGTCTAGTTTAATTGTTTTAAATAAACTTATAGAGCCTGATGAAAAAAGAAAGGTTATTGTATATTATTTGAGTGATATGATTGAAAGCATGGATGGAGAGAATAGGAGAGACTTTCACATACAACTGCCTGCAAATAAAATTGAAGCTGAAAGTTGGGCTAAGCAAGATTTTATATTACTTAATAAGCAATTGGATATTGAAAAATTTGAAAATATAGAAATAAAAATTGCCCTTCCATACCCTCCGAGCAGCACATTAAAAGAAAATAATCCTAATGTTACCCATTATTGGCAAAGCCTGTTTATACTTATAGGAGTGAAGGCGGGGATAGAGGAGATATAAAAAATCGAAATTAATTTAATTTTATTACACTATTTGTAAATTAGCAATTGTAAAACTGATAATTTTATTTGTTATTTGCCTTGGATTTAAAATACTGTATAAAAATAGTATTTTAAGATACATCTCCATATATTCACTACGTAAAATTGAGATTAATATGGCAATAGATACTGAAATGTTCAGTGCGTTTGATGCTTTTAATGAGGAAAGTGGATCTAAAGATAAAAAAAGGCCGGTAAGAGAGCCTACAATGGAAGAACTACTTTTTTCCGGTTCAGCTAAAAACATTGCATCAAAATGGGCTACTCAAAATTTATCTTTAAGTTGGACAAATGCGTCTGACTTTATGACGCTTGCAATGAAATATGCTTTGCAATTAAATGCCGGGGCAACTTTAGCCGAAAGAAGATCGACACGAATAGAGATTAAAAAAACATTGAATGCACTCATTTATTTGGTTAAGGCTAATTACCCTGATAATTATCATACCGAATTAAAACAGTGGGGCTTTCAGAAAGATAGATATTAATATTTAAATAATTTCAAATAAAAAGGGTGTTGAAAATATTTCAACACCCTTTTTATTTGAAATTATTTGATTTATTTTCCTTTTTCATAAACCTTTACACTAAATACAAAAGGTTGTATTTGTTTTATTTGTTGAGGGCGGGAATAAAATTTTAACAGGTTCTTTTGCGACATCAATTGTAGTTTTTGAGATGGTTCTTTACAATTAACAGAATCTATAACCGAATGTAAATATTCGGATTTTACTGCTGCAGTAGCAACTTCCGCATCAGTATATTTTCTGCTTACTATTCCAACTAAATTACCATTGCTGTCAAATACCGGGCTTCCGCTATTGCCGGGGTTAACAGGTATTGATACCTGATATTTAACAGTATCGCCCACCCAATCTGATTTTGCACTGATTGAGCCTTCGCCAAAGATCATTCCCATATTAGATCGTGGATATGCAAGAGTATAAACAGATTCGCCTAAATCAGATTCTTTATTTAAAATATTATAAGGCAATCTTCCAAAAGTTTTAAAATCCTTGTCTGTAATTTTTAAAATACTTAAATCCAACCTTTGGTCGCTATGTACAACTTCAACTTTAAATCTTTTATGGTCTGTCATTGATTCAATATAAACAGAATCGGCATTTTTCGTTACGTGGTAATTGGTAACTAAATAACCGTTGGAAGCAATAACAAAACCGGTTGCTATTGAACTTGCCTGACGTTCAATTATCAGTGACTTATCAGAAACTACTTCTTTAATTTTATTTTTTGTATCTTCTATTTTATTGCTTAATTCAATATAATTAAGTGTTTGCTTATTTTCAAGAGATTGAATATATGTTCTGATATAAAAGGTACTTAAAACGGTAAAAATAGCTACAGATGCAGCTACGGCAATAGTTGGAAAGAATTTTTTTCCAAGCACCTGCATTTTATAAACTCTAGATTTTGCAGGTACCATTCCTGCTTTTTTCATTTCAGCATGAATGGAATCCATCTGAGTTAAAAGAGAATTTCTTTTCTTGTAAATTTTAAAACTTTTTTGAAGGAGTAAATAGTCTTCTAATTCTTTTGCAAAAGCGGGATTATTATTTAATTGATATTCTAATTTTATTTTTTCATCATTTGTTAAATTTCCTTGCAGATGCTTTTCAACCAGTTCATATAATTCCGCATTCATAATATTGTAATATTTAAGTATTGTAAATTTTAATGAGGTTAAATATATTTATAGGCCTTTGTAATCGATAAAAAATATTTTTTTCAAACGCATCAAACACTTATATTTTTGATTTTTAGCATTATCGGCATTTGTATAACCCATTTTTTCGGCAATTTGTAACATTGATAAACCCTGTACAAAAAAATCTTCAAGAATAGTTTTACATGGTTCACCTAATTTGGATAAAGAAGTAGCCATAACGCTGTATTGCACTTCTCGTTCTTCCATATTTTCTGTTTCATCTTTCTCAAAAGCAATAAAGCTTTCGAAATCTTCTACTTTTCCGACAAATCTTCCTTTTTCAGCTAATCTTTTTAACCATAATCTTCTGCAAACCGAGTATAAATAAGTTTTTATCTTACATGTTAAAATAAATTCTTCTTCTTTTGAGTTTTCATACAAAACCATTACTGCCTCCTGGTATATATCTTTTGCCTCCGATTCAGTCCCATTATTGTTTCCAATAAAATGCAAAACCATTGGAAAATGAGTTTTATAAACTATACCAAGTGCTTTCTCGTCCTCGTTCCTTAAAGCAAGTAATAATTGCTCATCCGTTCGATAATTTTCTTTACTCATCTACAGTAATATAATTTATACTTATAAAGTTAAATCGTAACCCAAAAAAATAACATTAATAATTTATCAACAAATATAAAGACAATGTTGACTTAATTATTAGGAAAATTTAACGGTTTTTAGTTTGAGTAAGATGTAATAAATAATATTTTTATTTTAACAATAAAAAAGAGTTCTATCCTAATAAAAAATTTATATTATAGGCCGGGTGTGAAACCCCGGCTTTCCCTTTCATCAATCCCGATTCTTTTACAAAAAGGGCAAGCCTGAGTAACAGGAAAACTTTTTAGGGTCTTTGATATCTTTAAATTCATTGGTGATTTGGATAGCAGTTATCTTTCCAACACCTTTTACCGAGGTGATAATAGAAAACAAACGTTTTATCTTTCATCCATTTCTATTAACTTTTCTATATTTTTTTCGACATTCTTTAAATTGGCTTCAATGCCTTCTTGCAAAGCAGTTTATTTTGGTTTGACATTTTTTTGCTTATAAAAGAACTCTTTTTCTCCGGAGGATGAAAGAAACCTATTGTAAATAATTTGCTTAACAGATAGATTTTATAAAAACGCATGCCTTAAATATTATTTTACTTCAGTTTTCATTTCGTTATAATATTTGTAAAAAAGTGGAATTGTTTCAATTCCTTTAATATAATTAAAAATTCCAAAATGTTCGTTTGGCGAATGTATAGCATCACTGTCAAGGCCAAAACCCATTAAAACTGTTTTTATTTCCAATTCTTTTTCAAACAATGCAACAATGGGTATACTCCCACCTCCCCTTGTTGGAATAGGTTTTTTATCAAATGTTTTTTCCATTGCTTTGCTTGCAGCTTTGTACTCAATTGAATCTGTTGGAGTAACTGCAGGTATGCCTCCATGATGAGGTTTAACAGTAACTTTTACACTTTTCGGTGCGATTTTTAAAAAGTGATTTGTAAATAATTCTGTTATTTTATCCGGATGTTGATTGGGAACCAGGCGCATACTTATTTTTGCAAAGGCTTTTGATGGCAAAACTGTTTTTGCACCAACCCCTGTATATCCTCCCCAAATTCCATTTACATCTAATGTTGGGCGAATGCCTGTACGTTCTAAAGTTGAATATCCCTGCTCTCCATCAATCTCCTCAATATCTAAATCTTTTTTATATTCATCCAAATTAAAAGGTGCGGAGTTGAGTTCTTCTCTTTCTGCAGTTGAAAGATTAAGTACATTATCATAAAAACCTTCGATTGTTATTTTCCCATTAATATCTATCAAACCGGCAATCATTTCGCATAAAATATTAATCGGATTAGAAACGGCACCTCCATAAACACCTGAGTGCAAGTCACGATTTGGGCCGGTTACTTCTACTTCCAGATAACTTAATCCACGTAAACCAACATCTATAGAAGGGATATCATTAGCAATTATTGATGTATCGGATATAAGGATCACATCCGCCTTTAATTTTTTTTTATTTGCTTTAACAAAATCGCCTAAATTTTCGGAACCAATTTCTTCCTCACCTTCAATCATAAATTTAACATTGCAATGCAATGAATCTGTAACCATCATTGCTTCAAACGCTTTAATGTGCATATACATTTGCCCTTTATCGTCGCATGCACCCCGGGCATATATTTTATTATTTTTGATAACGGGTTCGAATGGTGGTGACTCCCATAACTCTAAAGGATCCGGTGGTTGAACATCATAATGGCCATAAACTAAAATAGTGGGCAAGTTTTTATTTATTACTTTTTCGCCATAAACTATTGGGTTTCCATTTGTAGTGCAAAGTTCAACATTGTCGGCACCCGCTTTTATCAATTTATTTTTTAAAAATTCTGCAGTGCTTATGAGTTCGGTTTTATATTTACTGTCAGCCGATATAGAAGGAAATTTTAATAATTCAATTAATTCATCAATGAACCTTTGTTGATTTTCTTTTATGTAAGTATTCATTATTTAAAATTTATATTTTTATTAATTTATTAATTAGAAAATTAATAAATTAAATACCTCTAATTAAATTACTTTATGAAAAGAATAAAAGTTATCCATTTTATTGTTCAACATTTTTTTATTGTTGGATTACAGAATTATAAAAATGATGCTCCTTAATTAAATGTTTATTTGGGGATTAAAAAATTTATAAATCCCATAATTAAATACGGTTCGTATCCCTAAGTTATTTGTAAAGATAATTAAGCCTTCAGGTGAAATAAAAAAGAAAGAATTTATTTTTTCGCTTATCATATTTATATATCTAATAAATCCATTAACATATTATTAAAATCTTCCACAAAAATAACTCTTCCCTAATTGGGGAAAAATATCTTCACATAAAATTCTAAAATCAACAATTATTATTTATAGATTAATATAATATGATTATATCAATCTATTTAATAGATTACCTTAACCTATTAAATAGATTATTTTAACATTAAAATAATATTATGTACCGGCATATTTATTTTGAATGAATGGAATACTCAAATTAAAAAATATTATTATGGAAAATACAAATCAAAATTCAATAGACTGTTTAAATGACTTAATTCGTATTAATAATGACCGTATTGAAGGTTATGAAAGAGCGTCAAAAGAGGTTGAAACTTTAGATATCGATCTAAAAGCACTTTTTGCAAAAATGGCAAGTGAAAGTCGTACCTATCGTGATGAATTAGCAACAGAAGTTAGAAGCTTGAGCGGAGAAGTGGCCACTGACACAACTACTTCAGGAAAATTCTATAGAGTATGGATGGACGTAAAAGCTGCTTTTACAGGTAAAAACCGTACTGCTATTTTAGAAAATTGCGAATTTGGTGAAGATGCTGCACAAGATGCTTATCAAAAAGCTTTGGAATCTGATACTGACATGAATACTCAGGTTCGTCAATTAATCAGCAATCAAAAAGACTCTTTAAGAACATCTCATGATGCTATTAAAAAATACAGGGATTTAAACAAAGCAATAGCTTAAAAAAAACCTTCTTTTGACCAGCTCTAAATGCTATCGGTTAATACAAAATCTTATTTTTTAAATTTGATTTTATAACCTTTAGCATTTAATTTTTTGTTAGAATTTTATTTTTTTAAAACATATTCTAAATTCATAAAAGAAATGATAGCAAATAGATATATTAAAAGTTTATTTTTTTTATTTTCATTGTGTATCATTTTTTCTGCCTGTACAGAAGAAGGGAAAGAGGAAATTAAAGAGAGTACAAAAAATCTGGGAAAATCGATTGATAGGGAAACAGAAAGGGTTGGAGAAAAAGTAAAGGAATCAGTAGATAATGGAGATCATGAAATAAATCGGGAAAAGGATGAATTCGCTATAAAAATAAATGAAAAAATCAGTGAGATTGATTTACAATTAAAGAAGGTGGACGAAAAAATGAAGGTTTCGGTAAGTAAAGAAAAAATTGTTCTTCAGGAAAGAAGAAATGAACTCGAACTGGAAAGGTTAAAATTAAAAAACAATTTAGATGAAATGAAGTTAGAAACTAAGCATGAATGGAAAAAATTTAAACTCCGTTTAAGCGCATTGCTTGAAGAAGCACAAAGAGAACTTGAAAAATAATAACCAGAAAAATCCATTAAACATTTTACTACTTAAATCTATAAAACATGACTATTTTAAAGCATTCTGCAGAATTGCAGATTGTAGGGATGGGCGCCATCGTACATAGCGGTGGCGTTTATTTTAGAGTATGGGCACCCAATGCAAAAACAATCTTTGTATCCGGCACTTTTAATAAATGGAAACATACTTCGGGAAAATATGAATTGATCCATGAAGGAAATGGATATTGGGGTTTGAATATTAAAAATGCAAAGGTTGGGGATGAGTATAAATATATTATTCAGACTCCTGATGGACAAGAATTGGAAAGAGTTGACCCTTATGCCAAATCAGTAACTAATTCGATCGGAAATACCATTATATATGATAGTAATGCATTTGATTGGGAAGATGATTATTTTGAAATGCCTTCCTGGAATAAATTGGTTATTTATGAATTTCATGTAGGCACTTTCAATGCAAAAGATAAAGGCGTACCCGGAGATTTTTTTACTGCCATCGACAGGATACCTTATTTAAAAGCTTTAGGTATAAATGCTGTAGAAGTAATGCCACCATTTGAATTTGCAGGCGATTTTTCATGGGGATATAACCCTGCGCATCCTTTTGCTATTGAATCAGCTTACGGCGGACCTGATGCTTTCAAGCAATTCGTTAAGGCTTGCCATAAGCATGGAATTGCAGTAATATTGGATGTTGTATACAATCATTTTGGTCCAACAGATCTTTCTATTTGGCAATTTGATGGTTGGCATGAAGATAATAAAGGAGGAATTTATTTTTACAATGATTGGAAATCTGTAACGCCATGGGGAGATTCAAGGCCGGATTATGGCAGAGGTGAAGTGAGGCAATACATACGTGATAATGCTTTAACCTGGCTAGAAGAATTTAGATGCGACGGTTTACGCTTTGATATGATTCCATATATTAGAAATGTTCATGCAGATGAAAACCCTGATACTAATATTTACGAAGGTTGGGAATTATTAAGATGGATAAACAAAGAAATTCATCAAAAATTCCCTTGGAAGATAACAATTGCAGAGGATTTACATGGCTTAAATGCTGTGACAGAAAACCTTGAGAATGGTGGTGTCGGTTTTGGATCGCAATGGGATGCTAATTTTGTTCATCCTGTGAGAGAGACAATTATAAAAATTGAAGATGATCACAGAGATATGGAAGTTATAAAAAATTCATTATTACACCGGTATAATGATGATGCTTACAGGAGGGTTGTTTATACGGAATCTCATGATGAAGTTTCAAATGGAAAAGCAAGGGTAGCAGAAGAAATTGCAGATACTGATGTAAATAATTATTTTTCAAAAAAAAGATCATCACTCGGGATGGCGCTGACATTAACTTCTCCGGGCATTCCCATGATTTTTCAGGGGCAGGAATTATTGGAAGATAAATGGTTTTCTGATACTGACCCGATTGATTGGGCAAGATTTTCTGAATTTAAAGGTTTTGCTAAAATGTTTAGAGACATGATACGATTGCGGGTAAATTATTTTAATTACTCGGAAGGTTTAACAGGTCAGCATACAGAGGTATTACATTTAAATAATGAAGAAAAAATAATTGCTTACCATCGTTTTTTAAATGGAGGCAAAGGTGACAGTGTTGTAGTAGTGTTAAATTTCAGAGATAGAGGTCATGAGTCTTATTCAATTCCTTTTCCGGTAACAGGAGAATGGAAAATAAGGTTTAACAGCGATTGGGCAGGGTATGATGAAGATTTTAATGATCAATTTGTGTATGATACAGTAGCTCAAGATTCACATGGAGAAATATTTGCCAATATTTCAATTGCTGCATATAGTGCTATAATATTATCTCAAGACAGAGAGGGTTAAAAGAAGCTAATATTTAAAAGGTCAATATTTAAAATATTGACCTTTTTTTTTATTTTTTTTCAAAATATAATTTAAACCATTCTATTGCAAAGTTTATATCTGCCTGTGTTAAATTATGACCCGCATTTTCAAAATGTAAAGTTATTTTCGAATTAAATTTTACTAATAAGTCTGCCCATTCTTTTGATTGACCTTCAGGAATAGTAAAATCATTTCTCCCCGCAGCAATTAAAACAGGTTTATTATTTAAATCCACATTGAAATTTGGCCTAAAAGGGATCATGGGGCGAATTAAAATGGCACCCGCTAAAATTTCAGGATGCATTAATAATAAACTGCCTGCCAAGTTAGCTCCATTTGAATACCCGAGTGCAATGATTTTTTTTTCATTAATTCCAAAACTTTCGGATGCGGAATAAATAAAATCATATAATTCATTGGTGCGAAATTTTAAATCGTCAATATCAAAAACTCCTTCTGAATGCCTTTTAAAAAAACGAGACAACCCATTTTCTTCTACTCGGCCTTTAATAGACAGTAAATTTACTTTTTTCCCAAAAACCCTTCCTATAGGTATTAAATCATTTTCACCCCCTCCTGTACCATGTAAAAGTAATAAAGTATAAGCACTTGCCGAATCTTCTTTAGAAGGTAAGAATATCGGGGAAAAATCTTCTAACGCATTCATAGCCATATAAAAATCGATTATTATTTTTTAAAAATATATCTTAAAAACAAAAATAGAATAATTATACATATGTATGCAGTTTATGGATTAATAAAAAATCAGGTAAATGATTTTTCCAAAAGAATCTCTTACCTGATTTTTATTGCATTAATATTGCACTTAAATATGTAATACCACTTTTACGCAATTACCTTTTTTTATTGGATATTTGATATCCCACTATTATAAATATGTAATCTGATCCGTAAATTGCTGTTGAAGTTACCTTTATAATAGCATCTTCAGCATGTTCAATCCGATATATAGACAAGCTAAATTTCATAATACCTTTTAATTCACAACCTTTGTGTTAAGCCGGATTATTTTTACCATCAAAAAAAATTACATAAAATTCATAGATTAAAGAATGGAGCAGATCCAGAGGTATTAAATGCACTAGAAGGTAAGGTGATAGAGCAATACGGTTTAGAAAAATTTGTTAAATAAAATCAATGCTGTAGACTCTTGGTTTTAGGGTCTTTTTAAATAGATAATTATATGTTAAATGAATATTTTATTGATAAGGTCAGAATATCTGAGTATCAAGCAACTAAAACATTATTTATTAATTCTGATTATATAGAAAGGTCTATGGAATTGTAAATTGAGCAGAAAATTAATGATATAGCGATAGTTCCTTCATTCGATTATAAAGCAAATAATTTAAATTTTTTAAAAAATTATACTTGGTTAGAAGATTTAAGATTGGAAGAGGGAGATTACGACATTCAGGGAATCGAACACCTTAAAAACCTTAAAGGATTATCGATAAATAAAAAGGAGTATACTGATATTTATTTCAATAATTTTCCAAAATTGGAATCGTGTTTTATTAATTATATAAAAGAGAATAAGAACTTGTTTGACAGAATCAGTTTAAGAAACTTAACTCCTGATAGGCGTTGTCTCCGACTACGTCAAGATGTTATCAAATCTTCAGATTTGAAATGTAGGTGAAGTAATTAATGAACCTTCACTATCCGTAGAATATTTCTACGGATTTCTTATTTTTCATTTTGGCATCTTTTGTCAAACAAGGACTTTTTATAATGTTAGTAATTTAAAGTTAAGTAATATAGGAGAGATTATAACTGATAACGAAGTGAAAGGATATTATATGTTCTATAAGATTTCAAAAGTCGGCTTAGTTGGCAATTCTTATGTACTAAAAATACTGGATGAAAATTTAAATGATATTTATAGCCAGACTATAAACGAATCCGGCAAAATTCATTTACTAGAGTTTTTAAACGTATAAAAAATATGAGAGTAATAAAAAATATTCCGCATAATGATTTTAAAATTACATTATTTGGATGGAATCAAAAATATATAATAAAAATTGAGGATGAGTTATATGAACAAACATATAAAGTACCGGAGTTCGACATAGCATCTGAAGATGATATTACTAAAATGCTGGATGAAGATTTTATTGAAAGCGTAAAACTTAATTTTGCAAATATGCACATAGCATTAAGCAAAGCATTGGCTAAAGTTAATGATTTTGAAGATTAAGAATTGCTTAGTGATATTTCGTCAGCTTTTTTGAATAGTTCATTTACGGTTTTCCAGTTTCTGGTGGTGGCATTTGTTTTTAATTTTTTTTCAAAAAAGTTATTTTTCAATTTTGTATTGCCATATCCATTGGGTGTATAGAGATAAATTTCTTTTTTATTTACTTTAAATAAATCGGGTTTTTGATCTATTTCTGTTAGCTTTTCAATGTTTTCGGCAGATGCTTCTTCTTCCAGGAAAGTAACATGCAGTTTACTCAAATCGATATTATCTTCTTTTAAAAAAGGATTGAACTCTAGCGTATTTTTTATTTCATCAAGTTTTCTAACAATTACCGGAACTATAAAATTATATTTTTCAAAAATTTTAGTTTCTATCTTTTTATTTAGATTTTTCTCGTCCACACTTTTAAAAATAACATTACCGCTTTGAATATAAGTCGTAACACTCTTTAAGCCTAACTCTTCATAAAGTGCTTTTAACTCAAGCATAATGATTTTCTTTTGTCCGCTTACATTAATGCCTCTGAGAATTGAAATAAAAGTTTCCATTATTTTTAAATGATAAAAAAATAAATTTAAGGTTAAGTTTAGATAATCAAAATAAATTAATTTGCTCTGATAAAAACTTTAAATATATATTTGCGAAGTTCTTTACTTTATTTCGCAGTGAGGTTTTCGGCTTTTTACCGGAATTAAAAAGGAACCGTGTGTAAATCACGGGCTGTCGCGCAACTGTAAGTAACACGAAAAGTTATTGCCAATGATGTCCATTGTTCGTTAGACGAATAAGAAGGACGGCAATAATGTTACAAGCCAGGATACTTGCCCTCTGTATAAGACAATGCTTTCGCGTTTGAAGCAGTAGTCAGAGAAAAAGGATAAAATACATTTATGTATTTTATATAACCCTTTTCCTTTTATTACCATTCCCGAAAGCATACCGAAAACCGTAAGGAGCATTAATTTAAATTAATGTTTTACCAAACAAGTTTTATGCGTATGCTAAAAAACAATCTCGGGTATCCTCGTGTAGGAACCCACCGTGAACTAAAAAAAGCCTGCGAACAGTATTGGGCAGGTAAAATCAACAAAGACGAATTATTTAACGTCGCCCGCCTAATAAGAAAAGAGAACTGGCAAACTCAGCAAAATGCAGGAATTGATCTTATTCCATGTAACGATTTCAGTTTCTATGATCATGTTTTGGATGCTTCACTTATGCTTGGCGTTATCCCGCAGCGCTATACAGAAGTGCTTACGCAAAATAAAAACAATTCGGAACTTGATCTTTATTTTGCAATGGCTCGTGGATATCAAAAAGATGGACTTGATATCACTGCTATGGAAATGACTAAATGGTTTGATACCAATTATCATTATATAGTTCCTGAGTTTACAGCCAATCAGGAGTTTAAACTATTTTCCGATAAAATTTTTAATGAGTTTACATTAGCGAAGGAAATTATTGGAATAGTTCCTAAACCTGTTCTTATAGGGCCGGTTTCATTTCTTTTATTGGGAAAAGAAAAAGAAGAAGGGTTTGATAAAATTAATCTGATTAAGAAATTGATTCCGGTTTATGTAGAAATTTTAAAAAGACTCGTCAGTCATGGAGCTGTATGGGTGCAGTTTGATGAGCCTTTTTTAACATTGGATCTTTCTGAAAAAGCAAAACAAGCATTTAAATATGCTTATAAGGAAATTAAAAAACAATGTCCGGAGCTTAAAACTTTGGTGGCAACTTATTTTGAAAGTTTGCATGAAAATATTTCTCTTGCAGTAAACCTGCCAATATGTGCTTTACATATTGATTTAGTGAGGGCGCCAAAACAATTAGATGAAATATTGAAATTAATTCCGGCTCAGCTTTCATTATCATTAGGTATAATAGACGGGCGAAATATTTGGAAAAATGATTATACGCGCTCTCTTAATTTTATAAATGCAGCTGTAAACGCAATAGGAGAGAGCAGAGTTATGATTGCTCCGTCATCATCATTATTGCATGTTCCTTTTGATCTTGATATTGAAACAGAAATTAATCAGGAAATAAAAAACTGGATGGCTTTTGCAAAACAAAAGTTAAATGAATTGAATGAGCTGGATTTAATTATAAAGGGCAATGATGATTTACTTAAAGTTAATAAGCAAGCTGTCAAAAACAGAAGTGAATCTGAATTAATCCATAAAGGGAATATTAAAGGAAGAGTTGCTGCAATTACCGGATCTGATGCAACTCGCATCAGTGAATTTAATGTAAGGCAGAGAATACAACAAAAAAGATTTAATCTTCCATTATTTCCAACCACTACCATTGGTTCGTTCCCTCAAACTGATGAAATCCGGATGTTAAGATCAAAACTCAAGAAAGGTGAGTTCTCTCAGGATCAGTATGATAAAGAAATTGAAAAAGCTACTATAAGTGCAATTCGTTGGCAGGAAGAAATTGGTTTAGATGTGTTGGTACATGGAGAGTTTGAGCGAAATGATATGGTTGAATATTTTGGCGAACGATTAAATGGTTTTTTATTTACAAAAAACGGTTGGGTTCAAAGCTATGGCAGCCGATGTGTTAAACCTCCGGTTATTTACGGAGACATAAGCAGGCCTGAAGATATGACAGTTTATTGGAGCAGTTTTGCACAGGCCAATACTAAAAAATTAATGAAAGGAATGCTAACCGGCCCTGTTACCATTTTACAATGGTCTTTTGTGAGAGATGATCAACAACGATCTGAAACAACTTATCAAATAGCATTGGCAATAAGAGATGAAGTGGTTGCATTAGAAAAAGCCGGCATTAAGGTAATTCAAATTGATGAACCTGCTATTAGAGAAGGTTTACCTTTAAGAAAGGCAGATTGGAGTACTTATCTTGATTGGGCTGTAAAAGCATTTAGAATTTCTGCAAGTGGTGTGAAAGACGAAACTCAAATACATACACATATGTGTTACAGTGAATTCAATGATATTATAGAACATATTGCAAAAATGGATGCAGATGTTATAACTATCGAAACTTCACGATCTCAAATGGAATTATTAGAAGCATTTTCTGAATTTAAATATCCGGCAGAAATCGGACCGGGGGTTTATGATATTCATTCACCTCGTGTTCCATCGGTTGATGAAATGCTTAGTCTTTTAAAAAAAGCTGCTGATTTATTGCCGGTTAATAATATTTGGGTTAATCCTGATTGTGGTTTAAAAACAAGGAAATGGCCTGAAACGCAAACAGCTTTAGCAAACATGGTTCAGGCGGCCAGAGAGGCAAGAATAATTTATAGTTATCAAAGAGTTTAAATTGTTTTTTTGAAAGCCGTGCATTTTTTTCCTGCACGGCTTTAATTTTTTTTTAAAATATGAATATTGAAGAAAGAATAAAATTAGCTGAAACAAGGATTTTTAAAGCAGTTTTTCCAAATACTTCAAACCATTATTACACGCTTTTTGATGGTACTGCTATGCAGCTGATGGATGAAATAGCGTTTATTACAGCTACTCGTTTTACTAGAAAAAGAATGGTTACGGTTTCATCAAATAGGATTGATTTTACAAAACCAATTCCTTCTGGAACTATGATAGAATTGGTTGGAAAAAATAATTCACATTGGCAACACCTGCTTAAAAGTATCAATTGATTTTTTGTTGAAGAAATGTACTCTTTTGAACGTGAAAAAGCCATTACCGGCACATTTACATTTGTTGCTATTGATGAACATAAACTGGCAATCAAAATTTTGTAATTAAAAAATCTTAAATCTTTTTTTCTGCAAAATTTAAAATTTTTTCAAAAGTATCCGCTGATTTTTTTTTACTTAAATATTTTTCCTGTTCAATATTTGGCGATTGGCCTTGTGTTTTTCTAAATAAATCAAGGGCGACGAAACTTAAATAATCTTTGTGTAATTGATAATCGTCACTTAAATTATCATTTGGGTGAGGGATAAAGGAAGATGGGAGGGAGGATTTAATTTTTGTATATAAATCGTTTATGGTTTGTTCGTTAAAATTCAAGTCTGTAAAATGTTTTAAAAATTCTTCTTTTGAGTAACCCTTTCTTAGTTTTTGCTTTATTTTAAGTTTATAATTCGAGTATGTTCTCCCGATGGCAGCAATTATAAAAACAAAAGCAATTGAACCAACAAAAAGTAATAAAATAAAAGCAAGAGGGAATGACATATTTTACGAAAAATTAATTTTAAGTTTTCTACAAATGTATCGTTTAAATATTTGCAGGAAACAAAAAAGAATATTAACTAAAAATATTTCATTATATGTAATTAATACCCGAGCAAATTATATTGCGTCACTTTACAATTACTTCTTTTAATCTTACAGAAGCACCACTAAAAAAACCGGTTGCCTTTTTACCGTTAGGGTCTTTATTTAGGATATTGGTTCGAACATTAGCCGGAGGGTTAGAGAAAAGGCCTCCATTATTTATCTGTATTGACAGCTCAGTAAGGAATTTTAAATAATCCTGAGTAATAGAATAAAGTTTAACACTTACCTTATCATTTACTTTTAAGGCGTCGCGATTTGCCCGTACACTGTCAATATGATTTCCGTCTATATTTTCATCTGAAAAAAATTGCAGATCCCCTGGTTTATTTTGTAAAGTGTCGTTAATGTAAACCTTTATTCTTATAGCATCACCAATCCCTTTATTATCTATATAAGAGTACCTGACATTGTATTGTTTTTCTTTTTTTAATGAAAATTCATCCTCCTCATATTTGGAGAAAATCGTATCAAATTTAAAAGCTCTTCTTATTTCAGTTTGGGCAGTATATTCACCAAACTCAGCAGATTTTATGTATAGATTGTATTTGTTCCCAATCTTCCCTTGTATTTTTTTTGTTTGGTACTTACCATCAGAAACTTCTTTTAAGGTATCAACTGTACCATCACTGTCATTTATAGTAACAATTGCCCCCTGCACACCTATTGTAGGATTATTGTTAAAATAATTTTGTGTTTTGGTTAGCATAATTGTATAAGGGCCGGGTTGATCAGTAATATCACCATCCACAGATAATTGTATGGTTCCCTGATCTATTTTTACATCAATTACCTTTTCGCAAGACGAAAATATAGCAGACAACAAAAAAATAGAAATAATTATAATGTTTTTCATGAGTTTTATGTATTTCTTACTTTTTATATTAGAATTTAAAATTATAAGTTGCAGATGGTATCATACTGCCAAAAATTGATAAACGTACAGCTTGTGTTTTTGATGCATCATTAGGATCTTGCTGGAAATAGATAGAGAACGCGTTTTGCCTGGAATACAGATTATATATTGAAAACGACCAACTGCCACGTCTTTCCCTGCCATTTTTAGGTTTTGGATGAAGTGTAGCAGCAATATCTAAGCGATGGTAAGCAGAGACACGAAAATTATTTCTTGCATTATCCGACCGGTTAGGTATTTCCAAACCCTGATAAGTATATTTAGAACTGGGGAAAGTGGTTGCAACACCGGTTGCATATGCGAATTGGGCAGAAAATTGCCATTTTTTACTATATTCCCAAATACCGACAATCGATAAATTATGTGTCCTGTCATATTTCGACCTGTACCAATTATTATTATTTAAACCATCAATTTGCCTTTCTGATTTTGATAAAGTATAACTCACCCAACCATTTATTTTACCTGTATTTTTTTTCACATACAATTCAAGGCCATAAGCCCTTCCTTGTCCATATAACAATTCACCTTCAAGGTTTTTGTTTAACCTTGTTTCAGCTCCGTTAATATAATCAATTTGGTTAGTCATGGTTTTATAAAAAACTTCTGCCGAAGCTTCATAAGTATTTTCTTTGAAATTTCTAAAATAACCCAAGGCTACCTGATCCGCAGTTTCGGGTTTGGTATTATTAGTAGTTGGCCACCAAAAATCTAAAGGCGAGGCAGCTGTTGTATTGGAAATCAAATGCACATATTGCACCATTCGATTATAACTTGCTTTAAAAGAACCGGTTTCATTTAATTGAAATCTTAAAGAAGCTCTTGGCTCCGGATTTATATATGTTTGAATAGATCCGGAACCATTATAAACAGGGTTCACAGGATTTTTTTTCTCCCCGATAGTACCTACATATTGATAGGTAGAATCTTTATTGGCTCTATTATCCCACGCAGAAAGTCTTATACCATATTGAATAGATAACCTTGAACCAAATTTTTGTTCATTATCTATATATACTCCGTATTCAATAGCTTTATGATTCGGCACTTCATAGGGATTAAAAAAAGATTGGCCATTACCCGGAGAAATGGAACCCGGTTTAAATTTGTAATATGTGGCAACGGCACCGAAAGAGATGGTATTATTGGTATTTAGGAAATAGGTAAAATCAGCCTTAGCACTATAATTTTTTATATTTGATTTCCAATTGAAAGAAACCGCTCCCACATTTATTTTTAGATTATAATTATAATCACTTGTGAGAAGAGTTAAGTTGGAAAATAATTTCGGATTGAAAATATGATTCCATCTGGCTGTTCCTGTTGCATTTCCCCAGTCAATCCCGAATAAATCTTTAAATTTAAAAACGTCACGCCCAAAATAACCTGAAACATAAATAGTATTTTTTTCATTTATATTGTAATTCCATTTTGCACTTAAATCATAAAAATAAAGAACGTTGTTACGTGTATTTTCAGGGCCTACTTTTAAGAATAAATCTGCATAGCTCCTTCTACCTGAAATAATTAAGGAACTTTTATTTTTTATAATGGGCACTTCAACCGTTAATCTGCTTGATATTAGTCCAATTCCTCCATTTATTGCAAGTTTTTTAGAATTTCCATCTTTCAATCGAACATCCAATACGGATGATAAGCGACCACCGTACATGGCAGGGATCCCTCCTTTATATAGCTTAACATCTTTTACCGCATCAGGATTAAATACAGAAAAGAAACCAAACAAATGTGATGTATTGTAAATAATTGCCTCATCCTGCAGAATCAAATTTTGATCCACTCCACCACCTCTTACATTGAAACCTCCGGAACCTTCACCTACTGTTGTTACACCCGGCAATGTCAATAAAGTTCTCACTACATCAACTTCACCCAATAAAGCAGGCATTGCTTTTATCGTTTTTATATCAAGCTTGTTTACACTCATTTCTGTGCTTTTTACATTCTCTGATGTACGGGTTTCAGTAACAACAACTTCTTGTAATTGAAATCTTTCTTCTTGGAGTTGAATATTATTATTAACATTTTGGTTTAAGTCCAAAATTAAATTAACTGAAGTATAGCCTACGTAGCTGATTACTAAATTATATTTCCCTTGAGGCAGTGTAAGAGAGTAAAAACCATACACATTTGTTGTTGTACCCGAATTAGCAATCTCTTTTACGAAAATTGAAGCGCCAATAAGTGATTCCCCGTTGGTGCTGTCTTTTACATTTCCACTGATTGTAAATTTTTGTTGTGCATAAGTTTTTTGGATTAAAAAACAAAAAAATAGCAAAAAAATTAGACGAATGTGTTTCATTCAATAGATGAGTTATATAGGTTTGTATTATAACTTCAAAACTATATAACTATTTTAAATAGAACTATAAAAATAGATGAGAGGAAAAAATATAATTTGAATGGAGTTTGATTAAATTAAAAAAACTACCCTATAAAAAAGGAAAATTTAATATTGATGATAAGCAATTTAATTCCCTTCATAATCCTGCCTTTTAGTTTAAACACATTGTTGTCAGAATAAATCAGGTATTTGTTTTAAAGATTGGATTTAAATTATTAATAAACTGATATACCCGAAGCAAAAATGGGTTTTTGACCTGAAGAGTGTAAAAACTTACCATTTATTGTAAGTCATCCCAACACCATTTCTAACTGAAAGGAGGAAGATTAATGGTTAAATGTAAATATACTGATAAAGATAAACTAATAATTTAAATTATTTTCTAGAGTTTAATTTTAGAATAATTGGTTGGATTAACAATTCATTTATTTCCCGGACAAATAATAAACAAACAATAAGGATAAAGCAATTGCTGAAAACCTTAAGATATTTTTCGAAAAAATATTTTCAAGGTTAGTTGATGGTAAATATGGATCTGATTTTATAAATACTTCAATAAGTTTTTTATGTTGGGTTAACATTAAAAAAAGAAAGCCAATTGTTAAAACTATTGCTGGCGTAGTGGCTCCGGGGTTTAAGTGATAAAAAATATCAACCAAAGCAATGTTTAATAACAAAGCAAATAACACCACAGCACTTATTAAAAATGTTCTACGAAAAAGTAATAAATAAGAACCTATTATTTGTAATAGGGCAATAATGGTTGAAAATGAAGTAGAAAAACCGAAATAATACCATGTAAGCCATTCTCCGGATTGTTTATTCATAGGTTGAGAAGAAATTTCCAAAGGGACTATAAATTGTAATCCAAAAAGTTTTTTCCAACCAAAACTTGCCAAGTTGAACGCCAAAGTGTACCTAATAATATCAATCAAATAACCATTTACCTTTTCGGAATTAATCCTATTATTTTTTTCCAGAAAATTCCATAGAAACGGAAAAATAATTGAACTAATCAAAGAGAAGCCTACAAGTGAGAAAACAACTATTGGAGGAAACCAACTTATAGTACCACTATTGCCAAGTACTAACAGTAAAGATGAAATGGTTAAACCTGTTACAAAACACGTAATAAATTTTCGTAAGAATGAATGCATAAGATTTTAATTTAAACAATTAGTGTTTAATTCAGATGCACACTTTGTAAAAATTCCATAAACTAAAGGATAAATATTTAAGAAATTTATTTTTAAAATAGTTGCAATCATTTTCTAAAAGCAAAAATTGTAGAATATTGGATACAAATTGATCGGCTTCGGTTTGAGGAACAATTAAATAGAAATGCTTAAAATAATATATATTTTTTTGGGATTACTTCTGATTTATGTATTAACCGACATTTAATTTTGAACGGTATAATTTGAAGATAATCTGAGAAATAAACTTATGTTTATCACGGGATAGGGTATAAAAAGTTTTTGTGCAGCTCAAGGGTAACAATGAGTTAAAAATTACCTTCCCTTTTTATTTCGGATGCTATTGATTCATAATTACAATAAATTTTTAGAAATAAAATTTCAAAAAATTTTAATTTAATTGCATCCGAATCATTAATATTTATGTATCATTTATGAAATTATTTTTCTTAGTTATATTTTCAATAATCAATTTGAATGTTTTCGCTCAAAAAAAGTCGGGTATGTCAATATCTTTAGAATCAGAAAGAATAATTCGTGAATTTTTAGTAGAAGTAAGAAGTGGTAAAAATCCTGATAATGCTCAAAAATATATGTCAGACACTGTTTTAGCACATCAAATAAATTCCGAAAATCCTGTTACAGTTAAACGAACCCCCAAGAACTATGCAGATCATATAAAGAGTTTTTTAGAAATGTATGGAACGTTTTCATTTGAAATTACCGAGATTATTGCAGGCGAAAATAAAGTTTATGTAAGATGGAAACAAGTAGGAAAACATTTAACAGAAATTGATGGCTACAAAGCGACACAATTACCTTTAATAGAATATGCAAGTGCAGTGTATCGTTTAGAAAAAGGAAAAATTATGGAATACTGGATACAAATTGATCGACTTGGGTTTGAAGAACAATTAAAAAGAAATGCTTCAAAATAATATATATTATTTTGAGATAACTTCTGATTTATAGTAACCGAAACCACTAAAAAAACATTTAAGATTTAATCCTGCAAAAAAATTAATAATTTTGCAGGATGCCCATTCGTAATAATTCGATTTACAGTCTTCAATTTATTTTAATTTCCTTAAGCAGTTTTTTATTTTCAGCCAGTTTTACAATGATGTTGCCTGAGTTACCTGCCTATTTGGATAAAATGGGCGGTGCAGATTATAAAGGTTTAATCATTGCATTATTTACTCTCACTGCAGGAATATCAAGGCCATTCAGCGGAAAATTGACAGATAAAATAGGAAGGATTCCAATAATGGCTTTTGGTTCGTTGGTTTGTTTTCTTTGTGGCATTCTTTATCCGAAATTAGTTACCGTTTGGGGATTTTTAATTCTTCGTCTTGTTCATGGTTTTTCAACCGGTTTTAAACCAACAGGTACATCAGCATATGTTGCAGATATAATTCCACCTGATAGGAGAGGAGAAGCAATGGGAATACAGGCAATAAGTGGAAGCTTAGGTATGGCTATCGGTCCATTAGTGGGTAGTTGGTTAACAGACGTTTATAATATTAATATAATGTTCTATTGTTCGTCACTATTTGCTTTAATGTCTATTTTAATTTTAATGGGCATGAAAGAAAGTTTACAGGACAAACAAAAATTTAAATTTCAATATTTAAAACTTGAAAAAAATGAATGGTTCGAGAATCCGGTTATTGGGCCTTTTATTATCATGTTACTCGTTTCCTTCCCTACGGGAGCAATTTTAACAATTGCACCCGATTTATGTACTCACTTAAAGTTCGAGAATAAGGGTTTATTTATTGCTGTTTACACAATCAGCTCATTATTTGTAAGGCTTTTTGCAGGGAAGATTTCTGATCGACGGGGAAGAAAACCGGTCATGATTTTCTCTTCAATAGTATTGGCTATAAGTATGTTAATAATAGGACTATCTCAAAATTATATTACTTTAATTATGGGAGCGGTTATTTTCGGTATTTCATGGGGAATAAATACACCTACTCTTATGGCGTGGACTATTGATATTTCTTTACCGGAAAAACGTGGCAAAGCAGTAGCTACATCATATATAGGTTTGGAATTTGGAATAGGACTGGGAGCCGTTATTTCAGCATATATTTATAATAATAATTATTCCAACTT
The DNA here is from genome assembly GCA_965248855.1 of Spirosomataceae bacterium. Taxonomy (GTDB): domain Bacteria; phylum Bacteroidota; class Bacteroidia; order Cytophagales; family 172606-1; genus CBDFKQ01. Next base: position 379,631 of record CBDFKQ010000012.1, on the reverse strand, counting down.
TGCAATAACATTTTTCCTTTCAGGTTTTATAAGCTTAATGGCAGTATTTTATTTATTATACTTTAAAACCAAAAAAATTGCCTTGTAAGCTGCCTTATATGATTATTGATATTTCAAACATATAATGTAATTTTGACAATTAATTTCCAAAAAATAAATTATGAGTAAAAGCTTTCAATTCGGTATTCACACTCAAGTGGGTCGGAGCAAGCAAGTTAATGATAACTTTTCCGGAAACTTTCAAACTCCCAATGGCGATCTTTTTATTGTTTGCAATGGATATGGAGGAAATGTAGGTGGAGCCACGGCTTCCAGAATGACGACCGAAAGTATAAAAGTTTTTTTTCAACATCAGGTTTACTATAATCTTAAAGAAGCCTTATCGCAATCTTTACTTTTTGCAAATTCTCAAATTCAAACTCATTCCCTTCAAAACCCTGATCTTGAAGGAATGTCGTCAAGTGTAGTTATAGTTTTGATTAAAGGTGATGATATATTTTACACCCATGTTGGTGATTGCAGATTGTATCTTATGCGTAACAAGGCTATACGCAAATTAACGAGAGATCATACATTTGTTCAACAATTAATAAATCAAGGAGCAATTGATGAAGATGAAGCAAAATTCCATCCACGAAAAAGGGAAGTAAATAAAACTATTGGTTTATTAAAAGAATCCGAAAAGTCAAATGATAGTGATGTATTCAGGTTTGAAAAAGGCGATGTGCTTTTATTAAGTACTCAAGGGTTGCACGGCACTTTACATGATTATGATATAGAGTTAATTTTAAAGATTGACGAGGCGGCTCAAAATAAGGCTGACGAGTTAATCAAAGCATTGGTAAGTGCCGAAGGAGACGATAATGCCACGGCTATGGTTATTAATTTTACAGATGCAAAAGATTTATTAATTCCGGTAAATATTCCTATTGATGGAAATCAAATTGATAATAATAATGAAGTGGTATCTGAATCAAATGAGACTATCGTACCTGATTTACCAAACGAAACAAAAATAAATATTGCAGCCAATAATATTTCTGCTACAGAAATACCCGAAATAAAAATGCAAAGTACTATTCAGAAAAAAGCTAAAGGGCTTGATTGGGCTTTAATTATACTTTGCGTTCTTTTCGTTATTGTATTAGGCCTGTTTTTTTCCGGTTGGGATTATATGACCAACGACCCATCAAGTAATGAACTTTTAAATCAACAACCTGTGGTTGAAGAAAAAAGTTTACCCCAACCTGACGCAAATGTTACCGGGAAGGATCCTTCCACCATTGAACCGGTGCAAGAAAAGAAAAAAACAACGGAAATAATTGAAAAGAAAAAAGAAGCGGAAAAGGAAGAAAAAAAATCAATTAAAAGAGATACAATTATTTTATACACCGTAAAATCAGGAGATAACATTTCTAAAATTTCCGAAAAATTTAATATTAAAAAATCTACTATCAAAAAATTAAATGATTTGAAGGATGATGAAATTAAATTAGGTCAGGAATTAAAAATAAAAGTAAAAGCTGTTCACACAATCGGACCGGGGGATATTTTAAGTAAATTATCCAAAGATTATGATGTAAAAAAAGAGGCGATCAAAAAGGCTAATGATATGACAGGCAATAAAACCAATAGAGGTGAAAAACTAATAATACCGAATCCATAAAAAGAAAAAACTTATAAGAAACTACCCGAATTAATCTAAAATTTTCAATTGCAGAATCGTTCTATATATTTGTGGAATATTTTAAAATTATCTGAAAAAAATTATAATGAAAAAAACATTTATCGCTCTTCAGTTTTGTGCATTAATTGCATTGGCATCTTGTAATAAAAATGACCTTGTTTCAGAAAAGAAAGAAACTTCTTCATCTTCAGCTGCTAATGGAAGTATTGTATATGTAAATACAGATTCACTGGTAAACAATTACCAATTTGCAAAAGATATTCAAAAGGAGCTGGAGGGTAAAGGAATTGAAGCCGATAATGATCTTACATCTAAAGGAAGAGCATTACAAAACGAAATTATTTATTTCCAAAATCATCGCAATGAACTTTCGATGGTGCAGGTTCAACAACAAGAGCAAACCTTAAGTAAAAAACAACAGGATTTTCAAACATTTGAAGCTTCATTAAAACAAAAATTACAAGGGGAAGCCATCACTAAAAATAAAGAAATGTATGATAAGGTAACAACCTACCTTAAAAAATACAGCAAAGAAAAAAATTTTAAATTTGTTTTGGGTGTTCAAGGAGGCCAAGACAAAGTTTTATATGCCGACCCAACTTTAGATATTACTACAGATGTTGTAAAAGCTTTAAACTCAGAATACGAAACATCTAAAAAATCTTCAAGCTCAGATAAAAAAGATGACGATTCTAAAAAATAAATTTTAAATCTTACAATAGTTAATACCCTGTCAAAAAACGGGGTATTACCAATATTATCAGCGTTTCTCTACCAGTGAATGTACTTATCTACTTTTTTTGATGCTATTTTTCTTTCCGTTTTCAAAAAAATTAATTGATTCATTATACCTCTAATCCTAAGTTTTCCTAACTTTACTTGATTGCAAAAATTTGCAGTTAAATTGGAAATGAATGATAACGATACAAAAAGACTTTCACGACTTACTGCCATACTAATACAACTGCAAACCAAGAGCCTTATCACATCTACATCACTTGCAAATAAGTTTAATGTTAGTGTCAGGACAATTTATCGGGACATTAAAGCATTAGAAAAATCGGGAGTACCAATCATAACAGAAGAAGGCAAAGGTTATTCTTTATTGGAAGGTTATCGAATCCCACCAGTTACGTTTACCGAAAGTGAAGCAAATGCATTAATTACAGCAGAGCAATTTGTTTTAAAAAATAAGGATGCCTCATTTGTAAAAGAATATACTGATGCGATTAGCAAAATAAAAGCTGTATTACGACAAAATACGAAAGAAAATGCAAACTTACTTTCTGATCGAATAGCAGTTAGTCAGAACAATTCATATGAAAAAACAAGTAACTATTTGGTAAGTTTACAGTTAGCACTTACAAATTTTAATTTAACAAATATAGAATATCAAAAGCAAGACTCTAACGAAATTTCTAAAAGAACAATTGAACCGTTTGCATTGTTAACAACTCAAGAAAATTGGTTGTTACTGGCGTGGTGTCGTTTAAAAAACGAATTTCGATATTTTAGACTTGACAGAATTAAAAATATACATGTTCAAAACGAAAAGTTTGAACCACATAAAATGACTTTAAAAGAATATTTTGAAAGATTTTCAAAATAATTTTTTTACCTCTGACATACCTCTGTCATTTCCCATTTTACTTTTGTTGAATAAAGAATTTAAAAAAAACAAAAATGGAAAAATTACATGTATTAAGGGGTTTAGCTACAGTCAACTTTTATTCAAATGATCTTGAAGCCGCAAAAAAATGGTATACTAATTTTTTAGGTATAGAACCTTATTTTAATGTTCCTGGTTATATCGAATTTCGCATTGGAGATTACCAACAAGAATTAGGAATAATTGATAGTAAATGCACCCAACAATTATTCGACAAAGCCATCGGGAGCTATTGCACATTGGCATGTTAACAATTTAAAAGAAACTCTTGACAAACTTATTTCTTTGGGCGCAATGGAATATTTACCAATCACAGACCATAGTCAAGGAAAGGGAATATTTGTAACAGCATCTGTGATAGATCCTTTTGGAAATATTCTGGGAATAATGACTAATGTCCATTATATCTCAATGTTGAACCAAAAAAACTAATAACATTTATGGAAATAAAAGAGGGAAAACAAGCTCTTTATTCTAAAACTAGATTAGAATGGCGGAAATGGTTAGAGGAAAACAGCCAAACTGAGAATGCAGTTTGGCTAATATTATATCACAAAAAAAGTAAAGTTGAGAGTATTAATCTCAACGATGCTACGGAAGAGGCATTATGTTTTGGTTGGATCGATAGCCTATGTAAAAAGAGAGATGCGGAAAGTTTCTAAAAGATCCGGCATATACACCGATTTTTGCAAAGGTCGAAAATCGTTTAAAAAATCAATTAAAAATTTAATATTATTTTGATTTTCTATATTAGATTTCAAAAAAGATTCCAAAAAAGCAATTCTTAAATTTTTGTAAATTTTATAATCAGCATATTGAAATTCTTTCATTATTTTTTTTTCATAATCAATCAATTCAATAGAAGACTTTCTTCCTTTTCTGTGATTTTGTTAAAATGGATAAGTCTAATTCAATAAAAATTTCTGAAAGCCGATCGGTTGGTTTATGATTTTTAGTTTCCAGAATTAAATTACTTATTAAATTTGTATCGCTCTTTTCAACTGTATGATTTTATTGTTTCCAGAATTAAATTACTTATTAAATTTGTAGCACTCTGAATAATTCTTCGCTTTTTTCTTCATTATCAAAAGAGGTTGGGTCATAAATTGCATCATGAAAAAATGCTGTCATTAAAAGGATATCTTTTTCCTCTGCATTGATTTCATTTTTTTGAGCAATGTTTTCTATGTTAATTATTAAAAATGATAAGTGCTCCTCCGAATGATAATATCTATGCTTTTGTTGCCAGTACCACATTAATTTCCCTATCCCTTCCGGACTCATTCCAAATTTTGCAAATAAGGATTGATATTTTACGTAATCAAAAGTCATTTAAAAATGTTTTTAAATTATTTTTAATCTTTCTGCCAGTTGCGTTAAATGAACAAACTCGGCAACTCCCAATTGTTCTGCCCTTTTACTCATTAAACCATCTTCATAAAATGTTTCAGGCATTTGAAGAGATTTTAACGCATTTTTTAATGTTTTTCTTCTATTATTAAAACCTTGCTTAACAATAATCTTAAATAATTTTTCATCGCAATCTAATTTTTCTATATTATTTCTTTTTAATCTCAAAACCCCTGATTTAACTTTTGGAGGTGGGTCAAATACATCTTCAGAAACCGATAAACAATATTCAATATCATAAAATGCTTGTAAAAGCACACTTAAAATACCATATTCCTTATTACCGGGGCCTGATGCAATTCTTTTCGCCACTTCTTTTTGAAACATCCCTACAACTTCCGGTACCTTATCCTTATTTTCAAGTACCTTAAATAAAATTTGTGTAGAAATATTATAAGGAAAATTACCAATAATAGCGAAAGGTTCAGAAAAATATTTTTCAAAATTTATTCTTAAAAAATCCCCTGCAATAATTTTATCTTTTAAGTTAGGATAATGTGCATTTAAATAAGTAATAGATTCGCCGTCAATTTCTATTAAATAATAATCAAACCGGTTTTTAGAAATTAAAAAATCAGTAAGTATTCCCATACCGGGGCCGATTTCTAGAATTTTATTGTAATTTTTATGTCCTGTTAATAAATTTACAATATCTTCAGCAATTCCTTTGTCGATTAAAAAATGTTGTCCTAAATGTTTTTTAGGTTTTACTTTCAAAATATTTATTTTTAAAATGCTTCTGCAATATTAAAATAAAATCCGTGAGAATTTTCACCAAAAGCGGCATCGAATCTAAAATTCAATCTTTCTTGTTTGTCAACCATAAAACGAAAACCCACTCCACCACCGGCTTTTATATCAGAAATATAGAAATTAAAAGCTTTCGGTGCTACTTCACCTAAGCCACCAAAAATTGTCGCTCCTATTCTTCGCCAAATATGTTGCCTCCATTCTGCTTGAATTACAGTTGCATTTTTATCTCTAAACCTTCCGTTATAATATCCTCTCATTAAAGTATGGCCACCGATTGTTGCCATTTGTTTAAAAGGGACATTACCACTATTTAAATTAAAATATGTTTGAAATGCAACTATGCTTTTATTTGGTAATTGAAAGTATTTTCTAAAATCTAAAATATAGTTGTGAAAATTAAATTTACTGCCAATCCAACTACCGTAATTTAAATTTGACACTTCAATATAATATCCTTTTGAGGCATTTAATATATTATCACGCATATCTATTTGGAATGCCACGCCTAAGCCTGATGATTTGCTCCCTGTAAAACCTGTAAGTTTATTTAAATACTTTGTATCATCGGGAAATTTTAAGTCATAAATATTAGTATAATCATATTGTAAACCTCCAAAAAACTTAGGTAATAACTTTGTTAAAAATCTTTGATGGGTACGCAATGCTTTATAACTAATCTTTTCTTTAGTGGAATCTATTCCTTTACTGCCAATACCATAAAAAAATTCCGGAAACTCGGTGTATAAAAAATAACTTCGCAGGTAAAACATTTCGTTTTTTGTAAACATTGTTATTATCGGATTTATAATAACTTGCTTATTTTGGGTATAAATGGCAGCAAAATCTATATTTGATGTTCTGGTTGTACTGTCTTTTTTGGTTTTAAATAAATAAATTCCAACCAAGCCGCCTGCTAAATGGGTTTCGGGTGTATAATAAATAACAGGTAATACCTTAAGGCTATTTTTGTAAATAGGTTTGATTTCTTTCTTTTTAATCTCTTCCTGATATGTGTTTTGATCCTTTTGATCTTGGCCAAATATGTTGCTAAAACCACAAAAAATAAATAAATAAGCTATAAAGTAAAGTTTTAATATTTTTTTATAATTATTATTTTTTTCTTTTTCAATAAAAAATAATTTTATTTTATGATAAGTAAAGTTCACAGATAATCTAATCAAAATGTTTATTGTAATATTGTAAAGAATTTAATGTTTAAATCAAATATTTATTCTAAAAAATCTGACCATCAATTTTAATGTGAGGTTTAAAATCAAATTAAATTATACATCTAATTTAATCCCTTAAATAATCTAAATAGTAAAAATATAATGGCTGATATAAAATTAGTATCCGGTAAAACTGAAAAAGTTAATTCGGCTTACTTGTGTGATGATATTCCTTCTGAACTCCGGTTTTCTGATTTGGAAAATAAAATATATAATTAACCAACGTGATAATAAACTAAATCAAGTAGTTATAAATCGTTATGATTATTTAATAATTTTAATTTTTGTCGAAAAAGGAAAAAACCCTTCAGATGAAAAAGAAAAATTGCGTAGGTCCGGCTATGAACTTTGTAATTATTTAAATACAAATAAAATAGAAAATATTTATATTTCCTCTTTTTTAAGAAAAGTGGAAGATGTTCTGATATTTACAGAAGGCTGCATTTTAAGTAATTATAAATTTCTTAAATACAAAACCGATAAAAATAAGTTAAATAGTATTAAAACAATAGAGCTGTTTCATTCGGATTTAAAGCAAAAAAGTGTTGATGAATTAAAAAATTTAACAGATGCAGTTGCTCTCACCAAAGATTTAGTTAATGAACCTGTTGTTTTTTTAACTGCCGAACAGTTTAGTGAAGAAATGGAAAAAGCAGGCAAAATTGCAGGTTTTGAAGTGGAGGTTTTTAATAAAAAGAAAATACAAAGTTTAAAAATGGGCGGTTTACTTGCAGTTAATTGGGGAAGCCCCAACCCTCCTACATTTAATATTTTAACATACAAACCAAAAAATGCGATAAATAAAAAACCATATATATTAGTTGGAAAAGGTGTAGTATATGATACCGGTGGTTTGAGTTTGAAAGAAACGACAAACGGGATGGATTATATGAAAATGGATATGGCAGGTGGTGCTGCAGTTGTAGGTAGTTTTTATGCTATTGCTAAAAATAATTTACCAATTTATATGATTGGTTTAATACCGGCTACTGAAAACAGGCCTGATGGAAATGCTGTTACCCCAGGTGACGTTATAGAAATGCATGACGGAACAACTGTTGAAGTTTTAAATACTGACGCTGAAGGAAGATTAATATTGGCAGATGCTTTAAGTTATGCAAAAAAATATGAACCCGGATTAGTAATCGATCTGGCTACATTAACAGGTTCGGCAGCCAGAGCAATTGGTAAAGAAGGTATTGTATTTATGGGAACAGCTTCGGACGAGGAAAAAAATAATCTTAAAGCAAGTGGTGAAAATGTTTACGAAAGATTAGTTGAGTTTCCACTTTGGGATGAATACGCTGAACAAATTAAATCTACTATTGCGGATTTGAAAAATATAGGAGGGCCGGAAGCCGGAGCTATTACAGCAGGTAAATTTTTAGAGCATTTTACTTCTTCCTATCCATGGATGCATTTAGACATTGCAGCAGGTGCTTATACTCATACTCAGGATAATTACAGAGGCTTGGGTGGAACAGGATTATGTGTAAGATTACTTTATGATTTTTTTGTTCAAAAAAGTAAAAGTTAAATTTAATGAAGAAGATTTTTTTTATTTTTTTTCTATTTGCATTTAGCAATTTATTTGCTCAAAAATGTCGTATTGCAGTTATTATCTCTGCAAATTCTGAATGGAAAGTAGTCAAAGAATTTTATCCCAAAGAAAACTATAATTCATCACCATGGGGAGATTATTTTTTTAAAGATTTTAAGATTAATAATGTAAATGAAAAAATCCTCTTTTTTCATGGCGGTTGGGGTAAAGTTGCTGCAGCTGGCTCTGCCCAATATGTTATCAGTACCTATCAACCTGAATACATAATCAACTTAGGAACTTGCGGAGGATTTGAAGGTTCAATAAAAAAATATGAAGTAGTATTGGTTGATAAAACTATTATTTATGATATTATTGAAGCAATGGGGGATAGCAAAGAAGCAATAAATGATTATTCGATTAATTTGGATTTAAATTGGCTTAAACTTCCATACCCTTCAAAAGTAATTAAAACTGTCATGGTATCAGCAGATAAGGATTTAATCCCTACTGAAATTGAAAGTCTTAAAAATAATTATAATGCCATAGCAGGTGATTGGGAAACAGGAGCAATAGCTTACACTGTTTCGAAAAATAAAAAAAAGCTTTTAATATTAAGAGGCGTTAGCGATTTGGTAAGTAATACCAAAGGCGAAGCCTTATGGAAAAGAGCATGTTTTCATAAACGGTACTGAGGTAGTTATGAAAAAATTTATTAATTACCCTTCCACTTTGGCTGGAAAAATGTAATAACTGAATTAAATTCGGATAATATTTATATAATTTAAAATGGATAATAAACCTATAATAGGAATAACTTTAGGAGATTACAATGGAATAGGACCTGAAGTAGTTTTAAAAGCACTGTCAAATAAAAAAATTTTACAAATGTGTACCCCGGTTATTTATGGGTCGCATAAAGTTTTATTAAAATATAGAAAATTACTTGAACTGGAAGAGTGGACAATGTATCCACTTAAACAAAGCGAACCGGTTGGCCATAAAAGAACAAATATTGTAAATTGTTGGGATGAAAACCTGGAAATATTACCGGGAAAAATTACTCCCGAAGCCGGTAATGCTGCATATATTGCATTAAAAACGGCTGTTGATGATTTAAAAAATGGAAGGTTAGATGCATTGGTAACCGCTCCAATCAATAAAGCAAATATTCAAAATACCGATTTTAAGTTTCCCGGCCATACAGAATACCTTACAGAGGCATTTGGAATGAAAGAAAGTTTAATGTTGATGGTTAGCGAAAATTTGAAAATTGGAGTTGTAACCGGTCATATTCCACTTCAAAAAGTTTCTGAAGCTATTACTAAAGAAAAAATAAATGCGAAAATTGATTTGCTTTTACAAACAATGAATAATGATTTTGGAATTGTAAAACCAAGAATTGCTGTGTTGGGCTTAAACCCACATGCAGGAGAAGCGGGTTTGTTAGGTAATGAAGAAATAGAAATTATTCAACCGGTTGTTAAAAATTTCAGACAAAAAGGTCATTTAATTTTTGGCCCTTATCCTGCAGATGGTTTTTTTGGTACAGGAAATTATAAAAAATACGATGCAGTATTAGCTATGTATCACGACCAAGGTCTAATTCCTTTTAAAACACTTGCATTTGAAAATGGAGTGAATTATACTGCAGGCTTACCGATAATCAGAACTTCTCCTGACCATGGTACTGCTTATGACATTGCAGGTAAAAATATTGCTGACGAAAATTCTATGCGCGAAGCCATCTTTTTAGCTTACGATATTGCCCGATCAAGAAAAGAGGCAAAATTAGTAAGGATATAATTTTTGTAAGTAATATTTATTAATTAATTCGGATGTTTTATTTCCTATCTAAAACAATTTTTTATTTTGCAATGCCATTTACCTGAATAATGGCCTGCTTTATTTTTTCTTTAATCACAAAAAATACAAAATTAAAGAAGCGCGCATTATACACAGGTGTAATTATGCTTTTGTTTTTTTCTAACGGGCCATTGATAAACCAAGGTTTAAAGTTATGGGAAATTCCAATAACGCCTTACGCAGATATTAAAGAACCATATGATGTTGCTATTTTACTTACCGGTATTGTGGAAGGAGGAAAACCTGTTAAGGATAGAATTTATTTTGGTAATAATGTTGACAGGCTTACAAATACCTTAGATTTATATAAAAAAGGGAAAATAAAAAATATTTTAATTACAGGAGGTACTTTTCAATTATTTAAAAACAAAGTTGATGATGAAGAAAATGAATCGGTTGCTTTGTCCAATTTTTTAAAAGAGTGCGGTGTGCCCGAGCAAAATATTTTTATAGAACCAGAGGCAAAAAACACAAGAGAAAACGCTTTATTTTCTGCAAAAATTTTAAAAACAAAAATTTCCGGATAAAAAATATTTGCTGGTTACCTCAGCCTTTCATATGCGCAGGGCTCATGCTTGTTTTACAAAAGGCAGGTGTAACAACTACTTCATTTAGTACTGATCTTCACTCACACAAGGAAGTACTTAATTTAAATTCTTTTATGCCTCAGGTTGAAGCCTTTTCTGAATGGCATGAATTACTTCATGAAATTATTGGATATTTTGTTTATAAAATAATGGGTTATTGTTAGGCCGGTTTATTTATAAAACAAAAATTATATCACGTATAAAGAAAAGCGCTGAACAAAGCGCTTTTCTTTACCATCTCCTATAGTGACCCGGTACTAATATAGAATTTCCCCGGCGATTATAACGCCAATGAGGGTTTATCCAAACTAAACCCGGTGTTGGTGAACCAACATATACTGTTGATGGTGAATAATAAACCGGAGGAGGAGCATTATAAAATCTTCTGTAACGATGTTGATTACCAACTCTTACATTTAACCTAAATTGGGCGTATGCAACCTGATTGGAAAAACAAATTAAAAGCAAGATTATAACACAAATAATTTTTAAAGACTTCATCGTTTAACGTTTTATTTGATATTTAGACAACAAATAAAACAGTAAGTTTAATGCAAAAACAAATTAATAAAAAGATAAAATTTTACCAATCTATTTCCTTTTCACTCAAATTCTTTAAAAATATATTGGTTTTACTAAAATGTTTTGTTCCAAAAAAACCTCCATATTTTACGGCTAATGGAGATGGGTGTTTTGCTTTTAAAATGTAATGTTTACTCTCATCTATAATTTCACCCTTTTTTTGCGCATAAGCTCCCCATAGTAAAAAAACAATATTTTCTTTTTTGTCAGATATCTTTTTAATTACCGCATCGGTAAATATCTCCCAACCCTTCTTTTGATGCGACCCTGCTTCGCCTGCCTTTACTGTTAATGTTGCATTTAATAATAAAATCCCCTGGTCAGCCCACCTTTCCAAATTTCCGGATTTAGGAATTTCAATGCCTATATCGTCCTTTATTTCTTTAAATATATTTCTAAGTGAGGGTGGAATGGCAATACCTTCCGGAACTGAAAAACTTAAACCATGCGCTTGGCCTTCACCATGATATGGATCTTGACCAAGTATAACAACTTTTACTTTTTCGAAAGGGCAATGATCAAAAGCGGCAAAAATTTTTCCGGCCGGTGGAAATATCTTATTATTTGCATACTCTTGTTTAACGAACTCAATTAAACTGTTAAAGTATGGTTTTTCAAACTCTTCTTTTAATTGTTCTTTCCAACTTGCTTCAATTTTTACCTCAGCCATAATAAATATTAATCTAACGGATTTTTTTTATAATACTCTTTTTATCAATCAATAAACTCCATATACCTATTGCATCATTCATTTTATAATTCACAAGGCTATCCATCTGCGGGAAATTATTTTTTAATATTTTAAAATTATTTATTGAAATATCTTTTTCAATATTTCCATGGCATTTTAGGCAAACTTGGTCGTTTATAATAATTCCTGATGTAAATAGCATTAAACTATCACCCAAGTGCTGACTGTTTTCTTTAACAGGAATTTTATTCTCCACATTATATCGATAGGCATCCCACATATCAATTTCTTTTATATTTAAATGTGCCGGCAATTTACCCTTAAGTGAAAAACGTTTAATTTTTGCCATTAAATTTTTTTGCAAAGAATCTTTAACAGGCAAATTAATATTGCATTGTTTTATACTTTCTTCAAAAGATTTACTTTGCATTTGATCTTTTAAATTTTCAATATATTTTTTATTAATTTTTTTAATAATCATCTCACCTGTTGCAGCCGTTTGATTCAAAATATCTGCAGGTTTTACCCTGTGGATTTTTCTTTCATCCATTTGTTCTTTAATAGATTTAGAATCAAGCTTATCAGCTTGTGAATCACTGCAAGCTGCCATAAAGAGAGAAATTAAAAGAATATAAATAATCTTTAAATACATAACAATACCTTTAAAATTGCAAGTTAGTTTAAACATTTTAAAATTAAGAACCTGTAAAAACTTACATCATCTTTAATTCATTCTCCGGTGTAATCAAAAAATGAAATTTACTTAACATTTTATAAAAAATTGATAACATAAATTTTATCACTTTTGAAAATCCATAGTCGTTTAATTTTTTTTCCTCAAAAGCAATTTTATCAAAATTACCTTATAAGTATTTTTAAATTAAATTTAGGTGTATATTTATTTTTTAGAGATTTTTTTAATGAATATGTCGAAAATAATACAGATTGCAGGTTTATTCTTATTTCTTTCTTATAACTGCCTTGCTCAAAATAGTATTTTATCTGTAAAGGTTTCAGGTATAGTATATACTCAGGATTCTGCTGCCTACAAACCATTATCCTACGTTAATATTATTCGAAAAGGCAGAGCTAATGGAGCCGTGAGTGATGCAGATGGAGCTTTTACTATTTATATGTTAAGAGGAGATACATTATTATTTTCTTATGTTGGCTACAGTACATCTATATTTATTTTACCTAAAGATTACAATGAAAAAAAACTTGACATTCAAATAGTTTTAAAATCAACATTTGTACAATTAAAAGAGGTCAATATCACTTCTAAAGTTTTGCCAAAGGTTGGCCCATTATATCATAAACCAAAAGTTGTTTATATCCCTTCAATAAAAGGTTCATCAAATTACAGAGGTTTCGGTTCACCAAATACTACTGATTTTAGCCCTATTACTATGCTTTTCAATCAATTCAGTAAGGAAGGGAAAACCAGAAGAAAACTTGGCAGATTAATGCAGGCAGATAGTAAAGAAGCAAGTTATAAAGCAAGATTAAATCCGGAATATGTTTCTGAATTAACAGGTTTGCAAGGCCCTGAATTAGATGATTTTATGTTGTATTGCCACCCCCCATTACAATTTATTTTAACTGCCGAAGATTATGATGTAGTCGTTTCGATATTGGATTGCCTAAAAAGATTTAAACAACGTGATAGTTATTACCACAAGCCGGATTAATTAATGGAAATTTAATAAATGCTTTCTGCCTTTAATCTTTATAAATCATATTCAATAAATCATTTTACTATTGATAATATCAGCATCAATTTAAAAGAAGGTGAAATGAATTCAATAGTTGGCGAAAGTGGTTCAGGGAAAACTACCCTTTTACGTCTTTTGTCAGGTTTACTGGAAGCAGATGCGGGGGAAATTATTTTTCAAAATAAGAAACTTTTACCTCCTTCCGGACAATTAATAGCAGGTCACCCTAAAATTAAATTAGTAGCGCAGGATTTTCACCTTTTTCCTAATCTTACCTTAAGGGAAAATATTTTATATTCAATCCGTTTCTATGAAAAAAAATATCAAAATTTTCGTGCAGATTATTTAATCGAAAACTTTGGTTTATCTTCCATTCAAAACCATTTACCCAAATATGTGTCGGGAGGTGAGAAGCAAAGAACAGCAATAGCACAATCTATTGCAGATGAGCCATATGTATTATTACTGGATGAACCATTTAATCAACTGGATATACAAAATAAATTTCTTTTGAAGAGAGAAATTTATAATTTGGTTAAAAATGATAGAATGACATGTGCTTTTGTAACACATGATATTAATGATGCTTTTTCGGGTTCTGATTATATTTCAATAATTAAAAACGGAAAAATTATACAAACGGATACTCCTGAACGCATTTATTCAAATCCATTAAATGAATATGTAGCTTATATATCCGGTATTTGTACGATCATACATTCAGACTTATTAAAAAAATATTTTACGGAAAATAATTTTTTAATTTATAAAAATAAAAAAATAATAATTCGACCGGAAAATATATTTTTAAATGAAAATTCGCAAGTGAAAGGAATAGTGAAAGAGGTTTTATTTTTAGGAGACAGGTATCAAATAGGAATATCTATCCCCGAACTTCCTATTTTATGGACATATACCGATAAAAAAATAATCTTAAATGAATCTGTTTCTTTTGAGTTCGATATAAAAAACATTAAAATGCTGAATTGAAAATTAATTTGAATTTCTGCTTAAAGAATCTGTAACAGGCTCATCTTTTTTATTTTTAAATTTATGAAATGGATCGTAACTCATATGTAATTTTCCATTTTTATTAAATGCATGTATAAATACACTTGCCCCTGCTTTTTTATCTTCAAAATTATATTCTTTATCCATTTTTTCATCTTTTTGTTTTTTTAAATTACTGAGTGGAACCTGTATGCTTAGATCAGTATTTCCTTTAAAACTATAAATTCCTTCGACATAAAACTTAAACACTGATGATTCAACAAACATTCTTTCAATTTTTAAGTCATTGCCGGTAAGCATAAAATTATTTTCAATAGTAGCAAAATTTATATGCATAAAATCTCGCTTTTTAAATATAATTTTTGTCATTTTTTTTAAGGGTTCAAAGTCAATCAATTCACCATCAACCAACTTAATATTCATTTTGCCAACCATCGAACTTGCTATTACCTTATAGTTATCATCGAGGTCAGTACTGAAATTTATATCGGCATTTAAAATTCCTTTTAAATTTTTATCGGTAACCGTATGTTGATTAAAATTATCGAAAGATAAAAGCATTTTATTTACATCCATTTTGCTCATTTTTACTATCACCTCAGCCCTGTCTTTTAAATCGTTTTTAGAATCTATAGTACCATTTGCATATAATGTACCATCAGAGGTTTTCATTGTTACATTTTCAAGAGTTATTATCCCTTCAAACATTTTTAGTTTACATGAGATATCATTTGCCTGAAAATTAAAGTATTTCATTTGGCCTGCCTTTAACGAAATATTAGTATTGACATGGTCTGTGATTTTATCAACGACGTTCGCTATTTGATATTTATTTTTCTTTTTTGTGGTTAATATTTGAGCCTTCCTCTTTCCAATTATTTTACTTAAATCAAAAGAAGGTGTGTAAATATCCAGTGCAGCAGCAATTTTTTTACCTCCTGACAATAAATAAGGCGTAAGGGCAAATATTTTACCGTTAGCCTTCATAAAATTATTATTTAAGTAACCCTGAAGATTTGTAATTTTTAAATCATTTTTGTCAAAACTTAAAGTTGTATTTAAGCCTGTAAATAAAAAGTTACGGGGCAAGTAGGTTACTTCGCCATTATCTACTTGAATGGTTCCATCAATATCAACCGGTACTTTATCGGCAACATGTTTTTCAAAATATTTTTTTATCCCTCCCGTATAGTTTATTAAAAGATTCGCTCTGCCATTTTTTACTTTATATTTTGTCAGCGAAAGCCATTCATTTAAATCGATTAGATTAATTTTTGTATTGGCAGTGAGCTTTACATATGGCTCTCTTTGACCCGGAAAGAATAAATAAGGTATAATTTCGTAAATATTACCTTTAAGAGCCAGATCCGTATTATTTAAGCGAACATCAGCAGAAGTTATTT
Source organism: Spirosomataceae bacterium (assembly GCA_965248855.1). Lineage (GTDB taxonomy): Bacteria > Bacteroidota > Bacteroidia > Cytophagales > 172606-1 > CBDFKQ01. The sequence goes on along the minus strand of CBDFKQ010000012.1, from coordinate 363,488 downwards.
CTAAAACTTCGTCATTTAATTTAATTTTCGCATTTAATTTCTTAAAATCTAAACTATCAGGTATGTATAGTACCGAACCATTTACTACATTTATTTCACCTGATATTTTAGTTGTTAAGCTTTTAATTTTTTTATTTATATAGTTAGACATACTATCTCTATACGAAATATTAATAGTTGCTAAACCACCTTTAAAAACAGTATTTTGCTTTGGAAACCATTTATTAATTTCAGTAAGCGGTAATTGAATGGATGCTTTTAAATCAAGCATTGGTTTAACCATATCTACAACTTTCAAACTCGCTACAATCGGTTTGTGCTGTATTTCACCTTTAATTTTTGTTAAATTAAATTCAGAATTAGCGTCTGTACATGAAATAGCATTATTAATGTGGTTTGTAAAGTTTCCATCAATATCAGCATTGTAAATATAAAATTGATCCCATTTTACATTTGATTTTTTGGTTGAAAAAGCGAATTCTATTTCAGGCTGACCTTGTACTTCACCGAAAACATGCACATGCGCCTGAATTGCTTTATCAGACCGATACCGCATCATTTGTTTATAAATTCTATTGTTCTTAACTTTAAAAGTAGTGTGAAGCACATCAGAAGTATCGTTAAGCCACACTCCGGCGTACGCATTAAGTTCTATAACAGGTCTGCTTAAATTGGTTAAAATTACATTGGCTTTAACATGCATTCTATCGAAATAGCCATCAACATTTTTAAATTCTAGCTTTGAATTATTATCATTTATATCTTTCTTATCATCAATGTGATTAGAAAAACTTCCGTTAAAACTTAAGTTTGAAATGTTAATGGTATCTAATACCGCATCAGATTTTACAACATTAAACGAAATATCAACATGTGGGTCTTGTCCGGATTTCAAACCGCCCGAAATATGTGCCTTCACTTCAACAGGTTGAGCAACTTTATATTTTTTTATTTTTGATTCGATATGAGAAGTTAATAAGGCGAGGTTGCTCAACACATCTGCATGGTCGTTATTAATTTGCAGGTCCATTTGAGGATTTTTATCAAAGACGAAAAACCCTTGTAAAGTGTAATTTTCAACTCCAATTTCAAATTTTGACGGGTTGATGGTTAGTTTTTTAGTTTCTTTATTAAATGTTACATTTAAATGTAAATCCAAATCTTTTTCTTTTAAAAAACTTCCTTTTTTATCATTAAACGTTAATTCATTTACAAAAAACTTTCCATTTAAATTTACTTCTTTATTTTTAGTGTTTTTTAATCTGGAGCTTACCTCTTTTAATTGAAAAATTATTTTTTTACTTTTACTTGAATCAATAAATCGAAAATTTACATTTTCGAAATTAATCCGTTCAATTACAAGATCTATTTTTTTCTTATTGTCTTTTTTAACCGGATCTTTTGAAGGTTTTTCTCTTATAATATTAAAGTTTTCATATCCTTTGGCGTTTTTAAATAAATTTATACTTCCATTTTCAACAGTAATTGAAGATATTAATACATTTCCACTTAAAAGACCTCCAATATTTGCCTGCAAAAATATTTTATCTGCCCGGAATATATTTGTTTGATATAGGGAATCTTTAATGCTTGCATCTAATAATGTAAAAGAAAAATTCGGAAACTTTTTAAAGAGGTTAAACTCTAAATCTTTTACATCTATTTTTCCTTTAATCTCCTTTTGAGCCTTCGTTAATACATAATTAAGAATTTCAGTACGATATTCTTTCATTATAAAGTAAACGGCAAGTGTAAATGCCAGATATAAAAAAACTAAAACTGAACCTATAATAATAAGCCATTTTTTCACAGGAATGTAGCTATTTTGATAAAAAACTATTTATACTAAAATCATTCCTTCTTTATATAAAAAGAAGAAATAGAAATATAGAAAAACAATTTGAAATAATTTAATGCAATTGTTTACTCAAAAATTATTTTTTTTAAATAGAAAGAGTATTGAAAGGAAAAACAAATACTTTTTGTGTTTTTTTAATGATATTTTTTTAAGCTATAGGTAGCACTGATAGGAAAGTGATCAAAATTTTTAATTTCTCTATGTGTTTTAAAGGAATGAATTGTTAATTTGTTTTCATCAAAAAACTGATTATCAATTCGTAAAAAGAAAAGTTTTCCATTGTAGCTAAACCCAAATCCATTTCCTTTATCTTCAAAGGCATTATCTAAATGTTTTCTTATTCGTTGATAAGCAAAACTATATGGTGTATCGTTCATATCACCACAAACTATTACCGGGTAAGGGCTTTTTTTAATTTCCTCTTCAACTAATAGCGCTTGATTACCTCTTTTGATAAATCCGTTTTTTAGTCGCCAGTAAATTTCTTTATAACCGTTTACTTCTTTCATTACCAAATTGTTTGCCTGAATATTCATCGATTCCATGTGGAAATTAAATAAACGAATTGTATCTTTATTAATCACCAAATCGGTATAAATACATCTGTTGTATTTATGACCTTGAAATGAAATTTCTCCTGTATGAATTATAGGAAATTTAGAAAAAGTAATCACACCAAAAGCTCCCCTGTCGGATTTTATTAAAGTGGAATCGGAAAACATATAATAATGATATCCCTTTTTTTCCATTAATCGGATTGTATTTAAATTGCTTTTGGTGTCGTTGTGATAAAATTCCTGAAAACATTTTATATCAGCCGGAAAATCAACTATCCAATTTATAATTTCCTTTGTTTGAACAGTCACTGAATCAACATTATATTTCCCAAACGTACTTGCATTATAATCAAGTACTCTAAAATTTTGAGATGAATCTATTTGTTTGTTGGCAGAATGAATAGACAATGTTCTACTGAAAAGAGGGAAAACAATAATAAGGGTAACCAAAGATATTGAAACTTTAAACCATTTTTTTCTTAATGCCCAATAAATTAAAAAAATGTGATTTAACGTAAGTGTTATTGGTATTGATAAAGATATGAACCCTGCCTGCCAAAATTTAGAAGGTGAAATGTACATTCCCATGTAAGAAACTAATGTACAAATAGCCAGTAAAATGTTAATTACTAACAGAAAGATATCTATTTTTTTTATAAGGTTTTTATTTGCCATGGTTTATGAAGGAGTATCGTGCAGTAATAGGAAAATGATCTGAATATTTTATTTTAAAATGTGTTTTAAATTCATAAATTTTAAATTTTTTGTCAAAAAATTGATTATCAATTCGTAAAAATGGTAATTTACCATTGTAAGTAAAACCAAAACCGGAGCCAATTTCTTCAAAAGAATTACTTAAATGTTGCCTGATCCTTTGATAAACAAAACCATAAGGAATGTCGTTAAAATCACCACATAATATAACAGGATAAGGGCTGTTTATTACTTCACTTTCTAAAACCTCTGCCTGCTTACCTCTGATTTGAAAGCCATATTTTAACCTGTCGAAAGAGTTTAAATATTCTTCTTTTATTTCCTCGTAATTTGTATTTTCAAATAAACTGTCAGGTTTTATTTTATTTGATTGTAAATGAATGTTTATAATTCGCATAGTGTCCTTTCCGTTTACCACATCCACATAAATGCCTTTATTGACTGATTGTTTTGATGAAAATATTTCACCTTTTTGTATGATAGGAAATTTTGAAAAAATAGCCACACCTATATAACCTCTTTTAGTATGCACTTTATGGGCACGAGGGTCTAAATAATAATGATATTCACCCGAGTGGCCAATTTTTTTTATTGAATTAAACAATTCGGATCTTTCGAGTTGAAAAAAATCCTGAAAGCATTTTATTTCTGCCTTCGACTCATTAATGTATTTATAAATTTTTTCAGTATCGGTTTTGTTTTTCTTTTTGTAATAAAAGTATTGATTGAAAGTTTGAACATTATAACTCATTACTTCAAAACTTTTTTTACCTAATGGAATAGTTTCAGTTTCGTGAAAAGTTATTGTGCGTTGAAGGAGGGGGTAACCTGCGATAAGGGTGATAAATGAAACAAATATTTTTATAAAGTTTCTCTTTACCAACCAATATAAAATAAAAGCAGGATGGACAAAAAATAAAACAACAGGTAAGGAAAGCGTAAAAAAACCGGCCAACCAAAAATTTTTAGGTGAAATATGTATAAAAAAGTAGCTTATAAACGTAAACACAGCCAAAATAATGTTTAGAAAAAACATTATTGAGCTTAAAATTTTAAACTGTTTCCAATTTTTTACCGGTTCATTAAAAGACTTTTGTTTCAATTTTTTCGACAATTAATTCATTTACAAACATCCTGATATGATAACTAAGGTGTAAATTAACCTCAAAAATAAACTTTTTTGCAAATTAATATTCAATATTAAAAAGCTAATTCATTTAATAATGCTTTGGATGACTTTTTATTATTTAAAAATTTTACTGTTTATAAATCGAAATTATAATCCGGGTCGGATTGTTAATCTAATAATTCAATACGTTTTAAAAAATATTACCTTCGCATTATGCGCATCAGTCAGGAAACTATAGATCAAATTAGATATAAGGTTGATATTGTTGAAGTAGTGGGAGATTTTGTTTCTCTAAAAAAGAAGGGAAAAGATTATTCTGCCTGCTGCCCCTTTCATGAAGAAAAAACGCCTTCCTTTTCTGTATCACCGGTAAGAGGTATTTACAAATGTTTCGGATGCGGAATGGGTGGTGATGCAATTAAATTTATAATGGATATAGAAAAATCCAGCTATACAGAAGCATTAAGATATCTTGCAAAAAAATATAATATTGAAATCCGGGAAAATGAAAACTTACCCGATGAAGAAATAGCAAAACAAAATGAGCGTGAAAGTTTATTTATTGTTTTAAATTATGCAAAAAATTATTATCAAGATCAGTTAATTAATACAGAAGAGGGAAGATCAATTGGCTTAAGCTATTTTAAAGAAAGAGGGTTTAATGATAAAACAATAGAAATATTTGAGTTGGGATATTCCGAAAACTTACTCGATAAATTTACTAAAACAGCCTTAAAAAACGATTATCAATTAGAAATTTTAAAGAAAGCCGGTTTAACAATTCAAAAAGATGATTCAACATCTACACAAAATCCATACGACAGATTTCGCGATCGTGTTATTTTTCCAATTCATAATCTATCAGGCAAAGTAATTGCTTTTGGTGCGCGTACCTTATCAAAAGATAAAAATCAGCCAAAATATTTAAATTCTCCGGAAACGGAATTATACCACAAGCATCAAGTTTTATACGGTATTTTTCAAGCAAAAAGTGCGATAAGAAAAGTGGATGAATGTTATTTAACAGAAGGCTATACAGATGTTATTTCTTTATATCAGGCAGGTATACAAAATGTTGTTGCATCGTCGGGCACTTCGCTTACCAATGAACAAATTCGTTTAATACATCGGTTTACTAAAAATGTAACCTTACTCTATGATGGTGATCAGGCAGGAATAAAGGCAGCTCTTCGAGGTTTGGATATGCTTTTGAGTGAAGGGATGCAGGTAAAAGTTGTTGTTTTTCCCGATAAGGAAGACCCTGACAGTTATGTAAAAAAAGTCGGAACCGAAAAATTTAAATTATTTGTAAAAAAGGAAGGCAAAGATTTAATAACTTTTAAAACTGATATTTATTTAAAAGATGCAGAAAATGATCCGTTTAAAAAAGCAAATGTAATTACTGAAGTGGTTGAAAGCATCAGCAGAATACCTGATGCGATAACCCGAGCAGTTTTTTTTAAACAAACTGCCACCATGCTTGGTGTTGCCGAAGAAACTTTAATTTTTGAGAGTAATAAAATTTTACTTAAAAAAAGCAAAGACAATACGGGTAAAAGTGAAGATGAGAAATTTTTGCAAGAGTATTTACCGAATGATACCGAATTTGATGAAGATGAAAAAGAAGCAGGTAAAGAGGAAAAAAATTTCAATAATTTAATTTCATATCAGGAAGAAGAAAGTATACGCTTGTTATTAAGCTTTGCTGATGATGAATTAGAAAAAGATTTAAAGTTAATTGCTTATTTCATTACTGAAATGGAAGGCATCGAATTTGAAACACCTATATATCAAAGCTTTATTAATATTTATAGAAATGAATTTAAAGCAGGGAGAATTGCCGACAGTAAATTTTTTATTCACCATCACGATCCTGATATCCAATCGGAAGCGATCCGGTTATTAAGCAATCAACATTCATTCAGTGATAATTGGGAAAAATATGAAATTATAATTCCTACAGAATTAAATACTCTTCCCTCCGCAGCTTATTCAAACATTTTACGTTTAAAACAGCGAAAAATTCAAAAAGTTTTAAAGGAAGTGAGCGATAAATTACAGCAAAATATTGAGTGGCAGGAACAGGAAAAATATTTAAAAATTTATAGGCAACTTAAAAGTACCGAAGTGCAAATTGCCAACCTGCTTGGTAATACAATCAGATAAAAAAATAAGAGCAAGGAATTTCCCTACTCTTATTCATATAATCCACCTCATTTTTATTCTAAACCCTTTAACCTTGAATTAATTAACATTCAATGTTTTATTTTTAATATTTTTATAAAAGCTAGAAAAATCTTTTTTAGGCTTACTCATATTTCTTTTTATATCAAGAAATTTATTTTCTTCCTTATAATTTAAATATTCAAATACGGCAGCTAAACCGAAGGCTGCAAATACAACCCATACGAAAATTAATGTTGGTATCATTTTTTTAAAAAAAAGGGTATAGATAAAATAAGGATTTGAGATTATATTCTTGTTCTTCCGCCAATTACGCTTAATAATATTGCGATAAGAGCAATAACTAATAATACGTGAATTAAACCTGATGCACTATATGCAAAAACTCCTATTGCCCATCCTATTATAAGAACCACAGCAACAATGTATAAGATACTTTTCATGATAATAATTAGTTTAAGTGTTTTGAATAATTTGTCTGTTTGATGATACTATTTAAAAAATCCTGCCACTTATTTTTTATATGAAATAATATATTTTGGTAGAAAAATTGTAGAATTAAATTGTAGAATTAAGATTATTGGGGTTAACTGTCTACAGATTTCATTTATTAAGTAAAATTTTACATTAAAATGCATTATTGGTGAGCATTTTAACAAACAAATAATTTTAATTGTATAATATTATTTTAAGGTATTATTTTCGAATAAATTTTAAAAAGAACATAATTGAAATAAATGAAACAATTTTTTAAAAATTTCTGGCTTTTACTAAAAAAAGCATATGTCGGTTTTATAGATGATAATGGAATGAAACTTAGTGCTTCTTTATCTTATTATACTATTTTTTCTCTTTCACCTATGCTGGTAATTATAATATCGCTGGCCAGTCTTTTTTTTGGCAGAGAGGCTGTTCAAGGTCAGGTGTATGGGCAAATAAAAGATTTAATAGGGAGTAGTGCCGCACTTGAAGTGCAAGATATGATTAAAAATGCACAATTATCAAATCATACAATCAAAGCAACAGTTATTGGTTTGGTAACATTGTTATTGGGAGCTACAGGTGTTTTTTCTGAAATACAGGATTCTATTAATTATATATGGTCGTTAAGGGCAAAACCTAAAAGAGGTTGGTTGAAAATTATTATTAACCGCCTGTTATCATTTTCAATGATTGTTACAATTGGTTTTTTACTATTGGTAGCCTTAGTAATTAATACCGTACTTGATGTTTTTAGTGAACATGTTCAACATTTATTTCCTCACATGGCCATTTATATTTTTTATATAATTAACCTTTTAATATTGTTGATCATTATTACGTTTATGTTTTCTGTCATATTTAAAGTACTTCCCGACGGGTATTTAGCCTGGAAAGATGCCTTGATAGGCGCAACTTTTACATCTTTCTTTTTTATGATTGGAAAGTTTATTATTGGTCTTTATTTGGGTCAAACAAAAGCCGGATATGCTTATGGTGCCGCAGGATCGTTGGTAGTAATTTTATTGTGGGTATATTATTCATCCATAATATTATATTTCGGTGCTGAATTTACCAAGGCTTATTCCTATACGTTTGGTAATGGAATAATTCCTAAAAGGGAAGCAGTAATGATTGAAACAAAAGAAGTAGTAAGTGATGCAGGTAAAATATTAAAAATTGAAAAAGATATAATTGAAAAACTTTCATAATTTTATACATTTTATTTTAAACATTATGGATATTAAAAAGTAAAATAATGTCTGGATGTTGCCTGTGGCCGGGCTTACGTCTCAATATTTTTGTTTCGTACCTCACAAAAAGGATTTCCACTGTAATTCCTAACCCAAAAAATAAAATAAATAATCTCAAAATAAATTGATTATCAGTTTATCAATATCAATATATTCATAATTTTTAAATTGCATCCCGGCTTATCTATTATTTATTTTTACTGATTTTACCATATTTTTTATAATTTTTTCGTCTCAATTTTTTTAAATGTTTGATTATACAGAATTTTCGCATCGCAGATTTAATATTTTAACCGGGGAATGGATTTTAGTTTCTCCTCAACGTTCTAAACGCCCCTGGCAAGGTCAGGTAGAAAAGTTTTCGATTGACAATCGCCCGGAGTATGATGACAAATGTTATTTATGCCCTGGTAATGAGAGAGCCGGAGGATTAAAAAACCCTGATTATAAAAATACTTTTGTTTTTATAAATGATTTTGCTGCATTGCAAACCAATGTACCTGAAGGAAAAATAAATATTGATAATTTATTAATTGCAGAAAGTGAAACAGGTATTTGCAAAGTAATATGCTTTTCACCCTTGCACAACCTTACATTGCCCGAAATGGACATCTACTCAATTAGAAAAGTAGTAGATGTGTGGGTCGAAAATTTTGATGAACTTAGTAAAAAAGAGGAAATAAATTATATACAGATTTTTGAGAACAAAGGCGAAATGATGGGTTGTTCAAATCCCCACCCTCATGGTCAAATATGGGCAACGAAATCCATTCCAAATGAAATTTTAAAAGAAAGTCATCAACAATTAAAATATTTTAAGCTGCATGGCAATACTTTACTTTCAGATTATTTAAAAAAAGAATTGGAAGAGAAGTTGAGAATAGTTGTTGAAAATGAAAGTTTTGTTGCCCTTGTTCCATTTTGGGCAGTTTGGCCTTTCGAAACAATTATTATAAGTAAAAGAGCTGTAAGCAATTTGTTAGAATTAAATGAAGATGAAAAAAATAATTTAGCCGACATACTTAAACAGTTGACTATTAAATACGATAATTTATTTGAAATCTCATTTCCATATTCCGCAGGCATACATCAGGCGCCATGCGATGGTGAAAAACATCCTGAATGGCATTTTCATTTTCACTTCTACCCTCCGTTGCTTAGATCCGCAACTGTAAAAAAATTTATGGTGGGTTATGAAATGTTAGGAAATCCGCAAAGAGATATAACTCCTGAATGGGCTGCCGAAAAATTAAGAAGTCTTTCACAAAAGCATTATAAAATAACTTCTTAAAAAATCATTATTATAAATATTTACATTCTTTCTCATTATATTCCAATAAAAACATCAATTAAACGACATCTATACGTGTATAAATTAAAATAAAACAATTGTCATTGGCATACTTATTTATAGCAAAGCAATTAAAGAAATTCATTTTATTAAACTATTAAATCATATTGAAAATGCAAACTTTAGTTGCCACTTATGAAAAAACTATACCTGCTCATTTCCCATTAGGAGCTCATTACGATGGCAAAGGCGTTTATTTTTCGGTTCACAGCAACAGTGCAGATAATATTGAACTTTGCCTCTTTGATGATGAAGGTAAAGAATTGTCACCCATAAAAATGCAAAAAGCTAAAGACCATACCTGGAGTGTTTATATTGAAAATTTACTTCCCGGTCAGCTTTATGGATATAGGGCTTATGGAAAATTCGATCCTAAAAATGGCTTATTATTTAATCCTCATAAACTTTTGCTGGATCCTTATGCTAAAGCAATGCATGGTATGATAGATTGGGATAAACCTATTTATGGATATAAAACATATATGAAGGATGCCGATAAAGATTTATATATGGATACCAATGACAACGTTTCGGGAATGATGAGGTCGATAGTAATAGCTAATGATTTTGATTGGGGTGATGACAAGCATTTAAATATTCCACTTTCTCAATCTGTTATTTATGAATTGCATGTAAAAGGCTTTACAATGCTTCATCCGGAAGTTGAACCGCATTTAAGAGGAACTTACGCAGGTTTAGCAAGCGAACCAATCATAAAATATTTAAAAAAACTAGGCATTACAACGGTTGAACTTTTGCCTGTTCATCAGTTCGTTCAAGACCATTTTTTAAAAGAGAAAGGTTTAAGAAATTACTGGGGTTATAATACAATAGGCTATTTTGCTCCGCATAATGAATATTCATCATCAGGTACAAGTGGCGGCCAGGTGAATGAATTTAAACAAATGGTAAAAACTTTTCATGAAAACGGTATAGAAGTTATTATTGATGTAGTTTATAATCATACAGCTGAAGGAGGCCAATTAGGACCTATATTATCTTTCAAAGGCCTTGATAATAAAGTATATTACAGGCTTGACAGAGAAAATAAAAGGCATTTTGTAGATTATACAGGCACCGGAAACACTTTTAATACTTTCCACCATCAAACTCTTCAATTGGTGATGGATAGTTTAAGGTATTGGGTTATTGAAATGCATATAGATGGTTTTCGTTTTGATTTGGGAGCAACTTTAGGTAGAGGAGAACATCTTTTTGATAAATATTCATCATTTTTTACTGTTATACATCAGGATCCAATTTTATCAAATACAAAGCTAATTGCAGAACCTTGGGATTTAGGTGAAGATGGTTATCAGGTTGGAGGTTTCCCAAGTTTATGGTCGGATTGGAATGGAAGCTACCGCGATACGGTGAGAAAGTTTTGGAATGGAGATAAAAACACCGGTAAAGACTTAGCTTTTAGAATTGGAGGCAGTCCTGATATTTATAATTCCGATGCAAGGTCGCCACATTCAAGCATAAATTTTATTGTCGCTCATGATGGCTTTACCATGCACGATTTAGTTAGTTATTCTAAAAAACATAATGAGGATAATAAAGAAAATAATAATGACGGTGAAAATCATAATAATTCAATTAATTATGGTGTAGAAGGAGAAACAGATAATAAGGAAATAATAGCATTGCGACAAAAACATAAAAAAAATTTACTTTCAACCTTACTTTTAAGTTGGGGCACCCCAATGATAGCACACGGCGATGAATATGGCCGTACACAAAAAGGCAATAACAATGGCTATTGCCAAGATGATGAATTAACCTGGATGATTTGGGATTGGGATGAGGAACAACAAATTCTATTTGATTTTACTTCAAAATTAATTGCATTTAGAAAAAATAAACATATTTTTCATGGCATTAAATATCCGGATGGCGATTTATTAACTGAATGGATTAATGATGGCCTTGATTGGTTTAATGCAGAAGGAAAACCTATTGTTGATGATAATTGGTATAATATAAAATCATTTGGAATGTATTTGGAGAATAAAGAAAACTCAACCGATACATTTATTTATCTGGTAAACGCCGATGAAAACGAGGTCGAATTTAATTTATATAAAGAAGGCTCGTGGAAAATAATATTTGATACCTGCGAGAAGATTTCTTTTTCAATTGATGATAAATCAACTTCTGATAAATATAAACTTGCATCAAAATCTGCTGCTCTATTACAATTAATATAACAAATAGTTTTTAAATTTATTTAAATTTTTTGAAATGAATTTAAATTTTAAATAAAAATCATGAATGTTATTTCATAATTCATTTATATTTTTATAAAATTACATGACCTAAAAAAATAGAAATGCAAAAAATAATTGTAAGAGTAGTTATTGTTTTAATTGTGCTTGTAGTATTAACAGCTTCCTTTTTTAGTTTTATGTACTATAGTGAAGGTGAAAGAGTAGGGAGTTTGGTGAAGTTTAGCAAAAAAGGTTATGTATTTAAAACGTGGGAAGGGCAAATTAATACAGGAGTTTCAGGCGTTGATGCCACCCAACCACTTTCTACCGCATGGTCATTTACTGTGGTTGATAAAGATGTTATTGAAAAATTGAGGGAGGCTGAAGGAAAAAAAGTAAAATTGCATTATGTTGAAAAGTATTTTGTTTATGTGTGGCAGGGTGATACAAAATATTTTATAAAATCAGTAGAAGTATTAAATTAAATTTTAGGCAAAAGAGCCTATAATTTATATCTGTTCTTTTGCCTAAAAATTTCTATTTATTAAAATTTATTTCAGTATTATCGCCAATATTTAAACTTTGGCTCATACCTTTTAGTATGGAATCGTTTCCAATAATGGAATGTTTTAAAACTGCATTTTCCAATTCAGAAAAAGATCCGATAATGCTGTCCTGAATTATAGAATATGCAATCACAGTATCATCTCCAATAGCTACATTAGGCCCAATAATAGAACTCCTAATATTGCAATTTTTACCTATACTCACCGGTGGAACTATAATACTTCCCGGGAAATTTGGATAGGCTATATTTTTATATCCTGATTTATTTAATAAAATAGCATTTGCTTCAAGTAAAGTTTCTTTTTTACCGCAATCATACCAATTACTTACTTGTAAAGTTGTAAACTTTTCTCCTTCATTAATCATCCTCATCAAACCATCAGTAAGCTGATATTCATTTTGAGTTTTAATTTCATTATCAAGTATAAACTTTAAATTTTCTAAAAGCCTTTTTGAGTCGGTAATTTTATAAATACCAATTAAAGCTAAATTTGATTTTGGTATTGAGGGCTTCTCAATTAATTTTCTAATAATCCCCTGTGTATCTACTTCGGCAACCCCAAATAAGCCCGGGTTATCAACTTTTTTAACACCCAATACAGAATTTGGTGTATCAATAAAGGCTTGTAAATCGGCATTTATAATGGTATCACCAAGTATGATGAGCATTTCCTCATCATTTGTAAAATTATCTTTTGTTAAAGCAATTGCTTGCCCAAGCCCAAGCCTTGGTTCTTGTATTACATAACTTGCATTAATAAAAGGATATTGTTCTGATACATATTTCTCAATTTTATCACCCAAATAACCGATAATTAAAACAAAATCGGTAATATGTACTTCCAAAAGAGCATCAATAATATGTGCTAAAATGGGTTTACCCGCTACAGGTACAAGTGCTTTTGGTTGTGTATGAGTGTGAGGACGTAAATTGGAACCCATTCCCGCAACAGGTATAACAGCTTTTATATTCCCCATGTAAACATTTTTTAATTAAACAAGTAGTTTTTTTTAGAATGTATGTAACTACCTCCTAAAACTTTACGTAATAAACTAAATTATAAATTCTGCTCATTTAGCGTAAAAATACTGTTTTTTTTTATATCGATATTTTTTTTTACTTTTTTATAAATTATTGTGGAATATTATTTAGTTATTGATTTGATTATTAAATAATTACTTAAATTTAAAAAAATATATTAGTAAGCCGAGTGATATAGTATTTTAAAAATAAAAATTAGATTGTTTGAAATATTTTTAAATGGATTTTTTTTATTTACTTTTAGTTCAGTTATTGCATCATTAATTTTGTTTTTTTATTATTTTCTATACTTTTGTCAAAATAGTCGAACCTATAATTTCCCCCTTATGAAAATAAAAACTATCCTCTCTCTTGCTGTTGCTTTAACAGTATTATCATTTACAGGTAGTTATGCACAAAAAAAATCAAAAGAGGATAAAGCCCTTGAAAAAGAATGGAAGAAAAAACTCAAGCAACTTGATGCTCTTTCTTATAAAAAGCTTGTAGAAGATCAAGCTTCCCTTCGCAGTGAAAACAGCGAACTTTCTACCAAAGTTACGAATTTGGAATCGGAAGTGATGAGTAAAAATACCGAACTCGAAAAATCTAAGGGTGAAAACTCAAAATTGGCTGAAGAAGTAGCATCAAACGTTACAAAATCAGGAGTGAAGCCAAATGAAAAAGGAGTTCTTTTTAAAGTTCAAATAGGAGCATTCAGAAATAAAGATTTATCTAAATATTTTGATAAAAATCCTAATTTTAGCGGAGATGTAGATGCAGATGGTACAAAGAAATACACGCTGTGTTATTTTAATGATTATTGGGAAGCTGATAAATTTAAAAAATATTTACGAGAAATGGGTGTTAGTGATGCATGGATAGTTGCTTATAAAAATGGAAGCAGAGTAGATATTAAAGAAGTTTTAGAAGGAGTTCAAAACCCAAATAACTAGTAATATTCTATTAATAAAATAGAGTTGTATTAAAAACCCAAGCATATTTATTGTTTATCAAGATAAAAAGCTGTCTAAATAGGCAGCTTTTTATTTGTGTTATTCCCATTAAGTTTAAATTCAGGTTTATAATATCCAAAAATGATTATTTTTAAAACCTGTTTAACTATGAAAGTTTTCTTCCGTAAATAAAAAAGTTTAGAAACCATATATTATTTTTTTATTAACCTTTAAAACAATTTAACATATTTGATTAAATTAATTTTTATGAAAAAAACCTTAATAATTATCATATCCGTATTTTTTGTTCAAATAACTAAAGGGCAACAGACTGATGTAATTTCAGCGAATGAAACAGTTGAAAAAATACAAAGAACCGGTCTTAAAACTCATTTATCTCAATCAGAATCCAATGTTGCCGATGCATGGGAGAGCTATTTAAAAAAGTTTGGAAGGGTTGAATCTTCAAAAAATAATTTTATTGTAAACGAAGCGAAGGTAGCATCCATTTCAAATAAACCCGTGCGAATTGTCAGCAAAGTAGCAGAGGAGGGTAAAAGTGAAAGTTATGTTTTTCTGGCAATAGATAATGGTAAGGATTATGTCACTATTGGTGATCCTCAATATGCTGCGGCTCAACAATTTCTAAAAGATTTTGCATTAAAAATAAATAAAGATAATTGGGCTGATAAGCTTGCAGCAGCAGAAAAAATATTAAATTCTGCTCAAAGAGATTTAGATAAAAAAAATGAGAAGGATAAAGATTTAAATAAATCTGTTGAAAAATCGAAACAAAATGTAATAGATTATCAAAAAAAGATAGAAAATGAGCAAAATAAACAGGTTGATACAGGTAAGCAAATAGTAGAGAATAAAAAAGCAATTCAAGCTGCAGCTTTTGAAGTAGAAAAAGCAAAAAAAGACCTTGATTTGATTAAACAAAAAATGGAAACTATAAAATAATATTAATTAGTCTCCAAATAAAATTCTTGTAAATTGGAATTAAAAATCATATAAAACTTATCCAAAAATGAACTGATATTAAATGAAAAAGAATCACACTTATTATAGTGTGATTCTTTTTCATTTAATATCAAAAGTGTTAAAAATTATTGATTTGAATAAATTAATTTCCCCGACAAGCTTTTTCTATTATATTGTATATTATAAAAATATAAGCCGCTTGACAAAATAACATTTCTGTTTCGGGGGTTCCAAATAAATATATTTTCACCGGATTTGGAAGGATTAGTTATTTTTTCGATAACCTCACCTCGGCTATTCATAATATTAATTTCGACAGTTGCCTCTTCAGGAAGGTTATAAATTATATTGGCTTCTACATTAAATGGATTCGGATAAATTGATTTTAATGAAAATACCTTTGAAGCTTCATTGGAAATTATATTTTCCGAAAGAAGATGGGTATTATGTTGAAATATCAAAGCAAATCGCTTAATAAAGGTATTTGTATCCTGCGTGATATTGAAACTGTAAACTTCATTTGAAGTCACCCGTGTAATGGTTTTATTATATTTATCAGCCAGGAAAATTTTGGTATTTGTTTTAAATGTTTCTAATGAACTAAAATTTAATGAATAAATTCCTTTCGCATTATGTTTTAAAATTAAAGGGATAGAATCATTGATAGTAGGTAAGCCATTTATAGAAAGTTCTTTTTTATCTTTTGATAAACTACCCAAAGCAATACTTGCACCGGCAAGTAAATGAGCATCAAATTTACTGTCAAAATTTTGTGTGGCTCCTTTAGTAAAATATATTACAGTTGTGCTACTTTCATTCTTTTGATTCAGAAGTGTTACCCTCAATAAATTTTCAGGAGTTGTTGTTTTAAGAAAAGTAGTCGCTGTGGATGTTTTTACATCTTCAGTTGCGCTTAATGTAGGGTTTGCCCCATTTGCTTTTACAAAGAAAGATTGTCCTGAAGCTATTTTTCCGGTTGCGTTTGGTATTTGAGAAATAACAGTGTTGCCAACTTTTACATAAGATACATAACTTCCTTTTCCATTATTAGATTGAGAATCCCAAATGTAAACTGCATTATCCACTGTAGTAGATCTTGACCATCCGGATCCTGTCCAATCAATATCACTTGGGAAAGGATTAGAAATTAAATTCCATCCACCACCATCATAACCTGTTGCAGGTGTAAAAGTTAAATTAAAGTTAAATGCCTCTGAACCCCCTGTATTAATTCCATCATTTCCATCTCCAATTACAGGGGCGCCCGTATTTTGTAAAGTTGAATTTCTTGACGTAAAAAATTCATTATATAAATAAATCTTATATCCTTGCCCCGGATTGATATTGTCTGTTAAATTAGAAAGTCCAAACCATCCATAATTTTCATAATTTCTAGGATCATTTAAGGCACGAGTCGCTACAACATTTTCTTTATATTGATGAATAGTAGGAAAGGCATTTGCATTTTGCCACGCGCCGGTTATATTAGCTTCATTTACCCAATTAGAAACAGTTTGACTTTTTATTGGTGTACTAGTAAAAAACCAACCTTTTCCATATGAATCAGCAGCAATATATCTTTCTTGCGTTATATTTCCGGTAAGCGAAGCACCATTCTGAACTTTAGCGATTCTAGCTGTATTTGTAGCATTAGATGTCAATATAAGACTTCCATTTGTTGTATTAAGGTCACCATTTTGTAATGTTAGCGTATTATTCAAATTTAAAATGTTATTTAAAAAAACATTACCGCCACCACTATTATTAATTGTAAAATTAGAAATAGTGTTTAAAGATGGATTAAAAAACAAATTGGAACTTTTGTTAGAAGTTGTATTTATGACAATGGAACCGTTATTTATACCAAGTAAACCCGTTTCCGTTCCGGGATTTAAACCGGCAGCCCCATTTAAAGTCAATGAATTTGAATTCAGGTTTAAATAAGAAGAATTTTGCAATACTACATCACCCGTGCTAACAATATTAGTTGAATTATTTGTAGCAAGTGTTACAAGCGAGCCCTGAGATAAATTTAATCCTGTTAAATTTAAATTTCCGTTTCCGTTAATTGTTTGAATTGTTCCGGACAAGTTTAAACTAACCGGTATTGTTGTGCTTGATACATAATTAATATTTCCGTTTACAGAAAGGGAAGAAGAGCCGGCACTTCCGAAATTTCCTCCTTGAAAAGTTAAATCTCCTAAAACATTTAAATTACTTCCGTTAATGGTAGTGGTTCCTGATTTTATAATTACATTTCCTAAAGTAGTATTTGTGGAAATACTGGTTACTGCATCAAAAATAACTGTAGAAACAGTTGAAACCGAACCGAAGCCAGGTGCTGTAGAATTCTTAATTGTTAATTGCCCATTTCCCTGAATATCAATTATACCATTAAATGTTTTATCTAATGTAAAACTGGAATTGTTCATAATTACAATCTTTGAATTAGATCCAACAGTTAAATTACCACCAAGAGTTGCGTTGTTTTTAGTAATATAAAAGATTTGGGATGTGTTTGTAAAGTTAGGTTGGTTACCTGCCCCATCAGGGCTGTCGCCCCACGACGGGGTTACATTTAAAGGGCTGGCAATATTAGTGTAATATAAACCGGCGGGTAAGCCATTCCGAAATAAAACATTATCAGGAATTAAATTTTTTGGAATACCGGGACCACTCCATCTAACATTTAAACCAAAACCTCCATTTCCTTGTCTATAAGTTACTTGTATTGGATAAGTACCGGCAGTCAATGATATTGTGCCGCTTCTTTCCATCATACCCTGATTAAAATCGTTTGCAACCACTTGGGTATTACCGATAAATAAATTGCTTCCATCATCCGATTCCGTGTAGAAAGTATATGTGCCTGTAGTGGGTACAGTAATAAACCCGTAGAAATTAAAACCAAAATAAGAGTCTCTTAACCTGGGGTTTAAACTAAAATTGTTAATATAACCGATTTTTTTAGGTATATCATTACTAAATACCGGGGAGTTTAAATCGGAATAATTATTTTCATAATACTCGTAATTTAATCCATTTACTAAGGAGTTAAGATAAGTAAATATCTGTAAATCATCACTTGGCTGAGAATAATTAGGCTTTGCATCTTTTGCAACCACTTTAAAAATATAGGAAGTACCGCTTGTTAAGCCATTCGCACTAAAAGTAGTTCCCGATGTATTTCCAATAATACTTCCATTTGCATAAATATCATAACTTACCACACCTACATTATCAGTTGAAGCAGTCCATGATAAATTTACAGATGAAGAAGTAAGATTGGAGCTTGTTAAGTTAGTTGGCTTTGTAGGCGCCACATTATCAACAGTTGTGGATGAAACCGAAAAATTTGAATAATCAGAAGCACCGACTGCTTTTTTCATCGCTCTTATTTTATAAGTATAAGATGTATTAGAATTTAATGAGTTGTCGATAAAATTATTAGCATTTACAGAAGTTAAACCAACATATGTGTAATTAACTCCATTATCAGATGATCTATAAATTTCAAAACCACTTTCATTATTTGAATTATCAACCCAACTTAAATTAATGGAAGTTGCATTAATTGTAAATGTTTGTAATTTACCGGGAATAGCAATTGTTGAAAGTGGTAATTGACCGGTTAATACTGTTACCGGGTCTGAATTAATCCCCTGACACAATGTAGAAGATTTTACGGAAACATAATAATTACCTGCTGTGCTTGCATCTATAGAAACATTTGTACTGCCGGTGTTCCAAATATAGTTTGTAAAACCCGTAGGTGCGGATATTGTTAAATTGTTACCTGCCAAAGAAGGTAAAATAGTACTGTTATTCTGAGTAACAATCTGTGCAGGTGTAGAAGCCCTTCTTATAATTTGAATAGGTTGAGAGTAATATGACCAACCTAATGTAGTTCTTCTTAATCGAACTCTGTAAAAACCCAGTTCCGTTGCATTTATATCATTAGTATTATTCGCAAGGGATAAAGGCAATGTGGAAGAATAAGACGAACCATCTACACTATATTGCCAATCATATTCTGCAAAGCCGGGTTGGATGCCAATAGTTACAGAGCTGCCTGAACAAATTGAGGTATCGCCAAATGGTACAATGTTTAATGTATTTTGAGAAAATAACCATTTCCAATAATCCGGGTGGGAATAACAATCAGTAAAAACTCCGTGGCCTTCGTTAGATTCTTCTAAATATCTTTTATTTCCTACATAATGATTGGTTGCAATTCCATTTATCGGCCCACCTGATGTAATATCGGTTTGGTTATATCTTTTAAAACTTGCAATAGACGGATCGGTTAATGCTGTATAAGTATTGCGAGATTTATATACATCAGCAACTGTGGGGTTAGTATTGGTAAAAATATCAAGAGCTCCTTGCCACTGCCATATTCCGGTATATTTTAATTTTGATGTACTTGCTGCATCTGTCGGGCCGGCAGCAGAAAGTACTATACTGCCTGCAAAAATATTAGTATAATCATTTAAAACCTGCCACTCACCTACTCCTCCACTTGATAAACCTTCTAAATATACCCTATTTGGGTCGATATTAAATTTTTTATTATCTGTTGTTGAGCCTCCATTAATTAAGAATGTTAAAGATTGCATAACCGAAATCAATTGGTCGTAAGTACCGCCTGTCCATAAGCCCGTTTCATTTTGAGGAAAAATAATAATTGATTTATAGGGATCATTCTGAGCAACATTATTATGGTATGACCCACCCCATTTCATTTGATATATATTATTATGCCTCCTTACATCACATGGACCAAGATTAATCTCTCCTCCTTCACCATAACCATGCAAAAAAAGAATTACAGGATATTTTCTAGTTAAATCATTTTGATCATAACCCGGTGGAGTAAAAATTCTTAAATTAACCTTATTGTTAGTATATGGCTTAAATTGACGTGTATCCCATCCTATCCAATTTGTTGCACCTTGTACTGCATTATTATCCGGCATCTGCGAGCCATTGGTAACGGTTGTTCCATTAACATTATAAACACCTCCGCAATCAATCCAACCCGGAGTTGGCAAAACTGTACTTCCGGGAACCGGGCTATAATAGGATGATGGATTTATTGTATTAGGATCGGAGCTATAACCAAATGTTGTACTTGAATTACCCGGCCATGCCACTCCAAATGTGCTTTGTTGTCCAAATATTATTATATATGGAATAAAAAAAAATATTGTAAGAACGGATACGTGTTTTTTCATATTAACTGACTTTTATTTTTCTATATTTTCGAATTTTATTTACACCATACACACCTCCCGCAATTAATAATAAGCTTGCACCACCATCAATCGGTACATCACAAGTAACGCAAGTAACTCCATCAGCGGCTACGCATAAACCAGGATCACAAAACCCGCCGGATGTTTGAGCAAAAGAAATACTTGTTGTAAGAAATAAAATAAAAAATAAATACTTTTTTATTAAAAATTTCATTATAAAAATTTAAAGTTTGAGTTGAGGAGTAAATGTATTTTTATAAATATCCGCATATTTTATTTATCATTTACAATTATACATTTTTTATTACATCGTTTAATTCGATTTTAATTATTAAAGTAACCTCCAAAAGTGTTATTTTAATAATTAATTATAAAATCGGTCTGATTAACTTGAAAAACCTAACATACAAAGTAAGTACATAACATTAAATCATATTACATAAATATTTAAATCATTAGAAAATAATTTTATAATAAGAAAAAATATTACAGACAAAATAAAAGTTTAAAGGTTTATTTTGTCCGTAATATTTAATTGGCACATTTATTTTAAATCAAAAAATTAATTTAACTAAATCAAAAATGATTGAACAACGCTCTAGTGGCATTCTTTTACATATTTCTTCCCTGCCATCCAAACATGGAATTGGTGATTTAGGATCAGAGGCATATAAATTTGCAGACTATCTAAACATAACAAAACAATCATATTGGCAAATATTGCCCCTCACACCTGTAAGTGAAGCTTTGGGCGACTCACCATACAGCAGTATATCGGCATTTGCAGGTAATGTGTTGTTTATCAGCTTAGAAAAACTGTGCCAAGAAGGACTATTGGAAACATCCGATATCGAAAATACACCGGAAACATTCGTTGAAGATTCTTTTAAAGTAAACTTTGCTGCCGCCAGGCTTTTTAAAGAACCTTTATTGGATAAGGCTTATCAAAATTTTTTGAAAATAAATGATAAAAAAATCAAAGATGAATTTGATCTATTTTGTATTTCTGAAGCAGAATGGGTGGACGATTTCGCTCTTTTTAAATCTTTAAAAGATTATTTTAATCAAAAGAGTTGGATTGAATGGGGAGATGAATTAGTGAACAGAGAAATACAGGAATTAACAAAATATAAAAATAAATTAAAAGAGAAAATCGAGCAGGAAAAATTTTTACAATTCCTTTTTAAAAAACAATGGACAGAATTAAAAAATTATTGTAACGAAAGAGGAATACATTTTTTTGGGGATCTGCCTATATATGTAAATTATGATAGTGTGGATATCTGGATCCATTCTGAATATTTTAAACTTGATTCAGATAAAAAACCACAATTTGTTGCAGGTACACCTCCTGATTACTTTAGTAAGACCGGCCAACTTTGGGGAAACCCTGTTTACAACTGGGCAGCACTTAAAAAAGATAATTTCAAATGGTGGATTAAAAGGATCGGACATAATTTTAAATTATTTGATCTCGTTCGTTTAGATCATTTTTTAGGTTTTGTTAATTATTATGAAATCCCTGCCGGTGATTCTACAGCATTAAATGGAAAATGGGTTTCAGCGCCGGTTGAAGATTTTTTCAATGTATTATCGAGTAGTTTTCCTGATTTGCCTATCATAGCTGAAGATTTAGGAACATTATCTGTAGATGTTTTAAATTTTATAACTAAACATAATTTGCCGGGTATGAAAGTGTTGATGTTTGCATTTGGTGATGATTTAGTTCATAACCTTTATTTACCACACAATCATACAGAAAGAAGTGTAGTTTATACCGGTACTCATGATAATAATACGGTTAAAGGTTGGTGGCGAAATGATGCAAGAGAGATTGAAAAAGAGAACTTCGGGAAATATGTAAATAAATGGATTGATGAAAATAATGTAACTGACGAAATGTGTTGGATGGCAATGAATTCAAAATCTTTGATCTGTATTTTACCTTTGCAGGATATTTTAAATTTAGATGAAAGCGCCAGGATGAATATACCGGGAGTTGGGAAAGGAAACTGGAGTTGGAGAGTAAATGAAGGTTGGATTACCGATGATTTAATTTCTAAACTTAGCTATTATACTCATATTGGTAATCGTAATAAAACGAAAAGTAAATAAATTTATTAACCACCCGTTATGAATTAACCAAATTACGCGAATTAATTTCGAAACATTTATTGTATCCATTACTAATGTATAATGGTATATGTGTTCAAATTTATATCGGATAGTTTTTCTATAAAGTTATAGAAGCTATTCGATATATTTATTTGCAGCTTTAGCAGAACAATATATATATTATTATGTACAGGATAAGATTTATCTTAAAATCTGAATCCAACCCTTAAAATGTTTGATTGCATCTTGTCTTTTCAAACGGATAAACTTAACTTCTGCATGATAATAATAAATCCCTGTCGATAATTCATTTCTTTCCTTTTCGGGAATCCCTTCTTTACCATCCCAATGTATAAAAATATCATTGCTTTTTTCAAAAACTTGTTTACCCCAACGGTTATATACCGTAAATTTTACCGATTGTACAAAACTTGGTTTAGGATAAGGTCTAAAAGTATCATTTTTATCATCAATTAAATCAGGTGTAATTACATTTGGCAATTCATAATTAAAGCAATTATCAACACAAATGGTATTGCTAAATATACTTTCATTACCGGATCGGTCAACTGCACTTACCTTATAACACCCCGCAACAGAATGAATGTCACCTACTAAATTAAAATGGCTGTAAAACTTATCTGTTGTAGCAGCAATCAATTTTAATGAATCCCCTTCGTAAGGCGCATAGTATATATTGTAATTTTTAATATCTAAAGTATCACAATAAGGAAATTTTTGATTGAACCAGCTTAAATCATTTATAAAAGGAGGCAGGCTATAATCTTTAGGGTTATTTAGTTTGGAATTGGCTAAGCTCTCTAAAAAATCTTTACAGTTATTTTTAAGGTTAAGTAAAGGCGGGCAAGGTTTTGTGGTGTCCTTTACTGTTTCGCAAGCTTCTTGTGAATTGTTAAGTAATAAGTTCGGATTTAAACTTATACCAACATACTTTCCTTTGGTTTCAATATAATAGCAATAATATTTACCTTCAATCAAAGCCGTATCTTTTTTTCCATTGTCAATATAAACTGCATCGCCCGGTAAGTTTACTTTTACACTATCCAATAATATAAATGTATTGTTTTTTTCTTTTTTATAAATTCTGTGATATTGGTTTGAATTATCCCAAGGTACATCATACTGCCAATTTAATTTCACACTTTTAATTTCCGGTGCAGTATTTAGCCACACGCTTGAAGCATAGGCAGAAGAATCTTTAAAAATATTGGTATTGTAATAGATGGCTACTTTATAATTATATGATTTTTCCAACGTATTTAAACCCGTATCAGTAAATGTAGTATCAAGGCCATAGGCTGTTCCGATACCGGAGAAACCATTTTGTCTTGTAAAATTTGGTCCGACATTACTGTAATTAGGAAAAGCTTTTACAATAATGGGAGAGCCGATAGGAATATAATTTACTCCATTTTGGCCGTCTGCCCTAAAAATCTGATATTGATATGGCCCCTGATAATTTACAGTATTAAATTCCGGAGGATGTGTCCATGCAATGTTGATACTTCCGTTTTTCTTATCAGTTGTTTTTACTGAAACTTTAGTAATAAAAGGCAAATCTTTAGTTAAAGTTACACAAACAGGGTTTGAAACATAACTTACCCCTCCATTTGGCTCAGGATACGCAATAACAATTCTATAACTATATATTACCCCTTTTTGTAAGTTTTTAATATCTACATAGTTGGTAGCTAAAGCCGATGTATCGCCCATCCTTGTGTAGCCCCAGGTCGGAGGCATACCTGTTTCACAATGCCCCGGCTGAAAATTATCGCAGCCCTTTTTTCTATATATAATTACTTTTAATGTTGACAAATCTATACCGGTAACGGCATAGGGTGCCCATGTTAATTTAATTGATTTTCCATTATTTTTAGTAAAAGGAACAGCACTGTAAAGACTGTCTTTGGGAGCCACAACTGTGATATTCCAAGCTTTTATATCGGATAGTTTACAATCCGTAGAGCTGTTTTCAACCTTAAATATTACAGTATATGGCTGTGAACGAACCTGTGCATAATTTGGTGTCCATGAAAAATAACCGAAGGCCTTACTTTTTTGAGGTACAGCGTATGAAAAGACAGCTTTATTTACCGGATCACTATAAACACCTCCAAAGGATGTATCTCTTAATATTTGAGCAGGAACGTTTTGATCTGTTGATGTGATAGGAATATTTAAAAGTTTAGTATTTGCTAAAATACAGGTATCTTTTGGAATTTGAATATCAGGTCTTAAATTATCGCATTTATTTATGATTATTTGCATATCGCGCCGTACATATCCTATTGGAGTTCTTATGCCCTTGCTTCCAACTCGCCATTCAATAACTATAAAGGCAATATTATACTGGCCTTCTATTGCAGGAGAATCCCACGTTATTAAACCTTTTACAGGATCAATGGTAAAAGTAGCCGGCCCGTTTGTCTCGCTTTTTGGGATAATTCCTCCGGTAGAAAGAATGTTAGGATCAACATAACCATTTACATTCATTATGTTTCCATTCCTGTCCAACCCTTGTGCGGGTACAACAAAACTATATGATAAACTATCTCCATCAACATCATATCCTGCAGGGTCATAAGTAAATTTTTGACCAATCCTGCCCTGATCTGTTGGTGGGTTGGTAAATGTAGGGCTATTATCACAAAATGATTGTCCTATTGTAATTTGTGTTTCAATATAAAATGGAGTATTAAAAGGGTCATTGATATTAAGTGTGCCTTTATTTCTATTTCTTATTCCCGGAGTTATACTTTTATCATCTCCTTCTGCAATAAAAACTGTGTATATACCCGGAGAGCCGTAAGAATGCGTAGTAACAAATTTATTTATCTGAAAAAAGGGATAGTTGGGTATTGTACCATAAGGTTTTATTACATCAACTCCAACGTATGTTCCATCCCCAAAACTTAAATAAATTTTATCTTGATGAACGTTATCCGGATGTGAATCCAGATATAAAGTAACAGTAAATTCATATTTATTTGTAGCGCAATTAATTTTACGAACTGTAATATCGCCTGCCCTTAAATGACTTGCATATAATGTATTGAAACTATAACTTAAAAATAAAAACAGGAAGCAGAATAAAAACTTGTATTTCATATAAATATATGAGCAGGGATAATCAGTCGATGTAATATTAGTAACGAATATACTAGCAAAAATATGATATGCTATTTTTTTAAAACAAATAATTATTTTAATTATCTAATTGATTACGAAAATTATTTTGCAATAGTCATTCATCTGCAATATTTTTTTGTATCCTGTATTATCTTATTATCAGGATGAATAAGCAGATACAATTTTAAATTTGACAAAATTAACATTTCCATTTTTTTGAAATAAAGTAAATCCCTTTTTAGGATTTATTTCTTGTAATTAATATCGTTTTATCAATATCAATATTTTGATAAATTTAACTGTAAAAAATCTTCCCTTTTTTTAATAAAATACATTTTAAGTTTAGTTAAACGACATTGATACTGATAAACCAATAATTATAAATTTATAGAAATAGGCACTTAATTTATATTGTTAATTTACCGTTTAGGTCACAAAAAAACATTTACATCTTATGATTTGTCACTTTTTCCTCTTAAGTAACTAGACTCTAACTAGCTGTAAGCCAAGTGCCTTTGCTTGCTTGTTCAATCTGTTAATTTGCTTTTCTTTAAACTGTTTTTCATATACTTCATTTCGCATTGGTTCAAATTTAACTTTATCTTTCAACATCTTATAAAAGATTACTGCTATTTTTCTTGCTGTTGCTACTATTGCTTTTGGTGTTCCTTTCTTGCTTTTTATTTTTTTATAGAAATGTGATAGCCAGTTATTACTTCTTTGAATAGAATAAGCTGCCAATTTAAATACCTGACCAGCTCTATTCTTCTTTTTTGGGATTTTGCTGCTTAATATTTTTCCCCCTGAAATTTTATTATTGGGGGCTAGGTTGAGCCAGGATGTAAAATGTTTCACCGTGGGCCACTTACTCATATCAAGTCCAATCTCACTAATAATCCCTATCGCATTTGAATCGGTAATGCCAAATATCTCCGTTAAATCCACGCTTGTTATCGTAGCCAGATTGATATTTCCCAAATTTATGTCATTTTTATTCCTCTTTCCATTTTGTTTCTTTTCTTCTAATTCTTCTTCATTAACTAAGGTTTTTAAGTGTTCTTCTATCTTTTTATCGCAATCTATAATGCTTGCACAGTATGTTTTATACATATTATAACTTTGTTCCAGTTCAAAAAGATGTTCTTCCTTCCAAATTCCATTCAGCGATTTTTTTATTGATTCTTTCTTTTCTCTTCGGATGCGGTTATCACACAAGGCTGTTAGTTTTTCCACATCCCGTTCGCCTTTTAGAATGCTTTCTATTATTTCTCTACCTGATTTTCCGGTAATGTCTGCGATGACATGTTGAAGTTTTACATTCATTTGTTCAAAAGCTTTCTGCATCATGCGCACATGAGTAGCCGACATTTCTATTAAATTTTTCCTATGACGAACATAGGTTCTTAGTTTTCTGGTAAAGCCATCGGGTTGAAAGCCGGAAGACAATAAACCGCAGCTATGTAATTGCCTGATCCATTCTGCATCGCTAATGTCAGTCTTTTTACCTTTTACATTTTTTACATGTTTGGCTGTAACTAGCAATACATCTATCCCTGCTTCCTGAATCATGAGAAACAGACTCACCCAGTAAATTCCAGTGGCTTCCATGGCTACTGTATCTACCTTGCATTCTTTTAACCATGCTACAAGGGTTTCCAAATCTTCTGTAAAAGCACCAAAAGCTTTTATAGGTTCTGATAAATCAGGGTTTACAGCTACAAAATGCTCTTTACTGGAAATGTCAATCCCGGCAGCATTAGGAGAAATAATGGGAAATGCTTTTTTGTGTGTCATGCTTTTAAAATTTAAAGTATAAAAAGCAGTGCATTTGTTCTTTCCAGATTCCTATAAGCTCTTAAACGGGGTCCTGATTTATTGGCCACCAAATGGATTTCTATTAAAAGAACATAACCAAACTTGATGGCGGGTTCGTATAACACCATTGAAAAAGACGGTTTTGCTTTGGCACTGCTAGCTTGACAAGTTACTTCAGGGGATTTAGAATTTCAAATGTTTAGATACTTGATGAAAAAATAACTAAAAATATAAAAAATTCCGAAGCTATCCGCGCACATACCCACCGCACGACCCTGAGGAATTTCAGGCTTACACCTGCTAATTCTTGCTTTTATTCATATCTTGCTTTTTTTCTTTTTCCCATAATAAATTATGCAATACTTAAATAACTATTTTAATAACATTATTGATAGTCTTAATACTTGTATATAACATGGGTTTATTAATAAATAATTAAAAAAGGTCCGGAAGTTATTTTATTTTTTTTTTAGCTTTGCAAACTTATTTTTTAAAATAATTATCATTAATAAAAATGGGAAGAGCATTTGAATTCCGAAAAGGCAGGAAGTTGAAACGTTGGGGAATGATGGCGAAAACCTTTACAAAACTTGGGAAGGAAATTGCCATGTCAGTAAAGTCGGCAGGGCCTGATCCGCACAATAATTCGCGTTTACGAGCAATATTACAAAATTGCAAGGCTGCCAATATGCCAAAAGAAAATGTTGAACGCGCAATAAAAAAAGCTTCATCGAAAGAGCAGGAAGATTTTAAAGAAGTCATTTTTGAAGGATATGCACTTCATGGAATTGCTATTTTAGCAGAATGCACTACTGATAATAATAACAGGACAGTAGCTAACGTAAGAAGTTATTTTACTAAATGTGGTGGAAGTTTGGGTACTTCCGGAATGCTGGATTTTATTTTTGAAAGAAAAAGCATTTTTAAAATTGCAGGCAGTGAAACAATAAATGTTGAAGAACTGGAGTTTGAAATGATTGATGTAGGTGCAGAGGAAGTTTTTCTTGACTTGGAAAATAACCAGATTAATATTTATGGAGAGTTTACTGCTTTTGGTGCGATTCAAAAATTTTTGGAAGAAAAAGGTTATGAAATATTATCTGCTGATTTTGAAAGGATACCTAACGACACTAAAGAAATAACTGATGAACAAGCAGCTGATGTTGAAAAATTAATTGATAAATTGGAAGAGGATGAGGATGTTTTAAACGTTTATCATAATATGCGATAATTTTTTTCGGATAAATAAGGGTATTGGCTAAAGTAGAAAATATCCTTATTTATTTAAATCTCCTTTTATCAGATAATTTTGTTTTCACCTGAGTGTCTTTCGCCTGAGAGATTTCAACTTGAAGAACTCTATCTAAAATTTCAAAACCATTTAATTCAATTATTGCTTTTTTTGCTTCTGTTTCGTTTGGCATCACAACAAATCCATAACCTTTATTTTGGCGTGTAATTTTATCTTTAATTAATTTAACTGAACTTATGGTACCGTATTTTTCAAACAATACTTTCAATTCTTCTTCTTTAAGTTTAAAAGGAAGGCTGCCCACATGTATATCCATCTATTTTTGTTTTAATATTATATCTATTTTTACTAAAAAAAACCGGAAATCTTCCGGTTTTTTTTAGTAAGGTTAAATTAATTAACAACAGATTTGCGAATAATATTTAAAGCAGCTCCGGCTTTAAACCATTCAATTTGTTGCTCATTATAACTTTGATTAACTTTTATTTCGTCTTTCGAACCATCTTTATGGTTTAGTGCAACAGTAAGTTGACCTCCCGGAACAAAATTTGTCAAACCAATAATATCTATGACATCATCTTCCAAAATTTTGTCATAATCAGCCGGGTTAGCAAAAGTTAATGCCAGCATACCTTGCTTTTTTAAATTGGTTTCGTGTATACGAGCAAATGATTTTACTAAAATAGCCCTTACACCTAAATGCCGAGGCTCCATTGCAGCATGTTCGCGCGATGAACCTTCGCCATAGTTTTCGTCACCAACAACTATAGAACCTATACTTGCTGCTTTATAAGCTCTTTGTACTTTTGGTACTTCGTCGTAAGCACCTGTTAATTCATTTTTTACACTATTGGCTTTTTCATTAAAATAATTTGTTGCGCCAATCAACATATTATTAGAAATGTTATCAATATGGCCACGGTATTTTAACCAAGGACCTGCCATAGAAATATGATCGGTAGTACATTTTCCTTTTGCTTTAATTAATAATTTCAATCCGGTTAAATCTGTTCCTTCCCATGGAGTAAAAGGATCAAGTAATTGAAGCCTGTCAGATGTTGGGCTAACAAGCACAGAAACACCACTTCCATCAAGTGCAGGAGCGATAAAACCTGCATCTTCAACCGCAAAACCTAATGGAGGAAGCTCAATTCCTTTTGGTTCATCCAGCATTACTTCCTGCCCATCTTCGTTCATTAATTTATCTTTTAAAGGGTTAAAAGATAAATCTCCCGCTATTACAAATGCAGTAACTAGTTCCGGAGAAGCAACAAATGCATGCGTGTTTACATTACCATCATTTCTTTTGCTAAAATTTCTATTAAATGATGTGATAATTGAATTTGCACGTGTAGGATCATTAGTGTGCCTTGCCCATTGACCTATACAAGGGCCGCAAGCATTTGCTAATACAACACCGCCTATTTGTTCAAATACTTTAAATAAACCATCCCTTTCCGCTGTATATCTTACTAATTCAGATCCGGGAGTTATTGTAAATTCAGCTTTGGCTTTTAAATTCTTTTTTGTTGCCTGTTCAGCAATAGAAGCCGACCTTGTTAAATCTTCGTAAGATGAGTTTGTACATGATCCAATTAAACCAACTTCTAACTTTACGGGCCAGTTATTTTCTTTAACTGCTTCTGCAAATTTTGAAATTGGCCATGCAAGATCCGGAGTAAATGGACCATTAACATAAGGCTCTAGTTCAGAAAGATTTAATTCAATAACCTGATCATAATAGGGTACCGGATTTTCATAAACTTCATTATCCGATCGTAAATGTTCTTTTACTTTATCTGCTAATTCTGCAACATCTTTTCTACCGGTAGAGGTTAAATAATTTGCCATTTTTTCATCGTAGGCAAATATAGAAGTTGTAGCACCAATTTCTGCGCCCATATTGCATATAGTGCCTTTCCCGGTGCACGATAAACTTTCAGCACCTTCACCAAAATACTCAACTATATAACCTGTTCCACCTTTTACAGTTAATTTACCTGCAACCCACAAAATAATATCTTTAGCAGAGGCCCAACCTGAAAGTTTTCCGGTTAATTTCACTCCTATAAGTTTTGGCATTTTTAATTCCCAGGCCAAACCTGCCATTACATCACATGCATCAGCACCACCAACTCCAATTGCAATCATGCCTAATCCACCTGCATTTGGGGTATGAGAATCTGTTCCAATCATCATTCCACCCGGAAAAGCATAATTTTCTAAAACTACCTGATGAATAATTCCTCCTCCCGGTTTCCAAAAACCTATTCCATATTTATTGGAAACAGAAGCCAAGAAATCATAAACTTCTTTATTTTGATTATTGGCTGTATCTAAATCTTCCTTAGCTCCAACTTTAGCCTGAATAAGGTGATCGCAATGTACCGTACTGGGAACAGCTACTTTTGGTCTTCCTGCCTGCATAAATTGCAATAATGCCATTTGGGCTGTGGCATCTTGCATTGCAACTCTATCCGGAGCAAAATCAACATAACTTTTGCCTCTTTCCTGAGCATTTTTTGGATTTCCTTCCCATAAATGGGCATATAAAATTTTTTCTGCAAGCGTTAAAGGACGACCTACTAATGTTCTAGCTGAGTTTGTTCTTTCACTGAAACGATCATAAACCGCCTTAATCATCTCTATATCAAAAGCCATAATTTTATTAAAATAATTTAAATGTATGTAGAAGAAATAAAACTAAAGAACAAAAATATTTAAGAAATTTTAAAAAAAACTTTTATTTATATAATAAAAAACTTTTTTTAAAAATATAATGCCTTTAATTGCTTATTTATGCAAAATTTTATTCGAAGCAAAATTACAAATAATAGTGATTTATAAAAGAAATGTTTATTTTTCAAAAAAGTGATTTTATGAAAATTGCCTTAAAAATGCATATGTAATAAATTATTAAAGATTTCAAATATGAATATTTTCTTTTTTATCAATAAATATCGTAAAAGAATGATATAACTGCCAAAATATACCAATATGAATCACGGGGACAGTTATTTTAAAAATTACCTTTTCTACATAACATGAATAAATATAAAAGGTTGATTGGTTCATGTAAAATTTTTTGATAAAGACTTAATAAATCAATTGATATTACTTAAAATTTATTGTATTTAAATTAGTTTAAGCATCATTTAAACCGGTTACTATGATGGATATTAAAATATTAATAAAAAAAGAGAAATATATTTGCCACACATACACGATGATATATAGAAACATGAGGAAATATTTTGCCATTTTATTCTTTACTTATTTTATTTTTTCATTTTCAGTTGACGCTCAACCCAATGTGATAGCCATTGTTAAAAATGCTACCTGTGCTGGAAAAAATGATGGAAATATAGAATTGCAAGTTAGCGGGAACGGGCCATTTAAGTTTAAATGGAATAATGGGAGTGGTTTGGAAAATTTATCAAAACTTGCACCCGGAGATTATGAGGTTGCAGTAACAGATAAATTTGGGAAAGTTACTTTAAATAAAAGTGAAATAAAATCAGTAACTAATTTAACGATTAAAATATTGTTAGATTCAAAGGATTTAACGATAGAAATAAACGGAGGTTTATCTCCATATAGTTATACCGTTTCAAATATTTCTAATTTAAACCAGATTACAAATATTACAAGTTTTTCGAATACATTCAAAAATTTATCATCAGGAACTTATGCCATTGTTGTAAAAGACAGTAATGGCTGTGTAATAGCTGATGGAGTGGAAATTAATTAGATATAGAGTATCTTATTTATTTGAGCAATATTATGATCAAACGTTTTTTAATTTTATTTTTTTTAGGTTTATTTTTTACCACCACATTCATATCAAATGTAGAGGCTCAATGCCCTACGAGTACATCTAAAAGTACTACGCCAGTTACCTGCTTTAATGGATCTGATGGTACAATAACGGTGACATTTACCGGACCAAAGCCACCAACAGGTTTTGCTCTTTGGACTTTTGATACTGCCCTTTCTTTTGTTATTTCTACACCGGCTGTTTCAAATGGTGGCTATACTGTAACATATTCAAATTTACCTGTAGCACCTTCGGGGAGTGTATATCTTGTTTCGGGTAATTTTCCGGGTTGCCTTCCAACAAGTCTTAAATTTGTTGGCCCAATTGATCTTTTACAACCCGCTGCAATTACCTCTTCTCCTATTATTACAAATGTGTCCGGTTGTTATGGTAATGCCAATGGTAGTATTACATTAAATGCGGCAGGGGGGAATGGAGGGTTTACTTATTCTTTTAATGGTGGAGCTTTTGGACTAATTAGTTCATTTAGTGGTTTATCGGCAGCAACTTACCCTTTTAGCATAAAAGATAATAAGGGATGTCAATTAGATTCAAATATCGTTATTACTCAGCCAACTCAACTAAGTATCAGTGTTTCCGGTACACCTGTTTCTCCATCTTGCAATGGAAGTAGTGATGGCAGTATAACAATAAATGCAACAGGAGGAACTCCTGCATATCAATATTCCAAAGATAATGGAGTTACTTATCAAAGCAGTAATGTTTTTATAAACTTACCTGCAGGTACATATACCATAAAAGTTAAGGATAATAACAATTGTACGAATTCATCACCTGCTTCATTAACCGTAACCCTAATCGATCCACCTGTTTTAGTTACTACATTTGTCTCAAAGACAGATGTGCCCGGTTGTTTTGGCGATAATACAGGCCAAATTGTAGTAAATATTTCAGGGGGAACACCGGGATATACATTTTCTATTGATAATGGAGCAACATTTAACCCCGGCGTATCAGGTAATAATACAATTAATAACTTAATTACAGGTACATATAATATAAAAGTAAAAGACGCAAATAATTGTTTGTTTACTTTAAATCCTTCTATTGTTATAAATCAACCCCCTTTATTGGTTCCGTCTCTTACTTCCCAAATAAATGTTGATTGTAAAGGTAATAGTACAGGTAGCTTTACAGTAACTGTAACCGGCGGAACGCCCATATATGAATATTCATTAAATGGAGGGTTTTATTTACCTTTAGGAAATTCATTTAATTATACCAACCTAACGGCAGGAACATATAATGTTAATGTTAGAGATAGTAAAGGTTGTATTAAACCATTACCAACAGTTAATATAAGTGAACCTGCATTTCCTTTAACTATTTCATCAACCAATACTGATGTGACATGTAATGGAAATAATGATGGCGTCATTACTACTTCTGTAAGTGGTGGAACGCCGGGCTATTTATATTCGACAAATGGAGGTTCTTACCTGGCAGGAAGCGGCGTTTTTTCCGGACTATCTCCGGGTAATTATGATATCAAAGTAAAAGATGCAAATAATTGTGTTGCAATACTTCCAACGGTTGTAATTAATCAACCCTTAGTTTTAACTATTTCACTTTCTTCAAAAGTAGATGTGACAGGTTGTGCCGGAAATGCGAACGGAAGTATTTCTGTTTCGGCAGGTGGAGGAAATTCTTCTTATCTTTTTTCAATAAATGGAGGGTCATTTATTTCAACTTTAAGTTTTCCTAATTTAACTGCCGGAAATTATACAATAGTTGTGAAAGACGCTAAAAATTGTACGGCTTCTCTAGGACCAATTACAATTACAGAACCTGCAGCATTAACTGCAAGTTCTTCGGGAATAACCAATGCGAGTTGCAACGGAAAGAAAGACGGAAGTTTTACGGTTACTTTCAGTGGCGGCACCGCTTCCTATACATATACATTAAACGGAGTTGCTTCGGGAGCCGCGGTCAGTCCATTAAATATAACGGGAATAGGTGCCGGCAGTTACAGTGTAATATTAACAGATGCCAACAATTGTACGGTTACTGTTCCTTCCGTTACAATTACAGAACCTGCAGCATTAACTGCAAGTTCTTCGGGGATAAACAATGCGAGTTGTAACGGAAAGAAAGACGGAAGTTTTACGGTTACTTTCAGTGGCGGCACCGCTTCCTATACATATACATTAAACGGAGTTGCTTCGGGAGCCGCGGTCAGTCCATTAAATATAACGGGAATAGGTGCCGGCAGTTACAGTGTAATATTAACAGATGCCAACAATTGTACGGTTACTGTTCCTTCCGTTACAATTACAGAACCTGCAGCATTAACTGCAAGTTCTTCGGGAATAAACAATGCGAGTTGCAACGGAAAGAAAGACGGAAGTTTTACGGTTACTTTCAGTGGCGGCACCGCTTCCTATACATATACATTAAACGGAGTTGCTTCGGGAGCCGCGGTCAGTCCATTAAATATAACGGGAATAGGTGCCGGCAGTTACAGTGTAATATTAACAGATGCCAACAATTGTACGGTTACTGTTCCTTCTGTTACAATTACAGAACCTGCAGCATTAACTGCAAGTTCTTCGGGGATAAACAATGCGAGTTGTAACGGAAAGAAAGACGGAAGTTTTACGGTTACTTTCAGTGGCGGCACCGCTTCCTATACATATACATTAAACGGAGTTGCTTCGGGAGCCGCGGTCAGTCCATTAAATATAACGGGAATAGGTGCCGGCAGTTACAGTGTAATATTAACAGATGCCAACAATTGTACGGTTACTGTTCCTTCTGTTACAATTACAGAACCTGCAGCATTAACTTCAAGTTCTTCGGGGATAAACAATGCGAGTTGCAACGGAAAGAAAGACGGAAGTTTTACGGTTACTTTCAGTGGCGGCACCGCTTCCTATACATATACATTAAACGGAGTTGCTTCGGGAGCCGCGGTCAGTCCATTAAATATAACGGGAATAGGTGCCGGCAGTTACAGTGTAATATTAACAGATGCCAACAATTGTACGGTTACTGTTCCTTCTGTTACAATTACAGAACCTGCAGCATTAACTTCAAGTTCTTCGGGGATAAACAATGCGAGTTGCAACGGAAAGAAAGACGGAAGTTTTACGGTTACTTTCAGTGGCGGCACCGCTTCTTATACATATACATTAAACGGAGTTGCTTCGGGAGCTGCGGTCAGTCCTTTAAATATAACGGGAATAGGTGCCGGCAGTTACAGTGTAATATTAACAGATGCCAACAATTGTACGGTTACTGTTCCTTCTGTTACAATTACAGAACCTGCAGCATTAACTTCAAGTTCTTCGGGGATAAACAATGCGAGTTGCAACGGAAAGAAAGACGGAAGTTTTACGGTTACTTTCAGTGGCGGCACCGCTTCCTATACATATACATTAAACGGAGTTGCTTCGGGAGCCGCGGTCAGTCCATTAAATATAACGGGAATAGGTGCCGGCAGTTACAGTGTAATATTAACAGATGCCAACAATTGTACGGTTACTGTTCCTTCTGTTACAATTACAGAACCTGCAGCATTAACTGCAAGTTCTTCGGGAATAAACAATGCGAGTTGCAACGGAAAGAAAGACGGAAGTTTTACGGTTACTTTCAGTGGCGGCACCGCTTCCTATACATATACATTAAACGGAGTTGCTTCGGGAGCCGCGGTGTCCATTAAATATAACGGGAATAGGTGCCGGCAGTTACAGTGTAATATTAACAGATGCCAACAATTGTACAGTTACTGTTCCTTCTGTTACAATTACAGAACCTGCAGCATTAACTGCAAGTTCTTCGGGGATAAACAATGCGAGTTGCAACGGAAAGAAAGACGGAAGTTTTACGGTTACTTTCAGTGGCGGCACCGCTTCTTATACATATACATTAAACGGAGTTGCTTCGGGAGCTGCGGTCAGTCCTTTAAATATAACGGGAATAGGTGCCGGCAATTACAGGGTGGTCATTACTGATTCTAAAGGTTGTGCAATTGCCATAACTCCTGTTACTATTACTGAACCGGCTGCTATTAAGTTTTCAGGATCAAGTACTAATGCAACATGCAATGGAAAAAGCGATGGTACTATAACTCTCAAAATTACAGGGGGTACGCCTAATTATCAATATTCCATAAATGGAAGTTCATATATACCGTTTATAAATCCTGTTACTATTTCCAATCTTACAGCGGGTTTCTATAATATTATTGTTAGAGACACAAATTTATGTTCGATAATATTACCTACAATAATTATCAGGCAACCAAATCCTTTGGTTTTAAATGCAAGTTCTACAAATGTTACCTGTAATGGAAAAAATGATGGATCAATAACAGTATTTGCAAGTGGTGGTACTTCTCCATATAAATATTCTATTAATGGAGGTTTATTTGTTTCTGGACCGAGGCCATTTATATATTCAAATCTTTCACCTGGAATCTACGACATTCAGGTAGAAGATGGTAAAAATTGCATTTCAATTCTTCCTACAATAACCATTACAGAACCTTCTATAATAAATATAACTTCAACGCAATCAAATGTAACATGTAATGGTAAAAATGATGGAAAGATAATCGTTAATGCAAGTGGAGGAACATCACCATTCAGATTCTCCATAAATGGTGGTATATTTATTTCAGGAGTAAATCCTTTTGTATTTTCAAATCTTTCAGCAGGCTCATATAATATTATAGTTAAAGATACCAACAATTGCTCAGCTACCCTACCAACTGTTGCAATAAGTGAACCCGCTGTTTTAAATATCCAACTATCATCAAGTGTAGATGTAACGGGTTGCTTTGGTAATACAAATGGAAGTATTACTGTAACTACAAACGGCGGAACAGCACCTTATCAATACATCATAAACGGAGGAAGCCCTGTTTCAGCTTCAAGCCCATATACGTTTTTAAACTTGGCTGCAGGGAATTATAATATTGATGTTACCGATTCAAAAGGATGCAGCTCATCATTACCTGTAGTAAAAATTTCTCAACCCAGCCATGTAATATTATCAGTTTCAAGTAAAACTGATATAATAGGATGTAATGGAGATAGTACCGGAAGTATTTCGATTGCAGCTTCAGGTGGTACACCCGGTTATCAGTTCTCAATAGACAATAGTGCTTTTCAGGCCGGCAATATATTTAATAATCTTAAAGCAGGTATTCATACAATTATTGCCCAAGATATAAATAATTGCCCTGATACATTGAATGTTACAATTAATCAACCTGCGATTCTGGCTGTATCATCCACCAAAGTTGATCCGGGTTGTGGAGGAGGAAATACCGGAAGTATAAGTACTAATGTAACAGGTGGCACTGCACCATTTCAATATTCTGTAAATGGTAGCATATTTTCTGCCGGTACGGGTAATTTTTCGAACCTTCCCGGTGGTAATTATGATATTATTATAATGGACAATGGAGGCTGCAAGGTTGTTTTGCCAACAATTAATTTAACATCGCCTGCTATTATTTCAGCGACAATAAATTCAACTAATCCTTCAACATGTAATTCTACAGACGGAACTATTACCATATCAAGCGTAAGCGGTGGAAGCGGAAACTATCAATTTAGTTTGGATGGAATAACTTATCAATTGGGAAATTTATTTTCTGGTCTTACCAACGGCAGTTATACAATATATATTAAAGATGTAACCGCAAGCTGTCAAATAACGCAAACTGCTACACTTACAAGTCCGGGAGGAATTATAGCCTCGTTTACGAAGCAAGATGTTAGTTGTAATGCAGGTAATGATGGTCAAATCACTGTATCCGGTGTAAGTGGAGGAAGCGGAACAGGATATCAATACAGTAAAGATGGTGTTACATTTCAAGCATCAAATACATTTTTGGGATTAAATAATGGTAATTATTTAATTACCATAAAAGATAATGGTTCTTGTATAACCACTTTAAATATTACCATCAATCAGCCGGCAACATTACAAGCAAACATTGCTGCAAGCAACCCTACTGATTGCACCTCAGGAAATGGAAGTATTACTATAAGTGGATTATCCGGAGGAAGTGGAAATTATGAATTCAGTTTAACAGGGGCTTTATATCAAGCAGGTCCCAGCTTTGTGAATCTATCTTCTGGATCGTATACAATTTATATTAGAGATGCAAGTAATACAACTTGTCAAATTACTAAAACTCAAGTATTAACTGCCCCAAATGCTATAAATGCTTCGCTAAAGACAAACAATGTTTCTTGCAATGGAGCAAATGACGGATCAATAAATATTATTAATCAAATTGGAGGTAGTGGAACTTATGATTATAGTATAGATGGAGTAACCTTTCAATCACCGGCAATTTTTACAGGATTAGCTCCTAATGGCTATATTATTACTGTTAGGGATAAAAGCAATCCCGGTTGTACGATAACTCTAAATGCTACAATATCTTCTCCTTCTGCATTAGTAATAACTCTTGTAAATTCATCACCAAGTGGATGTAGTGGAAGTTCTTCCGGCAGTATAAATGTAAGTGTTTCCGGTGGTGTAAGTCCATATCAGTTCTCTGTTAATGGCAGTCCGTTTACAAAAGGAACGGGTAGTTTTGCCGGGTTAGCTGCCAATAATTATAATATTACTGTACAGGATACAAATCTTTGTAAGAGTATTTTAGGAACAGTTACAATAAATTCTTCACCTTCATTAACTGCAACTATAACTCCATCAGGAGAAACAACTTGTGCATCAAAAGATGGAAAAATAGTTGTTAGTGGAGAAACCGGCCCTGTTGGTCCATACCAATATCAAATTAATGGAAATCCTAATCCTGCCGGTATTAATAATAATACCTTTACAGGCTTGACCCCCGGTACTTATATTATTAATGTTATTGCGGCTAATGATTGTAATTATACACAAACTGTAATAGTAACAACACCATGTTCATCATTATGTAACATAACTGCTACAGCAGCAAATGTTCCGGTTTTATGCAATGGGAATACTAATGGACAAGCATTTTTAATAAATGTTGCCGGCGGTAGTGGAGTTTACGAATATAACTTAAATGGTGGTTCTTATCAGGCAACTTCAAATTTTACAGGATTAGGTGTTGGTAATGATACAATTGGAGTAAGAGATAAAAATAATATACCTTGTGTGGTCAAATTCCCAGTGTCAGTAACAGCTAAATTTAATGTAAGTGCTATAATAATTGTAAATCAACCGAAAACGTGTAATGATAAGGGCACGATTAAATTTACAAATGTATATGGTGGAACTGCTCCCTATACATTTAGTGTAGATGGAACAAACTTTTTTACTGATAGTTTATTTTTAAATTTAAATCCGGGTACTTATCCCGCTACTATTAAAGATGCGAATAATTGTCAATTAGGTACTTCAATAAAAATTATCGGATCAACCGGAATATTAGCTACAGTATCACAACTTTCACCGGTAAGTTGTTTTGGAGGTAATGATGGAAGTTTAAACATAAGTAATGTAAGTGGTGGTTCCGGAACATACGTTTATTCACTTGATGGCAGTAATTTCTTTGGAAACACAACTTTTACGAATTTAAATGCAGGATTATATACGGTTTATGTAAAAGATCAATCGGGAACTTGCGTTTCTTCATTTCCTGTCACTATTTCTCAACCGGTTGGTATTTCTTCAAAAACAAATACAGTTTCTCCAACTACATGTAATAGTAAAGATGGTTCAATTAAAGTAAATGTATCTTCAGGTGGTGTTCTTCCATATTTATTTAGCTTAAATGGAAATGCTCCTCAAAGCGACAGTACTTTTTCAAATTTAGGATCCGGTAATTTTATAATAGTTATTAGTGATAAAAATGGTTGTACAGATACTTTAAAAACAACATTAACTTCGCCAGGTGGTCTTACAGGAATTGCGAAAGTAGTTGATGCCTCATGTAATGGATCAAAAGATGGAAGTATACAGATTACAAATGTAAGTGGCGGCAGTGGTACTTTTGAATATTCAATTGATGGTGTAAATTATCAAATAAGTTCATTATTTTCTAATTTGGCCGGCGGTGCTTATGTCATAACAATTAGAGATAAAGGAATACCAAATCCATGTATAATCACATATGGTATTACAATAAAACAACCTGCTGCAATTAGTGCAACAGTTGTAAGTACAAATCCAACTTCATGTATATCAAAAGATGGGAAAATTGATATTAATAATGTCGCAAATGGTATTTCACCATACCAATACAGCCTTGATAGTTTAATTAATTATCAGAATGCACCTTCTTTTACAAATTTAGATAATGGCAATTATAAGGTTTATATAAAGGATGTAAATGGTTGTATAACAGTTTATCCTAAAACTATTGCCTCACCAAATGCAGTTTCTGTTTCTAACCCTACAATCGTTTCTCCAACTTGCAAAGGATCAAGCGATGGTCAAATTAATTTAACAAATGTTAGTGGTGGCAGTACACCCTATCAGTATAGTATTGATGGAATAACTTATCAAAGCTCCGGTAATTTTATCAATTTACAAGGAGGTAATTATACTGTTTCAATTAAAGACAATTCCGGTTGTATTTATCCTTTCAAATATACTTTAATTGATCCCGCAGGTATTAATTTTACAATTTCTAATTTATCACCTGCTAATTGTGGTACTAAAACAGGTAAAGTTCAGGCAACAAATACAACCGGTGGAACAGCACCCTATTTTTATAGTATTGATGGTGTTACTTATCAAAGTAATTCAACGTTTAATTCATTATCAGCCGGTGCATATAAAATGTATGTAAGAGATAATGGGGGAGGGGCTTGCCCAAGTATACAAAGTTTTAATGTATTGGGTACACCACCCGTTACATACAAAGTAGACTCTGTAAATATAGGTTGCAAAGGCGGTAGCCTTGGAAAGATAATTGTTTCTCAATTAAAAGGAGGAATTAAACCATATCAGGTAAGTATAGATGGAGGTAACACATTTGGTTTTGTGCCAAATGATAGTATTTCTTTTACGAATCTTTCAGCGAATAATTATCAATTAGTAATTAATTATGGAAACGGTTGTTCAACAAGTCCTTTAAGTATTAATATAACTTCCGGTAATTTACCTATAACAGTTGATGTAACAGGTGCAAATTGTGGAAGCTCAACCGGTTCTGCAAATGCAGTTGTCATACCAAGTTCCCCAAATTATTTTTATAGTTTGGATAGTGTTAAGTATACTACATCACCTGTGTTTTTAAATCTTAAACCCGGGCCTTATATAATGTATGTAAGGGAAGGTCAAAATGATCCTTGTTTAAAAAGAAAACCATTTATCATTCCAGGGCCTGATTCATTAAGATTTGAATCTAAAATTGTTGAATGTAACAGAGTTTATTTTACAAACATTGTCGGCGGGATAAAACCATATAAAATAAGTTTAGACGGAGGGAAAACATTTGTTGATAAAGGAGCAAGTATTTTTACCAATAGTTATATCACTTTAGATTTACCTGACGGTGATTATACTTTACAAATAACTGATAATGTTGGTTGCAATACTGGGATTAAAAAAGTAAAAATAAATACAAAACTATATGCTAACCAAATTATAATAAACCCATCACTTTCTACTGATTCATCAGGAAGTATTGCTATAATGGATATTAGAGGTTTAAATAAACCATTTTCTATTAGTTTGGATAGTACGAATTGGAAACTAATAAAAGGTAATAAAACCCATATTGATACTATAATAACTCATTTAACGGGTACATATAATATTTATATCAGAGATGCTAACGGTTGTGTAAAAAGCTATAAAAACCTTGATGTAAAAGTGCGTGAATTTATGATTCCTAATGTTTTTACGCCTAATAATGACGGTGTCAATGATAAATTTGTTATGGTATTTAAAGATAGTTATTTACCACCTGCTAATACTTCACTT
This sequence comes from Spirosomataceae bacterium, assembly GCA_965248855.1. Classification (GTDB taxonomy): domain Bacteria; phylum Bacteroidota; class Bacteroidia; order Cytophagales; family 172606-1; genus CBDFKQ01. The sequence continues at coordinate 320,911 of CBDFKQ010000012.1, read as the reverse complement.
GATGTTTATAATAGATGGGGCAAATTAATGTATTCAAGTAAAAATTATCAAAACGATTGGACCGGTGATGGGCATCCCGATGGAGTTTATTATTATTTTGCTAAAATACCAGGACAAGGTGATTGGGAAGGTTGGGTACAAATTTGGAAAGGACCAACTGATAACAAATAACTTTTAAAAAGCGAATAGCTTCAAAATATTTGAAGCTATTCGCTTTTATTTTTTAAATATGTAGCCTTAGCCTTTCGTAAATAAATATAAATGAAATAGAAGCTACAATACCAAATATAATATGTGCTATAACTAAGTTTATAAAATAGTCTTTCAAATTAATATTTTTAGGAGGGTTTGGGTGAATAGCAAAGAAAATTCTCCAAACTATAATTCCGAATACACCGCTCAGAAAACCAAAAATTGCTCCATATATAAAATCGGGTTTTCCAATCCCATTTTTCCACAAGAAGTAATAAATTATTACAAAAAATATCCCTACCAGGTAATGGGTAATTATTCCAATAAAAATTGAAAAAGGCTTTTCTGTAAGTTTTCCTTCCTCGGTAGTCTCAAAAGTTAACATTGTACCTAATATTTTTACAACCTTCATTGTCTTTTTAAGAATAAAAGTTGCCAGATACATGCAAAAAGTCATGGCAATGGTACCTATTATCCCTGCCGCAATAATTGTGAGTATAGTTTTCATTTATCTTCATTTTATAAAATAATTGAAGATAAAAAAAATAATGCCTTGAAATTAACCCATATAACAATTTAAAATTTTATAGAAATGATTATTAAATTTTAAATTCAATTCTATAAATATTTTTTTTATAATTTTGAAAATTAATCATTCACCAAACACTTTAATTAATAATGAAATTACTCGAAGGTAAAACGGCACTTATAACCGGTGCTTCTAAAGGAATAGGAAAAGCAATTGCCAAACGATTTGCAGAAGAAGGTGCAAATATTGCCTTTACTTACTTATCAAGTATTGAAAAGGGACAAGCGCTGGAAAAAGAACTTACTGAAATGGGTATAATTGCTAAAGGTTATAAAAGCGATGCTTCAGATTTTAAAGCTGCAGAACAATTAATTGAAGATGTTTTAAAAGATTTTGCCGGAAAACTGGATATATTAGTTAATAATGCCGGTATAACAAAAGATGGTTTATTAATGAGAATGTCCGAAGATAATTGGGATGAAGTATTAAAAGTTAATTTAAAATCAGTTTTTAATTTAACTAAGGCAGCAATCAGGCCATTTATGAAACAAAAATTTGGTTCTATTATAAATTTAACTTCGGTAGTGGGCATACGAGGTAATGCCGGACAAGCAAATTATTCGGCATCGAAAGCCGGGATCATTGGTTTTACAAAATCCATAGCGCTTGAATTAGGTTCAAGAAATATTCGTTCAAACGCTATTGCCCCGGGTTTTATAGAAACCGAAATGACTCATGAGTTGGATGCAAAAGTGATTGAACAATGGAAAGACGGAATTCCTTTAAAAAGAGGAGGGACTCCTGAAGATGTAGCAGATTGTGCCGTTTTTCTTGGTTCTAAAATGAGTAATTATATTACAGGCCAAGTATTGCAGGTTGATGGTGGAATGTTAACATAAATAAGGATCTAAAAAATTAGAAAATGAATAAAGAAGCGTTTGATTGGGATAAATTTTATTGGTTTTTTGCTTTTATTGCAGCAGGTGTGCTTGCCGGTATATTGATTGGCATTGAAGTAGCAATGAAATTAAAAATTTCAATAAATACTGCTTCTGACAGGTATTTGGTTTGGTTAATAGGTGCTTTAATAGGTTTGACGGCATTTATTTTCTTAAATAAAAAAGATGATTTTGTAAAAAGAGCCTCCTTATTAGGATTTATGATTTTAGTATTGGCTTTTAGGATGCTGAATAAATAATTTTTATATAAATTATATAAAAATCTATATTGCAGAATCATTAATTTGATTTTTGATTATCTTAAAACTATTGCATGTCCCGTTTGGAATTTAATGTTGAGCACCCTTTTTGGTATATATTATTGTGTTTGTTTATTGGAAGCCTTTATTCTTATTTACTTTATTCAAAAAAAAATACCTGGAATAAAAAAATAAATCTTTCTCTCGCTGCCGGTAGATTTATAATCGTATCCACAATTTGTTTTTTATTGATAGACCCATTTATAAAACAAATTAAAAATAATATAGAAAAACCATTTATAGTTATTGCTGTCGATAATTCCCAATCAATTCAACTTACCTCCGACACTAATAAACTAAATGCTTTTTTATTCCGGCTTAACCGGTTTAATGAAAAATTGCGAAAGAATAATATTTTAACAGATATAGAAATTTTAAATTCAGAAAATCTATCTAATAATGATTTAAAAAAAATAAAATTTAATCAAAATTCTACTGACTTAAGCGGAATGCTTAACAGGATAAGTAATAATTACTCCAATAGAAATTTAGCAGGTGTTGCATTGGTTTCGGATGGAATTTTTAATCAGGGGGTTTCCCCTGATTATTTAAATTATAAATTTCCAATTTATACAATAGGATTAGGCGATACCATTCCTAAAAAAGATATAAATGTAAAGGCACTTTATTACAATAAAATTTCTTACTTGGGGAATAAATTTCCGCTTCAGGTAGAAATTATAAATAACGGTTATTCGGGAAAGACAGTTAATGTAACTTTAAAACAAAATAATCAGATTATTGAAACAAGAAACCTGATTTTAGGAAATGAAAAACAGGTTCAACAAATTGATTTTTTAATAAAGGCAAACCAAAAAGGCATACAACATTTAATGATTGAAGTCTCTCCTCAAAAAGGAGAGTTTACGATACAAAATAACTATCGTGATGCTTTTGTAGAAATTATTGAAGGGAAAGAAAAAATCTTGTTAATGGCTTTTACGCCACATCCTGACATTAAGGCTTTAAAGGCTGTGGTTGAAAGCAATGAAAATTATGAGTTTGAGTATCATATTGCCGGACTCGGCACACCAAAGCAGAAAAAATATGATTTGGTAATTCTCCATCAAATACCTGACGTAACCAATACAGCTTTTGCAGAAGTACAAAAATACATTCGGGATGATACACCTATTCTATTTATTCTTGGAAATCAAAGCAGCATCGGTAAATTAAATACTGCTACCTCTATATTAAAAATAAATGCTGCTTTAAATCAAACCGATCAGGTTACTGCTTCGTATAATCCAAATTTTTCAATTTTTGATTTTAATCCGGAAAAAGCTTCTTTTTTACAACGCATGCCACCTGTATCTGTTCCTTTTGGAGACTTTAAATTAAACACAAATACACAAATTATTCTTTTTCAAAAAGTAGGAAATACTTTAACAGATAAGCCATTATTAATTATAAATAATGATAAGGAAAGGAAATCGGCTATGTTTTTGGGTGATGGTTTGTGGCAATGGCGCTTGGAAGAATATAATTTAACAGAAAAACATGAAGTTTTTGATGAATTAATAATGAAATTGATTCAATATTTATCTTCTAAAGAAGACAAAAGGAAGTTAAGGATTAATACTACTTCGGAACAATATACAGATAATGAACATATAACATTTGACGTAGAATTATATAACGATATTTATGAAAAAATTTACAACCGGTCAATAAATTTAGAAATAATTGACAGCAAAGGTAAAATCACACCTTATGTATTTACTAACGTTGAAGGCAGTTCACGATTTGAAATTAATCGATTACCTAAAGGAGTATATAAATATAATGCGTATACAAAATTGGGAGGTAAAACAGAGCACGCCAATGGTGAGTTTAGTGTAAAAACCATTCAACTCGAAGCATTAAATACCACTGCAGATTTTAATTTATTAAGAAACCTTTCTAAAAAAAATAAGGGTACTTTTTATAATGAAGATCAACTTGATTTACTTTATAAAAAGATTACTTCTAACCCACCACCCGAAATAATACAAAGCAGCGAAGAAATATTGGAAATAATTAATTTAAAATGGATATTTTTTCTGATAATTACATTATTAACCTTTGAATGGGGATTTAGAAAATATTCCGGTGCTTATTAAATACTACTTAAATTTATTTATATACGAAAATGGAAGAAAAAATAGAAATTAGAAAAGTCAGGGATTTTGGTGAAATAATTGGAGACACATTTATTTTTCTTTCACGCAACTTTAAAAAGCTTTTTAAAAGTTTATTATTTATTGTTCTGCCTTTTAACATTATTGGAACTACAGCCTTAGCATATTTTCAATATAATTTTATAGGTTCATTTAGTAATAAAAATGTATTAGGCGGCTATAATTGGGATTCATTAATTTCTTCCGGTTGGTCATATCTTCTCACCATAGTCATATCTATAATATCATATACTTTTTCTATTTCGGTTACATACAGATTTATAACCTTATATGAAAAAGGGGAAGATTATGATGTAAAAGAACTTTGGGAATATGCAAAGAAAGATTTCTTTAAAGTCCTATTTGCCAATATCGGGATTTTCTTTTTGGTAATTGTTGGCGTAATACTATGTTTTTTACCCGGTATATATATTGGAGTAGTACTTTCATTAATTTTTCCCATTATGCTTACAGAAAATATCGGTTTTTCCGCCTCTCTTTCTCGAAGTTTTAAATTAATTTCTAATAATTGGTGGCTTACCTTTGCATTAATATTTGTTATTGCCATTATTCAAGGTATCATAGCTTATACTTTTATCCTCCCTGCTATGATATTTGGAGGAATATCGAATATTTTTTCTGTTAATAACACGGATGGATTAATGTCTTTCCAAATCATTACAACAGTTGTCAGTCATTTGGTTTCAACTTTTACCCAGCCAATTTTAATTACCGCCCTTGCATTGCATTATTTTAGTCTGGTTGAAAAGAAAGAATCGGTAGGGATATTAAGGAGAATAGATACTATTGGTAATAATCCATCAGGATCAATAACTGACCCTGATGAAACAGAAACTTATTAAATTTAAATGATTTTATAGATTTTTATAAGCTTTAACAACAAGTTTAATAAACTAACCAAAAAACTTATTTTATTTTAATTTAATAAAAGTGGCGCCATAACCGAATTTTTCTTTTTGGGCATCTTTAAAATATTCGACTCCCTGGTTTTTACTTAAGCGCCGATGGATTTCGTTTCTCAATACACCATTGCCAATGCCATGAATAAAAGTAATTTCATGGTTTCCGGTAAAAATTGCTGTATCAAGTTCTTTTTCAAATGTTTCCAATTGCATTTGTAATATATCGCCGTTGCTCATTTTGGTAAAATCAGGACGTAGTTTTTCAATATGTAAATCTATTTCTGAAGGCGTAACAGGCACATTACCTAATTTTGATACTAATAAATCGTCAGCTTTACCGGCGCCAAACATTTTCTCAATAATATCCTGCGCCTGTAATTTTATTTGTTGATCGTCCAATTGAAATAAAAAAGCTTCTTTTTGAATAATGGGCGCTTGTAACTTGCTTTTAAAAAAGGTATTAGCTTTAAATTTTATTTTTCTTACAAAAGGATCTTTTAAAGTAAGATGCGCATCTCTGAAAAATAAAATCTGAACAATATACGATCCCCATTTTTCAAAATTTTGCATAGATACATCATGGATTTTCACTTCTGACCTGCTGTTTAATGCACCACCGGCTAAACCGATAACATTTTTTCCATCTTCCTGAAAAATTGAAAAAGGTAAAATATATTCTGTATTATTAATTAAATGTAAACTTAGCTTTTGATCATTTATTTGAACAAACGCCATAAAAATCCCTCTGTCAGAAAATAAATTTTCATCTTTAAAAGGATTTGTTTTTTGAGTAGATGTGGTGGAAGCTAAGTGATTTTGTCTTTTAAAAATATTTGCTTCTTCCGATGAAATCAAAACAATTTCTGACCTTAAAACAGGAATTGTAAAGCCATCTTCTATTTCGAGTTCTACTAATTTATCGTCAATAAATTTTCTTATTATCCCTTCTTCTTTCCCTCTTAACAATCTTACCCTATCACCAATATTCATTTAATTTTTAATATTTAAAATGTAAAGCTTAAAAAATTACAAAGCTGTAGTTGAAGCTTTCTCCTGATAAATTACTTGAATCACTGTTTGTCCTACTGCTTTTAACGTTTTTTTATCAATTACGTTAAGGTTATCTTTTTGTGTGTGCCAACTTTCACTGAATTTAAATGATTCAGCATCACTTATCCTACATTCAATAATATCTATTGTAGGTATTTTCCCGTCTTGATTTACATAAATATGATCGTCAATTATGCTTGCTACGTTTGCATTTACGAAATATTGACCGTACCCAATTTTTTGACTTACTTCCCAAACCTTGTTTACAACACTACCTGCAAATTGCATAGAAGCACCTTCTTTGGCAAATGTTGCATTTTTTGCACCAACCATATCGAATAAAATTCCGAAATAAGCAGAATAATCTGCCTTATGTTTATTTTTTGACCAGTATTGCGAACCCAAACAATAATATTGCTTACTTTGGTCAACCGGCTTTTCAAACTCAGGAGTTCCGTTATCTTCACTGTCAAATAAAATGATATCAACTCCAACCTGTGAGGTTTGATTGGTATCTAAACTTAATACGCGAGCAATTTCCAATAAAACTCCTACTCCGCTTCCTCCATCATTAGCACCGTCAATAGGTTTTCTAACAATTGCTTTATCATCGTCCTGATCTGAAAAGGGGCGTGTGTCCCAATGGGCAGTTAATAAAATTCTTCTTGGTGCTTTTGGAAAATATGAGGCTATGATATTTCTGGAATTTAATTTTGTTCCGTCAAATGCTTCTGCAACAAATGATTGAACTATTACTTCTGCCTTATATTTCTTAAAAGTTTTAATTAAATAATCACCACAATCGTTATGGGCTTTTGAATTAAGTATTCTTGGTCCAAATTTTACTTGTTTTTCAATGAAATGGTAAGCAGAATCTTCAGAGAATACCGGAGCTTTAACTAATTCTAATTTTGGCTCCGGAGTTTTATCCTCTTCTGCTTTTTTTGTTTCTTCTTTACATGAAGGAAAAAAGATAAATAATAAAACTGTTAAAAAAAATCCTGAAATAATATTTCTCATAAATTATAAATTTTTAATTTTTCATAAAATCACTAAGTACTCAAAACATAATTTTCATTACTTATTTTATTCTTCATAAGCCCAATCAATACCGGTTTTCATATCTTTTACAACTATACCGGTTTTTTTTAATTCTGCTCTTATCTCATCCACTTTTGCATAGTTCTTTTCAGTTTTTGCTACTTTGTAAAAATTCAATAATTCATTTAAAAGAATTTCAAAAACCTGAGGTTTTTCTTCTATCAAACCTAAAATATTTTCCAAAAAATTAATGTAAGTGTTTTTTAAAAGATTAAAACCTTTTTCACCTAAAGATGACACTAATAATTGACCTGAGTGAAGTAAATGAATTTTTTTGAGTAAATTAAATAAATTGGCTATTGCTATAGAAGTATTTAAATCATCATTCATTGCCAAATAGCAGGCATCTATAATTTCTTCCAGTTCGCTGATTTGTTTTTCATCAATTATGCCTCCATCTCTTTCCTGATCAAATGAAAGCGTTTTAATAATTTTTAACCCGTTCATTAGGCGTAAATAACCTTTATTTGCTGCTTGCAGAGCATCATTAGAAAAATCTAATGTACTTCTATAATGTGCCTGAAGCATAAAGAAACGCGTAGTCATTGGGCTATATGCTTTTGAAAGTAAAGAATGATTGCCTGCAAATAACTCATCCGGTAAAAAAGAATTGCCTTTAGATTTCGACATTTTCTCTCCGTTTACGGTAAGCATATTGGTATGCATCCAATATTTTACAGGTTCGATCCCTGTTGAAGCAACGGCTTGAGCAATTTCACATTCGTGATGTGGGAATTTTAAATCCATTCCACCACCATGAATATCAAATTGTTCACCTAAATATTTAGTACTCATAGAAGTACATTCCAAATGCCAACCCGGAAAACCTTCTCCCCAAGGTGAAGGCCAACGCATGATATGGTTTGAAGAAGCATTTTTCCAAAGTGCAAAATCAAGTGGGTTTCGTTTTTCATGTTGCCCGTCTAAATCCCTTGTTTCAGAAATTAAATCTTCAATTATCCTTCCGGAGAGCTCACCATATTTTTTATACTCGTCGTTATATTTTTTTACATCAAAATACACCGAACCGGAAGCTTCGTAGGCGTAGCCATTTTTAATTAATTTTTGTATGGTTTCTATTTGTTCTATAATATGCCCGGTAGCAGCAGGTTCGATGCTTGGAGATAAAAAATTCATTTTCCTTGAAACATCGTGAAAATCGTTTGTGTATTTCTGAACAATTTCCATTGGCTCCAATTTTTCTAATCTTGCTTTAATTGCAATCTTATCTTCACCCTCATCAGCGTCATTTTCTAAATGCCCTACATCGGTAATATTTCTTACATAACGTACTTTATAATTGAGATGAATAAGGTATCTGTAAAAAATATCAAAGGTGAGAAAGGTTCGTACATTCCCTAAATGTACATTGCTGTAAACAGTTGGTCCGCAAACATATAAACCAACAAAGGGAGGATTAAGCGGTTGAAATATTTCTTTTTTTCTTGAAAGGGTATTATATATTTTTAACTCCTGAGCCATAAATATTATATATTCTAATATAACAGCAAAGGGAGTAAAATATTTGGTATTAATCAAATAAGAAAAATGTAAATTAATTTTTAAAAAAATAAAATTATAAATTAAAAAAAATATTTAAATATCGTTTTATCAATATATTCATAATGTTTGAAATATATAATCAATAGCCTCATTATACTTTACATTTGAATTAGTTTATTAAAAAACACTTTTAAAAATAATTTATCTAAAATCGATTATATGGCATTTTTAACATATTTTTGCTTGTTAATACCAAAAGGGCTTAGTCTTAAAAGTTATATTTAAGTAATCTCATTTGAGCTCAGCCATTATGCTTTACTTTTTATTTAAATGCCCTGCACCAAACATTATCAATATTTTATTGCGCCATAATGTCATAATTTTATAAATCGGCAAAAATATTGTTTAAATTTTAGATACTAAGGTCTATTCTTATCCAGATTAAAATAAATTATTAAGATGCTAAATCAGGAAACAAATTCAGAAGAAAATAATAAACCGGAAATAGAAGAAAGCGAACTTTCATTAGAGCAGGTTCAAGCTGAGAATCAGTCCTTACTAAAAGAGAAAAATGCTTTTAAAGCAGAGGTTGAAGAGCATAAAGAAAAATATTTACGTTTATATGCAGATTTTGAAAACTTTCGCAGGCGTGTAGCAAAGGAAAAACTTGAACTTACTCAAACAGCTGCAGAAGGAGTGATGGTTTCTTTAATACCATTGTTGGATGATTTCGAAAGAGCAATGAAATCGATGGATACTGTAACTGACATAACTTCTGTTAAAGAAGGCATCAATTTAATTTATACAAAATTCTTTAAAACATTGGAACAAAAAGGCCTGAAGGCTATGGAATCCATAAATAAAGATTTTGATATGGATATTCATGAATCTGTCACACAAATTCCTGCACCGTCAAAAGAATTAGTAGGTAAAGTAGTGGATGAATTAGAAAAAGGATATTATTTAAACGATAAGGTAATTCGCTTTGCTAAAGTTGTAATTGGCGCCTAATGCCCTCCGTTCCCAATAAAAAGATTAATTATTACAATGGCAAATAAAAGAGATTACTACGAAATATTAGGTATTGACAAAAACTCAAGTGAAGATGAAATAAAAAAAGCATATCGGAAGATGGCTATTAAATTTCATCCCGATAAAAATCCAAATGACCCTTCGGCAGAAGACAAATTTAAAGAGGCGGCAGAAGCTTATGAAGTGTTAAGTGATGCTGAAAAGAAAAGGCGCTACGATCAATTTGGCCATCAGGCAAGTGGAAGTGGAAATTATAATGGAGGGAATATGAGCATGGATGATATATTTTCTCAATTTGGAGATATATTTGGTAATGGCAGCCCTTTTGAAGGATTTTTTGGAAGAGGCGGCGACGGAAGGCAGGTTCGAAGAGGCTCTAACTTAAGGATAAAATTAAAACTTAATCTGGAAGAAATTGCTGCCGGTGTTGAGAAAAAAATAAAAGTTAAAAGACATATTTCATGCACCACTTGCAGTGGAACGGGAGCAAAAAATGGAACAGCTTTAAAAACTTGTACTACTTGTAATGGTGCAGGCCAGGTAAAAAAAGTTGTAAATACCATGCTTGGTCAAATGGTTTCGACAGCTACATGCCCTACCTGCAATGGCGAAGGAAAAATGATTATAGATCGTTGTGATGTTTGCTATGGAGAAGGAAGGATTTTAAATGAAGAAGTGATTCCTATTAAAATTCCTGCAGGCGTTGCAGAAGGGATGCAACTCTCCATGAGTGGAAAAGGAAACGTACCTCCAAGAGGCGGTGTGGCAGGAGATCTTTTAATTGTAATTGAAGAAGAAGAAAATGAATTATTAAAAAGAGATGGTAATAACATCGTTTTTGATCTATATATCAATTTTGCCGACGCTGCTTTAGGTTCTAATTTGGAAGTACCTACTATTGAGGGTAAAGTTAAAATAAAAATAGATCCGGGTACGCAAAGCGGAAAAATTTTAAGATTAAAAGGCAAGGGTATTAAAGATATTAACAGTTATGACAGAGGCGATCAACTTATTCACGTTAATATTTGGACGCCTAAGCAATTAAGTGTTGAAGAAACTGCTTTTTTAGAAAAAATCAGAACCGCCCCTAATTTTCAACCCAAACCCGGTAAAAACGAAAAAGGATTTTTTGAAAAAATGAAAGAATTCTTTCAATAAGAGTAATGAGTATTGAGTAAAGTACATAAATATAAATTTCGTATTTTACTCAATACTAATTACTGCCTCTTAAAAACAAACATGAAGGATTATATTTCTCCCCCCTCGCTACAAAAAGGACAAACCGTTCATTTGATTTCTACTGCAAGGAAAATTATAAAAGAAGATATTGATATTGCTGTAAACACACTTGAAAGCTGGGGTTTAAAAATAAAAGAAGGGAAAAATTTATTCAGTGAATCGGGTCAATTTGCAGGTACGGATGAGCAAAGAGCCGATGATTTACAAGAAGCTTTAAATGACCCCGAAACAAATGCCATTATTTGTGTAAGAGGCGGCTATGGAACCGTTAAAATTTTAGATTTAATCGATTTTAGCGAATTTATTAAAAACCCTAAATGGCTATCGGGCTTTAGTGATGTTACTGCTTTGCATACTCATCTCCATAAATTAAATATTCAAAGCATACACAGTACCATGCCTATATGCTTTGCTACAGATGATGCCATCTCGATAGAAAGTTTAAGAAAAATATTATTTGATGAACAAATTAAATATTATTTTTCTCCCAATTCCCTCAATCGTAATGGTTTTTGTGAAGGTGTTGTAATTGGAGGAAATTTATCATTATTATGTAATGTTATTGGTACGGAATCAGATATAAATTATGACGGGAAAATTTTATTTATAGAAGACACTGACGAATATCTATATCACCTGGATAGAATGTGGGTGCAACTTAAAAGAGCGGGGAAATTAAAGAATATTGCCGGCCTTATGGTTGGCCAGTTCTCTAAACTGCACGACAATGAGATTGCTTTTGGAAAAACAATAGAAGAAATTATTTTTGAAGCAGTTAAAGAATATAATTTCCCCGTTTGTTATAATGTACCTATTGGCCATTCAAACGAAAATATAGCTATTCCGTGCGGTAGAAATGCATCATTAAATGTCCGGGAGAGAGAAGTAAGCTTAATATTTTAAATAAGTAAATAAATAATTTTGTATTTACTTTCTTGTTAAAACCTTTTCATCTTTCGTTAATTTTTTCCAAACCCATTCTCCAACTTGTTCGCCTTGTTTCATGCCTGCTTCCACGCCATCTCTGTAGTGAATTCCTCCATAAATCCTGCTTTCTGATACTTGTTGATAGGCTTCTTTAAATGATTTAAATGTACGTACACCATGGCCGAACCTGTATTCTGTAGAATCTGTAAAAGAAATATTGTCGCCTATAATGTGAGTTAAAATTGTTCCTGCCGCAGCAGAAATAGTGCTGTGCCCGCTAACATATTCCGGAAAGCCGGGAGTTTCTAAAAACGGTTCCCATTTAGGGTCAATGTTATCATTAATAACAGTAATCGGCCTGATGCGCAAACTTCTGTATTTTTCGTCCCAGGCAGAAATAAAACCATCAAAAAGTGCTATTGAAGTAAGTGTATAAGCTTCCAATGACTTAATCATTGATAATTTTTTATCTTTTGCTACAGTTTGTGTAATTGCAATCCAATGCCCGGCAGGAGACATTTTTTTGTTGGCATATGTAACATGGCCAACTATATTGGTTACAAAAGCATTGTCATCCCAAAAATAAGCAATATCCTTTTGTTCCTTAGTTAAATTTTTGCCTGTTTCATAAACTTCTGCAGTTAATTTATAAAATGCACTTTTTTTATTTAAATCAAATTTTGCGGGCCTTGGAGGCATAAATTGAGAGCAGGTATCTAAAGTGAAGTTTCTTAATGTATTCCATTTTGGTTCGCATGCATCAGCATACGTTGGTGGTGTCGGCACCCATTTACCAGGCTCATGAACAACAGTATATCTAAAACCTCTTGTTTGTTTATAAAAATCAGATCCTGAATATTTTATAACATGTTTCGCAACATCTTCTCCATACGCAACAGATCTATTATATACATCATCCGGTATGCCCATACTTTTATATTTTTTAATAAAATCTTTTTCGAACTTATCCCATAAATCTGCTGAAAAAGTTAAAGTTCGCCCTACATAAATAAATGCTTTAATACTTGCGAGTGCGTAACAATATTTTTTCGCAGTATCAGGTTTGGGAATTTCACCAAAGCTGTTTAATTTTTTTGCGAATGTAGGGTATGAAGGATATTGATTTCTCAATGTTTCATATGCAGCCAAATAGGAGTAAGCATAAATCCTGCTTGCAATAGTCGGTTTAAAAATGTCATGAACCATCACATCCGTTAATTGAGTGGAAACGGTATGTAATAATTGAGGGTCAGAAGCTTTTGCGTTATACTCATTCGAATCAACTTTCTTACAACTCCACATTGCAACCAATGCAAAAGTTAAACAAAAAACTAAATATTTCATTTATAATAAGTTTTATTATTTGCTTATAAATACAAAGTTAAGAAACAAAAAATATTTATAATTTTATTCATAAAAAAATATGGAATATTAAGATCAAAGGTCAATATGCTCTATGCTTTTCCGAAAAAATTAAGATAACTTATGCATAATAAATAATGGAATCTGAGAAGTATGACTGAAATGCTTCGTGATGCTTTTATGAAAAATACTACTCCAAAAGCCCTTATCTTTTTTAGCTAAAGCCACTATATCAGGTTTTAATTTATTTATGTAATTTTCAATGCCATCTAAAACATGATGATTTTCCATCAGTTCAAAATTAATATTCTCGTTTGAAAATTGTTTTTTAAGAAGTTCGAACTTGTCATCGTAAGCTTTTTTTTCAATTTCAGAATCATTGATATGTATAATTGTTATTTTTGAACCAAATATGGAGGCAAAATTGATAACTTCCCCTATACTGCTTAATTCATTATCTTCTAAGTCAGCTGCATAAATTATATGCATAATGGCAGTAAATGAAGCTTCGGGCGGGATGGCAAAAACCGGGCAATGCGATTTTTCTATTACCGAAAATGTATCGGATCCAATTAAGCCATCGAAATTTGCATTACTGCCGGCTGTACTCATAACAATTAAATCTGCATTAATTTCTTCCGAAAGATTAATAATTGTATCTGTTATTGGTCCATAGTCATTTTTAAAATTTATATCCGGCATATCGGCATCTTTAAAATGATTAAAAATATCATTTTTAAATTTTTCCATCATATTTTCAGAGTTTTCTTTAAACTCCTCCAATAAAAGTTGGGTATCTAATAGAATAGTATAAGGGCTTGCGGCAGGAATAGTGTAAACATGCAAAACTGTAATTACTGATTGTGTTTTTCTTGCAATCATCATTGCAAAATGCATGGCATGCAGGGAATTGACACTAAAATCCGTTGGGAATAAAATATTTTTCATTGACTGTAATACTGTTATGAAATATTTAAAATAAATTAAATTATGCCAAAACCCGCAAGCTCATTAAATGGATATGTTTAAAGTGCTAATTATAATGCCCCTTACTTTGTTTTAAGAAGGTTTATCTTTTAATTTGCCAAAGTGTTTACTTTAAAACTAGTATTAAATCTTTGAAAGTTAAAAGACTTTCGGATTTAAATTAATATTTTGAAAATATTAATTTAAATTATCACTTAAAACGTTTTATTCTTTTCAGGCATAATAATTTATATTGTTTAATCGGGGGTTAAATTAAAAAAGTATTTTTATACTTTTTTAATTTTCTCATACTATTATGGAATATTAAAGCTTAAAATGAAAAAAGTGACTATTCAAAAAGATACCCGGGTTTTAATAATTGATGATGAGGAAGAACTATGTATTTTATTAAAGGCATTTATAAGCAAAAAAGGTGCTAAAGTTGAATATTTATTAAATCTCAAAGATTGTTTGTATAAAGTATCCACTCTAAAGCCGGATATTATTTTTTTAGATAATAATTTACCTGATGGGATCGGTTTAGATTTTATAGAACGAATAAAAGCCATAGATAAAGATATATTTCTTATTATGATTAGTGCTATGACTCATTTGGAAGAAAAAGCCCTGACTAATGGAGCAGATTTATTTATGGAAAAACCAATTAGTTTTAAGGTCATTAATGAATTGACAGCTGCCTGTTAATTCATTTTATCAGATTGTAAAAGGCCTGAAATGTAGACTTTTAACCCCAAATTATAAAAATAATTCACCTATTTCATTCCAATTATTTACTCTTTTATATGAATGAAGATGTAAATTATGTGGAGCTGTAAATAAAATAGGAATCCCTTCGGTAAAATTAATCAGATTTTTTTCATGATCATCAATTAAATAATCAGCTTTGATCATATATTTATGGCCACATAAAACAATATGTTTCCAACTGATAAACGGGAAATGTTCCGCAAGCCACTCAACTTTTTCTTTTAAGGATTCAGGATATTCAATAGCAGCTGAAACGATAAATACTTCATATTTTTTTGTTAATTTTTCCATTACTTCCCTGCAGTCGGGCATTACCTGCATCCCTTTAAAAAAGCCTGCTTCCAACAACCAACTATGAACATCATCCTGTTGCATCCCAACTGCTGTAGCCCAATCACGCCCTTCTAAATGTTGCTTTTCCAGAGTTTTCCCTAATTTACTAAATGCATATTCAATAAACCTGCCTGATGCATCAGCCATCACATCATCCATATCAATTGCAATTCTTTTCATCTTTTTATGGTTTCTCTTTTAAATACTAATACTAATGGAATAAAAGTGTACTTAATATTAAATTGTTTAACAGTTTTGTTCTTATTCTTTTATAGATGATCTATTTCGAGCAAATTTAAAACGAAAATACTTTTAAAACTTTTTAATTTTTTATTTTATTTTACAGATGCCCTTAATATTTATACAACACTTAATGTTTTAATTGGTAATCAATAAATTTTCCTTATTTCATATAATTTGTCTCGTTTGTTTTAATACAATACCTTTGCAAAGAGATAATTATAAATTTTGAATGATTAAACCGTTTAAATCTTTTTTACTATTAGTTTATGCTGCCCTTATACTTGGAGTTGTAACTTATTTTTTACCTACAGAAACTGTATTGGGTAACAATGTTTCTTTCCATAGTTTTAAGTTCCGGGATATCTTTTTAAAAGAAAAAATTGAGTATGCCGATATTGAAGGCATACAAAAAAAATTTAATGCACCTGATATTGCTATCCCTTCAGATTCCGGAAACCAAGATACAGTTGCAAGAATTACAGAAGATACCATCCCTGATGTTGAAATAACTGATGATTTTCAAAGGCCATCACATTTAAAAGAGGTATTTGGAGATTCATTAGAAGCCAGATACAGAATATTTTATCCGGAAGCGGGGGATACATTACTTTATGCTTTTTTTCGTTCTTTAAAAAAAACAAACAAACATTTAATCAGGATCCTTCATTACGGAGATTCTCAAATTGAAGGCGATAGAATAACTGCATCATTACGATATAAATTTCAGGAAAGATTTGGCGGATGTGGTTCCGGTATGCTTCCATTATTGGATCCTTTAGGGAACAGGACATCAATAATTGAAAAATCGGATGGCTCGTGGGTTAGGTATAAAGCCTTCGGGCCCGACTTTAGCAGAAAGGCGGTTAACAGACATGGAATTTTAGGCAGTTATTTTAAATACAGTTTTATTTATACAGTTAAAGATACTACCGAAAAGGCTGAAAACGATACAACACCACAAAAACCCATTTATATAACTAAAAAATGGAACAATGCTTCAATAAATTTATATAGATCATCCTTAGCTTACCCAAGAGAAAACCATTACCAGAGTATAAAAATTTTATATAGAAATACAGAAAGTGATTTTGACCTGAGCCTCAAAAATGGAAAAGACACTTTAGAAAAACACCATATTGAAAGGGATACTGTTTCTGCATTTAATATTTACGAACATATATCCAATGGAAATCTTTCAAAAATAAAAATTACTTTTGGCAGTAAAAAGAGTCCGGAATTTTATGGCATAGCTTTGGATTGTAAAAATGGGATCGCTATGGATAATATGCCATTCAGAGGTAGCTCGGGGGTAGAATTTACAAGAATGAATTTCGAATTGCTTAAAGAACAAATTAAAAGACTAAATATTAAACTTATTATCCTGCAATTTGGTGTTAATGTTGTTCCATTTGTAACGTCAGATTATGGTTTTTACGAAAATCAGTTTTACAACCAGCTTAAAATGTTTAAAAGGATTGCTCCTGATGTGAGTGTATTAGTTGTTGGTGTTTCGGATATGTCGCGAAAACAGGATGGCGAATATGTTTCTTACCCTAATATTGAAAAAATACGAAATTCACAAAGAAAGGCGGCTTTTAGAGCGGGTTGCGCGTTTTGGGATTTATATGATGCAATGGGCGGAAAAAATTCAATGCCAAGCTGGGTTTTTGCCAAACCTGCATTGGCTAATAAAGATTTTACCCATTTTACATACAGGGGAGCAACCTTGGTTGCAGAGATGTTATACAAATCTATTATGTCGGAGTATGAAAAATTTAATACCTTGCAGTAATAGGGTAAAAAAATTCTGGATTTTTAGACGAAAAACTTTATTTTCAATATTGTTTTTAAGTTTAGCATGTACCCTTATTGTAGGTGGGAGAGGAATGTTCGCTTTGGATGAGAGAATAACAAAAATAATTAAAGTAAGCTGGTTTAAATCATCAACACGTGAGGAAAAAGATTTTAATAAATACTCCAAAATCATTCAAAAAGATAAAAATTATATAATTCATTCCGGCAGTACCAAGGATATGGAATATTTTTATCGTTCATTAGATTCACTGAGTAACCACTTACGAAAAAAAGTAAGTATTATCCATATCGGAGATTCTCACGTTCAAGCTGATGCTTTTCCGGGAAAATTACGAGAGAATTTACAAAAAGACAGCTTGTTCGGTAATGGCGGAAGAGGATTGGTTTTTCCTCATTCATTGACGCGAAGTAACAATGCACTGTCAGTTAAAGTATCTTATAATGGTTTGTGGGTGGGTTGTAAAAATGCTGAATGGAGCAAATCCTGTAATTGGGGTTTATCGGGAGCAATAGCTTCAACACAAGATATCAGAGCGGGTTTTACAATAAATCCAAATACATTATCTCCGGTTAATTACCCAATCACCAAGGTAAAAGTTTTTTATCCTGTTGATGACCCTGCTTCTTTTAATGTAAAAATTAATTCTACCGATACTGAAGTTAAAAGTAAAACTTTCAATATAAGAGGTGGTTATGTTGAATTTTTATTAACCTCTCCTATAAAGGAAGTTTCAATTGGTTTTGAAAAAACATCAGATATTCAAAAAAACTTTACTTTACAAGGTATTAGTCTGGAAGACGATAATCCCGGTATTATTTATCATTCATCAGGCATTAACGGCGTAGATACGTATGGTTTTTTAAGAACTCCTTTTTTGGAACAACACATCAGCGCATTAAAACCGGATTTAATTATTATTTCTTTGGGAACAAATGATGCCTATACCAGAAGATTTGATCCACAAGGATTTAAAAGAAACTATGGTGCCTTATTGCAAAGGATAAGACGTGCTTCTTCGCATACTTCAATATTGTTGACCACTCCCGGCGATTGTTTATTATACCGTCATTATCCTAATGCAAACAATGCTGTTGCGGGTAAAATCATCAAAGACCTTGCTGAAGAAATGGAGTGCAGTGTTTGGGATTTTTATGCTGTAATGGGAGGAATGAAATCTATAAATGTTTGGTTTTCTAATGGATTGGCTCTATCAGATAAATTACATTTTAATGGAAAAGGTTATTCTCTCCAAGGTGATTTATTATATGATGCAGTTGTAAAAGATTATACAGATTTTAGCAGCAAACACCCTTTACAAAAAATAGAAATAACAGGCAGATAATATCCTGTTTTTCCTATTTTTTCCTATCTCATTTAAAAAATTAATTGAAATGTAATTATCAAAATATTCAAATAGTTAGTTGAAGGAAACGAAATCTTTAATTGGTTGACGGATCAAAAGGAGCAATTGTTTGAGTTAATTTTTTTTCTAATTGTTTACCAACCTGAGTTCGATTACTAAATTATAAAATAGTGTCAATTTCAATGTTGGATTTACATGATATTAAGAAGCCATTTCGAAATATTCTTTCAAATATGCTTTTATGGATTGATGAACAGGGTTTTCCTCATCACTAAGCCTTTCCCATGATTTAAAAACAACCGGATAAGAAGGCAATGCAGGTTTATCGATTTTTACAACCTCTGCAAAACGAGGTTTTTGCACTTCAATATTGGCAATATCTTTTTCAAGAGCTATCAAGGCTCGTTTTGTTTGTTCTAATTTGCTTTCGTTAATTATAATTTTAATAACATCAATTTTATTCTTACGCAAATTGAGTTTAAAAAGCCTGTATTCAGCTTTTGTTTTCCAAATCATTAATTTATCCGCCACTTTACCATTTCCGGCTGCCTTTATTGCTGCGTTTAGAGAATTGATATTATCCTGCTCTTCTTCAATTAATGTATTTACAATTTCCAACTTGGTTAATGCTTTCCATATCCGGTATTCGAGCCTTGCAATGGTGTAAATGAAATTCTTTTGCTTAAAAGTTAATTTCATTAAGGTATTTTCGATCGCAGTAGGTTGGTTTTTCATATTTTTTTGTCTTTTGTCTAATGTCTTTAATCTAAAATCTGATACATAAATTTCGTCATTTCGCTTCACAAAACCTAAATTATTGATATTTCGATATTGATATAACGATAATTTGGAATTGATTTAGCCGATGCCATCTATATAGTGAATGTAAGCACAGATAGGTACGAAATAAACAATTATTTAATTTATTAGCATCCTAAAAAACATTTACTCATTTTTGAAAAATAATAATAATTAAACCATGCATGTTTAAAAAGAAATATTGGTTAAATAATGCCTTGTTAAAGTTTATTTTCTTTCTGCTCACCCTTTTTATAATTAATCAGAGAGGAACCTGCCAAGGCCTTTATCCTATTCAAAGCAACGTACAACTCATACCTCCATACTCCACCTACTTAACAGATTATGCTCAGCCGGGCAGTGAAAAGTTCAGGGTTATACTTTTGCAAAGAGATATTAGTCAGGCCGGTTACCAAGTCAGGCTTCGTTTTTCTATTATTTTGGATGGCAAAACCATCATGGTCACAAGCAGGTCATACAATCCTCCACCATTAACACTTTCCCAAGGCATACCCATTACCATAACAGGCGCAGACTTGGCAGATTATCTTGACAGTCGTTACCTTGACTTTGTTGGGTATGACAGGAATTTGTATGAAAGAACAAAGTCTTTGCCTGAAGGCAGTTTTCAAATATGCGTAACCGCTTATGATTATCACAACCAGAACATCCAAATATCAAATGTTGGTTGCTCCTTTTATTATTTAGCCAAAAACGAGCCTCCTTTAATAAATCAACCTGCCTGCGGAAGCAGGATTTTGAAAAAAGAGCCTCAGCAAATTTTTTTCATGTGGCTGCCCCGCAATACTTCATCGCCCAACTCAGCCGCCAATACCGAATATATATTCCAACTTTTTGAAAACCGGGTAGCAGGCAAAAACCCAAATGATATTGCCCTGTCTCAACCACCAATCTTTACTACTACTACTGACCTTCCTCAAATCATTTACGGCCCTGCAGAACCGCAATTGCTTGAAAACATGCAATATGTATGGCGTGTGCAAGCCAAAGATAAAGGTGGCAAGGATGATTTTCGCAATAATGGCTATTCAGAAGTTTGCACTTTTACCTATGGCGGAGAAAACGTGCAGGATATTGGACTGGTAAAAGAGTTTAATGCCGAAGGAGTAAACGAAAGGGTAGGCCGCATGCACTGGAAGATAGAACCCGATATATTTGATTCCTACAGAATTAATTACAAAAAGACCTCCTCGCCGGATGGGCAATGGGGCATTGCAGAAAGTACCACGAGCGAGGTAACGGTAAACACTCTGGAAGCCGGAACGGAATACGATACGCGCATACAGGGAAAGAAGAACGGCTTTTACGGTAATTACAGCAGTATTATAACTTTTAAAACACCGGTACATAAAGAAGTAAACTGCAACCCTGTTCAAAATAGAATAATGCCTGATATGACCAAACCCCTGCTTGATGGCATAAAAGGGACCATGGTGAATGTAGATGGTATGGACATGATGCTGCTGGAAATAGAAAACCTAGGCAATGGCTATTATAAAGGTAGGGGGAAAGTGTATATTGATTTTCTGGGAGGTGGAGCTTTTGCCGCCACCTTTGAAAAAATATACATTGACCAAAATAAGGTAGTAGGAGAAGGAAAAATAAGTTTAGTAAGCAGCGGAGCAAATTATGTTAAAAACTCAAACGACCCATTATCACATCAAAACAAACTTGAGCTTAAAGGGGATTTAAAAACATTGGTACAAGAGCTGAAAGGCATTGATACCGCTTCAGCCCCAACACTCATCAGGTGGATAGAAACCATAGAAAGCGTAACACAAGAAACCATTGGCAATACACTCGTTTTAACCAAAGCAGAAAAAGACAAATTCACCCAAACCCAAAAAGACCTTACAGAAGCCAAAGCAAATCTTAAAAGCAAACCGACAGACGTAACAGTAATTAATAATGTAAAAAATAAAATAAAAGAAGCAACGCCGGCTCTTACCAAAATGAGCCAATATTTAGGCAAAGGTTTATGGTTATCATTAGGGTTGATAAAAGAAAAAGCAGTAGAAGAAATATTGCAGGGTTTTGAAAAAGATATAGAAGTTTATTTAAAAATCCCTGAAAGTGAGCGCAACAGCAAAACTCGAGGCCCTGCCGATGAAGAAAATAATTTCAGATTAAACCTTCCTATATGCCTTCAAGATAAAAGTAATGAAGAACTAAAAAGAATACTGGTATCCATTGACAATGAATTAAAAATCGAGAAAAAAAATGAAAGGCCGTTTACAAAAATGGTGCTTGATAAATATCCCGATTTCTACAAAGACCTTGAAAATACTGTAAAACCTAAACTAAAATCAGAAACCGATAAAATAGAAGAGAAAGCAGATGCAGGGCAATGGACAAAAAACAAAGAAAATGTCTGCTCGGTGTTTGATAAGTTGGGTAATACATTGACTATGGAAGAATTAATGCCCAAAATGCCCGATTACTTTAAGCAAAAAATAATTCGCCCCGATGGGAAAATAGAATATACCCATGAAGATGCCATATTAATACAAAACGAACAGGATCAAACAATTGCGTATATTCTTCCCGATGAAAAAGTATTTTTTTGGGTATACGAAAAAATGTGGCAGGGATATTTTGAAAATTCTACAAAAACCCAAAAATCCTCTTATTTATTTTACGTAGAAGATAAATACATGAGGCATGATCAGCCCGTTTCATGGGGTATATATCTGGCTGCCAAAGACCTAGGCGGGTTTGCCATCAACCTTGTTGAATCTCCTATACAAACCTCTAAAAATTTAGCAACCGGCATTTACAAAATCGCCACGCTGCAATTTGATATTGAAAAAACATGGCAAAGAGTAATCAATGCTGATAAAACGGATGGGGCTTATGTAGTAGCAACTCTGGCAATGGGTTATTTGGCCGGCCCTAAAGGCAAGGCCATTGTAGCCGTTGAGGATGCACCAAGGTTTGGTGAAATGCTTGGAGAATATGCTACGAAACTTCAGCCTGTAAAACTTACCTGGCCGCAATTGTTGGTTTTGTTTAGGAAGGCCAAACAGTTTGAGGCTTTGGTTACAAACCATTTAAAAACACTTTATCCAATTGAGCAGGGATACACCATACTAAAGCAAGTTTATGTAAAAGTAGATGGAGTGATGTCTGTTGCAGATAATATTATTTATAATTCTAAAACAGGTCAGTTTATTTTGAATGAAACAAAATACGGTGTATCAAATACGCTTCGGAAAAATCAAAAAATAATACAGGATGCGATAAAGGCAGGGAAGGAAATAGAAATAAGGACTGTTCAACTTCTTGATGAATCAGGAAACATTATTAGAACGCAAAGTGATAGAATAAAAGTATTTAAGATTCTGCGTTCAAATAGTATTGATGGAACAATTAACACAAAAACAGTAACAACAATTTGGCCATGATAACAAAACGATACATAACTAACGAATTAAGAGAAAAATTAACAGAAAATTTGAAAGATGAAGACTTTATTCTTTTAAAGTCTAAGGAGCGCATTATGCGTAAGTTTGATGGCGGCTTTGATAATATATATATTAGGGTGGTTGACTATAATCCTATTTTTGAAGTAGAATTTTCTATTTCAATACGTTTGGACGTTGTAGAAGAAATGGTATATAAGTTTTTAGATGAGCGATTTATGAACCCCCGGTTCAATTCATTAACGCCTACAATAGCTGCGTCATATAAGCTATTATCTGGGTCGGTCAAAAATTATATAACGATAAAAAGTGAAACCGATTTGCAAAATGCTATTAAGGATTTGACTTCATTAGTTAAAAAAAATGGGTTTACCTTTTTTAAAAAGTATAGGGATCTGCAAAATGTCAATCAAAATAAAAAAGAAAATATTTTGAAGGATAATACAGGCATAGCCCATATTCTTACTAACCTCATGCAATCTTTAATATTAATGAAGCTCTGCAACGATTCGGATTTTAAAGAGTTAAGCGAGAAGTATAAAAAACTACTTGTGCCTTGGGCAGGGCAAGAGGAAAGCGGCCGAAAAGCATTAGATGACTTAATTCATTATTTAGAGACGAGATAATACCTGGCCACAATTGTTGGTATTGTTTAGAAAAGCCAAACAGTTTGAAGCTTTGGTTACAAGCCATTTAAAAACACTTTATCCTATTGAGCAGGGATACACTATACTAAAGCAAGTTTATGTAAAAGTAGATGGTGTAATGTCCATTGCTGATAATATTATTTATAATTCAAAAACAAAGCAATTCATACTAAATGAAACAAAATATGGTGCTAGTAACCTTTTAAGAAAAAATCAGCAAATTATTCAAGATGCTATTAAAGTTGGAAAACCAATAGAGATACGAAGTGCTGAAGAAGTTGTAATTAATGGAGAAAGGGTTTTATATCAAAGCAGGCAAATAAGAGTATCTAAAGTTATTCGTTCTAACAGCATTGATGGAACTATCACAAGTGGTACAGTAAAAACAATTTGGCCATGAACAAAAAACAAGTATCAAATTTAGTAAAACAAGGGATTAGTGAAGCTTTAAAAGAAAATGGTTTTCAATTTATTAAAAGTAAAGAAAGAATACTTAGAAATCACGAAGCTGGTTTTGATGTGATTTACGCTCGAATAATTGACTATAATCCTGTTTTTCAAATAGAATTTTCGATTGCAATACGGTTAGAGAAAGTAGAAAATATTATAAATAAATTTCTTGGAGAAGATATTGTTAACTCTAATTATAAATCTTTAACAACCACAATTGCATCTTCTTACGACATGATAACAGATTCTAATGAAAATTATATCGAAATCAAGAATGAACAAGAATTAAATGAGGCTTTACAAAAGTTAATAAGCATTGTTAAACAAAAGGGTTTAATTTTCTTTAACAAATACAGAAACCTAAATACAACAAATCAGCTCAAAAAGGAGCGAATACTTAATGGTAAAAGCGGATCGAGTAATAACTTAGAAAACTTAATGCAATCCCTCACATTAATGAAATTATGTAACGATCCAGACTTTGATAAGCTAAAAGATAAGTATAAAGAATTATATGTGCCTTTTGTTGGAGAGGAAATAACTGGCAGGAAAGCTTTGGACGATTTAATTCATTATCTGGAGACGAAATCACTGTAAAAGTGACTATCTGACCTTTTTGCCTTTCTCCCCGAAGTGGTTGATTTGGGGGAAAGCATTTATGAAAATGCTGCCTTACCGGAGAAATACTGGAACCCCAAAGAAGGCAAATACAATAACTCGCCCATTAAAATGCCGGGCATGGTGGCAGGGGTAAGTGATGGGGCGATAGACGAAGTGACCGAAAAAATGCAGTTCATAAAACTGGGTTTGGATGTGGCTACTAACCCCGAGATCATTACCAATACTTTTAACAAAATAAGAAAATTAAAATGGGAAGATGTAAAGAAGGGTGTTAAAAACATTGTACAAAGCAAAATTGATAAATATGCCAACGGCGGCCCTATAGCTTATCACGAAGGTGGAAAAGATGCAGTGGTAGTAGCAGCCATCATTTGGGGCGGCTCATTGGTAGAAGACCTTAAGAAAAATGATACTAACCTCGATAATGAACTCGAGGATGAAATTAAGAAGCAGGCGGATGAAGTAGTAGAAATGGTAGGTAAATATGATTGGAATCTAGTAAGAAGATACTTTAAATATATTCAAACCGTAACAGGTAGATAAATAGGACAAAAACAGATAGACGGATTAAAGGATGCATTAAAAGCTAAACAATACGGAAAACTTTCTCCAACTGAATATGCAATCCATACCAAACAATTTACTGTTGCAAAAAGAAACGAGCTAATAGCAAAATGGGAAACTGAAACCGGGCAAACTTGGCCTGTATTTACAGAAGAGATTTATAGTAAAAACGGAACATTACTTAGAAAAATAGGTGATAAATATGATGCTCATCACATAATAGAACAAAATTTTGGAGGAGAACATGAATGGTGGAATATGCATCCTGCTAAGTTCCCTGATGAGCATCAGGCAGGAATACATGGTGCAGGTTCACCAGCAAGGGAACTTTTTAAATATCTTATATATGTCTGAATTTACATTTTTGTATCAATACATTTTCCCTTCTGAAAAAGAGGTAAATAATTCTGCCTTTTCTAATTACAAACATAATTTTTTTCCTTTAAATCCTAATATAATTAATGAAATAGATAAAATCATAAAAATACCTTTAGAATTAAAAAAGTTTTATAATGAGGTTGGTTACGGTTTTTTTTTCTGCGAAGAAAAAATAGCTCATGATAGATTATTAGATGTAAATAGTTTTAAAATTATTAATCTTCGTGAAGATTACTATGAATTTGATCCTGATTTAGAGATATATCAAGAACCTTTTTATAAAATAAATTAATTTTCTTCGAAATAAATGAAGGCCAGTACTTATTAATAGATAAAGAAGATATTAAAGGCAAAAATGCTATTTATTATTTTGATGAGAAAATAGCAGACTCTCTTGAGAATTTCTTAATAAGATTTGACAAGGAAGGACATTTTTTTGAATCTAATTGATTACTAAAAATAATTTGGTGGAGATAACGAATGGTGGAATATGCATCCTGCAAAATTCCCAGATGAACATCAGGGAGGAATTCATGGAGCAGATTCACCCGCAAAGGAATTATTTAAATAACTAAATATGGCATACACCGAAGAAAGAGAATTTTTAATAAAATTTGAAGATTCCGAAAAATCAGTCAATAGAAAAACAATTATCTCAAATGAGACAGCCGATCAAATAGTAAATAGATATCCAAATGTACCAAAAGATTACATTGATTACCTTTTAGAAATTGGTGCAGGAGTAATTAGAGAAATGCAATTTGATGTTAAAGGCTTTTTATTTGATTTTAATGATTTGGGGCTTGATGATGTCTTTCAAGTAGATGATAAAATTAAATTCTTTGGAGATAATCTTTCAGGAGATTTTGCAGGATTTGATTTATCAAAAAACACAGACGAAGTTATTGAATTTTGGCATGACTCAAATGAAGTGTACTATACTAAAAAAACATTTCGACAATACATAAGAGAAAAAATGTTGATGCCTATCAGCTCTTAGTACTTAGCTGCGAATGATATAACTAACTTCTAAGCCATGATTTATTATAAAGTAAATTTTCAAAGGCGGTTTCCAGAACAAGATAGGGTATTAGGCCACGCGAATGGTGAATATGTACCCAACGGAAAAAAATATTTTGATCGGTTGGGTCAAGGAGAGATCCTATATGATGCGCCTATATTTGACTATTTCCATGTTCAAAGCTTCGGACCAAAAGAGGAATGGGAATGGCGATTGCAGGATATACATGGGTTTATAGGAGAATACCCAACAGGAGGTGCATATTATATTTCAAATAAATGCAAAAAAGTATTTGAGCGATTTAAAATAGCGAAGGGTTATCATTTTTACCTTACAAAATTACTTTATAAGGTTGAGAAATATGATTATTGGATATTTCAATATTGAGGTGTAAAATCCAACTATATCAATTTTGAGAAATCAAATTTTTATAACGAGGCAAATGGTTCTTTTGTAAATTTTAAAAACTTTGAAGAATATATGAAGTTAAGAAGTTCAATTGAAAAAGATTCTGATTATGAGAAAGATTTAATTACTAAAAGATTAATTTTAAATGAAGAAGTAGATTTTATTGCATTGTTTGGAATAAATAAAAGTGGGGAAATAATTTCATCCAGATTGAAATCTTCGATTGAAGAAGCAGGTTTAAAAGGATTTATATTTTCAGCACTTGACTATGAGGTGGAAGTGGGTTAATATTTTTGTTACAAAATAAAATGATCAGAATGAAATTATTAAAGGTTTTATTAATGCTTTTCTTTCTTATTGCTCCAACAACGCAAAATAAATCATACATGAAATTGAAATTGGCAACAGTCCTTATTTGCGACAGCCCATTTGCTAAAAAATATCATAATACATAAATGCGGTGGCTTGGAAAGTTGCACTCACAAAATAATTAAAATTTCAGAAACTGATGCTAAGAAAGGGGGTTTTAGGGCTTGTAAGGTTTGTTATTGAATAAATTCGTAAACTAAAAATAATTTGATACTCTTTAACAATTAGCTATAAACAAATATATAATGGCAAAATTCATAAATACCAGAAAGGCGGTTTCGGAAATAGAAGAACTAATTAAGAATGCAGGTGAAAAGCTCATTCTTATTTCCCCTTATTTAAAACTCTCGAAAGACTTTAAAGAATTGTTAACATATCGAAGCAGTAAAGATAAATTAACAACAATAATTTTTGGGAAACAGGAGCTAAATCCTGACGAAATAAAATTTCTTCAAGGACTCAGGCCTGTAATTCTAAAATACAATGTGCTTACACGCTAAATGTTATCTGAATGAGGACAAAATGGTTATCAGCTCTTTAAACCTTTACGAGTTCTCTATGGCAAACAACAAAGAAATGGGTGTTTTAATTGACAAAAATGATCCTGCGGATTTTGATTTGTATAACGATGCCTTGAACGAAGTGGAATATATAAATCAAACCAGCCAACGTTTTGAATTAACGGCTTTACAATACAAAGGAAATCCGGTTAAAGCAGACAATAACCCAACTATTTCTAAAACCCATAAGCAACCGACTGATAAGCAAACCGGCTATTGCATCCGTTCTGGAGTCGAAATACCTTTTAATATTGAAAGACCCTTCAGCTTAGAATCATATAAAGAATGGGGTAAATTCAATAATCCTGAATATTCGGAAAAATTCTGCCATTTTTCCGGAGAAACTTCAAACGGCGAAACGAGCCTAAGTAGACCGATTTTAAAAAAGAATTGGAAAAAAGCTACTGAAATTTTCGGGTATTTAATGGCTAAAAAGAACTAATTTGCTTGTTTGCGATGTCATTTATGGTTGCTGCTATCAAAACAATGATCTACCAATATTCATTAAAACTATTACATTTGTAAAGTAGAATTATGCGTACGAACTATTTGAAAGAAAAAAAATATTTCTGTCATGTTTTAAATAATTCTGGTCTTATCAATATCATTTTAATTAAGTAAAATTATTTATGAAAATTAACTTACTCTTTGTTTTTTGTTTGGTTATTACATTCATTTCCTGTAAAAAGTCAGATTCAGAGCCGGACATTTCGCCTGGCCAATACCCCACTGTATCATTTGATAAAACTAAAATGAAAAGTGCTTATGTAATAGGCGATAGTGTTGATTTTGTTGTGAACTTTAAAGACAATGGTTATGGACAGATCAAAACCTTGTACACAGGTCTACAGGTTAACTATTCTTGCAAATATGGAAGTTGCGGAACTCCGGCCGAACAGGGATTTGATTCCCTTAATGTAAACCCACCCTCTACCAGCGTAAATTACCATTTTAAATGGAAAGTAAAAAACATCGGGACTAGTAATTATAATCTTAAATCAGGTGATACTGTATATGTAGTAACTAATATAAGATACTTGAATAAAAAATATAGTTATGTCGGCGATTATAAAAACTCACCGATCTTCAAAATAAAATAATATGGTATTACCCTTTACTATTTTTCAGGCAGCTTACTTAAAAAGAATACTTATGATGATACTGATGAGTATCATCATAAGTATATACAGCTCGCCCACAAATGCGCAGCAAAAAGTTAAAGTTGAAATAAAAATCACCAAACTAATTTCAAAAATCGGCACACCTGTTGCCCATCCTTATTACAAAGAAAACGCTGATTATTTACGAAATGAAGGTTATGATACTGATATAACCCCTTATGGTCAAGGTTGCCTTGAATACGGCAACTATTTTCTTAACCCAAGGGATTCTTCCACCTTATATATTTATGATACCGATATTAATTTGAAAAGTTTTACAGTTTCATTTGATCCTAATTCGTCTCAAAATATTTTTTCTTTTAAAATATGGTCTTGGGAAGATCAGGGAGCAAGGGACAGGTGCAATTATGACCGCCCAAATGTTGGCCCCCAGGATAATAACGAACATTTTTTATTTACCCAAATTAATTTGAATGACTTCAAGCCGGGCGTGTTTTCAGGTTTTTTTTCAAACGGTTTTGCAAATTCGAATAGATTTCCGGCAAGTGATAACTTTTTTATATTTGAATATAAAGTACGTTATTCAGTGAGCAAGCCGGATGATATCCAAATTAAAAATACTGACATTGCCCTGGGAAATGGCTCAAATTCAAAATTTTGTCCCGATAAGCAAACTACTTTAAAAACGAACACCAACCAGCCGCATAAAGAAAATTTTGAATATGTGTGGGAGTATAACCTGCAAGGTGATATCGATACCATAAATAGCTCCTACATCTCATCATTTGGAGATAATTGCACAGGGGATTATCAAACTTCAAATGAATGCGGTCAAAATTTTGACGCAAGTTGTGAGCAATGTATTGTTCAATACGATTACCCCGCCATTTGGAAAACACTGGGTGTTACCTCTACAGATACCATTAATTTTAATCCCTTTTCGGCAGTATTTCAAAACGATATTAGCAAAATCGGGGATGCAAGGTTGGTTAATTTTCGTGTAAAGGCCAGAGCGAGTACACCGGACGGTTTGTCAAGCACGGATTATTTAGGCAAATTAGGCTATGGCGTACTAAATAATATATTATTCCTTCCCCCTGCCCCGACTATTACTTCATATCCAACAGTCGCCTCCTGCTCCAATCAAAGCACCGGAAAAATTTTACTAAAAGGAATTAAAGGATTTACAGGGGATTATGAATATGTAGTACTTAAAGGAGGAAATAATACAAGCCTTTGCAAATCTAACAGTGATAATGCCAATCAAAATTGTATAACTAATGTAGAGCAGAGCGGCACTATTCCCAAAGGAAACAGTGATTATGAAATCAGTGGTTTAAAGGCCGGTGCATATACCTTAAAACTTTTAGCAAAGGGCGTTGATGGTGCTTGTGCTACCCGGTTTTTCAACATCACAGTACCTGAAATCCCTGCCCTCCAAATTTCTTTATCCCCTACAAATATCAGTTGCTTTGGCGCGAACGACGGCTCCTTAACTTTTGCTCCTTTATATGGCAAAAATCCATACACCATCACCGTTATTGACCCATTAGGAAACACTTTATTTAATCAGGTTAGTCCGGGAAGTAATTTAAACAACTTAAAACCCGGCATATACAAAATAACCATTACAGATTTCTGCCAGACAGTCAGCCAAAACATTACATTAATAGAACCCACCTCCGTAAGCATAGCAAAAGACCAGTTTGGAAAAGAAATATTTGAAACCAATGGCACAACCTGCGCATACCCCGGCAATGGCACACTCAAAGTCCAATCAACAGGAGGCAGCCCCACCAATGCTAAATATAAATACACCCTCTACAAATATAATTTTAATAAAACAGACAGCACCGCATACAGGACAAAAAGTTATGATGCTGCAGATGCCCAAAACAACAAATGGATACTTAATGACCTTCAGGAAGGTAAATACAACCTTTACATTTATGATGCAGAAAGGAATTGCAAACCTTTTATAAAATATTTTGAGATAAGCGGTCTTGCACCCATCGTTATAAAAAATGTAAAAACATCCAATATCAGTTGCTTTGGCACTAATCAGGGTTCAATTATCATCACACCTTTTGGAGGAACAGGCAAATACAAATACCGGATTAAAAATACAGGCAGCGGACAATTAACCGACCAACCTGATTCCACCTTTTCCAATTTATATGCAGGAAGCTATCAAATAACCCTGTTAAGTGGCGAACCCGGTTGTCAGGACAATTACGTGTATCCATCGCCCGTTACCATTTCCGAAGCAAATAAAATAATTATCAGCACCTCCAAAACTGATATTAAATGCAACGGAGATAACAATGCCACCATTACTGCCACCGTTCAAGGCGGAAGCGGAGCATTTAATTACATCTGGGAGAAAAGTATCAACAACCAGTGGAGTACCTTTGCCACTGACAAAATCAATTTAACCCAACTTTCAGTCGGCACCTACCGCTTAAAAGTGCAGGACAAAAGCAGCAGCACCTGCGAAATTATATCAGATCCAATAAATATTTCTGAACCTGACCCTTTGCTCATCACCGCAGTAAAGCAAATTAGACCCGGTTGTGTGAGCGATAAGGTGAATTTGAAAGCGATTCTTTCGGGTGGTGCTTTACCTTACCAAACTTTATATGCACTTGATGGCGTTAACTACACCCAATTTGACGAGAATACCCTCTTAGGCTTAGGTACCTATTCCATAAAAGTAACTGATAGCAATAATTGCTCTTATACTTTCCCCGACCCGGTAAAAATTACTGAAAACGCTGTAAACATCACCGTAAAAGCTCTGGCAGTTTGTTACAAACAAACCAATGGAAAAATAAAACTTACAGTGGAAGGCGGCGAACTTCCTTATCAATATTCCATTGATAACGGGCAAAGCTATCATGATAAACCCGACTTTGACAATGTAGCCACAGGCTCTTACAATATTATAGTAAAAGACAACAGGGGTTGCACCGGCACAGCTACAGCTAAAATTGAGCAAAGGAAGGATAAGCCTGAAACACTTTTTTTAGTCTCCAGTCTGCAAAGTGCCTTAGATACAATTGTAGTAGTGGACATAAGCCGGCCATTGCCTGATAAAGTGAAATGGACTTTTGATAAGAATACGCAAGTGATAGATTCGGTTTCAGATTCACCTAAAATTCGTTTCCCAAGCGCAGGTATTTACTCAATAAGTATGCGCGCAAATTTTGGTGATTGTGAATACTCACTAACCAAAACCATCACCATCAAGCCTTATGACCCTAATACCCCCAAATTATTATTACCCGGAGTAAGGCCGATAGAAGTTTTCAGCATCACACCCAACCCAAATACAGGGGAGTTTTCAGTAAAAGTAGGCTTGGTCAAATCGCAGCCATTGATTATTTTGATTTATAATATAAGAGGTGATGAAGTTTACAGGAAAAACTGGGAAGATATTAAAGAAATAAATGAAGCGATTAAGCTGCAGGATTCCCAATCAGGAGCTTTTTTAGTAAGAGTAATAACAGAAAATGATGCAAAGGAATTGAAAATGATTGTAAATAAATGAGGATGAAAAAAATGTTAGAATCAAGGATTAAAAAGAGGATTACTCTGATTACACAGAGAAAAAAATCCGTGCAATCAGCGTAATCTATAAAAATCCGTGATCAAAAAAGAAAAATATTAGAACCCACCTTCGCTCGCGTCCCGCTAGTGTGCGTTTAATGCGCCTCCGGCGTTTTTTTTCTTAATCAAACTATCTTTATACTTTTAAAGGGCTTTCCATTAAAGCTTTACCGTCAATATTGTAGATTTTCCACTTTAATATATATTTGTAATCATGTCTTCTCAAGATTAAAATATATTGACTCATTTTTTAATTATCGATAATCGTTTTAAGTAAACAAGGCCGGAGGCCGATTAAAACCCACACTCGCGTGACGCGAGCGAAGGCTGCAAATTACCTTTATTTATAAAATATACGTAGAGCGTTTTACTAACTCTCCGTATAGTTGAAGAAATGGAGTGCAGTGTTTGGGATTTTTATGCTGTAATGGGAGGAATGAAATCTATAAATGTTTGGTTTTCAAATGGATTGGCTCTATCAGATAAATTACATTTTAAAAGGTTATTCTCTCCAAGGTGATTTATTGTATGATGAAGTTGTAAAAGATTATAGAGATTTTAGGAGCAAACCCTTTACAAAAAATAGAAATAACAGGTCGATAATATCCTGTCATTTCTATTTTTTATCCTTATCTCATTAAAAAATTAATTAAAAAATATAATTTGAAAGATATTTATCAAATTATTTAAATAGTTAGTTGAAGGAAACGAAATCTTTAATTGGTTGACGGATCAAAAAGCGCAATTGTTTGAGTTAATTTTTTCTTTGCTGTAATTGTTTACAAATATCACTCAATTAGATAACAAAAGTCAAGCGTAGAAATACGGTATTTACTACCGTATTTCTACGGTATTTTTTGCGTAGAAATACGGTAGTAAAGTTTATAACAAAAATTAGGAAAAATATAATGCTTTAAATTTGCATAATAGAAATATCATTGTAGATTGCTTTAAACAAATCCACCTAAACAAACAACTTTATGGCTATTATGAATGAAAGTACCGGCGGCGACATCTCTTTAGATGAAGCAAAAAAATGGACGAAAAATTTCAGGGACAAACATCATGATCCAAATGAAATTAAAGCACATATGTTTGGAAAAAGCATAATTCACAAAGTATTAAGCCAACACGATTGTGTAGGTATGAGAATTTATTATGCCATTGACGACAGTGGCCAAAAACATTTATTATTAGTAGGAGTAGATAAAGAAGGAAACGATCAAATCCCAACCGAAATAATGTATGGCTCAAGCCCAAATACACCAATGCTAAATAATTCAATTGCAGATAAATCCTCTCCTTGCCCTCCTAATTGCCCTACTAATTCCCCTTTAATGTAATTAGTATGAGTAGTCAGTTCTTTTATTATTTATCAATAGCTTCAAATTTTTTTCCTATAGTCACCTTCTTTTCTCTTAAAAAAGAAGGTGACATTATTTTATTTAAAAAAATCCTAATTCTTTTTTTTATTTTAATTTCAATAATTGATTTATTCTCTTACTTATGGATATTTCTTTTTCATTGGGGTAACAACATGCCCTTTATGCATCTAATTGGGCTTATAGAAGGAATATTTATTAGTTTAATATATTATAACTATGTGTCAACTGTCATTTTAAGAAAAATGATTTATTTTATAGGAATATTAGTTAATCTTTTTGCCGTGTTCGTGGGTATTTTAATAGAAGGTATATATAATTATCCTTCAATTGCTCAAGCACCTATTGGCATAATGGTAATCCTATGGAGTTTATTGGGATTTTATGAATTAATGAATAAAAACCAGGGAATGGAAATATACAAAGAAGAAATGTTTTGGATTAATTCAGCATTTCTAATATATTTTGCCGGTACCTTCTTCTTGTTTTTATTAAGCAACTATCTTATCCAAACTGATTCAAAAGCTGCAAATTCATTTTGGATGATTAATTTGTTTTTAAATATTTTGGTAAATATTTTTTATTGTATTGGAATAAAAAAAGGAAATAATGTAAAAAATTTAAATGTCGATCCTATAAAAAAATAATTTTAAAATTGTATTCCATCATAAAATACTACAACAAAGTCCCTTTTAAAATAACCGAAGCTACTGTAAAATATATTATTAAACCGGTTACATCCACCAATGTCGCTACAAATGGAGCTGAAGATGTAGCGGGATCTAATTTAAAACGCTTTAAAGCAAAAGGTATCATCGATCCTGATATTGTTCCCCACATAACTATACCTACTAAAGTAAAACTTATTGTTAATCCAATCAAAAACCAATGATCACCATAATTATAAAGATGTAAATTTTGCCAAATTAAAATTCTTAAAAAACCTATTGTTCCTAATACTCCTCCCAACATCAAACCGGAAAAAATTTCTTTTCGCATTACTTTCCACCAGTCTTTTAATGTAATTTCTCGCAAAGCCATGGCTCTGATAATTAAAGTGGCAGCTTGCGAACCCGAATTACCTCCACTTGAAATGATTAAAGGTATAAATAATGCCAATACAACAGCTTTCGCAATTTCATCTTCAAAGAAACCCATGGCAGTTGCAGTTAACATTTCACTCAAAAATAAAATTACCAACCATCCTGCTCTTTTTTTAACCAATTCGAAAAGGGGTGTTTTTGCATAAGGCATGTCTAATGAATCAACACCTCCAAATTTTTGAATATCTTGTGTATCACTTTCTTCAACTACATCCAATACGTCATCTATAGTAACTATGCCTAATAAAATATTTTCATCATTCACTACCGGCAAAGCCACTCTATCATATTCTTTAAAAATTTTTATTGCCTCCTCATTTTTATCGTTTACATGAAGCCTTATAAAACTATGGTCCATTATTTCGCTCATCATTTTATCGGGTGAGTAAAGTAACAATCTTCTTAATGGAATGTCGTCAATTAATTTTCCCTCTGCATCAGTTAAGTAAATCATGTTTAAAGTTTCGTTGTCTTTACCTTCTGCGCGGATTTGTTCTATAGCTTTTGCTATTGTTATTTCATGCTTGAAACTGAAAAAATCTGTATTCATCAACCTTCCAATGCTATTCTCGGCATATCCCAATAAATTATGTGCTTCGGCCTTATCTTCTCCATGAAGTAAATTCATGTATTTAGTTAATTCCAAACCCGATAACTGGCTGAAAAGTACAGTTCTGTCATCAGGCGACATTTTGGTTAATATAATGGTTATATCTTCGTCACTTAATTGAGAAAGGATATTTTGTTGTGTTTGGAAGCTTAAATACTCGAAAACATTTATCCAAATTGACTTATTTACAACCTGAAAAGCTTTAACCTGATTAACGTCAGGGATTGAATTTATAGCTTCAGCAATTTCGGAAGGGTGAAAAGAAGGTTTTTCTGATTGAATAGATTCATACTTTGCTCCCAACAATAATTCTTTCAGATTTAATAACCTTGTTTCTTTTAATTTCATAAAATAATTGTATTAATTTAAAAAACGATGTTGAATGTAGTACTTATTTATAAAAATACAATCTCATAGATAGCGTTAAAAACATTATAAACAGAAAATGAATATCACGTTATCATTTTTAAATTTATAAATATCTAAAAATCAATATTGATATATTCATAATAATAAATTATGTCGGATAAAAAAATTCAAATTTATTTTTCAATAATTCCTGAGTTTATTTCTGAAAGTGAAATTAATAAGGCAATATCCCAACTTCCAAACTCTATCAAAACCCATCTTCCTACCTATTTAAACCCCAAAAATAAATATTTATCTCTCATAGCATGGTTAATGATAAAAAAATTAATTTCTGACTATAATATGGATGAAAATACGATTCTGGAAATTAAAAAAAATGAATTTGGAAAACCTTACCACCCCAATCTTTATTTTAACTATTCCCATTCAGGAAATGTTGTTATATGTGCGGCTTCTAAAAATATACAGCTTGGCATTGATGTAGAAAACATAAGGGATATTAAACCGGATGAATATAACAATTGCTTTACAGAAGTTGAAAAAGATAAAATAATAAATTCTATTAATAACCATTTATTTTTTGAATTGTGGTGCAAAAAAGAAAGTGTAGCAAAAGCAGATGGAAAAGGAATGACCATTCCATTTAATGAAATAATTATAAATAAAAATCATGCTTTGATATTTGGATCAGACAAAAAGTGGTTTTTGCAAAATATAAATATCCATGCACAATATTGTGCCTGCCTTTGCACTTCCGAGGCTGTAGAAATTAATTTAATACCTTTTATAGGATGAGAATAAAAAAGAATACACAATAATTATGTAATAAATTTTAGTTAAACGAATTAATATACATAGTTGTCTCCCCCAATGTAATTAATATAAGATATAGGCATTATTTAAAACATTTAATAATTACATAGATTTATTATATAAAACAACGATAATATCTGTTAAAGTACCCTTCCTTTCTGTCTATTTAAACTAAAGCATGTTAAAACATTCATAAGTATGTTTATCATTGATTAACTAAATATTATAACATTTATCTCCTGTACGTTTGTATTGTTCGTTTAGTAGGACACATATATCACGCCCCTTAAAATTATTTTTTAGATTTTGTAGAATTACTTGGATATGCTTTTTAATGCATGTCTTGCTTACATTAATCCATTTTTTATTTTAATTAATTTCCTAAAACCAAACTTTAAAGATCTAATCCTATGGGTCAAATTAACTCAATTCCGCAATCAGAAAATTATTCTCCAATAGCAATTGTTGGCATCTCATGTCGTTTTCCCGAAGCTGACAATATTCAGGCATTTTGGGACTTATTAAGTAAAGGAGTAGATGCAGTAAAAGAAATCCCCAAAGATCGTTGGAATGTTGACGATTATTACGATGCTGATAGTACTGCAATCAATAAAACGCATCAAAGGCATGCAGCCATGTTGAAAAAGATACATGATTTTGATCCTTTCTTTTTTAATATTTCGCCATCCGAAGCAATTGAAATGAACCCATCACAAAAACTCATGCTTGAATTGGCCTGGGAAAGTATGGAAAGTTCAAGCATACCTTTTGATTCAATTCAAGGGAAAAAAGTAGGCGTTTATATTGGTAACATTTGGAGTGATTTTGAACATTTAAGAAAACATAAAAATGCCTCTGTTACTTCGCACTCAGCCGTAGGCCAATCATCAAATATTATTGCTAACAGAATATCTTTCACTTATGGTTTTAGAGGGCCAAGTTTAGTAATGGACACAGGTTGCTCTTCCTCTTTAGTGGCCATACATTTAGCCTGCCAAAGTTTATGGGATGGCAGCAGTGAAATGGTAATGGCAGGTGCAGTAAACCATTGTCTTGACCCGGACCAATATATTTTATTGACAAAATTTGGAGGATTATCAAAAAAAGGTAGATGCAGTACTTTTGATGCAGGTGCTGATGGTTTTGTAAGAGGCGAAGGAGCAGGAATGTTATTATTAAAAAAACTATCTGATGCTGAACGTGACGGGGATAAAATTTACGCAGTTATTAGAGGAACGGCTTTAAATAATAATGGATATAATGTTAATCTGCCGGCAACAAGTGTTGAAGGTCAAAAAGAAGTTTTAAAAGCAGCTTACTTAAAATCAGGCATTAAACCTGAAGAAATTCATTATGTTGAAGCACATGGAACAGGCACTCGATTAGGTGATCCAACTGAATCCAGAGCTTTAGGCGAATTTTTTAGTGAAAACAGGCAAAGCAACCATCCATTGCATGTCGGCTCTGTTAAAACAAACATTGGTCATTTGGAAGGTGCGGCAGGGATAGCAGGTTTATTAAAAGTGGTTTTATCTATGTACCACAAAATGTTACCGCCAAATTTAAATTTTAAAACTCCAAATCCTGATATTAATTTTTCAAAACTTAAATTAAAAGTCCAAAATGTATTGAGTAAATGGCCT
The DNA here is from genome assembly GCA_965248855.1 of Spirosomataceae bacterium. Lineage (GTDB taxonomy): Bacteria > Bacteroidota > Bacteroidia > Cytophagales > 172606-1 > CBDFKQ01. Next base: position 282,238 of record CBDFKQ010000012.1, on the reverse strand, counting down.
ACTGTTGGCAATGAAACCTTAAAAGCCGGAATAAATTCATTCGGTTGGGGAGGTACGAATGCCCATGCAGTTTTGGAAGAATACAGACCGTTGGCATTAAGCAGTTCTTTTTCAATTAATGAAAATGCTAAATTTATTTTACCGATTTCGGCAAAATCAGAAAATGCTTTAAAGGCTTATGTAAAACAATATATTACTCATTTAGAAACAAATGTTGATAATGCTGAAGAGTCACTTTTTAAACTTTGTGCAGTATCGGCACTAAAGAGGCCGGCATTTGAATACAGAACGATGGTTTCCGGATATAACAAATATGAAATTATTCAAAATCTTGAATCGTTTTTAAATGATAAATCAGATAATATTTCAGGTGGTATTGTAAACAAGGGGAAAATAGCATTCATCTTTCCGGGTCAAGGTTCGCAGTGGTTAGGAATGGGCAGGGAATTGTTTGAAAAAGAACCTGTTTTCAAACAATCTATTGAAGAATGCGAAAATGCTTTTGCACCGTTTACAACATGGAGCTTAACAGAACAACTTTTTGCAGAGCCTGAAAACAGCCGCCTGGATGAAATAGATATTATTCAACCAACATTATTTGCAATCCAAATTTCACTTGCAAAATTATGGAAAAGCTGGGGAGTTATCCCTGATGCTGTAGTCGGGCATAGTATGGGAGAAGTAGCAGCAGCTTATATTGCCGGAAGTTTAAGTTTGAATGATGCATCACAAATAATATGCACCAGAAGTAAACTTATGAAAACCGTAAGTGGCAAGGGTGGTGCAATGGCAGTAACCGAACTTACTGTTTTAGATGCAGAAAATATAATTAAAAAATACACCGGTAAATTATCAGTAGCGGTAAGCAACAGCCCAAAATCAACTGTAATTGCAGGCGACCAAACATCCATAGAATCGGTATTAGCAGAATTAGAAGTAAAAGGTTTGTTTTGCAAACAAGTTAAAGTGGATGTAGCATCTCACAGCCCGCAAATGGATCCTCTAAAAGAACTTTTAAGAGATGCATTAAAAAACATTAATCCTTTAAAAAATTCAACACCTTTATTTTCAACGGTTCTTAATTTGGAATTAGACGGAGAAAATATGGACGCTGATTATTGGGTTAACAATTTAAGAGGAACAGTTCAATTTTCAGGTGTTATAGAACAATTGTTAAAAGAAAAATATACTTATTTTATAGAAGTAAGCCCTCACCCTGTATTAACTAATGCTGTAGGCGAATGCGCGGAAGCATTTAATTCAAAAGCTGTAAGCATCCCCTCTTTATTACGCAACAAAGCTGAAAGAGAAACAATTTACAGTTTCTTTGGAGAGTTATTTGCAAAAGGATATAATATTAACTGGAAAGAATTTTATAATGAAGTTAATAATATTCATACCGAACTGCCCGGTTATCCTTTTCAACGCGAAAAGTATGAACTGGAAGATCACTCAGATGAAAGACAATCGTTAAAAGGAAATAATTTGAATCCTTTACTTGGCAGAGAAGTTACTTTGGCAGAATCTGATAAAATCCGTTTTTGGGAAACAGAAATCAGCCTTGGTACTCATCCTTATTTAAAAGATCATCAGGTAAATGGAGTTGCTGTATTGCCCGGTGCTGCTTATCTGGAATTTGCACTTGCTGCATGTAATGAACTATGGGGAAAAGGCAAACATACCATTGAGCAACTTAACTTTCACAAACCCGTTGTATTTGAAGATCAAAAATCAATTACCATTCAGATTAAAATTGAAATAATTAATTTAAACGAAATTAAATTTAATTTTTATCGCAAACCGGGCAAGAATGAACCTTGGCTTTTACTCGCTGATGGAACGGCTTTATCAGAAAATAATAACATTAATTTAATTCAATTACCGGATCTGGAAACATTTACTTCAGGTAAAAGACTTGAAGGAAGAATTTATTATGAACTGTTGGAAACACTGGGTTTAAATTATGGTAATTATTTTCAAGGTGTTGAAGAGTTTTGGAAATATGAAAATGAAGTAGTGTGTAAAATTTCTCTTGATGAAAGAGTTAAAAAATCATCGCACCAATACAACCTTCATCCTGTTTTAGCTGATGTTTGTTTCCATTCGCTTTTTACAAATATTGTTGATTCTAATAATATTAAAGCCGAAAGGACTACTTTCTTAACCTCAATCGGTAATTTTAATCTGTTACATGATTATAATCCTCAAGATGAATTATGGGTGTATGCAAAACTAAATCAAAATAATATTAGTGAACAAATAACAGAAGTATGTGCCGATATTTTACTTTTCACTCCCGGTGGTAATTCAATAATGCAAGTTACAGGGCTGAAAGGAAAGGTATTGGATACTCAAATGGTGAAGGATCAGGAAGGTGAATTAAAAAGCTGGTTATATAAAAATACATGGCTCGAACAATCGCCAATAGTTAAAAAACCGCTTATGGCAGAAGAAGGCTGTTGGTTAATTTTAGGAGAAACTTCCGGTATAAGCAGGCAATTAAGTAAGCATTTTAAATCGGAAGGCATAGAATATATCCATGTTGCATATGATGGGCTTTACGAACAGGTAAAATCAACAAGTTGGGGGCATGAAGAGCTGGATTTTAAAATAAATTATGGTAAGAAAAGCCACTATGACCAATTATTAAATAATTTGTTAATTACAGAAAATAAAAAAATTGCAGGCATTGTTCATTGCAGCAGCATTTACACACATTGGAATACCACAGAATGTAATGCAGAAGAAATTATTGAATTACAAAAACTGGGCAGTTTAAGTTTAACATATTTATTGCAAAGCTTAGCTTCTTTTAAATTAACTCACCTGCCTAAATTATGTATAATAACTAATGGGGTAAATAAAATAGGAAATGAATTATCACCTGTTAATGTTGTAAACTCTCCGCTTTGGGGTTTATCCAGAGTTGTTGCCAATGAACAATCTTCTTACTCTTGCAGAAGGTTTGATTTAAGTTTTAAATTTACTGAGGAAGAAATAAATACCTTATTTGCCGAATTATTAAGAACAGAAAGCAATGAAGATGAAACTGCTATAAGAGGGTCAAAAAAATATGTATCACGCTTAAGCAATCAAATAGAAAATTCTTACGAATGGACAGAACCGGAGTTTAACTCAAATGCTACTTATTTAATAACCGGTTTTAGGGGATTAGGATTTTCATATTTAGAATGGATGTTTGAAAGAGGGGCACGTCACTTTGCTTTACTTAGCCGCTCCGGTAAAGCATCTGCAGAAATAAACGAAAAAATAAAAACCTTACAATCAGCAGGTGGGAATTTCAGATTGATCGATGCCGATGTAAGTGATTATACTATGCTTAAGGCGGCCTTTAGTGACATTGAAGCACATATGCCGGCATTGGGTGGGGTTATTCATGCAGCAGGATTAATAGAAGCAAAAACAATTTTAGAGCATAATGCACAAACTTTCAATACCATACTTTCTCCGAAAGTAAAAGGCGCCTGGAATTTGCATTTACTTACTCAGGAAATGCCTTTGGATTGTTTCGTTTTATTCTCATCTGCTTCCGCTTTAATAGGTCTAAGCGGCCAATCAAGTTATGTAGCTGCAAATTCGTTTTTAGATGCACTTGCCCACCACCGCAAACAAAAAGGTTTAGCTGCCATGAGCATAAATTGGGGTGTTATGAAAGATGTGGGAATGGTTGCAAACTCATCGGATTTAGAAAAATATGCTAAAGCTGAAGGTTTTGAAGCAGTGAATATGAGTGATGCTTTAGGAATTTTAAGTAAAATCTACAATAAATCTTATACTCAAATGGGAATATTAAAACTTGATGCAACACAATGCGCAAGTTATTACTCCTCACTTGCCCGAACAGGTTATTTATCAAATTTATTGGAAAATGTAAAAGAAGATGATAAACAACAAGATTTCCTTGAATCATTGTTAAGCGCTGCATCTAAAGAAGCTCAACTGGCTTCCATCGAAACACAACTTATTTCTCAGGTTTCGAAAATTATTAAAGCACCGATTGACCGCATAAACAATTCAATGACTTTTAAAGGGTTGGGAATTGATTCATTAATGGCCATTCAATTAAGAAACCTTTTAGAGAAAATTTTTAAATGTAAGCTTTCGGTTACTACATTTTGGATGCAGCCAAGTATAAGTGAGTATGCCGTTTTCTTACATGAAATATCTTTAAAAGAAATTTCAACCGCTAAAGAATTAATAAAAGCAGGTGGAGATTGGCTGGTAATACCTAAGCCAAATAAAAATGCATCGATGAGGTTGTTTTGCTTTCATGATGCGGGAGGAAGCAGCAGTTTATTTAATGGTTGGGAAGAACATTTAAATGCAGATGTTGAAATGGTTTGTATCGAACTTCCGGGAAGAGGAACAAGAATCAATGAACCTGCATACCATGATATGGAGAGCCTCGTTAAAAATTTAACAGCACACTTAATGCAAAAGCTCGATAAACCATTTGCATTCTTTGGGCACAGTATGGGAGGTGCATTATTATTTGAAGTAACGCGCGAGTTAAGAAGATTAAATCAGGCTCTACCTGTTAAAATGTTCGTTTCTTCTACACCGTGGTTAGGTTCTTACGATAAAAAACAGGTTGAATATACTTTAACTCAGGCCGAACTGATTAAACGTTTTCCTCACTTAAGTCATGAAAACATTGCGGATGAAGAATTACAGGAAATATTGGTTAATATTTTAAGATCTGATTTGCAAATATTAACACAATATGAATTTAAAAGGGAAGATGCTTTTGAAATCCCATTAATTGCCATTCATGGAAGCAAAGACCAAAGTGTGCAGCAAGAACAAATGGAGAAATGGCAAAAAGAAACCAACAGCTCCTTTAAATTAATTTCCAGAAATGGTGGTCACCGCTATATTGAACACGATCCGGCATTTGTTGCCACAATGGTGAGCGATGAATTACTGGGAGGTGTACAACTTGTTTGGAAGGGTGCGCTTGCAGGAAGAACCATTCCAACCACAATGGCGATTGTTAATTAATTTAATCAATATGGAAAAATTAACCGAAAAAATAATTGGCAGTTGGCAACTTATATCCTGGACTTTTAAAAATGAAAAAGGAGAAATTGTCAATTATTTTGGAGAAAATCCACAAGGCATATTAATGTACGATAAAAATGGAAAAATGAATGCCCAACTGATGAAAAGCAATAGAAAAAAGTTTGAATCAGAAGCATTTAATGGAGGTACAGGCAGCGAAATGTCTGAAGCCTTTACAAGTTATCTGGCTTACTACGGTGATTACATTGAAAATAATCCCGGAGAAATAACTCATCATGTAACAGGCAGCCTCTATCCAAATTGGGTAGGAATGAATCAATTCAGATATGGAAAACTTAATGGAGATATTTTAACCCTTTCCACACAACCCATTTTATCAAATGGTATTGAAACTGTTTTTGAGGTTTCGTGGAAAAAAATTAATAGTTAATAAAAGTACAATTTGGTTTTACTTAAAAATCCTTTGGAATTTTTCCGAAGGATTTTTTTTTGTAATAATCAAAAGATTGGCCTTTTCAATTATTTTTTTAACTAATCAAAAAACAAACCATTGGTTGGGCATAATTCGATTTATAAATAATAAATTCCTTTATCTTAAATAAAAATATTAATACTTGACAATGTTTAATGAACAGACTTTTTCATTAATGAAACAGAGATATAGTTATAATAGTAATTAATTTTTTTTTAAAATTAATTACTATTATAACTTAGAATTAACAGATATTGTTATTACCATAACATCTACCTGTTAAAAATCACTTTTTTATTAATAGTTTCAGAAGAAGTTTTTAATTTAATGATATACAAACCTTCTCTTAATGAACTTCCGTCTATAGTATAGTTTTGTTCTACTCCTTTTAATGCAGTTCCGGTAAAAATAGTTTTAACCAATCTTCCCTGAGTATCATAAAGATGAATAGCAATTTGTTCGTTATGCATTGCCGTATAAGAAATATTGGCGATACCGCTTGAAGGGTTAGGATAAACATTAAAGCGGTTGAGAGCAGGTTCAGTGTTTTCCGATTTCTTTCCGTTGGCACTTGCTTCTCTTGCACCTGTTGCGGTTGTTGTAAGGGTAAAACTCATATCATCAAAAGCAATAAACTGATTGCCGGCAGTTGAAATACTTGTAAATCCAATTTCACATTTGCCATTGGTTACACCTACATTCATTGAAATTGGTGTCCAGGTTGTGGTAACAGGTATAGCTGTGGTAATATAGTTATTGGAAGCATCAAACCTTCCCGCATACATATTACCTATGGCTGCCGTTGATTTCACATAAGCGCTTAATTGATAGGTTCCATTGGCTAAGCCGGTAATGTTTTGTAAAGTATTTACTTGTTTCCAGGCAGAAGCACTGTAGTGTACTGCATAGTAGTTTCCTCCATTAGCAGGGCCTGCACCGCCTGATGATTCTGTATAACTTACACCGTTATCTGTTCCGCTTGCCGACCATACGCTCCAGCCTTGAGGAGTTTTTGTGCCTGCATTATCTGCTTCAAAACCGGGATTGGCAACCAGATTTGTTGAAGTTGGAGGAGTAACAACTGCCGGGAAAATTTCTATTCCGCTTATCTTGGCATTGTCTAATGCTCCATTCGTGAAAGCAATAACTATATTGTTGCCCGAATTAGGAGTAATTGTAAACTCTTTTACCAAAGCCTTGTTGGCTGCTCCTGCTGCAGCGAATACATCAAAATCTGTCAGTTGCCTTGTACCATTGATGTCGACATTAAACTTACGTTTTCCTGCCGCATTAAAATATATTTCGGCAAAATGCAAACGGACAGTATATGATTTAGCGGCATCTAAAGAAGGGAAAGTATAGGTAGAAGGTCCCCATCTTTCACTTTGATAAACAGCCGCAGGTGCTGCATTGGCTACTCCGCTTGCATCAATTGTAGAAGTGCCACTATAAGTATTGCCTCCCGACACATAAGCATCAGATGCAAATGTTCCTGCTGCTCCTCCACCTGCATTGATAGAGTAAGATGTGGTTGTTGGAGGGGGCGTTGTTGCAGAACCTACGATATCAATATAATCAATATTATAACCTCCTGTAAGTATATCTAATCTTAAAATTTTATTGCTTCCGCTACCTAAGCTAACGCTGCCAACCTTTATTCTTTGATATGTGCCCCATCCACCGGTTGAAGGAATCGAAACTGTTTGTTCTTGCCCATCTACAGTTATTTTAAGTCTTCCACCTCCACTCGCCGAAGATATATTTGAATAAATATCGTATGTGCCTGCTGTAATATTTACAGTATATTTTATCCATTCTCCTGAATCATCAGTATAACCTATAACCGTAATCCCCGGATCTGATGCCACACCGACAGCATCTGCTCTATAGCTTTTACCTAAATTGCTTTTCGAGTTAACATGATAGGCTACACCTTCACCTCCCTTGTCAAAATCTTCGGCCTCTATTTTCCCCGGAACATTATGTGGTGTTTCTCTCCATGCTCCTTCAGGCAGGCTCACGTTGGAACCTGTGCCGCGTATAGCAACTAAATCATTAATGGCTCTCCCTATACACCGGATCACAAGCTGCATTTTGTCCTTATTATTTATCCTGGTAAGCAAGTTTGTTGCAGTGCTGTAAAGTGTACGTAAAGCGTTATCATAATTCGTCTTTCCATCACTGCTCATATTGGTTAAATAATCGGGTAATTGAGGGATTGTAGTGGCTCTGGCCTGAAGTAGAATAATCTCTACGTTATTACTTGGTGCATTATTAAAATAGGCATCTTCTGCATCTTTAAAGAGTTTTTCAAGGTCAGTAAGTGCGCTGTTGTCAACAGGAGAAAAGACAGATAATATACTCTGAGCAGTAGTTGATATATCAGCACTAACATTGCTTTCTATTGCACCTAATACATCACTTGTAACTGCATCTCCCGGGTTCCCTCTTTCACGGAAATAAGTTTCGCAAGCCCTTCCACCATCTGCAAAAAGATCCTTGAGCCTTGAAGATGCTCTATAATAGGTAGGTATAAAATATCGATCCCTTTCCAAAACCTGAATGGGTTCAATATTAGGGCTGCCTATACTGCCGAATTTACAAGGGCTTATTGCATTCACTATATTTTGCCTGTGTGTTCTACTGTTTCTTAAGGCTGTTTCTTCCACATCAATCAGATAATCAACATGAGTGGTCATTGTTTTCATAAAGTTAATATCAGAAGCATTGCTAAAATTCATTCCCCATCCACTTATCCCGACTATATAATTGGTATTTTTGGACTTGATATATGCTGCAACTTTATTGTTTATTATTGAGTGATACTCTATATCTCCATACTTGGCATAGTCTCCACAATTGCATCGACCCAAATCTGCACTTTGCATACTTATACCATCAAAACTAAAATTATTCATTATATAATCTACAACTTTATTTTGCCATGTCCACGAATCTGTATTAGAAGGATCCATTGCTTCTGCATTGCAGGAACATCTCACACTTGGATTGGCATCCATAATCTTACTGAAGCCCCAACTAAAAACACCCATTCCGGATAATACTTTTATACCTCGTGAATGAGCCTTGTTAACCCAGGTATTTATTAATGCTTTTCGGTCAGCGTCAATTGTATTTTCAATTACAGGTTCCCACGATTTAGCTGTAAATAATCCCCATAGAGTAATCTCATTTAAACCCCTTGCTGCCATAAAATCAAGTGTCTTGTCATAATCATCGGTTAGGTTGGGGTCTATTCGGATGGAGGGCCAACCTTCGTAAGGCGTCTCTGTAGTACTCATATCACGAACCCAGCCTAAATAGTTTCTATGCTCATACTGATTTGGTTGTGCTAAAAGGAATTTACCTGAAGCAATAAAAATCAAAAGAATTAATAAAGTTCGTCGATATGGTGGTAATATATTTTTCATATACAAATATGTCTTTTGTTTATACAGAGTTAAATTTTTCAAATGTAATACTTTAATTTAATCTATTTTAAAAGGCACTCAGTTAATAAAAGAGTAGTCTTTTATAATTGATTCCATCTGTCGAAGATTACTTATTCAGGCATAGACATAGACATCTCGTCTATTGTCTATCTTCTAACTAATAATAACTATATCAATAATCGTGTCAGAAACTTTATCAAGTAATTGAATAAATAATGACGTACGCATCAACCTTTGAAGCAAAGTGGCTTCCGGTTTACCAATGCAAACAGTTGTTACTTTCCTTTCAATCGCCACATTAAAAATTGTTTGAGCTACATTATTTTGTTTAATTTTAATTACCTCACCTCCCATTTCGGTAGCCAATTGAAAATTATTAATTAAATGCCTTTGTGCTGTAAGGTTAATTTTATTGGTACCTTCTTTATCAGTTTGAATATATAATACAAACCATTTTCCATTATAATAACTGGCTAAGCGGGCAGTTTTTCTGATAATTTTTTTTGCATTTTCATGATTGGTACTGATACAGGCAAGGAATCTTTCAGGTAAAAGTTGGAGATCTTTTGGAACCTCGGTTTCTATTTTTCTTTCTAATTGCGAAGCAACTTCTTTTAAAGCAAGCTCTCGAAGTTGAAGTACTTTATCCGTTTTAAAAAAGTTATCAAGTGCCGTATTTATTTTAGCCTGTTCATAAATTTTCCCTTCTTTAAGTCTTTGTATAAGTTCGCCGGCTGTTAAATCAATATTTACAACCTCATCAGCCTGGGCAAGAACATTATCAGGCACACGTTCTGTAACATCCACCCCTGTTATTTTAAAAACGGCCTTATTTAAACTTTCAATGTGCTGAATATTTATTGCAGAAATAACATTAATCCCGGCATTTAAAATTTCCATTACATCCTGCCACCTTTTTTCATTTTTGCTTCCGGGAATATTAGTATGTGCAAGCTCATCGACAATCACCAATTCCGGATGTTGATTAATAATACTTTGAAGATCCATTTCTTCAAGTTCTTTTCCTCTATAAAATATTTTTCTTCTTGCAATTGTGGGTACACCATTTAATAATTCGTGTGTTTCTTTTCGGTTGTGAGTTTCTATATATCCAATTTTTACATCAATTCCATTTTTGAGTAATGTATGTGCTTCACTCAACATTTTGTAAGTTTTTCCTACACCCGCGCTCATACCAATATATATTTTAAATTTTCCCTTACGGGAAAGTTTAATGAGGTTGAGAAAATATTCGGCAGATTGTTCCATTTTTTGGTGAAAGGTTAAAGCTTGCTCTTTTATAACCTAATAAAATATGAAAACGTTAATAATATTTTATTTTAACAAATAAATTTTTTATTTAATAATCAGTTTTAAAAAATATGCTTAATAAAGGTCATTAATTGAAAAAAACATAAACAAAAAATTTTGTTTATAATTTTTGGATATAAATTAAGCGAACGCCTTTATAAGTTTTGGACTTGGGTACGCTAAGATCAGTTGGGGAATAACAATTCATTTGGTAAAATGGTACATTTTTCTGTAATAAATGTATTATTCTTTTAAAATTTCGCATAAAAATCCTTCCATCCGGGCAATTTGAATTACACTGTTTGCATTAATTTTTTTACCTTCTGTGCGAAGAATTTTGTCGCAATCATCGAGATCAAAATTAATTTGCGCCTCGGGAAACTCTTTTAAAAGAATTCTTTTCAGCTTAATTGCGTCATAATAATCTTGAACATTTGTTTTAAAAACTTCAACCATTATTCTAAACCATTGATTTTATTTTGAATTATTTTTTTGTCATTTACAGTTTTTGCAATAGACAAAGCTTTACAATAATTGAATTTAGCTTTACAGGCATCAATTCCGGAATAAAGTTCACCAAGCAGCATAAAGTAAAAATGATTATTGACCAGATTTAATTTCTCTGCTTCCGGAATAGCGTCATTTTTACCATTAGCTTTTGATAAAGCGAAAGTTCTGTTAAGTGCTGCAATAGGAGAATACTCTAAATGCAATAATTGATTATACAATTGCAAAATAGCTTCCCATTTCTCTTTTGTGTCTTCAACTTGAGTATTCCAATAAGCAATTGCTGCCTCTAAATGGTACTTAGAGATTTTTTTACCATTTGCAGACATGTTTAAAAAATAAGCACCTTTGCTTATGAGGTCAGCATCCCAAAGGTTAGAATTTTGTTCATCATACAATATAGGTTCGCCATTTTTATTAATACGCGCATCAAAGCGAGATGCATGAAAACACATTAAAGAAAGGAGTGCATTTACTTCCGGTTTGTTGGTTATTTTATTTTCTACAAGCATGTTACATAACCTGATGGCTTCAAAACATAGGTCTTTCCGAATAATTGTATTTTGACTTACAGAATAATATCCTTCAGTAAAAAGCAAATAGATTGTAGTTAAAACTGTTGCAAGCCTTTCATTTATTTCTTTTTCTTCAGGAAATTCAATTTTTATTTTTTCTTCACGTAATTTTTCTTTTGCTCTGAACAAACGTTTGTTAATGGTTTCTTTATTTGTGAGAAAAGCATTCACTATTTCTTCAATACCAAAGCCGCAAAGAATGCGGAGTGACAATCCTATTTGAGCTTCAACAGTAATAGTGGGGTGACAAATTGCAAACATCATTTGCAATTGACTGTCATTAATATTTTGTGGTGAAAGGTCAATTTCTATTTCAGTTTTGAAAACTGAATCTTTTTTTAATTCCGGAAAAATTTTTGAATCAAATAAGTTGTCACGATTCAAGTGATTTTTCGCTTTATTTTTCGCAACGTTATATAACCAGGCTACGGGGTTGGCCGGAATATCATTTAAACTCCATACCTGAGAAGCTGTAAGAAAAGTATCGCTGGCAATATCCTCAGCGACTTCTATTTGTTCAAATCCAAAACGTTTGCAGAGAACTGAAATGATTTTACGATACTCAGTTCGAAACAAGTGTGGAATTAATTCAGTATTATTCATACAAAAAAAAGACCCCGACACAAACCGGGATCTTTAAAATTACAGGTTATTAATTTCTCTAACTTCTACATTACCTCCAACACTTAATATAGGGCAACCTTTTGCAACCTCAACTGCGCCCTCATACGATTCAGCCTTAATAATAGAATAACCTCCTATTGATTCTTTTATTTCTGCATATGGACCGTTTATTACAACATTGCCCGGTTTTACAACTTTACCGTTTATAAATTCAAGACGATTACCCATGTCGACTAATTTATTATCAGCATTAATGCTGTCAAACCAATTCATCCATTGTTTTGTCACCGCTTCAGCTTGCTCGGGTGAAACTTTTGGCATTGCACTGTAATCAGTACGATAAACCAACAAATAATTTCTCATCTTTTTTAAATTTATATTTTCATAATAATTTAATGCATTCCATCTTTTCGGGCAATTTTTCGAACTTCAACACTATTACCTTCGCCTTCTAAAACAGGACAAGCTTTTGCAAACTCAACAGCTTCTTCAACTGAGTTGGCTTTAACAACAAACAAGCCTCCGATTGTTTCTTTAATTTCACCAAAAGGGCCATTGGTAATCACTTTTTTTGAGTTTTTGGATACAACAGTTCGTGCATCGTCAAAAGGTAAACCTGTGCCGCTTACAAATTTATTTTGTGCAGTAATGCTGCCAATCCAATCCATGGTTTGTTTCATCCATATTTGCATCTGTTCCGGTGAGGCAATCTTGTTGCCATCTTGATGACGTACTATTAACGCGAATTCTTCCATTTTACAAATTTTTTAAGATTATTAAATATATTAATTATAACCTTATAACAAATGGAAATTTCTGAATTGGACAAGAAATAAAATTATTTTTTAAATAGAATATACTTTAAAATAATTCTAAAAATATTTGCATTAAGGTTAAAAGATTAAATGATTTTTAGGATTTAATATCGTTTTATCAATATTGATATTTTGATATTAACATTTATTATTTAGGTAAGATTTTTTTATTAGATCACAAGTTGATGTTGTTTTTCAGGAAGACATATACTTAATATAGGCTATTATTATTTGGCAGAAAAAAAAGGTTTATTATACTTTTTATTCAACGATAATCCTAAATGATGATGTTGACCCAAATTGTAAAGCAGTCAATAATAAAATAAGAAAAACGTCTTTCACTTTTGTTGAAATAGGAGAGTCCGGCACTGAAATAAAGATTTTCAGTTTTGGATGCAACATAACCACCCTATTGAGTTAAATACTTATGAGATGACAATCAAAATATTAAAATTATATCCATCAAAATCTGGTAGAAGCAGGTTTTGTTGAAAAACCTGAAGATTTGCTTCACAGCAGTGCCGGTGATTATATTGGATCAAAGTCTTTCACTCGGAATAAATTAATTAAATATGCATATTCGATTAAACCAATTCTTCTTTAATAAGATTTTCGCCTTTTTGCAGTGCCTCCTGGTGTTTCCACATTTCTTGAAAGGCGATACTATTGTACATTAAATAATCAAACGAACCCTCATCAATAATTCTTCCCTGTTTCAATACATATATATAATCAAATTGGGTAAGTAAATGCATGCGATGCAATGAAGATATTATTGCTTTATCTTTAAAAGTTTCGAACAAATTTTTATATAACAAAGCTTCTGTTATTGGATCAACGCTACTTGTAGGTTCATCCAATAAAATTAAATCGCTGTTGCGTGCAGCTAAAATACCTCTCGCCAACGCTAATCTCTGCCTTTGCCCTCCCGATAAGTTTGCGCCTCTTTCGTGAATAAATGTATTTAATCCTTGAGGTAATTGTTTAATAATTTTTAATAGATGGGCCTGATCACAAACCTCTATAATTTGTGCCTCGTCGTATTGTAAGCCTAAAGTAATATTATATAAAAGAGTATTTTCAAAAATTTCCGGTTCCTGAGGAAAAAGTGATATACTTTGTCTGAGAGTTGATAAATCTTTACTCTTTTCATCATCAATAAAAATTTCACAGCTTTCCAATTTATATAAACCTCTTAATGCAGCAAGCAATGTACTTTTACCGCTTCCGCTTTCACCAATCAAAGCAATTCTTTGTCCTCGCTGAATGCGCAAATTAATTCCATGTAAGTTTGGAAGTTTATTTTCCTCTCCCTGCAATTTTTTGTGCGTAAAGTTTAAATTTTTTACCTCAATTGAGTTCCAATACACAGGTAGGTTATGTTCAAGGCTGTTTTCTTTTTGGCTTTTATAAGCATCGGTAATAATATTTGTGGTGAGTACATCAGTATTGAATTGAACAATCTGGGTATATTGCAAAGCAACATCCTGAAAAACACTGGTAAATTGTGTTACATAACCCAATAGTGTAACCAGGCTGCCAATATAAAAAACTTTTCCCGGCTCCAGGTTTTGATATATAAAACCAAAAGTTATTACCACATAGGTTAGAGCAACCAGCATATCTGCAGCAAACCATTTCCATTCGTTTATTAAAATATTTTTTCGAAGTGGTAACCATAAGTCTTTTACTTTAGCCATCAAACCCGTCTCCATACTTTTTTCTAGTCTTAAAGTAATAACAGTTAATATATTAGAAAGACTATCGAATAGATTCGAAGAAATTTTATGTTCCTTTTCATTTACATCATTTAATGTTTTAATAAATGGTTTATCAAATTTAAAAATAACCCAAATAGTTAAAGCACCTAAAAGAACGCCAATTGAGCCAAAAACAGGTGAAAAGTAAATCATTGCGCCAAATGAAAATATAAATTTAAAAATTGCGTGCAGATAACTGAAACCTCCATCAAAAAAGTGCCTTAGCGATTCATAAGCTTTTCTAATTCTATTTATAGTAGAGCCGCTGTGATGTTCTTTATGCCATTGAATAGGTAAATTAAGTGTTTGATGGTATACTTCATGTAAAAAATTTCTACTTACTGTAAAAGCGAGTTTTCTCTCCATTATTCTTGCTGGACCGTGAAAAATCCATCCAAGTAATTTCAAACCCATATAAGCTGCTGCATACAAGCCGGTATAGTATAAAATATTTTTATTATCCTTTTGAATTTTATTTATAAACCAGCCAAGCAGTATAGGATTGACTGCCAATACAATATTTGTCAGTGCAAATAAAGAATAAACTATAATAAAATTTTTACGTTCTGTGCGTGCATATCGCCACGCTGTTTTTAATAAGGAGATGTAGGGATTGGGCATTGTAGTAATTGAGCTATGCTCAAAATTTTGAATTAGTTTTGGATTTAAATTAGAAATAGTTAAGGAAAATTTAAGAAACGAAATTTATACTAGCTGTCTCAACGTTTACTTAAATTAGATTTGGTTATGCAATTTTAAATATATTTTAAATAATTTGGTACTTCATTTTTGCAAAAATAATTGTAAAGTAATAAATAAGTTATTATTGCATTATTTTAATGTCTTGCAGAATAAAGAGGGTAAATTGAATTATATTTTTACTTTGATAAATTAAACGGGACGCTTGATAAGTTTTGGTCTTAGCGGACGATAAGACCGGTAAGTGCGCAAATTGCTAAACGTGGAAATTTTAATCTCGCACTTAGGATTGTTGCCAAGTATTTTATGAATTTGAGATGATTGAACACTCTCCCCATATAGATATTGGATTTGGTATTAACCTTTAATTCATGAAATTAAATAATATATTAAGGATTATTAGTGATAAATCCGGGATAAAAATATTTTATTACGTGATTAATATCGTTTTATCAATATATCAATATTGATAAAACGATTAAATGAATATGCCCTTTTTTAAACAAATTTAATCTTCCGCTTTACTAAACGACATTGATATCGATAAACCGATAATTATTAATTTTTATTTTTGTTATCGATTTTTTATTTGTTTTAGGTTAAAGATTGGAACTAAGCCCCTTCCGGTACTAAAAATTTTAATACTATTTTAATTTTTACTGCCTTGAATCTTTTTAAGAAAAATGAATTAATTAAGTATTTTTGTCTGATAACAGTAATTAATTCAAAACAATAATTATGAAATTATATTTAAAATCACTAAAATTTTATTTTTCCTCATTTATTTTTTATTGGAGTGTAGTTTGTATTTATGCACAGGTTCAAATTTTTACTCCGCCTTTAGGTATAAAACCTTCATCCGACTATGAAGTAAAGATAAATGGAAAAGAAGTTTTCGTTTATTCGTCTCCTATTCCCGCCTCTTATTGCATTTTTAATATGGATGGCCCCGTAGAAATTACTATTAAAACCGGAAGGGATTTGAAATGGGTTGATATAAGGCCATTATCATCAGAGTTAAAAGCTACATTTAAAGATAGTACCATCACTATTAAAATGAGCAAGCCATTAAAAATAAGTGTGGAACTGAATGGGAGTATAAAATCACCTTTATTCATTTTTGCCAACCCGCCGGAAATAAGCAAACCAAATAAAAAAGACTCTAATATTGTTTTCTTTGAAGCAGGTAAAATTCATTATCCGGGAATTATAAAATTAAAAAGTAATCAAACATTATACATTGAAGGAGGAGCAGTAGTAGTGGGAGTGGTAGAATCAGAAAATACAAAACATGTAAAAATTAGCGGAAGAGGGATACTTGACGGATCATATAACCATAATTTAAACGATTCTATAATTAAAACAGGAAATTTATCTTTAATATCATCAACAAAATTACCGGGTTCTTATCATCGGTCAATTGAGTTTAAAGATTGTGAGGATGTAAGTATTGAAGGCATAACACTTCATAATTCTACTTCCTGGCAAGTAGTACCTATCCATTGCAACCGGGTTAAAATTGAAAATATAAAAGTCGTTAGCGACCAGGCTAGTGACGATGGAATTGATGTTGTAAGAAGCCGTAATGTGTCAATAACTAATTCATTTATCCGTACTAAAGATGATTGCATTGCAATAAAAGCTAATATGAAATATCCTCCATCCGAAGGTGTTGATAATGTATTAGTCGAAAATTGCGTTTTTTGGAACGCCTTGTGGGGTAATGGTTTGGAAATTGGCTTTGAACTCTTCTCTTCCGAAGTAAAAAATATAACTTTTCGTAATTCGGATATTATCCATGTAGAGGCTAATGCCGCCTTGAGCATTCATAACTCAGGCAATGCAGTGGTCAGCAATGTTTTATATGATAATATTAGGATCGAAAATGTTGGCAAGAAATTATTCGATCTGGCTATATTCCGATCTCGATACTCCTTAGACGGGTCGGAGAATGAAGAAGAAATAAAAAAATTATATTTAAATGGAGCTTGGGATGGAGTTTTGAAGATATCATCAGATAAAAAAAAAATTCACGCCAAGTTTAGGGGTCAAATCAAAAATATAACATTCAAAAATATACGATTAATTGATTGTAATTATCCCTATTCTATTTTTAACGGTTATAATCAGGAAAAAAATATTAATGGTGTTAAAATCGAAAACCTTATTGTAAACGGAAAACAAATTACAGATAAAAAACTATTCAAGTCATATATAGAAAATGCTGAAAATATAACGGTTAAATAAGAACTCATTTCCTTATTTGCCGGTAAGGATTATGCTTTAATTAAGCAATAAGCAGTTATAAATCGTAATTTCATTTTTAAACTTCTATTTTTATGGCTAACTAAATAAAAATCAGTCATTTTATTAAAAATAAAATAATTTTCCTTTACCTTTGCAGCCCGTTGTAAATTTACTTTACAGAACCAACGCTTAAATAAGTATTATCGATTGATGATCAGCGTTATTAAACTAATTTCAGTTGAAGGCCCAACAGCTGATGTAAAAAGGGTGATTAAAAAATATTATGAATAACCAACAGGATTTTGATTGGGAAAGAGTAGATTTTAAAGGCTTTGGTACAGGTTACACTAAAAAAGAACGTGCAGATTTAGAAGAACTTTATAGCGGAACCTTAACTGATGTTGCAGAAAAAGAAGTTGTAAAAGGTACTATCGTTGGTATCAGTGATAAAGATGTGATTGTAAACATTGGTTTTAAATCTGATGGGCTAGTTCCTTTAACCGAGTTTCGTGATACACCTGAACTAAAAGTAGGTGATATTACAGATGTTTACATCGAAAACAGAGAAGATGCAAATGGCCAGTTAATTTTATCCCGCAAAAAAGCCAAAGTACTTACAGCTTGGGAAAACATTCAAAAAGCTTTGGATCAGGATTTAATTATCGAAGGTTTTGTAAAACGCAGAACAAAAGGTGGTTTGATTGTAGATATTTTCAGTGTGGAAGCTTTCTTACCGGGTTCGCAAATAGATGTCAAACCTATCCGCGATTTCGATATTTATGTGGGTAAGAAAATGGAAGTGAAGGTTGTGAAAATCAATTATGCAAATGATAACGTTGTTGTTTCTCATAAAGTATTAATTGAAAAAGATCTTGAAGCACAAAGAGGAATCATATTAAATAATTTGGAAAAAGGCCAGGTGTTGGAAGGTGTAATCAAAAACATGACCAACTTTGGTGTATTTATTGATCTTGGTGGTGTTGATGGTTTATTGCATATTACAGATATTTCTTGGGGCCGCGTAACGCATCCTGAAGAAGTATTAAAATTGGATCAAAAAGTTACTGTTGTTGTGTTGGATTTTGATGAAGAGAAAAAACGTATCTCTTTGGGTATGAAACAACTTACTTCTCACCCATGGGATTCTTTGGCTGCAGAGGTTGAATTGGGTTCAAAAGTAAAAGGAAAAATTGTTAACGTGGCTGATTATGGTGCATTCCTTGAAGTAATGCCGGGTGTTGAAGGTTTGATACACGTTTCTGAAATGTCTTGGTCTCAACATTTACGTAATCCACAAGATTTCTTAAAAATTGGTGACGGAGTAGAAGCTGTTGTTTTAACACTGGATCGTGACGAAAGGAAAATGTCGTTGGGTATAAAACAATTAACTTCTGACCCTTGGACAAACCCTGATGTATTAAGTAAATACTCTGTAGGTACTAAACATAAAGGTTTGGTTCGTAACATGACAAACTTTGGTTTATTTATTGAACTTGAAGAAGGTATTGATGGTTTGGTGCACGTTTCTGATTTATCCTGGACGAGAAAAATTAAACATCCATCAGAATTTACTAAAGTTGGCGAGTTCTTAGATGTAGTGGTATTAGAGTTAGATATAGAAAATCGCCGTTTGGCTTTAGGTCATAAACAATTGGAAGAAAACCCTTGGGATACGTTCGAAACCATCTTTACTATTGGTTCTGTACATAAGGGAACGATTATCGGTAAAAATGAAAAAGGTGCAAATATAGAATTACCTTATGGTATTGAAGGTTTTGCTCTTTTGAAACATTTACAAAAAGATGATAATACTACTGCTGAAGTCGGTGAAAATCTTGATTTTAAAGTATTAGAATTCTCTAAAGAAGATAAACGCATTAACCTTTCGCATTCAAAAATTTCTGAAGCTGCTCCTGAAAAAGTAGAAAAGAAAGAAACTAAAAAATCAAAGAAAGAGGAAGTGACTTCCAACAGCAATAATAATGATAATGAAAAAACCACTTTAGGTGATTTATCTGCATTATCTGCTTTAAAAGAGCAAATGGAAAGTGGTGAGCCCAAAGAGGAAAAAAAACAAAAAAAATCTAAAAAGACTGAAGAATAAAAAATTCATCTTTTTAGAATAAAATTAAACCTGCTTATTTTATGAGCAGGTTTTTTTTATGTTTAGTTTTGAAAATAATTTAGAAATAATTTTAATTGAACAGTATGCGCATTCTTTTACTTGGATATGGTAAAATGGGTAAAACCATCGAACAGATAGCTTTAAAACATAATCACATTATTGTTGATCGTATTGACATAAGCAATAGAGGTGCATTGAGTAATATAAATAAATCAAATACCGATGTGGCTATTGAATTCAGCCAACCTGATGCGGTTTATGATAATCTTAAATTTTGTATTGAAAATCAAATTCCTGTAGTATGTGGAACAACGGGTTGGTTAGAAAAAAGAGAAGAGATTGAAAAATATTGTCTGGAAAAAAACAGTGCCTTTTTCTATTCTTCAAATTATAGTATTGGAGTAAATATTTTTTTTCAACTCAACAAAGTTTTGGCAAAATTGATGAATGATAGGCCTGAATATAATATATCGATGGCAGAAACACATCACATTCATAAATTGGATGCCCCAAGTGGAACTGCTATTACCTTGGCTGAAGGAGTATTGAATAATAATAAAAATAAAACCAATTGGGAAAATGAATTAACAAGTGATTCAAAGAAATTATATATACAATCCATTCGAGAAGGCGAAGTTCCGGGGATTCATATAGTAAAATATGAGTCATCTGTGGATCTTATTGAAATTAAGCACGAAGCTTTCACGAGAGAAGGTTTTGCACAGGGAGCAGTAATAGCAGCGGAATGGCTAGTAAATAAAAAAGGGATTTTTGAAATGGATGATTTACTTGGTTTAAAATGATTTTACGATAAAATAAATTATTTGAATTACCCGTTTTAGACAACTACCTGCTTTTTTTGGGTCAGAATAAGTTTTTAACTTTATGATATATAAACCTTCTCTCAGTGAACTTCTATCAACAGGATAGTTTTGTGCCACTCCTTTTAAAGCAGTTCCGGTAAAGATGGTTTTAACCAACCTTCCCTGAGTATCCATAAAGATGAAACAACTCATTTTTTCGTTATCAGGCATTAATCTGTATAAATCCCCGGGTTGCAGTCGTTAGTTTTTTCTTTTTCTTTAGACATAAATTAAAATATTATAATTGATTATATTCTTAATCAAACATATCCAAATATAAACTAATAATACTAATTGATGATATCTAATAACCCATAGAAAATATCTATATTTGTAAATAGATTTAAAAAAATAAAATGACAACTGTACAATTAGAATACATAGTAGCTGTTGATACTTACAGACATTTTTCAATGGCTGCAGAAAATTGTTGTGTAACACAACCTACTTTAAGCATGCAAATTCAAAAATTAGAAGAAGATTTGGATGTTAAAATTTTTGACAGGAGCAAGCAACCTGTTATTCCTACTGAAATAGGTGAAGAAATAATAATTCAGGCAAGGAATGTTTTAAAGGAAGTACAAAAAATAAAAGAAATAATTTCGGATAAGAAGAATAAAATTTCAGGTGAAATTAGGTTGGGGATTATTCCAACATTGGCACCTTATTTATTACCCTTATTTTTACCGGATTTTATTAAAAAATACCCTCATATAAAATTAAAAATTTTTGAATTTACTACTGATTTATTGGTTGAGAAACTTAAAAATAATTTGTTGGATGTGGGCTTACTGGTTACACCTTTAAATGATATAAATTTATTTGAAAATAAGCTTTTCGTAGAGGAATTTGTCGTTTATCTGTCAAAATCGCATGAACTGGTTAATAAAAAATATGTACTTCCCAACGAAATTGACGTGAGTAAATTATGGTTGTTGGAAGAGGGTCATTGTATTCGATCTCAAATTGTGAGGCTTTGCGAACTTAAAACAAAAATAAAAGAAAACCAGTTATTCGAATATGAAGCAGGAAGCATAGAAACGTTAAAAAAGATGGTAGAGATTAATGATGGCATAACCATTTTACCGGAATTATCTTTAAATGATTTAAGTCCTAAGCAATTAATGTATGTCCGAAAATTTTCTGAGCCTGTTCCTGTTCGTGAAGTGAGTTTAGTTACTCATCGAAACTTTGTAAAAAAGAGATTAATTGAAGTTTTACAAATAGAAATATCCCTTTCCATACCATCTAAAATGAAGGAAAGGGAGAATAAACTTGTTGTAGAGATTTAATAATTCGCCAATAATTGTTAATAATTTCTTATTTCAGTTTAAGGTTTTGTTCTAAAAGTACCTCTAAGGGTATCCATAGCAGTAATTGTTTTTGTAGTATCGCTGCTTTTACTAATATATCCGAGTACTTTTACCAATGCAGAAAATTTACCAACATTATATTTAGCTTTCCCACCGGCTATGGTTGTTAGTTGTAAAAAGGAAATATTGGTATCTTTTATAGATTGTTTATTGAATGGAAAAATACCAAAAGTTCCATCACTGTAATTCATTGGCACTATACTTAACGAAATAAGAGGATATTTTTTATTTATGATTAATGGTTTTCCATTATAACCAATTACTAAATTATAACTTTGGCCTTGAGCAGTTAGCAAAAGTGTATCTGTCATAAATTTACCGGGGATATTTAATAATGAAAAAGCCTTTGTAGAAAAGCTCACTCCTTCCTTTGATTTTATTATTGACCACTCACTAAAATGTGAAGTTTTAACTGATATCGATTTTTTATCTAAATCAAGTACGGCATCCGGTACAATTTCCCAAGTGTTATCTGATTTTTTAAAAGCAACCGCCATTAATTCCGGAGGAGTTAAAAGTGCATCTGCATCCGTATAATTAAAAGATAATGTTACCGGTTTGTCAAATTTTGTTCCTTCAGGCCCTAAAATATATGTTGATCCAATTCCATCAGTTGCAATATTTTGTGTAGGTTTTATTGAAAAAGTTAAATTTGAAGAAACTGCCTGATTAGGGATTGTGATTGACACAATTTTATTATCACTAGAGACTACACCTCCATTATTACCAATAGTTTTCGTACCGGGAGCCTGAGCTATAGAAGAATCATCTTTCTTGCATGCACATGTGAATATTAGAAAAAAAAGAAATACAAAGGAATTTATTTTTTTTAAAAGCATTTTATTTATTGTTATAGAATTAAAAATTAAATGATAAATTTTGATCTTATAGAAGTTTTCCAACCTGAGTAACAGTTTTAATTTTATATGTTAAAAACAATAACTTTAATTGAAGCTTTTAAATTATGAATATTAGTTGTTCCATTTTTTAGAATAATGGTACCATCCAAAGGATAAGTTCCTTCTTTGCTTTTTGAATATTGTCCTTGAGAAAATATAACAGAGACATTTTCGCTCGTATTGTCAGAATAAATAACACTTACCTTCACAGGAAGAGGCAGGTTTTGAAATTCAGTTCCCGAAATAACTTTAATATCACTTAAGGCATTTACAGTAATTATGTTCTTAATATTTTCATTATTCTTTTTGCATGACATTAAAATCATCATCATACAGATACAAACAGCTATTTTTTTCATTTCTTTTTAAGTAAATTAAATTTATGATGTAAAGATCACTTTTTAAGTAAAACGGGTCAATCACATAATCATGTGATTGACCCGTTTTGTAATTTTAAGGAAAGGTTTAACTAGAAAAGATAGTAATAAAATAAAAATTAGGCTTTCACTATACCAGTTTTTCTTGAATAGCTTTAGAAACCGCTTCAGTTTGCGAATGGACTTGTAGTTTTTCATATAGGTGTTTAATATGAGTTCGTACTGTATCAATACTTATTGACAATGCAGATGCAATAAGTTTGTAACTGTTACCACTCGATAAAGATGTGAGAATTTCCTTTTCCCTTACCGTCAATTGGTAAGAATTTGTATTAATTGGGGCGGTATTCTTTATAGATTGCATAACCATTTTTGCAATACTTGGCGACATTGGTGCACCGCCTTCTAAAACTTCATTAATAGAAGAAATAAGTTTTTCTGATATGTGTCTTTTTAATAAATATCCTGATGCTCCGGCACATATTGCTTGATATACGTGAGTATCATCATCAAAAACAGTGAGCATAATTATTGGAATGGTTTGATTAAAAACTCTTATTTCTTTCACAGCTTCTATTCCACTTTTACCGGGCATAGATATGTCCATTAAAATTAAATTGGGATTTAATTTTTTTAATAACTCTTTTACATCATTGCAATTAGAAAAACCTCCTGTTACAAAAAAACCTTCGAAAGAATTTATAAGATTTTTTATACTTTCACGAAGTTCATCATTGTCTTCGAAAATAAGTATTGAAATATCCATATTATAAAATAAGTCTGAAAGGTCTTATATTTTCTTATTTTTAGAAATACCTTAATCATGTGATATTGGTAGAAAAGGCGATTTGTGTTCCTTCTTGATATTTAGTTTTTATTTCAAAATCACCATTTAATAAGGTTGCGCGCTCCTTCATATTTTTTAATCCATTTCCCATTTTAATTTTTTGATAATCAAAACCCTCACCATTGTCACGAATTAGTAATGAAAGCTTTCCTGCAATTAAAGTTAAGTCAATATAAATTTCAGAACATTTACTATATTTAGCAGCATTATTAAGTGCTTCTTTAAAGATAAGAAATAAGTTTTTTCGAAGTAAAATGCTCATTTTTAAATTTTCAAAATTACCTGTTTCA
Source organism: Spirosomataceae bacterium (assembly GCA_965248855.1). Taxonomy (GTDB): domain Bacteria; phylum Bacteroidota; class Bacteroidia; order Cytophagales; family 172606-1; genus CBDFKQ01. The sequence continues at coordinate 257,959 of CBDFKQ010000012.1, read as the reverse complement.
CTGAAATGATAAATAATATCTTTAGGTTCTAAAATTTCAGCTGCAAATTCTTTCATACGTATTATTACTTCATCCCCTGTATCGTTATTTGGATTTATAGACCAAATAATATCCATCATTGTTTCTAACATTTTCCCCGAAAAATTTTCAATTAAAGTAAAATTAATCTTCTCAATTTCGTTTATGGATTTCCGGGAAGCCATTTTACTAATAATTTTTATAGTAGAAAGGGTTGATCCAATATCATCATGCAGATCCTGAGCAATGTTATTTCTAATTTGTTCAATTTCTAATTTTCTTTTTGTTTTATTAATTACTTTAAACCATCTAAAAAATAGAAAACTTGCACTAATTACCAAACCTAAAATTAAAAGTACGGCAATCTGAATAATTTTTTGTTTTTGTGAAATTGAAGATTGTATTTGTTGATCTTTTTTCAATAATTTTATTTCCGATTCTTTTTTCTGGTTTTCATATTTTGCTTCCAGCTCGTAGAGTTTCAATTTTACTGCAGAGCCTTCCAAAGAATCATATAATTGATGAAAATTTTGATATTCTTCAAAAGCATTTTTAAATTGTCCATCTTTAAAGTAAAGATTAGCAAGTTTATAATGGGCAGTTTTTTCAAAATCAAGATTTTTAGCTTGTTTTGCTTGATTTAGACCTTTAATTAAACTACTAAACACATTATCTTTTTTAATTTGAGAGTTATAAAGATTGCTTAATTCCAAATTTATTTTAGATAGGTAATTATCATTTTGTAGTTCTTGAGCTAAAATTTTTGCCTTACCATAACTATTAAATGCTTCTTTTTGCTTGTTCTGAAAATGATAAACCATTCCCTGATTAATTAATCCTTCACATATTCGATCTTTCATTTTAAACTCTTCTGCAATTGCAATACCCAAATTAATATTTTCCAAGGCGAGAGGATATTTTTTTTGATCCATATATAAAACTCCAAGCCCATTATAACCGATTGAAAGAGTTTTTTTATTTCCAATTTTCTTTTTAATTAATAATGCCTTTTCTAAATAATATTCAGCTTTATTATAATTTTTTTGATCATAAAATTGAATTCCCAAACTATTAAAACAAAAAGCAATTCCTGTCTCATTTTTTAACTCTTCAAAAATTTTAAGTGCCTTGTATAAGTTCTCTTGTGCTAATAATAATTTACTTTGTTTTGTATAAATATTCGCAATATTTAAATAATTACCGGCTATGTTTTCTTTACCAATAATATTTTCTCCCAATTCTGATATGTATTTATAATTTTTTAAAGATTCTTCATAATGGCCGGTATTTTTGTTTAAAATGCCCGAAGCATTATAAAAGCCATATAAAAGCTTATCTTTTTTTTTATAATTTTTTAATAAGTTTGATGCTTTTTCTAAATATAATCCGGCACTATCATTCTTGCCTAAACCGGTAAGTTTATATGCCAATCTGGTGTAACTTGATATAGTCCAACTACCCATAGAATATGTTTCTGAAATTCTTATGGCTTCGATATAATATTTTAAAGCTAATGCGGTGTTTTTATTCTCTGCATCAGCAGCGAGCCAATTTAAAGCTTTTACTTCTATAGAATCTTTGGAGTGATTGCTAAGTATTTTTAAAACACTGTCAACCTTACTTTGTTGCGCGAAGAGGATGTATGGTAAAATAATGAAGATGGAAATTAATTTTATTTTCATTATTCAGAATAAAATTTCAAAAGTTTTGAATTCATATGTTTTTAAACCTCGATGAGAATTATAAATAAACTGGCATAAATAATTTAAATGTAGCGTCTAAATTGATTAAAATTAACTTATTCCAAAACTATTCTGGTAATAGTTTCATCCATAAAAATTCTTTTTTTTAGTTGAAATTTGTTTTTTGTAGGAATTATTCTGAAAGGTTAATTTTTAATGGAATTGTATTAATGCAGTTAACAAGATGCCCACCTATCATCCCAGGCTTCCATTTTGGCATGGATAAAATCATTTTTTTTAATGCTTCCTTTGTTTCTTTACAAACACGATCCGGCTTTACATTTACATCAGATATATTTCCATCTTTCTTTACAGTAAAAGTGAAAATATATTTTGCAATAATATTTTGCTTACGGCAATCCTCTTTAGGAAAAACCATGTTTCTAGAAAGATACCTTGATAATGCATCCACACCACCTGGAAATTCCGGTGAAATTTCGCACGATGAATAAATTTTTTCTTTTCCATCCTGACAAAAACATTTATTAAATGGTAAACTAATTACCAACATTAACAAAACACTTTTGAGAATTGAAATTCTAGAAAAATTAACTTGCATGAACAATTGCATAAAATGTAACGCCTATATTAATTAAAATATAACTTATACCCATCACCCACCTTGTTATCACATCTGTCCGTTCAGATTCTTTTAGCATTCCATCTTCTTCATACCTTAATGAAACTGCAGAAATGGCAATCATTAAAAAAATATAAGTGAAAGTAACTCCATGCAAAATATCAACAGTAGTGATGGTTGAAGTTTCGGGTAAATAGGCATCAACAATATATTTATTACCAACACCTGCAAATAAACCACCTACAGGCAAACCAAAACGGGGATCTGCCTTGCGTGCATCAATAAAAAAACTTACGTAAGAGATGGCAAAGGCGACATACATACCCAAAAATAATTTAAAGAATAAACCCCAGGCATTTCTTTCAATTTCAAGGTCAATATTAAATTTTGTATAATCTGATTCAGGTTTTTTAAGACTTTCATCACCAAAACCTGTTAAATAATGGCTAAAACCTGTACTTATTTTAAATTTACTAATATTCCAGCCAATCAGAGCCATTGAAGGGTCGTAAAATTTACCAACTGTATCAGCCACATATATTAATGCATTTGAGTTGTATTTTGAATTTTCAATAATAATATTTAAATGTTGACTATCAAACGGATAGTCAGCTATGGCATATGTTTGTTTCATTACACATTTTAACTTCATTTGAACCCATTTTTTATCACCGGTGCTGTCTTCTATATATTCATCAATATCTATAGACTTTGCATTGGGAATTTCAATGTCATCTTTAAAATTCAGATTTTTATTTTTAAAAACCATCCATATCCAAAACCTGGCAGTATATTCTTCATTATGAAAATTCATGTCATGAATACTGATTACATAACATCCAATTTTAACAGTATCAGGAGTTTGAGCTTTCAAAGAAATTTGAAAGAAAGAAAAAACTATGAAGGAAAGTATAAATAGATATTTCAATTAATTAATATTTAAAGTGGATTCGAATTTTAATTATTTTGTTAGAATTAAATTTTATAAATATGTTAAATCCACTAGCCTAAAAGAAAGTGAAGAAATCTTAAGGTATTTCCAATATTCATATCTATTCAGTATTAACTCCTTTACACGGGCAAAATACAAAATCTTTATAAAAAATGGCTTATTAGGCAAATTAATTATTTGACTTTAGGGATAAGGTAATTATTTATTACAAATTCAATCCATTAGAAGTTGTTTAACCTATTCAAACCCTTAAAGAAGGTTTGCGATATATGAAATGTAAAATTTAAAATGAATAATTTTATGTTAATTATTATCTATCATCGCCTTACGTACAAAACTTGATTTAAAGCACCACTTTAAGGTGATAGCTTTGTTATATATAATTAATTTTAAGTTAAAGAATTGTAAAGGTTTTGTCATAAGGTTGCTCATCATATAATAGAAAATATACTACATTGCTTCTCATCCATAATAATATACCCTTCACTATAATATAGTACCGATTCGCTCAAAAGGAAAAGGCGATTTATTTGATTGGGGTTTATACTTGTAAAAATTATAAACCCAAAAAATTTACAAATGAAAAAGCCTACAAAAATTCAAACGGTAAAAAATTTATTCGGCATCGGAGTAATGTCATTAATATTCTTATTTCCTTCTTGCAAAAAGGATGATAATAATCCGACTCCTACATTAAAAGCCCCTGCAACTGTTGTAGATGTTGTAACTGCTGATACCTCATTTAGCTTACTTGCTGCAGCTGCTACGAAAGCAAACTTGATAACTGCTTTGCAGGGATCAAACCTTACGGTATTTGCACCAAACAATACTGCATTCAGAAAGGCCGGTTTTCCTACAGTGGCCTCTATTAATTCAGCAGATGTAAATGTTTTGACTGCTATTTTAAAATATCATGTTTTGGGCACTGCTGTAAAAGCAGCCGACCTCGCAGCAACCGGAAATACCAAAGCAGCTACATTAGGCGGTGATACATTATTCGTTACCAAATCTGCATTAAAAATCAATGGCAGCAAGTCAGGCATCATTAAAACAGACGTGACAACTACTAATGGAAGCGTGGTACATGTTATTGACAATGTGTTGATACCACCGACCGGCGACATAATAAACGTTGCTACCGGAACAACTTACGGCCCTGTATTTACAGTTTTAGCTTATGCTCTTACAAAAGCGAGTTTGATATCGGCATTGCAAAATACAGGTGCATTTACAGTTTTTGCACCAACTAATGCAGCTTTCTATTCTTTTTTAGGTGTTAGTAATGATACGGATGCAAAAGCAAAGATTGATGCGTTGGATCCGGCTACCTTAAAAAAAGTATTACTATATCATGTTCTTCCTACAAGGGTATTTTCATCCAATTTAAGTGAAGGGCTTACTGCAAAAACCTTACAAGGCGGTTCAGTTGCGATTACCCTGGCAGGAGGTGCCGGTGTAAAAGGTGCTTCTAACGCAAATTCATCCAAGATCAACCCTGCTGATGTTTTGGCAAAGAATGGTGTCATCCATGCAATTGATTCTGTTTTAAAACCTTAGTTAATAAATATAAAAATCCTAAATTTCGGTTGTTATTATACTTCCGGAATTTAGGATTTTTAAATATTACTTTAATGTTCGCACATAAATACCGCTTCCTTTTCATATTTTTTCTTTCAATTTACTCTTTTACTAATATTGTTTTTGTTGGGGCACTGGAAGCTTACCGTATTGATATACCCGAATATTATATTCTTTCCACACTTATTTTAATGATTTATTTTATCTGGGAAGGAAACAGAATACTATTCTTTAGATTAAATAATTTTAAATTTAAGAATAAAAATACTAAATGGGTTTGGATTTTTGGAGGGAGTTTGGTTCTGACTACAATTTCCACGATGATAATTTATTATATTTTCTATTTATTGTTTCCCCAATATGCACCTAAAAATAAATTTATAATTGTTAAATTAATGCTCACTTTTGGTTTCAGGATAAATTTATTTCTCAATACGATTAATATTATATTTGTCTACCTGCGTGAACTTAGGCAAGCACAGCTGGAAGCGGAAGAAATAAAAAAAATCAGTATACAATCACAATTACAATCATTAAAGAATCAAATAAATCCACATTTTCTTTTCAACAACCTTAACGCACTTTCAGCACTTGTTGGCAAAGACCCTGACTTGGCGGTTGAATTTATCCAACAATTTTCAAAAGTTTACAGATATGTATTACAAAATCAAGACAAAGAGCTTATTTATCTTGAAGAAGAACTTGAATTTTTAGACTCATATTTTTATCTTCTAAAAACGAGATTTAATAGTAGTCTGGAAATTAAATTGGATATATCTTCTGAAAGCAAAAAAATGTATATTGTTTCCCTCGCATTGCAAATGCTTATAGAAAATGCTATTAAGCACAATATTTGCTCAAAAAGCAAACCACTTAAAATTGAAGTTTACACAGAAGGGATTGATAAAATAGTAGTGAAGAATAATCTTCAAATAAAGGCCGTAAAAGAAGAATCAACAAAAATTGGATTAAATAATATTATAAAACGATATGGCCATATAAGTGCCGGAAAGGTTGAACTTATAGAAGATAAAGAAAATTTTATTGTTAAGCTTCCGTTAATACAAATTTATTCTGACCAAATAATTATTAAAAATGAAAGCATTAATAATTGAAGATGAATCTCTGGCTGCTGAGAGGATTGGGTCATTACTTAAAAAATACAACCCTTCTTTTGAAATAGTTGGAATTATTGACTCGGTAGAAGAAGCATTAAAATGGTTTGATGAATTCCCCATGCCCGATTTATTAATAGCAGATATACATCTCTCCGACGGACAAAGCTTTGAAATTTTTAAAAAGATTAATATTACTTCGCCTGTCATTTTTATAACAGCCTTTGATCAGTATGCCATTCAAGCATTTAAAGTAAACAGTATAGATTATTTATTGAAACCTGTGTCGATGGCAGAACTTACTTCTGCCTTAGATAAACTTATAAAATATAAAAGCGGAATGAACCGGGTATCTTCCATTGATCTCGGCTCGTTATTAAGATCAATTAAAGATTTTCAAAAAAGTTATAAAACAAGGTTCCTTGTGAAATTCGGGGATCATATTCAATTTAAACTTTTGGATGAAATAGCTTATTTTTACGCTGATGATAAACTTGTTTTTTTAGTAACTGTAGAAAACAAAAAATACCTCATTGACTATACTTTGGAAGAGCTCGAAGACCTGCTTGACCCAAATATATTTTACAGGTTAAACAGAAAATTTATTATTAAACTTGATTCTTTTAAAGATATTCGCATTTATTCTAAAAACCGGCTTCAAGTATTCTTAAAACCTCATTATGATAATGAGATTTATGTAAGTCGTGATAAAGTGGCTTCATTTAAGTCATGGCTGAATAAATAAAATAAACTCTACTTATGAAACAAGCCATTGTATTATTTATTACTTTCTGTTTTACATTACTGAATGTTAGAGCCCAAGAAACTAAAGATGTAGTTTATTTAAAAAATGGATGGGTGATAAATGGAAAGATTATTGAAAATGGAGATGCAAAATTAAAAATAGAAACTTCTGACAAAAATATTTTTGTTTTTTTAAAGTCAGATATCATTGAGATAAAGAAAGAAAAGATATTAAAGGAAACTTTCAAATATAAAACCAAAGGTTTTATGAACTATACAGAGATGGGCCCTTTAGGCGCAAGTAACCGGGCAAGCAATAATGTTACTACCTCCGCCTTTTCTCTGCAAACTATTAATGGATATAAATTTTCACAATATTTTTATACCGGAGCAGGTTTTGGAATTGATTTGTATGCCTTGCAGACATTGTTGCCTGTTTTTGCAAGTATTAGAGGAGACTTGATTAAGAATAAAAATTTGATACCTTATTATTTTGTGGATGGAGGTTATTCGATAAACTCAACGATCAACGATGATCCCACAAAGAAATTTGAAGGTGGGCCAATGTTTGCTTGTGGCTTAGGCTTAAAAATATTATTTGCAAATAATGCAGGATTCACATTTAGCCTTGGTTACAGGTACCAACAAGCAAATGTTGAACCATTGAATATTCCTAACAGATTGGCAATAAGAGCCGGTTTTAGTTTTTAAAAACAATAATAAAATAATTAGAAAGGGACTTGCAGATTAAAGAATCAAAATAAAATAATCTTTTAATAGATGCCTTTAATATAAAAAAGATAAAGTAACATTATTTTTTCTCCTTGGCCTGTCCCCCGACAGGTTGAAAAATATTAAGATAATTTATAAACGCGAAACAAACTTCAAGAATATTTGAATTTAAATTATTCTTATATAATCATAAAATCATTTAATTGTTAATTTATTTTCGGCCTGTCAGGGGACATGCCGCGGGGTTTTAGTTTATCAATATATCAATATCGATAAATTCATAATGAAATTAAATAATATATTACGAGTAATGTTTCGTAAAAAAATTAAAAATGAATAAAAAAAAGGATTAATAAATTAATCCTTTAATCAAGTCATATTTTTATAAAAACATCGTTATTTTTTACTGTTTGCTTCTATTTCTCTCAAAGCACTCACTAATTTAGGAATGTCATTAAGGTTGATGGTTATATCTTTTGTGGTATATTTATCCTCAGCATGGCCAAAAGCTACAATCTTGGTATCTTTTAAATAAGTACATTCAAAGCGTACATTTTCCGATTCAATATGATCCTCATTGCAATTTTGTATTAATTTTATAAAAGCATCAATTTCTTCAATTGAATCGAATACCAAAAGATGGTCTCGGTCAAGCGTTTTATGGCTTTGCAATACTACCGGTAATTGTTCAATTTCAATTTTTTTTAATTCTTCATTTGTTCTTACATATATTGCACCGCAAGCCCCTTTTTGTTTTACTGTTTGTGAATAAGATTGATTGAAACATAAAAAGAGACAAAAAATAAAAATTGAGGGAATAATTTTTTTCATAATATTTAATATAGATTTATTGAAAATTTATTTAAACAAATTAATTTTTTTGAATTGATGGTTTAAAAATGAGTTTGTAACCTTTAAATTATTTTCATAAAACTAAAATAAAATTTTGTTCAAATAAAATAATTCAAAAATAGATTTAAAATATCATTGAGTAATTAAGTAAAAATATTTATGGATATAGAATTAAATATACCAAAGTCAAATAAACTAAGGGTAGTTGTAATTGGTGGGGGTTTTGCAGGAATAGAGTTTTCAAGAGCTTTGCCTGAAGAAGAATTTCAATTGGTAATGATTGACAGGAATAATTATCACACTTTTCAACCGCTTCTTTATCAGGTGGCAACTGCAGGTTTAGAACCCGATTCAATTGCCAGCCCTTTAAGAAAAATGTTTGATAACAGAGCGAATTTTTATTTTAGGTGGACAAGTGTTGAAAAAATAATCCCTGAAGAAAATTATATCCAAACCGGAATTGGAAGATTAGATTTTGATATTTTAGTGATTGCTGCAGGATCAAAAACAAATTTTTTTGGTAATAAAGAAATGTCCGAAAGGGCATTTGAAATGAAACAAATTCCGCAGGCACTTGATTTAAGGAGCCAAATATTGCAGAATTTTGAAAGAGCAACCATTACATCAAATCCTTTAGAAAGAGATTCTTTAATGGATTACGTAATTGTTGGCGGCGGACCTACAGGAGTAGAATTATCAGGGGCACTAGCAGAATTAAAAACCCATGTTTTACCTTCTGATTATCCTGAACTAGATTTTTCATTAATGAATATTTATTTAATTGAAGGCAGCCCAACATTGCTTGGTCCAATGTCGAAATTTTCTCAGGAAAAAGCTTTTAAATATTTGCATAAAATGGGCGTGGAAATAAAATTGAATTCAAGAGTTCAATCTTACGACGGTAAAAAAGTAAAATTGGTTGATGGCACTGAAATTAATACATCTACAGTAATATGGGCAGCCGGAGTTTCAGGAAGTATTGTAGAGGGCATACGTGAAGAAAGTATTTTTAAAGGAAGGTATAAAGTAGATGAATTTAATAAATTAGTTGGCTTTGATAATATTTATGCAATAGGTGATGTAGCTGCAATGGTTACAACTAAAAACCCAAATGGACATCCAATGGTTTCGCCGGTGGCTATGCAGCAGGGAAAAAATTTAGGGAAAAATTTAAAAAGAAAATTAAAAAATGAAATTTTAAAACCTTTTGAATATTTTGATAAAGGGTCAATGGCTACAGTTGGCCGCAATAAGGCAATAGTTGATTTTCCACATCCTTTTGATAAATTACATTTGGGAGGAGTTTTTGCCTGGATGGCGTGGATGTTTGTACATATTTTTTACATAACAGTTTTTAGAAACAAACTTTTAATTTTTATAAACTGGCTCTGGAGTTATTTAACTTATGATAAAGGAAACAGGCTTATTATTAGGCCTTTTAAAAGAGAATCAAATAAACCGCAAGCAGAAATAAAAGAATTATATGAAACGAAAGTGGAGTAAAGAGATTAAAATTTAATCTGGGATGTAATTTAATTTTTTATGCTTCCATTTTTATGTAACTAAAGCGAACCGAATTGTTGTTGTTGAATAGTAACGATATTAAAAATAACATTTAGAATTACTTTAATTAAAACTATAAATAATAGATATTTAAGAAAAAGAGCCATAATTGAGAGTATAAATGAACAATTGAAAAATATGTGTCAGTTAGAGCCTTTGATGGCACAGTTCATATGGAAATTTTCATAACAAAAACGATTCCTGAGCTTATAGCTTCTTCCGCAAAAAGCCAATCCATTAAATTTGATGTAATCCAATATCCCAAATGATTCGATTTTTGAAATAAAAATCGAATTCAGTTATAACGGTTTCATTTCAGTCAGTAGCTCAATCGAACTTGGGTATTTACAACTATATAATTGCTTTAAAGAAGAAAAACAGCCCCATAGCAAGCATAATTGAAACAGGTAAAGTGAGTACCCATGCCAAAGCAATATTTTTAACTGTTTTAGGATTAATATTATTTAAACCGCCTTCTGCAAACATACTTCCCGCCACACCTGATGATAGTATGTGTGTTGTACTTACGGGTAATCCAAAACCGGAAGCAAGGCCAATGGTACTTGCTGCAATTAATTCTGCCGATGCGCCCTGAGCGTAAGTTAAATGTGTCTTGCCAATTTTGCTCCCTACTGTTTCAACAATTCTTTTCCACCCGATCATTGTTCCCAATCCTAATGACACTGCAATCATTATTTTTACCCAATCAGGTGCATAATCCGAAATATTTTTTATTTCATTCAAATTCTCTTCCAATTCATCTTTCTGATTTTTATTGAGATTTATGTTAGGAGATTTTAAAAGACCGGAAAAGTTTTTGTTCATTAATAACACATCTTTTCTAACCTCTAGTTTTTCTTTTTGATTTAATTCTTTTACGTTTTTAGTCTTAAAAAATTTATCTAAACCATCTAATTCTGTACTGCTTTGAGCGAGTTGTTTTTTTTCTTTTTCTGTTAATGAGGTTTGATCCAGTTTATTGGTAATACTTTGAATAACAGCTATATTTTTATCAAGTTTTGTATAATTTAAATCAGGGTTTAGCGCGAAAGTTGCGGGTACTATTCCAATTAAAATTAACATTATAAGTCCTACTCCTTTTTGCCCGTCATTCATTCCATGGAAAAAACTAACACCTACACAAGTACCTATTAATGTTGTTCTTATCCAAGTTGGAGGTGTTTTTTTCTTATCAGGTTCCTGAAATATTTCAGGCTGTTTTATAAATCTTTTTAATAGAAACAATAAAAGGGCTGTTGCTCCAAACCCAAAAACCGGTGATATCAGTAACGAAAATCCTATTTCGGTTGCCTTACTCCAGTTTACAGAGTTTGTTGAATGGTTCATCAACCCAAATGCCAAACCAACACCCAATATAGATCCAATTAAGGTGTGAGAACTTGAACTTGGTAAACCAAAATACCACGTTCCCAAATTCCAAATTATAGCACTCAGTAAAAGTGAAAAAACCATGGATAAGCTGGTTGATATATTATTGTCAACCAATAACTCAACGGGGAGAAGTTTTACAATGCCCATCGCGACACTGATCCCACCAATAAAAACACCAAGAAAATTAAAAACACCTGACGTAATTACTGCTATCCAGGGCTTAAGTGTGTTGGTATATATTACAGTCGCTACTGCATTGGCAGTATCATGAAAACCATTTACAAATTCAAAGGCACAAGCGGCCAAAAGACTAATAATAAGAAGAAAAAGGTGATGGGATTCCAAATGAAACATATTTTTATTTACAACAAAATAATAAGTATAAATGTATTTATTTAAATTAAATACTTTTAATTGAAGGGGTATAGCTTTTTTTCAAAATTTCACAAATGTAGTTTAAGATGGTCTGTTGAATGTTAAGGAATTGTTAAATGTTTTTACTTACATGGAAAAAATTATAATAATCAATTTTAAAAAGTATTTTGTGTGTAACATCAGTTATTAAAAGATAAAAGTTACACTGTTTATTTTTATTTTGAAAATATTAATTACGTTTTTACATACATAGTATAATACCGTATTAACAATAAAGAGAAATCGATGTCTGAATTAACTTATATTTTAGCATTTTTAATAGGTATGGTTTTGGGTTTAACAGGAGGTGGCGGTTCTATTTTAACAGTTCCTGTATTGGTTTATTTAATTGGCCTGCAACCAAGTGTTGCTATTGGCTATTCTCTTTTTATCGTCGGCATCAGCGCATTAACAGGTGCAATAAATTATGCAATTAAAAAATTAATAAGCTTTAAGGCTGCTGTTGTTTTTGCAATTCCATCTTTTATCGCTGTATTTTGTGTAAGAAAGTGGGTAGTGCCACATTTACCAAATGAAATATTCCATTTTCCCGGCTATACATTAACAAAAGGTGTTGGATTAATGATAATTTTTGCAATGTTAATGCTTATTATCAGTTTTTCGATGATAAGGAATAAGAAGAAAAAAGATGCTGATGATACTCACTCACTTAATTTTCATTATTATTTAATCGGTTCGCAAGGGCTTGCTATTGGTGTTATTACCGGCTTACTTGGTGCAGGAGGAGGTTTTATTATTGTACCTGCTTTGGTTTTATTGGCCAATGTGCCAATAAGGCTTGCTATCGGTACATCTTTATTAATTATTGCAATTAATTCATTAATGGGTTTTGTTGCCGATCTTCAAATTAATAACAATATCGACTGGCAATTTTTAATTTCATTTTCGGGTTTTGCAATGATTGGTGTATTATCCGGCGGTTATCTGTCCAAATTTATTTCTGCCAAACATCTAAAAATTGTATTTGGTTATTTTCTTTTGGCGGTTGGGATATTTATACTTTTAGAAGAAATTTTTAAAAAATAAAAAGCCATTAATATTTAATGGCTTTTAGTCTTTTTATCAAAATAATAATGTGAAACTGCTTTTACCGGGTTTGAGAGGATAAACCTTACCTTTCCAAACGAAATTGCCGGTTATTGCAGCCGGCATGTTTACCTCAGCAATCGTTTGTTTTTGATCATTTACAATATATTTTACAAATATATTTCCCCTTGGGTGATAAAAATTACCTTCAACATTTTTTAAGCTCCCTATATTTGGTTCAATTTTAACAGATTTAAAGCCCGGTGAAGTAGGTTCGATTCCACATATAGTTGATAAGAAATCGTAAGATGGACTTGCGCTCCATGAGTGACATTCCGAACGGGGGTTTATTTTCCATTCACCAAAAGTACTCATTCCATTATTTATCATATATTTCCAATCTTCTAATTTATTTAAATATTCATTTCCAATCCCTGCTTTTTTCATTGCCTGAAACATATAAAATTTAAAATATGTTGTCGGTTGAATCATGGAAGAAGTATCTTTTATGGTTTTAAGCATAATTGCTTTTTGATCTTCCAAACTCAGGCAATCTGCCAATACAGCCATAATGTTGGCATGTTGTGAATAAACTTTTTTATCTGAATTTTCAGAAAAAAGTTTTTTTGCGGGATCATAACATTTTTCAATGGTTGATTTTTTTATCTCGGCAGCTAATTTTAAAAAGTGATCAGCCTCGTTACTTTTTCCAAATTTTTTAAGCAAAGGGGCTACTTGCTGAATGGTATAAACATAAAATAAAGTGATGGGTGCCAAACTCTGACTTTTAGTTTGTTTTAAAATATTTTCCTTATTGTAGAAAGTATCCAAAAAATCAAGATAGGGTAAACTTCCAATCATTTTTTCTTCATTAACATGTTTTTCAAACCATTCAAGTACTCCAATTATGCCGGGAGTAAAGGTTGAAATAAATTTATCATCCTCCCTGTTCATCCAATAGTCATTTACCATCAAGGCCCAACAAAGAGAAAACATAGGGGAATATTGAGGTAGATCAGAAGGATATCGGCTCATGGTTAAACCTTCAGTACTTCGTGAATTATTAAATTGTTCTAAAGAATTTCTTACTAAACGGTCATCTCCTGAAGAAAATAATGTTGATAAACTTTGCAGTCTGGTATCACCAATGTATTGCATTTGTTCGAAATATGGATCAATCTGATTTTCTTGTGAGCATAACCGAATAGTTCTCCAAGAGGCATCCCATATTTTATTTATTGTTTCGTCATTACTTTTAAAGGAGCTTTTTTGTTGCAGGGGATATGCCGTAAAATAATAATAGAAGTCCCTTAACGTAAGTGGATTATCGCCTACTTCTATATCAATTTTAACATAACGGAATGTGCGCATCCACAAAGATTGAAATTTCCTGCTATCCCCTCCATCAGCAGTATAAAAATCATAAACGCCATATAAATCCTTACCTTCTATTAAATTACGGTCCCCTTTAATCATTTTAAATTTTTTCGCTCCTTCTGTATCCCATAACGCTTCGGCATAAGATATTTTTATTTTGCTCCCTTGCCCTCCACTTATTGTCAGTTCAGGATAAGCGGTGATATTTGTTTCATTATCAACGAGAATAGATACCTTTGAATGAGCGGGCAAGAGCCAATATGTATTTTTAACAAGGAAAAATGGATCTGCCTCGGTGCCGCTGATTTTCCTTATTTTTGCAAACCTTTGTAAATTATATTCAAGGTAAGGTATGTTTCTTGGAACCAATGTCCACTTTTCGGGATTAGTGATGCCTTGAGGACAACCCGAATTAAATTCTTTGGCAGGAAACCAGTTATTATCATTAAAACCGGTTTCCTGCCAATCCCATGGATATTTAGAAGCATTTAAGCTATCCAGTGGACCTGCAACATAATATTGCCATAAAATTCTTTTATCGCTTGGTGCAAATACAATGGGCTCGTAAGATTTATTTTGAATAACCGACCATTTTTTGTCGGTATTTAAAAATTTTTCGTTTTCGGAGTTTCCCTGTAAAATAAATGCTGTTTTATTGGAATGTTGAGAGTAGCCATTAAATTCACCAAAATTCCAAACTACGGCAGCAATTACGTTTTTACCGGTTTTTAAAAATGCGCCGATATCATAGGTATCAAAAGACCAATGAGATAAATCTGATTTGGCAGGCCCGAGCCCTACATGTTTTCCATTAACATACAGTTTATATCTGGTGTCGGCAGATATATTAATTATAAAGGATGCCGGTTTATTGTTAAGGTCAAAACTTCGTCGAAAGTGAAAAACGCCATAATTTTTTAATGAAGCTGATGGATGAGAAATCCATTTTGAATCCCATATTCTTTTAGAAAGGTTGGGGTTAAATTGACTCGGTAATTGACCAAAAAGTATTGTGTAAGCAAAGATAAATAAGATAGAAGCAGTTAATGTTTTCATTTGTGTGGATTTGTTTTCCCTCAAATAAACCTATTTTAAATATTATCTACAAAATTTGCTTATATAAATTGATTTCCGATGATCATTTTAATTATGAATATATCAATATTGATTAATTCATAATAATTTTTTTGGTTTAAAAAAGCATAAAAAAGTAAAAAGAATGTATATAATTAAATCTCAAAAAAATATTTTAAATATCAGTAATGGTCAATTACATTTTAATTTGGTTGGCATAATTATTTTTAATATTAAATAAACAAAATAAAAATTACTATGAGTACAAAACCGCAAATGCCGAAGCAAATGACAACCATGGTTTCGGTGATGGATAATTTAACTGAACAGGGATTTACCAAAAACTTTAGTATACAGGATAATATTATGAAAGAAGGGGTAAATAAATATTCTCCCGAAGAAGTTAAAATTTTGAATTTTTATCGTTTTGAAGGGATTACCGATCCGGGAGACATGTCAATAGTATATGCCATGGAAACAAATAATGGGGAAAAGGGAATTTTAGTTGATGCATACGGCACCTATTCCGACCCTGATGTGGATCAGTTTATTAAACAAGTAGAAGAAATATCGAAAAAAACCAGTGTAAATACTGACATTTAATATTTTCTTAATTATAAAAAAAATCTCATTTAAAGATCTATTAGGATTTTTAAATGAGATTTTTTTATTTTATCTAAAATCTGATAAAATCATGGATAGAATTGAAAAATTGCATCAATTCCTAAATAATGAACCCGATGACCCCTTTACTTTATATTGCCTTGCACTGGAATATGAAATTATAGATATTAAAAAATCAATATTTTATTATCAAAAGTTACTTAATGAACATGAAAGTTATACAGGTACGTATTACCATGCTGCGAAAATATTTAATTCAATAGGTGAAAAAGCAGAAGCCGAAAGGATTTATAAAAAAGGGATTGAGTTTACATTAAAATTAGGTAAAACTAAAAATTACCTGGAATTACAAAGTGCTTACCTGGCATTTTTAGATGATGAAGATGATAATAATTATCAATAATACCTTAAAGTTTGCCGGCATGATTTTTTAATATATAGTTAAAAGTCCAACCTCTTTAGTTTAACTTTTATTTGAAATTTACTATCCACAATTATGAAAATTTTCTTTTTAAGAAGAATGTTCAGGTTCTTCTTAATTATCATTGTGTTCTTTTTATCATTTAAAAATTCAAGTTCACAAGTAACCGTTACTCCTGCTTCAACTTTAACTTTATGCCCCGGCGGAGATTATCAAAAATTAGGTGATATTGTTATCTCAGAAGGCAGTAAAAATGATTTTAGCAACGGCAACTCATTAACATATGCAGTTGGCTTTGCCGATGGAACTTATTTTCAATTTAATCCTGCAGCAACCATTACAATGACTATGCAGGATGCCAGCGGTAAAGCAACCTATACTTTAATTTCTGCAAGCAGTACAAGCTCAACAACTACAATTACGTTTGATTATAAACAAAAGGCAAATTCTATTGCTTCTTTCACCATATCGGGTATTGAAATAAAAGCTATTTCTTCAGCCCCTCTTACTGCCACTACGTCTTTAATACGTATAGCAAGTACAAATGATCAATCTCAAAATGGAAATGATCCCGGTTCCGGTCAAAAACATGGCAATTTAAAAACAGGAAATAACATTTCTACTTTTAATGTTACCGGAGGTGGTGCATATTGTAGTGGCACTTCCGGAGTTAGTGTAGGCTTAAGTGGATCAGAAGCGGGTATAAATTATTCGTTATATATGGGATCAATTATTCCTGCAAATCTTGTAGGAACTTTTGTAGGGACTGGCAGTCCTCTTAATTTTAACCTGCAACCGGCCGGAGTTTATTCGGTTCAGGCAACTTCCGGGGGCTCATGTACAAAGTTAATGAATGGGTCGGCAACCGTTGCGGCAGCCCCATCCTTAAAAATATATGATTTACAATCGGCAACTACTTCTTATTGCCTGCCGGCAACGGGTGTAAAGCTTACCTTATCAAATTCTGATATTGGAGTTAATTATTTATTGTATAATAATAATGTAACCCTTGTGCAAACATATCCCGGAACAGGTGCCTCTTTGGATTTAGGTTTACAAACTGCCGGTAGTTATACTGTTATCGCAAAAGATAACGGAGGTTGTACTCAACAAATGAATGGCAGGATATCCATTACAAGTTCCGTTCCTCCGGCTGATAAAAGCATTATTGGCGGTAGTTATTGTATAGGTCAAAATGGTGCTCAGGTTAAATTGGTAACGCCACAAACCGGTTATGGATATAGCCTGTTCCGCACCAGTGATAATGTTGTAGTTGCTACACAAATAATAACTGCAGCCATACCCCCTGATACTATATTTTTTGGTTTAGAACCGGCGGGCAGCTATAAGGTAACTGCTTTTGATGCATCAAACAGTAATTGTTCAATTACTTTATCCGGCACTGCTACAGTGGTATTAAGTGCATCTGCTGCGGCTCCAACCATTACGTCATCTTCGCCTTCTGTATGTTCCGGTGCTGCTACAACTCTAACTGCGGTTGGCGGGGCTTTTAATTCATATGTATGGTATAAAGATGCTATAGTTGTTGCTGGAGCAAATACAAATACTTACATAGCCAATCAAAACGGATTTTATCAGGTTCAGGGTATAAATTTAATTGGTTGTTCAAGTTCAATTTCGGCAGGTATTGCTATAAATTCGGGTGTATTGCCACCATCGCCAACCTTAAGTGCTACCGCCGCCTCTATTTGTGAAGGCCAGTCATTCACGGTTAAAGCAGGCTCTAATGCTGCAGTTAATTATGAATTTTATTTAGATGGAACCGCTATTATAAATCAAATTCAGTCAGGCAATTTTCCTGAATATACAACTCAGGCACTCAACCCCGGAACTCACACTTTTTATGTAAGAATTCAAAATGGTTCAGGCTGTTATAGTTCTTTTTCTCAGATTTCTGTAAATATTTTACCTTCTCCCACCACTTTATCATTTAGTAAAGATATTGCCTCTAACACAATATGTCAACATAACCCTGTTAAATTTACTGCAAACGCATTGGGGGCGACTAGTTATCAGTTTTTTGTAAATAATATTTCTGCTTACATTGGTAATGGTACTTATATAACTGATTCTTTACCAATCGGTGCAAATCAAATTTATGTAATAGCAAAAAATGTAGGGGGGTGTACTATTACCTCTTCCGTTATAAATATAGGTGTAGGCCTGTCTCCTAAAACCAATCTGGCTGCATTTCCTATATATCCATTAATTTGTCAGGGTAGTACTTCACAAATAAAAATTGTAAAAACTCAATCAGGAGTAAATTATTCTTTATATGATTCTACAAATACCCAAGTAGGGGCAACCATCGGGGGTACAGGAGGAGATGTTTTAATTAATACAGGCAATCTTTATAAAACAACTAAATTTTCTGTTTTAGCTTTTAACCCTAATACAAATTGCAAAGATACTTTAGATTCAAAACCTGTTGTTGGGGTAACTGTAACCGCTCAAGTTTCAGCTTCTTCTCCGCAATCCTTAATTTGTGAAGGTGATACTATTTCCTTATTTGGTTCAATTAGTGGAGCGGCTTCTTTCGCTTCGTGGTCATCGTCCGGAATAAAAGGAAGATTTATTTTTACGGCAAACTCTTATAATGCACGTTACATACCTGGTGCTGATGATATTACAGCCGGTAGAGTTACCTTAACTCTTACTACTAATGATCCCGATGGTCCCGGCCCCTGTTTGGCAATTGCTATCGATGTAGATGTAAATATTAACCGGAAACCTGTTGTATTTTTTAGTGATGCCGGTGCCGACAATTATTGTTTCGATGCAGCCCCTGTAGATTTAACTGTTTTTGTTTCTCCGAAAGGAGGAACATTTTCCGGAGCCGGAGTTGCCGGGAGTAAATTTTATCCCTCCCTTGCAGGCGCAGGCACTCATACCATCAGTTATACAATAATTGATTCAGTTTCTAATTGTAAAAACATAAGTAATGCCGATATAATTGTGAATAAATTACCTGCAATTGATTTTGTTGGTCTGTCAGCCACTTATTGTAAGGATACATCTAACCAAGTTGTTAAATTAATCCCAATTAATGATGATCCTAATGGATCCGGTGTTTTTTACGGATTTTTAGGTTTAACAATAAACGGTACTTTTATACCGGGCGTATTGGCTCCCGGGGTATATACAATCAATTATAAATTTACAAACAGTAATGGTTGTACCAATATTATTACAAAACAAGTCAAAATTTCTCCTATCCCTAAAGCAGATTTTATTGCTGATAATTTTTGCGTAGGTAAAAAAGTTGTTTTTAATGACGCCTCCACTATTGATAATACTTTGGGAGATAAAATAATACAATGGTTTTGGGATTTTGGTGATGGCGACCCTACCGGGAACAATTTTCAAAATCCAATTAAATATTATGCATTTCCGGGCACATATATTATTTCTTTAACAGTTGTAAGTAATAATGGATGCAGAAGTACAGTAACCGGAAAAGTGACAATAGGTGAAATAGCCACACCAAGCTTTACCTGGTCCGGTGGATGTGAAGGAGGTGCAACGTATTTTTCGGGAAATATAATAAGCGGTATCGATACATATAAATGGGATTTTGGGGATCCGGCTTCAGGAAACTTGGATACAACTTCAGGCACAAATGTACAGCATCAGTATTCAACACCCGGAACCTATTTAGTAAGGCTAAGAATTGGAAACACGAAAGGTTGCGTCAACGATATAATTAAAAAGGTTTACGTTCTGCCTTATATTACAATTACAAGAAATAAACAATATTTTGAGGGCTTTGAACAAGGTTCAGGAGGGTGGGTGGCTGACAATTTATTACAGGATTCGCTTTACAGTTGGAAATTAAAAACGCCTTCTGCATCAAAACAAAAAATAAAAAAAGCATATGAAGGATCAAATGCCTGGGTAACTGATTATAAACCGGATACAAGTTATCTGCCCAACGAAAATTCTTATGTATACAGCCCATGCTTTAATATTTCGGATTTAAAAAAGCCTATTGTTTCACTTTATATATTTAACAGCACTGAACCCTTTAGAGATGGAGCGGTTATGCAGGTTTCTATTGATGGTGGTAAAACTTGGGATAGGCTGGGGGATTTAAATTCAGGATTACACTGGTTCAATGCAGGCCCTATTTTGAGCAATCCGGGTCAGCAACCCGCAGGTGCAGGAGCTGTAGGCTGGTCGGGTACAGACTCATTGTGGCGTAGGGCAGTTTATAATTTAGATAATTATATAAATGCATCTACTTTGCGTTTTAGAATTGCCTTTAGCAGCAATGGAGATAATGTTTTAACTCAACCCTTTGATGGCTTTGCCTTTGATAATGTGAGTATTACAGAAAGAGATCACATTGTTTTACTCGAACATTTTACAAACACGGCTAATGCAGAAAGTATTGCAGAAGATGCTGTAATAAATGATTTAGTGTTCAACACAAATGACGAAGCTATTGAAGTACAATACCATACAGACTTTCCGGGAACAGGCGATCCTTTTTTTAATTCTAACCCTAATGATTTAAGTGCAAAGGCATTATTTTATGGAATTCCACAAACGCCCAGAACGGTTATTGACGGGAGTTTTACAAACATAAAGCTTTCAAATTCACCAATTATGAAAACTTATTTTAATACTCAGAAGCTTTCTGTACCAAAATATAAAATCGATGTTGCCCTTTCGGCAGGTGAAAAAAATATTATTGCCGTATCTTCTAAAATAAAATCAACCGGTATTTCAAATGATACTCTTACAGTTCAATATTTGTTGGTTGAAAAATCAGCTTCAATCGGGAATCAAAATTTTAGGAATATAGTGAGGAAAATATTCCCTGATGTAACCGGTGTGAAATTATTTAATAGTTGGATAGCAGGAACAGAAATAACAATGCCCATTCAAAATTTATTTTTAAATACAAATATTGTTAAAGACCCCAAGAACCTTGCAATTGTTGTTGTTGTTCAAAATTATGCTACTAAAGAGGTTTATCAATGTGCTTATATTGAACTGAATTTTACTCCCGATGTTATAAACGGCAATGAAGATGAAAAACTTTCAGGGATTTATTTATATCCTAACCCGGCCGGTGAAGAGGTGAAAATAATTATAAAAAATAATAACTCCGATAAGTTAAGTTGGTATTTGTATGATGTATTGGGAAACGAAAAATTAAACGGAAAATTTAATTCAAGTGAAGAAAATGTAATTAATATCAAAAATATAAATGCCGGAAATTATATTTTAAAAATTATTAAGAATGATGCTTCAATAAAGAATGCCAGATTAGTAATTGTTCATTGATTTTATTAAGATTCAAATAATTAACAGTACTTAGTTTTTCAATAAAAAAAACCGAATGATAAATATTCGGTTTTTTTTATGAAATTTTTTTTAGTCGGCGTTTTTAAAATCTCCTATCATCGGACTTTCTTACTTTAAATTTTTCGGAGCCCAACTACCATATATAAGAAAAAAATGATTTTTTAAAAGATCAAATAATATTTTTAAAAAAATTAAAATCATAAAATCTAAAATTTTTAAACTCATTTATTATATTTGAAATCACCTATCAACAAGACATAATGAAAAAATTATTTACTACTTTATTTTTATTAATGTGTTTTATATCAATAAAAGCTCAAAAATTAACTTTAGGTTTGAGAGTTGCACCAAATCTTTCATTTACTAATGTAAAAGAATATGATGAATCATACCCCGGTGTAAAGCAAAAAGGCGTAGGGGTAAGATATTCATTAGGTATGAATGCTGATTATTATCTCACTAAAAATATCGCTATAGCCACAGGGGCTTGGTATACTAAAAAAGTTGTAAACCTTGATATGGGAGATTTATATAACCCTCCATTTCATGATGCAAAATATGTTTCTCAAAGCAGATACAACCTTAATTATCTTCAAATACCTGTAACAGTAAAAATTTTAACAAACAAAATTAATGGAAAACTTAAAATTTATGGACAGATAGGTGTTTTATTAGATATAAAATTGAAAGAAAAGCCAAGGGATACCGATTTTAGTTATGGCGCAAACAACTATTTTCATAACACTGTTTTAAATAATGGTTATGGTAATAGCGGCCCCCCGGTTTTTAAAAGAACAGGAGTAAGTTTTTATTTTGGTGGGGGAGTAGAGAGGTCAATAGGTAGAAATATTTCTTTATTTTCCAGCCTCAGCTATTCAAGATTATTAAACCCAATGTTGACAAATTTTAGCGATGTATCTCCTACAGCAGGGTATGTCGCCAATAAATTAAAAGTTAAAACAACCCAGATATCTTTAGAGTTTGGAATTAAATTCAAAGTTTTCTAATTGCAAAAACGGTAGAATCATTTATTTTTTATTTAATGTCAATTTTAAACATAATGTCAGTCCGTAAAACATATTTTATGCCGCGCTTTATTGAACAGCCCTCGTGTTCGAGATCATGAAAAAAAATAAGTGCTTTTCCTTGTTTTGGTTGAACAACTAAGTTAGTAAACATTGTTTCACCGCCTTCGTAATTGTCATTTAGGTAAATCATAAACGTAAAATAACTTGCCTCAACATCGTTGCGAATGTAACTCTGGTCTCGATGTTTCTTAAATTGTTGTCCTACTTGATATTTATAAAACCGAAATAATTCATTTAATCCAACAGCCTTACTATTGCCTATTTGCTTCGGTGCAAAAAACTTAAGTTGTTGCCAAAGATTGTCGGCGAGAGTTGTATTGCTGTACAGAACACGAAAGTTATTTCGAACTGTTTCAATAATCATTTGCCCTTTTTCCGTATTTATTGTTGCAGGCTCGTAACCAATAAATTCACTTTTTAAAATATAATCTATACAGTCTTGTTTGGATAAAAAATCATCAATTGTAAAAATGTTATTTGTCAAAATATTTAGTTGCATACTATAAAGTTAATTAACATTTTACCCAAAATTAGTCTTACTTATAGGTAAAAAACAAATTTTATTTATAAAGTCCTATCTTTTTCCAAACCCATCTCTCCTTCATTTCCTAATTTTTAACACTATATTTTCATTTACGAAAAATCGATTTTTCGATGATATTAAATATAATTTTTCTAAGTAACTGGTTCTCTTTTTATAGCTCCATCTAAATACCGATATCTAATTTTCAATATCAATATACTGATATCAAGATATTGATATTCAGACTTTTAAATTGTTTTAGCACTTCAAAATGGCGAAATTTGATTCATCAATTAAGAGTAAAACAAACGAGGAAATAATATGAATGCGCGCAGTTTCCAAGCCAAATTTTGCCTTATGTTTTTAATCATTTTTTCACTCTTCAACAATTTAAAATTATGGCTTTAAGTGCAAGTTTATTATTAACAAAATCAGATTGTGATAAAGTATTACTTTCTTTGACAAAAAATCAAAAAGACCTCGATTATAAAAAACTGGGTTTGGAACGTAAAATTGAAAACATTGCCAATAAAGCAAGTTCAATTGATACAAACGTTGCCAGCGTTCAGGCTGAAATCAATTCATTAATAACAGTAATTGCCGGTTTGCCTGACGGAGCGACGAAAGTTGAAATGGAAAACCGAAAAACCAAAGCAGATTACAAATTGTTTACCCTTAATCAAAGAAAACAAAAATCGGGTACAACTGCCCTGGTAATTTTTCAATCTAACATGAATGAATTAGACAGTCGTTTGGCATCATTAGTGGCTGATATAACTGCGGTTACTACACAAAAAGCTGCTTTACCTGCGTAATCTAATAATTATTACAGGACTTTAATTTAATAACGTGCCGGTTATAAAGGCAAAGTCCCTGAGCAAAACCTGATGATTGATCAATCGGCACATTGGTTAATTATCAGGTGGTGTTCAGTAAAAGTAATATGAAAAGTAAAATTTAATAGAAAGGGATAGATTGGTAATTTTATCAGTTCATCCTTTTTATTGATCCTGAAGTAAAATTCTTTTTTGATGTATGAACTTAAGCTTATTCATTTTCAAATTTGTTGGGGGCAATACACTCTTTCCAATAATCCATAATTTTTTTTATGGTGCTTTCCAATTCATCATATTTATTGGGTTTAACAAAAAATCCCTGAACAGACATTGCATAAGCCTCAATTACTGATTTTTTATTCGCATTTGTTGTGAAAAATAAGTAAGGTATACATTTTACATGCAACAATTTATTTGCCTGGATTTTATTTCGCAATTCAAATCCATTTATTTTTGGCATATTAATATCCGAAAGAATTAAAAATGGAGGTTCATTTTTTGAGTTTAGGTATTCAAGGGCATCATTTCCATCTTTAAAAAAAACAATTTTATTTTTATAATTTAATTTTTCGAAAACTTCTTCCAACATATATTGATCATCTTCGTCATCTTCAATTACAATCACCGGTCCGTTTTTATCGGATTTCTCTTCATTCATAATATAATATTTTAGTAATTATAAAATTACAATTCATACAGTAAAAATAAGTTTATTATTTCAATACACATCTTTTGTTTACATAATCCTTATTTAAACAAAAAAGTTTTATCTGTAGATTTTAAATTTTCAACCATGCTTTTTATATGTTTTTCTGCTGAAAAAATATTTTCATAAACTGCTGCCACGTTATGTTTTTTATCTAACAGGTAGGTAGTCCTTTTTGTAAAAAAGGGCATAAGTAATGGAACAGTGTCATAAAGGTTCGATACTTTTGCATCAACATCTGCCAATAAATGAAATGGTAAATTAAGTGCTTTTCGAAATTTATGATGCGTTTCTACATCATCACGACTGATACCGTAAACCGGTATATTTAAATTGTCAAAAATTTCAAACGTATCCCTGAAACCACAAGCCTCGTTTGTACACCCGGATGTAAAATCTTTTGGATAAAAATATAAAATACATGCCTTATTAAATAAATCCTTATCCAAATTGAAATCTTTGCCTTCAGTGGAAGGCGTTGAAAAATCAGGAGCTTTGCTTCCCACCTTTAAAGCCATAAAATTTGTATTTAACTTTGTTTGAAATATTACATACTAAATAGAATACTGTAATCTTTAACTTACGCAATATAAAATATGTTTTGTATGGTTTTATTCCTTTGCAGTTTAAAAACAATAATGTTTTCGAAAAGGCATCAAGCCGGTTTAATTTATTAAGAAGATTTTTATAATTTTCTATCACCTCCCCATTTCCACTTATATAAGCTTGACGCAATTGATATTTAACTCTTTTAGCCAGAGCTTTGTTCTCAGCTTCATTTCTATTTAGAACAAAAGCTTTTTCACAAACTAAATAAGTGGACATTTGTAATTTATATTGCTTTTGTAAGTAAAATTTATTTGAAAGTGAACCGGGAAGCTTTCTTTTGAAGGTAAGTGCTTCAGGGGAATAGTGATATAAATATTTTCGGGAAGAGCGAACCCAGAAATCAAAATCTTCGTAAGCCAAATTTTCGTCATACCCATCCAAATCGTCTAACACACTTTTTCGAATCATCATTGTCGGTGCCGAAATAAAAAAAGATTCTAAAACTTTTTCATAAATATCGCCTGAAGCAATGATTTTTTGTGACAGGTTTTGCTTTCCTACAATTTCAGTTTTTTCATTTATATAAAAAACATCAGAAAATATTACACCATATTCTTCAGTTAATTCTTCAAAGTCAGTTACTTGTTTGCTCACTCTGTTATTTAATAGTAAATCATCTGCCGAAAGGTCAATGATGTATTTGCCTTTTGCAAAGGCAAAGGCCTTATTAAAAGTGATACAGTTACCGAGGTTTTTTTCATTTTTTATAAAAATAATTTCGGGATGGTGAATGATAAAGTTTGAAATTATTTGTTGAGAATCATCTTCGCTCGCATCGTCGGCAACGATTAATTGAATATTAGTATAGGATTGATCAATTACAGATTGAAGTGCCTGAATAACATAATTTTGATGGTTGAAACAAAGGCAAATAACAGTTACCGGGGGATAATTTTCCAAAACCATAAAAGACAATTCTTTATAAATATAAAAATCAAATAATAACAAATTAAAAATTATAAAACTTTTAAAACAAACCCAAAAACAAACCCAAAACAAACATGAAGAATCTAATAACCAGAATTACTCTTATTTTTACTCTGGCACTAATTTTTACTTTTACTGCCTGTAATAAAAAAGACAGTTCAACCGATCCTGAATTTGCAGCTGAAGACAATACTAATACCAATGCAGCATCTGACGATGTTATTGCTGTTTCTGAAAACTCTATGTCGAAAGGTGATAACTCAATGGGAAGGTTGAGCCAATCCCGTGTAGATGCAAATATTACTGATGATGTTTATAAAGCAACAATTACTATCACTCCAAAAGCTTCACCAAGTGATACCGGAAAAATCGTTATAGATTTTGGATCTGTAGGAATTAAAGGTAATGACGGAAGAACAAGGACAGGAAAAATCAATATAAAATTTACCGGCCAATATCATGTACCGGGTAAAGTACAGATTATTACACTTGAAAATTATACAGTTGACGGCAGAAAAGTTGAAGGTAAAAAGGTATTAACTCATTTAGTTGTAGATAAAACTTATATTACTAATGTAATTGTTACCGGAGCAAAATTAACATATCTTGATGGTACATTCACTACTTGGACCAGTACAAGGACAAGGGTTTGGGATCCAAAGGGAACATTATCTGATTATTCTGATGATGTTGTTACAGTTAGTGGTAATATTAATGGAGTGAGTCGTAATAATATAGCATACTCTGCTATTATTGACCCAATTATTAGCCCTTTAGTATACACTTATGCTTGTATTGTTCAAGTAGGTTTGGTTCCGGTTAGTGGAAAGATAACCATTACTCCTGCAAATGCGCTTCCACGGATAATAGATTTTGGTAACGGTACTTGCGATAGGATTGCAACTTTTAATGTGGCAGGTAAAAGTATTCCATTTACAATTAAATAAAATAATTTAGTTTATCCCTTAAAAGAAATCCCATTAAAATTTCAATTTTAATGGGATTTCTTTTTGTATTTCATCCAATACTTTGATGATATATTAATTAAAAAAAAAATCGATTTTATTTTTTCTTTTTTGAAACCTTGGCTATTTCATTATAAGCAAGTGCTAAATCAATCCAGTATTTTAAATCCTTGTCATTTTTAATGGCTTCTTCATTTATATTTACATAGCCTTTGTATTCCTTGCCTTTCATAATTACAGCACTGCAACCCTCTTTTTTAATTGCCGATTCATAAACAAGAGGGTCAATCCTGCACATAATCCTCTCACCTCCAATACTTAAGCACATTTTTTTATTGACCATAAAAGTTATTCCGCGAAACATTTTTTTTTCTTCAATTTCAATGTCGGGTATTACACTTAAAGCTTCCCTTATTCTATTGGTTAAATGTTCATTTATGGCCATAGTAATTTTATTACCTGTTCAAATATGATTTTAGCATCACTTTTTATAATCTATCACTTGTAAAGACTCATTATTTTTTGCTATTAAAATAATATTTTTTCCGTTTGCTGTTTTTAACAATTTGATTTTTCTTACCTGGCCTCTTACAAAAAAACCTGTTTGCGCAGCATTCAAAACCTCAAAGTTTCCCTTGCCTGTTCCTTTTAAAACCAATCCATAGTTGGCATCATACCTTCCCAATTCAGGCAACACATCGAAAAAGTTTCCGGTAAGGATAATGTCCAATAAACCATCGTTATTATAATCCAATGTTTCAATGGCTGCTATTGGTGACCATTGCGCCTGAAAAGGCATTTCCTTTAAGGTAAATTTAAAATTACCATTGTTAATTAAAAAACAGCTTTTAGATTGAGTAACTTTTTTAACAACTGCTGTTTTTAATTGATTTTCAGAGAATATTTCATCAACCTGCTTACCCGCGTAATCGGCATATTTTAAAAACTTCTTTTTTATTTCGGGCATTTGCATTTGAAGGTCGTGCTTTAGCACCATAGGATATAATTTGCCATCCTCACCTGCACAGTTTATTATTTGTTCTACTGTTCCGTTTTTATCAAAATCACTTATATATAACTCTGCAGGTAATTCTTTACCGGCTGTAATGCGGCTGTTTGTTCCCAAATTGCCTAAAACAAAATCCATATCGCCATCATTATCAACATCGGCAGCTTTTATCGTATTCCACCAGCCTGAAGAATTTTCAATATTCATTTCTTTTTCAAAAACTTTTCCCTGTTTGTTTTTGAAAATTTTAATTGGCATCCAATCTCCACTTAAAATTAATTCGGGGAATTTATCATTATCCAAATCCTGCCAAACAGCTCCGGTAATCATTCCTAATTCGTCTTTTTGAAGTAGGCGTTTTGTGTCTTTTTTAAAATTCCCGGCTCCGTCGTTTATGAATAAAAAACTTATCGGGTCGTAACCATATTTCCCTGGTATCATCCTGCTGCCAACAAAAAGATCAATATCACCGTCGTTATCGAAATCGGAAGCTGCTGCACATGAACCATTTTCTCTTATATCAGGAAAATTTGTGCTTTTAGTTAAATTCCCTCTCCCATCATTTAAATAAAATTTATCGGACAATTCATTAGCACCCGAAATAAATTCATTGCTGCCCGTTACTACAAACAAATCAAGGTCCTTATCATTATCCGCATCAAAAAATATAGCGTCTACATCTTCAGAAAGAGAATCAATAACCAATGTTTTTGAAAAACTATCTTTAAATGTTCCATCTTTTTGCCCGATAAAAAGTTTTTTTATCTGTCCTGCACCACCGCCTAAATAAACGTCCTCCAAGCCATCGCCATTTACATCGCCGGTTGCCATTGCGGGTCCTTGAGTAGAATACATCTGCTTAAGCAAAGGATCTCTTTTATAATCGACAAAGTTGCTTTCCATATGCTTATAATTAATTTTTGTTTGAACAGTTACATCAAAAAAGGTTTTTTGAGGATTTACCTTTGCAGGGATAAAAAGCAGATCTGCTTTTTTATGATCGGCGATTAAAACAGTATTTGATTTTACTTTTTTAATGATTTGCATTTTATCATCCTGCCATATAATTTGGACTGAATCTATTTCAGGATTATTCCCCAAACCGAAAACCAAACTTAAATCGACAGAAGATTGAAAACCACGATTTGGCATCTGTTGAAGGTATTGAGTTCTGCCTTTTTGATATACTTTTACTTTTGAACCAATTCCATTTAAATTTTTATCATAACCTTTAAAAGAAACTTTTAAAAAATTAGTTTTTAAATTCTCGACGCTTTTATTTTTATAAACCGACAAAGGGGAGTTAACATTGTTTACAACTAAATCCAAATCACCATCATTATCCAAATCCCCATAAGCCGAACCATTGGAAAAAGCCGGTTCGGCAAGGCCCCACGCCAAGGCCTTATTTTCAAATTTTAAATCACCTTCGTTTTTAAAAGCGTAATTAGAAATTGGATTTGAATTAATTTTGTCAATCAGCTCCGGTGTATTGTCTGTTTTCTTTTCCAAAGCCTGCCTCATAGTCGCCTCACCGGATAAAAAATTTACAAAATCCTGATCGGTTAAATCTTTTGCTATCCCATTGGCAACAAAAATATCTTTTAAGCCATCATTGTCCATATCAAAAATCAATGCGCCCCAGCTCCAATCGGTTGCATGTACTTTCGAAAATCTGGCAAGTTCGCTAAATGTTCCATCACCATTATTAATATGCATCATGTTTTGCATATATTGATTATGATAATCTTGCCTGAGTTTAAACTGTGTTAAATCATAGCCTTCAAAACTGGATATTGTTTTCAATCTGCGGTCATCCCAGGGGAGCATATCGGTAACAAAAATATCAAGGTTGCCATCATTGTTTATATCTGCCATGTCAGCACCCATTGATGAAAGACTGATGTGGTTCATTTCTTTTTTTATTACTTCACTAAAGGTGCCGTTTTTATTATTCAGGTATAAATAATCTCGTTCGTAAAAATCATTTGCGATATATATATCAAGCCAGTTATCATTGTTTACATCACCAACGGTTATCCCTAATCCAAACCCGATAACGCTTCCGTAAATGCCTGCTTCTTCACTTATGTCTGTAAATATTTTTTTATTTTTTATGTGAGGGTTTTTTGAGATCAGTTCATTCCTAAAAAATTTATGTCCGCCACCCGATTTATCTCTTTCGTGGCGAAGGTTAGCATAATTAAGCTTATTAAGTGAAATGAAACTGTTATTAAGCAAATACATATCTAAATCCCCATCCCGATCAAAATCAAAAAATGCTGCATGGGTAGAGAATCCCTTATCATTTAGGCCGTATTCATTTGCCCTTTCGGTAAATGTTAAATTTCCATTATTTATAAACAACTCATTTGCTCTGTCGTCATTTTTTCTGTTACCTGAGTTACAAACATAAATATCTAAAAATCCGTCGCCGTTTACATCTGCAAATGTTGCTCCTGTGCTCCATGATTTTTTTCCTGCCACCCCTGCTTTTTGAGTAACATCTTCAAATTCAAAATTCCCTTTATTAAGGTATAACTTATTATCTTCAAAATTTGAAGTAACGAAAATATCCGGCAAGCCATCGTTATTTATATCTCCGATAGCTACCCCTCCACCATTATAAAAGTTTCTGTAATTAAATATGTTAAACTCTTTTGTATCGGCAACTTTATTGATAAAGTCAATATGTGTTCTGTAGGGAGGGAGGGTTTCGAAAAGTGTATTTTTTGGAATTTCTTTTTTCGGTTTACAAGCGAAAATTAAAATCAAACTTAAGAGAAATATTTTTCTCATTTATTTAAAATTGGTTATTGAAAGAGGCACTAACTTATATTCGGTAATTTGCTGTTTACATCACAAAAGCAACATTTTCGCTCTT
Organism: Spirosomataceae bacterium; assembly: GCA_965248855.1. Lineage (GTDB taxonomy): Bacteria > Bacteroidota > Bacteroidia > Cytophagales > 172606-1 > CBDFKQ01. Next base: position 226,853 of record CBDFKQ010000012.1, on the reverse strand, counting down.
ATTATTTGTCACTTTTTTCCTCTTAAGTAACTAGACTCTAACTAGCTGTAAGCCAAGTGCCTTTGCTTGCTTGTTCAATCTGTTAATTTGCTTTTCTTTAAACTGTTTTTCATATACTTCATTTCGCATTGGTTCAAATTTAACTTTATCTTTCAACATCTTATAAAAGATTACTGCTATTTTTCTTGCTGTTGCTACTATTGCTTTTGGTGTTCCTTTCTTGCTTTTTATTTTTTTATAGAAATGTGATAGCCAGTTATTACTTCTTTGAATAGAATAAGCTGCCAATTTAAATACCTGACCAGCTCTATTCTTCTTTTTTGGGATTTTGCTGCTTAATATTTTTCCCCCTGAAATTTTATTATTGGGGGCTAGGTTGAGCCAGGATGTAAAATGTTTCACCGTGGGCCACTTACTCATATCAAGTCCAATCTCACTAATAATCCCTATCGCATTTGAATCGGTAATGCCAAATATCTCCGTTAAATCCACGCTTGTTATCGTAGCCAGATTGATATTTCCCAAATTTATGTCATTTTTATTCCTCTTTCCATTTTGTTTCTTTTCTTCTAATTCTTCTTCATTAACTAAGGTTTTTAAGTGTTCTTCTATCTTTTTATCGCAATCTATAATGCTTGCACAGTATGTTTTATACATATTATAACTTTGTTCCAGTTCAAAAAGATGTTCTTCCTTCCAAATTCCATTCAGCGATTTTTTTATTGATTCTTTCTTTTCTCTTCGGATGCGGTTATCACACAAGGCTGTTAGTTTTTCCACATCCCGTTCGCCTTTTAGAATGCTTTCTATTATTTCTCTACCTGATTTTCCGGTAATGTCTGCGATGACATGTTGAAGTTTTACATTCATTTGTTCAAAAGCTTTCTGCATCATGCGCACATGAGTAGCCGACATTTCTATTAAATTTTTCCTATGACGAACATAGGTTCTTAGTTTTCTGGTAAAGCCATCGGGTTGAAAGCCGGAAGACAATAAACCGCAGCTATGTAATTGCCTGATCCATTCTGCATCGCTAATGTCAGTCTTTTTACCTTTTACATTTTTTACATGTTTGGCTGTAACTAGCAATACATCTATCCCTGCTTCCTGAATCATGAGAAACAGACTCACCCAGTAAATTCCAGTGGCTTCCATGGCTACTGTATCTACCTTGCATTCTTTTAACCATGCTACAAGGGTTTCCAAATCTTCTGTAAAAGCACCAAAAGCTTTTATAGGTTCTGATAAATCAGGGTTTACAGCTACAAAATGCTCTTTACTGGAAATGTCAATCCCGGCAGCATTAGGAGAAATAATGGGAAATGCTTTTTTGTGTGTCATGCTTTTAAAATTTAAAGTATAAAAAGCAGTGCATTTGTTCTTTCCAGATTCCTATAAGCTCTTAAACGGGGTCCTGATTTATTGGCCACCAAATGGATTTCTATTAAAAGAACATAACCAAACTTGATGGCGGGTTCGTATAACACCATTGAAAAAGACGGTTTTGCTTTGGCACTGCTAGCTTGACAAGTTACTTCAGGGGATTTAGAATTTCAAATGTTTAGATACTTGATGAAAAAAGTAACCAAAAAAATCAAGAAATTCCGCATGCTATCAGCGCACATACCCACCGCACGCCCGCCCGGAATTTCCGGCTTACACCTTCTAATTCTTACTTTCTTTTATTCATATCTTTCTTTTTTGTTTCTGTAATACTTAAATACATATTTCAATTGGTTTATTCTCTTTTATAAAAACATTTTAACTAAAATTATTCTACTAAAAAACAAAATTGTTTTTCCATTTTATCTTTAAGTGCAATTTGTATTACAAATAAATCTCCCTTCTGTGGCGAATATTGTTTTAAAGGAATATGTGTTTTATCGTCAGATTCTCCAATAAATACATCTTTGCCATTCCTGAACTGGTAAACCATTATGTATTTAACTATAGCTTTTTTATTTTCGGAAACGATTTTAATACTTAAAATTTTATCTAAAGCAATGGTATCTTGCACGGCAGGTTGTTTTTTAAAATTAAAAACACCGTTTAACTTTTCGCCCGAATCACTTTCCAACCATAATTCTGTAACAGCTCTGCTTTGCCCGAATAAATCCCAACTGCAAGCGATAAAAAGTATTGTGAATAAGTTTTTCATTATTTATTTTTTCTTTGGGTATTGGGTCAGCTCAATCAAATATCCGTCAGGGTCGAGCATATATAATTGTATAACGCCATCAGCCCTGGTTTGTTTGTGAATGATTACATTTTTTGTTTTTAAGTAGGTTTCTGCGACACCTACATTAGGTATTTCCCAGGAAAAATGAGTTGTTGCACCCTTCATATCACTAAATACCGAATCTTTTTTTCCTTCAATCAAATGCAATTCCTGAGCTTCGTGAGGCACTCGTAACCATGCACCTTTGGTTGCGAAATTTGGTCTTGGTAATTGCTCCAAGCCTACAATTTCTTTATAAAACTTTAAACTCTTTTCTAAATTACGCACCTGAAGAGAAACATGGTTATAACCCAGAATATTTATTTTTTCTTTGGTTTGAGAAAAAACCTGAACGGAACAAATCAAAAAAATCAGTATTGTTGATATTTTTTTTATTTTATTATTTGACATGATATTATTTTAAGAATTTACTTTTTAAAATTATTAACTGTTGTTTTAAATGAATAATATTATAACATCTGCACTATCTTTTTTTAATTATTATGTGCATAAAATAGGTTATAAGAATGGCCTTCGGAATAAAATATGTCGGTTAACCTTTTTACTTACAAATATATGTAACTGCAATGGTTTCGGTAAAAGGAGTTGCTCCTGTGGGTTTGCCTTGCAAATCATAATCTGAATAGGTATTAAATATCTTTGTTGGAAACCCCGATCTATTGTATTCATAAGTACTAATAAAATCTGAATAGCCATAACCAGACCCGTAATATCTTGTTTCCATCACATTGTTTTTATTGGCATATCTGGATAAACCCGCATGAAAAGATAACTCATATCCTACAGGGTTATTTGCATATGGATTGTTTTTATCATCAAATTTTAAATTCTCAGTATATAATTGTTCAATTCCATTTTTAATATAAACAATATATGATTTTAAAATATTATTTCCATTGCCGTCATATTCATAACGTATATATGAACCGGATGATTTTCTTTCCTTAATAACCTTATTGGTTTTTAAATCATAATCATAAAATGTAGTATCGTTTTGTGATCCGCTCGGAATTGAGATAAATTGACTTAACTTATCTTGGGCATCGTATTTAAAAAGATTTATAATAACCTGACCAGTTACAATGACTATTGTCGATTTTATTATTTGGTTTGAACTACTATACTCAAAACCAGCTTTAGATAAAAATGGAGTATAGTTATGATGTGTATCAAAATAAACATAACGAACAGGCCTTAAATTATTATCATAGATGGTTGTATCTGTTAATTGATAACTCGACTCAACACTAATATGACAATTTTCACTTGGTGAGTATTCATCCTTTTTCTTACATGAGCTGAAGGCTAAAGTTGTTCCTATAATAAGAAAAACCGATTTTTTTAAATAGTTTTTCATTTTTTGATATTTATTTTAAAATAAAATTAGTCATTTTATAATACTTTTAAATATTTATTAGGCATATTACTTACATAAATAATTGTATGCACCATTTATAATGGTAGGAGTTCCAAAAGGCTTTCCATTCAAATCATACTTTGTATATGTATTAACTCCCTTAATTGGCAGGCCTGCTCCATCGTATTCGAAAGTAACCAAAGCACTACTATTACCGAAAAAATCATAAAATTTAGATTCCGGTGCATTATTTTTATTAAAATACCCGGATAAATTATCATAGGTTGCTAACTCGTAACCTACAGGATTATTTGCATAAGGATTGTTTTTATCATCAAATTTTAAATTTTCATTTTCTAAACTTTCAATTCCATTTTTAGAGTTAAGCCTGTAGCTTTTTAAAATATTGTTTCCGCTTTCGTCGTATTCATAACGAATATATGAACCGGATGATTTTTTTTCCTTAATGACTTTATTGGTTTTTAAATCATATTCATAAAAAGTCGTATCGTTTTTTGACCCGATGAAAGTTTTTATTCTTTGCTTTAAATTGTTTTGTTATCGTAATTAAACAGATAATTTACATCTTGACTGGTTTTAATAATTAATGCCGCTTTTATTATTTGGTTTAAACTATTATAGTAAAAATTCATTTTCCATAAAAAAGGAGTAGCGCTATAAGTATCAAAATAAACATAACTGACAGGTCTTCCATCATTGTCATAAGTAATAGTATCTGAAAATTGACTACCTGATTCAATACTAATATGACAACTCCCATTTGCAGGGTTTTCATCTTTTTTCTTACAAGCACTAAAAGTTAAGAATGTTGCCGTTAAAAGCAAAACTGATATTTTTAAATATTTTTTCATCGTTAATTCTTGATATTAAATTTTTTACAAAAATAGTTTTAAAAATCTCTTTTATTTTAAGAAAATTATTATCCCCTGCCATCTGTTACTTTTTGCATTTTCATAAAAAATAAATTATTTATATAAGTCTATTGATTTAATAGAGATTTGTTTTTAGGTTTGTATCATTAATTAAAAGAATCAAAATTAATGATACCATATTTTATTCTGCATAATATTTAATGTTTTTACTGCTGCCCTTTGGGGCATATATAATTACTATTCGCATTTCTTTTTTATTTAACCCTCATATTAAATAATATTTCTATTCTAACCTTTTCTTTAAGATGCTGCCTTGTGATGAGGCAGCATCATTCTATAAAGCTTTTTAATCAGATTTCTAAAAATTTGAAACAAGTTTAAATTGTTTCAATTAAAATTATAAATATCGGTTTATTGATATCAGTATATTGATAATTTTAAATCCGGTTTTAATAATATTTGAGTTTTATTTAATCAGGAAAGTTTTATTTGAATTACAATTTATATCTCAAGCGTTTTCGAATAAATATCTTCTACTAAATTACTGATTCTGGGCAAAAGGATTGTAAATGTAGTGCCTTCATTTAAAACAGATTGGATTTCTATTTCACCTCCATGAAGATCGATAATTTTTTTTGTAAGAGGTAAGCCTATTCCATGCCCCGGGATCGCTTTTACATTTTCTGAACGAAAAAATGGTTCAAAGATAAAAAGTAGGTCAGTGTCTGAAATACCAAGTCCATTATCGGAAAATTTTAAAATTATATTTTTTTCCCTGAAAAATATTTTTACTTGTACCTGATGATCTGCTGAAAACTTACATCCATTTTCCATTAAATTGATAAAAGCGTTTTTAAGCAGCCTTTCATCAACACTTAATTCAAAAAATTTTTCATCGTCCGGAGCTTCGATAAAATTTACTATTATGTTGTAATTCGGTTTCTTTTTAATTAAATCGGATTTTGATTGTAAAATGAGTTCATCAATTCGTGCTGTTTTAAATGGCAAAGTTGAAATATCAGAACTTGCCTGTGCCATATCCAGCAATTCGTTGGCCAGTTCACTCATTTCTTTCACATCTTCCAAAACAGAATTTAAAATGTTTTTATACTCATCACTGTTTCTCTCATGCATTAAGGTTACTTCAACTTGGCCGCGAATTATAGTAAGGGGTGTTCTCAACTCATGTGAGGCATTTGCAACAAAGCTTTTTTGTATATAAAATGATTTTTGTAACCTCACCAGCATTCGATTGAAAGTTTCGGCGAGTTGCGCAATTTCATCTTTTTCATTACCTGCTTTTACACGTTTATCTAAGGTAGTAAAATCGATTTGTTCAACTTGATGGATTACATCCGAAATTGGCGCAAGGGCATTTCCGGCAAAAATCCAACCTGTAATAATAATAATAATAACACTCAAAGCCCATCCAAAAAACAGTATAATCATCAAAAAATTCAATTTTGTGATGCCATATGTGTCTATTGCAGAAACTATTACTGTGATGGTTTTATTTTTTTCTTTTTGTTGGAAATAAATTATTTCTCTGTCACCTTCCCTGATAAGCAACTCATTTTTATGTTTTAGCTGCGCTAATATCTTATTATTTAATTTTAAAGGTATTAAATCGCTTTTATAAATGATGGTTTGATTTTCATCATAAACAGTAATATTTTCATTATCAAGCACACTTACATCTTGCTCGTTTATAAGTTTTAAAGTTTGCGGGCTTATTTGCTGGTTGGCTTCAAATAATAATCTGGCAGTGGTTACAGCTTTTTCTCTCAGCCGCTCAGAAAATTCATTTTTCCGGTAACCATCTGATAAATAATAAATTCCAATAGAAAAGCCAAGCAACAAACTCGCTACAATTACTGCAAAGAGGTAGGCAAGCTGAGATCTGATTTTCATTATTTAAACTATATATTCAAAAAGAAATAGTTTGAAGGCATAAATTAGTTTGGCCATTAAATGATAAACTTATGAAAAAAAGAATCGCCAAAAAAATAGCTTTAAAAAGAATAATTATATCGGGGAATTTAAATGCACCTTTGTATGAGGCAGTAAAAGATTTTTAATTATAAATGAGGATGCAATATTTAGGCATATACCGCTACATGAATACCAAAAATTAATCCCACATATAATATAATATGCAGGATTAATTTTTAACAAAAATCATAACAAACTCAGATTGTTATAATAGCTAAGAAAGAAAATATATTCCGGAGCTCATGCATTTAATTACTTTTGCGCCTGTTCTTTAGCCTCATTTAATTTTTTAATCATTTGAGGGTTATTAACTTTAATTAAAGGCACTATATTACTTTGATTTTCATTTATTTTATAAAAACTATTTTGATAAAATATATACAACTGCTTTCCTTCTTTTGTATTAAAATCTAAAATTTCATACAGTTGGCTAAAATCCCCATATAAAAATAACTTGCTGTCAGTAAAGCTGTAATGAAATTTATAAGAAGAGGAATTGTTTACAGAAACTTTAACTCCCAAATTATTTTTACTCGCCACCGGGGCAATATCACCTGTTGGAAGCTTTATTTGATCATGTTTTTGTAAATCTTCCTCCTTATCAATTGTATCGGTATCTGTAATAAAAGGTTTTGAATTTTCTTTTCTCACCTCATGCTTAGGAATTACAGTAGTATTTTGAATTAAATCCTGAAATTTTTTCTCTTGTTTGGGCAAATTATCTGTTTCTGTTGCAGTAGTTTCAACTTTTGCAGTATTTGTATTTTCCAATTTTTTATGATCAGTTCGAATGTTATTAATTGCCTGTGGTGTAGTTTTAATTGCTTTGCTATTTTGATCTGCCACGTACCACCCTCCAATACCTACAGTTAATATACCTGCTAAAGTTAAAGCGGCTACTTTATAATTAGAAGTATTTGAAGCAGAATCAATACTTACATTATTTAATCTTGCCTTTAATTGATCCTTGCGAAACTGCTGAACTCCTCCAATCACAGCTTCCTGAAAATGAACTTCGTTTTGCAACAATGGGTCACGGCGCAACATTTCTTCAAAAATAGCCTTATCGGAAAGTGATAATTCATTTTTTAAGTACGATTCGATTTGATCTGCTTGATACATCATTTGAAAGCTTGTAAATTTAATATTTAACTTTTTGCCCTGTTAAGACACCTGAAATAAACCGGATTAGTCCATAAAGTCGCTTGCTTTGTATTGCGATCTTACAATCTCATCCAATTCCTTTTTACATTTATATTTTTTTGTTTTTGCAGTATCAGCATTTGCAAAACCTAATTTTTCTGCAATATCATGCATAGAAAGGTTCTCAAAATAATAATACATTAATATTTTTTTACATGTATCACCCAATTGATTGATACAATCATTTACTATTTTTATTCTCTCAAGGCGGTCACTGTCTTCAACCACCGCCGAGTCTTTTTCTTCATTGCTCAATCTGGATTTCCTTTCAAGCTCTTTCCGCCATAAATTTTGGCAAATACTGTAAAGAAATGTACTGATTTTTGAAGTTAAAACTAAATTTCCGCTAATGGCCTTCTGCCAAAAAACGATAAGGCCTTCCTGAAAGATATCTTTCGCTTCATCTTCACTGCCATTATTGTTCATGACCAGTTTGGTCATCATTTTAAAGTTTTTCTTATACAAATAGTCTAATGCACTTTCATCCCCTACACGTATTCGTTTTAGAATATCCTCATCTGATAATTTTAAAAGCAATGCTTTGAAGTTTAATACGAGAAATTAAAAAATGGTAACCGGAAAAAAATAAATCATCAGTTGTTTATTAAAAAATCATAAACAGCCAAAGTTAATTCAAATTAATAAAAATAGAATTACATATCATATACATTTAAATGATTTATGTAATTTAAACTAATTAGATTTGAAAATTTAAAATCAAATGGAATGCTATTTATTGTTTTAATTGCTTAATTGTTGATAATATATTTAAATTTTTTTTAATTTAAGCTTTGATTAAAATCATTCAAATGAATATTCAAATAAAATTATGAAAAATATAAATTTTAAGGGCATAATTTTTTTATTAGTGTTATTCACTTCAACGCATATTTCGGCGCAAACTTCGGATGCTGTGTTGGGAAACTGGTTAAATGACAGTAAAGAGGCGAAGATTGAAATATTTAAAAGCGGTAATAAATATTTTGGTAAAATTATATGGTTACAAATTCCTAATGATGAAACCGGCCGGGCTAAAACCGATATACACAATGGTGATGGTAAATTAAAGCTTCGTAAAATCCTTGGGCTTCAAATCATTCAAAACTTTGATTATGCAGGCGGAAATATATGGGGAAAACGGAAAAATATACGATCCCAAAAATGGTAAAACGTATTCATGTAAAATGACATTGACAGATAAAAATAATTTGGAAGTAAGAGGTTTTATCGGAATTTCAATTTTAGGACGAACAACCATCTGGACGAGAACAAATTAATATGAATCCTTGTTAATTACCAATATTGATTATTAAAATTATGAATATATTGATATTGATAAACTGATATTAAAAATTTAAAATTGAATATGAAGAATATTTTAGATTTTCTAAAATCCCTTGCAGAAAATAATACCAGAGAGTGGTTTGAAAAAAATAAAGATCAATATGAAAAAGTAAAAGAGGAGCAGGCAGATCTGGTAAGTAATATTTTAAAAAGAATAACGTCAATAGAGCCTGAATTCGATCGTTTAAAACCGTCTGATTGTATGTTCAGAATTTATAGAGATATTCGGTTTTCGACAGATAAAACTCCTTACAAAACGCATATAGGCTTGTATTTTGAAAGAGATGGAAAGAAAAGTATGAGGCCGGGATATTATTTACATATCGAACCCGATAATAAAAGTATGGTTGCCGGTGGCTTATGGATGCCCGATGCGACAGCATTAAAAAAAGTAAGGCAAGAAATAGATTACAATGGGGATAAATTTATGGAAATAATAAATCATCCTGAATTTAAAAAATCATATGGCGGATTATCCCGGGAATCCATGTTGAAGAAAATGCCTAAAGGATATACTGCCGATCATCCTTATATCGATTTATTAAAGTTAAAAAGCTATACGGCATCTCACGGGATATCCGATAATCTTTTAATAAAAGAAAACTTTGCAGATTATGTGGTGGATACTTTTTCGAAATTAAAGCCTGTAAACGATTTTTTAAAAGAGGCTACAGCCGATTAACCTCTTTTTATAAAAATGTTATAGATTGAAAATGGTGCTGTCAGCTTTTTAAATAAATAAAGAAATTAGTACCTACATTCAATTTACTCTCTACTTCAATTCTTCCTCCCAATGAAGTTATTTGCGTTTTAACCAAATACAATCCTAAACCTTTGCCTTCAACATGGCTGTGAAAACGTTTATAAATATTAAAGATTTTATCTTTATAGTTGTTCAGATCAATCCCTAAGCCATTGTCTGATACCGAAATACATGTATAGCCTTTAACAGGCATAGATTTTAATTCAATGGTAGGTGAACGAAGAGGATGCCTGTATTTTATTGCATTGCCAATTAAATTATATAAAATACTATCAATATATACTCCAAGTGAATATATAATGGGTGCCTTTGAAAAATCTGTAATAATTTCGGTATTTGTTTCCTGAATATCTTTCTCCAACAACCTTTTTACTTTACCGACAGCATCGGTTAAATTTATTTCTACATAAACTGCATTGTTACTTTTTTTAATATCTAAAATTAAATTCAAATCTTTTATTACACTGTCAAGTTCCCTGCACGAAATCATAATTTTTGGTGTAATCTCTTGCTTTTCCGTATCAGTGATACCCGGTAATTCTAAAACGTTGCCCAAGCCAAGTATTCTGGCTACTGGTGCTCTTAAGTTGTGGGCAGTAATAAAAGCAAATTGTTCAAGCTGATGGTTATAGTCTATTAATTCGCTGTTTGCATTTATTAAATCCTTTGTTCGATTCTCTACTTCTGACTGCAGGTATTCATTTTTGCTTTGAGTTTCAATATTTTGCTGCTGAATTACCTCCTGAGCTCTTAAAAGTTCGTCATTTTGCAATAGGAGCGAATTGTGTTGTTGTTCAATATGATCTTGTTTGGTTGTAAGCTCTTCATTTAACGATTTTATTTCTTCATTTTGAGCATAAATTTCCTCTGTTCGAATTTGTACCTTTTTTTCCAACTCATTGTTATTTTCTTCTTCGAGTACCAACAGTTGATGACTCAAAGTAAAGTTTTTATCGATTTTATAAAGTGCAAAAAATAAAGTGGGTAACCCGATTACCAATAATAGGAACTGGATTATGCTGATTTTATTAGTGGCATTATCGTACTTTTTTTGAGCTTCTTCAGTTACGTTGGTTTCAAATTTATTTAATTTTTGATTAAAATTTAACCAGGTATTATATACTTTCATTCCTTCATCTTGCTTTAAATATTTTTTAAATTTAACAAGACTATCATCCTTTACTAATTTTGTTAAATAATCACAATAAATAAAATACTCATCCATTCGTAAACTTACCCGATCAAGTTGCATGCAAAGAGTATCAATTTTATTGGATTTTATGGAGAAGAGTTTTTTTTGCTGACCAAGTAACTTTTTAATATCTTCAAATATTTGTTTCTTTTTTACTTTGGAATCGGCAATCGGATGCAAAAAATTATCATCCCCTGTTAAGGCATATCCTCTTAAACTTTGATCAACTGCTTGCAATGCTTCTGTTAATAATGCATTGGCTTTTATAAGGATGTTTTCAGAATTAATTTTTAATAAAATATTTTCGGAAGCAATTTTTCGATTATGATACGAAATTATAACTGTAAGTATTATTAAAATACAAACAGTTATAATAGATATTCCAATAATTAATTTTTCCAAAAAAAATTTCATAGTATAGCGGTTTATTCACTCATCAGCTTATCAGATGTTGGCAGCCATAAACCAAAAGGGTCTTCTTCAAAATGGTTGGAAAAAGTACTCTTATAAGTTACTGTACGAATATCATCCGGCGTAATATCTCTTGGGTCGCTGTGGCCCATTACTTTAGTTAGTTCCAACATGTCTTCATTGAAACCTTTAAAAAATTTATGAATGCGTGTTGATTTTTCTTCCAAAACCAATCCATGCATCCTCCAGGAATCACTTGATGTTATCCCTGTCGGGCAATGCCCTGTATGGCACTTTAATGCCTGTATGCAACCTAATGATAGCATTGCAGCTCTGGCAGTATCTATTATATCTGTTCCGTATGCAAATGATAATGCTGCATGAACAGGTGTAAATATTTTGCCTGAAGAACTTATTTTAACTTTTTCTCTTAAGCCGGCATCTTTTAGTTTTTTATCTAAATAGGCAACAGTTTCTACCACCCCGCCATAACCAACATAATTAACAAAAAGATTAGGCCCTGCGCCTGTTCCTCCGTCAGCTCCATCAATTTGTATGGCATCCGGCCCTTCTTTGGTAACCAGCATTGCATTTATTAATAAATCAATTTCATCCAACCTCCCAACTGCAAATTTTATCCCTACAGGTAAGTTGGTAAGCCTTCTTACATGTTTAATGAAATCAAGTAATTTTAAAACAGATTCTTTAGGTGTAGATGCAATGGTCTCCGCATGTTGTGCAGGACTGATCACGGATTTATAAGGCTCTACTTTTCTCACTTCGGCAATTTCAGGAATAACTTTTTCGGCAGGTAAGTGACCACCCAAACCGGGCTTGGCACCCTGTGAAATTTTAATCTGAATCATTTTTATGTTTTCATTCGCCTTAACCAAATCAATTAATAATTGATCGTTTAGTTTTCGTGTCGGCTGTCCGTTAGGTAATTCTGCATGGTCACCCACTCCAAATTTCCCTGTTCCTATTTGAAACACTACATCGTTGCCGGCAACTCCATGCGGGCCATATCCGCCTTCTCCTGTATTAACATAACAAATATCTTTTGCTCCAAAACTTATGCATTCAGCAGCTTTCCAATTTAAAGAACCATAGCTCATGGCAGAGACATTTATTATATTTTTTACGATAAATGGTTTAATATCCGATCGGCCTTCTCCGATTATACATTCATAACTTGCAGGTTCTATTTTATAAGCAGGAAAGTTTCTGTGAAGTATTCTTACATTGGCAGTATTGTCGCTGTCATTTATATCCAGTTCAGTACCAAAGCTTGTTAAAGGTTTTACGCCTTTTGCTTTTTGATAAATATAATCTCTTACTACTTTAGGTATCGGCCTTCCGTTGGTATTTGATTCAGTAAAATACTGAAGAAATTTATCTCTGACCATATCTTCAATCAAATACCTGCCTCTCCCAAGTGGGCCGTATATACGAACCAAAGAATGGTCGTCCTGAATAAAAAAATCGCGAATTAGAAATAAAATTACTGCAAGGCCAAAGCTTGCAGCACTTATCCATTTATAAGTAAAAAAGTAAAGTACAATCGATAAAATCAGGAAAAAAATGCAAAGATACTTTACCGGTAAGTCCAACGGGGGCTTATAGGAAGGTGTTACTAATGCTTTATCTTTTCCGTTTTTATTTATTTTGGAGATAAATTCTTTTGCTTCTATTGAAATTTTATATGGCATATAAAAATATGAATGGTTGTGGCCTGATTGCTAAAAGGTATGAATTTTTTTTAAAATCAAAAGATTTTTTTGAAAAAGAAAATGAAAGACAGGTATTTAATTTAATGTTTTTTAACTGATATTACATAATTTAGTTTCCTGAATAACCTTATCTTATTTCATCTATATTATTCACATTGCCTGAAAGATGAATGAGGCATTTATTTAGAGATTATTTAAAAAATTATGAATATAATGATAATGATAAACCGATAATTAAAAAAATAATTTTATTTTTTAATTATCGCGATTTCTTTTTTTTTGCTTGTGGTTTTTAAAAACTTGAATTATTCAAGTCTATAATTATCATTTAAATTTAAAAGTATTAAATTTAAAACATCAAAAACTTTCATAAAACCGCTCAAAAATAATTTTTTAAGATTATTAATAATCGTACAATATTTACTAAAATATAAGTTTTAATGAAAACCTTAAGTTGTATAGAGCCCGGGCTGTTAAACTATATTGAAAAAGAAGAACCCGTTTTAATAAGTAACCATGCAATGATTAAAATTAAACGCGTTGGTATATGTGGTACAGACTTACATGCGTATGAAGGTAATCAACCATTTTTTGAATATCCCAGAATTTTAGGGCATGAATTATCAGGCGAGTTAATTGCTTTTGATAATGCCCCCGGTTTTGAAGTGGGGGATATTGTAACAATCATTCCCTATTTTAACTGTGGCCATTGTTTGGCATGTAAAAATGGAAATCCAAATCATTGTGTAAATGTTAAAGTTTGCGGAGTGCACATTGATGGTGGAATGACAGAATATTTATTAGTCCCTTCAGCTTCACTTGTACACGGACAAGGATTAAGTTTCGATGAATTAGCCTTGGTTGAGCCCTTGGCAATTGGTGCGCATGGCATAAGAAGAGCGAATGTTAAACCTGATGAAAATGTTTTGGTTGTAGGTGCAGGCCCAATAGGTTTGGGAGTGATGGAGTTTGCAAAAATAGCAGGAGCAAAAGTAATTACTATAGATTTAAATGAAGCAAGACTTCAATTTTGCAAAGATAAAATTAATGTTGATTACATTATAAATGCAAATTCAGGAACGATTTTGGAGCAATTGAAAGAAATTACAAATGGTGATATGCCAACTGTTGTGATAGACGCTACGGGAAGTCTCACGGCGATTAATAATTCATTTGATTACATGGCGCACGGAGCGCGCTACGTTTTAATAGGATTGCAAAAGAAAGAAATAAAATTTAACCATCCCGAGTTTCACAAACGCGAAGGAACGTTGATGAGTAGCAGAAATGCACTTAAATCAGACTTTGATCATGTAATAACTTCGCTTAAAAACCGCTTAATTGATCCGTTGAATTATATTACACACAGGGTAAATTTCAGTGAGGTCGCACATTCTTTTGATTCGTGGCTTAAGCCGGAAACAGGCGTAATTAAAGCGATGGTTAATTTTGACTAAGGCAATAAGAGTCAATTTTATTTAAGGGACAAGAAGGCTATTCATTGAAAAGACATGGAAAAAATATTAAAGAATCTCTGCCAATATTTTTACATAACCTTCTATTCCCTTTTCAATTTCATCAAAATAAATAAATTCATCTGCCGAGTGTGAGCGGGCAGAATCACCCGGTCCCATTTTTAATGAAGGGATGGAAAGCAAAGCCTGATCAGATGTTGTTGGAGAACCATATGTAGTAAGTCCGAATTTTTTGCCTGTTACTACAATTTCATGATCGGGTGAAATACTTGATGGGGTAAGCCTTACAGAGCGTGGATTAACTTCAGATTTTAAATTTTCTTTAATAACTTTTAAAACTTCTTCGTTGGTGTATTGATCTGTTGTACGAACATCGATAGTAAATTCACATTTATCTGGTACAACATTGTGTTGCGAGCCTGCATTAATAATTGTAACAGACATTTTAACAGGCCCCAACATTGAAGAAACTTTAGGGAATTTATGATTTGTAATCCAATTTATATCTTTAATTGCTTTTAAAATAGCATTTTCCCCTTCTTCCCTTGCTGCATGCCCTGCTTTCCCATGCGCTACACAATCTATAACCATTAAACCTTTTTCGGCAATAGCCATGTTCATTAAAGTAGGTTCGCCTACAATTGCAAATGACAATGATGGTAAAAAAGGCAATAATAATTCTAATCCATCCCTACCCGATATTTCTTCTTCAGCTGTTGCAGCAATTAATAAATTATATTTAAGATTTTCTTTTTCGTAATAATGGCAAAAGGTTGTGATTAAAGATACCAAACAACCTCCTGCATCATTACTCCCCAGGCCATATAATTTACCGGTTTTTTCAATTGGCTCATAGGGGTTTAATGTATAAGACGAGTTTGGTTTTACAGTGTCGTGATGAGAATTTAATAAAATAGTTGGTTTATTAATATCATAAAATTTATTAACAGCCCAAATATTATTTTTTAATTTTTGAGTAGGGATATTCTTTTCATTAAAAAAATTTATTATTATTTCAGCAGTTTTATCTTCCTGTTTTGAAAGGGAAGGTGTTGAAATTAATTTTTTTAACAATTCAATTGCTTTTTCTACGTCTTGTTGTTGCAAAGTTTCAGTCATAATAATGAAAATAAAACCATTTATGAAGTAAGAAGTATTTATAAAGTCAGGCTGGTTCCGGCATCGTTCAACAAATTTTCGGCATGACAGATTATAACCTTACTTACACCTTGTTCAATCGCTTGAAAAGCATTTTCCAGCTTGGGAACCATACCTTTTGAAATTATACCCTTATTTTTTAAATCAATATATGATGGTTTATTAATTTTTTTAATGATGGAATCATCATCATCCGGATCCATTAAAACACCTCTTTTCTCAAAGCAATATATTAAATTAACTTCATAAATAGGTGCAAGAGCAACTGCGATAGCTGAAGCCATTGTATCGGCATTGGTATTTAAAAGTTGGCCCTGTTTATCCGATGTTAATGGCGCAATAACAGGGGTAAGGTTATTATTTAAGAAAAAATTAATTTGAGTTGCATTTACTTTTTCTATATCTCCCACAAAGCCATAATCTATACTTCCTTTTTCGCGTTTTTTTGCCAATATACATTGCGCATCTGCTCCTGTTATCCCGATTGCATTACAATTTATAGATTGAAGTTTCGCAACCAATTTTTTATTTACCAATCCTCCATAAACCATTACTACTACTTCAAGCATTGGCTTATCAGTTATTCTTCTGCCTTCAACCATTTTTGTTTCCAATCCTAACCTTTCTGCAATTTGTGTAGCTATTTTCCCCCCTCCATGAATCAGAATTTTATTTTCTTTTATCTGAGCAAACTTATCTAAAAAGCTTTCGGTTGCATTTATGTCATCTATAATATTTCCTCCAACCTTTACTATAGTTAATTTTGGTCTCGTCATAAATACAAAGATATTTTCAAAATTTGAATTTTGAATTAAAACTTTTGAAAATTTAGAAATAAATTAATACTATCGATGTATTTTTGAAATTGGAGCCGGTTATTTGATGGGAATTTATTATTCAGTATAATTAATAGTTTTTATAAGTCTGAAACTATTTAGAATAAATTTTACAAAATGAAAAACATATCATAATTGATTTATTTAATCAAAACTTTTTTACCTGTTTTTGCTGCTTCATAAATAGCCTGTATAATTTTCACATCTTTATAGCTTTCCTCACCGCTTATATGATCAGGCAACTTTTTATTATCTAATATAACCTTTGCTATTCCATCGCATTGCGCTGCCTGTTGATTAATAGTTGGGAAGTTTAAAGGACCTTTACTTGTTTTACCTATAAAAGGTCCATAACTTATGGCAGGACTAAGTTCAAATGAACCTTCATCTGCTGCTGCATAAAACCTGTCGATACCACAATTATAAGAAGTTGTTGAGTTACTCACTGCGCCACTGGGGAAATTTAATTGCCAACTGATTGATTCTTCAACATCTGAAAATAATTTATTATTGGTTATCGGACCGAATTGCGCAGTAACAGAAACAGGTTCTTCACCTAAAACATATCTACTGCATTGAACACAATAAATCCCAATATTCATTAACGGGCCACCACCTGCAAGTGATTTATTTAAACGCCATTCTTTTGGATTGCTTGTTTTATACCCAAGCGAAACCTCAATTAACCTTACTTGCCCAAAAACTTTTTCTTGTCCTAACCTTTTAATTTCTAAATTATATGGCTCATAATGTAAGCGATATCCGACTGCAAGTTGTACACCGGCATTATTACATGCATTAATCATTTCCAGGCAATCGTTTGCCGAAACAGCCATTGGTTTCTCAACTATAACATGTTTTTTTGCTTTGGCTGCGCGAATGGTAAATTCTTTATGCATAGCATTTGGCAAAACAACATAAACCAAATCAATATCTTTATTATGAATTATTTCATCAAAATTTTGATAATTGTAAATGTTTTTTTGTGGTATATTATATTTTGTTTTCCATTCATCTGCTTTTGATGGTGTTCCTGTTACAATTCCTGCCAACTTACAATATTGTGATTCTAAAATGCCGGATGCCAAATAACCGGCGTATCGGCCTAATCCAACCAAAGCAATATTCAATTTTTTACCGTCATGGATATTGTTTTTAGGATGAGAATTATTAATATAAGATGGAAGCGTTAAGGCAAGTGCAGTAGAACCAACACCCAGGCTAATTTTTTCTAAAAATAAACGTCGGGAAAATTTTTCCATTTTAAAATCTATTATTATAAATAATTATAAAAGTTCTAACGAGATTTTAATAAATTCTATTTAATTTTTTGGCTTCTGCAATAATATTCAATTGGCTGATCCAAAGTTTGTTCCGACAGTAATGTATCCCGGATATGGAACATTTAAATTCCCAATCATTATGGAAGGCCTTATTTTTAATGAAAGTTTTTTTGATGGTTTGTTTTCGGCTCCGATTAAACCCAAACCAAGATTAATATTTTCCTGAGTAGAATTATTACTCATAATCTTTTTTAAATCTGCCCGGATGGATAATGGAATTGTGCTTGTACCTCCGTTTGGATTTAAACTAACTTTGTCATTTAAAACTCCGGTAACTAATTCTTTACCCTCAATCATTAAAATCCATTCCATTCTATTCATTGCTGCCTCGCTATTGTTTGGATTTTTAGCATCAACATTTAAAGTCATTGTTAGTGGCAGTGAACCTTGCGCGTAAGCGGCTGTTAATCGCCCTGCATCAATGAGGTTTAAATCACTGATACTTTGAATTTCTTGAACGTTTATTCCGGCCAGATGTGTATTTTGAACAGAACCTATTCTGAATTCACATTTTAAAAAATTAGACATTTGATTTATCTGCTGACAGGAATAAAATATAACGCAGATAAATATCGATAACAGAAATAACTTTTTCATAAGTTTAGTTAATATATTAAATAGATAATAAAGAGAATCATAAAAAAAAGCCCCAAAATGGAGCTGTAGTTTTTTTTGTGATGGGATTTAATATAAAAAATATATTAAGCTAATTTCACATTAATTGCGTTAGGCCCTTTTCTACCTTGTTCAACTTCGAAAATTACTTGATCATTTTCTTTGATCTCATCAATTAAACCTGAAACGTGGACAAATATGTCCTCATTCGAGCCGTCGGCTATAATGAAGCCGAATCCCTTCGTTTCATTAAAAAATTTTACTTTACCAGATTGCATTAGTGTTCATTTATATAAGTTTACGCCAAGTTATTTTTTTAATTTTAAAAAACAAAATTTTTAATCTTTTTCTGAAATTAATTACAATAAGTTTCGTTTAAGGTATTATTTAAAAATTAAGAAAGTCTATTTTTTATAAACTTCATGGTATAAATTGATATATTGTTTAATTACATTTTTCCAATTATGTTGGGTTCTTGTCCAATTAAATCCTTTTTTAGCCTTTTCTTTTGTTTCAATTAAGTTATTGATACAATAAGTAATTTGATCAGCCAATGCTTTAGAACTTTTTGGTTCTACCAAAAAACCTCTTTCTCCGAAACCTAACTGCTCAGGAGTTCCGCCTTTGTTGGTGCTGATAACCGGTAGGTTTAATAACATGGCATCCAATACTGCCAAAGAATACATCTCATTATAACTTGCCAAAACAAAAACATCTAATGCGCCCAAAAATGAAATCATATCAGGCTGAAATGGAATTAATATAATTTTTTCCGAAAGGTTATTTTTATTAATAAAACTTATTAAATAATCGTTAGTTTCTTCAGCTTCTTTCTCATATATAATTTCACCGGTTTCATCTTTTTTTAATATTGTAGGATCGCCAATGATCCAATATTTTAAATTTTTTCGATCATTTTCAGGTATTTGTAAATAAGATTCTGCAAATTCTTTTACTCCTTTTTGAAGATCGATCCTACACATAGTTCCAATTACAATTTCATTTTGTCCGACCTTGTATTCATTTCTGATTTCTTCTCTTTTTGATGGACTAACAACATAACTTTCAATATCCCTGCCATATCTGATTAATTTTATTTTAGAATGGCTTATCGGATACTTTTCTTTTACTTCATTATTTATTATTTCTGAAGTTGAAACCAGCGCGCTAATATTTTTAAAAATGAATTTATGGATCAGGTCTTTCTTTTTAACCACACCCATATATAAATTAAAAATAAGTTTTCTTCTTGAATCGAAAGTTAAAGCAAGTGAACCTCGCCAAACATCTACATTTGTATGGGCATGAATGATTTGAAAATCCTCTTTTTTAATGATTTCCCTTACCTTAAAAATATCCAATATATTATATTTCGAATGCTTAAAAGCCGGAAATGTAATAATTCTGGCTTCTTTAAATTTTTGATCAATAACAGTATTAGGCAAACAGTAAACTGCACATCTTATCCCTGCGTGGGTCATTTTTAATACTAAATCAAACACATACATTTCTAAGCCTCCCCAAGCTTGGGTTGTTAAAAGATGTAGAACTGACGGATTTTCATCCATAAAAGCTTATTAATTAAGATAAAAAGTTTTAATCTTTTCAGTAATAATAGTAACCCGGTTGGAAGTTAAATCTGCAAAAAATGGTAATCTTCATTACCGATAATATTTGGCTTGTTAAAAGGAATTGTTTGCAACATAGTTTTTTAAAATAAAATCCTGTAAAAGTAATAAATACCTTTAAAGTTTATATTCAAGTTGCGTGTAAATAAGAAAATAATTTAATAATTGATTTTCTTATTTAGTTGAATGGTTAACAAAATATAATAGTTAAATTTTGTATTTTATATCATCGACAAGCTGTTGAAATTCAACTTTCTTTTTGATGTCTGGGTTCCAAGCCATATCTAATTGCATCAAATCAATTTTCTCAGTTATGGTCGCACCTTCTTTCCCCTCTTGTCTGGCTAAAATAAATACTGTGTCCGAAATAGCCATTGCATTTTCTGCATCATGACTCACAATAATTAAGGTATTATGCTCATGCAGAGTTGAAATTTTAATAAGCAGGTTCATTACCTTATCAACCATTAAAACATCTAAACCGGAAAAAGGCTCATCCAAAAGTATAAATTTGTTACCTGTTAATACTTGTTGGATAATACTTACCCTTTGTTGCTGCCCTCCTGAAAGCTGCATTGGATATTTTTTCAGATGATTTATTAAATCAAAGTTTTGGCAGTATTCATTAATTATTTCTTCTTTTTCCCTTTCCGAACGTTTATCGGAACAATTATTTAAACCGATTTTTAAGTTTTCAAGTACAGTTCTATGATTAAATAAGATATAATTTTGAGGAACAATACCTACTTCACCCGGTTGAACAATGTGTTGATCAACATCAATTTTTACGGCACCGGTGGTTGGTTTTAATAAGCCTGAAAGTATTCTAAAAAGTTGTGTTTTACCTACACCGCTTCTACCAATTAGTGATACTACCTGACCTTGAGCCATATCCGGCCTAATTATATCTAAGATTTCAAAATTAATTTCCCTTAAAATTATTTTTTCTTCATATTGAATGCCTACATTATCAGCCTTTAATATGAGCGCATCTTTTTTATACATTATTTACGAACATTTATTTTTGTATATGGAAATAACCAAAATCTTAGCTTGCCGAGAAGAATATCAAATACAATCCCAATTATAAAAATAATTACGAGGACACCAAAAACTACTGAAAGATCTATATACTTATTAGATTTTATTAACATGGTTCCTAAACCACCTTCCGACATATTTAAACCTTCTACCATGGTAATCATCATCCAAGCAATCGCAAAATTTTGCCGCATTACTTCAAAAACCTGATCCAACCTTCCAATAATTACAACTTCCAAAAGACTTTGCCAATTGTTCATTCTTAATGTTTTGCATAAATCATATTCCTCTGATGGAATGGATTCGATAATCGATAGGAGCGAGGTTACAAAAAAGGGAACTATACCAAATATCAAAAGGCTTATTTTAAGTTCATGCCCATTTTGCGTAAGTAATGTAAATAAGAAAATTAATCCTGTCAGCGTTAAATAGCGGCATTTAATAACAAACTTTGCTAATGGATTAAAAAATGGAATGAGTGAAAGATAACTTATGATTAGGGCTATAAAAATCGAAATCCCCATTCCTTGGAGAGTTAAACTCAAGCTACTGAAAAAGTTATCATAAAAGTCATGTGAATTAATAATTCGACCAATTCCTTCAAGTACTTTTAGTGGAGTGGGAATAAGCCCCCCTCCACTTAACTGCCACAATAATAATACTAATAAACTTTGAACAGTAATTAAAAGTATTACTGTCTTGCGATTTACAAGGTTTAAGGGTTCAAATATTTTTTTTAACCAAATCATAAGTTAATATTTAAATGTTAACTTATTCTCCTAAAACAATTTGAACTCTTCTGTTTTGTGCCTTTCCAACAATAGTTTTATTGTCTCCAACCGGTTGGGAAGAACCAAAACCTCTTGATTCAATTCTATTTTCAGCTAAACCCTTGTCAATTAAGTATTTTTTAACTGACAATGCTCTGTCTTCAGACAATGTTTTATTTTTTGATTCATCACCAACATTATCTGTATGACCATAAATTCCGACTTTTAAACCTTCTGCAACCACCGAACTTTGCAAAATTTCATCAAGCATTTTATATGAATCAGGATTTAAGACTGCACTTCCGGTCTCAAATTTTATCTGATAAGATTTTGAAGAAACTTTAGAAGTAATTTCTTTTTTATATTCCACTTTTAAAGCTTGACCTTCTAATAACTCAGGATGATTTACCAATACGGATTGTAAAAATGATTTATCAACCACTTTGTTATATGCCGGATAAGTAGCCATAAATTCAGGATACATTTTTGATAAAATATCACCAAAAGTTGTATAAACAATTTTATATCTGTCAAGTCCGTCTTTCCCTAATCCAAATATATTTGCAGCATCTTGTAAGTTAAAAGCCATTGATCCACCTAAACTTACTTCCTGACCCGTTGCATCTTTTTTTGTTAAACCATTATAATACTTTAACCAAAACTCACCCTTCTGTTCATTATAAACTTTTGCAGAAATATCCGCAGCATATTTTTTTGCATCGTTAAAAGATCTTATTTGATCACCTGCTTGCCCTAAAGCCATAATAAGGTTTTCAATATCTGTTCTATGATCATAAGCAAATTTTTTAATTGTGATTGTTATGTTTGGCATTTGAGATGCATATTGTTTAGTAGAGGCAATTGTAATTAAACCTCCTTTTTGCTCTGCCAAATTCACATCTCCGGGAGTCCATGTAGCAACTCCATTAACTGCAACAGTTGTATCCTTACTAATTTTTTTTCCATTTACTACTATCTTTCTATTTTCTTTATATCCTGTTATGTATTTATTGGGAGCATCAAGGAAATCGTTGGCTGCGATTAGGTTTATTGCTTTTGCATCATAAGTAGTTTCATCAGGATTTACTTTTAATCCATTATCACCTGCCCATTTTAATAAAATATTCATATCACCATCTCTCAATACACAGGCAACAGTTTTACCCAATGCGTTTTGAGGATTTGTTTTCCAATCAGCCGGCCCCATTACTTGGTCTTCACCATATGATTTACCCATTGCATAAAAAGCAATTGGTTGAAACTCCGGTCCGAGTGGTTCTAACTCTTTTGTTAATGCAGCAAAAAATGAAGGCATTCCGTCACCCATGAAAGACGCGAAAACTGCAGGCGTTTCTGGATTTTTTTTATATTCTTGAGCAAATTTTACAATATCTGCAATTGATTTATTTCCATCATCCTGCCTTACAAGTTCTACCTGAAGCTTAGCTTTATCAAATAAAGAATTTTTTGTGGTGTTGGCACCTCCATTGGCATACATTAATGGAAATTGACTATTCCATGCCATTATTTTCCAAACTATTTTTATACCTCCATTTACAGAAGATTCTTCAGTTGGTAATGGAAGAAAAGTAGCATTCCCTTTTAAAGAAGCTTCAGCAGCATCCGGTAGCATTACTTTACCAATATCGTGAGATTGTTTTGCTTCTTGCGGTCTTTTATCCCACCAAAAAACCTTAGCTGCAAATAATAATCCAAGCACTAAAATGATGATGAATATTTTTCCTGATGTTTTTATTTTTGTTGCCATATTAAGCTTTAATTTTATTTTAAAATTGTGGAAATTTGTTAATTTAATAAGTCATTATAGTTTGAATTTTCAATCTTCAAATTATTTGTATTGGAAGAAATTTCCTTACCGGTTTGAGATTGAAGTTTAAAAGAATTATCAGTATCAAAAGTATCCAGCATTTTTAAACCTTCTTTTTCATAAGTTGCATTATCCAAGTCGATCGAGCGCATAAAATCAGCCGAATAACTTATAGCTTTTTTCATATTGGCAAGTTTACCTGCAATGTCATCTTTTAAATATTCCATCGACTGTTCAACCAAAAGTTTCTTTTCAGGATCACCTTTAAATATTCTTAAAGCTGAACTTAAAGCCTTGTTTCCCGAAGAAACCGATTTGTAAAGATCTTTTTTTAATTCAAGTTCGTTCTTGGAATCTTCTATTAAATACGCACTGTTTTTATGCACCTTAGTGAGGTAATCACCTATTCTTGCCAAATTATCTCTTATTGGTGTTAATTGTGAAATATATTCTTTAATTCTACCCATTTGGCGAGTTGCATTTCCCAATTCAGGCATCATATTATTTTCTTTAGCTGCCTGTGCTTTGGTAACCAATTTTTCATGCTCCCGTTGTTTTTCTTTAATTTTTAAATCTATTTTTTCTTTTTGAGAATCAACTTCAACGGACTGTTCATAAAGTTTTTCTCTTTGCTTTTCCATATCATTAATATAGTCTTCTGCTATAATAAATGGATCAAGTTCTATTACAAGACCAACAAGTTTTTTCATTAATATTTCATACAAATAAAAAAAGCTGAGTATCAATTTTCTGTTTGTAATACAATAGAGAAAAATACCGAGGCAAGCGAGTGCAATTCCAAAATTTAAGGTGTTCCAAACAACAGTGGTAAGAATTGGCAATACGTAATAACCTATTACGCCAACTATTCCTAATCCTACTAATGCACCAAACTTACCACTTGGTCTATTCCAAAATGATTTTAATTTCTGAGAGTTATCAGAAGGAAAAATTTGAGTATCCATAAATTTAAATTGTAGATTGTATTTTAATTATGTCTTGTGAAAGTTTATTTAACATAGCATCACATGCAAGATTGTAATTACCTTTATTATTTATTATTTTTTGTTCAGCTTCATTAATCTCTGATTTTAGGGTCGTCATTTTTCCTTGTGCATCTGCAATTTCTTTATTAAGATTTTGGACAAGGGCAACATTTTCAGCCACTTTTTTCTCTAAATCAGTTATTGTTTTATTTCTTGAATCAATTTCAATTTTACTTTTATCTGCTACAGCAGTTTCAAATTCATTTTTATCTTTTTCAATTATTGTTTTATAATGTGAAGCACTTTCGAGTAATTTTTCTTTACTCAACCCCTGTATGCTTAATGATGCATAAACTGCAGCAATTCTTGATTTTTCATCAGGAATATGTACTTCAAGAGTTTCCATCATCTTCCAAAATTCAAAATAATCCGGTCCGGGTAAATTCGCCTTGTTAAAAATTTGATCAAAATGTTGTTCAAATTTTTCTATCTCACCATTATTTAAAGATGTTTTAGGTGTGATAAAGGGTTCATTTTTTACAACTTGTGGCTGTAAAATAACTTTAGGATTAACATCTTTGGTTTCTTCATCAAATTCGACAAAAACTCCTAATGCTTTTTTAAAAAAACTACTCATAAAAATGATTTAAAAGAGATTGTGAAAGAAATATCTTCCTGATTCAAGAATTCAGCCAATATAGAATATGTATTTTAAATCTCAAAATACTCATACTCATTAATATACTTATATGTTGAGATGATAAATGGCTTATCTATAAAATATATTATGCGAAGTGACATTTTTATTAAAAGAAATAATTTTAAAGTTTATTATAAAACTTTAAATAAGTAACCAAAATAATTTTTTTTTAATAATAAAAAATCTACATACTTCTTTTGATCCCCATTTCTAATCCTCTTAATTCTGCTAATCCTCGTAATCTTCCAATGGCAGAGTAACCGGGGTTTGTTTTTTTATTTAAATCATCCAACATCCTATGTCCATGATCCGGCCTCATGGGGATACCAAAAAAAGTTTTATCTTTTTCTATTCTTTTATTTTCTTCTTCTATTACAGCTTGTACAACCTTAAACATATCAACATCTCCTTCCAAATGATTTGCTTCATGAAAAGTTTCTAATTGAAGCTCATTATTAAATTCTTCACGTTCAATATTTCTCAAATGAAGAAAATTTATTTTATTACCCTGCCTTTTAATCATCCCCGGCAAATCGTTATCTGCTCTAACGCCAAAAGATCCTGTGCACAATGTAAATCCATTATATGGAGAATCATATACAGAAAGAATTTTTAAAATATCACTTTCAGTACTTACTACCCTTGGTAAGCCAAGTATTGATCTTGGTGGGTCATCAGGATGTATTGCCATTTTTATTTTTACTTTGTGGGCAACAGGAATAATTTCCGACAAAAAATAATAAAGATTTTTTCGTAATTTTTCTTCATTAATATTTTTATATAAATCAAGTGATTCTTGAAATTGTTCGATACCGAAACTTTCTTCACTACCCGGTAGGCCTGCAATAATATTGGCTGTTAATTTTTCTTTTTCTTCAAAACTTAATCCGTTAAATAATTTTTCTGATTTTTCAATTATCAACGGAGGATAGTTTTTTAACGCACCCGGTCTTTTTAAAATAAATAATTCAAAAGCTATAAAAGCCAATGCATCAAAGCGCAGGGCTTCCGAGGCATCTTTTACTTTATAATTTAAATCTGTTCTTGTCCAATCTAAAACCGGCATAAAATTATAGCAAACAGTTGTGATGTTACATTCAGCTAAGTTTATAATCGATTGTTTATAATTTTCGATAAATTTATTTCTGTTTTCATCACCCCTTTTTATTTGTTCGTGCACAGGTACGCTTTCCACTACAGACCATCGCAAGCCCGCTTGTTCAATTAATTCTTTTCTCTTATATATTTCTTCGATTTCCCAAATTTCTCCGTTTTGTATATGATGCAATGCGGTAACAATCCCAGTTGCGCCGGCTTGTTTAATGTCTGAAAGACTTACCGGATCATTTTCTCCAAACCACCTCCAGGCTTGTTCCATAAATATTTTTTTAAATGATTTTTTTATTTTTGATTTAAAAATAAAAAAAATCCAATATGTTTAGATATTATTTCTTTTCAAATGCAATTATCTAAAAAAAATATAACATATCCGGTAAAAATTTTCCCTGAAAAAGTTTTACAATTTGGAACAGGTATTTTATTGCGAGGCTTACCGGATTATTTTATTAATGAAGCCAATCAAAAAAATACTTTTAATGGAAGTATTGTAATCATTAAATCAACCGATGGGGATGTTAATGATTTTAATGATCAGGATAATCTTTATACTACATTTATAAAAGGAATTAAAAATGGTGATTATATTGAAAAAACAATAATTAATTCCTCTATATCCAGGGTTTTATCTGCTCAAAACAGTTGGGATAAAATAATTGAAGTGGCGGAAAGTGATGATCTTCAAGTAATTATTTCAAATACAACCGAAACCGGCTTGCAATATGTAAATGAAGATATTTTTACTTTTCCACCCTCATCTTTCCCCGGCAAATTAACTTCGCTTTTGTTTAATAGGTTTAGTAAAAAAGGTGATGCAACGAAGGATATTGTAATTATCCCTACTGAACTGATCACTGATAATGGAGATAAATTAAAAGAAATTGTTCATCAACATATTAGTTTTAACCACTTGCCCGATGAATTTATATTATGGTTAGATAAAAATATTATTTTTTGCAATTCATTGGTTGACAGGATTGTTACCGCCGCGAACATTAATGATTTTAGTAATGTGATATATATAGATAAGCTGGCTGTTAAAACTGAACCATATAATTTGTGGGCAATAGAAGGCGATGAAAGAGTAAAAAATATTTTAACTTTTTCAGAAGCAAACAAGGGTGTGATCATAAATGAAAATATTGATTATTATAGAGAAAGAAAATTAAGAATCCTCAATGGAACACATACCATAAGCGTGTGCCTTGGTTTTTGGATGGATTTTAATACCGTTTATGAATGTATGCAAAATGAATTGGTCGGAGAGTTTATAGAAGGTGTAATGTTTGAAGAAATAGTCCCTTCTCTTAATTTAGGCACTCAAGATGAAAATTTAATATTTGCCAAAGAAGTTTTGGATCGGTTTAATAACCCTGATTTAAAACATTTGTTGCTCAATATTACTATGCAACAAACTGCAAAAATGAAAATGCGAAATCTGCCAACAATTAAAAGGTATTACGAAAAATTTAATAAGGTGCCGCTTCGCTTGGCTATGGGTTTTATGGCTTATTTACTTTTTATGAGGGCCACACATATTAAAGCCGGTAAATATTATGGAACCAGGAGAGAAAATGAATATCTTATAAACGACGATCAGGCAGAGTATTTTTATAAGATATGGAAAGATATTGATATAAAAGATGAAACTGCAATAAAAAGACTTGTATTAAGTGTATGCAGGAATTCTGAATTATGGGAAATAGATTTATCGCATTTGCCGGATTTTGTTGAAACAGTAAGCAGGCAATTAATCTATCTTACTCAAAAGTTATGAAAGAATTCTTATCGGAAGATTTTTTACTGGAAACGGATTCCTCACGGCAACTGTTTTTCAATTTTGCATCTCAAATGCCAATTATTGATTATCATAATCATTTACCTCCAAATGAAATTGCAGAAGATAAAATTTTTGAAAACGTAACTCAGATATGGCTCAATGGCGATCATTATAAATGGCGGGCCATGCGTACAAATGGAATTAATGAAAAATACATTACCGGAGAAGCAACTGACGAAGAAAAATTTTTAAAATGGGCAGAAACAGTGCCTTATACTATGCGAAATCCATTATATCATTGGACTCACATGGAATTGAAAAATCCTTTTGGAATATTTGAATTACTCAATGAAACAAACGCAAAAAATATTTATCATCTCACAACCGAAAAATTAAAAAACCTAAGTACACATAAACTTTTACTTCATTTTAAGGTAGAATTACTCTGCACTACCGACGATCCCATTGATAATTTAGAACATCATCAAAAAATAAAAAAGGAAAATTTTTCAACCGGTGTTTTACCCACATTCAGACCGGATAAGGCAATGGCTGTTGAAGACAATACCACTTTTACATCTTATTTAAAAAAACTTTCGGAAGTGAGCAAAATCGAAATTAATAATTTCGATAGTTTCGTATCAGCCATTCAAAAAAGACATGATTATTTCCATCAAAATGGGTGCCGCCTTTCTGATCATGGTTTAGAAAATATTTATGCTGAAGATTATACTCAAAACGAAATAAAAATAATATTTTCAAAAATTTTATCTTTTCAAAATTTAAATATTGAAGAAATTTTAAAATTTAAATCGGCAATGCTGATAGAATTTGCGAAAATGGATAATCATAAATCATGGACGCAACAATTTCACATCGGCGCATTAAGAAATAATAATACCGGGCTCCAAAGAAAAATAGGAACTGATAGTGGATTTGATTCAATAGGAGATTTTAATATTGCTTCAAACTTATCCAAGTTTTTAAATAAACTTGCTTCTGATAATAAACTTGCAAAAACAATTATTTATAATCTCGACCCGGCTCAAAATGAAATTTTCGCTGCCATGATCGGAAATTTTAATGACGGAAGCATAGCAGGTAAAGTTCAATATGGATCAGCATGGTGGTTTAATGATCAAAAAGACGGAATGGAAAAACAATTAAATGCATTATCCAACATGAGTCTTTTAAGTCGGTTTGTTGGAATGGTAACGGATTCAAGAAGTTTTTTATCTTTTCCGAGACATGAATATTTTAGAAGGATTTTATGCAATTTAATTGGTAACGATATTGAAAAAGGACTGTTGCCAAATGATATAGATTGGTTGGGAAAAATGATTGAAAACATTTGTTATTATAATGCGAAAGAATATTTTAAATTTTAAAATAGAATATTTTATTTCAATAAATTTAAAGACAAACGGTTACTTTGTCTTTTTTTATTAATAAAAACTTGATTTAAATAAGTTTTTTAATCTTATTTGAAATTATAAATATCACATATTTAATTAGTTAACAATAGTTTAACTAAAAGATAATATTTCGATAATGTAACCACCTTTAACTATGAATATAAAACAAAATAAAAATGGAATGCATGCATTTGCTTACCAGGGTGATGCTGCTACTTTTCTTGCATTTGATATTGATGAACCATTAAGAAAAGATAATTTCGTCGGTTTTACAGTTTTGTTTACCAATCCCGATGGAAAAAAATTTCCGCTAAGTAATAGAATCAGGTTTGAAGGCCAGCCCGAAGCAAGGTTTACTTCGTCAGAAGACGCTCCATTTCAAACTTTTAATTGGCTTCATATTCCCGGAAATTTAAAAGGAGCTTTAAATAAAACTCCTTTCGGAATTTATAAATATGAAATTTCCCCCAGATATATAAATGCCAATGGCAAATTAGATGCAATTGATCCACAATATACTGCCGAGTTATATATTGAAGTAAAGCCTTTCAAAAAAGGTTTTCTTGATATTGCATTTACGAGAGGTTACGTAGTAAGTCAGGCATATTTGGAAAGATTTGGAAATACTGCCGATTTAATTCCTGCAAATAAACATCCAACATTGGAAGATATCTTAAATGCAGATTTAAGTGAAAAAATGAATGGAACAGAATATTCATTTAACGATCAGCATCAATGGCTGGGTTTTCATGCATTTGAAAAAATAAATATATTTTTAGATGAAGTGATAAGCAATAAAGATATAAGTATAGATGTATTTGCTTACGATTTAAATGACCCTGAAATTATTAAAAAATTTTTGCAGATAGCTTCAGAGCATCGTATGCGAATATTTTTGGATGATAGCGCTACTCATGGCCCTGATTCTGTTGAGACCCAGTTTGCAAATAAATTTATACAAACCGTTGGCGAAAAAAATAGTGAAAGTTATATTAAAAGAGGCCATTTCGGGAGCTTATCTCATGATAAAGTAATTATTCAAAAAGAATCGGGTAAGGCAATAAAAATACTGACAGGTTCTACTAATTTTTCGTTAAATGGCTTGTTTATTAATGCAAACCACGTTTTGATTATTGATGAAGAAGAAGTCGCGGGAAAATATGAGGAAGTATTTGATAAATGTTTTAATCTTAAAAAATTATTGGATTTTAAAAATGATGATCTTTCATTGCACAAGTCAACATTTAAAACAAGCAAACTTCCAAAAACTACGATTACCTTTTCACCGCATACCACGCAAGTTGCTGAAGAAATTTTGCAAAATGTGAGTGATATTGTTAAAAGTTCTAAAAGTGTTTTGTTTGCAGTAATGCAATTGCAAGGTTCCGGTTCTATTTTAGATACTTTAAAAGGATTATCAGGCAACCCCGATATTATCAGTTACGGAATATCCGATTCAAGCAGTAATATCGAATTGTATAAACCGGGAGTTAATCAGGGAATACTAGTAACAGCAAAACCTAATAACCACGGTAAAGTTTTACCTCCGCCTTTTAATAAAGAGGTGGTGCCAAATGCACATGAAATCCATCACAAATTTATTGTAACAGACTTTTTATCACCTTCTGCCAAAGTTTTTTGCGGTTCTTCTAACCTTGCAACAGGCAGCGAAGAGAAAAATGGTGACAATCTAATAATCATTGAAGATGAAGATGTGGCTACTGTTTTCGCCATTGAAGCACTGAGATTAATTGATCATTTTGAATTTAGAAATAAAATAATGGATGATAAACCTATTTGGCTACATACAAATGGGGATTGGGCAAAAAGTTATTTTGACCCGAATGATTATCATTATAAAAGAAAAAAACTTTTAACCGGCAACCAATAAAACCCACCTATATGTCAAAACACAGATCACACCATTATAATAAAGTTAATAAGGGAGTATTCAAACAGCCGCAACGTGCAGGAAACAGCGTTGATTATCATGTATTAAGATGTACTCCAGTTATAAATAGAGACAGTCCGCAAATTCATAACGAACATTTGCAGGTTTTAATTGAAATTGAAAGCGGAAACAGGTATTGGATGACAATCAATGTCCGAAATGGATCCGACAAAGTTTTATATTATGTAGATGAAGACTATCATCACCCAATTACAGGCAAAATATTTGACTTATGCCTTCCGCAAGGATTTACAAAATTAGATTCAAACCCTGATGGAATTGCATTGGATTATATTAGGGAAAAACTTTTTGATTTTAACAAACTTGTCGGATTAGATGGTGATAGTAATTCAAAATCAACAGATTTATCAGAAATATTATCTACGCAATTAGTTAATGCTTCACGTTTTCAGGAGTCAAGAATTTATGTTTTCGGTTCAAGATTTACCGATGGAGAGAGATTTAGTTCTTATCATCTGGCTGAGGGTATTCATGATATTCATATGAACCAGGGAAGTGTTGGAGGCCATGCAGGAAGTAATGGAATTTATCAGGATGGTGGAATACTAATTCATTTTCCAACACATAATAAATGGACAGCTATTTTTATGAAATTTGAATCGCAGGCGATCCAAACAGATGAAAGAGGAAATTCAATTTAATACTTTAAAAATTAAAACAATTTTTTAAAAAATGAATTATTGAAAAATCAATATCGTTATATTCATAATTAATTTAAAAATCGTTTATATTTACAGCGTATCATTTAAAATAAATTTTTTATGGCATTTATGAAATCCGGTAATCCAACTTTAAAAGAATCAACTTTCGATAATGTAGCTTTTACAGGCGATAGTAATGATGTAATGACAATTGATGGAACAGTAAACAAAACAGTAATATTATTAACTCTAATTATTGCTTCATCAGCTTTTTCGTGGTGGGCTTTATACAATATGCCCGCAATCGTTTTTCCATTAATGATAGGCGGTGCAATTGGTGGTTTAATAGTTGCAATTGTTTTAGCGTTTAAAAAAACACTTGCTCCAACTTTAGCGCCGATTTATGCTGTATTGGAAGGATTATTTTTAGGTTCTGTTTCTGCAATCTACGAAGGAAGGTTTAATGGCATTGTTTTATCCGCCATCATTCTTACACTTGGTATTTTTGTAAGCCTTTTAGCAGTTTATAAAATGCGTATAATTAAAGTTACAGAAAACTTTAAACTTATGGTTGTTGCTGCTACAATGGGTATTGCAGTTTTTTATCTTGTCGCTTTTGTATTAAGCATGTTTCATATTCAGGTTGCATTGATTCATAGTAACGGAACAATGGGAATAGTATTTAGCTTAATTGTAATTGCTATAGCAGCAATGAATTTAGTACTTGATTTTGATTTTATTGAAAAAGGCGCAGAACAAAGAGTACCAAAGTATATGGAATGGTATGGTGCCTTTGGTTTAATGGTTACTTTGGTATGGTTATACCTTGAAATTTTGCGATTACTTTCAAAATTAAGAAGCAGATAATTTTTAAAAAAATCCAATAAAAAACCTTCGCAATTTTGCGAAGGTTTTTTTATGTAATAATTTATTTATTTTTTCTTTTTTGATTTTGAATCTGCAGATGCAGTGGTTCCGACAGAAATTGGAACTGCAATTTTTACATCATCCCACCTCATCACCATGTTAGCACCCTCATTCAAATCTTCAAATTTAATAGTAAAAGCTTCATAGATTTCTTTTGGCGTTTTTTCTACAGGTATTTCAAAAGATAAAATATCATTATCGGCTTTATATTGATAATCGCCCCATTGTCCTAAATCATTGTTAATTAATATTGTCCAGTTGTTTGCATTAGGTATAGTAAAAATAGTATAGGTGCCTGTTTTTAAATTTTTCCCGCCAATTTTAACGTCTTTTGTAAAAGTAATTTCAGTTGCCTCATTGGCACCTGTTCTCCAGAGTTTTCCATAAGGAACCAATTCGCCAAATATTTTTCTGTCTTTTTTTAAAGGGGAACCATAAACAACTTTTATGTAAGTACCATCTGTTTTAAAAAATGCAACTAACATTGGGCTTGAGCGTAACTTGGTGGGTTGAATAATTTTTACTGAATCTTTTATCAATCGTGGCAAAACGGAAGTTTGAGCACTACATATTGAATTAATAAAAAGGAAGGTAATAAAACCTATAAATAAATTTTTCATAATCTTTTATTCAAAAATAAAATTATACAAAATAAACGGTGCTTGCCTTACATTTGTTATAAAATATTTTTTCAATTAATTTTTTAACAATGCGCCCCGATTTTAATGATATTTATATGGATTTGGCAGAAAATCTCGCTAAACGAAGTCATTGTATAAAAACTAAAGTAGGTGCAGTTTTAACAAAAGATACAAGAATTATTTCTATTGGTTACAATGGCCCTCCGGCAGGAACACACAATTGCGATGAAGAATTTCCGGAAACCGGTTGTGGAGTAGATAGGAAGGGAAGTTGCACACTCGGTTTACATGCGGAACAGAATGCAATATTATATGCGACTAAAAATGGAATGCAATTGGATGGCGCATGCCTGTATGTTACGTTGGCTCCCTGCCTTGCGTGCGCCAGAGTAATTTATACGATGGGAATAAAAAAAGTTTTTTACAAGTATTCATATGCAGATTTTAAAGGAATAAGCAATGAAGAAGGTTGCGATTTTTTAAAGAGGTTTGGTGTAGAAGTATTTTTATATGAAATGCAATGTTGATCAAAATTTAATAAACTTTTTTTATTTTTATTAGGAGCCGATCATTCAATAATTATTTTTTAAATTTCATCCAAAGAAGTTGTTATTAGATAATAGCCATTTCCAAATTAAAACATATTTTTACCATTATTCCTAAATCAACTTAAAAAAATAAAAATGCAAAAGTTCTTTAAAAAATACCACTATTTTGTTATACTTTTAACGCTTTCCACTT
The DNA here is from genome assembly GCA_965248855.1 of Spirosomataceae bacterium. Taxonomy (GTDB): domain Bacteria; phylum Bacteroidota; class Bacteroidia; order Cytophagales; family 172606-1; genus CBDFKQ01. The sequence continues at coordinate 192,116 of CBDFKQ010000012.1, read as the reverse complement.
TAATGGAAAGCTGCAACAATAATAATCCTGAGCCCTTAACAGGCACATGTTATTTATCTAAATTTTTAGATTCCAAAACTGGGTACCCTTTTACAATAACTTATAATAGTGCAAATAATATTGCCCAATTTGCCGGAACTTTTACTAATAATACAACGGGTTTAGCGGTTCCTGTCACCATATCTGCAACTTACAATAATTCTAACCAACTAATAAAAATTAAAGATGTCATGATGAATTCAAAATCTATCGATTCCATTACATATACATTTAGTAATATTGATGCCATTGGAAATCCCGGTAAAATGGTCACTGCTTATTCTTATGCTAGTATACCAATTTACTTCAAAGCATACTCTACATTTACTTACGACTCAAATAAAAGGCTAATAAAATCGGTGGATGATGCTAATTCTAATAATTATGATATCTATCAATATGATAACTTAGGAAATTTATCGAGTGTTACTTCAAGACATGGTTCTGACGAATATATATCACAAAAGTTTTCTAATTATGACAATAAAAAGAATCCTTTTCAGGTTTGGGGTCAGATATTTAATTTTGTGTTAAAGACCAACCCTTCACCCAATAATGCTTTAACTGTTGAAGCAAAAACATCGTCTTCTGCTTCTCCTACTACCAATACAAATAATCTTACATATAACGACCAAGGATATCCAATTTCAACAGAATATCAAGGGAAAAAAAATCCTATTGAATATAATTGTAAATAACAGTTAAGGGATTATTTTAAAAGGATAGCCTCTTATTTGTTTTTGTTTAACAAAGCTATGTGCCAACTTTTAGTTTTATTGTTATTTTCCTTTATAGTATTTTAGAAAAGGAATTAATTTTTTAAATACTTCTACTTTCCTTTTACATTTCTCCATGATATCAATAATTTTTTAACTTTGCTGCTTAATTGATTTTCGATATAAAAAAGCATTGATAAAAATGAGTACCATCCACGAAACTCTTCCTACAGTTGAAACCGCAAAAAAACTTGGCCTTTTAACGGAAGAGTTTGATAAAATAAAAGAAATTTTAGGTCGCACACCCAATTTTACAGAATTATCAATCTTTTCTGTAATGTGGTCTGAGCATTGTTCTTATAAAAACTCCATTGTATGGCTTAAAACTTTACCAAAAGATTCTCCACGAATGCTTGCAAAAGCCGGTGAAGAAAATGCAGGACTTGTGGATATAGGTGATGGATATGCCTGCAGTTTTAAAATTGAATCACATAATCATCCTTCAGCAATTGAACCATATCAAGGTGCAGCAACCGGTGTTGGAGGAATAAACAGAGATATTTTTACAATGGGAGCAAGGCCTGTTGCTCAATTAAATTCTTTGCGATTTGGAAATTTAAGTTTGGATAAAACCAAAAGGTTAGTAAAAGGAGTAGTGAAAGGCATTGGCGATTATGGTAATGCGTTTGGAATACCAACAGTTGGCGGAGAAGTATTTTTTGATGATTGTTTTAATATTAATCCTCTTGTAAATGCTTTTTCGGCAGGTATAGTTAAGAAAGGTAAAGATGCAAAAGCGATTTCTTTTGGAGTTGGCAATCCTGTTTTTATTGTAGGATCAGCAACAGGAAAAGACGGAATTCATGGAGCGGCATTTGCATCCAAAGATATTACTGAAAGTTCGGCTGATGATTTACCTGCAGTTCAGGTTGGTGACCCTTTTCAGGAAAAATTATTGCTAGAAGCCACTTTAGAAGTTTTAGATAGAGATTGTGTTATCGGAATCCAAGATATGGGTGCAGCCGGTATTATTTGTTCAACTTCCGAAATGTCGGCTAAGGGAGAGCATGGTATGGAAATCAATTTGGATAAAGTACCAACACGCCAACCCAATATGCAACCATTTGAAATTTTACTTTCAGAATCTCAAGAGCGAATGTTAATTGTTGGAAAAAAAGGGAAGGAAAAAGAAATTTTAGATATTTTCGAAAAATGGGACTTGAATTGCGAACAAATTGGAGTAGTAACAAATTCTAAAAGATTACATTTTCATGCAGGTGGTGAACTTGTTGCTGATGTACCCGCGGAAGATTTGGTTTTGGGAGGAGGCGCACCTGTTTATTATCGCGAATACAAAGAGCCAAAATATATAGCAGAAAATCAAAATTTCAATATTAATTCAGTTGAAGATATTACCGAAGCTGAATACAGAACAATTGCGAAATTTTTATTAACACATCCTAATATTGCTTCAAAAAAATGGGTTTATGAACAATATGATTCAATGGTTGGTGTAGCAAACAAGAGTACAAATCGCCCATCCGATGCTGCAGTAGTGCGTGTGTTTGATACAGAAAAATGCCTTGTATTAACGCTTGATTGTAATTCACGATATGTACAGGCAAATCCACAAGAAGGTTGTGCAATGGCCGTTGCCGAAGCTGCAAGAAATATTGTTTGTTCGGGTGGTGAAGCGCTTGCAATAACAAATTGTTTAAATTTTGGAAATCCTTATGTGCCTGAAGTTTATTGGCAATTTGTGGAATCTATCAACGGTATGAAAAAGGCTTGCGAAAAATTTCAAACTCCTGTTACAGGTGGAAATGTTAGTTTTTACAACCAGTCAAAAATGGGTAATGACGAAATTCCTGTTTTTCCAACACCGACAATTGGTATGCTTGGCCTGATGGAAAATGTTGATAATCAAATGACTTTAAACTTTAAAAATGTTAATGATTTAATTTATTTGATTGGTAATCATAAAAACGATATTGCATCTTCAGAATATTTATATTCTTTCAAAAAAATTAAAAATACACCTGCACCTTCTTTTAATTTGGATGAAGAATATGACTTGCAGGAAAGTATTAAAAAAATTATAATTGAAAAACTGATTCTTTCAGCACATGATTGTTCTGACGGTGGTTTGTTTATCGCCCTTGCAGAGTCTGCAATGAAAGGAGATTTAGGTTTTGATATCACTACGGATGAAAATTTCAGAAATGATGCATTTTTATTTGGTGAGGCACAAAGCAGAGTAGTTGTTTCCGTTTCTCCGGAAAAGCAAAAAGATTTTGAATTAAAATTAAAGGAATTAGGTACTGATGCGCATTTACTTGGTAAGGTAACCGCCAATGATTTTATTATCAATAATCAAGTTTTACTCTCAGTTACTGAAGCAAAAGATTTATATGATGCTGCTTTAGGTAAATTAATAGAAGCATAATAAAAAATAAAATCCCTACAACAGAATTTGATGTAGGGATTTTATTTTAATATAAACAAAATATCAATCTAAAACTCCTTAATTAAGTTTCCACTGCCGGAAATTGATTTTATTAATTCTTTCGGTTCATTATAATATAATATATTTCCGTTTTGAGTAATTATTGCACTTAACTTTTCAATTGGAAAAACCCTGATTTCGTTAGAACCTGCATTTTTTGCATTAATTTTTTTTGCTTTTAATTTTTCTCCGGTAACTCTTCCTATACCATCATTACTCACATTTAATTCATCGCTTTTGCCTTCAATATTAATTAATGCATGGGAATTGGTATATATGCTTATAAAATTATTATTAATTTTTAAATCAAAATTCCCACCTGAATCAAACGACCCTATTAAAAGATAGGGTATTTTTATAGTATCTATGCCGGTAATTTTTCCATATCCTTTGTGATTAATGGATAAAAGACTTTGATTGACACCGATTTTAACGGTCACGGCATGGCTTAAATCGCGCACCCAATTGCAGGTATTTCCATTCGAAATAACTAATTCATCACCTACATTTTCAATTTTTATTTTATCTATCACATTTTCACCCGCTATTATTTTCACCACGCTATCTGCCACATTGTAAATTTCCAAATCTATATTATCTAACAACGCTATGCTTTTAAATGGCTTTACTTTTTGATTTTTAATTATATTATTCCCTGTACTTTTTAAGCAATCAATATCGCTTTTACAAGTAAAAAAGGAAAACGTAATTAATATTAAAGTCGTAAAAAATATTTTTTTTTTAAAATGCATTATTACAATTTTATACCTGTTGAAATTTCTACATATTCTGCAGTTCCAAAATGACACTTAAGCGATAAGCCTGCAAAAAAATGTTTGTCTATTTGATATTTTAAAAAATATCTTTGGTAAAAAGGTTTTATGTTGGGGTAAGGTGAGTAAAAGTAACTTCCAAATTGAGTTACCAATGATAATTTATTGATAAACAATTCATGCCCGATTGTTAGGGCCGCTTGTTTAAAATCCGGTTTTCTTCCTCCCAATGTTGTATCTGTTTCCATTAAATGTTTTTGTGCGGAATTTATAAATAAATCCAAACCAATATTTAAACCACTCTTTCTATTAATTCTTCTGTTTAAATAAGTTATCATATTAAAACCCCAATATTTCTTACCGCCCGGTAAGCCAACTTCTTTTACAGTTCCTGCAGCAATAATATTAAACGTTAATTTTTTTTCATATATATGACTGAATGTATCCCGCAAAATAGAGAATTTTTTTGCGTTAGGCTGATAAGAAAAACCAACACCCATAATAGGTATATTTAAACCGGCATTAGGTTGAGTGAAAGATGCATTTGAAAAATGTGTAAGCATTATTACCGTTCTTATTTTTAAAAACGAAGAGATTTTATAGCTATATGATATTTCACCACGCAGTGCGTAACCAACATGAGTACTTATAGCAATATTTTGAAAATTATTTTCAGAATTATAAGGATTGCTTACATAAGATAAACCATAACCGATTTTAAAGTTTAAAGAGGATTTTAATGATTTTGCTAATTTTTTTTCTATAAACGGAATTGCAAATGCACCGTCACCCAAAATCGGATTTTTAAATGGAAAAAATCCAATATCAATTCCAAATTCAGGATAGCGATAAGGTGCATGCCATTCTCTCTCTCCATTGGTAATTTTCCTTAAAGATATTTCGTATAAATTAAAATGGGTGGATGCAATTTGCCCCATCCTGTTCGAATGACGGACAATAAAACCATAACCAATTGTTGAAGTGATATTGTAACTACCTTTTGATATTTGTGCAAAAGAAGAATTGTAAGTGACGGTTATAAGAAATAGTAAGAAAAAACCTTTTACAAGTATGGGGCATTGGTGTTTAAGCTTCAATTAAATTTGATTTAAGATATTATTTACAAATATATTAAATCAAATTATCAATATATCGATATCAATGTATCGATATTAATTTCCATTAATTAAAATATAACATAACCATTTATTTATAATGATAATATTAATTAGGTTCATAATGATAATGTTTAAAGCAGACATCATAATTTTATCGATTATTAAACCGAAGATGAAAATATATCAATTGTTCAAAATGATAAAAAGTTTTCTTATATCGTATGGCAAACTTATTTAATACACCAATAATGAAATCAATTTTGAAATTTATAAAATTCAAATAATATTTTGTAATATTGGCACTTTACATGGTTTTAGCAATATATTAAGTTAAAAAAACAATAATTAATTTTATTAATTAAAATGAGAAAAGTTACTCTTTACAGCATACTTATATTATTATTGAGTTGCATTTTATTTTTCGCTTTTCAAAAAGCCAATCGAAAAGGTACTAAAATCTTGGTTTTTTCTAAAACAAGGGGCTTTAGGCATACTTCTATAGAAAATGGAAAACTGGCTGTTATTAAGCTTGGTAAAGAAAATGGGTTTGAAGTAGATACAACCGAAAATGCGGATATATTTTTGGAGAAAAATTTAAAAAATTACAGCGCCATTGTTTTTTTAAGTACGACAGGAAATATTTTAGATTTGCCACAGCAGAAAGAGCTGGAAAGATATATACAAGCCGGTGGCGGATTTGTCGGAATCCACGCAGCTACAGATACAGAATATGATTGGAGTTGGTATGTAAAAATGGTTGGGGCGAGTTTTGAAAGCCATCCCAAACAACAAGAGGCAGTTATTAATGTGATCAACAGAAAACATATTTCTACCTCATTTCTTCCCAAAAAATGGAAACGCTTTGATGAATGGTATAATTTTAAAAATATAAATAAGGAAGTTAAAGTACTTGCAAAGCTAGATGAAAGCACTTACAGTGGTGGTAAAAACGGAAAAGAACATCCGTTTGCATGGTTTCATGAATATGATGGCGGAAGAGCGTGGTATACAGCCGGTGGCCATACTGACGAATCATACACAGAAGATTTATTTTTAAAACATATTTTAGGCGGTATTAAATATGCGATAGGCAATAATACAGAACTTGATTTTTCAAAGTCATATTCAATGAAAGTGCCTGAGGAAAACCGTTTTAATACTCAGTTTTTAGCATCGAATTTAGATGAGCCTATGGAATTGGCTGTTGCCAATGACGGTAAAGTTTTTTTTGTTGAAAGAAAGGGAAAGGTGAAACTTTATAATCCTATAAGTAATAAAACAGAAATAATTGCACAAATACCCGTTAGTATAAAATATAATAACGGAAACAATTCCGAAGATGGAATACTGGGTATTTCATTGGATCCAAAATATGATGTCAATCATTGGGTTTATCTTTTTTACTCTCCGGTAGGAGATGTTCCTCAACAATATATCTCAAGGTTTACATTTGAAAACGAAAAATTAAATTTATCCTCCGAAAAAATAATAATAAAAATTCCTACTCAAAGAGATGTATGCTGCCACTCAGGAGGTTGCCTGCAATTTGACGATACGGGAAATTTATTTATTTCTATTGGTGATAATTCAAATCCCTTTAGTACTACCTATGCACCTCTTGATAACCGACCGGGGAGAAGTGCATGGGATTCACAAAAATCATCTTCTAACATGAATGATTTCCGTGGAAAAATTTTACGAATTCACCCGGAAAAAGACGGATCTTATTCAATACCTGACGGAAATTTATTTCCAAAAGACGGTTCAAAAGGAAAAGCGGAAATTTATGTAATGGGTTGCCGAAACCCATATCGTGTGGCCTGGGATGAAAAACGAAAATTTTTATATTGGGGAGATGTAGGCCCTGATGCAGGAAGAGATAGCTCTCGTGGACCAAGAGGATATGATGAAATTAATCAGGCACGCTCACCGGGATATTATGGATGGCCATATTTTATTGCAGATAACAAACCGTATGAAATCGTTGATTTTTCAGATAATAAATATTTAGGTAAACTTAATGCCGACAAACCTGTGAATAATTCACCCAATAATACGGGTTTGAAAAATTTGCCTCCGGCACGTCCTGCATTTATTTTTTATCCTTATACAGAATCTCTTGAATTTCCTTTGGTAGGAGTAGGTGGAAGAACCGCAATGGCGGGACCAACCTATTATTTTAATGATTTTAATTCAACATCGCAAGTAAAATTTCCCAAATATTACGATGGAAAATTATTTATATACGATTGGGCAAGGGGTTGGATAATGGCAGTAACCTTAAAACCTAATGGAGATTTTGATTCCATGGAGCCATTTATGTCTCATACAGTTTTTAGTAACCCAACAGATATGCAATTTGGTTCAGATGGAAGTTTATATGTGTTGGAATATGGTTATACCTGGTTTTCTCAAGACCCAAATGCGAAACTTGTAAAAATTACTTTTGAGCCGGGTAACCGCTCCCCGGTTGCAAAAATAGAAATGGATAATGCTGTTGGTAAAGACCCTTTTAAGGTTTCTTTTACTTCAAAATCCTTTGACCCTGATGGTGACGACCTTAAATATGAATGGCGCTTTGAAGGTAATAATATACAATCTCAAGAACCCAATCCGGCATTTATTTTTAATAAGGAAGGGATCTACCATCCTTCTTTGACAATAACAGATACCAAAGGAAAATCAAGTACTACGGAAACTGAAATAAAAGTTGGTAATACCCCACCGTCTGTCGAGATTATTACAAATGCAAACAAAACTTTTTATTGGGACAATGAAATTATAAATTATCAGGTGGTAATTAAGGACAAGGATGAAAATGAAATAGATCAGAAAAAAGCAAAAGTAACTCTTGACTATTTACCTGCCGGACAGGATAACGTTGAGATTTTTGCAGGCCACAAAGAGGTAAAGGCAATTGACGAAAAGGTTGAAGTGGTGGAAATAAATAATGCACTCATGCTTAGCAGCGATTGTAAAATATGTCATAAAATAAAAGGGGAATCGGTAGGGCCTGCTTTTGCAATGGTAGCTGAAAAATATAAGGATAACCCTAAGGCTGTTAATTTACTTTCTACCAAAATTATCAATGGTGGAGGTGGGGTTTGGGGCGACCGTGAAATGGCAGCTCATCCTCAAATCAATAAAAAAGATGCAATGGCAATGGTAAAATATATTTTAACCTTATCTGAAAATAAGAAAAATGAAAAAAGTCTCCCTTTAAAAGGATCTTTTACTGCCAACAGTAAGGATAATAATGAGGGCAGGTATTTTTTAATGGCTTCTTATACTGATAAAGGAAACCATATAGTTGGCAACCTTACCACACTTAGCTCACTTATATTACGAAATTCAAAAATACAGGCAGAAAGCTTCAATAAAAAAAATAACATTACAAAATCGACTTTCGATTCAGGTGAAGCAATGGGTACACTTTCCAACAATTCATATTTGGAGTTTAACCATGTGGATTTAAAAAATATTTCTCAACTTATTTTTCATGTTGCCGGTAAAGAAGGGTATGGTACTATTGAACTACATAGTGGAAATGTAAACGGAAAACTAATTGGCAAAGTAGATTATAACCCAACCGGTAATTGGGATAACTTTAAGGATATTGTTTTAGAAATTCCTAAAACAGATGAAATAAATGATTTATATTTCGTTTTTGTGAAAAACAATAAAACACATAGTAATGATATTAATTGTAACTTGGATTGGATAGAATTTAAAAAAGATAAAGACACCAATTAAAAACATATTAAATAAAAAAAAACCATTTTAGAATCACTCTAAAATGGTTTTTTTTTATTTTTTTTATTTTTATAAAAAATTATATTTAGTATTGCATTCACAAAATCAATTCTTCACTAATTTCAGAGTTGATTTATATAGAAGGCGGGAGAGATTAGGCTCTAAGAACGTCTGGCAACCAATCTGAAAATCGGAAAAAGGTGCTAATTCCTACCTATTTTTTTAGGAAAGATAAATTTTAACTTAATGATTTTTAAAAACTCATTCTTGCAGATATTAAAAACCAACACTATCTCAGTTTTGGTTGCCGATGAGTGTTTTCCCCTATCGTTTTTTTGCATTACAACTTGTTGTTGTTGTTGTTGCTGTTAATTCGTTCGTTTCGATTTAAATAAATTTATTTTTTATAAAATTGAAATCTATTTATTAATCATTTCTCACTTTTTATATAATCAATTCACTTCAATCTATAAATTAAAACTATGTCTCAACAACTCAGATTTGAAACTTTACAATTACACGCAGGTCAAGAAATAGACCCAACAACAGGTTCGAGGGCAGTTCCTATTTATCAAACTACTTCTTATCAATTTAAAAATTCTGAACATGGTGCAAATCTTTTTGCATTAAAAGAATTTGGGAACATTTATACAAGAATAATGAACCCTACTACCGATGTGTTTGAAAAAAGAATTGCAGCTTTAGAAGGCGGAGTAGCAGCATTAGCAGTAAGTTCGGGCCAAGCAGCACAATTTATTGCATTGAGTAATATTCTTCAAATTGGCGACAACTTTATTTCCAGTCCATTTTTATATGGCGGTACTTTTAATCAGTTTAAAGTGCAATTTAAAAGAATAGGGATTGAAGCCAGGTTTGCTCAAAATGATTCGGTTGAAAGCTTTGAAAAATTAATAGACGGAAAAACAAAAGCAATATATTTAGAAACTGTAGGAAACCCTGAATTTAATATTCCTGATTTTGATGCAATATCTGCATTGGCAAAAAAACATGATCTGCCTTTAATTGTCGATAATACGTTTGGTGCAGCGGGTTATTTATTTCGCCCTATTGAGTATGGAGCAAATGTAGTTGTAGAATCTGCTACTAAATGGATTGGCGGACATGGAACCAGTATTGGCGGTGTAATTGTAGATGCAGGAAATTACAATTGGGGAAATGGAAAATATCCACAATTTTCAGAACCTTCCGAAGGTTATCATGGATTGGTTTTTAGTGATGTGTTTGGTGTAAATGGCCCGTTTGGTAATATTCAATTTATTATTCGTGCCAGAGTGGAAGGGTTGAGAGACTGGGGTCCATCACAAAGCCCATTTAATTCATTTTTGTTATTACAGGGTTTGGAAACATTATCATTACGGATGGAAAGGCATGTTCAAAATGCTTTAGAATTAGCAAAATGGCTAGAAGGCCACCATTCAGTTGAAAAAGTTAATTTTTCGGGAATTGAAAGCAGTAAATATTTTAATCTGGCAAAAAAATATTTAAAAAGAGGTGTTAGCCCTGTTTTATCTTTCAATATTAAAGGAGGAAAGGAGAAAGCAGAAAACTTTGTTAACAGCCTTTTATTGACTAGCCACCTTGCGAACGTTGGTGATGCAAAAACATTAATTATACACCCGGCCTCTACAACACATCAACAACTTTCATCTGAAGAGCAAATATCCGCGGGCGTACAACCTACACTTTTAAGGGTTTCTGTAGGTTTAGAGCATATTGATGATATCAAGGCAGATTTTGAACAGGCATTTTCAAAAATTGCATAAATTATAATTGGCAAAATGAACTAAAATTTCATTTTGCCTTTTTTTAAATAAATAACCAGAAGTACAGAATTGGAAGTTAAAACATTTTATTATAATACATTATTTAAGCTGGAATCCGGTGAAGAGCTTGCCGGGTTTAAGATAGGCTATACTACTCTTGGGAAATTAAATAAAGAAAAAGATAATGTAGTTTGGATTTGCCATGCTTTAACAGGGAATGCAGAACCGACTGATTGGTGGAGTGGTTTAGTTGGGGAAGGCAGATTTTTTGACCCAAATAAATATTTTATTGTATGCGCAAATGTTTTAGGCTCCTGTTACGGATCTACAAATGCTTTGGATATTAACACTGCTACAAATGAAACCTATTATCATACTTTTCCATTAATAACAATAAGGGATATTGTAAACTCTTTTGAAGAATTAAGAAAATTTATTGGAATAGATAAAATTAAACTTTGTATTGGAGGCTCTTTAGGTGCCATGCAGACATTGGAATGGAGCATAATGTATAGAGATGTAATTGAAAATATGGCAATAATTGCTGTAAATGCAAAGCATTCAGCATGGGGGATAGCTTTTAATGAAGCGCAGAGAATGGCTATTGAATCCGACCAGAGTTGGAAAGAAAATCATTCTAATGCAGGTAAAAACGGAATGCGTGCTGCACGTGCAATGGCCTTGCTTTCTTATAGAAATTATGCAACTTTTGATCTCACCCAATCCGATCCTGATGATGATAAAATTGATGATTTTCAGGCCGGTAGTTATGAACGTTATCAGGGAGAAAAGTTATATAGAAGGTTTAACGCATTTTCATATTGGAGTTTGAGTAAAACAATGGATAGCCATAATGTAGGCAGAGGACGAAATGGAATAGAAAATACCTTAAATGATATTAAAGTAAATACTTTAGTAATAGGGATTTCAAGTGATTTTTTATTTCCAATTCATGAACAAAGATTTTTGGCAGATAATATTCCCAATGCATTATTCTCTGAAATCGATTCAATATATGGTCATGATGGTTTTTTAATAGAAAATGAACAGATAACTAATTGTTTAAGATTATTTTTAGAAAAGAATAAGATTTCTAATGTAATGCATGAATAAACAAACCTGAATGCAATTGAATATTAAATTTTTACAAAATATAATTTCGACAAAAATATTTATTGCAAAATATTTGGAAGGTAAATAGTAAGTCTGTAAAATTGCATAAAATTAAATACTTCATGTTAATCAAAGGATCAAATACTATTTCTACTGTATTAATAACAAACACGGCAATTATTTTCAGCTGTATTTGTATTATTACAGATAAGCATGGAGGAATAGCATAGAAATAAAACTTAAAAATATTTCAAGAGCCTTCCTCCAAAGAGGAAGGTTTTTTTTTACAATTTGAAATTTTAAAACAATTATAAAGTGTATGAGTAAGCAACTTAAGATAGGATTATTCGGCTTTGGTGTAGTAGGGCAGGGTTTGTATGATATTTTACATAAAACAGAAAGCTTTAAGGCGGAAATTGTAAAGATTTGTGTTAAAAATCGTGAAAAAAACAGAAGCATCGAACCGGACAGGTTTACCTACGATAAAAATGATATTCTGGAAAATCCTGAAATTAATTTAATTGTTGAATTAATCAACAATGCAGATGAAGCATATGAAATTGTAACCAGGGCATTAAAAAAAGGTAAAACTGTTGTTACTGCAAATAAAAAAATGCTTGCAGAGCACTTGGAAGAATTTGTTGAATTACAAAAAACATACAATGCATCGCTTTTGTACGAAGCGTCTGTATGTGGCAGTATTCCAATAATCAGAAATTTGGAAGAATATTATGATAACGAATTACTTTATTCATTAAACGGTATTGTAAACGGAACATCAAATTATATTCTTTCGAAAATTTTTAATGAAAATCTGGATTATGATAAAGCTTTAAGGCAGGCTCAGGATTTAGGCTTTGCAGAAACAAATCCTATTGCCGATGTAGGTGGCTTTGATGCATTAAATAAATTATGCATACTCGTTGCCCACTCTTATGGCACATTTGTTACGCCCGAAGAAATGTTTAATTACGGTATTCAATCTTTATCAAGTTATGATATTCAATTTGCAAAAGAAAAAGGATACAAAATTAAATTGGTTGCGCAGGTGTATAAAACCGGTGAAAGTAAAATTACAGCTTTTGTTGTTCCTCAATTTATAAAACCGGGAGATTATTTATACAATATTGAAAATGAATATAATGGTGTAACTGTGGAAGCCGCATTTGCAGATAAGCAATTTTTTATGGGCAAAGGTGCAGGTGGGCATCCAACAGGGTCTGCAGTTTTATCTGATATTTCTGCATCACGATATGATTATCGTTATGAATACAAAAAACTTTCTCATGATAAAAATATTCAATACATTCCGGACAACCTGATTGAAATTTATCTTCGCTATCATGACGAAAAAGATATACAATTATTAGATTTCGACCATATTACCGAGCGTTACGAAAGCCGAAACTTTCATTATGTAATTGGTACTGTAAGGTTAAATCATTTAATTGAACGCAAGGATGAACTGAGTCAAAGAAATTTATTTTTAGCCAATACCGGCAGAAAAGTTATTCACGAAAGTGTAAAAATTAAGCATCAATTATTTGAGGAGGTAAACGCTTAAAAATTTAAATAAAGTTTAAGGTTAGATAGTAAACAAAAGCAGGCTTCTGGTCTGCTTTTGTTTTTTTATATGGCAGGATATTTTAATATGAGTTTAGTAAATAATTGAAATAAACATTATAGCCATGAACGATAACAAAAAAAAATCTGAGGATAAAGAAAAACAAGAATTTCCCGGTTATCCTTTATATCCTGCAAGTGAAGATGTGTTTAACAGAGGACTAATAGTTGAAGATATCGACCCTGATGATATTACTAAACTAAAAGCTCCCAATGAAGACCCTGATGCGCCTAATGAGAAAAACTATTTTAATGACATAACCGGAGGTGATCTGGACATTCCGGGAGATGAAACTGATGAATTAAGCTCGGGTGGGGGAATTGAAGACGAAGAAAACAGCTTCAGCCCTATGTAATTTATTAGACTATTAATATCCATATAAAAATAAATCACAATAATTTTTTTTAATTATTGTGATTTATTTTTATATCTTTTTTCGGATCAGGTATTGCAGTGGAAATTCTTTTGTGAGGTACGAACAAAAAGATTGGAACGTAAAGCCCGGGCCGCAGGCAAGCCCCAAACATATTTTTTAATTTATTTTTTTTACAATTGAATAAAGTTTAAAAATAAAACAAATATTATTTCAAATTTAAAAAATTAATTTAAGGTCGGTCTTAATATTTTTGTGCATATTATCTTTATAATTTTCAGTTTAATTATTTTTCTATGCCTTTATATCACAAATTAGGGAAAATACCTCCAAAGCGGCACACACAGTTTGAAAATGAGAAAGGAGGATTGTATTATGAGCAACTTTTTGGAACTGTAGGTTTTGATGGAATGTCATCACTGCTTTATCATATTTATCGCCCTACAATGGTTAAAGAAGTATTGGAAAGTATAAATGTAACTCCTGAAATAAAAGATGATAAAAATATTTTATCGAGAAAAATGATTGGTTTTTCTGCAGAGCCGAAAGATGATTTTTTAGATAGCAGAACACCATTAATGCTAAACAAAGATGTAACCATCGGCGTGGCAGCACCTAAAAAATCTATAAGGGATTACTTTTATAAAAATGCTGATTGTGATGAATTACTTTTTATTCACAAAGGTTCCGGAGTTTTAAGAACAATGTTGGGAAACATAAACTTTGAATATGGGGATTATTTAATTATTCCCCGAGGTATAATTTATCAAATAGAATTTAATGATGAAGATAATCGCATTTTTTATTTGGAAAGCCATCATCCTATTTATACACCAAAGAGATATAGAAATCATTTCGGACAATTATTAGAAAACTCACCTTTTTGTGAACGCGATATTAAATTGCCGGAAACATTGGAAACTTATGATAAAAAAGGTGATTTTTTAATTAAGATTAAAAAGCAGGGTATGTTACATCATTTTATTTATGCAAGTCATCCATTTGATGTGGTTGGCTATGATGGATTTAATTTTCCTTATGGTTTTTCTATTTTTAATTTTGAACCCATTACCGGAAGAGTGCACCAACCGCCAACTGTTCACCAAACTTTTCAAACAGATGCTTTCGTGGTTTGCTCTTTTTGTCCGCGATTATATGATTATCATCCAAAATCAATTCCTGCACCTTATAATCACTCAAATATTGATTCGGATGAGGTAATATATTATGTTGATGGAGATTTTATGAGTAGAAACGATATTTCTCAAGGGCATATTACGTTGCATCCCGGTGGGATACCGCATGGTCCGCATCCGGGTGCGATGGAAAGAAGTATTGGAAAAACAAAAACGGATGAATATGCTGTGATGGTTGATACTTTTAATCCATTAATGATCACAGCGGAAGGATTGAAGCTGGATGACGGTAAATATTATAAATCGTGGCTTGAGAATTAGTGGAAAAAACAAGAGACAGGAGACAAGAGAGAAAAAGAGAAAAGAGAGACAAGAGACAAGAGACAAAATCAGATAAAATTATGCTGAAATCGTGGGTTAATGTTAGTGAAAATTCTGACTTTCCTATTGAAAATCTTCCTTACGGAATTTTTAAAACAAATAATAATCATTCTCCAAGAGCCGGTATTGCAATAGGTGAATTTATCCTTGATCTCTCAATCGTTTCCGATTTAGGTTTTTTTAGTGATATTGATTTCGATGAAGGTGTTTTCTCGAAAAAATATTTAAATGAATTTATCTCTTTCGGTAAAGAAGTGCACAAAAAAGTAAGGCTTCATTTAATCCATTTATTAAACGAAAACAATAAAAAATTATCAAAACATGCAAAAGATGTATTGATAAAACAAAGTGATGCCGAAATGCTGATGCCTATAAAAATCGGTGATTATACTGATTTTTATTCCTCAGAAGAACACGCAACCAATGTTGGTAAAATGTTTCGTCCTGATAATCCTTTAATGCCTAATTGGAAACATTTACCGGTTGCCTACCATGGTCGTAGTTCTTCTATTGTTATTTCCGGTACTCCCTTACACAGACCGAAAGGACAAACCAGGCCAAATGAAAACGAAGAGCCAATTTTTGGTTCCTGTAAAAATTTGGATTATGAATTAGAAATGGCTTTCATTGTAGGCAGGCAAACGAAAATGGGTGAAACTGTTTCTGTTAAAAATGCAGAAGATTATATATTTGGTTTTGTTATTTTTAATGACTGGTCTGCACGAGATATACAAAGATGGGAATACCAACCACTTGGTCCCTTTCTTTCTAAAAATTTTGGTTCATCAATTTCTCCGTGGATAGTTACTTTGGATGCCTTGGAACCATTTCGAACAAGCTCACCTGTTCCATCTGTTCCTCTTTTACCTTATTTACTGTCAACTAATAACAGTACTTTCGACATTAAATTAAATGTTTCCATTCAACCGGAAAATGGTGAAAATGAAATACTCGCGCAAACCAATTTTAAAAATCTTTATTGGAATATCTCCCAGCAATTGGCTCATCATACAGTAAACGGATGTAATATAAATGTTGGCGATTTGATGGCTTCGGGTACCATTTCAGGATCAGACCCATTAAGTGTTGGCTCTATGCTTGAATTAACTCAAGGTGGAAGAAAGCCAATAACCTTAAAAAACGGATTGGAAAGAAAGTTTATTGAAGATAACGATACAGTTACAATGGCAGCTTTTTGTGAAAGAGAGGGATTGAGGATAGGATTCGGAGAAGTAAAAACAAAAATTTTACCTCCTTTAGGATAATTTAAAATGTCTAATCAGGTAATATTATTTTCCTGAACTATTAATTGAATTTCCTGAATCCTGTTGTCAAGCTCTTCGATGGATTTGTTTAACATTACATTAATTAATTGTTCTTCTTCTATCGATCCATTATTTAATTCTTTTAAATATATTAATCCTTGAATTCGGCAAAAAGGTCCTCTGAGTAAATGAGCATTATAAAATGCATAATTTCTTAATTTTTTATTTTGTTCTTCCAGTGCCATTGTGCGTTGAGATATAATTTCTTCAAGGTTATCATTTATAGTATTCAATTCAAATTTTTGTTCTTCAATTAATAAATTTGATTTTAAAGTTTTTTGAATATTCTTCTCTAATTCCAGAATTACAAAAAAAATCACGAGGTTAAATAACAGCCAATATAAAATACAGTCCAATTGATAATATTTGTCTCGGGTAATTATTTCCGGATTATTCTTATCCGTATCAAAATAATCCAAAATATTTGGCATGAAAAACATAATAATAAAATTAATACTAAGCCACCACCAAAAGTATATTTGTTCCTTCCGATGAGAGAGCATTAATTGAACTAATATAGAATGAAAAATCAAACCTACCGGAAAAGCCAAAAGATAATCGGCAGGGGCATCGAGTAATTTTATAGGTATAATTTGAAGTAAAAAGATCCAGGATATTAAAAATAAATTTCTGCTTAATAATGTATAGTTTATTTTGTTGAGCCACAAACAGAAGAAGCATATTAAAATAACAATTGGGATAATAAACTGATCAAACTTTAAACCCTTATTAAACTGCATTAAGGTTTGATAATCCAGTACCATAAAAATAAAATATACAACAGGTAGTGAAATGTATATAATATTGGAAAAAACTATCCGCCTGCCTAACTCATTATTTAACTCAGACTTATTGCCACTTTTTGTTAAATCAAAAATCCATTCGAAACTTTTGATAAGTAATTTGAAGATCATTTTTTTGAAACATTCTCTTGTAAAATTTATCTTGGTTCGGTTAGATTATAATTGTATGATAAATCAAACAATAAATTAAAGAAAAATAAGTCAGAAGAAAATTTAATTTTAAAAATAATATCCGAATATTTTTGGAATCGTTTTATTTGTTGGGGAGGTTTTAATTGAAACCATTAATTTACCCAAAATAATATTTTTGAGCAATTTTTAACTTAACTTTTCTTAGTTTTTTAAGAATTATTTCAAACCTTTCTTTAAATCGGATTTTATCATTTTCATCATTCGATTGAATGGAAAAAGTAAAAATCCCGGCATCGGTAAGGTTATGCCCATCTGCCAATAATTTTCCGGTTTTCCCATCCGTTCTTAAATAAAGGCCGGTTACTGCCCTTAAAATAATCTTATTAGATTTTACAGTTATTAAATCAAAGGAAGAGTAAGTATTAAGTTCGGTAGTATTGGATAAGATTTCTTGAGAACCGGGTAAACAATTAAAAAATAAATTACCAACTGTTTTAATGGCCACCTTTTCATTCTTCAATTTAATGATTTTTAAAGTGGATTCAGGCTCCTTAAGTTTTCCGGTTACAGTTATTAAGCCTGTTGTTTCATTATAACGTAAATATTTTTTATTCATTCCCTGTAAATGACATGGTAATTCATTGTAAGAGTGTCTTTTAATGCTTTCAATCCGATCTAAACGGATGAAGTTAAAACCTTGTTCTTTAAGAATAGGGATAAGTTTTTTAGTTAATTCAAAAGTTTTATTTTTTTGTTTAATATCATCCCTGTCAGCAGTATCGTCGTGCATAACAATAATTCCCCGCCCGGCTTTAATAATATTATCTAAGTATTTTTTAACTGCTTCATCAACACTTAATCCTTTTGCCCAATAGTTAAAATCTTTCCCTTCCACATCCCAATAAATAGGGCCTACATGATTGATTGTAGATAATATATTTGAATTTAAATCGTCCGCCACATCGCCTGCCCATGCTCCATAAGGTGCTCTGAAGTAAATTGTATCGCCCTCAACATGCTCTTTAATTATTGTATCCGTTTTAATAATTTGATTTTGAACATCACCTTCAATTAATTTATAAAATGGCAATTCGGGGTGATCATAAGTATGATTACCAATTAAGTGATTTAATTTTTTTAATTCCGATAAGATTTGGATGTTGTGAAAAGCATACTTACCAACCACAAAAAATGTCGCCTCAATACCTTCATCCTTCAAAAAAGTGGCTATCGGAAGTGTATTTTCACCGGGGCCATCATCATAAGTTAAGCAAAGTGTTTTCACAGGTAATTCGGCACCTGTAAAATTATTTTTAAAAAACATTTTGCCAATTTAGAGGATTAAAAAATAAAAAAAAAAGGCAATCCGCCGAGTGCAAGTATAAAATCAAGTAAGTGCTTTGCTAATATATAATTAAGAAATATTTAAGAAAGCAATTGTAAATATTTTTATAAATATATTTTTCTTTAGTAGGGAAGGAGTTTCCATCCCATTTATGAATATATTGATATTGATAAATAGATAATTATAAAATTATTCTTTTAACTGATATTGTTAATTTTTTTTTATTAAACAAAAGACAATTTTTTTTGCGCTTCATTAAAAAAAACTCAATTATCATATGTATACAAATTATATTAATAAATTTAAGTAATATTTATATTGACATTGTTAATTTTTGTTTACATTATTGGTTCAAATGTTATATATAAACAGGAAAAAATACAACATTTCCGATTTTAAACGTATTTATAATGAAAAATAAATTATTTAAAACCATTGAGTCGCAGGTAACTTTAATACTTGTGGGTTTTGTTATATTGCTTATTTCCCTCGCGTCTTATACATTTTATCAGAATTATAAAATCAAGCAAGTAAACAGAATTACCGGTTTATGCTATCAGCTTCAGGTAAATACTTTTGTTCACGTGAAGGATTTGCTGACTTTTCAAAATGCCATTAATGAAAATATTTCCTCTTTAGATACTACCGGCAGTTATGCATTTTTAAAAATGACAGATAATATTGTAGATGAAAGAATCAAAACTATGTTTGATGACAATTTTGACAGCGTTAAAGTCAGTAAGGATAGACTAAATACGGATGAACTTCGAGGAATTTGGAAAGAGTTGAAAAAAGTCACTGAAACTACTTTAGAGAAGATCCAAAAATCTAAATCAGATACTCTGAATAGAAATATTGCACGAAAAATTTCTGTCGAATACAAAGTTGAGACAAAGAAAGTAATAGGCGAATTTTATACCTTTATTTTTCGAAAAATGTTGGACAAGAGTATAATGCCTACCTTGATAGCAAATAGAGAAAATGGGAATGAAAGAGCCAGAAAAGTACTTATTTTAATTATGGCTTTGACTTTTATCACAATAATTTTTTGTGTATATGCCTGGTTTTCTTTTCGTAAATCCTTGCGTGAGAGTATTAGAAAGCCAAAAGAAATGCTTGAAAAACTTTCTGTCGGCCAACTGCCCGATACTGAATCACTTACATTAAATGAACTCAGGGTTATTATTGATGCCTCCAATAAACTTACAAAGGGGTTAAAAAAATCAAGTGAATTCGCCAAAGAAATTGGTGATGGAAATTTTGAAATGGATTATGAACCATTAAGTGAAAATGATATTTTAGGAAATGCTTTAGTTGGCATGCGCGATAATTTAAAGAAATATACACTTAATGAAAGGCTGCAAAGTTGGTCTAATACCGGTTATACCAGGATATCAGACATTCTTAGAAATTCAAATAACAATAAAGAAATAACAAGTACGGAGGTACTCATTACTTTAATTAAATATTTAGATGCCAACCAAGGAGCTATTTTTATTTATGACGAGGTGGATAAACAACTTGAAATGTTGAGTGCATATGCCTACGACAGAAAAAAATACATCAAAAAAACATTAAAGCCAGGAGAGGGCCTTGCCGGCCAGGTTTTGCTTGAAGGTGAGACGGTTTACTTAAAAGAAGTACCTGAAGATTATATTCAGATCCGTTCGGGGCTTGGTGGTGCAAGTCCAAAAAATATTTTAATTGTACCTCTAAAAAATGAAAAAGGAATAGAGGGAGTTTTAGAACTCGCTTCTTTTAAAATATTTGAACCATATATGATTGAATTAGTAGAAAAAATTGCCTTAAACATTGCCGTAACCTTTGCAAATTCTAAAAATGTAGAGAAAACGAATCAATTATTGCAAGATACTACAGAAATGACTCAAATAATGAAAGCACAAGATGAAGAAATGAGGCAAAGTATGGAAGAATTGCATACAACTCAGGAAGAAAGCAAGCGCAGAGAAAAAGAATATTTAAAGGAGATTGAAAATCTTAAAAATGAAAATAAAAAAATGAAAGAGAATAATTATAATTTGACGGAATAATATATAATGCCTTAAATAAAACTCTTAAAGACATTTAAATAATTATTGGTAACTTATTTTCATCACAACTCTCATTTATAAACACTTTTACAGTTTTAAATTATCTGAAGTTAAAATTTGTTAATGATTATCATATGAATTTTCAGGGGCTCCCCGGTACAATACTTATCCAAAAAACAATCAATTAAGAAGCCGCAAGGGTTAAAAACTTCCGATCTTCTAACGAGTTAAGAAACACTTTAAGAATCTTAATTATTATTATCCGCTTAATAGCTTCTTTCTAAAAGCTATAAAAAGTACTATGCTTAAATTGTTCGAAAAATTCACGACAGTCCATATTTATTCCTATTTTTTTGCGCCTAAGAGATTCATAAATAAGAATTTTTAAATAAAATATAAAATAAATTATAAAAGGTGAGTATGAAATTGAACTCTATGTATTATAATGAAAGAAATGATGTTGAATAATTTTAACATTAATTTTAATTATTTCAATATGTATTATTCACGTTTAAACTTTTAAATTATTTAATTGTATGGGAGAATTTTTCAGAAAAATTTCATCAAATTTTTTCTTTTTAGCATTGCTGCTCGTATGTTTTAGTGCAGGCAAGTTATTGGCTCAGAACAAGCCCTTTCCTCAAAATATTACTTATCCTTATGGGTATAAAACGGGTAATATTACTTCGGCAGATATTCAAACCTATTATTCAAATTGGAAAAAAAACTGGCTTAAAAGCGATTGCGGAGGTAACTACTTAAGAGTAGAGTTTTCAGATCCTACCGGAACCACAGTATCGGAGGGGATGGGCTACGGTATGTTGATATCTGCTTACATGGGAGACAAAACAACTTTTGATAAGCTATATGCTTTTGTGAAGAAGAATTGGGATTCTAATAATCTGATGGGTTGGAAAGTTGATTGCAATGGTCCTATAACTTCTGTTGGAGGCTCTAATGCCGCTACAGATGGTGATGAAGATATTGCTTTTTCTTTACTGTTGGCAGATAACCAATGGGGAGGGTATAAAACAGAAGCAACAGCTTATATAAGCAGCATTAAAAATAATTTATATAAGAAAGTAAACGGGAGATGGCTTCAATTACCGGGCGATTATAGTTACCCATATCAAAATACTTCTTATTTATTTCCGGCGTATTACAGGGTTTTTAAAGAAGTTTCAGGCGATCCTTTTTGGGATTGGGTACTAAGCGATGCATACAATGCATTATATGTATCTCAAAATAGTGTTACGGGCCTTATACCTAATGAAGTTAATGAATCGGGCGTAACAAACCCGGCTGCAAAGCAAGTGGATTATAATGGTGCAAGGTTACCATGGCGTGTGATATCTGATTACTTATGGTATGGAGATGTCCATTCAAGGGATATATGCAATAAAATGACGGATTGGATAAACACTAAAGGTGGCCTTACAAATATATATGACGGATATTCAAGTACCGACGGAACTGCTAATGGCGGTTGGAACCAATCACCCGCCTGGACAGGAAGTTGGGCATGTGGTGCGATGGCAAAAGATCAATCTACAACCGATAATTTTGCAAATTATTTTAAAGCATGCACCTACGATGCTTATTATGCTTCATCTTTAAGATTGTTGTACAGCCTTACTTTAACAGGCAATGCATGGAAGCCGGCGATAGTAACATCAGGAAGAATCACTTATGGCAATAATAATAACCCATGGACAATTGCCTCCACCGGGACAACAAAAATAGAAGCTGAAAACTATGATACAGGCGGGCAAGGTGTTGCTTATAATGACACTGATGCAAACAACTGGGGAGGGCAATACCGTTCAGCAGATGGAGTAGACATCGAAAATTGTTCAGAAGGTGGCTATGATATAGGTTGGACAGCTAATGGTGAGTGGCTCGAATATACTGTTAACGTTGCTCAATCCGGCAATTATACTATCGATACAAGGGTAGCATCGCAATCTGCAGGCGGACAAATAGAAATTACTTTTAGTGACGGAAGTAAAACAACAGGTGCCAAATCATTTTCTTCAACGGGAGGATGGCAAACATGGACTACCATTAGTTGGGCAGGTGTAGCATTAAATGCAGGTCAACAAACCATGCGTATAAAAATGCTTTCGAATGGATTTAATGTTAATTATGTAAACATTACACCATCAGTGAAAAGTACAGTTCGTTATGAAGCGGAAAATGCAACTCTTACAGGCACTTATACTGCTTCGCAAGTGAGTGGGTATTCAGGTACAGGTTATGTGGATGGGCTTACCACCAACGGTAATAAAATTGATTTTTCTGTAAATGCTCCTTCTGCAGGAAATTATTCATTACTCATCCGTTACGCAGCTTGCCAAGATCAACAAAATTTTGTTAAAGTAAACGGTACCGGCAGTTCGCAAAGCTTCCCCGATAATAATTGCAGCGCATGGGTTAGTAAAACTCTTACAGTAGGTTTAAACAGTGGAACAAATATAATTTCGATTCAAAAAGATTGGGGATATATGATTGTAGATTATATTGAAATAACCACTTGTTCCGGTTGTCGTACAGAAGATATAGTATTGAAACATAAACCGGAAAATAAAAATAATTCACATTCGCAATTACTTTATTATCCAAATCCTGCACGTACAGTATTAAATATTAAATTACCTGAAGCATCTGAAAAGGTAGTTTTGATAGATATAGCCGATCTTTTAGGAAACATTGTATTGCATACCAACACAGTTACCGAAAATGACAATGTCCAATTAAATATTTCCAACCTTCAATCGGGTATTTATATTTTAAAAACTCAAAGAGGAAATAATAGCGAAACAGGCAAACTGATTATAGAAAAATAATCTGTTTCGGATTATGTTAAGAAAGTTATATAATTGACATTAGTAAAAAAGTAGAAATACTAAGAGGCCTGACAGATTTAAAATTTGTCAGGCCTCTTATATTTCCCCGGTTGCCTTAAATTTTCTTTTTGGAGCATTTTCTATTAAATAAGGCTAAAATGCTATTGTAAAAATTTATATAAAATTCGCCGGTACGATAGTATCTCAGACATTTCTTTTTTACTTAATAATTATTTAATATGATAATTAGTGTTACCTAATTTTGTAATTATCATCAGTTAAAGAAATTAATTTCGAATTAATTTCTCTTCTCATAATCTGTTTAATCTTTTCGTTTTAAAAATTATTCTTTTAATTTAATATTTCATTTTTATGAAAATTATTTTTTTTTAAACAGTTTTACCAAACTCAAATTTTAAATAATAAACATGGATCGCATTAAATTTTTTACATTTTTATTTCTATTAAGTTCTTCTGCTTTTTCGCAAAGTAAAGATTCAATTAAAAGTGAAATTAAGGACACATCTTATTGGCAAAAATCATTTACGGGCGGTATAAATTTTAATCAGGCACAATTCAGCAATTGGTCGGGTGGGGGAGTTAACTCTATGTCGCTAGGCGCACTTATAAATAGCAGGGCACTGTATCAAAAAGAAAAATGGTCGTGGGATAATACGGCAGATTTACAATTAGGGTATGTTTATCAGGAAAGTATAGGGACGCGTAAAGCTGCCGATCAAATTTTTATCAATTCGGTCGCAGGTTATAAAATTGCAAAAAAATGGGATTTGTTTTTCTCCGGAATATTTAACACTTTTTTTGCTCCGGGTTATTTGTATGGTGCAAAAAAAACTGACCCTAACAAAGGTGGTGATTCTTTAGTTTCAAATTTTATGTCACCGGCACAACTTACTTTTGCAGTCGGTTTGGCCTATAAGCCAACGGATTGGTTTTCCGTAAGAATTTCACCATTTGCACCAAGGTTTACTTTTGTTTTGGATGATGCTGTTCGAACAGAAGTTAATGGAGTGAAACAAAAAGCATATGGCGTTGAACCCGGCAGAAAAGTAAGAGCTGAGTGGCTCGCGTTTCAATTGCAGGCCATGTTAAATAAAAAAATTAGTAATAATGTTCACTTTAAAGCCGGATACTTAATGTACATGAGTTATGAAAACTTTGGAAAAATTGATCACCGATTGGATGCAAATATTGCAATGAAAATAACAAAGTGGATAAGTGTGCAGGGAGGAATAGTTTTATTGTATAATGAAGATTATAGCTCTAACGTACAATTGCAGCAAACCTTAGGTATTGGCTTTTTATATAATGCAAGTACTTTTTATCAAAAGAAATAAACTTGATTTTTTTGTATTTTCAGTAAACTTAAGGATACATTTTAATAAAAAAGTTATGCCGAAATTTAGAATTTTATCAATTGATGGTGGTGGTTTAAGAGGAATAGTGCCGCTTATAATTTTACGGGAAATTGAAAAACGTACCGGTAAAAGGGCACATGAATTATTTGATATGATGGTTGGTACTTCTACAGGCGGTTTAATATCATCGTGCCTTACTATTAGAAAAAGTAAAGATTCTGTTGATCCTATGTATTCTGTAGAGGATCTTATTAAAATGTATTCTGATTATGCACATGTTATTTTTCCGACACGAACTGCAGTCGGAAAAATTTTTAGTAAAGTAACCAATTTATGGCATCCGGAGTTTAGCGATAAAGGAATAAAAGAAGTTTTGAATAAATTTATTGGTGATCAAAAAATAAGCGAATCATTACACCCTATTATTGTACCAACATATGATTTAAGCAGCAATAAACCTGTTCTTTTTAAAACAAGTGAGGCAAAAACTGCCTCAAATGCAGACGCTAAAATTTTTGATATTTGCATGGCTACATCATCAGCCCCTACTTATTTACCCGCTTATTCATTTGACTATAAAGGAAATAAATTAATCGCAATTGATGGAGGAGTTTATGCCAACAACCCAACAATGGCTGCCATTGCCGAAATAAGTAAGTATGGCGATAAAGGTTTTTATAAAAAATCAGATGGTTCTAATGTATCGATGGAAGATGTTTCAGTGCTTTCATTAGGGACAGGATCATATATGGGTTCCATTACTTTAGAGAATGCGGTGAGGTGGGGTCAATTACAATGGATACAGGTTATAACTGATATTATGATGAAAGGTGTTAGTCAAACAACAGATTACGAGGCAGCAGAGTTAACTTTTAATAATCAGTATTTAAGATTAAATATTAAAATAGGTGAAAAAGACTATTCTGAAATGACTGATTCAAGGCCTCAAACGAGGGATTATTTAATACAACAAACTCAAAATCAGGTTTTAAATGATAAAACAATGATGGAAGATGTTGATAGGTTCTGTAAAACCGGGGTGGTTTCTTAATAAGCACATATAGGATTAAATACTTATTTTTTTATATTTGTCTCATAAACAAAATAAAAATGCATTTTAAATATTCCTTATTTTTTATATTATCCGGCTTCTCGCTTTTTGCTCAAGTTCGATCTGCAAATATTTTTGGAGATCATATGGTTCTTCAAAGACAAAAAACTGTTCCGATTTGGGGATGGGGAGATAAGGGAAACAAAATTACTGTATCTTTTAATAATCAGGTTGTCTCCTCAACTGTAAATAATGAAGGGAAATGGATGGTTAAGTTGAATCCCATGCAAGCCGGGGGGCCTTTTAAAATGATTATAAAAGATAAAAAATCCTCAATAGAAATAAAAGATGTTTTAATTGGCGAAGTTTGGATATGTTCCGGGCAATCGAATATGGAATTTACTGTAGATGGTTCTGATAATGCAGCCGCCGAAATTCGATCTGCTAATTTTCCTCAAATCCGTCATTATAAAGTAAAAAATGAATTAAGCCTGAAGGCGGAAAATGATTTAAAAATAAAAGGGGATTGGCAAATAACTTCACCCGAAACGGTTGGAAAGTTTACTGCAGTAGGATATTTTTTTGCAAAAAAGCTTAACCGAGAGCTTAATGTACCGATAGGTTTAATTAACACGTCATGGGGCGGTTCTCAAGTAGAGGGCTGGATCAGCAAAGAAGGACTTAGTAGTTCGGATGAGTTTAAAAATTATATTCAGCAAATTCCTGATACATGGGAAAAGGCAGAGAAAAGTTTGGATGAAAAAATGAAACAAGATGCGTTTGGAAATAAAAATATATCATTAAGCATCGAAGATGAAAAAAAATATACGAAATCCGATTTAGATATTTCCAAGTGGATGAATTCTTATGCTCCCGGTTTATGGGATTGGATAGGAATTTGGGCTTTTAGAGGCCAAGGATACATGGCACGTTCAATTGATATATTACCGGGTAATGAAGCAAAAAAGTCAGTTTTAGCTTTTGGTGAAAATGACAGCCAATATCAATTATTTATAAATGGTAGATTAATTTCGGAAGGTCAACAAAAAGGAAATAGAAAAATAGAATTGCCCGGAAATACTTTTAAAAGTGGTAAAAATATTTTAATGATTAAACAAGGTGCTCATCAAAACCCCGATTGGTACGGTATGGGCATTCATGGACCACAATCGGAAACCTATATAGATTTTAATGGTGAGAAAATACTTTTAGCAGGTGACGGATGGAAAATGCTTCCTTCTATAGCTTACCCTTATAAATTCGCCCGTTTACAAAATAATTTAGCTACAACAATTTATAATGCAATGTTGCACCCTTTAGTTCCATATGCTTTTCAGGGTGTTATATGGTATCAAGGGGAGGCTAATGCTTCACGTGCATATCAATACCGTAAAAGTTTTCCATTGCTCATTAATGATTGGCGAAACAAATGGAAAGATGAGTTTCCTTTTTTATATGTACAATTAACTTCATTCGGTAGCGATCAAAATAGCAATCAGGGTAGCAATTGGGCAGAATTAAGAGAAGCACAAACAATGACATTAAATTTACCTAAAACCGGTATGGCAGTTATAACAGATATAGGCGACCCAAAAGATATTCATCCTACAAATAAATTTGATGTAGGCATAAGATTAGCAGCAAACGCATTAAAAACTGTTTATAACCGAAATCTTACTTTTTGTGGGCCAATGTTTGAATCTGTTTCGTACGAAAGTAATAAAGCTGTTTTATCCTTTAAATATACGGGAGAAGGTTTAATTGTTAAAGATAAGTACGGGTATTTGAAAGGTTTTGAGATTGCAGGAGAGGATAAAATTTTTTATTATGCAAAAGCTGAAATTTCAGGCAATAAGGTAATTGTTAGTAGTGATAAAGTTTTGAAACCTGTATCAGTAAGATATGGCTGGACCAATTCTCCCATTGATGATAATTTATATAATGTTGAAGGATTTCCAACTTGCCCTTTCCGTACTGATAACTGGAAAGGAATTACCGACGATGTAAAATTTAAGTAGAAGTAATATTTTATTGACTGTTTTTATTAAAAATATTTTAAGAATAATTTACTTTAATTCTAATCTCTTGGGGGAATCTTCAATAGAGATAATAAAATATTTTCCATCTGTTTTCATTTTATCATACATTAAAGGAATTGCTACCATACCATTAGAAGTTAACAAACCATATTTATTATTTTTCTTCGCCAAAAAATTACCACTGTTTAATTGTTGTAAAATATCATAACCGATAGGAATAATTTCCTGCCCGGCACTGCCTATCAAACCTTTTTTACCACCTGTTTCTGAAATATATTTATCATCGTTCAGAGGATATATATTATCAAATTGAGGTTTTAATATTTCTAATCCATTTTTATTAACCACGCCCCATTTTTTATTTTTTTGAACGAAAGCAATACCGTTTTTAAAATTTTCCACTTTATCTAATTGCGGTTGTATAATTATTTCTTCTGCCTTATTAATAAATCCCCATTTACCCTTTAATAAAAAAGCAGCCATTCCATTAGAAAAAGTTTGAACAGCCTCATATCTGTTTGCTATTCTCAAACCTCCTTCTTTATCAAAGAAACCATATTTATTTTTAATTTTAATTGCAACTCGTTCTTCCTGCATTATGCCCATTTCATCACATTTGGCAAGAGGTTTTAAAATAAAATTTCCTTTAAGATCAATTAATCCATATTTTTTCTCTTTTAAAACAGTAATAACACTGTCTTTACTGAAATCGGATATAAAATCATATTCAGGCGAAACAATTTCCTTTCCTCTATAGTTTATTAATCCTTTTTTACCCCCTGCTGTAATGATTATGTAATTTGTATGAATCAATTCAAATTTTTCTACAGCAAATTGGATTTTTTTATTAAAAATATTTATAATATTGTTTATACCTTTTGAGTAGGTAATTACTAAATGAGTACTTATTATTTTTAAACTGTCGAAAACAGGTTCTATTACCCAATTTCCCTTTGTATCAATCAAGCCATAACCATTTTTCCAATTTACAACTGCATGAAAGTTATTAATATCGCTAACATTATTAAACCAATTAGGGCCGGCAACTTTTCCGTCAGAATTTAATAGAAACCAAAGATTATCCTGCTTTACAAACATCATTGCATAAGGCTGAACTTTAATATCTTCATATTTCGTATTATTTATTTGTTTGCCTAATTTATTAAAAATCATCCAGGTTTTATTTTCAAATGCTTTTATTACTCCATTTAAGCTGTCGATTTGAATTTTTTCATAATGTATGGGAAGTATTTGTTGTAATTTTTGATTTACAACCCCATATTTATTATTCGATTTCACAACAGAGAGTCCATTTTTAAAACTTTGAATTACATCAAATTTATTCCCCATTACTACATTCCCCTTTTCATTTAATAAACCTGCTTTTTCATCTTTATTAAAAATATAAAAGTTTTCATTTGCAAAAGAGAGTTCATCATATTGTGTGGAGAAAAGTATATTGTGGTTGTTATCAACTACTTTTATAAACGGATAGGATAGAAGTTCAAACACATTTGCATTCTTTTTTATGATTTTTCTATAATTTATATCAGTTAGTATTTGTCCATCAGGAGCGACGATTGACCACCCTTCTTTGTTTTCGACAGTTGCAAACCTTTCATCAAAATCATTAATTGCCGTATAATTTTTCCCAAAAATAGATTTACCGGTCTCGTCAAATATATTCCAAAAGTTATTGTCATCTTTTGCGGCAAATGTGCGAAATCTTGTATGTTTAATTTCTTTATAAATAATAGGGATTAAAATAATGTTTTTATTATTTATAAGTCCGAAACGGATTTTAGTTTTTCCGTTTGGAGCAGATAGGGTATTGCCAACAATTAATATTTGATTATTATAATCCGGCGTGATGAATTGGTATTGGGGTTTAACGTATTCTTTCCCGGTAATATCCATTAGCCCATATAAAATCAAACCACTTTTGGTATCATTTATACCAACTACCAGTAAGTTATTTTTTACACCTTGAAGCTCACTGTATACAGGGTTTAATTTATAATTTCCTTTTAGGTCTATTAATCCCCAAAAGTTTTTTTCTAAAATTCTGGCAACACCATTTTCAAAAGGAAAAGCTTTTTCAAACTTGGGTTCAATTATAAATTTCCCTTTTTCGTCGGCATATCCATATAAACCGTTGGATGATTGTTTGGGTTTTAATTCGGAGGATAGTAAAGGATTTAAATATAAAACCCGGAATAATAATATTAAAAATAATTGCTTCATTAAGACTTTAATAAAAATTCAAAATTAATTAAAGAATTAATAATTGTAGTAAAAAATTAATCTAAGCAAACAAAATAATGTACGGATTAATTTTATATACAAGGCGGAATATTTAAAATGCTACAAATGAATAAATTAGAAGTATTATAAAGTAAATTAAAACAGATGCTTATTTGAAGGTTTATTATATTGTGTTCATTAATAAGTGAATGAGTACTTAGTTGATTTTTAACTATTTGTCAGCCTTGTCTTTTTTGATATCTCTTTGTAAATGAAATTAATTCTTGTATTGGCGAGCTTTCGAACACCTATTAAGACGGTATGCTAAAAACATATTTATTTCCAACCTTCCGGTTGAAATGGCGTTTTATTAAGTCCATTTACACAATCAGCATAAACATACACCGGCGGTCGATCCCCTTCCGTATAAAATGTTTTATCTAAATCACCGCGAGCGGGAAATAGACCATTTACAACCCGATTGATAGGAATTGAAATTACTTTCATTTTATATGAATACACATTAAAAAGCCCCAGAATCTTTTCATTCGGGTCATCATCAGAAAAAACATTAAAGTTAAATTGAGTTTGGGCGGGAACATCAAACAGGGTTCCATTTGATTTTATCTGTGTTTCCAATGATTTCAAATATAAGTAAGTACTTTTATTTATTTTACTTTGTTGAATTTGTAAGTAATACTCTGAAGGTAAAGATTTAAAATCGACACGATGAACTTTAACACCCGGTACGTTTTGCCCATTATAATAATTATCGGAAAGTACATTAAACCCATCACTTCCGGTAATACCCCAGCAATTACCGGTACATTTAAAATAGTTTACACCGTCATTATTTGCATTATCATTATTTGGTGAAATTACTGCCTTAACACAGCCTTGTTTATTATTATCAAATACATAACCAGCACTACATGTTGCACAGGCATTTATTAATTCATAATGGATCCACTTCCATTGATAAAATTCACCTTGCTCGGGAGAATCCTTAAAATCTATATAAACATTATAGCCATATTTTTTTTTATAATCTGTTTGAGAATTATCGCTTTCAAATTTATAATATAAATTATCGATTTCCGGTGTAACTGGTATTTTTTCAGGTAAGGAATGATAACTCTTCCCATTTGCAAGCGTAAAATGTAATGTGTATATTCTTCCGGGTTTCCCCGAAGCCGTGCTTAAATATTTTCCGTTTCCGGATGGTGTAAAATTAATTTTATTATTTTGATCATCATAAATTGATACTATAGCATCATTTATTGTCTCTATAGATCCATTATCTGAAGTAGTATTTGAAGAATAATGTAAATTTATCATCTGAGTCCCGGGTGCATCAGTAAAATTTGAGGTTATAGTAATATAACTGTTACCGGCTTTATGATTTTCATTTTCCAATTTAAAAATGCAGCTCCAAAAGAAAATAAATATGGTAAACAAAATAATAGTTTTTTTCATAAATATATTTTAAAAATATTTTTTTGATTCTGATTAAAAAACAAAATTATACGTAAGGGATATAAGCGGATAAGCAAAAACACTTAATTTATATGCATTTGTTCTAAATTTATCTTGTTTGTAAAAATACGAATATGCATTTTTTCTTCCATATAGATTATAAACTGCAAATACTCAATTTCTTTCCTTTTTAATACTTCCACCCCTCAGGTTGTATATTACTTCTATTTGATGCATTTCCACAATTTGCGTAAATCGTACTTAATTGTGAAGGGGCTGCTTCCATATAAGGGCTTTTATAAGGATCCACGGGAGCCGGATAATTCCCGGCTACCGGATTATTAATTGGAATAGATATTATTTTCGTTTTGTAAGAATATACGTTAAAATTGCCTAAAATTTTCTCTTGAGGATCATCATCCGAAAATAAATTAAAATTAAATTGTGTTTGAGCGGGAACGTCAAATAAGGTTCCATTTGACTTAACTTGCGTTTCCACTGATCTTAAATATAAATAAGTACTTTTATTAATTTTTCTTTGTTGGATTTTTAAATAATATTCGGATTGTACGTATTTAAATAAAGCACGATGAACTTTTATTCCATTTATAAACTTGCCGTTATAATAATTATCAGAAAATAAATTAAAAGCGTCACTTTTTGTTATCTCCCAGCAATGTTGAAAGCATGGGAAATAATTGAGCCCATCCAAATTTACATTATCATTGTTAGGAGTAACACTGATCTTTCTGCAGCTTTGTCTAATAGTATCAACCCTATATGTTTGATTGCATGTGGCACAAATTTCCAGTAATTCATAATGGATCCAATTCCATTGATAAAATTCTCCGGCAATAGGAGAATCTTGAAAATCAACATATAAATTGTATCCATATTTCCTTTTGTAATCAGTTTGGGAATTATCCATTTCGAATTTATAATATAAGTTTTGAATATCCGGACATAGAGGCATTGTTTCAGGTAAAGAGTGATATTTTTTTCCATTTGAAAGTATGAGTTTCAAAGTATATTTTCTGCCGGGGATGCCCGGGATAGAACTTACATACCTTCCGGAACCGGATTGTTGAAAATTGATAATATTATTCTGATCATCAGAAATAGAAACTTCAGCAAAATTTACAGCATTAACTTGTCCATCATCAGATGTTTTGTTTGAAGAATAATGTAGATTAATTTCTTGTTCACCGGCAACGTCTGTAAAATTTGAACTAACAACTAAATAACTGTTGCCGGCTTTATGATTTTCATTTTCCAATTTAAAAATACAGCTCCAAAAGAAAATAAATATGGTAAACAAAAGAATAGTTTTTTTCATATATTAATTTTAAACATATTTTTTTGATTCTGATTAAAAAACAAAATTATACGTAAGGGATATAAGCGGATAAGCAAAAACACTTAATTTATATGCATTTGTTCTAAATTTATCTTGTTTGTAAAAATACGAATATGCATTTTTTCTTCCATATAGATTATAAATTGCAAATACCCAACTTCCTTCCCATCTCTTTTTTTTCATGGTTGCGTTTTTAATCGTCCACGAGAAATCTAAACGATGATAATCAGAAACCCTGTCATTATTGCGTTCAGTAAAAATCAATATTTTGGTATTATTTTCATTATAATATCCTGTTGGAGAAGTAAATGGCCTGCCTGTGCTGTAAGTGAATACAAATGAAAAACTATTATGTTTGTCGGGTTCTACATTTAACATCAAGTTTACATTATGAGGATGATCATAATTGGTTGGAAAATATTTTCCTCCATTGAGTTGTTGTATTGAGGGGATGTCTCCAACAATTTGCTCTAACGATCGAGCATAAGTATAGCTCATCCAACCGGTTAATTCCCCTTTCTTTTTTGTAAACATGGTTTCAATTCCATATGCTTTACCTTTTCCTTTTAATAATAAGGTTTCAATCTGATTGTTTAACTGAAGGTTTGCACTTGCTGTATAATCAAGCATATTATTCGTTTTCCGATAATAACCTTCTACAGAAAATTCCCATTTTTCATTTAATTCCTGAAAAAAACCTAAGGAATAAAAATCACTTTTTTGGGGAGCGATATTTGAATTTGCTGTTTTCCATCTGGAAATGGGTAGAGGAGTAGTATTATTACTTAATAATTGAATAAACTGCTGCATTCTGTTATAACCAAATTTTAAAGAATTTCTTTCTGAAATTTTAAAACGTGCAGTTAAACGAGGTTCAAAACCGGAATACGTTTTTTCAAATTTTCCATTTCCAATTGAAGTTTCAATTGCAGATTCGGGCGATTTAGGTATGTTAGGATCATACTTTCTTGATATAGATGGACCAATGTTTGCGTAGTAAACGTATCTTAAGCCATATTCAATTTTTAATCGTGGCGTAACTTTAAACTCGTCTGAAACAAAAGCTGCCATTTCATACGATTGTTCTTTATCCAGATTAACCGGAGATATTGTAGAAACAATATTTTGATTTAAGTTACCGGGTTTTATATCATACCTGATTGCAGATATACCCATTGTAACTTCATGATTTTCTTTGGGCGAGTACTCTATAATTGCTTTTAAATTCTTATACTCAATACTTGAAGTTAATTCGAAAGAATTTGAACTATCAGGTGAAGTTGTTTTGGTAGAGTATTTACTGTATGCCCCTATCACATTAAGATTTAATTTTGTACTGATAAAATGATTCCATTGAATAGATCCATTTTTGTGCCCATACTTAAAGTTGGTTTCTTTCGCAACTATATTAGAGAGTGCAAATAAAGAATCGACTTTATATTGATCATTACTAAGATATCCGGAAAATGAAAGAGTATTTTTTTTATCAATCCTGTAAAAAACTTTTGATGCCAGATCATAAAAGTTTGCTCTTACTTTTTGCAGCTTCGGGAAGTTTGATATGTTAAGTAAATAATCGTTATAAGACAAACGGCTTGAAGCCATTATCCAAAGTTTATTTTTTATAATCGGAGTTTCAATTGTTAATCTGTTCGATATTAATCCAATTCCACCACTTAGCTTTAATTTTTCACTTTGAGGGTCAATCATTTTTATATTCATTATCGAAGATGTTCGTCCGCCGTACTTTGCCGGTATCCCTCCCTTATATAATTCTACATCCTGAATAGCATCTGCAGAAAAAACAGAAAATAAACCAAACATATGAGTAGGATTAAAAATTGGGGTATGATCAACATAAATTAAATTTTGATCAACACTTCCACCTCTAATATTTAGGCCATTTGCTCCTTCACCAACAGAAGAAACACCCGGTAAGGTTTGAATACTTCTTAAAACATCTACTTCACCCATCATTACGGGAATCTTTTTTATTCCTTTTATACTTAATATTTCAACTCCTAATGAAACATTTTCTATTTTTTTTGCCATTTGTGATGCCGACACGATAACCTCTGAGAGTTGGTTTGATATGCTTTCTAGGGAAAAATTTAGCGTTATATTATCTTGAAGATCGATTTTTTTTCTGGAAGTTAAATACCCCACACTACTTACCTTTATTATATGCTCTCCATGTGGAAGCCATAATTTATAATTTCCGGCAGAATCGGTGAGCATCCCATTTTTCTCATAAAGAAGACTTATGGTTGCAAAAGGGATAGGATTTCCTGATGAAGCATCAATAACTTTTCCACTAAGAATGTTACCTTTGTTTTGTTGAGCTTTGAGGTTTATTATCGAGATAAACAAAAAGCAAATACTAATTAATAATTTAAAATTATTCATTAAATGTGAAAACTTAGGATTAGGCATGGTTAGAATTGGACTTAAATGTAATAATTATTTGTTATTTTAATAATTAATTATTTATTATTGTTTTAACAATAATTTAATTTTAATAAAAGGATCTTTTTAAAGTCAACAATAAATATCTTACTTTGTATAGCGTTTAAAAAGTAAATACATTTGTATATAATAAGATGGCTATGTTTATACAACAATTATATACTAATTGCCTTGCCGAAGCAACCTATTATATTGAATCGGAAGGTGAAGCTGTTATTATTGATCCCTTAAGAGAAACAGAACCTTATTTATCTTTGGCAATTCAAAGAGGTGCAAAAATTAAATATATTTTTGAAACACATTTTCATGCAGATTTTATATCGGGGCACATTGATTTATCAGGCTTAACGGGAGCCCCAATTATATTTGGGCCGGGTGCCGATACAAGTTATAAAATTTATAACGCCAAGGACGGTGAAGCTTTTTCGATAGGTAAACTATCTTTAGAAGTATTATTTACTCCGGGACATACTCCCGAATCATCATGTTTTTTACTTTATGATGAAGAAAATAACCCTTATGCAATATTTACCGGTGATACTTTATTTGTTGGTGATGTAGGAAGGCCGGATTTGCTAGATGATAAAATTACAAAAGAAGAAATGGCTGCTGCGCTTTATGATTCTTTAAACAATAAAATAAAAACTTTGCCTGATTATGTAATTGTTTACCCCGCCCATGGCCCCGGTTCATCATGTGGGAAAAATATTGGTAAGGAAAAATTTTCGACTATCGGCTTACAAAAGAATACCAATTATGCTTTGCGGGAAACCGATAAAGATAAATTTATTCAACAGCTTTTAACGGGCATTACACCGCCTCCGCAATACTTTGCCAAAGATTCATTGATAAATAAAACCGGTTACAAACCTATTAATATAATAATGAAAAATAACCTGATACCTCTCGATATTGATACATTTAAGGAAAAATTAATGCTTGAAAATGTTCTGGTTTTAGATACCCGGTCTTCCGAAGTTTTTGAGGAGGGCTTTATCCCGGGTTCGTTAAACTTTGGCCTCGATGGCCAATATGCAATTTGGGTTGGAACCTTAGTTGATATAAATCAACCATTACTACTTGTGTGCGAACCCGGCAGAGAAGAAGAAGCTGTTTTAAGATTAGCCAGAATAGGATATGAAAATGTATTAGGTTATTTAAACGGTGGTTATTCTACATGGGTTGAAAATAATCAAATAGAAGATGAAGTCCATTCCATTGAAGCAGACGAAATAAATCGTTTAATGACTGAAAACCCTGATGCTATATTATTGGATGTGAGAAAGGCAAGTGAATATGCAGATTCGCATATTGCAGGTGCTACTTCAATTTCTTTGGCTGATATGCCTGCAAGAAGGCATGATTTTGAACCCGATAAACAATATTTGGTTTATTGTGGCGGTGGGTATAGATCAATGATTGCTATTTCGCTGTTAAAAGTTTTTGGAATTGACAAACTTACAAATGTACACGGAGGTTTTTCTGCAATTGAAAAAGTTGAAGACATTGCAATAGACAAAGGTGCAAGAGCAGCTTATTAATAGCATTAAAGATTACTTGTAATAAAAAAAAATATTTTAGAGCTTTAATTGTCATCATCAATTATTTTTGATGCTTCCCACCCTATAATGGCTTGTTTACGATTTATGCCCCAGTGATATTCACCAACCTTTCCTTCTTTCCTTATTACTCTATGGCAGGGAATAAGAAAAGCGATTGGGTTTTTACCAACTGCTGAACCAACTGCGCGCATTGCTTTAGGGTTTTCTGTAAGAGTTGCAATTTGTTCGTATGTAGTTAAAGTGCCGAAAGGAATTTTTAATAAAGCTTCCCACACTTTAATTTGAAAATTGGTACCCTGAACTAAAATATTTAATTTTTGAGGTTGTAAAGAATTGAAAGAAAATATTTTTTCAATCCACTTTTTGGAAAATTCCTGATTGAATTCTACAATTGCAAAACTCCATTTTTTTATAAATTGATTAAGAATGTCATCCTTATTATCAACATTTACAAAAGCCAAACTGCAAATTCCTTTTTCTGTAACAGCAATTAAACATTCTCCAAAAGGAGATTTATGAAAGCCATAAAATATTTTTAAACCCAAGCCATCATTTTTAAATTGATCGGGTGTTACTCCTTCAATTGTTACAAACAAATCATAAACACGAGATTGACCCGAAAGCCCTGCGATTTCCGCAGCTTCGGCAATGGATTTGGTTTTTTTAATTTGATTCTTTAAAAAATCGACAGTTAAAAATTGTAAAAATTTTTTCGGACTTACACCTGCCCATTCAGTGAAAATTCTTTGGAAATGAAAGGGACTGATATTTATTATTTCTGCAACTTCCTCCAAACTTGGTTGCGTTTTAAAATTTTTTGAAATATATTCTATAGCTTTTTCTATTCTTTCATAATTTAATTGCTCTTCCATAATTTTTTTTAACAAAATTAAATTTAAGGTACTGAAGTTTCAACCCGAATGTTGCTAATAATATAAATTATTCAATCTCTATTTAATCTATAGATTTTAAATAAAAATATTTGTTTATTAAAAAAACAATTTTACATTTGTACTGTCGCTTGCGATAATTTATAAAGAAGAGGGGAGAGATTAGGCTCTGTGAACCTCTAACAACCTACATATTTTGAAAAGGTGTTAACTCCTACCCGTAAACTTTTTGGGAAATATAAAAACTTAAAAGAATGATTACAGAAAAAAAAAATACAAATAGCTTTAAGATTAAAAAATACTTTCTAATCGATCTTAAAATATCAATGTCGCACATTTCCCAAATGTGTTGTTGCTGTTAAAGTACTCCTCTGAATTACATCTCGAATTAACAAGGCCCTAATGGCTTAAACAAATCTTATTTAAAAAATGGAATTGAATTACTTTGCCTTCGCCATTCCGATTGCATTATTTTTTATCTTTTTGGAGTTCTTTATTTCTCAAAGGAAAGGAAAGGATTTTTTCCGGTTCGGTAATACAATTGCCAATATAAATGTGGGTATTGCCGAGCGCTTGGCTGATGCCTTCATTACGGGGATTTTTTATTATTTTTATGAATACCTGTATTTGCATTTTGCAATATTTGATATTAAACCAAGTGTATTAATATGGATGAGTATTTTTTTATTTACCGATTTTATTTGGTATTGGTATCATAGGCTGGCGCATGAAATAAATGTTTTATGGGGCATTCATATAGTTCATCATCAAAGTGAAGATTTTAATTATACTGTTTCTGCCAGAATAACAGTTTTTCAGGCAATTGCACGTACCGGATTTTGGTCTATTTTACCAATTATGGGTTTTCCGCCCTCAATGATTATTACCATATTATTAATCCATGGAGCATATCCGTTTTTTATTCATACCCGATTAATTAACAAATTAGGAGTGTTGGAATATATTTTTGTTACCCCATCTCATCACAGAGTTCACCATGCAAGTAATGAGCAATATTTAGATAAAAATTATGGAGATGTATTAATTATTTGGGATAAGATATTTGGCACATTTATGAAAGAGACCGAAATGCCAATATTTGGTTTAACGAAACCTTTGAACAGTTATAGTTTTTTATGGCAACATTTTCATTTCCTATTAGAAATATTTTATGCTGTTAAAACAAGCAAGGGTTTTAAAAACAAGCTAAAAATCATATTTGGAAAACCGGAAAAAATAAACGCCAATATAAGAGAGGGATTGGAAAAAATATTCTTATTTAGAAAAAATTCCATTTCAAAAACGAAGAGATTTAAAAACTATGTTATTTTTCAAATTGCTTTTACACTAATCATTTTATTTTTCTTTTTATTATTTCAACATTATTTTTCAATAATTGTACAGATAGGAATTTCATCTTTTATAATAGTTACATTAATTAATTGCGGGGCTATTTTAGAACAGAGAAATTGGGTTTTTTACTTGGAGTATATAAGAGCATCTATATTTTTTTCAATAATATATGTTTATCAGCCATACCCAATCACATTTTTAACTCTGTCGTTAATGCTATTATTAACAACCGGTTTTTTTTCATCATTACAAAAAAATTACCTGATACTTGTTTACGGTCATCCTGATACAAAAATCTTAAATCAATAATTAATATATATGATAAAAATATATCTTCGAATGCGTTGTTGGTACTCACCAACATTTATAAACTCTCAATAAAAATCAAATGAAGGGAGATTCATGAGATTTAAAATTAAAAATATTTTTTAAAACATTTTAAACAAAAAACTCACATGAATACTATTAGAAAAGCTCGCGAAATTAAATTTATTCCTGATTATGAACCGGATTTTCAATATGAAGTTTCTATTGCAGATTTTATTCCTTATAGTGAAAAATCTCTTGGAGAAAAGGCACCTTTAATTAAAGGCGATACTATTCCATATTTTAGTATACAAAAAGATTTTGGCATCTGGCAGGATGCATTTTCAAAAAGCAATAAAAGTTATATAACTCTTGATGAGTTTATTTCAGATAAACCATTGGTTATAAGTTTTCATTCATCTGAATGGGGAGAATACGGTAAATTGCATTTAGAAGTTCTTGAAAGATCATATTCAAAAATAAATGCTTTAGGGGGAAATTTATTGGTATTAAGTACCGAAAGCCCTAATGAAATTAAAAACTTAATTGATAAATATAACTTTTCATTTAGCATTGTAAATGATTATGAAAATGCAATTTCTTCTAAATTTGGCGTTTTCTCTGAACGTAATCCAATTTGGCACAGAGTATCGGGAATAGAAAATGATGTTCCCAACCCTTCTACTTTCGTTTTATCACAAAATCAAACCATTGCATATGATTTTGTAAATGAAACTTTTGACAGCATTTTTTCGGTAAGGGACGTATTAACAGCGGTTTATACAATTAAAAATATAAAGCAAACTGCTTAGAATAATAAAAAAAATACCGGAATAAATTTCCGGTATTTTTTTTATTATTGTTATTGATTTTTGATTAATAATCTACTCCGTAAATATAAGTTTTAGTACTGCCCGGATAGGTACCTTTTAGCATTACTCCACCTTTTTTGGATGCAAGTAATTGATTTAAATCTTTTACAGAACGAACATTTGTATCATCTACTTTATTAATAATAAAACCTTCTTTCATATCAGTAAACTCTCTTATTTTCCCTCCGGAGTAAACCTTATTTACTCTCACTCCACCATCAAGTTTATATTGTTTTTTATCCATGTCTGATAAGTCAGAAAAATCAGCACCTAAAGAATTATTCGCTTCTGTTTTTTCTTTTTTAATAACATCAACACTTCCATCACGGTTTTTTAAGGTTATAATAACCTCTTTTTCAAGCCCTGCACGATTTATTAATATTTTAACTTTATCACCCGGGCGGTGACGAGCTATTTGTTCTTGTAACTCAGGTACAGAGCGAACTTTTAATCCATCTATTTGAACAATTACATCACCTTCTTTTATTCCTGCATCTTTAGCAGCACTGTTTTCGCTAAAACCGGAAATATAAATCCCCGAATAAACTTTAAGATTTTTTTCTTTAACAATTTCGCTGTTTACATCATTTATATTAATACCAAGATAACCCCTTTGAACTGTTCCAAATTTTGATAAGTCATCAACAACTTTACGAACAATACTTGCAGGTACTGCGAAAGAATAACCGGCAAATTGGCCGGTACTGCTTGCGATTGCAGTATTTATTCCTATTAAATCTCCATTTAAATTAATTAAGGCACCACCACTATTGCCGGGGTTTACAGCTGCATCAGTTTGAATAAATGATTCTATTGGAGCAGAATTTTTGTCGTTTTCTTTTCTTTGTAAAATATTTATATTTCTTCCTTTAGCACTTATAATTCCTGCAGTAACGGTTGAAGTTAAATTAAATGGATTGCCAACAGCTAATACCCATTGACCAACTTTTGCATCATCTGAATTTGCCAAAGCTAAATGAGGAAGGTTTTTTTCTTCAATTTTAATTAAAGCCAGGTCAGTATTAGGATCAGTTCCTATAATTTTACCTTTATAACTTCTTTTGTCGTATAATGTAACTTCAACATTATCGGCTTCGTCAACCACATGATTATTAGTTACAATATATCCATCATCACTGATAATAACACCCGAACCGGTAGCTTGTTGTTTTCCTCGTGGACCGCCGCCAAAAAAATCATCTCCGAAAAAATCCCTGAATTGTTCCGGTATTTCCATTCTACGGGATGATGAAGTGATTCCTGCTTCTATTGTAGACCGAATATGAACAACCCCGGGAGTTGCTTTCTCTGCAGCGAAAGAAAAATCAGCAGGTATATTTGGTGTATTTTTATTGTTATCAATATATTGCGTATAAGCTGTTGGGGTTGCCTCTTTTAAATGGATGGCTTTATCTTCACCTTCAAAATATTTATAAGCCCCTAATGATATGGCACTTCCTAACACCGCTGCAAATGCAAGTGGAAAAAAACTTTTGATTTGTTTTACCATGATTATAAAAAATTAAAACTTAAATTCTTTTATACAAATAACAAAAATTATTCTTAATACAAATTTATGCCGGTTTGACATTGAATAAATAAATTTATGACAGATGGTTTTAAAGTTAACATATTTTAACACATAAAAAATGATATAACGTCACTTTATGTTTTTGTTTTTAAAAGTTAATTTAAATATTTCCGGCAACGCACATTAACTTTTATTTAAACAAACAAATATTAGTGGAATGATTATTTAGATGTTTTAATTTCAAATATTATAATTTTTTTTATGAATTTAATTAAAAATATTTTCCTGTGTTTAAAATATAATTTAATAAATATAAAAATATTTTTCTTTCTTTTCTTAGTATGTTTTTCAACGTCTTATTCTCAAAATAAAGGAACTGATAATTTACCGGCTCCCTTTGCAACAAAATCTAAAATGAATTTTAGTAAAGTTCAAGGCTGGAAGAATAATGAAACCCCAAAAGCACCCGAAAGATTTACAGTGTCAAAATATGAAGACGGATTTGAAAATCCAAGATGGATGTATGTAACACCAAATGGTGATGTATTGGTGGCTGAATCTAATTCAAATCATACCTTATTAGAAAAAATCGGTGGTAGAATATTGGGGGCCTCCAAAGCAAATAATTTAAAGCACAGTGCAGATAGGATTACATTATTGAGAGATACCGATAAAGATGGAAAACCGGATGTAAGAGAAACTTTTTTAAAAAATTTAAACCAACCTTTCGGAATGCTTATTATTGGTGATTGGTTTTATGTTGCCAACACAAATGCATTGTGGAGATTTCCTTATAAATCGGGTCAAAATAAAATTACCGGGAAAGGTGAAAAAATTATTGATTTACCTGCGGGCAAACACAACAGGCATTGGACAAGAAATATAATTGCAAATGCCGATAACAGTAAAATTTATATTGCAATTGGTTCAGGAACGAATGTAGCTGAAAAAGGTATTAAAAATGAATTACTTAGGGCAGATATTATAGAAATTAATCCTGATGGATCCGGTCAAAGAGTTTTTGCAAGTGGTTTAAGAAATCCGGTAGGGATGGCTTTGAACCCTGATAATAAACATTTATGGGTTGCAGTAAATGAACGTGATTTATTGGGTGATGACCTGGTGCCTGATTATTTAACTGACGTGAAAGAAAATGGATTTTATGGTTGGCCATACGGCTATTATGGTAAACATGTTGACCCGAGAGTAAAAGAAGCACCGGTGGAACTGATAAATAAAAGCATCATACCTGATGTGAACCTTGGTGCACACACTGCTTCACTCGGATTAATTTTTTATACCGGCAAATTATTTCCTGAAAAATACCACAATGGAGCTTTTGTTGCTCAACATGGTTCTTGGAACCGCTCAACATTATCAGGTTATAAAATTATTTTTATTCCTTTTACAAATGGAAAACCTTCAGGCGAACCTGAAGATTTTCTAACCGGTTTTATTTC
Source organism: Spirosomataceae bacterium (assembly GCA_965248855.1). Lineage (GTDB taxonomy): Bacteria > Bacteroidota > Bacteroidia > Cytophagales > 172606-1 > CBDFKQ01. The sequence goes on along the minus strand of CBDFKQ010000012.1, from coordinate 148,315 downwards.
AAATTTAAGTAAAGAAAAAGTAAATGGCCGCCCGGTAGGAGAAGCTCTTTTACCTGATGGGTCAATACTTATTACGGACGATAAAAACAATATTATTTGGAGAGTGGGTTATAAGTAAATATTAATGAAAAATTTTAAAAGCCGGTTGAAGAAACGAAAAATTTAATTTTTTAAAAGCCGGTTGAAGGATAATAGGCAATTTTAAATGATTTAAACAAATTATATAATAATCGCAATTTTTTTTATTCACCGCCACCTAATGATTGATTTTCTTCAGATGATTGTAGAAGAAGTTTTTGATATTCGGCAGGTGTAATATTATTGAAAAAATAATAAATAGGATTTACTTTTTCTCCATTTTTTATTACTTCATAATGTAAATGAGGCGCAACAGACATACCTGTACTGCCTACATACCCAATCAATTCACCTCTTTTTACTTTTTGTCCATAATGTACTGCAAACTTTTCCATATGGCCATATAAAGTGACGTATCCATATCCGTGGTTTACTTCAACACAATTTCCATAACCTGCAAATACATCAGCCCTTTTCACAATTCCATCACCTGCCGAATAAATTGGAGTACCTCTGGTTGCAGAAAAATCTAATCCTGTATGCATTTGAATAACTTTGTAAATAGGATGTATTCTATAACCAAAACCTGAAACCAATTGAGTCGCACCATTTTTTGCAATCGGTTGTATGGCAGGTATGCAAGCCATCATTTTAGATTTTGCTTTTGATAATAATGAAATATCGTCGTAAGACTTACTTTGGATGTACATCCTCTTTTTAAGTTGATCTACTTTTTTATTTAAATCCAAAATTAAATCTTCTTTACTCAAACCTTTATCCAATAAATTTTGATAACGCTCTACACCACCAACTCCCGCAGTTCTGATAGAAGAAGGAATAGGTTCTGCCTCAAATATTACACGGTAAACTTTGTCATCCCTTTCCTGTAAAGAACCTAAAACTTTGTTCGACTGATTGATTTCCTGACTGAGAAGATCATAATATAACTTTAATTCCTGGTTTTCTTTTTGAAGTTTGGCCTCTCTATCTGATTGAAAATAGTTATTATAAATCGGAACAATGGCAAGGGCGATGAGAAAAGCGGCTGCAAAAAATCCTGATAAGTTTAAAATTATGGTTGTGGCTTTTGGTTTAACCCTTTCATATTTACAAGTTTCTGTATTATAAGAGTATTTTATTTTTGCCATATAGGTTGCATTTATTTTATAATGTAAATTTGCAAACTTTTTAAGCGTATTAAAATGACAAAAGCTTTAAAAAACTTACATCTTTTAACAAACGGTGAGGGGAAGGTAATTTTTTTAAATTAATATTACAATGCCGTTCATCACTTAATAGCTTGAAAATGTGTGATTTGTTGATAGAATTAATTTTAAAGCATATTTTCGTTAAAAAAAATAATGCTTTTTAAATTTAAACTATTAGTTTTTAAAACTCCTTATATTATATTTTTTTGATATGACTTCTAAAGAAATTCGCAATGCTTTTTTAAATTTTTTTAAAGAAAAGGAGCATTTAATTGTCCCGTCAGCTCCTTTAGTTTTAAAAAACGATCCTACACTGATGTTTACAAACTCAGGTATGGCTCAGTTTAAAGATTTTTTTTTGGGAAATAAAATTCCGCCTGCAAAACGAATTGCCGATACTCAAAAATGTTTGCGTGTTTCCGGTAAGCATAATGATCTGGAAGATGTGGGCTTGGATACTTACCACCATACTATGTTTGAAATGCTTGGTAACTGGTCGTTTGGTGATTATTTTAAAAAAGACGCTTTAGATTGGAGTTGGGAATTATTAACCAAAGTATATAAACTTCCCAAAAATCGTTTATATGTATCTGTTTTTGGTGGAGACGAAAAAGAAAATCTTTCTATGGATCAGGAAGCCTACGATATTTGGAAAAGTATGGTGGATGAAAGTCATATCATTCTTGGTAATAAAAAAGATAATTTTTGGGAAATGGGGGAATCCGGTCCCTGTGGACCATGTTCAGAAATTCATATTGATTTGCGTTCAGAAGAAGAAATTGCAAAGAAAAGTGGTAGAGAATTAGTCAATAATGATCATCCTCAAGTAGTCGAAATATGGAATAACGTATTTATGCAATTTGAAAGAATGGCAAACGGGTCGTTAAGAGCACTACCTGATAAACATGTAGATACAGGAATGGGTTTTGAACGCCTTTGTATGGCTATTCAACAAAAAACTTCCAATTATGATACAGATGTTTTTCAACCGTTAATTCAATTTATTGCTAAAAAAGCTTCGAAAGTTTATGGCAATGATGAAAAAACAGATATCGCTTTAAGGGTTGTATCAGATCATATTCGCGCAATTGCCTTTACCATTGCCGACGGTCAATTACCTTCAAATAATAAGGCAGGTTATGTAATTCGTCGAATTCTTCGTCGTGCTGTACGATATGGCTATACATATTTAAACTTTAAAGAACCGTTTTTACACTTATTGGTACCGATTCTGGCAAATCAGTTTGAAGATGTTTTCCCTGAATTAAAAGCCCAGGAAGATTTTATTAAAAGGGTAATTTTGGAAGAAGAAAATTCATTTTTGAAAACTTTGGATACAGGTTTGAAATTAATGGATGAAATTATTTTAAAGAATAAAAAGAATAATATTCAAATAATTGATGGAAAAACAGTTTTTGAATTGTATGATACTTTTGGTTTTCCACTTGATTTAACTGCCTTGGTTGCACGCGAAAACGGTTTTACTATTGACGAAGTTTCTTTTAATGAAGAATTAAAAATTCAAAAAGACCGCTCAAAACAAGATGCTGTAAAAGAAACAGGTGATTGGATAATTTTGAATAAAGGCGATGAAAGTCGATTTATAGGCTACGATGAAACCGAAACAATTTCGCAAATTTTAAAATACCGCAAGGTAAAAATTAAAGAAAAAACACTTTTCCAACTGGTATTGGATGAAACTCCTTTTTATGCAGAAAGTGGAGGTCAAGTGGGTGATACCGGTGAATTAATTTTTAAAGCAGATGAAACTAAAAAAATTAAAATAACAGATACTAAAAAAGAGAATGATTTAACAATTCATTTAACTGCCGATGACATTGAAAATCTAGATCAGTTATTAAATACTCCTGTACTTTCAAAAATAAGTGGTACAAAACGAAAACTTACTAATAATAACCACTCTGCAACTCACTTGATGCATGCTGCCTTAAAAGAAGTTTTAGGAATGCATGTCAATCAAAAAGGGTCATTAGTAAACGAAAGTGCATTGCGATTTGATTTTTCTCATTTTGCGAAATTATCTGATGATGAAATTGCCAAAGTCGAAAAAATAGTAAACTTAAAAATTAGGGAAAACATTCTATTAGACGAAAAACGAAATGTACCTATTCAAAAAGCTAAAGAATTTGGTGCAATGGCTTTATTTGGAGAAAAATATGGAGATTTTGTGAGGGTTATCACCTTTGACAATAAATTTTCAATTGAACTTTGTGGAGGAACTCATGTTAAAGCAACAGGAGAAATTGGTTTATTTAAAATAATATCTGAGACTGCGGTAGCTGCAGGAGTTAGACGAATTGAAGCCGTTACAGCTTTTGAAGCAGAAAATTTAATAAATGATCAATTAAATATTTTAAATGAAGTAAAAGAGATTTTAAAAAATCCTAAAGATTTAAAAAAAGCCGTTAACGATTTATTGGAAGAGAAAAATAAATTACAAAAGCAGATAGAAGTTTTTCAATTCGATCAAATAAACATATTAAAGGAAGATTTATTAAAAAAAATAATTAAAAAAGATGGTATTAATATATTGATTGAGAAAATAAAACTTCCAACATCCGAATCCTTAAAACAATTGGCTTACGATATTAAAGCAGTATCAGAGCCATTATATTTAGTATTAGCTGCAGAAATTGATGGCAAACCTCAAATTGCTGTAATGCTTTCTGATATAATTATAAAGGAAAAAAACTTGAATGCAGTACAAATTGTAAAAGAACTTGCCAAGGAAATTAAAGGCGGAGGCGGTGGACAACCCTTTTTCGCAACTGCAGGAGGAATAGATTTGGATGGATTGGATAGGGTGGTGGAGAAAGGGAGAAGTTTCTAAGAAAAAAAATCCAGCTTGTGAAGGCTGGATTTTTGTTTGTTTGTTAAAGAATACAAAGCTTTTATTTTATTGCATTGACCGTAAAAAATCTAGTTAAAACTTTATTATCTTTAGTTGTTGCAACAAACTCTAAGCTTATACTATTTTTTGGAGCTTTAGCAGTCAAGGCTAAACCTGTCGTATCAAGTGTACTCAATGGGTACGAAAAGTTAGCTTGATTATTGGTAAAGGACGTAAAACTAGCTTTTTCCTCCCTTACGATTTTACCAACTTTAGAAATTCTAAAAGAATTTACTTTTAACGATGCGATATTATCATTTTTAAACTGAGCAGTTATAATAGTATTCGCATTTATATGAAATACACCGCTCGTAACATCATATGAAGGTTGAGTTAGAGTTGGTTGTTGTCCTGTATTCGGATTAGGAATAGCTTTTGATGTATCCGGTACAATAAACATAATTTCTGCTGCACTTGAATTATTCTTTATATAATCAAAATCTTTGTTAAAGAGATTGCAAGCTGATAAAACTAATATAAACAGAAAAGAAAGATAATATTTGTATGTTTTCATGATATTTAATTTTTATTTATCCCAAAAAATAGATTTAATTGCCATGCTAGTTCTTGCAGGAACATTGTTAGGATTAACAGTTTGTTCATTCAATGAATAAGGTAAGGCTCTGGGCAATACATTATTACCTTGAGCTGATGCTGCGGGTGAAACTGGAATTTGAGGAAAGCCGGTTCTTCTGAAATCAGTCCATGGTTCCATACTTACACCGTATTCTGCTACATATTTTTCTTCAATAATATCTTTCAGTGTTATTGGGAGTATTGAAGTTCTGTCTGCTAGATAAGCCTTTGACGTAGAATCATACTTGGTAGCCAATATAGGAGTATATACAGTTGAATTAGGTAAATAGTTTTTAGCGTCATCCAAGGAAGCTTTAATGCCTGCTGTATAATATGTTTTAACATCTCCACTTGCTCCATAGTTTAAAGCAGCTTCCGCCCTTATAAAATTATATTCAGAAAAAGTGAGTAATCTTATTGGAGCGGTTCCGCTGTAGGTGATAGCTGTATTGAAAGTTCCACCATTTGCATCTCTTTGCACAGGTTTCCCTTTAGAATCAAGATCTTCTCTTTTATCAGTAGTAATATTACCTCTTAAATATGTATTTATTCTAGAATAATCGATACTTTTAGAACTAAGTGTTGGAGACCCTACATAATTCCCACTTTTATAAGGAAAGTCAGTAAAGTAAGCTACACGTCTTGGATCTTTTTTTGTGTTCATTAAATTGATAATATATTCACCCGGAAAATATTGGTCTGACCTGCTTATTTCAAATTGATCAATAGGATTATTTCTATTTGTCAAATTATCAAAAAGCATTTGACAATTTTCTGAATTTGAAGCAATAAAAGATGCATCATTATTAGAATTTATTATAGAATTTAATATAGCACCATTATCAATTTTTGCATAGTGTAATGCCAACCTTAGTTTTAAGGTGTTTGCAAATTTTTTCCACTTAGCTAAATTTCCGCCATAAATAAGATCATCAGAAGAAGGTTTTAATTTTGAAGGCAGATCTATTTCAGAAATTCCTTTATCAATTAAAACAAATAATGAATCATAAATTTGCTTGTCATCATCATATTTAGGTTGAGTATTTGCAAGACCTTTTAATGCATCAGAATATGGTATCTTACCCCATGCATCCACTTGTAAACTAAACATAAATGCCTGCATTATTCTGCTGATTCCTGAATATGCCGGACTCGCATCTGCTAAACTTTTAGTTATTACATACTTGGCATCAGTTAAAGATTCGGTATAAAAATATCCAAAAGCATTATTGACATCAGAGTTTGTTAAAATATATTGATCGAAAAACCTGGTTTGTGTTGCAGAACCTTGTCCACTAGCTTGTTGAGTAAAGATAGATGACCAAATAAATAAATCACTATTGGAATAAAAGGCCATAGAAGCCTGTGTATCGCTAAAAACTAGCGAATAATTTGGACTTATGGGACTATTGGGGCTAACATTATCCCCTAAAAATTTATCGCATGCTGTTGTGACAAGCACCAATAATACAATACTGAAAATATATATTTTTTTCATATTAAAATAATTAGAAAGTTAAACGAAGTAAAGCCCCATAAGTCCTTGTTTGCGGTAATGTATTATATTCAAAACCTTGTGAATTACTTACACCTTGAGAATTAACTTCCGGATCAAAATGAGGATAATTGGGCGCATATAGTAATAAATTTCGACCGGTTAATACAAATTCAGCCTTTCCAAAGGGGGTTTTTTGAAGAAAATCCTTAGGTAATGCATAGGACAGAGAAGCTTCTCTAAGCCTGATCCAAGACGCATCAAAAACTATTGCTTCTCCTTGGGTATTATATATGCTACTCCAATATTGTTGAGCTGTTATTGAAATGTTATTTGTGATGGTATTTCCATCTGAACCTAATAATGCTTTTGCAGTTCCATCAGTATTGTTATTCGGATCTCTCAATACACCGGGTATTGTATATGTCCTCTCCCTATCTCCTGTTTCTTCGGCAACGCCCCTAAATCTTACATCTCTAATATTTCTTGATATTACATCCCCACCTCTTCTAACATCTATCAGGAAAGACAAACTAACTCCTTTATAATTGAATGTATTTGTTACACCACCAGTCCAGTCAGGATTTGGATTTCCAATTATGCTGACCTTGTTACTATTGGTAGTAGGTTGACCTACAGCTGTTCCGGAAGCGTTTATAAGAAGGTTCCCTTCTGCGTCACGATTAAAAGGATTTCCTACAATAATACCGTATGGTTGGCCTTCTTGCAAGCGTGTTTGAGGTGTAGTAAAACCTCCTAAGGGTATTGAACTAACTAAAGGATCAATTTTAACTACTGAATTTCTAATTCTTGACCAATTAGCCTGTAAATTCCATGTTAAGCCAGAAGATGTTTTAAGGATTGTAGCCCCAAGAGCAATTTCTAACCCTTCACTTTTTAATTCTCCAGAATTTTTAGTTACTGATGCAAATCCTGATCCTACTGACACGGGTGTGTTAACAATGATATCTTTGGATTTGGTATTAAAATAAGCAACATCTAATGATATTCTATTGTTTAAGAACCTTAACTCTGTCCCTACTTCTCTAGAGACTGTGAATTCTGGTCCTAAATTAGGATTTCCTGCGACCGTAGATTGAGTATAACCTGCAACATTTCTAAATGGATATAATAAATTTGGACCATATCCATTTGCTGGATTTGCCTTAGGGTAATATGTATCAGTTGAATACACTGGTGCTTGACGACCAACTTGAGCTACATTTGCCCTTATTTTACCGTAGGATATAATGTTACTTTCTTTTAAGGATGGAATTGCATCTGTAAATACAAAACTTAATGCAGCTGAGGGATAGAAATAAGACCTTTTACCAGGCGCAAATGTAGAAGACCAGTCATTTCTTCCGGTTAAAGTAAGGTAAAGATATTGATTAAAATTAGCTTCAAACTGACCGTAAATACCAACCAATTTGCTTTTATTAATAATAGAAAATGGATTGTATGTAAAGTAACTCGAAACCTGTCCAAAACCTGGAAGCGATGCATTTGAACCCACTACACCTTGATCCCTTGAGTAGTTTAAATTTATTTCATTTCCTACTAGGACATCAATTCCAATTTTTTCGCCTATTTTTCTGGAAGCCTTTAAGTTTAAATATGAATTTATCTGCTGATAAAAGTAGTTTTCATCTTGCGCACCGCCTTGTTTTTGAGATGATGTAAATCCATTTCCCTGTGTTCCAACCGCATCTATGGCTTTAATGTTTTGTGTATATGTATCTGTTCCGATTTTATAAGTCAAGTTTAGCCATTCCTTAAAATTATATTGTAAGTTCGTGTAGGCTAAAATCCTATCTACTCTGTCATTATAAAGATTATTCCTTAATGTCCAGTATGGATTATCAGTAGTATTATCATAATAGCTTTGTGATCCATTCGCATTTTGGTAAGGAAATCCTTGTAAATTATAACTTCTAGGTAAGAAATATCCACGGAATAATGGATTAGATTGTTGATTTCCAATCGGCGACCTTTGGGAAGCAGTATTGAAATACGTAAATGACGCCCCTGCACTGAATTTAGATGTAAACTGGTTTGTTGCAGCAACTTTAAAAGTATTTCTAGTAAGTTTATTATTTTCCAATATTCCTTTTTCCTGTAAATTCGAGTAAGAAACTATATATGTTGATTTATCCCCGCCACCCGCAATATTTATAGAATTTTGAAAATTTGATCCTTTTTGAAATAAATTTTTTAAATTATTAGTATATGATCTCAAAGTATCCTGATTACCCAAATAATTATTTACTGTTTGACCATTTATTTTTGGACCCCACGAATTTAATGATGTTGGATCAAAGAAACCATTGTCACCTTGTGCATAATTATTTTGATATTTAGGAAGCCTGTTAGGTTCAACGATATTATAATTCGATACAAACTCAACTGTATTTTTACTTTTAGTTTTACCTTTTTTGGATGTAATTATTATGGCACCGTTAACGGCTCTGGAACCATAAAGAATAGCTGCTGCAGGGCCTTTAAGAATACTCATACTTTCTATATCGTCAGGATTTAAATCAATGCCTCTGTTAGAATTTGACACCCCTGTCTGAAGTGCATTTGCTGCGCTTCCATTTGTACCATTACCACCATTATCTATTGGTATACCATCAACAACAAACAATGGTTGATTACTTTGGGTAAAAGATGTAAATCCTCTAATAAATATTGATGATGAAGATCCTACCATACCACTTGAACTTTGTATTCTAACACCTGCAACTTTACCGGTAAGTGCGTTTACTACGTTAGTCTGCCTTACACTTTCAATTTGCTCGGCTTTAACCTCAGTAATTGATGTTCCGAGAGATCTTTTTTGTGATTCAATTCCTAAAGCAGTAACCACAACTTCATTTAAAGATTTTACATCCGGTTGTAACGATACATCGATAAAAGATCTATTGCCAACAGCTTCTTCTTGATTATCATATCCAACAAAACTAAAAATCAAAATGTCACTATCGGTTGCAGCGATGGAGTAAGTGCCATCAGCAGTGGATGTGGTACCTCGAGCAGTCCCTTTAATTAACACGTTAACGCCCGGTAAGGGAGTATTATCGTCAGTAGCAATGATTTTGCCCGTTATCGTTCTTTCTTGCGCATAAACAGCAAAGCTTGCAAGCCAGAATGAGACGAGTAACAATAAATTTTTGATCATAATTTAAATTTTAAAAAGGTTAAAATGATTATAAGGGGATTATTGATGGTTGTTTTTTACAAACGTATGTTTATTGTTTATAAAACACAAAAAGATTTAAGTTTATTTTTTAAAAATTTATAATATAAGCCTATTTTTAGTGATGTTTTTTAAATTTTTCAATATTTAAGTTACTTAAATTTAAATTTTCGTAACAAATAAATTCAAATCTTGATATTACATCTCAATTAAAGAATATTTTTTAAAAAGGCTTTATCTCATATAAGAAATGAAGATTTAAGTTTAACCCGGTAATTTTTTAAAAGTATTTGGATAATAGGATTCTAAGTATTTATTTTCATAAATGTTTCTATTACTAATTCAGTTTATCAAAATATAATATTAAAATGATCAACTGATGGTTTAAATAAACCATATGGATATATCCTCTCCATATCATTATTAATATTTCAATATTTTCTTTATTAAGGGAGCTTTTTACAATCAAAATATCGATTTATCAATATCGTTTTTTTGATATTTTATTTATTCAAAAAACATACTTTTCACACATTATAAATTTTTTGTTTTTAACCTGCATGAAAAAATTACGTTTACCGGCCTGTCTGTTTTCCCTCATATTCTTATTTTTTTTAAATCCATTAAAAATCGTTGCTCAAAAAGATCCCGTTAGTTTTGGTGAAGTGGATATTAAAGATGTTACCTCTAAAGCATATGATAAAGATTTGAATGCAGAAGCTGTTATTTTATGTGATTATGGAAAAACAGATTTTCAATATATTGAAAACAAGGGATTTGTAAGGATTATACACAGGCATACGCGCATTAAAGTTTTAAAAACAAGCGGAATAAACAGAGGAACTGTTGAAGTGCACTATTTTTTAGATAAAACAGATAATGAGAAGATCAGTAATATAAAAGGGGCGACTTACAACGAAAAGGATGGAAAAATAATTAAGGCCAAATTAGAAAAGGAAGCTATTTTTGATACGAAATTAAATGAAGATTATGGAGAATTAAAATTTAGTTTACCCAACGTTAAAGAAGGGTCTGTTTTTGAGTACTCTTACCAAATCACATCACCTTTTGGTTTACGCCCGTGGCAATTTCAGCATGATATCCCAATTGTATGGAGTGAGTTTAGGCTATCAATTCCCGAATATTTTAATTATGTACAAATTTCGCAAGGCTTTAGGGCTTTTGATATTAATGAACGAGGTAAACAAGCAAATTCCATTAATTATGTTGAGAGAAGTGGAAATGTAGGACAAGCAAGAACAACTGTTACACCTCATCAAGTTGATTTTCAGGATGGAAGCTATCGTTGGGTGATGAAGGATATACCCGCTTTTAAAAATGAAAAGTTTATTACCACTCCTCAGGATTATGTTTGTAAAATAGATTTTCAACTATCATCTACAAACTTCCCCGGTGAAGGTTTAAATAATATAATGGGTACTTGGGATAAATTAAAAAAAAATCTGTACGAGAATGAAAAATTTGGAGGTTATTTAAATAAAAGGGGAGCCATAAAAACATTAACAGCCTCGCTCATTGAAGGTAAAACAAATCCTAAAGAAAAAATGAATATTATTTATAATTATATAGGAAATACTATTCAATATGATGAAGCTGCAGATTATATTTATACAAGCCAGAGCGCTAAGCAATTATTAGAAACTAAAAAAGGAAGCAGCTCGGAGATTAACCTTTTATTGGTAATGATGTTGAAAGAAGCAGGTTTGGAAGTCCTTCCCATTTTATCAAGTACCCGCAGTCACGGAAAGGTAAATACAACCTATCCTATGATATCAAAATTTAATTATGTTACTGCTTATGTTAAAATTGAAAAAGAAGAACATGTATTAGATGCTACAGACCCCATGAGGCCGGTTGATATGGTTAATAGTTTTGCATTGAACGGGTATGGTTTAATAATAGATAAAGGAGCCGATCCTCTTTGGATCTCTACTCAAAATGTTACAAAAACATCCGATATAACCATTTGCAATTTGAATATAAATGATGAAGGCAACATTAATGGAAAAATCATTACTCAACACAAAGGTTATGCTGCCCTGAGATTAAGAAGGAAATTAATTAAAAAGGAAAAAAATACTGAAATAACCTCTTCCGAAGCAGATGAGGATAACTTGGAAATTAAAAACAATACCTATAAAAATATAAATGAATTTGAAAAACCTTTAGAGGGAGAAGCAAAATATGAAACATCGGATTTCGCTCAGGTAAATGGAGATTTCATATATATTACACCCATGGTGAAATTTCAAAAAAAAGAAAACCCTTTAAAGCAGGAAGAAAGATTATTTCCGGTTGATTTTACTTATCCTTATGAAGACAGCTATTACATGACTTATACAATACATGAAAATTATAAAATTGAAGAAGTGCCTAAATCAATGAGAATGCAATGGGAAGACGGCAGCGTTAAATTTGAATTTTTGGCTCAGGCGATGGAAAATAAAGTACAGGTGGTGAGTAAATTAATAATGAATAAAGCTGTTTTTCAACCGGAAGAGTACAAACACTTACGTGAAATGTTTACAAAGCTTGTTTCGAAGCATTCAGAACAAATAGTTTTAAAGAAAAAATAATTTTTAGAATCCAAAAATGAAAAAAAATATTATAATTAATTTTTTTGCACTGTTGTTTTGCATTAATGTGTTTTCACAACAAAAAGTCGATTTTTCTGCTCTTGATATACCCAAAGAACTTTCATTGGGTTCAAACGTAATTTTAAGGGATTATAAAGAAACCTTTACCATTGAAAGCATTTCAAAAGCTACACATAAAATTTATAAAGTATACACCATTTTAAATAAAGATGGCGAAGAATATGCTCAAATGGCTGCCTTGCGTGATAAATTTCATTCCATTAAAACCTTTGAAGGTAAAATGTATGATGCCTTTGGGAAACAAATTGACAGATTAAAAAAATCGGAAATTAAAGAAGAACATTATACAAGTGATTTAACTCTTGCTTCAGACGATTATTTAAAAGTTGGTCGTTTTTCCAGAGGCGAATATCCTTATACAGTGGAGTTTACATCTGAAGTAGTAATTAGTTCTACAATGTTTTATCCTTTTTTTCAACCTCAGGAAGAAGAAGGTATGTCGGTTGAAAAAGCATCATTTGAAATTATAATCCCCGTAAATTTAAAATTTCGATATAAAGAAGTAAATATTTCACAAAAAGCAAAAATTAGTCCTTTGCCTAATAATACCACTTCTTATCTGTGGGAATTAAATAAAATTTACGTTACGAAAAGGGAAAAATTAAGTCCTCCATTCATTGAAAGTCAAATGGCTGTCATTACGGCTCCAAACGATTTTGAAATAGACGGTTATGTAGGTAATATGAATACCTGGCAATCGTTTGGGAAATTTATTAATGATTTAAATGCAGGTCGGGATGAATTACCAACAACTACAAAAGATCAGATAAAAAACCTGACAAAAAAATCGGTAAATAAATTTGAAAAAATTAAAATTATTTATAATTACATGCAATCTAAAACGAGGTATGTAAATATTGCTTTAGGTATTGGCGGTTGGCAGCCATTGTATGCAAATGTAGTGGATTTAAAAGGATATGGTGATTGTAAGGCTTTATCGAATTACATGAAATCACTTTTAAAATCTATCGATATAGAATCTTATTATACTTTAGTTTTTGCAGGAGAAAATGCACCAAAAGTTCCTAAAGATTTTCCTTCAGCATATTTTAACCATGCTACATTGTGCGTACCTATTGATAAAGATACTATTTGGCTGGAATGTACAAGTCAAAATCAGGCACCCGGTTATACAAGTAATTTTACAGATAACAGAAATGTAATGATTGTTACTCCAACAGGAGGTAAACTTGTTAAAACTCCCCGACACAATCAAAATGATAATTTACTTAACAGGTCGGCGCAGGTTAATATCGATAAAGATGGAAATGCTCTGGTAAAATCAAAAACCATTTATACAGGCCTTCAACAAGATAAAGGACATATGGATCATTATGCAGAGAGCTCTAAAGATAACCAGAAAAATTTTTTAACGGAAACCATAGAACTTTCTCATTTTGAAATTGAATCTTTTAATCTTGAACGTAAAAGGGAAAGAATACCCAAAGTGATTGAAACCCTTGAATTAAAAATTAATGGATTTGGCAGTAAGAGCGGAAAAAGAATTTTTATTGCTCCAAACCTTATGAATAAATTTGAACATTCACTGCCCGATAATGCTGACCGTAAAAGTGAAATAGTTTTATCTGCTTTTGATTTTATAGATGTTGATACTGTCAAATATATTTTACCGGCAGATTATCATATGGAAGGAGTTGACAATGATATTCAATTTAAGACGGCATTTGGAGAATACTCTTCAACCGTGAAAGTTGAACAGGGTTTAATGACTTATATTCGTAAATTAAGCATGAAAGGCGGAAGATACCCTAAAGAAAAATATAAAGAACTTCAGGATTTTTTTAAAAATATATCCAAAGCAGATAAAAATAAAATTGTATTGGTAAGCAGTACCTGATATTGTATAAACACATACTTTATTTTTGAATCTTTTATTTAATGAAAAGATTCTGAATCATGCTATAAATGAGAAACCTGTTGAAGTTTTTCCTTCAATTTCTTTTAAACCGCTGTTTCAACTCACGAATACAATCAACCGGCTTTTTTAGATTATCCTTTTTTCATAAGTTTATCTATTTAATGGCCAACTTATTTTCGGCTTGGCATATTTTCTTGTCTTTTGTCTAACTTCTCTTGTCTAATTATTCAATATTTATAAAATGAATATAAAAACTAAAATAACCCTTGCCCTCACTTTTCTATTTTTAGTGATTTTATTTTTGGGTGGTTTGGGTGCTTACTATTTGCATGGATTGTCCGGTGAGGTAAAAGAAATCTTAAAAGACAATTATGAATCTTTAGAGTATGTTAAAAACATGCGCGTGATTGTTGATAATAATAATTGGAGCAAAGAAAATATAGATTTTTTTGCTAAAAATTTAAAAGGTCAAGAGGAAAATATAACTGAAGTAGGTGAAAAAGAAGCAACACGAAAACTTGGAAGTGAATTTCAAAATTTACTAAATAATCCGAACAGTAATTTAAATTATAAACTAAGAGCAGAGCTAAATAAAATAGAAGAATTAAACATGCAGGCCATTGTCCGTAAAAATAATATGGTGCAGGAAACTACTGAGAGAGTGAGGCTTTATATGATATTTGTAGCCATTACCTGCGCTTTGATAACGTTTACTTTCATTATTAATTTCCCCGGTTACATTGCCGATCCCATAAGTACATTAACAGTAAGCATTCAGCAAATTGCCAACAAAAATTATGCGCAGCACCTTAATTTTAAATCAGATGATGAATTTGGCGAACTGGCAAATGCTTTTAATGAAATGGCTCAAAGGCTGGATGAATATGAACACAGTAATTTGGCCCAATTAACTTTTGAAAAACGAAGGATAGAAACTATTATTGATAATATGCATGATGCAATTATCGGCTTGGATGAAAATAATAAAATTTTATTCGTCAACCCAATGATGGAAAAACTTTTGGGTATTGAAGAAAAACAAATTGCAGGAAAATATGCACCCGATGTGGCTTTAAATAATGATTTATTAAGAAATTTATTAAAAGATAATAATTCCATTAAACCCATTCAGATTTTTGCAGATGATAAAGAAAGTTATTTTTCCCGCGAAACTTTTGAAGTAAAAAATCAAGAAAATCTTCTTTTTAATGGCCAAATTCCATCTACCATTGGTAAAGTAATTGTTTTAAAAAATGTAACCGCTTACCGGGAAATAGATTTAGCTAAAACTAATTTTATTGCTACTATTTCTCATGAGTTAAAAACACCAATTTCGTCTATTAAAATGAGCTTAAAGCTTTTGAATGACGAAAGGGTTGGTAATTTAAATACTGAACAAAAAGTATTAATTGAAAATATTGAAGAAGACAGTCAAAGATTATTAAAAATCACCACCGAATTGTTAGATCTTGCTCAGGTTGAAACCGGTAATATTCAATTACACCTTCAGCCAACCGAACCAAAAGAGATAATTGAATATGCAGTAAAAGCTCTCGAATTTCAAGCGGTGCAAAAAGAAATTAAATTAGAAATTAATTATCCTGATAACTTACCGAATGTTCAGGTAGATTTGGAAAAAACAGCCTGGGTTCTTGTTAATTTTTTATCAAATGCCATACGTTATAGTATTGATAAAAGTAAAATCATCATTTCAGTAAAACAAAACGAAAACAAGATCACTTTCTCTGTTCAGGATTTTGGAAGAGGTATTGATGAGAAGTTTCAGAATAGGATTTTTGATAAATTTTTTAAAGTTCCGAATGGCGATTACAATAAATCTGGCACCGGCCTTGGCCTTGCCATTTCAAAAGATTTTATAATTTCTCAAGGTGGTGAAATAGGG
The DNA here is from genome assembly GCA_965248855.1 of Spirosomataceae bacterium. Taxonomy (GTDB): domain Bacteria; phylum Bacteroidota; class Bacteroidia; order Cytophagales; family 172606-1; genus CBDFKQ01. Next base: position 132,388 of record CBDFKQ010000012.1, on the reverse strand, counting down.
TTGGAAAGCGAAATAGGAAAAGGAAGTATTTTTTATTTTTCGCTATAAGAATTGAAATAATTATATTAAAGTTTCTTAACCGGTTATTTTAATTCTTCTTAAAAGAACGACACCTAAAGTGCCTGCAATTACGGAAGCTGATAAAATTCCATATTTTGCTTTAACTATCATTTTTATATCATCGAATGCAAGTTCAGTTATAAATAAAGACATAGTAAATCCAACTCCGGCAATTAATGCAACTCCTGCAATGTGAAGCCAGACAATTTCTTGAGGAAGACTTGAAATTTTAAAAAAAACGGCAATCCTGGTGAATAAAAATACACCCAAAAACTTTCCTATTACAAGCCCTATTCCAATCCCTATACTAATTGGGTTTTGTATTTCATTTATAAAATTTGAATTAATAATAATACCTGAATTAGCTAAGGCAAAAATCGGCATAATGAGAAATGATACCCAAGGTTTTAATAAAAATTCAAGTTTCTGAAGTGGCGTTTCGGCATCCCGGCTAACTTTCTTAATCTTTTCAATAATAATATGTTGTTCATGTGTAGTTAATGAACTATTTAATGGAACTTCTTTCTCGAATTCATTAGTCAATTGTTTAATCCTGCGCAAGTAAGCATTTTCATTAATTTTTGTTCTTGCAGGAATGGTAAAAGCAACTAATATACCGGCTATTGTTGCGTGAATACCCGAAAGAAGAAAGGTGAGCCAAACTCCTAAAAATCCAACTATTAAATAAAAAAGTATTCCTCTTATCCCGGCTAAATTCCCACTAATAAGTAAGATAACAAAAACCAATGCAATGGCAAGATTAAGAAAAGAAATATTTGAGCTATAAAAAAAAGCGATCACAAGTACAGCCCCCAAATCGTCAGCAACTGCCAGGGCAGCTAAGAATATTTTTAATGATAATGGAATATTCTTACCTGCAAGTGATAATAAACCGATTGCAAAAGCAATATCTGTGGCCATTGGTATACCCCAGCCTTTTACAGAACTATGATTTTTATTAATTAAAAAATAGATTAAAGCAGGCAATATCATTCCACCTAATGCAGCTATCATTGGCAGAGAAGCTTTTTTTAAAGTTGACAGTTCACCTGCCATAAATTCACGCTTCAATTCCAGGCCAATCACGAAAAAAAAGATGGCCATCAAGCCATCATTAATCCAATGCAAGAGAGGTTGATCGAGTGATTTTCCATTTAAGCTTATAGCGAAATGGGTATTCCATATATGATGATAAATATCTTTCCAAGGGGAATTAACCCAAACTATAGCTATTAAAACACTTATTAAAAGAATTAAGCCGGATGCATATTCCTTTACAAAAAAAATATTTAACCGTTTTATTAATATGTTAACTCCGAACTTAGTCATTTTATAATCATTAAGAGGTAACAATACGGAAAATTTAACTGATACATAAAAAAATATAAATACTTGGAATAGGCAAATGATAAAATGAACCATTTATATTTTTAAATCACCTTTCGTAATTTAAATAAAAGAAGTCTGTTTAAAACTTAATATTTTCACGAGTATTAAAATAAATAAATTTTGAAATGGCACATTCTAATAATTTTGAAGATTTTAAAATTAATGTAAAAATTAAAATTTCGGCCTTATGGGCATCATTAATGTTTTGCTATATCTATGGCGATTACTTTTCTCTATATGTGCCCAAAATAGTTGAAGGGTTCATCGTCGGCAAAACTTTATTAGATAATCCGATAAAATTATTTTTGGCATCATTATTAATGGCTGTACCTGCCCTGATGATTTTTTTATCTCTCGCTCTGAAACCCAAAATCAACCGATTATTAAACATAATTTTTAGCATAATATATTCTGCTTTGATGATACTAATCGCAATTACTTCACTGGCCCCCTGGTGGACGTTTTATGTTTTCTTAGCTATAGTTGAAATTGCAATTACTTTATTGATTGCCTGGTATGCGTTGAAATGGCCTAAAATTTCTATATAATTCAATGTTTTATATTTACAATGATAAAAAAATTTAATAATCAATCCCAAAATTGATATGGAAAACAATTCGATAACAACCAATAAAAGAATGGCGAGGCTTGCAGGATTTTTATATCTTATAGTTGTGCTAAGCGGGATATTTAGTTTAGCATATGTTCCCAAAACACTAATTATTAAAGATGATATAACTAAAACTTTTAATAATATTCTTGCCTCTGAAACATTATTCAGAATGGGGATATTAAGTGGATTAATATGTTATATATTTTTTATATTCTTACCCCTTGCCTTATATAAATTATTAAAACCTGTTAATTCAAACTATGCAGTTTTAATGGTGATTTTATCAATTGTAAGTGTACCAATTTCATTTATAAATATGCAAAACAATTTTGCAGTTTTATCCTTAATAAACGGTGCAAATGATTATCTTAAAGTATTTACACATGCACAGTTACTTTCAAAGATTAAGTTTTACCTTGATTTGTATAATAATGGAATTCTTACTGTCCAAGTTTTTTGGGGGCTTTGGTTATTTCCATTTGGCTATTTAGTATTTAAATCAGGATTCCTTCCAAAAATTTTAGGTATTTTATTGATGCTTGGCTGTCTGGGTTATTTGATCGAATTTATAGGTCATGTTTCTTCAAATCGATATAATGAAATGGTAATCGCACCTTATATCTCAATTCCGGGAAGTCTTGGAGAAATAGGTACTTGCCTTTGGCTTTTAGTAATGGGAGCCAAAGAAAAAACTTGTGTTTGAAAAGTTTTTATAAAATTATTTTAAAATAGAAAAATTTGTAAAAAAAAACATTTTATCTTGTGTATTATGAAAAAAAACAAAATTTAATGCTTTTTTTAGAAACTTATTGTAGAGCTTTCCTCAATAGTTCATTGGCAATTTTTGGATCTGCCTTACCTTTTGATCTTTTTATAACCTCTCCCACAAAAACACCCAATAAATTTAATTTACCGTTTTTAAATTTTTCAACTTCTGCCGGCATTGAATTCAGTACTTCTTTAACTAATAATTGAATAGTATCAACATTGCTATCCTGAACTAAATTTAAAGATTCTGCAATTTGTAAAGCAGTTCTATCAGATTTATTTTCAATCATAACAGGTAAAATATTTTGCGAAGCAACAGCAAAATTTGTTTTCCCACTATCTATTAATGCAATAATATCGGCAATTTGTTCCGGTTTCAACGGCAATTCCTCCAAATGCATACTTCTTTCATTTATGTAAGATTTTACAGGACCCATTAGCCAATTTGCTGCAGCTTTATAATTTTTTGTATGCTTGCAAATTTCTTCAAAATATAATGCAGTTTCTTTAACATCCGTTAAAACCATTGCATCATATTCAGGTAGTTTATATTCGTTTACAAATTTTAAATGCAATTCTCGTGGTAATGCAGGTAAACTTATTTTTATACTTTCCAGCCATTCTTGCGAAATTACGAGAGGAGTTAAATCCGGTTCGGGAAAATAACGATAATCGTTCATCGTTTCTTTCATACGCATGCTATATGTTTTTCCATCAGTAGCATCAAAATTTCTGGTCTCTTGCGGTATTATTTCTCCATTTTCAACTTTTTCAATTTGCCTTTCAATTTCATATTCAATTGCTCTTTGAACATTTTTGATAGAGTTCATATTTTTGATTTCTACTTTTGTGCCAAATTGAGTTGCACTTTTTAGCATTACAGAAATATTTACATCACATCGCATGGAGCCTTCTTCCATATTTCCATCACATACATCAAGGTATCGTACCATTTTGCGTATTTCAGTTAGGTATTGTTGAGCTTCTTCAGAAGTGCGCATGTCAGGCTCAGAAACAATTTCTATTAATGGCGTTCCTGCACGATTATAATCAACAAGTGTATCTGTTTCTCCGGCCAAATGCATTGATTTTCCGGCATCTTCCTCCATATGAATACGAGTTATGCCAATTGATTTTTCTTTTCCATCCGCTTTAACAATTACAGTTCCACCTACACAAATCGGAGTTTTATCTTGGGTGATTTGATAACCTTTAGGAAGATCGGGATAAAAATAATTTTTGCGAGCGAACACATTGTGTTTTGTAATAGAAGAGCCGCAAGCCAAACCCATTTTAATTGCAAATTCAACTGCCTTTTTATTTAATTTAGGAAGTACTCCCGGGTGCCCTAAAGTAATTACGCTAATATTAGTATTGGGTAAGTTGCCAAATTCTGCAAGGTCGGAAGCAAAAATTTTACTTTTTGTAAGTAGTTGCGCGTGCACTTCTAAGCCTATTACTACTTGGTACTTATTCCTGATTTCGGTTTCAATCATTTGAAATACTTTTTAAAACTTTGCAAAAATATATAATTTAAGCAAATATTTATTTTTTGCGATTTGTTTCTTTTTTGTATCAGGGATGGGAGAGGAAAACCTTTTTGTAGGAAACAAACAAAATTGGTAAAATTAATAACAGTTTTATATTAAGAAATTTATTCGAAAATTGCATTTCGGTATAAAGTTTTAAATTCTTATTTAATTATAATCCGTGGCAGATAATTGGTATTCGTTAGAATGGTTGAGATGGGATACTTTTAAAGATTTTTATTGGGAGAACCAATTTTATTTATATTTTATTCCATTAGTACCTATTATTTATTTATTGCGATGGGTATTTCATTTTCGATTCAGGCAAAAAATACAAATCTCTTTATCTGAAGATAAATTTAAATGGTCGGCAATTAATCTATTAAGATTTGTACCTAATATTTTTCAGGCATTAAGTATAGTTTGTATTTTAATTGCATTAGCTCGCCCTCAACGATATAACCAAAGGATTGAATATTCTGCTGAAGGGATAGATATTATGTTGGTTTTGGATATCTCCCAATCAATGTTGGCAAAAGATTTTCAACCCAACAGGCTTGAGGCCGCTAAGACGGTAGCAAAAGAGTTTATTAGAGGAAGATTCCAAGACAGAATAGGTTTAGTCATTTTTTCGGGTGAAGCATATTCTCTAATGCCTCTTACCACTGATTATAATTTACTTTACCGGGCTATTGAAGATATTCAATATAATTCCATTCAAAAGGAAGGAACCGCAATAGGGAGCGCACTTGCCGTAATGACCAATAGAATGAAAGAATCGGATGCAAAAACAAAGGTTGCAGTATTGATTAGCGATGGAGATAATACAATTGGAAATATAGACCCTGAAACAGCAGCCGAGCTTGCTTATATGTACAATATTAAGGTTTATACTATTTCAATGTCCAAACCGGCTCAACAAAATACACCAATTATTTCGGATGAAGTAACAAATTACCCGCCTGATGAAGCAACATTAAGAAAAATAGCAACCATATGCGATGGTCGGTTTTTTAGAGTGAGCGATAATAAGGCTTTAAAAAATATTTTGGAAAGAATAAATTCTTATGAAAAATCAGTCATTCAGGAAACCCGTTTTCAGGATAAACAAGATTTTTATACTGTTTATTTAAATAGGGCAATAATTTTATTGCTGATCTGGCTGGCTTGTAAGTTAACATTTATGGAAAATATTTTAGAAGATTAAAAAAAATAAAAATTTTAATTAAAATTATTTGCAGAAATAAAATTTGCGTGTTTATATTTGGCACATATTATTTTATACATGATAAATAAAATACAAAATTTCGGTTGGTGGCACACTTCTTAAAAAAAGATGTGAACAGTCGTATTTTGTAAAAAAATATTAAGATCTTTTAAAAGGCTTACTGTTCACTCGGTAAGCCTTATTTTTTTGCATTTAAAAAAATCAATTAAACCATTATGACATTTATTATTAAAACACATTACAAACAAATGCTTGCCGATACCATCACCCCTGTAAGCATCTATTTAAAACTAAGAGATAAATTTGTTAATACTATTTTGCTGGAAAGCTCTGATTATCATGGCAATGAAAATTCATTTTCCTATATATGCTGTCAGCCGGTAGCAAAATTTGAATTATTTAATAATCAAATTACGCGGCAGTTCCCTGATGGTACACATTCGAAAATAGAACTGACTGATAAAAAGAAATTATTAATAGAATTAGAAAAATTTCGGGAATCATTTAAACCCGAAAAGAATGAATTTTCTTTTATTCATAGCGGCTTATTCGGATATATGGCTTATCCTGCAGTTGAATACTTTGAAGATATTACCTTAAAAACTGATAATCACATTCCTGATATTATTTACCAGGCCTTTAAATATGTTATTGCTATTAATCATTTTAAAGATGAAATGTTTGTTTTTGAACATCAATATGTAAATGAAGACAATCATTTGAAGGAAGATAAAAATGTAGATGGTTTAAATCAGTTAATATCCTTAATTCAAAATAAAAACTATCCTTCTTATCAATTTAAAGCAATTGGTGTAGAAAAAACAAACGTAACTGACGAAGAATTTTTAAAAATATTGGAAAAAGGGCGATACCATTGCAAAATCGGTGATGTGTTTCAAATTGTTTTATCTCGCCGTTTTGAACAACAATTTCAGGGAGATGAATTTAACGTTTACCGCGCTTTGCGTTCTGTAAATCCATCTCCTTATTTATTTTATTTTGATTATGGAAATTTTAAAATTTTTGGCTCTTCGCCGGAAACACAAATTTCAATAAAAGGTAAATCAGCTTCTATTTACCCGATTGCAGGTACTTTTCGACGTTCAGGCAATGATAAAGACGATGCCGAGATTGCAAAAAAATTATATGACGATCCTAAAGAAAATGCTGAACATGTAATGTTGGTTGATTTGGCTCGAAACGATTTAAGCAGGCACAGCCATAAAGTAAATGTTGAAAAATTTAAGGAAATACAATATTATTCACACGTTATTCATTTAGTTTCGAAAGTAACAGGTGAAATTGACGAGGAAACAAATCCAATACAATTGGTTGCCGATACTTTTCCTGCAGGAACGTTATCAGGTGCTCCCAAATACAAAGCAATGCAATTAATTGATCAATATGAAACCACAAATCGAAGCTTTTACGGCGGTTGTATTGGTTTTATGGATTTTAATGGTGATTTTAATCATGCAATAATGATTCGATCTTTTTTAAGTAAAGATAATTCTCTTTTTTATCAGGCAGGGGCGGGAGTTGTTTTTAAATCGGAAGTTGAAAGTGAATTGCAGGAAGTAAATAATAAAATCGCAGCTTTAAGAAGAGCAGTTCAATTGGCTTCTGTAAATCTGGATTATGATCATGATTAGTTTAAATTTTAATAATATTATTTTTAAACCAATCTTGAACGGTTTCTAAAGTATGATGGCCGGAAGCTACTTCTGTTACGAAATCTATTAGGCTTTGATTTGAAATAAGTCGGGATAATTGATAATCATTTAAAAGAATAAACATCAATGAAGATTTTAAACCTGTTCTTTTATTACCATCTTGAAATACATGGTTACAGATTATATTAAACATATAAACACCTGCTTTATGATAAATTTCCGGATAGAGATGTTGTTCAAACATTTCACTTTTAACAATATCCAAAAGATAATCCAATCTATCTTCATTGAGAAGATTGGAAGGTGGAACAAAATTTCCACCATATTCTTTTACTTGATATTTATTAATATCAAGTATTTGTTTTTTTGTTAAGTAGTTCATTTAAGCGAGTGCTTTCCAGACTTCTTTATATTTTTCAGATATTTCAATAAGTGAAGTATTAAAATCTTCGTCTGAAATATATTTAACTTCTGAATGACTATTTTTTAACTGATTAAGATGTAAATACAAGGCGTCCAAAAATGAATCCGGTATTTGGTGGATTTCTTTAATTAAAGTTTCCCTTTTTTCTATAGTACTCATATTTTTTATTTTTATATACAAACATAACGTTTTTTTTATTTTAAAATTCCTTTCAAATTATGAAAATTTTAGTCTTAGATAATTATGATAGTTTTACTTATAATCTAGTTCATATTATAAAAGAGTTGGGTTTTGGTTCAAAATTAAAAGTATGTAGAAATGATAAAATTTTACTTGAAGACGTAGATCAGTTCGATAAAATACTTTTATCTCCCGGACCAGGATTGCCTGAAGATGCAGGAATATTACCTCAATTATTAAAAAAATATTCTTCAACAAAAAGTATTCTTGGAGTTTGCCTCGGTCATCAGGCTATTGGTGAGTGCTTTGGGGCAGAGTTAGAAAATATGGAAGATGTTTTGCATGGTGTAGCAACCAACACCATTATTAAAAATCCAAACGATCGCCTTTTTAAAGGCATTCCACAAATTATTAAAACTACCAGGTATCATTCATGGACAGTTATTCCCAAATCTGTTCCCGGTGAATTAGAAATTACCGCAGTTGATGAAAATGGAAAAATAATGGCACTTTCACACAAAATATTTGATGTTAAAGGTGTTCAGTTTCATCCTGAAAGTATTTTAACTGAATTTGGAAAAAAGATGATTGAAAATTGGTTGAATTAATTTCAATTTGTTAAATAATCATAGGTAAAAATATTAAGTGTTTTATTACTTTTAAAATAAAATTAGATTAATGTTAAAGATCCCACCTTTTGTTTATTGTATTTTAATTTCTTTGGGATTGATATTCTTTCCTGTGTTATTAGGGTTTGGAGGAACTATAAGTTCTTTATTTTTTCTCTTTCCCTATTTATTTGCCGGAGAAATTGTTGGTGAGCCAATAAATTATTTGAATGGAGGTGATAAACATTCGTTTATATATTATGTGGTTTTTATAGTTTTAATAATTATACAAGTTTTATTAATTGCCTTGATCTTTTATGGTATATACTGCGTATATATTTTCTTTTTTCCTCATAAGGAAATGGTAGCGATAGTTATTAAAGTAAACCCTGTCGATTCAAAATATTTATTGATTTGTAATACAGCTTTAATTTTTTTTACAGGCATTATGTTAATTACTTTTGCTTATAACTTTTTTAGTTATTTTCCTCATATTAAAGAAACCATGGCAATTGTAAAAGCTTTTCTTTTTCCGTTTATACTATATATAATTATAATTATTTTTGCTTTGAAAAGTCGAAATTTTATAAATGGAAATATAAATGCCGGCGAAATATTAGTAGGCTTAGGGTTTGTTGCTATTTTATTAATTTCATATGCTTTTTTTCGAAACATTTATAATTTATTTTATGTGCCCATTAAGTATAAAGCCTCTCTTCCAATTAAATTTTATATTAATTCTTATTTAGGAATTGTTTATCAAATATTTGTAGGGTGGTACATTGTACAACTGTTATTAACGATTAAAGAATCACAATTATAATGGGAATGAAAGAAATTTTAAATCATTTATTATCATATAAAACACTATCAAAAAGCGAGGCTAAAGAAGTTTTAATTGATATAGGAAAAGAAAAATACTCTCCGGTTCAAACAGCATCATTTCTTACCATTTACATGATGCGTAATATTACTGTTGAAGAATTAGAAGGTTTTAGAGATGCAATGCTTGAACTTTGTATTAATTTGGATGTAGCTGATTATGATGCCATGGATGTATGTGGCACAGGTGGAGATGGGAAAGATACTTTTAATATTTCCACATTATCTGCGTTTGTGGTTGCGGGTGCCGGTCAGCATGTAGTTAAGCATGGTAATTATGGTGTTTCTTCTTTATGTGGCAGTTCAACAGTGATGGAATATTTTGGTTATAAGTTTACAAATGATAAAAATTTGCTTAAACAAAACTTGGATGAAGCGAATATTTGCTTTCTTCATGCACCATTATTTCACCCTGCGATGAAAAATGTAGCTCCGGTAAGAAAAGAATTGGGAGTTAAAACATTTTTTAATATGCTTGGACCAATGGTAAACCCTGCCTTTCCAAAAAAACAAATGGTTGGTGTTTTCAGTCTTGAGCTAAGCAGGCTTTATACTTATTTATATCAGCAAACGGATAAACTTTTTTCAATCGTTCACTCCTTGGATGGTTATGATGAAATTTCTTTAACAGGGAACTTTAAAATATCAAATAATAAAGGTGAACAAATATTATCTCCGGATAATTTGGGATTCAATAAATTAAATCAAAATGATATTGAAGGGGGCACTTCAGTAAAAGAGTCTGCAGATATATTTATGAATGTTTTAACAAATAAATCAACAGAAGCTCAAAAAAATGCTGTTCTTGCAAATTCCGCAATTGCTTTAGTTACGGCTAACCCTCAACTTACAATAGAAAATGCTACTGAAAAAGCAAATGAAAGTTTGCTGAGTGGAAAAGCTTTAGAAGGATTTAAAAAATTACTAAAATAAAAAACTTAAAAATTTATGGGAAAAATTAAATTAGAACTTGAAGGAAAGATTTATGATTTGCAAACCGCTTATTATTCTTCATACAGTCCGCCTCAACCGGATTATGATGGTAAAACTATTAGTAATATTTCAGTTTCCGGGTCAATTAAATCTTCCAAGATAGATCAAAATTTGTTAGACTGGTTTTTATATGTTAATTCAGGGATAAAGGATGGAAAGATTTCAATTTATACCGATGATAACGAATCTAATATTAAAGTAATTACTTTTCAAAAAGGCATATGTTCCAGTTTTAGCGAATCTCACGATTTAAGGGATGATCTTTCCTATCAATTTGCAAGCTTTTCTATACTATCGGAAAAAGTATCTATAAAAATGATATCAGCTGAGAAAAGAAACCCCTCATCTCAAAGTTAAATGTTTTATTAATGAATGCATTAGAAAAAATAGTTGCAAGAAAATTTATAGAAGTATCAGAAAGAAAAAATTTAACTTCAGGTAAAGATCTTGAAAAAAGGAATATGTTTTTAAAACAAACATATTCTTTAAAACATGCATTACTTAATTCTTCCAAATATGGAATTATTGCAGAGCATAAACGTAAATCCCCTTCAAAAGGAATTATTAATGATCAATTGAAAGTGGATGAAGTAACTCAAGGATATGTAACAGCAGGTGCGTCAGCACTTTCCGTCTTAACAGATATTGATTTTTTTGACGGAAACGATGAACAGTTTGTTAGTGCAAGGTTAGTAAATGAAGTACCTATGCTTAGAAAAGATTTTATTATTGATGAGTATCAAATTTTAGAATCGAAAAGTATTGGAGCAGATGTAATTTTATTAATTGCAGCAAATTTAAAACCCTCGCAAACAAAAGCACTTGCTTCTTTTGCAAAGTCATTAAATCTTGAGGTTTTGCTGGAGATTCATAATAAAGAAGAACTTGGAAGTCATTTAAATGAATTTATTGATGTGGTTGGAGTAAATAATAGAAATTTAAAAACCATGAAAACAGATTTAAATACTTCAAGAGAATTATCAGAAATAATTCCTGAAGAATTTTTGAAGATTTCGGAAAGTGGAATTAATGATCCAAAGATTTTAAAAGATTTAAAATTCAATTATGGTTACAATGGCTTTTTAATTGGTGAATATTTTATGCAACAATCAAATCCCGGCCTTGCTTTGGATAACTTTATTAGAGAAATAAGCCTGACTTAATATTTTATAAGTATGTTTTTTTAAGTACTTAAAGATGAATATCTTGCATTATAAGGCAAATTTAAATAATTTTGAGAAGGCTTACGAAATTTATTTGTTTAAAAACCACCGGTAAAATTATGAATCTTAAAATTAAAGTTTGCGGAATGCGCGAAAGTTCAAATATTCAACAAATACTGGATTTAAAACCCGATTATATGGGTTTTATTTTTCAAGAAAAATCCCCACGATTTGCCGGAGAAATACTTGATGAAGAATTGTTAAAATCTTTTCCTAAAACCACTAAAAAAGTTGGGGTTTTCGTAAACGCGCATATTGATTTAATTTTAAGGAATGTAAAAAAATACAGTTTGGATATAGTACAACTTCATGGAGATGAAAGCCCGGAAATGTGCAGAAATATTCGTTCGAGGGGAGTTACAATCATTAAGGCTTTCCCAATGGAAAATGACTTTAAATTTAACCGTTTAAATAATTTTAAAACGCCATGTGATTATTTTTTATTTGATACAAAAGGGCATAATTACGGAGGCAATGGGGTTCAATTTGATTGGGATATATTACAAAACTATGATAATTCAAGGCCATTTTTTTTAAGCGGTGGTATATCTCTTGATGATGTTGAAAAATTAAAAAAAATACCTTCCGATCTTAATCTTCATGCATTTGATATTAACAGTAAATTTGAAGATGAGCCCGGTTTTAAAAATGTGGAGATGGTAAAAACCTTTATCAATAATTTTAGGAACGTCCTTCACGAAACAACTGTTTAATAAATATTCTTACTGTTCAACTGATGCAAATTTTAGATAAAAGCCCTTTCTCGGTAGATGAAAAGGGTTATTATGGTAGTTTTGGAGGTTCATTTATACCTGAAATGCTTTACCCAAATGTTGAAGAATTACAACAGAATTACCTTTCCATTATTTATTCCGAATCCTTTCAAAATGAATTTCAGGATCTTTTAAAAAATTATGTGGGCAGGCCTACGCCTTTATATCATGCAAAAAGGCTTTCAGAAAAATATAATCTTCAGGTTTATTTAAAGCGTGAAGATCTCTGCCACACCGGTGCCCATAAAGTTAATAATACCATAGGGCAAATACTGGTTGCCAAACATTTGGGTAAAAAAAGAATAGTTGCAGAAACAGGAGCCGGTCAACATGGAGTTGCGACAGCAACAGTTTGTGCGTTAATGGGTTTGGAATGTGTGGTTTATATGGGTGCAATAGATATTGAGAGGCAGAAACCAAATGTTGAACGAATGAAAATGCTGGGTGCTAAAGTTGTGGCAGCAACATGCGGCAGCCAAACATTGAAAGATGCTACAAACGAAGCAATGCGCCATTGGCAAATGAATCCTGTTGATACACATTATATTATTGGTTCAGTTATCGGTCCTCATCCGTATCCTGATATGGTTGCGCGTTTTCAATCTGTTATTTCGGAAGAAATAAAAAAACAATTATTTGAACATACAGGAAATGAAAATCCGGATTATGTTATTGCCTGTGTAGGTGGTGGAAGTAATGCAGCAGGAGCATTTTATCATTATATGGATGAGCCATCTGTTAAGTTAATTGCTGCTGAAGCTGCGGGTTTAGGTATAAATTCCGGGCATGCGGCAGCTGCAACTGTTTTAGGAAAAATTGGAGTTTTGCATGGAACAAAAACTTTGTTTATGCAAACTGAAGATGGACAAGTAGTTGAACCTTATTCCATCTCAGCAGGTTTGGATTATCCCGGCATTGGTCCCTTACATGCCCACTTGTTTGAAACGGGCCGAGCCACTTTTTATCCGATTACTGATGAAGAAGCAATGGATGCAGGATTGGCTCTTGCTCGTACAGAAGGCATAATTCCGGCAATCGAATCCGCTCATGCTTTGGCTTGTTTAGATTATATCGGAGCAAAGGATAACGAAATTGTAGTAGTTAATCTTTCAGGACGTGGAGATAAAGATCTTGAAGCTTATACTAAATGGCGCGATAAAAAATAACATTACGATTAATAAAAAATAAAAAAAACTCTCAATGAATTGAGAGTTTTTTTTATTTTTTATACATTACATAATTAACTAATAAAATATTTTGTTTTAAAGCTCTATATTTTATAATTACGTTATTGTTTATTATATTATAAAACCATGCTTTTTATGAATATTATTTTATTTTTAGGTATTAGCGATGATATGGATTTTACTTTGAGAAATAAAATTCTTCAAAGTAACAGAATCAGTATTTTGGTTTTTTTTTTATTAATAACTTATGCGATACTTTATTATTTTAACGCTCCCATACTGCTCCCGATATTTTATGTTTCTGCTGCTTTATTAATTGTTTATTATGTACTAATGTTTCTTAAGTTTCATACGTTGGGCCGTTTTATTTTGGCGGTTTTGCCAACTGTTATGGTTGGAGCATTATATGTTTCCCTTTCTCAAGGTAATAACGATATTTTGCTTGGGGCGGCATTAATTGTTTTTAGTTTTACTTTATTTCCATTTCTTTTTTTTGATTTAAAAGAAATAGTACCTCTTAGCCTTGCCTTTGCTATTTGTTCCATCACTGTGGCTACCCATAAAATATCAAATGAACTGATTGACATAAAGCTTGACAATACTTTTATGAGAACACCACTAATGGATACAATTAATACAATTGTGGCAATCATAGCTTTAGTAATACCACTTTTCTATTTATCAAAAGAAAAACTTGAGACCGAAAATAAAAATTTAGTATTGTTGGATGAAATGGATAGTAAAAAAACGGAATCGGATTTATCCAAAACGGAATTGGAAAAAACGTTGTCAGAAATTCAAAATGCCAGATTGGAAGATGATCGTAGAAACTGGGCTGCAACAGGGATTGCAAAGTTTACGATGATAATGCAGGAAGAGGAAAGTTTGGAAAAACTGTTTACTATTTTAATTTCCAATATAGTTAAATATGTAGGAGCCAACCAGGGAGCTTTTTATCTAATAGAAGTCGAAAATGATGAAGATAAATACATAAGGTTGGAAGCAGCTTATGCGTATAATAAAAAAAAATATTTTCATCAACGTTTTAATATTAAAGAAGGCTTGTTAGGGCAATGTTATCTTGAAAAAAAGAAAATTTTTCTTAAAAATGTTCCTCAAAATTATATCAGAATTACTTCAGGGTTAGGTGAGGCAAATCCAAAATGTATTTTTTTGATGCCGCTTATTTTTAATAATCATGTTGAAGGAATTTTAGAGTTAGCATCTTTTACTGTTTTTCAAGATTTTGAAATTGATTTTATAAGCAGGCTAAGTGAAAATATAGCAGCGCTCTTGCGAAATGTACGGATTAACGAAAAGACAAGATCATTGCTGGAAGAAAGCCAGCAGCAATCAGAAGAAATGCGTGCCCAAGAAGAAGAAATGCGTCAAAACATGGAAGAATTACAGGCTACACAAGAGCATCAACATAGGTTGGAAAAGGAATTAAAAGAAAAACTTGAGGTTACTCAACAACAAACAGAAGAATTACTTGCTCAGGAAGAGGAAATGCGTCAAAACATGGAAGAGTTGCAGGCTACGCAAGAGCATCAATATAAATTAGAAGAAGAATTACGGGAAAAACTTGAAATCAGTCAACAACAGGCAGAAGAGATGAGTGCTCAGGAAGAAGAAATGCGACAAACTATTGAAGAATTAAAAGCTACGCAAGAGCATCAAAATAAATTGGAAGAAGAATTACGGGAAAAGCTAGAAATCAGTCAACAACAGGCAGAAGAGATGAGTGCTCAGGAAGAAGAAATGCGACAAACTATTGAAGAATTACAGGCTACGCAAGAGCATCAAAATAAATTGGAAGAAGAATTACGGGAAAAACTTGAAATTAGCCGGCAACAGGCAGAGGAATTACATGCACAGGAAGAAGAAATGCTAAAAACCATTGAAAAAATGGAGGCAACGCAAGAGCAACAAAATAAATTGGAATTAGATTTAAGAGATAAACTTGAAGAATTGGAAGAATCTCAAAAAGAAGTAATAAAGATAAAAAATTTGGAAACCGATAGGGCTGATAATCAAGTTGATAAAATCAATAAAATAAATCAACAGGAAATCGATAAATTAAAAATCCGCGAAAGAGAACTGTTAGAAATAATCAAAAAATTAGAGATGAAATAAAACCAATAAAAAATTATAATTTTTTATTGGTTTTATTTTTATGCCGAACTAAAAAAATGTTGACTTACTTATAAAAGATAAAATTTAAGCTAAAACCCTTTCCTTTATTAAAGCTTTAAAAGATTCAATAAAAATATCGGCATCTTGTTTTTTAAGCGCTAATGAAGGCAGTAATCTAATTACATTTTTACCTGAAGCTCCGGTAAAAATATGCTTATCAAACAACAACTTTTTACGCATTTCATCTGCAGGTTCATCCAATTCAATTCCTATCATTAAGCCCCGTCCTCTTATTTCTTTTATACCGGGTAAGCTTTTTAATTTATGGGTAATATAACTTCCGATTTCCAGAGCATTTTCAATTAAATTTTCATCTTTCATTACATCCAATACAGCAATTGCTGCTGCGCAGGCTAAATGATTACCTCCAAAAGTGGTTCCCAACATTCCCGATACTGCTTTAAAAATCGGGCTAATTAACACTCCGCCAATGGGAAATCCATTTCCCATTCCCTTGGCAATAGTGATCAAATCAGGATCAATATTTGCATATTGATGTGAAAAGAATTTCCCCGAGCGGCCATATCCACATTGTACACTATCTAAAATTAAAACAACGCCAAATTTATCGCACAACTCACGTGCTTTTTGTAAAAATAATTCGCTTGCTATATTTATTCCACCCACACCTTGAATGCCTTCTACAATTACTGCACAAATTTCTTCATTCACCGCTTCTTCAAGTGCTTCAATGTCGTTAAATGGCAAAAAAGTAACATGATTGTTAAAATTGATAGGTGCTACAATTGAAGGATTATCTGTTATCGCCACAGCCCCTGAAGTTCGGCCATGAAAAGATTTTTTAAAAGCTATTATTTTTTTACGTCCATTATGAAAAGAAGCAAGTTTTAAAGCATTTTCATTAGCTTCTGCACCGGAATTGCATAAAAAAAGATTATAACTGTCGTAACCGGAGAGACTTCCCAATTTTTCTGCCAACTCATTTTGCATTGAAATTTTAACAGAATTGGAATAAAATCCGATTTTATTTAATTGTTCGCTTAATTTTTCAACATAGTGTGGGTGTGAATGACCTATGGAAATTACCGCATGGCCACCATATAAATCTAAATATTTAGTTCCGTTTTCATCCCATACATAGCTTCCAATCCCTTTTACAGGTTCGATATTATAAAGCGGATACACGTTAAATAATTCCATCTTTAATAAATTAATTAAATTTTTGTGTCGAAATTTAATTAATATTTTCATATGCTGTCAACAATTAAGGCTAAAAATTTCTTGACCTAAAATTGTAACCGACCCAACGCACATCTGAATGATTAAAAGTTCAGTTTTGGTGGATGTAAATATATTTAACATGTTGTTAACAATAATTACCAATTAGATAACATATTTTTGCATAAAGAACATGCACATTTGTTCCGGAAAAATATTTTTTTCACCCTTAAAACAAAATATTATGAAAAAGTCAATCTTATTCGCTGCGGCTTTCGCGTTAGTATCTTCATTTTCTTTCGCTCAGCAAACAAAAACATCAACTTCTGCAACAACAACTACGGTTACAACAGCAAAAGTTGATGAGAAAGCACCCATTCTTACTCTTAAAAGCAGTGTAATTGATTTGGGAAAATTACAACAAGATAAACCAGGCACTGCAGATTTTACTTTTACAAACACCGGTAAATCGCCATTAACTGTTTCTAACGTTCAACCCGGATGTGGTTGTACATTGGGTGATTTCACAAAAACACCTGTGTTGCCCGGTAAATCTGGTTTTATAAAACTTACTTACAATGCTAAAAATGCCGGTCCGTTCAATAAAACTGCAACGGTTACCTCTAATTCAAGCACTCCTTCTATTATTTTAACAATAAAAGGCGAAGTTATTGCTGCAGCTGTAACACCAACAACTGCTCCTAAGCAATAATTATAGTTTTAAAGAACAACAAAAAACCTCCTGACAACTCAGGAGGTTTTTTGTTTTAGATTAATTATAAATTTGTTTAAATGAAATTTAAACAGAATATCAAAATATCAATATTGATAAATTCATAATTTTTTTAGAAATGTATTTATAAAAACTTCTTCTTCTGCCTGTCCCCTGACAGGCAGAAGAAATAATAAACTTAATTAAACAATTTATAAATGAATTGTTTATAGTTTATAAATTCTATACATAATAATTTAAATTCAAATATTTTAGCCTGTCAGGGGACAGGCCAAGGGAAGAAAATATCAATATTGATAAATTCATAATTCTTTTAAAAATGCATTTATAAATTCTCTTAATAATAATTTCATTTAACTTATTATAATTTTAAAAGAAAGTAATTTTTAACCCCTCCTCAAATTATCACAAATCACAGCAGTGGCAACAGCAACATTTAATGATTCTGCATTTCCGAACTTTGGAATGTTAATACTTTTTTTAATGTATTTTTTTAAATTTTCGGCAATTCCTTTTGATTCATTTCCCATTAAAATATAGCCTGAACTTTCAAATTCTAATTTATGAATATTTTCTCCCTCCAATAAGGCACCGTAAATATTTTCATTACTTTTAATCAGAAATTCTTCTAAATCGCAATAATAAAGCTGAACTCTGGTGAAAGAACCCATGCTTGCCGATATTACTTTTGGGTTATAAAAATCAACAGTTTCATCACTGCAAATAATTTTATTGATACCATACCAATCGGCAATTCTGATAATGGTTCCCAAATTTCCCGGATCTTTAATTTCATTCAGTATCAATGCAAATTCATTTTTTTCTATTTTTAAAAATTCATTTTTTTTAATTTTTGCAATTGCTATGCATGAGTTATTAGTTTCTAAACTTCCTGCTTTCTCCAAATCATTTTCTGATACGATTTGATACTCACAATTTATTTTTTTTAAATTATTCTCATAAAAACTTTCAGTAGCAAAAATTATATCTGTTTTAAAATTTGATTCTAATAATTCTTGCACGCTTTTTGCCCCTTCGACTAAAAATGATTGATGAATTTGCCGATATTTTTTAATTTGCAGGGATTTTATCAAATGTGACCATTTTTTGGTTATCATATTTAACTCAAATTAATTCGTTTGCGAAATTATTTAAATTTTACTTTTAATTTTTTTACAAAAAATAAATTTTATTTTTCAGTAAAAAGCGTTTTTTTATTTGTAGCAATTCTGCTTTTAATTACTTCCTGTTATCCTACCCGATTGGTCAAAGAAAACCAATATCTTGCTTATTCTCAATCTGTAAAAGGTAATAAAATAGTATCAAACGATAAATTGACTTCCTTGTTTAAACAGAAAGCAAATCGACGTTTATTGGGTACTCCCATTATGTTGCAATTGTATGCTTATCAGGTTGGATCCAAAAGATATGATAAAAATAAGATTGAAGAAGAAATAAGAGTTAAGAATGAAAAGTATGATAAAAAAATTGCGAGTGAAACAAACGCAAAAAAAATAAAAACATTAAAAACAAGAAAAAAAAAGAAAATTGATAAACTCAATACCAGACTGGAAGATGGAAATTGGGTAATGAGAAACTTAGGTTCTAAACCAATTTTTATCGACAGTGCTTTAATCATCCAAACACAATCACAAATAGAACTTTACCTCAAAACAAAAGGTTTTTTTAAGGCCAAAACAGAATATAAAATAACTTATAATAAAAAACATAAAACAGCAAACGTTTCTTATTTAATTGTTGAGAATAGACCTTTTATGTTTGAAAATCTATATTATAATACTGATGATTGTGTAATTGACAGTATTTTATATGCCAACATTGGCGACACTTTTATTGAAAAGAATGTTCGATATGATAGGGATAAGTTGGATTCTGAACGCGAAAGGATAGAAAAATTATTGCGTAATACAGGGTATTTTGGTTTTACCAGGCAGTACGAAAGAATATTAGTTGATGACACCATAAAAACAGATTCAACTTTAAAAAAAGGTTTTGTAGATATTTTTTTTAATATCATTGATCCCGGTGAAGGTTTTCACCAAAGATATACAGTGGATAAAATTTATTTTACTGTAGATGCAAATGTAAAACGTAAAAATAAAAATCGAGATACAACAGTCTTTAATAATATTCACTATTTGGGTTATAATAAACCTTATACCTTTAAATCATTAAATAGTAAAGTTACCATACAACCCAAACAATATTACAGTCAAAAACAAGCTTTAGAAACTCAAAAACGTTTAAATAATTTAGATATTTTTAAATTTGCAAATTTTGTTTTTGATACTTTAAAAGCCGATAAATTAAAAATAAATATTTTTGCAAGTCCTTTAGATAAATATCAAACCAGTGAAGAGGCCGGAGGAACAGTAAGTCAGGGTTTACCGGGGCCATTTTTATCATGGACATTTAAAGTTCGAAATCCTTTTAGAGGGTTTGAAGTTTTCGAAACCACTGCAAGAGCTGCTATAGAAGGTCAACTTGGTTTTCTGGATCCTAAGCCTTATGCAAGTGAAGAATTAAATTTAAGTTCATCATTAATATTACCAAAAATTGTTTTTCCAACAAAGTTTAGGTTTAAATTTGATTCTTATAATCCAAAAACACGCTTGTTGGTAGGTTATAATTACACGAATCGCCCGGAGTATAATCGAAAAAATTTCAGGGTAGCCATGATTTATACCTGGCAACCTTCATTGATAAGAAGTTTTACGGTAAATGTAATAGATATAAATTATGTTAATACAGTTTTTAAAAGCGATCCATTCAAGTTATATCTGGATAGTTTACAAATAAAAGGAAATTCACTCAAACAAAGTTTTAATACAGCATTCATATCAAGTTTTAGTGCAAGTTATATTTATAATGACTTTTCGCCATTGGTAAATACATCTGCAAGGTATTGGCGATTAAGTGGGGAAGTAGGAGGAAATACTTTAAATTTTTTACCATCTTTTCAAAGAGGAAATGATGAAATTGGGAATATTCAATATTATAGATTTTATAGGTTGGGCGCAGAGTACAGGTTTTATTTACCGGTTTCTAAAAAAACATATTTTGTTACCAGAATAAATACAGGTTTAGCAAACTCTTATGGCAATACTTTAAGTTTACCTTACGAGAAATTTTATTTCAGTGGTGGTAGCAATAGCATGAGAGCGTGGTCGCCACGTCGTGTTGGTTTAGGTTCGGCATTGCCAATTAGAGATAGTATCGCACCTCAATCTTTAACCAACCCATATTTATTTGAACAACCCGGTAATATATTACTGGAATTGAATGCCGAATATCGATTCCCTGTTTTTAAATATTTAAAAATGGCTTTGTTTGTTGATGCCGGTAATGTATGGAGAATTCAACCATTTAAAGACAGACCGAATGCAGATTTTAATGTAAACAGGTTTTATAAAGAAATAGCATTAGGAACGGGAGTTGGTTTCCGTTTTGATTTTACGTTCGTTATTTTAAGGTTAGATGTAGGGACAAAATTATACAATCCAAATATGCCTGAAGGTGATAAATGGATGTCAAAAAACCTTTCATTCAAAACTCCTTTCGGAGTAAAACAACAAACAGTTTTAAATATCGGAATCGGTTATCCGTTTTAATTACAGGGAAAGATTAAATTTTTTTGGTTCCGCCTTTACTTCAATAACATCATCACCTTTTTTTAAACGGATTTTTTTAATATTTAAAACCAATATATCACCGGGTTTTCTCATTGCCTGTACAAAACCTAATGACAGCAATTTTTCTCCAATCATAGAGTCACCAAAATTATTGGCAATTTTTTTCTCTCCGCGCATAAGTATGGCTTCCCAAACAACTCTGTAATTATTTTTTGGACTAATTTGAAAGTTTAAACCTGATAATGAAGTTTTGGGTGCCTGGTTAAAATCCTTTCCATCAAGCATTAAACTTAATTTAATTAACTTTTCAGTTGGTGTTGTGGTTGACTTTTTCGGTTTAGAAATTTTCTTTTTTTGTGCAAAAGTAACTGTTAACATTAAACTGCATAACACGGTTATAATAAATTTATTCATATATAATTAGTCAATTTATTTTTTTAAAGATTTAAATTTGTTTGAAGGTTTATACAAAAATTAAATTAAAAGTAACAATAAAATTTGTTTGGAATTTCAACGCTTTTTAATTTTAAAAGTTATATTTTAAATAAAAAAAATAAAAAATAAAATTATTCTGCCATTATGGCAGAATAATAAAATTAAATTCTATCTTTGTGCCCCGCAATTAATAATGAAAAAAATTAACAATTATTATGATTACAGAAATCGGAATCTTATCGGATGAAGATAAAATTGCAAGTGATTTGATGTTGATATCAAAAGATGAAAATAAAGAAGGGAGGAAATTATATATTGAAAGCTATGGTTGCCAGATGAATTTTTCGGATTCGGAAATAGTCACGTCAATTTTGCAAGAAAATGGTTTTTCTACAACCAGTGAATATGAAAAAGCTGATCTTATTCTAATTAATACTTGTTCAATACGCGAAAATGCAGAACAAAAAGTAAGGAACAGACTAAATCAGTTACAAATAATAAAAAAAATAAATCCTGAAATAATAATTGGTGTATTAGGCTGTATGGCCGAACGCTTAAAAACAAAATTTCTTGAAGAAGAAAAAATTGTTGATATGGTTGTAGGGCCGGATTCTTACCGCGATTTACCTAACCTGGTTTCGGAAGTAGAATCAGGACAAAAAGCTGTTAATGTTTTTCTTTCTCGTGAAGAAACCTATGCCGATATAAGTCCGGTTCGATTAAATACTAATGGGGTTTCTGCATTTATTTCAATAATGCGGGGTTGCGATAATATGTGTTCATTTTGTGTAGTGCCTTATACTCGTGGAAGAGAACGCAGTCGTGATTTTTATTCCATTATTAAAGAAGCAGAGGAATTATTTAGTAAAGGATATAAAGAAGTTATTTTATTGGGACAGAATGTAGATTCTTATAAATGGGCTGAAGACGGGGGAGAAGTTACGAATTTTGCACGCCTCCTTGAAAAAGTAGCTTTAGTAAATCCTGAATTAAGGGTGCGTTTTTCTACTTCTCATCCTAAAGATATTACAGATGAAGTGCTTTATACAATGAAAAAATACGAAAATATTTGTAAAGCCATTCATTTGCCTGCTCAAAGCGGTGATTCAAGAATTTTGAAAATTATGAATCGAACATATACACGAGAATGGTATATGGAAAGATTAAATTCTATTAGAAATATTTTGGGAGACGAGTGCGGAGTATCTACTGATATGATTGCCGGATTTTGTTCTGAAACTGAGGAAGAACACAAAAATACACTCTCATTAATGGAATGGGTAAAATACGATTTTGCATACATGTTTACCTATTCAGAACGCCCAAACACACCCGCAGCCAAAAAATATCCTGACGATGTACCTGAAGATATAAAAAAAAGAAGGTTGAATGAAATTATCCTTCTACAAAGGCAACATTCATTAGAACGCAATAAAATGAATATTGGAAAAGTTTATAAGGTTTTAATTGAAGGTTTTTCTAAAAAATCAGTAGATGATTTGCAAGGACGAAATTCTGCAAATAAAGTTATTGTTTTTCCAAAAGAGAATTTTAAAAAAGGCCAGTATGTACATGTTTTAGTTAAAGAATGTACTGCAGGAACATTATTGGGGGAAATATATTTAAATGAAAATAATAACTCAACAGCTAATTTTTAATTTTTTAGAATGACAATTGATAATCAGGATATACAATCAATAAAAAACCGATTCGGAATTATTGGAAATTCACCTTTGCTCAATTATGCTATTCAAGTGGGTATGCAAGTTGCTCAAACTGATATGACAGTATTGATTACCGGTGAAAGCGGGAGTGGAAAAGAATCTTTTTCTAAAATAATCCATCAATTAAGTGCTCGCAAACATGGTCAGTTTATTGCAATAAACTGCGGCGCTATACCTGAGGGTACTATTGACTCCGAACTTTTCGGACACGAGAAAGGATCATTTACCGGTGCAGTAGATGCAAGAAAAGGATATTTTGAAACCGTGAATGGAGGAACAATTTTTCTGGATGAAATTGGTGAAATGCCTTTGGGAACCCAAGCACGATTATTAAGAGTATTGGAGAATGGAGAATTTATTAGAGTAGGTTCATCCAAAGTACAAAAAACAGATGTAAGGGTTATTGCAGCAACCAATGTAAATTTATTGGAAGCAGTACGCAACAGAACTTTTAGGGAAGATTTATATTATCGGTTAAATACTGTTCCTATTTATGTTCCGCCACTTCGAGAACGGGGAAATGATATAATTTTGTTATTTAAAAAATTCGGATCAGATTTTTCTGAAAGATACAGAGCGAAGCCGGTTTCATTATCGGCGGATGCAAGCCAATTATTATTGCAATTTAGATTTCCCGGAAATATTCGTCAATTAAAAAATCTCGTTGAACAGATTTCTGTTTTAGAACCGGATAACAGAGAGATTTCTGTAGAAACCCTTCGAAAATATTTACCCGCTAATGAAGTGAGCATGGCCCCGGCATTGTTTAAAGAAGAAAAGTCAAATAATTTTTCGGAAAGGGACATTTTATATAAAGTTCTTTTTGAACTTAGGAAAGATGTAAATGAGATGAAAAAATTGGTTTATCAGGTTTTAGAAAGCGGGCATGTAAATAGCGATATTTTAAAAGAACATCATGATTTGTTTAATGAAATCCAGGAAGATGAAGGTTTTAAACCTTTAATAACTGAACAAAAAAATAAATATCTGGAATCGTCTAAAAAAGAGAAAGATACGATTGAACTTGATAAAATAGAAGACATTTCGCATGAAACGGCAGAAGATGAATCATTATCCCTGGAAAAAAAGGAAAAAGAAATGATAATTAAAGCCTTGAAAAAAAATAAAAACAGGCGTAAATATGCTGCCCGGGATTTAGGGATTTCTGAACGCACCCTTTATAGAAAAATCAAACAATACGACATAGAGGAAAATTAATATTTTAATGAAAAATAAACTTTATAGATTTTGTAAAAAAAAGAATTTAAAAATTGATAGTGTAGCGGAAGTAGGAGTTTATTATCCCGAAACATCAAATATTATTGATTTCATTAATGAAGGTGTACCTACACTATTGGTTGAGGCAGATCCTATTATAATTGAAAAAATCAATTCTTATTTCTTAAATAAAAAGAATGTAACAGTTTATCCTTTTGCTATTTATGATAAGGAAGAACCTGTTACTTTTTTTCGTACAAGCGCCTCTACTTTCTTGGGAAATTTAGACAGCTCTCCTGCGCTTGTTAATGATAAATATAAACCAAACGAAGAGGATAAATTTTCTGTTCAGGCAAAATTATTCAGTTCAGTTGATAATGGAAAAATAGATCTTTTATCAATTGATATTGAAGGTGCTGAATGGTATGTGATCAAGCATCTTGTAAGCAGACCTAAAATAATTTCTGCCGAATGGTTATCGGGTGAATATTCGAATCCTTTTATGAAGGAAATTAAAGAGTGGATGAAAAATGAAAACTATAAGCTATGGTTTATTGACGATACAGATGGAGTATTTTATAAATCGGGGGAGATTGAATTTAGTTTCCGGGAAGAAGTATTATTAGGCATATCGAATTCAATGGAAATATTCAAACACAAATTTCAAAAGTTTAGAAGAAGTATAAAAAAGCAGGTTTTAGGTTAATCCCGTGTTTAATTTATGTATTCCTGTTCTTTAATAATAGCATTTTATAATAAAATTGAATATCTAAAACTGGTTTTAGCCGGCTTGGAAAGACAAACTTTTAAAGATTTTGAAGTTATAATAGCAGATGACGGCTCTAACGAAGAAGTAGTAAAAGAGCTCGAAAATATTGTAAAAAATTCTTCTTTAAAAATTAACCATATTTGGCATGAAGATATGGGTTGGAGAAAAAATATAATATTGAATAAGGCAGTTTTAGCATCAAATTCCGATTATTTAATTTTTATTGATGGAGATTGCGTGCCTCACAAACAATTTATAAAAGAGCATTTCGATTATAAAGAAAAAGATGCATGCATAACCGGAAGAAGGGTAAATCTTTCAAAAAAAATTACCTCTATGCTTACTCCTGAAAATGTAAGAAAGGGATGGCTCGAAAATAATTTTCTGTTAATGCTTTATTATTCTTTTTTTAGAGAATCAAATATTGAAAAGGGTATTTATATAAAAAATAAATTTCTTCAATCTTTATTTAATAAAAGAAAGCGAGGGATTTTAGGATGCAATTTTTCTTTGTATAAAGAAAAACTTTTATCAATTAATGGTTTTGATGAAAGATACAGAAACCCAGGCAATGGTGAAGATTCGGATGTGCAATTCCGACTTGAATTGATTAATGCAGATATCAAACCATTAAATTTGGTTGCTGTTCAATACCACTTATTTCATAAAGAGCTTCCGCGATCTAAAGATGTATTTGAATTGTTTGATAAAGTAAAGTCAGAAAAAATAGCTTTTACTAATTACGGCATAAAAAATTGATAATATATTTTAAAAATAAGATGTAAAGTGTAATCCTTGAAAGGATTTATCTATTATAAAAATAATTAGTTTTGTTTTTCCATTGCATAAGCACTGATTAAATTTTAGGGCTTACTTTGTTATTTGCTCATTACTCTATGAAAATATATTTCCGTTTATTAAATTTTGCCGGACCTATAAGCAGGCTTGCAATCCCATATTTATTATATTCTTTAATAGGCACATTTTTCGGTTTATTTAATTTTGTTTTAATAATCCCACTTTTAAATTTATTGTTTGGAGTTTCAGATTTAGGAACCGTTCAAAACAAAAAAGCAAGTTATTTTGATCTTATTGGAATTTTTCAAAAGTACCTTTTACAATTTGATAATATTACAGCATTAAAAATTGTATGCATTACAATTATTATTTCAGTGTTATTGACTAATATTTTTAGATATTTTGCTATCAGAATTATTGAATTTCTAAGAACTGAAATAGTTTATCGACTCAGAAAAACTGCTTTTGAAAAAATATCTTCCTTGCATATTAACTATTTTACAAATGAGAGGAGGGGAGACTTGATTTCAAGAATGACTAATGATATTCAGGAAGTAGAAGGAACCATTTCACATAACTTTTCCACTATTTTAAAAGAACCATTCACACTTGTTGGGTATTTTATATACTTATTCTATATGTCGCCACGATTAACTTTGTTTAGTTTAATAGTTTTACCACTTTCGGGTGCTTTAATAGCAATACTGATTAAAAAATTAAGAGAAAGCGCCAATCAAGGACAAATATCTTTAGGAGTGATATTAGGAATAATTGACGAAACCTTATCAGGGATAAAGGTTATAAAAGCATTTAATGGAACAAACTATATTAGGAAAAAATTTGATTCTGAAAACAGTAATTATGCTAAATTAATGCGATATCTGGCTTATAGACGTGAACTTGCACCTCCTTTTTCAGAATTTATGGGAGTTAGTTTAGCCGCTTTCATATTATATTATGGTGGTTCGTTGGTTCTTTCAAAAGAAAGCTCACTTTCTGCAAGTGAATTCATTACCTACATTGCTTTATTCACTCAGATTACTAAACCGGCAAAAGAACTTTCTCAGGTTTTTAGCAAGTTGCAAAGAGGTTTAGCTGCCGGAAACAGAATTTTAGAAATTATTGATATTAAAACCGAAATAAAAGAAATCGATAATGCCATTGTTTTAAAGCCATTTGATAAACAAATAGAATTTAAAAATGTTGTATTTTCTTATGGAGAAAGAGATGTATTGAAAAATATAAACTTTTCCTTAAAGAAAAGTAAAATGATAGCCTTGGTAGGATCTTCCGGTGGAGGCAAGTCAACGATAGCAGATTTAATTCCAAGATTTTATGATGTAAAATCAGGAGAGATATTGATTGATGGCGTAGATATTAGAAACTGTAATTTAGAAAGCCTGCGCTTACAAATGGGGATTGTAACCCAAGAAAGTATTTTATTTAATGATACTATTTTTAATAATATCGCATTTGGAAATTTAAGTGCTACCCTTGAAGATGTAATTCAGGCAGCCAAAATTGCTAATGCACATGAATTTATTATTACAACTGAAGATGGATATGATACTATCATAGGCGATAGGGGAGTAAAACTATCCGGAGGGCAGCGTCAAAGATTAAGTATTGCAAGAGCTGTTTTTAAAAATCCACCTATATTAATTTTAGACGAAGCTACATCTGCTCTTGATACCGAATCAGAAAAATTAGTTCAAGAGGCATTGACAAAATTAATGAAAGACAGGACAACTCTTGTTATAGCTCACAGATTAAGCACTATTCAACATGCAGATGAAATCCTTGTAATTCAAAACGGTGAAATTGTTGAACGCGGTACACATTTAGAATTGTTGGAAAATAACCGGGGTTTTTACAGAAAATTAAATCTCTTACAAAATTCATAACCAAAAACATTAGAAAATTAGTGTATTTATAAAATACACTGCAAGTCAACATTTTTTATATGAAGTGTTTTTTTATAAAAATGAATTTTGAAGCAAAGCCTAACAAGCTTAAAATGTTTTCTAAATAAAATTCAATTCGTAAAATGTAAGATTATGTTAAATTATTTTTCTAAAATCTCCTCCATTTAATTCCGGGTATACAAAAAGCTAAAATGATAATCAAAGCTGTTTAAATTAAAGCCCAAAACTGCCATGTTTTATTTCTTAGAGATTCTATGATTTTTTAATTTTATTTAAAACAAAAATAAAAAAAATAAGTTGAATATTGATACTAAGTATAATTTAAAAAAAATACCTATTTTTACTCATCAAACAGAAAACGAATAAAAATGATACAAGAAAAAATCTACACAAAATACAAAGTAAAAGACATTGCATTAGCAGAGTTTGGCCGAAAAGAAATTAAATTGGCAGAAGCAGAAATGCCCGGACTAATGTCTTTAAGAAAAGAATTTGGCGCTTCAAAACCACTAAAAAATGCCCGTATTGCCGGTTGTTTGCACATGACAATACAAACGGCCGTTTTAATTGAAACACTTGTTGAATTAGGTGCTGAAGTTACCTGGTCGTCTTGTAATATTTTTTCTACGCAAGATCACGCCGCGGCTGCAATCGCTGCTGCCGGGGTTTCTGTTTATGCCTGGAAAGGGATGAATGAAGAAGAGTTTGAGTGGTGTATTGAACAAACTTTGTTTTTCGGTGAAGATCACAAACCTTTAAACATGATATTGGATGATGGTGGCGATTTAACCAATATGGTTTTAGATAAATTCCCTGAATTGGTTTCAGAAATTAAAGGTATATCTGAAGAGACAACAACAGGTGTTTTACGTTTGTACGACAGGATGAAAAAGGGTTCTTTACCGCTTCCTTGTATAAATGTGAATGATTCAGTTACTAAATCCAAATTTGATAATTTATATGGATGTAAAGAATCCTGCGTGGATGCAATCCGTAGAGG
This sequence comes from Spirosomataceae bacterium, assembly GCA_965248855.1. Classification (GTDB taxonomy): domain Bacteria; phylum Bacteroidota; class Bacteroidia; order Cytophagales; family 172606-1; genus CBDFKQ01. The sequence goes on along the minus strand of CBDFKQ010000012.1, from coordinate 103,228 downwards.
AACAGATTTAATGCTTGCAGGTAAAGTGGCAGTTGTAGCAGGATATGGTGATGTTGGTAAAGGTTCTGCGAAATCTTTAGCAGGTGCAGGTTGCAGAGTTATTGTTACTGAAATAGATCCTATTTGTGCTTTACAAGCAGCGATGGATGGTTTTCAGGTTATGAAGATGGACAGAGCTGTTCCACAGGGAGATATTTTTGTTACTTGTACCGGTAATCATTCTATTATCGTAGGTAAGCATTTTAAAGCCATGAAAGATAAAGCCGTTGTCTGTAACATTGGCCACTTCGATACTGAAATTGATATGGCTTGGTTAAACGATACATATGGCAATACAAAAGAGGTTATTAAACCACAAGTTGATAAATATACAATTGATGGTAAAGAAGTTATAGTTTTAGCTGAAGGCCGCTTAGTAAATTTAGGAGTAGCAATGGGTCATCCGTCTTTTGTAATGTCGATGTCATTTACAAACCAAACATTGGCTCAATTAGAATTATGGCAAAATGCCGGCAGTTATGAAAACCAAGTATATGTTTTGCCTAAGCACTTGGACGAAAAAGTTGCCAGATTGCATCTTGATAAAATTAGTGTTGAACTGGAAGTACTTTCTAATGATCAGGCTGAATATATCGGAGTTGATATAAAAGGACCTTTTAAGAAAGATACTTATAGATATTAAAAATTGAAAATATTTAAAAAAAGCCCTTAACAAAATTTGTTAGGGTTTTTTTTTTGTTCATATAGAATATTCTTGATTATGCATCAATAGTATTTTGCGTTTCTCCATATTTAATTCTTAATGAATCAATTTCGTATTGACATTGTAGCCTCAGCCATATTTCTGCTTTTATCTTCAAAACCCTTTCTAGTTTATAAGCTATTTCAGCATTAATATTTTTATTCCCTTTTAGTAATGCATTAAAAAAAGTAGGTGTTAAATTTATTAAAGGAGCAAAATCTTTAGGTTTAATTTTCCTTGCTTTTAATTCATCCGAAATATATTGACCTACAGGAAAGGCTTCAAGAGGAATGTGATTTTCCGGTATTTTAAAATTATTCATAATGCTTTGATAAGTTTAAAACTGTAAATATTTTAGTTTGTTTATCATAATCAAATTCAATTCTATATTGAATATTTACTCTTATAGACTAAAATTATTTAGCTTTTCAATATTTAGAGATGTTATCTTACTTAAATCTTCAAGATTATCTATTTGAGATACCAAATTTAATTGTTTTCTATAAGCTTTCAGTATAATTTCAGAAAATGCTTGCTTACCTTTATAATTACCGATATAAAAAATTTAATAGTTCCAAAGTTTTAAATTCAATATTCATTGTTTAACGTTGTTCCCGGCAAAGTAATAAATCTTACTAAAAATATAAAATATTTCCTCAATGCATTCCTACTTCATTTCATTCCCTGATCCTTCAAAAAGTTTACTGGAAATAGAATTTCAAATTGATCGGATTCGAACCAATACAATTGAAATTCAATTGCCTGCCTGGAGACCCGGGAGATATGAATTACAAAACTTTTCAAAAAATATTTTATTTATTAAAGCATTTTCAAGCAATGAACTTCCACTTGAAATACAAAAAATATCAAAAGAAAGATGGATTGTTAAAACAGAAGGTGAACATGAGATAAAAATTAAATATGCATATTATGCAAAGCAGATGGATGCAGGAGGGTCGTGGATAGATGAAAAAATGATGTACATTAATTTTATCAATTGTTTGTTATATGTGGAAAGGAGAATTAATGAATCATGTAAAGTCAACTTGAATCTTCCGGAAAATTATAAAATCGCAAGTGGGTTAGATTTTGAAAATAATTCGGCCATTGCGGATGATTTTTATCATTTAACAGATTCACCAATCATTGCATCATCAAACATAAAACAAATTCAATACCCCGTTGAGGGTATTGAATTTAATATTTGGATACAAGGTGATTTTAAAATTGATGATGAAAAGTGGAAGGAAGATTTTAAAAAATTTTCTGATGTACAAAGTAAAATGATGGATGGTTTTCCATTCAAAACCTATCATTTTCTTATCGTATTGCTACCTTATAAATTTTATCATGGTGTGGAGCACCGCAACTCAACGGTTATAGTTATTGGTAATGAAGTTGATGAAAATAATAATTTATTAAATTTCGATTCTATTTACAAAAAAGATATTTTAGGAATTTGCTCTCATGAACTTTTCCACATTTGGAATATTTGCCGAATAAGACCTAAAGAAATGCTCCCTTATGATTTAACAAAAGAAAATTATTTCAATACCGGATACATTGCTGAAGGTATTACAACCTACTTTGGTGATTTATTTTTAGTGAGAAGCGGTTTATGGAATAGTGATGAATACTTACAAGAATTATCTCATACATTTAATCGCCATTTTAATACTTCTAATCATGCCCATCAATCACTAATCGAATCTTCAATTGATTTGTGGGTAGATGGTTATTCGAATGGAATTCCAAATAAAAAAGTTTCTATTTATCACAAAGGAAGTCTTGTGGCTTTTATTTTGGATATAAAAATTAGGAAAGCAACCGGTAACAAAAAAACTTTGGATGATGTAATGCGAACCATGTGGAAAAATTTTGGCCAAACCTCAATTGGATATTTACATAATGATTATATTAATATTATTGCAGATTTGACAGGGTTTGAAGCTGCCCTCGATTACGAAAAGATTTGTATTTTCGGAAATTCAAGTTTATTTGAAAAATTGAAAGAAGCTTTAGATTATGTCGGTTGTGAAATAATTAAAGATCAGTTCCCATTATTAGATGGTGAAATTTCTATTAAAATAATAATAAAAAAAATATTAAAGACTGAAGAAATTGAAAACTTAAAACATTGGTTAAATATTGACATTTTAATCAATATTTAACCAATTAAATCAATATGTTTTAAAATTTTGATCTGTTTTTGTTTATTATTTTATAAATATCTAACCTTCTGTCAATTAAATTTCTTACTGCACCAAAATTGTGTAATTCCTTTAATAAATCCACATCCACATCAGCAATTAAAGTGGTTTCGGTATTAGGGGTCGCTTCGGCCTTAATTCCATTACTGGGAAAAGAAAAATCGGAAGGAGTAAAGACTGCAGATTGAGCGTATTGAATATCCATGTTGTGCACTTTAGGTAAATTTCCAACACTTCCGGCTATTGCCACATAACATTCATTTTCAATTGCCCTTGCCTGAGCACAATTTCTCACACGAGTGTAGCCATTTTGTGTATCAGTCATGAAGGGAACAAATAAAATTTGCATACCCTGATCAGCCAAAATTCTTCCCAGTTCAGGAAATTCAATATCATAACAAATTACAATACCAATCTTTCCGCAATCTGTATCATAAGTAGTAATATTATCACCGCCAACCATTCCCCATGCACTTTTTTCGGCAGGTGTTATATGAATTTTTCGATACATTTCATAAGAACCATCTCTTCTGCATAAGTATCCAACGTTATGTAAAATTCCATTTTCCAGATAAGGCATACTTCCTGTTATAATGTTAATATTATAACTTATTGCATATTCAATAAATTTGTCTCGTAATGGTATTGTGCAATTTGCAATTTCTCTCATTGCTTCCGATCCACTTAAATGATTGTATTCTGTCATTAAAGGAGCATTAAATAATTCGGGAAACATTATAAAATCACTTTGATAATCGCTTACCACATCAACAAAAAATTCAATTTGCTCACATAATGATTCAAGATTAGGAAATGGCCTCATTTGCCATTGCACCAAACCAAGTCTGATAATTGATTTTTTTGAATTAATATGGCCGGCCTTTTCATTATAATAAATATTATTCCATTCTAATAGGGAGGCAAATTCAAGCGATTGTGTATCTCCGGGTAAATATCCTTTTAAAATTTTCCTAACGTGAAAATCATTAGCTAATTGAAATGATAAAGTCGGGTCGTATATTTCCTTTCCTTTTACTTTTAATAAATATTCTTTAGGAGTAAATCTATCAGCATATTTTTTATAATTAGGAATCCTGCCACCTGCAATTATTGCTCTTAAATTAAGTCTTTCACAAATTTCTTTTCTGGCATCATAAAGTCTCCTTCCTATTCTCATTCCTCTAAAATCGGGATGGACAAAAAAATCTATCCCATAAAGTACATCTCCTTTTGAATTATGAGTAGAAAATGAGTAATTACCGGTAATTTGAACGTAAGTATGATTATCTCCAAATTCATTATAATCTACAATTAATGAAAGTGCGCAACCGGCCATAGCTCCATTTACTAAAATACAAATTTGTCCTTCAGGAAAAATTTCGACTAATTTATTTATATGTGATTCGTCCCAAAACGAAGCTCCTTCCCATTCAGCATAAGCTTCCATCATGGAAGATTTTAGGGCAAAATAATCCTCTTTAGTAAGTGTCCTTAATTCAATTTTTAAATCTTCACTTTTAATTTCTTTTTCCATTTTTAAAATTATATACAACCAATTATATTGTTAATCTTTTATAAAGTTAAATGCATTTTTATTAAATATTGTTTATTTTACTTCATAAAATTGTTTTTTAGATTTTATAAATAAAAATAGTGATGCCAAAACTTAAAAAGTAATGACATCACTAAAACTTATTAATTTTTTTAGAGTATATTTTATAAAAAAATCTAAGCAGAATTTCTTTCCGCATTTATAATTCCAAAAGAGCAACGCATTACCAATTTTTCATATATTTTTTTTAATGAAACGTTTTCAGTCTTTTCATCTAATTCCCTTATTCTTGTTAATGCATATTGTTGAATAGTTACTAAAGGTAATTCTATTCGTTGCCTCATATCAATAGATAGTTTATCAACCGGTTTATCACCCATTAATTCCTTATTTCCTGATAGTTTTAAAACATATTTTTTAGTTCTTTCAAACTCTTCATAGATTAAATTCCATAAGTAACCGTATTCAGCATTTTTCGCAAGATATGCGGTAAGTGGAAAAAAGCATTTTTTCATTGCCATTTCACAATTGTCCAACAATGTTTTAAAGAAAAGTGAATTGTCATATAATTTTTGAATCTCGTTCCACTTTCCATCCCTTTCCATTTTCTCAAATGCATACCCTACGCCATAATAGCCCGGCAAATTTTGTTTTAATTGACTCCATGCGCCAACATAAGGTACTGCACGAAGATCATTTAACGTTAATTTTCCTCCATTGCTTCTTTTTGAAGGCCTGCTGCCAATATTTGTTTCTGCATAATATCTTAATGGACTTGCGAAATTTAAATATTCCAGAAAATTAGGATCATTTTTTAAAACATTAAATGCCTTATAACTTTCGTCAGCCAAGGATTGAACTATAATTTCTTCAGGTTTAGTTAAAGTAACTTCTCTTGAAGAAAAAAGTGCATTGCTTATCCCGGCATGAACTAATTGTTCAATATTATATTTTGCCGAATCTATATTCCCAAAGTTGGAACTGACTGTTTGACCCTGAATGGTAAGCTGAATTTCTTTATTTGCAATATTTTTCCCCATTGATGCATAAAACTGATGTGTTTTTCCTCCACCACGCGCCGGTGGTCCGCCACGACCATCAAAAAACACAACTTCTATACCATATTGACGAGAAAGTGCAGTTAATTGCTCTTTTGCTAAATATATACTCCAATTTGCCATTAAATAACCTCCATCCTTTGTGCCATCAGAAAAACCAAGCATAATGGTTTGGGTATTTTTTCTTTGGCTAAGGTGCGAGATGTATTTATCGTTTTCATAAAGCTCTTTCATCACATTTGCGGCAGCACGCAAATCATCTATAGTTTCGAAAAGAGGAACTATATCAATAGTTAAATTTTCTTTTTTCCATCCACTTAAAATAAATAAAGTATAAACTTCAATAATATTTAAAGCGCAAGTACTATGGCTGATAATATATCTGTGGCAACCCTCTTCTCCATTCGACTCTTGTATTTCTTTAATGGCTGTGATAGTTTGCAACGTATCTTTCATTAGCTCATCTTCAATAATAGAACTCTCTATCGAAGAATTTATATTAAATAAGGCATCAATTTTTTCTTTTTCTGATAAGGTATTATAATTTTTTGGAAGCAGTGTGGTTTGTTGGGCTATAGTTTCCAATAAATTACCATGTACAGTACTATCCTGACGGATGTCAAGAGAAGCGAAATACAAGCCAAAAAGTTGAACTCTTGTTAAAAGACTTTCAACCAAATCCAAAAAGAGTGAATTATGCTGGCTGATTAAAGTTTCTCTTATTTGATGTAAAGTATAAATTATTTCTTCCTTTGTAATATTGGATTTATAACCCGGTACAAAAAGATTGTTGTATAATTTTTGGTCTAACTCGGTAAGTACATTTTCGATTCCCTTAAAAGTTAATCTTCTTTTAAGTTTTCGCACATCCATGTAATACCTTTTCATAACTGCACCACGCAAGGCATCAGCAACTTTTAGTGTGGTTTCACATTTTACAAAAGGGTTTCCATCTCTATCACCACCGGGCCAGAAACCCATTTTAATCAAAGGGTTTTTAATACTTAATGTTTCAGGAAATTGATTACCTAAATATGAAACAATGTTCCCTGCGGCCTGATAAAAAATATTTTCTAAAAACCATATTAAACTAACCGCTTCATCGTAAGGAGTTGGTTTTTCTTTTTTTAAAAATGGCGTTTTCCCTAATTGTTGAAGATATGTATTAACCAAAGCCGTATTGTCATCCAGCAAGGCTTTTGATAAATCGTTCATAATTCCAAGCACTTCACTTGGATAAAACTGTGTAGGATGAGCTGTTAAAACCAATAAAACCGAAAAAGATTTTAATTTTTCTTTTAATTGTTTTTGTGATTGATTTTGAATGACTTGAGCTTGAAGTTGCTTTAGAGTACCTGGTCCATTCATATCGTGAATATCTTTAAAAGCAGAGTCCTCCAAAGCATCAAATAAAACAACTTGTCGTTCGGCGTATTGAACAAACCTGAATAGTAATTCAGTTTGTTCCTGTTCATTATTATAAGATGTATATTGTTTTAAAAAAGAATCAATGATTTCGACAGGACTTAAATTTTTTGTAAAGCCTTCCTCACAATGGAGAAGAAATAAAGATAAAAGAACCCCGGTTTTTTCAACTCTATGAAATGGTAAGGAAGTAAAAAGGCTGTTATATAATTGAAACTTAATGCCAACCAGATTCTTAAAAAGTTGTATTGTGTTATTTGCAACCATAAATTTATTATTGAAGAATAATATTTCAAATTCTGCTCGAAACTACATTAAAATAAAATAGCATTCCACCTAAAACAAAATTATGTTTTGTTAATTTTGTAATTGATTATAAAGTTAATTAACGCTTATAAACATAGAAATTATTTTAGGACTGGAATCTATAATTGACCAAATACTAATAATATAACCCGTTTTTTTATTTTCATTATTTTCTGATAATGTAATTTTGTGATAAAACATTGCCATATTTCCACTTTTATTGAAAATTTTATGAACTTGGTTTAAGGTTGTAGAAGTTTCACGAGGGATAACTTTTTGAAAGATAAGGTCTTTTTTATTCCTTATTATGGAATGATTAGAAAGGAGTATAGAAAATTGAGAGTGAAAAAAGGAGAGAGCGTTAGCCGGAAAATGCGATCCGGTTGTTTGATAATTTTTAACTGCTTCTTCTATTGTTTTTTTATTTTGAGCAATTATTTTAATGTCATTTGTACCGGATTGTTTTATTAAAATTGAATGAATAATATTTGAATCAGATTCACTACCTGAATAGCTTATACCATCGTCAAAAATAAATTTATAAGGTTGATTTGAATTCTCTCTTTTCCAAACTGTAAAATAATTTAATTTTTTTTTATATACAGAGTCGTTTTCTGACTTTGAATAAGCCACTCCGTTAGTAACTGCCCATAGTTTATCACTGCTAACAATAACATCAGTAGGGTACCATACCAAACCTTGCAAATTATCAGGTTTCTTTTTCCAGAATCCATACATTTTGTATAATCCATCCTGATTCACACTTAAAGCTGAAGTATCCATATTTGACAAAAAACCTTCTTTTAAACCTTTAAATTGCGATTCAATCGAGAATTTTTGCTCAGTTATTATTATTTCTTTTATTGCATTTTGTTCAAATAAAGTTTGAGAAAAAAGGTTTTGAATTGATGAAAAAATAAAAATCATCAGTAACGGTAATACTTTTTTATGTAATGAATTTTGAATAAATATTTTAATTTCCAACATATGAGTATGTTTTATAATTTGAAGGGAATAATATTTGAACATTAGTTACAAATATTTTCATATAATCTTTTATTTCAATTTGATTTATTTGTTCTGTTGAAGAATGGCCTGAATAAAAAAATCCGAAAAGTGTGTACCAATTAGATACCTTTTTTTCGGATTATTAACTAAAATAGTTGATAATTAGTTACTTAATTTTCAAGAGAGGTCCCGAGCGGATTCGAACCGCTGTAGGGGCTTTTGCAGAGCCCTGCCTAGCCACTCGGCCACAGGACCTTAAAAATCAGGTTGCAATACTATGAAAAGAATTTATTGATTCAAATTAATTTTTAACATTTTTTATTAAACCTTAACCTCTAAAATTCCTTTTAACACTTTTAAAATGATTTCTACTTAAAATTCGCAAGCCAATAAATAATTACGATAATAAAATATTTTTAATTATGAGTTTATCAATATCAGTATATTCATAATTAAAACCATCTTTCAAATTAAATAATTAAATTTTTAACAATCTGGCCAATTTTAAAATTCCATAAACCGACATTGAATCTGTAATTTCATTTCTCATTACCATATCCACAGCTTCACTTAAGTGTATTTTTTTTACTTTTAATTGTTCTGTTTCTTCAGGTTCACTTTCACCGGGTGTAAGTACTTCTGCTAAATAAATTAGTGCTTCTTCATCAGTAACAGAATTTGAAGTATGCATGCGGGCAAGGAATGACCATTTTTGTGCTGTCAATCCTGTTTCTTCTTTTAATTCTCTTTTTGCAGAATCTAATGGATCAGTATTTTTTATTCCACCGCCTTCGGGTATTTCCCAGGAATATTCGTTTAAAGGATATCTAAACTGGCCAACAAGCCAAATATTATTTTCTTCGTCCAACGGGATAATACCTATAGCTATATTTTTAAAACTTACTACTCCATATATTCCATCTCCGCCATTTGGATTTAATACTTTATCTTCTCTTAAATGTATCCATGGGTTGCTATAAATATCTTGACTTGAAAGTAACGTCCACGGGTTTTCCATTCGAAATTATTAATTTTATTTTTGTTAAATTTGTTTTGAATTCAAAATTAATTTTAAAAGAGAATATTAAAAAATAAATTTAATGTTAAGCTCTGCATATACATCAAAATTAGTTGAGGCAGGTTTAGATGAAGCAGGCAGAGGTTGTTTAGCCGGTCCTGTTGTGGCTGCTGCCGTGATTTTACCTAAAGATTATAAACATAATTTATTAACAGATTCCAAACAACTTACTGCAGGGCAAAGAGAATTATTAAAAGAAGAAATAAAAAGAGAAGCAATATGTTATGCAATTGCAGAAGTTTGTAATGTAGTAATTGACGAGATAAATATTTTACGCGCCTCTTTTTTAGCCATGCATAAGGCTGTTGAACAATTAATGGTAATACCGGAGTTATTATTAATAGATGGTAACAGGTTTACACCTTTTCCTTTTGTGTCGCACGTTTGCATTGTTAAGGGCGATGCAAAATTTCTTTCAATTGCTGCTGCATCCGTATTGGCAAAAACTTACAGAGATGAATTAATGGCTAACCATGCAAAAAACTATCCTCAATATGGTTGGGAAACTAATTTTGCATATGCTACATTATTTCATCGGAAGGCCATTTTAAAACATGGGCACACACCTCTTCACAGATTAACTTTTAATGTATCGGTATTTAATGAGAATGCTGAAGAAACCGGAACTATTGATGAAAATTTAAATTGAAAATTATTTTATTTATTTAATAAAATAATGAGGAATAAAACGACTTGAATTATCTGTAATTATTGAATTTGATTCACGTATTCCCATACCGGCTGCTTCTCCTCCAATTATCCAACTGCCTAAAACAGGGAAGTTTTGATCGAAATGTGGTATTTTAAAATATTCCTGATAGATATAACCTTCTCTTCCATATTCACCTTTTGTTTCTGCTTTAATTCTTCCGTTTTCAACAATTTGTACGTTCGCGCCTTCTCTGGAAAGTTTTGGTTTTCGAACGTATGAATATTGGAGAGGTGAAATATTTGTTTCCAATAAATATTTATGATTGGGAAAAATATCCCAAAGCACTTTTAAAATCATTTTATTAGATAATAAAGCTTTCCATGCCGGTTCTACCCAATTTGTTTTATCTTTTGTACTAATTAGGTATTTACCAAACTCTTCCTTCATCATCCATTCATAAGGATACAACTTGAAAATATTAACTATATCTTCTTTATCAATACCTTGAAATTTGTTTTTTTTATCATTATAAACAATATCATCTATATAAATAAATTTCACATTATAGCCTGCTTGTTGCGCGCAATCCATAATATAGGCAACCGTTAAATAATCTTCTTCAGTATCTTTCGCACAAGAAAAATGGAAGTCGCCGGAATAAAAATAAGGTTCTAAATTTTTTAAATGTGCAATTAATCTTTCGTGAATAGAATTAAACTGGTCTTTTCCGGCATCCACGTCTTGCAGCCAATACCATTGAATAACAGATGCTTCTAATAATGATGTAGGTGTATCGGCATTGAATTCTAACATTTTAATTTCTTTTCCATCATAAGCAAGGTCAAATCTTCCATAAATGGATGGTAAATCTTTCTCCCAAGAGTATTCTAAAAGCTCAATAAATTGATCGGGAATATTAAAATCCGGAAATAATTTATTGTCAAAAATGTGTTGTACTGCCTTCAGGCACATTTCAAAAAGCTCATTGGTAGCAGTTTCAATTTCTAAAATTTCTTTTTCCCTGAAAATATAATGTGCGGATTCATCCCAATAAATATTATCTGAGGAATGAAAATTTAATCCTTGAGATTCAACAATTTTTTGCCAATTGGGGCGGGGTTTTATTTTATATCTGTCCATTTACGAACCATATGAATGCGAAGATGAACTCCTTGAGGTAGATCCAAATCCGCCCGATCTCACAGGTGAGAAACCCGGTTTAGAAATTTCATGCAAATTCGATCCCTGATAGGTGCGTGGAGAAATTCTATTTAAAAAAATCGGATAATACATTCCATGATAACTTCTGTATCTGCTGCCATTTACAAGTGTATCTCTGCTATTTTTTTCTCCTGAAATCCATTCGTCTTTTGGTGGTTCTTCTTTGCAGGATTGTGCTAAAATAAGGGTAAGTCCAACTAAAATAAACTTAGACTTTTTCATGATGTTTTATTTTTTTATAAAATTGATGAAAAAAGTTTAAGAATGTAACTAATATTTATTTTTTAATTAAAAAAGCCAATAAGTTTTTAAACTTATTGGCTATGATTACAAATGATAATTAAATTATATGACTGCAACATCCAACCCCAGCACGAATTGAGAAACATTTTCCATTAACCACATTGGAGTTGAAGTAGCACCACAAATACCTATAGAATCGTTTTCATTAAACCACAAAGGATCAATTTCTAATTCATTTTCTATAAAAAAACTCCTTTCATTATTTTTTTTGCAAACACTGTATAATGCTTTTCCGTTAGAACTTTTCTTTCCGCTTACAAACAAAACCACGTCATGTTCTTTTGAAAATTTTTCTAATTGTGGTTCCCTGTTAGACACCTGCCTGCAAATACTATCATTAGCATCAAAAATATCAATGTTATCAGAGTTGTTTTTATCAAGAGTTGCTTCTTTAATTTTTTCTTCAATCAGTGCTTTCATTTTATAAAAGCCCTCTGTACTTTTTGTAGTCTGACTGTAAAAACTGATTGGCTTTGTAAAATCAACTTGTTTTAAATCATCTTCGGTGGTGACAATTATAGAACTGTCGTTGGTTTGTCCATTTAATCCAATCACTTCTGCATGTCCTTTCTGACCATAAATTACAATTTGACCTTTATGTTCAGCCATTTTATCAAAAGAATATTTAATTCTGTTTTGTAATTTTAAAACAACAGGGCAAGAAGCATCAATTAATTCAATATTATTTTTTAAAGCCAGTTGATATGTTTCAGGAGGTTCTCCATGCGCTCTTATTAAAACTTTGCAGTCATGAAGTTCTTTCATTTGATCGCGATCAATAATTTTAAGTCCTTTTTTGTTTAACCTTTCAACCTCCATATTGTTATGAACAATATCTCCAAGACAAAATAATGTTTTAGAATCAGCTAATTCATCTTCAGCCATTTGTATAGCATATTCAACACCAAAACAATAACCCGAATTTTTATCAATCGTAACCTGCATGTTATATATGTTAATACTATTAAAAGGTATTGATATAATATAAAACCATTTTAATCATTGCTATTAATTGTTTTTGCAATTTTCTTGCCAATAGCTAGATTAATAACATAATCTGCCTGTTCATCAGTAGTAATATGAGTGGTATCTAAATAATAAGCATCATTAGCCTGCTTTAAAGGACTTTCGATACGAGTAGTATCGATTTGATCACGTTTACGTAAATTTTCCATTATTTCAGTCACATCCACGTCATCGCCTTTTTCCAAGAGTTCTAATTTCCTTCTATATGCACGTATTTTTAAGTCTGCATTCATAAAAACTTTTAATTCAGCACCGGGAAAAACAACAGTTCCAATATCTCTTCCATCCATTACAATTCCTTTCTTCTTGCCCATGTTTTGTTGTAAGCTCACCATTTGTTTTCTCACCAAAGCAATGGCACTTACCGGACTTACCATTTCAGAAACATACATTTTTCTTATTTCCCCATCTATATTTGCTCCATTTAAAATTGTTTCAACCTTATTCGTTGCTTTATTTCTTATAAACTCTATGTCAATATTTTTTAATGATTTTTCTATTTGCTCAATATTATTTAAATCTATATTATTTTTTATAAAATATAATGTAACTGCCCTATACATTGCACCGGTATCAATGTAAATATAACCCATTCGAGATGCCACAATTTTAGCTGTTGTGCTTTTCCCGCATCCGGAATAGCCATCAATGGCAATAATAATTTTTTTCATTTATATTTTAATGATATACGAAATATAGAGTAATGCTCATCTTTAGCAAAAGTAAAGATATTGACGGAATATATAAATGTAGGAAACAGAGGGATTCAATTTTTAAAAATCGAATGCATTTTTTATATATGAAAATAATAAAAATTACTTACGATACGCCCTTGGCTTTTTTGTACTTAAAGAGCCATGACCTTTGGGATGCCAGGTTTGTGATTGTGGCGAATAGTGGCAAGCTTCTAATGCGATGAAGGAAAATAATATTAAAATAATTACACCGGATTTTTTCATAATATTTAATTTTATGATTGTAATTATTAATTACATCGCTAAATTATAAAACTTTGTTAATAAAAGTACAAATTAATTTTTTGAATTTAAATAATCATCTTACTTAATCTTATAAATGTACCAGGTTTCATTAACATTGTGTTCGGGATTTAAATAGAAAGCTATATTATCAACAAAGCCCGGTACAATGGCTTTCTCTTCTTTCATATCAGGGAAAATTGTTTTCATCCTTTCTTCTCTCTGCTTTAAGTTATTAGAGCCTGTTATAATCAGATAATTTGGTTTTACATTGATTCCGGTTTCAATCTCTTTTTTTAAAACTTTAACATCCTTGTCTGCTTTTATTTCAAAATAATTTATTCGTTTACCTAAATAAAAAATAGGAGGGAAGGGAATTTCTCCTTCACCTTCAAAAACGATATTTTTAACATCATCTTTTTTATATAAGTAGGTCATGCTTTCAACCCTGGATCGTTTTGTATAAGTAAATGTCAATGCAATTAAACCAATGGTGTTCAACACCAAAAAGTATACAAGCAATACTTTCGTACTTTGTTTAACCCATTGTTTGTTATTATTTTTAGAATAATATTCCGCGAAACCTATTATTCCTAATATGATAATAAAAGGGAGCATGGGTAAAATAAACCTTTCCTGTTTGTTAGGGAAATAAGAGTGGAAAATAAAAAATAACGCAGTTGGAATGAAAATAATTAAATATTTTTGCAGGTTATAAAAGAAACCTATAAAAAACAAAAAACAAGCGGGTGCCAGTAATAAACCTCCAATAGTAAGTATGTACATAAACCAATCTCCCTGTGGGTATTCAGCAGAATGTGTAGCATTATAAGCAGTATATGCTTGTATAGAAGCAATAGGGCTTCCCCAATATAAATAATCGAACAATAGTTGGGTTATGGAAACAAAAAAGATAAATAAAAAACCAAAAATAATAGCGCCCTTAAAAGTTTGTTTATTAAAAAGTAAAACCAAGCCTACTCCTAAAGGAAAAAAAATAGTTTGGTAACGCACATCAAAAGCAAAAGCAAATAAGAAAGTTGAGATTATTAAATTTTTAAGAGGTGTGTTGTTTTTATCTGAAATTAAAAAATAAAATCCTGCTATGAGAAATGGTATACAAAAGAATTCCCTCAAACTTCTCACACTCATAAAGGGAAATAACCAAAAGATACCAAGTATTAAACCTACTAATTGTGGTAAAGAAAAATTGAAAATTTTAATTTCGTTATTAAATTTCCTGCATAAAACTTCAGTTAATTTATAACCATAGTAAACAGTAAATAAAGAAAATAAGGAATGAAATAACCTTACCATGTACATTTTAACTTCAGGATTGTAAATTCCTAAACTTTCACATGCACGAAGAATAATGGTATGTAAACCAACATATAATAGGCTGAATAAATAAATTTCACCTTTTGCTGTAAAAGGAACACCATCCAACCAGCTTTGTGCTATTTCAATTATCTCAAAATGATCATCAGAAAAAGCAAAACCTTTTGAAAAAATGACGGCTAGTATCCTGAAAAATAAAGAAATTAAAATAATGTTTCTAAGACTTAAATATTTCATTTTATAAAACTAAAAAGTACTATATGCTCATCAAAAGAAAAACAATCCTATTGTATTTTTTTCATTTAATTATTTTTTGAGCAAAAACAATTACAATATTAAGTCAATAATTAAAATACAATTAAATTCACAAGCAGTTAGTTCTATTTTGTATAAACCTTCGTTTCTTTCTTTCTTTCTTTCTTTCTTTTATTTATTTATTTATTTATATCCTTAATTTCCTGCTGCATTTCATCAACTAATTTCGACAAACGTTCAATTGCGGGCATGTATTGACTTGGTTCAGGTAATTGAGAACTAAAAAACATTTTTAATTCCCAGGCTTCTAAAACTTCTTTTATACTAATTTCAATAGTTGGGAAAGAAGAATTATCCGAACTAAGCAAAAGCGTTCCTTTAATTTTAACCTGATTAAAAACTCTTCTGAATAAAATTCCTCTTTTTTGAGCAATAATTATATATGGAATTCCATCTTTAATATCAACCCAATTTTTAACTGCACTCCCAATAATTGTTGATTCAGGTAAAGGAAAGTCATTCCCGGCTTCAAAGGCTCTGTAAAGTCCTTTCTTTAACATTGGTAGTTGAATGAGAGGTAATTGTTTTAAAAAATCTGAAGAAGAAATATTATTTAAATAATTCTGAATATTTTTTTGACTGACATATTCTATTAATACCGGATCATTATCCGAAGTTTCGCAATATTTTTGGTAAGAAAAATTATTTTTTTGTGTTTCGAACCCATTTGAAATTTCAGAATCAGAAGAAATAAAATTTTTATTTAATGTTGAAAAGTGCGATGGTTCTTCAAAAGTTGAATTGGGGAAAGTATCGGCAACGGGGCTGAATACATTGTGATTTTCTTTTAACTGGGTTTCTTTGTTTAAATCGTTAAGTAAATCTTCTAATGAAGCAGGTGCTTTTATTTCATCTTCTCTAAATGTATTTAAAACAGATAAATTATTATTCATTTCGTTCTGTTTTCTGATATCATTTTTCATTAATATATCAACTGACCGGCCAAAAAAATTAGCCATATTCATTAAATTTTCATAATTGGGATTTGCACGACCTTCTTCATAAGCACCTAGTAAAGAGCGTTTTATTCCAATTTTTCGCGCAAATTGTTCTTGAGTTAAACCCTTTGTTCTTCGCAGATATTTTATATTATTACTTACTATCGACATCTTCAAATGATAAAAAAATTAAGTAAATATATAAATATTATACATTGCCAAATAAATAAGGAACAAAACAGTACTTTTTTTAATAAAAAAAAATTATAAATTTGTTTACATTTGATCCTAACACTTTATAAAGGAAAAGCTCCTTACCTATGAACGCTTATCATTTGAATATGAATACAGACGCCAGATATTTTGCGCAACAATCCAAAATGATAGATCAGGCAAAAACTCATTTTATGGGTAATTTTCCTGATTTTTTACCTATCGAAAATGCATATACTCACATTGGGATGTACTTAGGGTGGATAATAGATAACGATTTATTCAGCGAATACTTTGAAGATGAATCTGAAATTCAAATATATAGATTTAAAAACAGGCAAATTTCTTGTACCATATTAAGTGAAATATGGGATGGTTATTTGGGGAATGATTTATTAAATGAAACAGGTGTTTCCTTTACTAAAAGCTATTATCAGGGTGGAAAATATTTTGATGATTATAATGAATATTTAGCAAAAAATTATGCTTCCATGTACCACGTTGATGATAGTTGGTCAAATTATGAAGTAATTGCTAAAAGAATAACGGAAAGATTTGAAGATTGGAAAAGCGCACGAAGGTTTTCTTAAAAAAATTGCGCTTTTACAGTTAATGTTACACAAATTGTTTTTGCAATAGTGTTCGTGAATAACATTATTTTTAGTTATTCATTCCATTTTTAATATAAATGAGTCAATTGATTATGTTTTTATTATCAATATTTTGATATTGATAAACTCATATTGTAATTTTTTTTAACTCATTAGCGATTTCTTAACATAAGGTTCTTATGTTAAGAAATATATTTCACGGTGAGAAGTTTTTGATTTTATTCTAAAACCATTAAAAATTCACTTAAAACCATTGCAGTTGCACCCCAAACAGTTTGTTTGAATAAATCATAATAGGGAGCATGTATTTTTATATCCGGGGCAATAAAAATATCCGTTTTCTTAATTATTTCCGGCTTTTTTAATTCGTTTATAGTAACTTCAAATAATTGCGCAACTTCTCTTGAATCCAAAATAAATTTAGGTTGAAAGGGTATAAAACCTATCACGGGATACATTAAATGATTACTTGCATAAATAAAAATCGGACTAAGCATTCCTAAAACTTCCACTTCGTTTCTATTTAAACCAATTTCTTCCTCTGCCTCTCTTAAAGCGGTATCTATAAAATCTTTATCATTTTTTTCTACTTTTCCGCCCGGCAGCCCTATTTGTGCACTATGCGTACCATTGTAAGTTGATCTGAGAATGATAGGAAAATGAATTTCGTCGTTGTGGGGATAAAGTAAAATTAACACAGCACTATTTTTAGTATTTATATTCGGTTGTGTTAATTTATTCATTTTATAGTCACTCATCATTTTTGTATGAGCTTCTATACCGGGAAGAGGTTTTTGTAAACGTTTTTTTAGCTTAATTATAAAATCTTCGTAAGTCTCTTTTTTTTTCAAGATTCAATTTTAAGAACAAAAATAATTAAAAACTGAAATCAAAAAATTTAATTTTTTATTTTCTTAAAATAAAAAAAGCCTTCTTTTAAGGAAAGCTTTATCATATTTAATTAAAAAATTATTTTAATATTCTCTCTAATTGCCTTTCTAAATCGTTCCCTCTCAAATTTTTAGCTAAAATTTTACCTTGAGGATCTATTAAATAAGTAGCAGGTATAGAGTTAATTTGATATGCCCTTCCACCTGCGGAGTTCCAGGATTGTAAATCCGAAACATGAACCCAGGTTAATCCATCTTTTTCAATTGCTTTTATCCAACTGTCTTTATCCTTATCTAAGGAAACACCATAAATTTCAAAATTTTTATTTTTAAATTTATTATAAAGTTTTACAACATTTGGGTTTTCTTGTCTGCAAGGCCCACACCACGATGCCCAAAAATCAATTAATACATATTTTCCTTTTAAACCGGATAAACTGACAGGCAAACCTTCGGGATTATTTAATGTTATATCAGGTGCCATCTGGCCGATTGCCAATTTCCTCTTAGAGTTAATTTGGTCAACAAATATTTGAACAAAAGGTGATTTTGAATTTGATGCACTTAATTTTTGTGCAAGGCTATCCAAAAATGGAAATTCATTTTCCTGATCCTCCAATAAATTTAATGTATAAAAAATAGCGGGCGATGTACCCATCTTCCTGATTAAACTTTTTGTAGCTTCATTTCTTCTTTTTAAGTAGCCTTCTAATTGGATGCGAGTCGAATTAATTTTTTCTTTATTTTCATCTTCAGCCGCTTTTCCGTATGCGGCAGTTAAAGTTTTATATTCAACATCTAATGAAGATGCCAGATTATCTGTTTGTTTTAAATATTCATTATCTTTTGCACCTTTAATTGTATACTCACCTTTTAAAACATCTCCGGTTACATTAATTACTGTATTTACATTATCTAAAATAAATAAAACATATATTTTCTTGGATAACCTAAGTTGATAAAAACCCGCCTGGTTAACATGGCCCGTAAAATGAAATTCTTTTGATGAATTTAATTTTGCCGAATCAATGGCGAGAGGTTTATTATTGGGTATGATTTGCTCCAACACAATAATATCACCGGGCGGATTAACTATTTTACCCGTGATTTTATAATTATGTTCTGATTGTGATTCCGAACTTTCTTTTTTATCAGATTGACAAGATGAAAAAAGAAAAAATAAAGTAATGAAATAAGTAAACATATAACGCATATAATTTTAAAAAAAACGAAAAATGATATTAATTATTTTCCGGTTCAAAGATATAAGTAAAATTGATTTAATCTTGTTTTCAGAGCTTTTATAGGACAAGAGCGACGAAAATAATGATTTGGTAAAATAAAATAGACCATTTTATTATAATTAGATAAGATTTACCAATCAAACCGAATCTTTATAGGATTTAAATATGCAAACCAAACAATCATATATTTTTTTGGTTTTTTTCATTTAAGGTGAATTTTTAAAAAAAATATTAGTTTTGTAGAATTCATTTCTTTTAAACAGATTAAAAAAAGTTTTAATACGTCTGTTTAAAAAATTGCAATAAATTTAATTTATGAGTAGAATACATTTTATAGCTATTGGTGGAAGCACAATGCATAATTTAGCCATTGCTCTACATCGGCAAGGCCATGTTATTTCAGGTTCGGATGATGAGATATTTGAACCGGCAAAAAACAAGTTACTTAAACATAATTTATTTCCTGAAGAAACGGGTTGGTTTCCGGAGAAATTAAATAATGAAATTGATACCATTATTTTAGGAATGCACGCTCGCGTTGATAATCCGGAATTAATGCGTGCAAAAGCATTGGGATTAAAAATATATTCATATCCTGAATACATTTATGAACAAAGTATTGATAAGCAACGGATTGTTATTGCAGGTAGTCATGGTAAAACAACCATTACAGCAATTATAATGCATGTTTTAAATAAAATAAATCGTAAGTTTGATTACCTTATTGGTGCTGAAGTAGAAGGGTTTGATGTAATGGTCAGATTAACCGACGACGCTCCTGTAATAATCATTGAAGGTGATGAATATTTGGCTTCACCAATTCGCCGCCAGCCCAAGTTTATGTTTTATCATCATCATATAGGTTTAATAAGTGGTTTGGCTTGGGACCATGTAAATATTTATTCGACTTTTGAAGAATATGTAAAATCTTTCGAAATATTTGCGGATAGTACACCCAAAAGCGGAATTTTAATTTTTGATTCGAATGATGATTTAGTTTCAGTAATTGGTAAAAAAGAACGTGCAGATGTTACCGATGTTGAATACTCAATCCACCCTCATGAAATACAGGAAGGGAAATCATTTCTTAAAAGTGATTTCGGAAAGATACCGATTCAAATTTTTGGAAATCACAACATGCGAAACATAAGTGGTGCCAAAACGGTTTTAAATAAAATTGGAATTACTGATGAACAATTTTATAAAGAAATATCTTCTTTTAATGGAATAAAAAGAAGATTGGAACAAGTGGGAGAAAATTTTAATACTGCCATATATCGCGATTTTGCACATGCTCCTTCTAAACTTGCAGCAACTCTTGATGCATTAAAAAACCAGTTTCCGGATAGAGGTTTAATTGCATGCCTAGAATTACACACTTTTAGCAGCCTAAATAAAAAATTTATTAAAGAGTATCAGGGTACTTTTAATGTACCTGATATTTCCATTGTGTATTACAATCCTAACGGAGCCTCAGTAAAAAAGATAGAAATCCTTTCAGATGATGAAATAAAAAAAGCTTTTAAGAGGCCGGATTTAAAAATATTTACAGAAAAATCTCAAATGATTCAATTTTTGAAAGATCAAAACTGGGAAAATAAAAATCTTGTGATGATGAGTTCCGGCAATTTTGATAATTTAAACATGACCGAAATCACACAAGGCATTCTTATAAAAAATTAGCAACCTAAGCCTTTTAATATCTTTCCGAACAAAAAACAAGTCTAAAAAATTCATGCATATTTTAAAACTAAAAAAACCACTTGCTTTTTTTGATCTTGAAACTACCGGAATAAGCATTTCTAAAGATAGAATTATAGAGATTTCGATTGTAAAGGCCATGCCAAATGGTGAAACAATTATAAAAACTCAAAAATTAAACCCGGGAAGATTAATTCCTTTGGAATCAAGTTTAATTCATGGAATATATGATGAGGATGTTAAAGATGCACCAAACTTTCGACAAGTTGCAAAAAGCTTGTCGCAGTTTTTAGAAGGATGTGATTTGGCCGGTTATAACGTAATTAAATTTGATATACCGATGCTGGTTGAAGAATTTTTACGCGTAGAACTTGATTTTAGTTTAACCAACAGGAGATTGGTTGATGCTCAAAAGATTTTTCATTTAATGGAACCTCGAAATTTATCTGCAGCTTATAAATTTTATTGTAAAAAGGAATTAGAAAATGCCCATTCCGCAGAAGCTGATGCCCTTGCTACCTATCATGTATTAAATGCACAAATAGAATGCTATGAAGGAATTCAAATAAAAGATGACAAAGGAAATTTTTATACTCCTGTTAAAAATGATATTGATGCTTTACATGAAATAACCGCATCAAAAATTATCGACTTGGCAGGGAGATTTGCCTATAATAATGTTGGTGTTGAAGTATTTAATTTTGGAAAACATAAAGACAAACCTATTTTAGATGTTCTCCAAAAAGAACCATCTTATTATGATTGGATGATGCAAGGTGATTTCCCGCTTGATACAAAAAGAAAATTAACTGAAATAAAATTACGCGGGTTCGGAATAAAAAAATAATTTCTGAACCTTTTCTATTTAGAATGTTTTTAAATAATATAAAAACATCTTTGCATTTAAATACAAAATTAATGTTTCAGGATTTTAATCTAACAAAGGTTCGTGCAGATTTTCCTATTTTAAATCAATCCATTCATGGTAAGCGTTTAGTTTATTTTGATAATGCAGCTACAACACAAAAACCTTTACAGGTTATAAATGCATTAGAAGAATATTACGAAAAATATAATGCAAATATTCATAGAGGAATTCACACACTTGCCGAAAAAGCTACTGCTGAATATGAATCTACAAGGGATGTAGTTAAAAAATTTATTAATGCTGCTCATAGGGAAGAAATTGTTTTTACAAGAGGTACAACAGAAGGAATAAATTTGGTTGCTACTTCATTTGGTAAAAATAATATTAAAAAGGGTGATGAAATTATTATTTCAACTATGGAACATCATTCTAATATTGTTCCCTGGCAAATGCTTTGTGAAGAAAAAGAAGCAATACTAAAAGTAATTCCAATAGATGAAACCGGAGAAATTATACTTGAAGAATTTGAAAAATTAATAACAGAAAATACAAAATTAATTGCTGTTGTTTATGTTTCTAATAGCATGGGTGTAATAAATCCTGTTGAAGAAATAATTAAAATTGCCCATAAAAAAAATATAAAAGTTTTATTGGATGCTGCTCAGGCAACTTCCCATTTTAAAATTGATGTTCAAAAATTAGATTGCGATTTTTTAGTATTTTCATCTCATAAGCTTTATGGCCCAACAGGTGTTGGAGTTCTTTACGGCAAAAAAAATATTTTAGATGAAATGCCGCCATACCAAGGCGGTGGAGAAATGATTAAAGATGTTTCTTTTGAAAAAACTACATATAATGACCTTCCTTATAAATTTGAAGCAGGTACGCCAAATATTGCCGATACAGTTGCCTTAAAAGCAGCCATAAATTATTTAGAAAGTTTTGATAGAAATATTATTGAAGCGCACGAAAATGATTTATTGAACTATGCTACTTTTGCATTAAGCGAAATTGAAGGATTAAAAATTATCGGAAATGCAAAAAAGAAAGTAAGTGTTATTTCATTTGTTATTGATGGTATTCATCATCAAGATATTGGTGCAATGCTCGATGTTTATGAAGGAGTTGCAGTGCGTACAGGCCATCATTGTACACAGCCATTAATGAATAGATTTGGGATTTTAGGTACATCCCGTGCTTCATTTGCAATGTATAATACTAAAGACGAAATAGATGTGATGATGAGGGGTTTAAACAAAATTGTAAAGAAATTGAGGTAATGACAATTAATGAAATTCAAGATGAAATTATTGATGAATTTTCTCTTTTTGAAGATTGGGCTGATAAATATGAATATATCATTGATATAGGTAAAAAACTTCCGGTAATGGAAGAAATTTATAAAAATGAAGACAATATAATAAAAGGTTGTCAATCCAGGGTTTGGTTACATGCTGAGTTTATCGATAGTAAAATTTATTTTAAAGGTGATAGTGATGCAGTAATAGTTAAAGGATTAATTGGCTTGTTAATTAGAGCTTTATCCGGGTTTGCACCTTTAGAAATTGCAAATGCTGATGTTTATTTTATTGAAAAAATAGGTATGGCACAACACTTGGCTCAAACTCGTGCGAATGGTTTGTTTTCAATGCTTAAGCAAATGAAGTTATATGCTTTGGCTTTTTCGGGCAGGCAATAATTATAAAATTTATTTCAAACAATTTATTTATGACTGAATCAGAACTAAA
The DNA here is from genome assembly GCA_965248855.1 of Spirosomataceae bacterium. Classification (GTDB taxonomy): domain Bacteria; phylum Bacteroidota; class Bacteroidia; order Cytophagales; family 172606-1; genus CBDFKQ01. The sequence goes on along the minus strand of CBDFKQ010000012.1, from coordinate 79,804 downwards.
AGAACAGGTAATAGAAGCCATAAAAAAAGTTTACGATCCTGAAATCCCGGTGGATGTTTATGAATTGGGATTAATTTATGATATAAAAATTTATCCTATCAATAATATTTACATTTTAATGACACTTACTTCACCTTCATGCCCTTCAGCAGGAACGATACCGGGTGAAGTCGAACAAGCGGTAAGATTGATACCGGATGTAAATGATGTTCAGGTAGAATTAACTTTTGAACCAACTTATACTCAGGATATGATGAGTGAAGTGGCAAAATTGGAATTAGGTTTTATGTAAAATTACATAAATTAAACTTTTTATATTTTGTAAGTGTTTTTAAAAAATAATAAGAAAAAAATTTAATTAAATAAAAATATGTATCCTGAAGAATTAGTTACTCCAATGCGCATTGACCTTACAGCAGTAGGTTTTCAAGAGTTAAAATCTTCTGAAGAGGTTGATAAAGCCCTTACAGAAAAAAAAGGTACTACTTTGTTGGTATTTAATTCGGTTTGTGGTTGTGCTGCAGGAACTGCAAGGCCCGGCGTAAAACTTGCTTTACAAAAAAGTAATATTAAACCTACTAATTTGGTAACAGTTTTTGCAGGCATGGAAAAAGATGCTGTTGATAAGGCACGTGAATATACTTTACCTTATCCTCCTTCTTCACCGGCAATCGCTTTGTTTAAAGATGGAGAGTTGGTTCATTTTGTAGAACGCCATCATATAGAAGGCAGGTCGGCACAAATGATTGCGGATCATTTAATAATGACTTTTGATGAATTCTGTAATTAATTTTTTTATAATATACATTAAGATTTTTCAATTTATTGATATTGAAATACTGTTAAGTTAATTTTTAATAGTTTAAAAAGGTTTTGGACATTCTTTCTTACAATCTGAAACTCTTTATAAAAAGCAATTTTTCATACATTGAGAAATTGCTTTTTTTTACTGCTTTTTTCATTTAAGATTTTTATTTTTTTCAATCAGTCAACTATTTAACATAATGTGATTTTTACAAAATATTTGTAAAAATCACATGGTTAATCAGGTTTGTTATTCATTTAAAGTTATAAAAGCTATTTTTTAATGGCAGTATCTTTATTATTGTAAAAAATATAATTTATGGATAAGGCAGCGGAAAAAGAGAGGACAGTATGTATTATCGATGATGATACCATTATCCATACTATTATGAAGGTTAAATTAAAAAAGAATAATTCTATTCAAAATTTTTTAACTTTTACAAATGGAAAATTTGCACTGGATTATTTTAAAAAAGAAGAAAACCGGGTAAATGAAAGAATGCCTGATGTTATATTTTTAGATATAAATATGCCCATTATCGATGGTTGGCAATTTTTAGAACAGTTTGAAGAGATTAGCATAAAATTAGAAAAGAAGGTTTATATTTATATGCTTTCTTCCTCTATTGATAACAGGGATATTGACCGGGCGCATAAAAATAAAAATGTGAAAGATTATTTAACTAAACCAATGAGTGACTACGATTTTGAAAAAATTTTTCAGAATAAAAAAAATAATTAATTATATTCCTCTGCATTCCTTTTACAAATATTGGCATAGTTGCAATACCTGCAAGAACTAATTTTTTCTGTTTGTTCAAATGCAGTATTTGGATCTAAAATTTTACCCACTAAATTAGTTAATAACCTTTCCGATTCTTTTATAAACGTTTCTAAATTTTCACTTTCTTCTGTTTCAAACCTTATATTTTCTTTTATATAACCTGCCTCAATATTGCGTAAGGAATAAATACCTGATGACAGTGTAAATGAATTGTTTTCTCCTTGTTTTGATATTAATCTCTTTGCGATAATATATTTATATAGCCATAATTGCCTTATTTTACCCTTATGGGGGTCGTTTAAAAGCGCTTCTTCATTTCCTTTACCAAGTATTAAATCCTTTGGCAGTACTTTCCCTGTTTTATAGTCGATAATCCTTATTTCATTTTTATCCGTCCGGTCAATACGATCAATTCTTCCCGTAATTTTAACTTCTATATTTTCATTTTCTATTTCAGCTAAAAATTCTGCATCCAATTTTTTTTCTAATCTTAAAATAGTTATTGGAAATTTTTCATTATCGGCCTGATATTGCAATAAATTTTCAATCATTTTGCCGGCAACTTTAAAATAAAGATAATTTAGTCCATTTTCAAGTGAGAATTCCGGGAATTCTTTAGTAAAAACTGTTTTTACCCTTTCATTTATTTCGGGAATTATATTTTGTAAATCTTTCGCAAAAATAGTTTTTCCTTCTTTTTGAAGTTCGATATCAATTTCTTCCAAAGTTTTATGCACCATTTCACCGAATTTGTCAATACCCATTGTTTCTTCGGTTTCTTTATCTTCTCTTATTTTAACAATAGAATTGAAATAATATTTAAGTGAGCACTCAACAAAATTATTTAATTGCGAAGGACTGATTCCACTGTTAAGTACTTCTTTTATCTTACCCAATATGTATGGATTTTTTTCAAACCTTATTATCGGACTTGTTAAAGGCTCTTCTTCATGTTCCTCTACTGAATGGTAATGAATTTTTATATTCGGATTGTATTTTATTAATTCATTTTCAATTTGATGTAAAAACCTGCTTTTTTCATTTCCTCCATAGGTATCAGAGGGTAAAACATAAAGCAGGTAAACATTTTTAGCTCTTTGCAATAACCTGTAGAAATTATAGGCAATACCATTTTCATTTACCTGATAGGTGGGTAAGCCAAACTCAAAATTGGCATCGAAGGGTATTAATGAATTTTGTTTTCTTATTTGAGGTAAACTCCCTTCATTACACGATAAAATAATTACATTTTCAAAATCCAACGCCCTTGTTTCCAACATCCCCATTATTTGCAATCCGGCACTTTGTTGTGAAGTAAATGGTAATTTGCTTTGCCTGAAAAACTCATTTATGAACAACCTCAAACTGCGCAAAGAAAATGTTTCACCTTGCTTTTCCTGAATAGAAAATATTATTTCAAACCTGTTTAAAAATGTTTCGAACAAGAGTAGACTTTCATTTTCAATCGGATGGTTTGACGTTTTAAAAATTTCCTTAAATACTTCAATCAGGTTTGATAAACATTTTAATGCATTTGAAGCTTTTAAATACCATGGTGTAAATAATATTTTAAATAACGGTGCTTTTTCGGAAAAATTAAAAAGTTGATATGGTGCGAAGAAAACTCCCTGACTTCCATTAAGTTGCTGCAAAGTATTTTGTATAAAATTACTTGAAATATCTGTACCTTCTTTATTGGGAAAAACATTTTGTTCATAGATTTTTATAAGAGGATGAGTTAAAATTTTTATAATATTCCTTCCATTAAATTTTAATATTTTCCCATCACCGTTTATATTATCTTCTATGATAAGATATTGAAGGTCAAATAAGTAATTAATAAAAGAAAAAAGGGAAGAATTACGAAGTGAAAGACCCATTGTAATATTGAAATCATGGACTTCTTCATCTAAATTATTTAAAACGGATAATAATAAATTTTCATCCGGTAATACAATTACATTAGTCGATTTTTGATTTGCACTGTTTATTAAAGATTTATTAATTTGAGCCACCACTCTTCCCTGAATACTTGCATTCCCTAAGCCTATTACATGAATTTGTTTTTCGTCGTCTTTAAAATCATTAAATTCCCATTTCCAATCGGAGCCATAGGCATTATTTTTTTTATATCTTCTTAAGCTTTCTCCTGCCTTGCTGTCTTTGTTAAACTCCATGTAATACTCATCCGTATCCCAAAGCATTTCTGCTTTATCTTTCGAAACCAAAAATTGAATAATTTTTTCTTCAGATTTTGTAAGAAAGTTTAATCCAACGAAAACATATTTTTTTTCATTATTAGTATTTGTTAATTGGTTTGTATTTTCAGCCAAGGCTCTGTAAACCATTCCTCTATAAGCTTTTCTTTTTTCAAGTAGTTTTATTTTTAAATCGGTGTAAACCTGAAATAATTTTGTCCAGAATAAAAAATGTTTTTCGGTTACGGGTGTGCTTTTTAATTCAATATTTTCGTTTTGCCATCTTTTAATTGATTCTGCTTGAGACATATACTCAAAAATGGCTTTTGGATTAACCATATTTTGATCAATTTTTTCAAAGTCAGATAATAAAGTATACGCCCATCCACTAAATTTATCAAACTCAAGTTCCGGTTCAATATTTCTAAAAACTAAAAATAAATCCCAAAGTAATTCAATAGGGTCAATTATTTCTAAGTTTGTATTTTCTGTTATAAAATCATCAATAGTTGAAATTTGTATAGACCAAGCCGGTTCTGATGCCTTAAGGAATAAAGATTTTTTAAAAATCAGACTGGATCGTTTTGTTGGTAAAATAATTACAAGTTGATGTAATTGATTTCCATATTTATTAAAAATATATTCCGCAGCCCGGTCTAGGAAAGTCTTCATTATTAAGAAATCGTTAATAGGCTAAATTAGTTTATATTTGCACAAAAATAAAAAATCTAGTCTCCTAGCCTGTTTTATAAAAGCGAAACATTAAAATAAAATTTTAATGAATTTTAAAGAAATTATAATAAATAATCCCACCCTGTTATTAATAAGTGAGATATCACAAAATAATGATATTGAAAGTTATGTTGTTGGAGGTTTTGTAAGAGATTTAATATTAGGGCGGCCATCAAAAGATATTGATATTGTTTGCATTGGCGAAGGGATGGGGATTAAATTGGCTGAAGAACTTGCAGCAACAAAAAAAGAAAATGCATATATATCCATTTTTAAAAATTTTGGTACTGCTCAGGTTAAAATAGGCGAATGGGAAGTAGAATTTGTAGGTGCAAGAAAAGAATCGTACGAAAGCCATTCCAGAAAACCATTTATTGAAAAAGGAAGTTTGCAGGAAGATCAAAACCGCAGAGATTTTACAATCAATGCAATGGCGATCAGTTTGCAAAAAAATGATTTGGGAAATTTATTAGATCCTTTTAACGGAATTGAAGATATTAAAAAGAAAATAATTCGTACACCTCTCGATCCTGAAATTACTTTTTCAGATGATCCATTAAGGATGATGCGAGCCAATAGGTTTGCATCACAACTTGGTTTTGATATTTATCCGGATACATTCGATGCGATCATAAAAATGAAAGACCGCATCAATATTGTTTCGATGGAAAGGGTTACTGATGAATTAAATAAAATTATTCTTTCTGCAAAGCCCTCATACGGATTTAAACTTTTGTATTTCTGCGGCTTGCTCGATATTATTTTTCCGGAGTTTGTTGCATTGCAAGGTGCAGAATTTGTTGAAGGTAAGGGTCATAAAGATAATTTCTACCATACTTTACAAGTTTTAGATAATGTATCTGAAGTATCCGATGATTTATGGTTGCGGTGGGCTGCGGTAATGCATGATATAGCAAAACCTGCAACTAAAAGATTTGATAAAAGAGTTGGGTGGACTTTTCATGGTCATGAAGAATTAGGAGCTAAAATGACTCCTAATATTTTCAGGAGGATGAAATTGCCAATGAATGAAAAAATGCGATTTGTTCAAAAATTAGTTAAACTTCATCTTCGTCCGATTGCATTAGTAAAAGATGTGGTGACAGACTCGGCCATGCGAAGATTATTGGTTGATGCGGGGGAAGATTTAGAAGCCTTGATGAAGTTGTGCAATGCAGATATAACCTCAAAAAATTATGAAAAAGTAAAAAGGCATTTAAAAAATTTTGAAAAAGTACAAGTCAGGCTTGCGGAAGTTGAAGAAAGGGATAAATTAAGAAATTTTCAACCTGTTATAACAGGAGAATTAATTATGGAAGTTTTTTCAATTAAACCGGGAAAAGAGGTCGGAATATTAAAAGAAAAAATCCGCGAAGCAATTTTGGAAGGAGAAATAAAAAATGAAATTGAAGATGGGATGGAATACTTAATTAAAATTGGATGCGAAATGGGTTTAAAAAAAATAAAGAAATAATATATTAAGTAATTAAACTGTCAATATTTATTATAAATTTTATTTTTACATTGTATGCTTAATTTATAATTCTAAAATTAATTCATTTGAGGATTCTCGTAATTATATTCATTATACTATTATCATTTAAAGTTTATGCAACCAATAATATTGACAGCCTTATACAAGTACTGGATCAATATAAAGGTAATGCAAGGGCAGAAATACTTGAAAAAATAAGTAAATCTCTGCTGAGTGTTTCGCCGCTTAAAAGCATTAAATATACTAATGAGCTTTTAAATTATTCCCTGCATATTAAAAATAAACATTTTGAAGCAAGTGCTTACAGTCTTACCGGCACCTATTATCTTCAAGGGAACGAGTATCTAAAAGCCATTAATTATTATATAAAAGCCTTGCATCTTTTTGAAGAAATTAAAGAAAACAAGGGAATATCATCCTCTTTAAATAACCTGGGCATCATTTCATATATGTCTTATGATTTTAACAAAGCCATATATTATTTTAAAAGATCCCTTCTTATGGATATAGATGCAGGCGACCAAAACGGAATGGCAGGATCATATAATAACCTGGGAAATATATTTATACAGCAACAAAAGTACGACAGCGCCACTGTTTACTTTTTAAAATCTTACCACATTCACAAAACCCTGAAAAATATCTCGGATCAAGGCCTGTTACTCGCTAATATCGGAGAAACATATGCTAAGAGAGGCAAATATGATACAGCCTTACAATATTGCCTCGCAGCTTTAAAAATTAAAGAAAAAACGCACGAAAATCAGGGAATAGCTGTAGTTATGAACGATTTGGGGGAAATTTATGGAAAACTGGGGCAGTTAAAAAAAGCCGAATATTATTTTACAAAATCCCTGCAAATAGGAAAAGAATACATAGCTGATGTGGCGGTAACATATTTCAATCTCGCTGATCTGCATAAAAAAACCGGTGATTTTAAAAACGCTTTTTTGTATCAAAGTCTTTACACATCACTTAGAGACTCTACCTATACTGTAGAAAAAAATAAAAGTATTTTAGAAATAGAAGAAAAATATGAAACGGAAAAAAAGAAACAACAAATCATATTATTGCAAAAAGAAAGCGATATAAAAGACCTTAAATTATTTCAAAACAAAATTATATTTATCTGTATTATATGTGCTCTAATAGGCGTACTAGCACTTGCCTTGTTTTTTTATTACCGTTATAAAATAAAAAAAGAAGCAAATAAAATGCTTTCAATTGCCAACCTAAAAATTCAGCAAAGTATAGATGAAAAAAATATTTTACTGCAGGAAATACATCACAGGGTAAAAAATAACCTTCAATTGGTATCTACACTTTTAAGCTGGCAGTCGGAAGGTGTTAAAAATAAAAAAGTTCTTTCAATCATTAATGAGGGGCAATCAAGGATTCAATCAATGGCTCTTATACACGAGTGTATTTATCAATCTGAAAGCCTGGCATACCTTGATGTAAAAAAATATTTTGAAGATTTGCTGAATTATCTTTCTGCCTCTTACAGTAACGATAAAAATATTACAGTTCATTCACATATCGATAATGTATCTCTTGACATTGATAAAATGGTACCAACAGGGTTGATGGTAAATGAATTGGTTTCGAACGCATATAAATATGCCTTTTCTCATAAAAATAAAGGCACTGTGGAGCTTTCTTTAAAGGAAAATAACAAAATGCTGACTTTAACCGTATCGGATGATGGTGAAGGTTTGCCCGGAAATATTAATGAAATAAAATCCGAATCTTTAGGACTTCAATTGGTAAGTGTATTAGTAAAACAACTCAAAGGAACCATGAAAGTTACTTCGGATAAGATGGGCACTTCATTTGAAATTATTTTTAGCAATATCCTGAACCATGAACCCGCCTAAAGTAAAAATACTGATAGTTGAGGATGAATTAATAATTGCGCATGGTATTAAAAGAACTTTAATTTCAATCGGTTATAATGTTGATGGCATAGCGGAAACTTCGGATGAAGCGATCAATTTTATAGATAAATCGGCCGTTGATCTTGTACTGATGGATATTCATATCAAAGGTGATCGCGACGGCATTGATACTGCCATCATCATAAAAGAAAAATACTTCACTCCTGTCATCTTTCTTACCGCCTTATCAGACAACCATACTCTTGGCAGGGCGAAAATAGCCGCACCTTATGGTTATATTGTAAAACCTTTTAAAGAAGCTGATCTAAAAGCCAATATTGAAATCGCTTTATATAAATTTCAAAAAGATATTGAGGATAAAAATGATCAGGAAAAAGGAAACCATACTTCTTTCTTTGCAAAAAAAGGAAAGGGATACATTAAAGTGATGTTCATCGATGTGTTATGGATCGAAGCCTTGGAAAATTACGTGATAGTAAATACTCTGAACCAGAGACTGATCATTTATTCAACATTTAAAAATATAGAGCAAAAACTTCCGTCCAATGATTTTGTCAGAGTCCACCGTTCATACATTGTCAGGATTGACAAGATAGAATCCATCGAAGAAGGCACAGCAATTATAGCAGCCAAGTCAATCCCTATAGGTAAATCTTACAAAGAAAATTTCGAAAATAAGATCAACTTCTTTTAATATTCTCCCACACTCCTTATTGTTCGTTGTCATCAACTTTCGGATGTTGGTCAAGCATTTTTAATCATCCGTCAAGAATTTAATAAGTGATTTCGGACTTTGATTAGTTTAGAATCAAAGTAGTGAAGAACACACTTCCTGCTAAAAATTAAAACTAAACAATTATGAAATCAGTAGTGAATATTTTTATGAGCGTGCTTTTGTTTTTATTTGTTTTTTCATGTAAAAATAATGACCCGGTATCTCCGCAAAATACAACACAAATAACTTTTAGTCCTGCAAGTGTGTTAGTAGGTGACACTTTAACTATTTCAGGCAAAAATTTTAATGTTGATAAAAGTAAGGATACAGTAAAAATCGGCAATATTTCTGCCACTTTAATCAACGCGAGTGCTACTGAATTAAAATTAATTGTTCCCTTAAGTGCATCAAGTGGAAAATTAACATTCAACAACTATACGACACCTTCTACTGATTTGATAGTAAACCATATCTATGTATCAGGGTCAGAGTATAATAATTACGGAATAAACGTTGTTAAATATTGGAAAGATACTACCGCACACATTTTAACAGATGGAATAAGTACTGCATCAAGTTCTTCCATTGTTGTTTCGGGAAAAAAAGTTTATGTATCAGGTTCTCAAAATAATAGTAGCTCATCCGCTGTAGCTAAATACTGGACTGATGATAAGTCGGAAGTAATTCTGGATGCCAATGATTATTCTTATTCCAATTCGATGTATATAAGTGGAACCGATGTATATAATGCAGGAACAATTTATACAACCAATTATGTAGCTGCATATTGGAAAAATCAAACAATGGTAAAATTAACAGACGGTATTTATTATGGAAATGCTGCTTCTATCGCAGTTTCCGGAAATGATATTTATGTTTGTGGATTTGAAAAAAATTCCAATAATGAAAAAATAGCAAAATATTGGAAGAATGGTAACCAGGTAATTCTTCCCGAAGGTGCTGTGGCAAATTCAATCTATTTATCTGGCAATGATGTGTTTGTAGGTGGGTACCAATACAGCACAAGCGGGAAAGCAGTGGCAATTATTTGGAAAAATGGGAACCCTATGAAGCTTTCAGATGGCTTGCACCATACGTATGTTAACAATATGTTGGTGATAGGAGGTGATGTTTATGCAGTAGGAATGCAATTTACTGATAATTTTACAAGCATTGCGACTCTCTGGAAAAATGGGGTAGAAACAAAGCTAGGTGATGGAATTAACAGTTCAAGTGCATATTCTATCGCTGTATGGGGCAAAGATATTTATGTGGTAGGCAATGAAAAGAAAAACAGTACATTCTATGCAAAAATGTGGAAGAACGGTTTAGATGTTTATCTTCCAAAAGGAATAAACTCCGGTGATGCAACTTCGATCACAATAGCACCGTAATTTGAATATATAACCTTAATGTAATCAAAAATTATCCCATGAAAAAACTCATTTATTTCCTTACTATTTTATCCTTCACTTCCATGTTTGGGCAATCAAAATCTAAAAACGGTACATCCTCGCAAGGGGAAGTTATTTTCACAAATAAACCTTATAAAAACTTTGCGGAAGCAAAGCCAAATGCTGTTTCTAAGGTAAAGGATGGTGACCCGTTATATGTTTATTTAAAAACAACTGACCCATTATCAAATCATACAATTAAAGAAAATCGTGATGGCTCTGTAGTGTATTTTATCAATATTGCAATAGGCGCAGAAGGCGATCCTACCCAATACGATTATAATAGCTTTATGTTTTCGAAACAAGAAGTTGATGCTTTGGGCAATGAATTAATGGTAAATCTTGCGCCGGGATCAGCAGGAAAAAACAAATCTTTTAATTTATTTTTAAAAGCATTGGGTGAAGGAGATCCCGGTTTATGGAAAAATGAAATCAGGTTTAATAATGACCCTAATACAACTGACCCTAAATCTTTTGCAAAAGGTTTAATTTTGTGCGATGTGCAGGAAGGGATTGCAAAATATCAGAAATTGTACCAAAACTTTAAATATGTGCAAGAACATGGCAATAAAGAAGACAACGAAGTGCCACCAAAAGGTGCCTTCACTGATGCCAAACTTTTAGCAGAAGCAGCGGCCAAAATAAAAGCAAAAGGCATTATTCCACATAAATTATATTTCTTTCTCGATGATTGGAAAGTATATACCAATAATAATAATGAAAAACAGAGTAGGACTGTTTATGGATTATATACTTATAAAAAAGGAAATGAATGTTACAAAGGTGTGATTGACATTACACAAGATTATGCATGGGCTACTGCAAGCTGGGCAGCTGTAAATATTACTTTGCGCGATGATTTTCCAATAATGTGTGATAAATATTAAGTTAAGTTATTTTTAATTTAAAATAAAAAAACCTCGCCGTTTAGCGAGGTTTTTTGTTATCGAGTAAGATAATTATTTTGTAGCGGCAATTTCAAATTTAATATCAAAATCATCATGGATCATTTTATCGCCTAAACCGTCGAAAAATTTACCTGAACCATATTTAATATCCCATAAGGTACGGTCTAATTTAACATCAGCATTTGCAGTTAATTTATTACCTGCAATTACCACTGTTGCAGGGAAAGTTACATCTTTAGTAATTCCTTTAATTGTTAATTTACCGGCAACGTTATAGTTGTTTTTTCCTGCAGCTTTGGTATTAGGTTTCATACTGCCAATTTCAAATTTAGCAGTTGCAAATTTTTCTACATTAAAAAAATCTGCAGATTTTAAATGACCTAATAATTTTGCATTACCTTCTTGGTCTGTGATATCATCATTAGAAATTGAAGTCATATCAATAGTGATAATTCCACCTGTTACAACATTTCCTTTAACTGTTAAATCACCACTGGCAATTTTTATTTTACCATTATGTTGGCCTGTTACTTTTTTGCCAACCCATTTAACATCACTTTTGTTGGTGTCCACCTTGTAAACAGTATCTACAGGTGCGTTAATAATTGTGAATGCGCTTAAAGAAATAAAAGCGAGCACTACCGGAATAGAAAATAATTTTTTCATTTTTTTTGTGAATTTTGGTTTAATTAAATAGATTGATATAAACATATGCAATTTATACGAGCTTAATAAAAGTTGCAACACATAAATATCATTTTTATCACAACTTTTATATTCTTTAAAAAGTTCGGATACATTTAAAAGTTTGGATGTTTTTTTATTTTTTAGTACGTATGATAAATAAGGTTGTTACAAATGCAGAAGAAGCAATATTTGATATTGTTGATAATTCAACTTTAATGTTGGGTGGATTTGGTTTGTGTGGTATTCCCGAAAACTGTATTAATGCCTTGCTTAATAAGGGTATTAAAAATTTAACCTGCATTTCAAATAATGCAGGTGTAGATAATTTTGGAATAGGTTTATTATTAAAAGCCAAACAAGTAAAAAAAATGATTTCATCTTACGTAGGAGAAAACCGGGAGTTTGAGCGGCAATTATTAGCAGGTGAACTTGAAGTAGAATTATTACCACAAGGTACACTGGCTGAAAGAATAAGAGCGGGTGGTGCAGGAATACCGGCATTTTTTACTCCCGCAGGAGTTGGTACTGAAGTGGCAGAAGGGAAAGAAATTCGAGAGTTTTATGGAAAAGAATATCTTTTGGAGCATTGGCTTAAAGCAGATTTTGCAATTGTAAAAGCATGGAAAGGTGATGAATCCGGAAATTTAATTTATAAAGGTACAGCGCGTAATTTTAATCCGATGATGGCTACGGCAGGGAAAATAACTATTGCAGAAGTTGAAGAACTTGTTCCGATTGGTTCGTTAAACCCTAATGATATTCATACTCCCGGAATTTATGTAAACAGAATTTTCCAAGGAATTAATTATGAAAAAAGAATTGAACAAAAAACTGTTAAAAAATAGACAAATACAAAATACAAAAAGATAAAAGACAATAGACAATAGACAAAAGAAAGTTTAAATTTTATAATCATTTAAATCTTTTGTCTTTTGTCTTTCTTCTAATGTCTGAACTACACTTATGCCTTTAGATAAATTTGGGATTGCAAAGAGAATTGCGCAGGAAATACACGATGGATATTATGTTAATTTAGGAATTGGAATTCCTACTTTAGTTGCAAATTATATCCCTTCAAATATAAATGTTGTTTTACAATCTGAAAATGGATTGTTAGGGATTGGTCCATTTCCTGAAGAGAGTGAAGTGGATGCTGATTTAATAAATGCCGGAAAACAAACAATTACGATGCTTAAAGGTTCCTCTTTATTTAATTCTGCAGATAGTTTTGCAATGATAAGAGGTGGGCATGTTGACCTTACAATATTGGGTGCAATGGAAGTTTCGGAAAATGGTAATATAGCAAATTGGAAAATACCCGGTAAAATGGTAAAAGGAATGGGAGGAGCGATGGATTTAGTTGCATCGGCAAAAAATATTATTGTTGCTATGCAACATGTAAATAAAGAGGGTCAATCAAAACTATTGAAAAAATGTTCGTTACCATTAACAGGTACAAACTGCGTTAAAAAAATAATTACTGAACTTGCAGTAATGGATGTTTTACCCGGCGGTGGTTTTTTATTATTAGAAACTGCACCTGGAGTTACTGTTGAAGAAATTATAAAAGCAACTGAAGGCAGTTTGATAGTAAGTAAAGAAATTAAGGAAATGATTATACTTTAATTTTTTCTTTTCCTTCCCGGTGTTTTGCAAAAGCAATCATACATGATTTCCTTTTTTTATTTTATGAATATACCGATACCAATTTATTGATATCGGTATATTCATTTTTTTATTTTGGATTGAAAAGGAAATACTTTTATGAGGTACGAACAAAAAGATTGTAATGTTAAGCCCGGGCTGCAAGCAAACCCCTAATTATTATTTTAATATCTGCTAAAATAATAAAAGGCTAATAAATAATAGGTAAATAAAACATATAGCTATACTTATTATATATGCATTTAAAAGCATAAACACTTTAATACCTGTTTTTATAAATGATTCTTTATATACTTTTTTGAATGATATCCAGGGATAAATAACCATCCATAAGCCCATAATCCATAATAATATATCCCTCCAAATGATTAGTTCTATTTTTAAAATAAAATATATTAATACAAAGCAAAAAAATAAAAAGGAATGTAAGTGAAGAGTAAAGGTTAAATGTTCAATGTAATACCGCCTTGGATAAGTAAATTTTTGATATAAAAATCCTTTTGGATCTATAATATTTAAATTGATTCCGGAAGTTTGTACTGCCTTATGAATGGTTTTTGTACCAACATGAAAAAACCATTTAAAAGCTCTTTTTAGATAAAATATTGTTCTTGAAAAAATACCCGCATATAATAATTTTAATATCAATGCTACAATGGGCATTACAATAAACATCATAAGTGGCAACTTACTTAGTGCATAATTAAAAAACTCTTTAATTCCTCCTTCATTTGCAACTTTTATACCTTGTTTTGCTAAAAGCAGACTGAAAAAACTTTTTTCAATTTTCAAACTGTCTAAAAGATTTTCGGGATTAAGTTTTTTATCCTTTATAAGTTTTTGTGTTTTATCATTAAATATTTGATCGAATATATTTTCATTTTTTTTGCTTTTTTTTGTTTTTGATGAGTTTTTTATTTTGTGTTTATTTACATAATCTTTGATAGTTGTAGAATCTATACCTAAATTTTTTAAGCTGTCTATAATACTTCCAAATTCATTTTTTACGTGTAAAGAATCCTTTTTATTAAGGTTTATATTTAAATTTACATTCCCTTTAAGGTCTTTTTCATTAATATTAAAATTAAATTGATTTGAATAAAAGAGGAAAAATAAAAAACTTGTGGCAAAATATAATTTTATTGGTTGAATGTATCTTTTCCTCTTCCCTGCCAAAAATTGGTTTGTCAAGTAACCGGGTTTGAATAAAAAAGGAATTACACTTCTTACAAATTGAGAGTCATAGGCGAAAATATTTCCAAAAACTTCCTTCACAAGCTCAGAAAATCTTACCACTTTATCATTATTCTCTTGCCCGCATTCAGGGCAATAATTATCCTCCTCATTAAGTTGACGATTGCAATTAAGGCATAAAGAGTTTTTTCTATGCGGTATAGGCATTCTAATTTTCAGGAAATAAAGTTTAGCCTTAAAATTATAACTGTTTTTGAATCATTTAATGTTTTTTAAAATAACTTTCTAAATTTGTTGCTGTTAAAAAATAAAAATACTTCATGACAAAAGTTACCCAACTAATAGATCAGGCAAAAAGTACATTATTTTCCTTCGAAATTTTACCGCCATTAAAGGGAGAAAGTATAAAATCATTATTCGATGCTATTGAACCATTAATGGAATTTAAACCTCCATTTATTGATGTTACCTACCATCGAGAAGAATATGTATATAAAAAACATGAAAATGGTTTGTTGGAACGACATACAACCCGTAAAAGACCCGGTACAGTTGGTATTTGCGCAGCAATAATGAACCGTTTTAAAGTTGATGCAGTACCGCATATTATTTGTGGCGGATTCTCTAAAGAAGAAACTGAAAATGCTCTTATTGATCTTGATTTTTTGGGTGTCGAAAATATTTTGGTGTTGCGTGGCGACCCTATAAAAAGTGAAGGTGTTTTCGTTTCACAACCGGATGGACACAGGTATGCAACTGATCTTTT
Organism: Spirosomataceae bacterium; assembly: GCA_965248855.1. Lineage (GTDB taxonomy): Bacteria > Bacteroidota > Bacteroidia > Cytophagales > 172606-1 > CBDFKQ01. The sequence goes on along the minus strand of CBDFKQ010000012.1, from coordinate 64,504 downwards.
AAAGCAGGTTACAGACATGAACCATGGGAAATATATAGATGAAGAAATGGAAAGATCAAGCCCGACAAATTTTTGTTTGGGTGTGGCAGGTTATCCTGAAAAACATTCGGAAGCACCAAATTTAAAAACAGATATTAAATATTTAAAAAAGAAAGTTGAATTAGGTGCCGAATACATTGTTACTCAAATGTTTTTTGATAATCAAAAATTCTTCGACTTTGTTAATCTATGTAGGGAAGAAGGTGTAAATGTTCCCATTATTCCCGGATTGAAACCAATAACAACAAAAAAACAAATTACCGTACTTCCAAGAATATTTAATTTAGACATGCCTGAAGAATTAGTCGATGCTGTAGAAGCTTGCAAAAACGACAATGAGGCGAAGCAAGTAGGAGTGGAGTGGGGAATTAAACAAAGTAAAGAATTAATGAAATTTGGTGTACCTATTTTGCATTATTATTCAATGGGAAAATCGGATTCGGTAAGAAAAATAGCAAAAGAATTATTTTAAAATAAAAACCCTTATAGATTTTTTAAAATTTATAAGAGTTTTTTATCAGCATTCTATTTCTATTTCAATTTTACCATTTACATATAATCTTGCACGATTGTTTAGACATTCAATAACTGAATGTGTATATAAATTAGTAATAAGCAAATAGCCATGTTTATAAAGTAAAATTTTTTTTCACGGAAAATTACCTTTTACTTGTTTCGTTCATATTTAAATCATTATCAAAAGGGCTTTTTGTAAATGGATAAACTAATTGCTTAAAATAACCTTTTGGATAACTTCCTTCTCTTACTCCGGTACTTTCGGGCCAAACATTGCCCGGTAAATAGTAAGTACCAAATATTTTATCTAAAAAAGGGAAATGAATAGCGAAATTTTTACCATAATGTGCAGGATCTTCGCAATGATGCCAATGATGAAACTGTGGCGTGACTAATAAATACTTAAATAACCCAAAATTTATACTTGTATTTGCATGAATAAGCACTGCATGAATTGAAACAAAAATTATATACGTATTAAACGTAATTTCAGAAAAGCCACAAACATATAACGGAATAAAAGAAATAGAACGTGTTACAAAAATATCTATAAAGTGCGTTCTTGATCCTGCAAGCCAATCCATCGATTGTGTTGAATGATGAACCGAATGAAATCTCCATAAATAAACATGCGAATGAAATAACCTGTGTGCCCAGTATTGAAAGAAATCCGTAACTAATAATGCCAATAAAAACTCAAAAACAAACGGAAGATTTTGCACCCAATGTTGAAGAGGAGCGAGGCCAATCCATCCAAAAAGGATTTTAGCAGGGGATTGAGTAATTACTCCAAAAAATTGAACAAACAAATGACTAATGGCGAAATAAACAAGGTCAGTTTTCCATTCAGGATGAAATCGGGTTTGATTTTTATTTTTAGGAAATGCCATTTCGATAGGTATAAAGATTATTGCCAGAATAAATAAATCCAATATCAACCAATCTAATCCTATGTGCCACACCGTTTTTTCAACGGAACGGGCTTTTACTTCAAAACCACCTAAAGCCACCGCAATTGCTGAAAATACAATTCCGATTAATGCTAATTGCTTCTTTTTACTTAATAAAAAACTTAAAGTGGCGAAAAAAAATGAAGCGATTATTATGCTCATTAATAATTTTTTCATCATTTCACCTGTGTATACTTCACGAAATTCAGGTGTCGTAAAATATTCCGGAAAATGGAAACAAAATATTGCAAATAACGAAAGGATGCCTAAAAAAATACCGGTATAACCGCTAATATACCCCTGTCCAATTTTTAAACGTGGAGAAGAACCTTCAATTCCCATAAGAAAAAATGATTTTTGAAAAAATTAAATCAAATATAAAAAACTATTTTATTATTGAATCAATGGATGAGTTTTCTATATCATCATATTCAGGATATTAAAACAAACACCCTTATAGATTTTAAAAATCTATAAGGGTGTTTGAAAAAAATAAAAATCAGCCTTCTATTTCAATTTCGCCGGTCATATACAATTTTGCCTGCCCGCTTATTTCTACCCTGTCGCCAATTAGTTTGCAAATTAAATCGCCTCCACGTTCAGAAAGTTGTTTTGCTATCATTTCATTTTTACCTAAAATTTCAGCCCAATAAGGAATAAGTTTTGTGTGGGCAGAACCTGTAACAGGGTCTTCATCTATACCGGATTGGGGTCCAAAAAATCTTGATACAAAATCAACATTATTTCCTTTTGCAGTAACAATAATTCCTCTTGCATTTATCTTCTTTAATGTTATAAAATCAGGTTGCAGGTTTTGTATCTCTTTTTCACTATCCAAAACAGCCATAAAATCATCTTTAACTTTATAAACTTCATTAGGAACAACACTTCCCAATCCTAAAATCATTCCCGGAGGAGTTTCAACTTCTTCCCTGTCTACCGCAGGGAAGTTTAAAGTAATTAAATCTTCATTTTTTGTAACTTTTAGTATCCCACTGTTTGAATCAAATAATATTTCAGGTTTATCGTAATTATAAAAATTATACAAAATATATGCAGAAGCAAGAGTAGCGTGGCCACATAAATCAACTTCTGTAGTTGGTGTAAACCATTTTATAGAAAACTGCTCACCTTCATTTATAAAAAAAGCAGTTTCCGGTAAATTGTTTTCAAAAGCTATTTTTTGCATTAAATCCTTTGAAAGCCAGTTTTGTAATGGAATTACAGCAGCAGGATTGCCTTTAAATAATTGATTGGTAAATGTATCGAGGTGGAATATTTTAAGTTTCATAAAATTAAGTTGTTTTGATGATATATTATTGCGGGAGCATTAAATTATATTGTTTAAATATAATGTTAAAGATAGATTTCTTTTTTTCCATAAAGCATAATCAACTGCACTTTTAATAATTCATAAATTTAAATCCAATATAAAAAAATATTCAAGTTTTAGATAAATAGGTAAATATCAGATTTTATTTATGTTGTAATTATTTTAATAATTAAGAAAATTTCTTGTTTTAACGATATAAAATATTGTTTTTCGCATTTTAAATTTAAATTTATTTCATGTCTTCCATAACAAACAATAAAAATATAACCTTTATCAATGCCGCAGTAATTGTAGCTGCATTAGGTTATTTCGTAGATATATATGATTTATTACTTTTTAGTATTGTAAGAATTAAAAGTTTAAAATCCTTGGGTTTAACAGGTATTGAAATTACTTCGGAAGGCGAATTTATTATCAGTATGCAAATGTGGGGAATGTTATTGGGTGGGATTTTTTGGGGAATATTGGGAGATAAAAAAGGGAGGTTGTCGGTTTTGTTCGGTTCAATTTTAATTTATTCTCTGGCTAATATTGCAAATGGATTCGTTGATTCGGTTTCCGGTTATGCACTTTGCAGGTTTATTGCAGGGATTGGATTAGCCGGTGAATTAGGTGCAGGAATTACATTGGTAACTGAAACACTCCCCAAAGGAAAGCGAGGCATTGGTACTATGATTGTTGCATCGATAGGTGTTTCGGGTGCAATAATGGCTAATTTAGTTTCCAAGGCAGTGCCGGACTGGAGAATTTGTTATTTTATTGGTGGAGGTTTAGGATTATTATTACTTTTATTAAGGGTAAGTGTGGTTGAGTCGGGTATGTTTAAACAAATTAAAGATAATGAAGTTTCGAAAGGAAATTTTATTGCTTTATTTACAGATGTAGATCGGTTGAAGAAATATTTCAGGTGTGTACTAATAGGCGTACCTCTTTGGTTTGTTATAGGTATTTTAATTTCTTTTTCTCCTGAATTTGGCAAGGCACTTGGCATTGTCGGAAACATAGAGCCGGGAACTGCAGTAGCCTATTGTTACGGAGGTTTAGTAATTGGTGATATTGGAAGTGGCTTATTAAGCCAATGGTTAAAGAGCAGAAAAAAAATAATGGTTATCTTTCTGTTACTTAATACATTAATGGTTATTATATACCTTAATGCGTATAATATTTCAGTAAATGAATTATATTATTTGTGTTTTGGAATGGGTGTTTCAGTTGGTTTTTGGGTTATTTTCGTAACCATTGCTGCCGAACAATTTGGAACAAATATCCGCTCCACAGTTACAACTACCGTACCTAATTTTGTGAGAGGTTCATTACCTATTCTTATTTTATGCTTCAGGTTTATCCAACATCAGTTTGAAAACGTCAGAGGCAAACACAGTGATAATATTATTTGGTCGGGCATGATACTTGCCTTTATTACAATAATAATTGCTTTTTTAGCTTTATGGAAAATGAAAGAAACTTTTCATGAAGATTTAGATTACACTGAGAGCCTATAAAAGGCTAAGTAAAATAAATTATTACTGCATTAAAAAACCGAATTTCATAAGAAATTCGGTTTTTTAATGTTAATGTTAACGTTTACTGTTAAATTTATTTTATAATTTAGTCAGCGACTACAGTAAATTTAATTTTATGTTTTACTTCTTTATGAAGATCTAAAATGGCTTCGTGTTCACCAACAGATTTTACTTCACCAACAAAGGCAATTTTCTTTCTGTCTACTTCAAAGCCTTTTGCTTTCAAAGCTTCAGATAATTGGGTAGTTGTAACCGCTCCAAATATTTTTCCGCTTTCACCAACTTTTGCTTTAAGGTCGAAAGTATTATTTCCAATGCTTTCTGCCAATCTTTGAGCATCTCCTTTAAGTTTCTCAGCTTTGTGAGCTACTTGCTTTAAGTTTTCAGTTCTAACTTTTTTATTGGATTCGCTGGCGATCACAGCGAAACCTTGCGGGATCAGGTAATTCCGTCCATAGCCGGGGCGAACCTTTACTATGTCGTTTTTATAGCCTAACCCTGCTATATCTTCTTTTAATATTAAATCCATGTAAGCCATTATCTTATCTTTTTTTCGTTTTAAGGGTTTTAAGCGTGTTATTGAAAAATCAATAAATTAAACTTATTTAAGAGAATCAGCTACATAAGGTAATAACGATAAGTGCCTAGCTCTTTTAACCGCCTGAGACAACTTGCGTTGATATTTCAAGCTGGTACCTGTAAGTCGACGCGGTAAAATTTTACCTTGGTCGTTAACGAATTTCAATAAAAAATTTGGGTCTTTGTAATCAATATATTTGATACCTGCTTTTTTAAAGCGGCAATATTTTTTACGATTTTCGTTTTTGTGCATTGGCTCGTTCATCAAACCGGCCGCTTGTCCTGTATTATTGTGGTGTATAGCCATTAGTCGTTATCCTTTTTGGGTTTAGATACTGCAAGAGTTGCGTCAGGCATTTTTTTGCCAACAAGCCCTTTTCTTCTTCTGTCATTATAATCAACTGCAAATTTATCTAACGATACAGTTAAAAAACGTAAAATACGTTCATCACGCTTGTATTCGATTTCTAAAGTATTAACAAGTTTATTGTCGCCTTTAAATTGAAATAAATGATAAAAACCGGAGTTTTTGTGTAAGATAGGATAAGCAAGTTTGCGTAATCCCCAATCGGTATCTTCAATAATTTCGGCACCGTTGTCCTTCAGTACCTTACGAAATTTTTCAACGGCATCCTTCATCTGGACATCAGATAAAACGGGAGTTAAAATGAATACCGTTTCGTAGTTTTTTAATTGCATTGTCTACTTTTTGGTTATATTTTTTAAAAATTAGGATTGCAAAATTAGATTATATCATTTTGAAAAGCAAGCATTTGCTATAAAATATCGTGAGATAATTTACAGCAAATAATTTTCAACAAAATTCCGTCTAAGTTATTTCTGAATTACTTTAAATTCTATTCGTCGGTTAGTAGCTCTGTTGGCATCAGTATCGTTTGCAACAGTCGGCTGTTTTTCTCCATAACCTTTATAAGTGAGTCGCAAAGGCGGTATACCCGATTTTAAAAGATAATCATAAATGCTTTTTGCTCTTTTTTCCGATAATTTTTGATTAAAATCATCAGTGTCCACATCATCCGTATGGCCGGAAATTTCTAAAAATACTTTTTGATATTCATTCATAAAACGTACAATTTTATCTATTTCTGTTTTAGATTTATTATCAAGTTTGTATTCGTTAGTAGCAAAAAATAAATTATTTAAAATTTCTCTGGCACCTTTTTCAATAGGTTGTAAATAGATGTCAATTTTAATTGCTTCCGTTTCTTTTTTATCTAAAAAATTAAAATACAAGCTTTTAAATAAATAACCGGGTTTGTTAATATAAAGTGCATATTCGGAGCCTTGAGTAAGAACTGTTAAATATTCTCCCGATTTAGGGTCGGAGTGCATAATTGCTTGAAGTTTATTTGTTTTTACGTCAAATAATTCAATTTTAGCTTCTAATTTCAATTTAGTTTTTGAATCATATACAACCCCTTTTAAAAAATCACTTTTATACTTGATTTCAAGTTCCGGAGGCATATAAAATTCATATAAATAACTGTTCATTCGTTGCCTCCCTTGCATTTCTTCGTAAGCATAATACCCTTTTTTACCATCAGAAGTAACAAATAGCGAAACCTGATCTTTATAATCATTTACAGGATAACCGAGGTTTTTTACGTTTACCCACTTATCATCTTCATTTTCTGCCGAGAATAAATCATAACCTCCTAAACCTAAATGGCCCGCAGATGAAAAATATAATGTTTTTCCGTTTACATGTATAAAGGGTGAAAGATCATCGAAAGTTGTATTTACTGATTTGCCTAAGTTAACAGGTGATGACCAATACCCTTCATCATCTTTTACACTCATCCAAATATCTCGTTTTCCAATACCTCCACTTCTATCAGATACAAAATATAATACTCTGCCATCAGCAGATAAGGAGGGTTGTGATTCCCATGCCATGGTATTGATTTTTGGACCTAAGTTTTCCGGTTCTGACCACTCATCGCCTTTTTTTTCCGAAACAAATAAATCGCAACTTCCATATCCCTGCCGTCCCTGGCAACATGTAAATACCATTGTTCTTCCATCAGCAGAAATACTGCATGTACCTTCGTTATTGGCTGTATTTATATTGGGTGAAATAGAACGAGGTATTGACCAATCTCCATTTATTTTCTCACTCACAAATAAATTTTCATCACTTTTCATAGGATCTTGAGTAGACCGTGCTGTAAAAATAAGTGTTTGTTGATCGGCAGTAAGAACGGGGAAATATTGTAACTGAAGCCTGTTTACATTTTTATTTAAAGGGGTAGGTTTGAAATTTAATGGGTTTTTCATGGCTTCTTTTGCATAATCACAAATAGAAATAATCCTTTGAGCTTCGTTAATCATGCTTTGTTTGGTAGGTTTAAAACTTAAAAATTTTTCTGCATACTGCTTACATTTGTCATAATCGCCATTTTGTAATGCATTTAAAGCTAAAAATGTATAAGCTCTAATATAAGGAGGATTATCCGGGTTAAGGTTAATTGCTTTTTCATAGTTTAAAACCGATTTTTCTATTTCTCCATATAATTGATATACTGTCGCCAATTTAAAATATGCATCGGGAAAATTAGGATCCTTATCAATTGCTTTTTGCATAAGTATAAATCCTTGAGTGAAATTACGGGAATCGAAAGCTAAATTTGCCTGATTAAAAAGCACCTTTGCTTTTTCGCTTTGCGCAATTGTATTATTTATTTGAAATAAAAAAAAACCAAAAATAAAGTAAAAAAATATTTTCATATTAGGAGTGGTTAAAACAATATTCATACTATAATATAACAAAAGTAAGTAAAAATTAAATTTATGGAATATCCATAAATTTATGTGTTTGTAAAGATATTTGCCATGAAGGATTATTTTTTACAAATTCAATTATTAATGGCAACATTAATGGCGATTTACTCCACTCAGGTTGTAAATATAATTTACATTTTGAATTAACTTTTGAAGCATGTTGGCGGGCGAAATCAAAATCACTTTTATTATAAACAATTACTTTTAATTCATCTGCTTTGTTGTAAATATCAATATTTGGTTCTTTAAATTTTTTAGGAGAAAAGCATATCCAATCCCAATTGCCCGAAACAGGATAGACACCCGAAGTTTCAATATTAGTTTGAAAACCTGCTTGGTGCAAGCTTTCTGTTAAATTATCTAAATTGTGCATCAACGGTTCTCCACCGGTAATTACAGCCAGTTTACCGGGGAATTGCTCGGCAGCTTTTATTATATCACTTATTTTTAATACGGGATGTGCATTAATATCCCAACTTTCTTTTACATCGCACCAAATACAAGCCACATCACACCCGGCTAATCTGATAAAATAGGCGGCTTTTCCCTGATGATAACCTTCGCCCTGTACTGTATAAAAAGCTTCCATTACAGGCAGCTCATCCTTTCCCAATTCCATTTAAATGATTTTATTTAAACCAATGAGCTAAATTGATATTCTATCGGTTTTAATCTCTATGGTACTGACTAATTTTAAAATATATCTTTATTATATGCTTTTAATGTGTTTTGCAGTAATCCAACAATCGTCATCGGACCTACTCCACCGGGCACAGGTGTAATATAACTGCATTTTGGGGCAACTTCATCAAATAAAACATCGCCTTTTAAAGCCCATCCATTTTTTTTTGTTCTATCAGTCACTCTGGTTGTACCTACATCAATTACAACTGTACCTTCTTTAACCATTTCTGCTTTTACAAAACCGGGTATACCAATAGCTGCTATTAAAATATCTGCTTGAAGTGTTATTGAAGGTAAATCTACTGTTTTACTATGACAAACAGTAACAGTACAATTACCGGGTTCAGCGCTTCGCATCATTAAAACACTCATTGGTAAACCAACTATCTGGCTTCTGCCTATAATAACGCAATGCTTACCTGTTGTTTTTATTCCTGATTTTTCTAATAATTGTAAAATGCCAAATGGAGTTGCGGATAAGTAGGAGGGAAGGTTTTTCATCATCCTGCCTACGTTAACCGGATGAAAACCATCAACATCTTTTTTGTAATCTATCTTTTCAACTACCTTATCTACAGAAATATGTTTTGGCAAAGGTAATTGAACAATAAATCCATCTACTGCAGGGTCGTTATTTAATTGTTCAACCACTTCCAATAATTCATTTTCAGTAATTGTATTTTCATATTCAAGCGTTTCCGATTCGAAACCTACTTCTTTACATGCCATCATTTTATGCTGGACATATGTTTTACTTCCACCGTCGTTACCAACAATTACTGCAACCAATTTTGGAGATCGGCCGCCTTTTGATTTTAATGCTGTAACCTGAATTGCGATTTCTGATTTTAATTCCCGGGAAATCTTTTTACCGTCAATGATCTGATACATGCTTTAGTTTTAAAATAATTTTTATTCTTTTATTTCAAAAATAAATTTGAGGTTGTAAAGGTAGGTATTCTAATTAAAAAAATATCGGTGGTAGAAAACGTTTCTGATTTAAAAATAAATTCTTTAAGTAAATAATTTTCTTATCATAAAATATGCATGAGCATTTTGTATACAAGCAGTAGATGGATATATTCGCAGTTATAGATGCAAAAAAATTAATAAATTATTAAAATGATTCCAGGTAATGTTTATAACATTTAAGAATTTATACACATGAAAATAAAAAATAAAATTTTAATATTATTATCATTTTTAATTATGTCCTTCTTGCCGGAAGATTTTGAAAAACAAAAAAATAATAAAGAACTTAAATATCTTGCTCTTGGAGATTCTTACACAATAGGAGAAAGCATTGAAGAAAAAGAAAGATGGAGTTATTATTTAGTTGATTTATTAAGAAAGGAAAATAAATTTTTTTCTTATCCTGATATTATTGCAAAAACAGGTTGGACAACAGATGAACTGATCAAAGCAATTAAAGTATTGAATAATACTAATAAATATGATTTGGTATCATTGGCGATTGGCGTAAACAATCAGTATAGAGGACGAAAAGTTGAAGAATACAAAAATGAATTAGAAAAACTTTTAGAAATATCCATTCGGTTTGCAAATAACAATCCGGAACATGTATTTATGCTCTCTATTCCCGATTGGGGTGTAACGCCCTTTGCGTCCAACAGTAATACGAAAAAGATTGCCGGCGAAATAGATATATTTAATGAAATGGCAAGGCAGGAATGTAAAAAATATAAAATTAATTTTATTGATATCACACCTGTTTCGCGGAAAGCGCTAAATAATCCGGGATTGATTGCAGCCGATCAACTACACTTTTCGGGGAAAATGTATAAAGCATGGGCAGAAAAAGTTTTTGAAAATATAAAAGCAATAATTTTTTAAGCCGGTAATAATAAAAAAACCCAAAGAAAACTTTAGGTTTTTTTATTATGGATTTATCATACATTAACTTCCACCTACGCTGCTTGCATGGTACTTGGTACGAAGCATATCATCATAATCATCAGCATAATTGCCTATTCTGTTAATCATCGCCAAGGCTTCACTTTCATTAAGGCCTTCAAGTTCGCGAAGTGTTTTTATATAAACCCAATTTTCAAACAAGGTCATACCAACACCATATAATTTATGGTTAATTTCTAAAATTTCTTTATAAAAATTTTCTTTATTATTGGTGGGTACATCCACTACAGGTGCCATAGCCTGGAAATAACCTGATGGTTGGCCATCATATTCCTGCTCCCATACATCTATCCATACACTTGCCGAACCTTTACGCAAATCCCATTGTCCGGGTTTTTCAGTACGGCATAAAACCGCATCAACACCAAGTTGCGTGATACAATTTTCTATCATTTGATAATATTTGTCAATCGATTGTTCCATGATTTAGTATTAGGTTTTAATGGTTAACGTGTTGCGGTGTTTAAAATAAAGATTTAAGTTTAATTATGCAAATTTATTCGTAATATTTGTAAAAACTAATAACAATTATTTTTTACAAATATTGTTATTTACAAATACATGATACTTTTGTTAATTAAAGATCCAATATATTTATAATTTTTTAATTTTCATGAAAGTCGAAATAAAATCAACTACTGTTCTCGCGGTTTTACATAATAATGAAGTTGCTATTGGAGCTGACGGCCAGGCAACAATGGGAAATACAATTGCAAAGACGAATGTAAAAAAAATAAGAAAACTATTGGATGGAAAAGTAATTACCGGTTTTGCAGGTTCGACTGCCGATGCATTTTCGCTTTTAGAAAAATTTGAAGAAAAGTTAACCGCTTATAACGGAAATTTAAAAAGAGGTGCAATAGAACTTGCAAAGATGTGGAGAACAGATAGATATTTAAAACATCTCGAAGCCATGTTAATTGCTGCTAGCAAAGATGAAATTTTAATTATATCGGGTACCGGAGATGTTTTAGAACCGGATAACCATATCGCAGCAATAGGATCAGGCAGTATGTATGCACAATCTGCTGCAATGGCCTTGGTGAAACACGCTCCCCACTTAAGCGCAAAAGAAATTGTTGAAGAGAGTTTACATATTGCTGCAGATATATGTATTTACACTAACCATAATTTAATTGTTGAAACCGTTAATTGAAAATAAAAAATATTTCTTTTAATTGATTCATATAAAAAGAAATCTTAGGAATTAATTGTATTTTTACAATCGAATGACTTTAAAGAAATTTGAGGTTTGATTAATAATCGTAAAAACAATTAATATAAATTTAATAATGAGCCAGGATTTGCAAAAGAAAGTAAAGCTTTTTATTGTTGATGACCATGATGCAATTGTTAAAATGCTTAAAAAACATCTTTCCAGAAATGAAGTATTGGAAATATATACTTTTGACTCCGGTGAAGCATGTGTTAATAACATGGGTATTGACCCTGAAATTATTATTCTTGATTTTGATTTACAGCAATCAGGTGGGCGTTTAAATGGAATGGATGTAGTAAAAGCCGTTCAGACTCTAGGTTATTTTCCAAAGATAATTATGCTGACAGGTCAGGAAAATGGTAAAATTGTATTGGAATTAATTAACCACGGAGTAAGGGATTATATAATAAAAGATGAAAATGCTTTTACTGAATTGAATGATGTTATTCTTGATTTTTTAAATAATAAAATGGCTAAGCCTGAAGAAGAAAATTAATTTTGATTTAAAATATTTTAAAACGGAAAGGCTCATTTAAACTTGAGCCTTTTTGTTTTTTATGATACTTCATTTTTATTATCACTTATTTTGAGCATTAAATATATTTTTTAGTCATTCTAAATTAAATTTTCGAATGGATTTTATTTAATTTTAATTTAAAATATAATATTTCTGACATACCTTTATTACAACCCATACATTCTATTTCATCAATTGATAAACGATAAAAGCCGATATGTAGGCCAATCCTGTCATATAAAAAAATTGGATAACAGGGTATTTTATTTTTTTTGTTTCTCTATACACAGTTGCCAAAGTGCTAAAGCATTGCATTGCAAAGGCATAAAAAATTAATAAGGAAAAAGCCAGTGCAGGAGTATACATTCTCTTACCTGTTTCAGGATTTATTTCGGCTTTCATTCGGTGTTTAAGAGTATCACTCGCTTCATTACTTTGCCCTAAACTATATATAGTGGATACGGTTCCGACAAAAACTTCGCGGGCGGCAAAAGATGTAATTAAAGCAATGCCTATTTTCCAATCATAACCCAAAGGTTTTATGCCGGGCTCAATAAATTTACCAAAATGACCTGCATATGAAGCTTCAAGTTTTTTCGATGCTATATGGTTTTCTAATTGTATTTCCGAAAGTTTTATTTGTTTTGATTCCGAAATTGCAATTTCTTCAGCTTTTTTCATTTCATTACCGGGTCCATACGATGCTAATACCCATAAAACTATCGAAACAGCAACAATAACCTTACCTGCTTCAAACACAAATGCCCTTACTTTTTCTACAATTGTATATCCCACATTTTTCCATTTCGGCATTTTATATGTTGGCAACTCCATTATAAAATAACTTTTTTCTTTTGTTTTTAATACAATCTTTAATATCCATGCAGAAAATATAGCAGCAATAAATCCGATTAAATATAAAGCCATCAAAACCAAACCCTGTAAATTAAAAATACCCCAAATAGATTTTTCAGGAACAACCAATGCAATTAAAATAGTATAAACAGGTATCCTTGCCGAGCAGCTCATTAAAGGAGTAACAAAAATAGTGATCAACCTTTCTTTAAAATTATCTATGCTTCTGGTAGCCATTATTGCCGGCACCGCACATGCTACACCTGATATTAATGGCACAACACTTTTACCGTTAAGACCAAATTTTCGCATTAATTTATCCATGATAAACATCACTCTCGACATATAACCTGATTCTTCAAGAATTGAAATAAAAGCAAATAAAATAGCTATTTGTGGAATAAAGACAACTACTCCGCCAATGCCTGCAATTATACCATCAGTTAATAAATTTACTAAAGGACTTTTGGGTAAAACAGATTTTAAGAAATCACTCAGGTTGGCAACGCCGGAATCTATCAAATCCATTGGAATTTGAGCAAAAGAAAATATTGATTGAAAAATTAAAAACAGAACAACCATGAAGGCTACATAGCCCCACACTCTATGCAAAAGAATTTTATCGATTTGTTGGGTGAGGTTGTCTTTTATTTCCGAATCAGGTTTAGAAAATTTTTGAATCTTTCCTATTATTCCTCCTATAAGCATATATCGGGCAACGGTTTCTCCTGCCTGTAAAGCATTTGACTGAAAGCCTGATTGTTGAATTAATTCTGATAAATTATTTTTTTGTGAAGTTGATAAAAAATAAAATTTATCGCCTTGCTGTGCATATTGCCATGCCAGGTAATCATTTTGTAAATAGAAATGCTCTTTAATTTTTTTAATTAAGTCACCATGAGATTCTGAAGTTTTAACAAAAAAACCTATGTCATCACTTTTTACTTGTTTTTCTAAAAAGAATTTATTGATTTGAAATTTTAATAGCGATATCCCATCTCCATTTCTGGCATTTATAGAAACCACAGGAGTATTAATTTCTTTTGATAATTGTTGGAAATCAATACTTATTCCATGTTGCTTGGCAACATCAACCATATTAACAGCTAATACAACCGGTAATCCTAAATCTTTTATTTCGGTAAAAAGTAATAGATTTCGCTTTAAATTTGATGCATCGACCACCACAACAACCAAATCAGGATGATAATCATCAGCAGGGTTGGCTAAAATATCTATAACTATTTTTTCGTCTAATGATTTTGGATAAAGGCTGTATGTGCCCGGCAAGTCCATAATTTCAACATTAAAATCATTTAATTTTAATGTGCCGGTCCTTTTGTCGACAGTAACACCGGGAAAGTTACCGGTCTTTTGTTTTAAACCTGTTAACTGATTAAATAATGTTGATTTACCTGAATTTGGATTACCAACTAATGCGATGACGGGGATATTTTTCAACCGATAATCAAAATTAATTTTTTTACTGAATTAAAATAGTAGATGCTTCGTCGAGCCTTAAGGTTAAATTATAACCTGCTACTAAAATGCAGATCGGGTCACCAAGCGGTGCAACATATTTTAATTGAATTTCAGAACCCGGTACGCAACCCATTTCTAATAATTTTAAAGACATTATTTCATCTTCAAAATGAGTAATAATAGCTTTTTCACCAAGTCTTAAATCTGCTACACTTTTATTGTTATTATTTATTTTTTTTTTCCTCCAGGAAAACAACTTTGCCATCTTTATTATAACTTCATTTTTACTTTTGCAAAAATATATAAATCTATTTTAGTTTTATCTTTATTTAGACTTATTTTAAACAAGCTATTATTAAAATATAAATACTCGCTTTAAAGTTTCAAAAGCAATTAAATGATTACTAAGTTAAATCTAAAAATAAAAGACATTCTTAGATTTAACTTATAAAAGAAAATGAAATATAAACGTATTAAGATTACAAGCTTTTTAACCAAGATATCAGTTTAAGATGCTCTGGATTACAGATAATAAATATTTGAACAATTGTGGAGAAACCAATGGTCAGATATAATTAAATGATTATCAATACTAATCAGCATTTATTAAATTTGACCTCTTTTACTGAAATGAAAAATTGAATACTATGGTTTTTAAATTTAAAGCAGTTTTACACATTCATTAGGGAGAATATAAAAGAAAATTAAAACTATTTTATGAAGAACTTCTTCAATAATTCTAAAATTTTCATACCCGACTCTTCTTTACCTTCCAAGAGGTTATTAAATATTTTTTTGTCTTCACCACTAATTTTAGTTTGAAAATCTATTTCACTCCCGGATATTTTGCGCGATCCCATATGCCAACTCGGGAATGACTTTTCTTTAATAGGTCCATACGACAACATAAATACTTTTTCATGTCGTTTATCTAACTTAATTTTATCGTAAAGAAGTGTTAGTGTGGTCGATTCACCTTCAACTAATTGTATAAATTTTAAATCAGAGTAAATCAATACACCGGTAATATTTAATGGGGGATTATTTTTTTCGCATGAAGCAAGTATTTTTTTTATTTCTTCATCAGTACAGTTTGGCATTCTATTACTCACGTAAACAAGTTGGGATAGCATTTTTAGTTAAGTTTAATTTAATAATTTTTTTAAATTTCTAATTTAAGTAATAAATTACCAATTTACCGTGTGCTACAAATATGATAAACAGTAAATATTTATTAATTAATTTTATGAATTCTATTAGGATAATAAACGTTTAGCTATTAACGTAAACTATGATATATTAATTTAAGCTTTTTACATCCGAATAGCGGTATCATTTTTTAACAGTAACATATTTATCTTACAATAATTCAAAATACTAATTTTATGAGATATTCAAGAATTAATAAACTGGTTAAAGCAATTTTAGTTTCAGGTTTTTTTAAAGAAGTGCAGGAGAGAGCTAAAAATTATGCTTCCGGCAAAAACAACTTAAAACTAAATAATTTACTTTTGGATGTAAATGAAAAAGGAAAAGAGGTGTCTTCTGCCCCGGGTAATATCTCTTTCATTAATAAAATAAGAACATTTTCCCGTTTAATTAAATCGTATAAATCGGGAGAGTATAAAAAATTTCCCTGGAAATCCGTTGTATTGATTATCGCAGGTTTAATTTATTTCTTATCTCCCATTGATTTTATTCCTGATATATTACCTATTTTAGGTTTTAGTGACGATGCTGCTATTGTTTTTTGGATTTTTAATTCTATGGAATCAGAAATTAAAAAATTTTTGGAATGGGAGCAATCTAAAATACAAAGTATCAGCGTATATTAATTGAAATTAAAATTCGATCAATATAAATCAAAAAAGGATTTTTACTTTTAAAATATAAATGTTTAATTTAACTTTGTAATAAATAATAGAATTATGATAACTACAAGCGTAATATTTGGCTTTTTAGGAGGGATTGGTACTAATGAAATAATTTTAATCGTATTGGTTATATTAATTTTCTTCGGTGCAAAAAAAATTCCTGAATTAGCAAGAGGTTTTGGAAAAGGTATTCGTGAGTTTAAAGATGCTACAAAAGATGTAAGAGAAGAAATAGAAAAAGAAGTAGATGGCGTAAAAGACACTACAAGACATTAATTTTATAAATAAGGATAAAAAAGTTGAAAATTATTTTTATTGACCAAAAGGTTAATAAAAATAATTTTCAACTTTTTTATTTTTATAGGTTGCAGGATTCTGTCATTTTCCATTATTTTTACAATTCACTTTTTTTATACAATATTGAAAACCTATCATTCTTTTCAGGAAATTAAAGCAGATATTTCTCATGGAAATATTTCGTGCAAAGAAATTGTAAGCAATTATCTTATCACTATAAAACAAAAAAGTCATTTAAATGCTTTTTTAGAAGTTTATGAACAGGAAGCTTTACAAAAAGCTGAAGAAATAGATAAAAAAATTAAAAACAGAAATGCAGGCAAATTAGCAGGGATGGTTATTGGTTTGAAAGATGTATTGGCTCATCAGGATCATGGCTTGCAAGCATCAAGCAAAATACTTGACGGTTTTATTTCTCAATTCAGTGCAACAGCAGTACAAAAATTATTAAATGAAGATGCAATAATAATCGGACGATTAAGCTGCGATGAATTTGCAATGGGTTCGTCAAACGAAAATTCTGCCTTTGGAAAAGTATTAAATCCGATTGATGAAAGTAGAGTTCCGGGCGGTTCTTCAGGAAGTTCTGCAGTAGCAGTCGCTGCTGATATGTGTTTGACAAGTTTAGGATCCGATACGGGTGGGTCTGTTCGTCAACCTGCAGCATTTTGTGGAATTATCGGACTTAAACCAACGTACTCTCGAATTTCAAGATATGGATTGGTTGCTTATGCATCATCTTTTGATTCAATAGGTGTATTCGGTAAAAATATTGAAGATGTTGCTTTAATTTTGGAAATAATTTCGGGAGGTGATGAATTTGACAGCACAGTTTCTCAAAGTTCAGTTCCCTCTTATTCTAATTTACTGATTCAAGAGAAAAAACCAAAAATTGCTTTTATAAGAGAAACTATTGAAAGTAAAGGCTTAAATAAAGAAATAAAAGAAAGAACAATTACTACACTTGAATGGCTAAAATCTGAAGGATATTTAGTTGAAGAAGTAGATTTGCCATTACTTGATTATATTTTACCTACTTATTATATACTTACCACAGCCGAAGCCAGTTCAAATTTAGGAAGATATGATGGTGTTAAGTATGGATTTAGAAGTGCTGAAAGTGATACATTGGATAAAATGTATAAAAAAACCAGAACTGAAGGCTTTGGAAAAGAGGTTAAACGCAGGATAATGCTTGGTACATTTGTACTAAGCGCTGATTATTATGATGCTTATTATACGCAAGCTCAAAAGGTAAGGAGAATGATCAAAGATAAAACCGATCAGATTTTTTCAAAATATGATTTTATTATTTTACCTACAACACCCACAACTGCATTTAAATTTGGAGATCACTCTGAAGATCCGGTTGAAATGTTTTTAGCAGATTTATATACAGTACAAGCAAATGTTACCGGTATTCCTGCTATTTCGATTCCTAATGGAGTAAGTTCCGAAGGCTTGCCTATTGGTCTTCAAATTATGGCAAAACATTTTGATGAGGCCAAACTATTAGCTTTTTCAAAACTTTTAATAGAAAAGAAAAACAATTAGAAATAAGATTTTAAACTTTTAAAACCCTCTTAATTATTAAGAGGGTTTTTTATTTTTATACTTTCCAATTTTAATTCATCCTGCATAATAGCCATTCATCATAAACTACGAAAAAAATCGTAGCAATATTTTGCTTACGAAAAAATTCGTAATACATTTGATACGAAATAATTCGTAATCAATTAGAAATCTATATCATATATGATATTAAAAATAAAACCAACAGAATCCGAATTAGAAATTTTGCAAATACTTTGGCAGAAAGGAAGGGCAACAGTTCGGGAAATTCATGATCAATTGCTTCAGCATAAAGAAGCAGGTTATACAACTACTTTAAAAATTATGCAAATAATGACAGAGAAAGGTTTGCTGTTGAGAGAATTAGAAAATAAGTCGCACATCTATACCTCTGCCATAAAAGAAAATGAAATGCAAACTCAACTGTTAGATAAATTTATTGATACAGCATTTAGAGGTTCAGCCATGAAATTAATTATGCAGGCATTGGGTAACCACAAAACATCTGCCGGGGAAATTGAAGAAATAAAAAAATTATTAGAGGAAATAAAAACGAAAAATCTAAAATAAAAAATTATGGAAAGCTTAAATGTATTTTTTTCTCAAAAATTAATAAGTGCTCTCGGTTGGACGCTTTTACATTCTCTATGGCAAGGTGTGCTTGTTGCTTTCATAGTAGCAGTATCAATGATTTGGATGAATCGAATGTCGGCTGCTGTTCGTTATTTTATTGCTGTTTCAGCTATGTTTTGTTTATTATTTGCATCAATTATAACATTTATAAGAATTTATAATTCCGGCAAAACTGAACAACTCACACAAATTAATCCTCAAAACATAAAACCTGCAATGGGTTTTCCTTATACCCCACAAAATTCTGTTAACATTGCTGATACAGCCAAATCCAATATTAAATTTTCGTGGACGGGAGATACAATTAAAGAATATTTTCAAAATAACCTTCCCATTATTGTTTTAATCTGGATGATTGGAATTGTTGTTTTGAGCTTAAAACTATTAGGTAGTTTGGCTTATGTTCAGAGATTAAAAGGATATAAAACCAATACATTATCACCTGAATGGCAACTTAAAGTTGACCGACTTTGCGAACAAATGGGAATTAACAAAACCGTTAAAATTTTAGAATCGGCCATTATAAAAGTACCTGTAGCTATTGGTTATTTTAAACCAATTATATTATTACCATTTGGAACTGCTTTAGGTTTACCGACGGCAGAGATTGAATTAATTTTAGCTCATGAGCTTGCTCATATTTCCAGAAACGATTTTTGGGTTAATATTGCTCAATCTATTGTTGAAATAATATTTTTCTTCCACCCTGCAATATGGTGGATATCAGGAGTTGTAAGGCAGGAACGTGAACATTGCTGCGACGATAAAGCTCTTCAAATCAGTGGGGATTCATTTACTTTCGCTCAAGCATTAGCAAACCTACAATATATTCAAAATCCTGCTCCTAAAATGGCTATGGCCGCTAATGGTGGCAAGGGTTCATTAATTTTTAGAATTAAAAGGATATTAACTGAATCTCCTAAAAGACCAACTTTCAATGAAGGTTTAATCGCTTCGATAGTATTAATAATTTGCTTTCTTGCAGTGTCAGCAAATGCATTTTCAAACTTTGATCTTATTAGTAAAAACCTATTAATAAATGATTCTTTAGATTCCTTAACAATAAAAGGTTCAAATCTTTTATTACAAGCAGATGATACAAGTAAAAACAGATCGGTAAGAGAAATAATTATTGTAAAAAATAAAAAAGGAAAAATAAAGGAAGTATTAGTTGATAATAAAAAACTTTCGGATGAAGAATTGAAAGATTATAAAAAATCTATTGAAAAACGATTAGATGAGGCAGATAACGAGAAAAGTTTTGAAAGTAATTTATATGAACGTCCTGAAAAACCTGAGAAGCCAGAAAAACCGGAGAAACCAGAAAAACCTGAGAGAATAGAAAATTATCCAACAAATATCGGAATGGTTCATCCCTTCCCTCCAATGCCACCTTTACCACCTTTGGCAAAATACCATAATAAAATGGAACGTGGAATTGATAAAATTTCAATTGAAATTGAAAATATTTCAAATAAAATTGAAGACATATCAAGTGATGATGATTTATCAAATGAAATAAAAAACAAAAGAATTGCAGAATTAAAATTAACCCAATCAAAATTACTAGCTGAATTAACAAATATGGCAAATGAAATTCAAGTTGAAGCTGAAAAGGAATATAAACTTGAAATGGAAAAAAATAATGAAGAAGAATTAAAAAACTATCGCGAGGAATTGAAGCAATATGAACAAGAAATTGAAAATTATAAACGTGAAATAAAGCAATTTGAAAAGGATAGTAAAAACCTTAACGGTAATAATTTTAATGATGAAAAAATTAAGATAGATCCAAAAAAAGAAATGGGTGGAAGGCATATGGAATATTCAATAGAAAAAAATGAAATTTTCAACCGAGTCAAAATTCAAAATGATCTAAATGTAAAAAAAACACTTATTGAACATCAAAAGGCAATGATAGAGCAAGATAAGGCATTAAAAGCACAGGTTAAAGCTCAAATCAACCATCGAAAAGCCATTATAGAACATGACAAGGCATTTGAAGTACATAATAATGCTATGATTGAAAGGAAGATAGTAATGGCAGAACTTGAATCAGAATTGATGAAAGATAATTTAATAAAAGATAAAGAAGAGTATGATTTTGAAGTAAGCAGGTCTCAAATATGGGTAAATCACATAAAACAAGATCAGCCGGTTTTTGAAAAATATCAAAAGTTTTTAAAAGAAAGATTTAATTTAGATGTGTTGGATTTTAAAAATGATACGAATAGGTATCATATTTCTAAAAATAAATAGGCTATATTCATTTTACACTACATTATCCCGCTTTCCTATCATTTGTGAATTACTTTCATCTCTTTTTTAATCTAATCAAAGCTACGTCATGGCTGTTTAATATTATATTATAATTTTCATTGGTGGATCCTGTAATTTTATGTTTCCAAATATCATAGATGCTATTTCCTTTTGATATTTTATAATCTGTCCAATTAATTTTAAATTGTTTTTTTTTCGGACCACGATTGAACAGGCATAAAGCATTATCACCATTGTCTAAAGGTTTCATAAAGATTTCAAAATTTTCTTCATCGAGTATTTTATAACCTTGAGCTCCAAGCCGATCTTGATTTATTTCAATAGCATCCCTATTGGTAAGTATTTCTCTGGTTTGAGTTGACATATTGCGCAAGTCATTTCCTGCCATTAAAGGAGCGGCCAGCATACACCACAAACTAAAATGCGCCCTTTCTTCATCAAGGGTAAGTGCGCCGTTTCCGATTTCAAGCATATCCGGATCATTCCAATGCCCGGGTCCGGCATATTTTTCAAGATCTTTTTGCATATCAAGATTAATTACCACACCACCTCCCCATACCTTTCCTTCTTTAGCATTTGGTATATCCCAATTGTTAAGAATATCACCAGTTGTCCGCCAGCAATGTCCAATATCTTTAGCCCAAATCCATGGCTTACTTAAGCCCCATTCGCATATACTTAAAAGTATCGGTCTTTCTGCTTTGTAAAGCGCATCGCGTATTAATGTATATGATTCTTCTGCATTTTGAGTTGAAGTATTGCACCAATCTACCTTTAAATAATCAACTTTCCAGTCTGCATAATACTTTGCATCTTGGTATTCGTAACCACGACTTCCGGGCCTGTCGGCACATGTTTTATTTCCGGCACAAGTATATATTCCAAATTTTAAACCCTTGTCGTGGATATAATCCGAAAGTGCTTTCATGCCTGATGGAAATTTTATAGGGTCAGCAATAATATTCCCTAATTTATCCCTGCCTATTTGCCAACAATCATCAATTACAATATAATTGTAGCCCGCGTTTTTCATCCCTGTGCTTACCATTGCATCTGCTACTTCTTTTAAAACTTTCTCATTAATATTGTCACAACCAAACTTATTCCAACTATTCCATCCCATAGGCGGTGTTAGTGCTATATTTTGAAATTTTTGAGCTACACTGTCTAATGATAAAAGGAAAAATAAAAATAAAATTTTTTTCATGAGAATCTGTGACTTATGCTATTTGATTAATAAAAATTAGTTTTTAAAAATGAATCAAATATAAATGGATCAATTTAATTTTTCACAAGCAAAACTTACTTTATCCCCAAATCATTATTTAATTTAAGAAACTACGCAGTTTTAAAGAAGAGATGATTGATTTTGAGAATTACTACTTTCTTGTTTGCAAATTATTCATGCATAACATTAACTTTTTTTATTTTGTTTATTTAAATCGCCGGAAAGATAAATTACCATTTGATTTTTAGAGATTGTTTAAGAATTATGAATATACCGATATTGATAAACCGATAATTAATAATTTAATTTTGTATGATTGATTTTTTTTGGCTTAGGGATTGGAGTGAAAATTTTTTTGTGAGGTATGAACAAAAAGATTGTAACGTAAAGCCCGGGCCGAAGGCAAGCCCCAAACATTTTTATTTATGCCTAAAAATTAAATCCATGAATAGTTTCATGTTTAAATAAAATCAAATTTATATGAATATCAATCTTAAATATCTTGAGTGTAACATCAGTTAAATTCAAAAAAAATTAAATAGAAATTTTATTTTGAATCTGTCTCTCAATTTCATGAACAGAATTAAATAATTGATCATAAGAATCAATGACAAAATATTTTTCCTGAAAATGATCTTTTATATAAGGTGTATTAATTATTTCTTCCACATTATATGGTACTCGTTTGGAAAGATTACTTTTTAAACAATAATCGCTTTCACCTGCCGAAGATAAAATACCTGCACCATAAATTTTTAATCCGTTGCTTTCTTTAATCAATCCAAATTCTACCGTATACCAATATATGCGGGAAATGTATTCTATTATTTCATTGTTATCTATGTGTTCGAGAGCAATTTTGGCAAGCTGTTGCAGGAAATCAACAAATGATTGATTAGTTAATAGAGGGACATGGCCAAAAACATCATGAAACATATCCGGTTCCTCCAGGTAATCAAGAAATTCTCTTTTTCTTAACCAGTTGGTAGCACAAAAATATTTATTGTGCAAAAATTCAAAAAAAGGTTTGTTATCAATTAAACCGGGAACAACGGTTAGTTGCCAACCTGTAATTTTTTTTAATAAAGGATTTACTTCTTCGAAATTAGGGATTTTATCAGATGTAAAATTTATTTTCTGAAGCCCATCTAAAAATGACTTTGTTGCAACGTCAGGGAGTTTTTTCATTTGTCTCTCAAACAATACCTTCCAAACTTCAAAGTCTTCACTTATATAATTTTGATATTCCTGGTTAAGTATCATATAAAAATCATCTCTTTATCAAATATAACAATTCTGATAAAGAAATGATTTATTTTAATTACTATTTTAAATAAACAATTTTTATTGAATAATATTATTTATGAATGTAGAAATGGTTTTATCAAATGGTTGATCATTTTCAATGGCACTTATAAAAGCACTTCCTATAATGGCGCCATTTGCATATTTGCAGGCGGTTTGAAATGTTTGTCGATTTGAAATTCCAAATCCAATTAACCGTGGGCTCTTTAAATTCATTGATAAAATCCTTTTAAAGTAGATAATTTGATCATTTGTAGTATCGGCTTTAGAACCGGTAATACTCGATGAGGATACCATATAAATAAAGCCGTTTGATACTTCATCAATTTTATTGATTCGGCTTTCGGAAGTTTGAGGAGTTATCAAAAAGTTATTAATGATTCCATATCTTTCAAAAATACTTTTATATTCATTTATATATTCCTGTATTGGCAAATCGGGCAGAATAACGCCATCAATACCAATATTTTTGCAATTAATACAAAATTCTTCTATTCCAAATTGTATTACCGGGTTTATATATCCCATTAAAATTATTGGAATGTTTACCTTTTCGCGAATATTTTTTAATTGTGAAAACAATAACTTTAAAGTCATCCCATTTTTCAAAGCTTTTTCATTACTGAGTTGAATGGTCGGGCCATCTGCTACGGGATCAGAAAATGGAATTCCGATTTCAATAATATCAGCACCGCTTGCCTGAAGTGATTCAATTATCTGTTGGGTATCATTTAATTGGGGGAAACCTGCCGTAAAATATACATTAAGTATGTTTTCTTTTTTTTTATTAAATAATTCGATTATTCTGTTCATGTAATTTAATTATGATCATTAATGTTTTCAAAATTAAAAATAATAAATACTTTTTACGAACTATTATATTTATTTCGAGTTTATTATTATAATCTTAAACTTTAATCAAATACAAAATGAACAGAACAGCAAATGCACATTGGCAAGGTACTCTTAAGGAAGGAAAAGGCTCAATTTCAACACAAAGCACTGTGTTAAATAATACTCAGTATTCTTTTAAAACCAGATTTGAAGATGGTGTAGGAACAAATCCTGAAGAGTTGGTAGCTGCTGCACATGCAGGATGTTTTACCATGGCTATTTCAGCTCAACTATCACAGGCAGGTTTCAATCCGGAATCTCTTGAAACTGTGGCGACTTTAGATATGGATGCTGTAGGATTAGTAATAAAAGGAATACACTTAGAAACTAAGGCGACCGTTAAAGATTTAAGTAACGAAAAATATCAAGAAATTGCTCAAGGTGCTAAGGCAAATTGTTTAATTTCTAAAATTTTAAATATTCCAATTACTTTAAATGCAACGCTTTCTTAATAAGCAGCCTGATTAATAAATATAAAAAAGAGTCGCTATTTTTTTATAGCGACTCTTTTTTATATTTATTATTTCTTTTTCTTTGCAGCGGCAGCAGGAGCAGCTTTTGGAGCTTCACCGGCATTTTTTTGATTTTGAACTTCTACCCTAATGTCTTGAGCAACAGTTTTTAACTTTTGCATTCCTTGACGTACACGAGTACCGGCAGCTTGATTACCTTTGTCATAGAATTTTTCAAAATCACCTTCTAAAGACATAATAAGGTCTCTTATTTCATCAAATCTTTTCATTTTGTTGTAAAGTTTAAAGTTAAAAATATTTTTGAATGGGTCAATATAAGAACTAAACTGCTTTTTGCCAATATTTGAAAAGCAAAAACTTTGTTTATTATATCTCCAAGCTATATTCCTGTGATATTACGTAAAAGTA
The DNA here is from genome assembly GCA_965248855.1 of Spirosomataceae bacterium. Lineage (GTDB taxonomy): Bacteria > Bacteroidota > Bacteroidia > Cytophagales > 172606-1 > CBDFKQ01. The sequence goes on along the minus strand of CBDFKQ010000012.1, from coordinate 39,106 downwards.
ATATAAAAGTTATATTAATGACAAAAATATTTATAGATTATAGAATAAATATTATTTGGATAGGTGTTGTGCCAGTTCTGCATTTGCATATTCACCTGCTTTTAATTTAATAGAAACCTCATCAAATGCTTTTAATGTCCTGTTTACATCTTCTAAGGTATGTACTGCTGTTGGTATTAAACGCAATAAAATAATACCTTTAGGTACAACCGGATACAATACTACAGAACAAAAAATGCCGTAATTTTCTCTTAAATCGGGTATTAAGTTACTTGCTTCAGTTACACCACCATCTAAAAACACAGGTGTAACAGGTGATTCCGTTTTGCCAATATTAAATCCCCGTGAACGCAAACCGCTTTGTAATGCATTCACTATTATCCAAAGGTTATCCTTTAGCTCCGGTTTTGTTTGTAATAATTCTAACCTTTTAATGCCTCCAATAACCAAAGGCATTGGCAAGGCTTTGGCGAAAATTTGTGAACGCGTGTTATACCTTAAGTAATTGATAATTTTTGTCGGACCTGAAACAAATGCACCAATACTTGCCATTGATTTTGCAAAAGTTGAAAAATACAGATCAATATCAGCCTGCACTCCTTGCTCTTCTCCTGCACCTGCACCGGTTTTACCCATTGTGCCAAATCCATGAGCATCATCGACCAATAATCTGAATTGAAATTTATTTTTTAAAGCAACTATTTCTTTTAGTTTGCCCATATCACCCGACATACCAAATATACCTTCTGTAATTACTAATATAGATCCGCCGGTTTCATCAATTATTTTCTTTGCTCTTGTGAGTTGTTTTTCAAGGCTTTCCATATCATTATGTGGAAATACAAATCTTTTGCCCAAGTGCATCCTCACACCATCAATAATACATGCATGTGATTCGGAATCATACACAACTACATCCCGTCTGTCAATCAAACTATCTATAACCGACATTATGCCCTGATATCCAAAATTCATTAACATGGTATCTTCTTTCTTTACAAATTCAGAAAGCTCTTTCTCTAATTGTTCATGAATGGATGTATTGCCCGACATCATCCTTGCTCCCATGGGGTATGCCAAGCCGTAATCTGCTGCTGCCTGAGCATCTGCCTTTCTAACTTCCGGATGGTTGCCCAGGCCTAAATAATTATTTAAGCTCCAGTTTAAAACCACTTTCCCTCTAAAGGTCATATGCGGCCCAAGTTCTCCTTCTAATTTTGGGAAGGCATAATATCCATGTGCTATTGCAGAATATTGACCCAAAGGGCCCGGATTAGCAATTATTTTGTCAAATAAATCCACGCGTATATTTTTTATAATTAAATAAAATAAACAAAAATTGTCTCAAAATTAACTCTATTAATTAAAAAGACAAGAAAAAATATTAAAAGACATTTTTAACAATGTTATTAATTAAAACTTTGTAAAAATATTTTATAAAATATCTTCTTGAGAAATTCATTATAATCGACCGATCTAAAATATTTACAGATAAATTGATCTTAATAAAGATGAATTTATTAAAGAATTTTATTTTAAACTTTTTTTCAGGAATAAAAAAGATTAAAATAAATCACAAAAAGCAGAAATAAATTTAATTATCAATTTATCGATATTGATATATTGATAATTTTTAAACAATCTTAAAATAAAAGCTCGTCATCTTTAGATTAAGAAATATTAATAATGCCTAATAACAAAAAATAAGGTTGTGAAGGTTACTGCGAATGTAAAATAATTTGCATAGCTGAAGATTTTAAGTAATCGATTTTTTATAAAATTCCCCTTTAATATTTATGTTTTGTTAACAGCTTTAATATTTATATTAAGATTGTGAGATTATTATTTTAATATTTTTTAAAAATAAATTTATAAAATAGGGTTAAACTTAAATCTTTTTGGTACTATACAATTAAACGTTTTAACTGTGCCATTTAAAAATGACATTTGAAAATTTTACTTATAAGGACTTTATAAATAATGATTTTTTTGTAAACTGGATATTAAATCCCGATGATGAGAAAAATGCGTACTGGGAATTATTTTTAAGCCTGCATCCTGAAAAACAGCAAGACATAATGAAGGCCAAGGCCATTATTTTGTCATTTAAAAATGCACCTCAATACCATTTGGATGACATTCAAATAGCCAAAATTTGGAAAAATATAATTTCAGAAACTGATATTGAAGAGCCTATAGTAATACAAACAACGCATAAACTTATAAATTGGGATATTTTAGCCCGGTTAGCCGCTGCAGTGGTTTTTATAATCGGCAGTTTTTTGTTGTACACCTATTTCGAATTCTACAATGTTGCAGGTATAAGGCCATCTTATGAAAAATTGGTTACTTATGAAAATAAAAAACTAATAGAAAAAACTAACCTCTCATCAGAATTGCAAAAAATATTATTGCCCGACGGCAGTTTTGTTCTTTTAACACATGGCAGCAAAATAAGCTTTCCTTCAAAATTTGAATCGACAAGAAAAGTCTATTTAAAAGGGAGTGGCTTTTTTGAAGTAAAGAAAAATGCTCAAAGACCATTTATTGTTTATGCCGGCGAAGTGATTACGAAAGTAATAGGAACAAGTTTCTGGGTAAAACAATCAGACATAGAAAATAAAATAGAGGTTGACGTTAAAACAGGATGCGTTGCAGTTTCGTCTGTTAATTCGATAAAGCAGGCATTCTCAGAATTGAACCCCAAGTTTCTGTTGGTAGCCAACCAAAGGTCAATATATTCAAAGACAGAAAAGTCACTAATCAGGCTATTGGTCGAAAACCCCATACCTGTTGCCACAGTAAATAAAATCAGTGAAGTAACATATACCGAGAAACCGATTGTAGAGATATTTGAAGATCTGCAAAAGTCTTATAATATTGATTTGGTTTATGATAACGATACATTTAAAAATTGCTTAATTAATACACACTTTTCCGATGAAACTTTTTATGAAAAACTTTCAATTCTTTGCAAAGTTATCAATGCAGAGTATGATATTATTGAAACACAAATAGTTATAAAAGGTAAAGGCTGTAAATAATTTATATGTAAGTAACCATCAGCTCATAAATGAAATCTTTTAAACGAAAAATATATTTTTTGCTTATGAAACATTAAAAAGCAACAATTAAAAATAAAGAGCCGATGAGGTTGCGACTCATCAGCTCTTATTAATTAACCTTCGGATCGTTTATACAACATAACCGAATGGAGGTTTTGCGTTACCGTTTATCAATTCAGTTCAACAAAAACCATTCAAATGTATGAAATTTATTTCACATCCCTTACTGTGGAAAATTATGAAGCTCACAGTATTACAGCTGATTGTTATTGCTGTATTTTCAAGCATAACTTTTGCCAATAATACAAAGGCCCAAGCCTTATTAGAAAAGAAGATATCTTTAAAAGTAGAGAACCAATCTATTAAGAGTATTCTTAATAAAATTGAAAAGCTAACTGATGCCAGATTTTCTTATCAATCAAATGTGCTTTTAAACAATCAAAAAGTAACATTAACAGCTGATAATGAAAGTGTATCATCTGTTTTAAAACGGATTTTATTTCCGATTAAAGTTTCATTCGAGGCTTATAATGATAAAACAATTATTTTATCTAAGGAAACTTCCGGAGATTTATCATTAGAGGGAAATTCAAAAAATACAATTCCCAATGCTATAAATATTAGCGGTAAGGTTACAGATGAAACTGGTGCACCTTTACCGGGAGTAAACATACTTGAAAAAGGAACTGCAAATGGAGCAGTAACAGATGTAAATGGTTCTTTTAATATTTCTGTAACAAATGAAGCAAGTATCCTCCTTTTTAGTTTTATTGGTTATGCTACAGTTGAGCAACCCGTTGGTAATAATTCAACTTTAAATATTCAATTAAAAACGGATATTAAAAATTTAAATGAAGTTGTAGTAATCGGATATGGAGAAAAAAGCCGAAGGCTTATGACTGAAAATGTTGGAAAGGTTGAATCAAAGGAGCTTAATCAGTTACCCGTTGCATCTGCTGATCAGGCCATACAAGGCCGTATATCTGGAGTACAAGTTTCAAGTGTTGACGGAACGCCGGGTTCACCTGTCCAAATTAGGATTAGAGGGGTATCTACTACAGGAGGTAATCAGCCTTTATTTGTAATTGATGGTGTGCCGGTTGGTAATAATGATCAAAATTCAAGTTTAACAGGAAATCCTTCAAACGCTTCATTAACCAATCCTTTATCAACTATAAACCCGGCTGACATTGAAAGTGTATCTGTTTTAAAAGATGCTTCTTCGGCTGCTATTTATGGAGTACGTGCCGGTAATGGAGTTGTTTTAATTACTACTAAGAGAGGCAAATCTGGTAAGCCTAAGGTATCATTTGATGTTTATAAAGGTGTTCAAAATGTCCCAAAGCGCTTAAATTTATTAAATACTGAACAATTAAGGGCTTTGACGGTAGATGCCATCGCTAATAGAAATGCCTATGATAATTCAAATCAATTACTTCCAGTAGCTCTTGACCCTAATCAAAAAGATAATGTTTTAGGTATTAATACCGATTGGCAAAATGCTGTCATTGTCAAAAATGCCCCAATAGAGAATTATAACATGTCGGTTTCCGGTGGTAACGACAAAGCAAATTATTTTGTTAGTGGAGGTTATTTTAAACAATCTGCTACACAGACCAAGTGGGATCTTGAAAGATATACTTTACGTGTTAATAGTGACTTGAAGATAGGAAACAGATTAAAAATAGGTGAAACTATGAATATTAGTTTTCAGAAAGTCGCCAGAGGATCGAATGGAAACGGTGATGGAAATGGCTTTTTTTATAGGAATGTTATTACAATGCCAACATATTTTAAAATATATGATGATGAAAACAAAGTTGTTGGAAACAGATATGGTTTTTATGGAAATGATAAGGTGGCAGGTGCCTCAAGTATTGGCAATCCTATAGCTCTTAACCAATTTGTAAGTTTTCAAGATAATAATGTCATCTTAATAGGTGGTATTTATGCTGAATTGGAAATTATTAACGGATTGAAATTTAGGTCTTCAGTTAATGGTAATTTAGGTTTATCAAGATCAACATCTTTTAGGCTTCCATATACCCTAGGTGAAGCAGGTTTAGATAGAAATTTTAATGATGCTTATTCTCAATTTTCACAAGGCATTTCAGAAGTATTTACTAATACACTTAATTTTAATCGCTCATTTGGTGATCATAAAATAAATGCGGTTGCTGGTGTAGAATATCAAAACTTTACATCTAATGGTTTGGAGGCAAGAAACTCTAATTTTATTAGTAATTCTGCCGACTATACCTCTTATATAGCAAATGGTTCAGGGCCACTCTCAGCCAATGGAGCTGCTAATAAATATGCTTTCTATGGATACATCGGTAGGTTGAGTTATAATTATAAAGATAAGTATTTACTTACAGGAACTGTACGTCGGGATGGAAGTTCTTTTTTTAATAAAGATTATAGGTATGCAGCGTTTCCATCGGTATCAGCAGGGTGGATAGTATCTGAAGAATCTTTTTTAAAAGATATTAGTTTTATTTCAAGTTTAAAGTTAAGAGGAAGCTGGGGGCAATTAGGGGGTAATCCAATAGAAGCAGGAGGGTCATCACAATTTACGGCAACTGCTTACAATGGTTATCCCTTAGGCACAGGTCAAAATGTTGGAAAAGCAGTTGGGATTGCAGTTTTCGATCCGCGCTCAGGCTTAAATAATAAATCTGTTACTTGGGAAAAAATTCAATCATGGGATGCAGGTTTTGATGCGTTTTTCCTAAACAATAAAATTAATTTAATGTTTGCTTATTATAATAGGGAAACTAAGAATTTATTATCTTCTGCACCCATTTCTGATGTGTCTGGTTATTATGAAAACCTTCAAGGTAGTAATTCCTCAGTGCCAATTAATTTAGGCCTTGTTAAAAATACAGGTTTAGAATTTGAGCTTGGATATACCAACACTTTTACAAGTGGTTTGAAAATTAATGTTTCTGGAAATTTTACTACGGTTAAAAACAGATTGGTTTCATTAACACCGGGAGTTACTGAATTTACTTCTAATAATTCAAACCGTACTGCTATTGGCCAACCAATAGGTTATTTTTACGGATATAAAACTTCAGGAATTTATCAAACGACTGCTGATGCGAACAATTCTCCAATTTTATCTGCAACAGGGAAACATTCTCAACCCGGCGATGTAAAATATGTTGATGTAAACGGAACAAAATTGGGAGATGGGCAGCCTAATAACATAATAGATCCTAACGACAAAACATATATTGGAAAGCCTATCCCGGATTATTATTATGGTTTGTCTGTTTCTGCAAACTATAAAAACTTTGATGTAAATATTCTTTTTCAAGGTGTGGGAGGGGTTCAAATATACAATAAGTTAAGACAAGACCTTGAAGCATTTAATGCTATCAATGTAAATCAATCGACAGCTGCCTTAGATCGATGGACACCAACCAATCCAAGTAATTCTACACCTAGGGCAATACTTGGGGATCCAACAGGTAATAATAATTTTTCTGATCGCTTTGTTGAAAATGGAAGTTTCTTTAGATTTAAGAATATTCAATTAGGTTATAATATACCAGCTTCTATATTAAGCAAAACAAAAATTTTTCAATCTGTAAGAATTTATATTGCAGGAACAAATTTGTTCCGTGTTACAAAATATAAAGGATTGGATCCCGAAGTTTCAACTTATGGTAATAATTCAAGCCAACTTACACCAGGTATTGATAATGGTGTTACTCCTCAGCCAAAAACTACACAGATAGGACTGCAAGTTCAGTTTTAAAAGATTTATTTCATACTTAATTTTATTATCATGAAAAAAAATATAATATTAATTATTGCTAGCTTATTTCTTTTTACAGATTGTAATAAGGAGCTAGATATTGCACAGCAAGGTAAGCTTAACGCTAATACTTTTTTTCAAACTGAGGCAGACTTCGAATCTGCAATACTGTCGCCTTACTCTACTTTATTAAATTATTATTATAATCAATTTGGCGTTGGCCTTTATAAATTTAATTTACTTCCTGATGACGATGTTGTTATTGCTAATAATGGCACAGATCAACTGGATGATTTTTTATGGCAGACAACAGATGGAACTATAATTGATGTATGGGGTACTACCTATAAAGGAATTCAACGTGCTAACTTAATATTGGATAGATTACCTGTTGCTACAGGATTTAAGGATGTGTCTAAAAAAGGATTTTATGAAGGCGAAGCTAAATTTTTAAGAGCATATTTTAACTTTATATTAGCTGCCAATTGGGGTACGCCTCCTATTCAAGATAAGTTTATAGATGATATAACTAAAATTAAGGTAGCTAATTCAGCACCCGGTGAAATTTGGGATTTAATCATTTCAGATTTGAAGACAGCTGAAGCCAATCTAAATGATCCTTATGATCCAACATCTCCAAATTTAGGAAGGGTAAATAAATATTCTGCGATGGCTTTACTTGGAAAAGTATATTTATACAAAGCTCAATGGTTTTCAACTAATAGTAGTGCAGACTATCAAAACGCCATCACCGAATTTAATAAAGTAGTTGCTAGTGGTAAATTTAATTTAACTACTAATTATGGTGATAATTTCTCTTCATCTACAGAAAATAATTCAGAATCTCTTTTTGAAGTACAATTTTCATCAACAGGTGGGTTTAACAACTGGTTACCGGTAGATTTCAATGTAAATTCAGGAGCAGCAACTGGTAGAGAAGTTGTATTTAGGGCATCATGTGCATTTGATCCAAAAAATTGTGCCCCAGGTGCTAATGGATCAGGATATGGTATATTTCAGATGACCCCAAAAATTCAATCAGAATTTGAGGTTTTGGATCCCAGGCGCCCGCAAAGTATCTTTAGGAAAGGTGACCCGTATTTTGGTACTCCATTTGACTCAGCCTGGTCATCTACCGGGTCTTCACCTGCAAAATATGTGGCTCAGGAATTCAGTGTGGTCCTTAATCATCCTAATAATTCTCCTGACAATGAGAGGATAATCAGATATTCAGATGTGCTTTTAATGCTTGCTGAGGCAAAATTATTTGGTCCCGGGGATATTGCTTCAACAACTAGTTTAATAAATCAAATTCGTCATAGAGCAGATCCTACTGATCTCATTCTTAAACCAATTCCCGCCGGCTTGACTGTAGATGCTTTATTTAAGCGCTTACAACATGAAAGAAGAATTGAGTTTGTTTTAGAAGGTCATAGATATGATGATTTGGTTAGATGGCATAGGGCAGGAAAAATAAATATTAAGACAGATATCGATTTTGGCAAAGCTTCATCAAATACTAACTGGTCAGAAAAATATCTTTTAAAACCTTTTCCTCAACGTGAGAGAGAATTAAATCCTGATTTGGCTCAAAACCCGGGATATTAAGTCTTAGATTAAATATATTAACATCTGATTTAATCGCCGGATAAAAATCCGGCGATTGCATTTACCTTTAACGATTAACTCCTATTAATTTGTAGAATTTTTACATTTAACTTTTATTCATTTAAATTTCTCTTATGAAAAAGTTTACGATAACATGTATCATTTTTATTTTTTTGATTTTTTCCGCCCGAGGTTCGGACTTGGTCGATCTATTGCCGCTTACCAACAATATCCTTATTGTTCACTTTAAAGATGGTTATGCCGTCCATCATAAGCGTGGTCAGCAGCGTGGAAATGAATCTGTTGTAACGGATCCTCTGGATATTGCAAAAGCAATGATGCCCGGTTCTTATTCTATATCAAGCGGCGATGATGGTTTTTACGGCTCGCCACTTAACCCCTCTTCCATAGGAAGAAAATCAAAAGGTACTGAATATGGACTTTTGTGTGATACCTATAACAACGGCTGTTTTAACAGCCAACCCGATTATGCTTCCGAACATTGGGTGTATATATATCTTCCTTCTGCAATGGTTAGCGGTAAAACATATACTATAGTACTAAGCAGTCTTGCAAAAAATAATAATACGGTTACTTTTAAGTATGATGAAACGCAGCTCCGCTCCGAAGCCATCCATGTTAATAATTTAGGTTTTTCCACCGCTGCCCCTGCCAAATACGGTTATATATATCATTGGGCAGGCGATAAAGGCGGTATTGATTTTTCATCTTATACGGGTAAAAATTTCAGAATTTATAATACCGATACCAAATCATCCGTATTTACAGGTCAGATTGCTTTCAGAAAAGATAAAATGAATGCTGAAACCGGCCAGTCGACAGACAGCCCTAATGCAAATTTTTCTTCAGCCGATGTTTATGAATGCGATTTTTCGGCGTTCAACACTCCGGGCAATTATGTTTTATCGGTAGACGGAATGGGCTGCTCCTTCCCTTTTGTAATAAATGCAGATGCCTACCGCGAGCCCTATTTTTGGACTATGAAAGGTTTATTTATGCAAAGGAGCGGTATAGAACTTAAGGCGCCCTTTGCAGATTTTTCACGTCCGGTCCCTCACAATCCTACACTTACACCCGGTTTTAGCGGAAGATTGAAGTACAGTACATTCCGTGCATTTGATCTTACAAACAGCGACGGTGATGTAAAGGACAAAGCAAAAGTTGAAGCAGGCTATAAAGGTACGTTAAATACGTATGGATGGTATCAGGATGCGGGAGATTGGGACGGTTATTATCTCCACTCTAATATCCCTGCCTTCCTTATGTTTTTATATGAATCGGGAAGGAATAAATTTACCGACAATGAATTAAATATCCCGGAGAGCGGCAATGGAATACCCGATATATTGGATGAAGCAGCCTGGTTAATGCGTTATTATAAACGTACAAAAGATGAAGTTAAGCAAAAGGGCTGGGGAACAGGAGGCGTGGCAGGTGCCAGAGTGTTTGGTGATTTATGGGGCGGTGATACAAGGGCAGACGGTACCACTAAAGGCTCTTGGGAAGATACGGATCGCGACTGGTATGTACTTGGAGAGGATGTATGGACAACGTATAAATACGCAGCATTGTGTGCTCAAATGGCGTTTATACTTGCATCGGAAGGAAAAACAGATCCTGAAAATGTAAACTGGGGTAGGGAGGCAGTTGATGCTTATGCATGGGCACAAAGCAACAGCAAACCTGCCGACGAAGGTCAAACAAATTTGGGAACGGTAACATTAAAAGATACCCGTATGTATGCATCGGCAAGTTTATACAGGCTGACAAATGACGTAAAATACCACACCCTTTTCTTAAGCGATGCACAAACAGCATTTTTAAGCCCTATCAATCAAGACCAACGCGAAGTAATGTTTGCCGCATTTATGTATTTAAATATGCCTGCGACAAGGACTATAGATAATGCAATGCTTACAAATGTTACTGCATCGGTAACAAATGCAACCGAAACCTTATTAAATACGAATGCAGAAAAAAGAGCCTGCCGTTGGGGAGGAGATTTTTATTTTCCTATGCTTATCGGTCAACCTACTACACCCGGTATAATGGTAGGCCTTTATGGATATTTGGCAAATAAAAATAATGCTGCCAAAGCCGGTAATTATTTAAAATACATACATACAACTGCCGATTATTTTTTAGGAACAAATCCTATAAACACAACCTGGATAAGCGGGGTTGGAGAACGCTATCCTAAAGGGATATTCAAGTTAGACTGGTGGTATTGCGATACACCGGATAAAATTCTGAAGGGAGTAGTACCTTACGGCCCATGGAGGGTTGGGGATTTTGGTCCTTTAGGTTGGTGGAATCCTAACTGGGCATGGGAAGATGCATCATTAAAATCAAGGGTGTACCCAACCGATATCAATATATGGCCGGGTCATGAAAGATGGTTTGATCAAAGAACATCACCACTTTCTTGCGAATATACTATTCATCAGAACGGAGTTATTGCAGCCTTTACATATGGATTTTTAACAGCTGATAAAGAAACAAAAAATATTGTTGATGTAAACGGTAGTGTTACTGCTTTAGAAGAGGCCAATGCGGATCAGCTTCTTATTGTTTATCCAAACCCTTCCGACAGATTTATTACTGTGAAGAAACCAACAGAGTTTCATGTTCAGACTATACAGGTTTATGATGTTAAAGGCAGAAAGGTACTTGAACGCAATACTCCTAAGTTTGACAACGATATATGCCTACTTGATTTGCATCAATTGAGTGGCGGTAATTATATTTTAAAATTTACTACGGAAAATGGAAAGGTTTTAAACCGCAAAATATTTATGACTAAATAATAATATTTGAAATATTATCTTTTAGTTTGTAATTATTAAACATAAAAAATCTTTAAATAAAAATAATATGAAGAAAATATTTTTTGTTTTTGGCTTTTCTGTTTTAGGAATGCTAATATTCAATCTTTCGGCTTGTAAAAAAAATAACCCGGATCCGGCTCCTCAGGATATATTAAAAAATACCTGGAAAGCAGCTACGGTACAAAGCGGAACATCTACTGTATATGATGCTTCCAAAACATCTGGTAATACAGAGGATTTTTCCAAGTATAGATTAAAATTTGATGGTACCAATTATACTTATACCGATGTTAACGGAAGTACAAGCACAGGTACCTACACATTGGCTACAGATAATAAAACAATTACTATTAAAGGAGGTGCACTTGACGGAAAAGTTTTAACTGTAACTACTTTAAAAAGTGGTTCGTTGGTTATAGTCTATACCGATACAACTACAAAAATTGACAGGCAGTTAACGGTAAGTACTGTACCCGGTTAAAGTTAAAAGTTAAATTCTTTGTACTTCTTATAGATTTTATATGCCCGGTGCCAAAAGCCGGGTATATATTTTTATGATATTTAACAGTTTTATAAGGTAATAAAAAAAACAATTGAAAAGGTTTCTCATAAATTGTTTTTTTTTGCGAATGTAATGTAAAGATGCATAGGCACTGATAAACTAACTTTGATCATAATTCTACTAATTGATATCATATAAAAGGTGAGTCTAAAATAAACTCACCTTTTACATAATACATTCCTTTTGCCAATAACTCAAAACACTTTTACACTAATATTCCTTTTACTACATGCCCCGCCACATCCGTTAATCTGTATCGTCTGCCTTGAAATTTAAATGTAAATTTTTCATGATCAACTCCCAATAAATGCATGAGAGTAGCTTGAAAATCATGAACGTGTACAGGATTTTTAATTACATTATAGCCAAATTCATCAGTTTCTCCATAAGTTATTCCTTTTTTAATACCTGCACCTGCCATCCATATAGTGAATGAACGGGGGTGATGATCGCGGCCATAATTTTCCAGCGTAAGCTTTCCCTGTGAATAATTCGTTCTTCCAAATTCTCCGCCCCAAATTACTAAGGTATCATCCAACAAGCCCCTTTGTTTTAAATCCTTCACCAACGCAGCCGATGCCTGGTCAACACTTTTAGCCATTTTCTTTATTTCTGTAGGCAAGTTATTATGTTGATCCCACCCTTGATGATATAATTGTACAAAACGCACATCTTTTTCAATTAATTTTCTGGCCAGCAGACAGTTTGCTGCAAAAGTACCGGGCTTTTTAGCATCTTCACCATACATATCATAAATATATTGAGGTTCTTTTGATACGTCCATCACCTCAGGTACAGAGGTCTGCATTCTGTAGGCCATTTCATATTGTGATATTTTTGCATTGATTTCCGGGTCAAGGGTATGGTTATATTGGTCTTTATGAAGTTCGGCAAGATAATCCAACATCTTGCGTCGGTCTTTGCGGTCAATTCCTGACGGATCATTTAAATAAAGAACCGGATCTTTCCCCGAGCGAAACATTACGCCCTGATGTTGAGATGGTAAAAATCCATTGGCCCAAAGCTTCGCATATAATGGCTGGTCTCCTTCTCTTGCTCTTGAGAGAAGTACACAAAAAGCAGGCAGGTTTTGATTGTCACTTCCTAATCCATAGCTCAACCAAGAACCAATACTCGGCCTGCCACCTTGCTGAGAACCGGTTTGAAAAAAAGTAACTGCAGGATCGTGATTAATTGCTTCGGTATGCATTGATTTTATGAAACATAATTCATCAACTATCTGCCTATGATAAGGTAATAAGTCAGATAACCATGCTCTGCTCTTACCATATTGTTCAAATTCAAATTTACCGAAAGCAAGTGGAAAGGACTTTTGTGCAGAACTCATCCCCGTCAAACGTTGTCCATTGCGGATAGAATCCGGTAATTCCTGCCCAAACATTTTTTTCAGTAAAGGTTTGTAGTCAAATAACTCCAATTGCGAAGGTGCCCCGCTTTGAAAAAGATAAATTACTTTTTTTACTTTAGGTGGAAAATGGGGAAGTTTTAATTCTTCGCCTCCGCCACCCAGGGTTTTCGCTAATGCTTCAAAAGGGTTTATTAAACTTGATAAACTCAATGCTCCAAGCCCTAAACTGGTTTTGGATAAAAATTCCCTTCTATTAATCTGATAAGCAATTTTTTCTTCAGGTGTCATATTATTTTATCAATTAATGATAATAAATTTTATTTAATATCAGGCTAATATTTTTTCAATTACTTTACCATGAACATCCGTCAGGCGGAAATTTCTGCCTTGAAACGAATAAGTAAGTTTTTCATGATTCATACCTAATTGATGTAAAATAGTTGCCTGCAAGTCATAAACATCAGTACGGTCTTTTATACCATAGTAGCCGATATCGTCCGTTTCACCCAAACTAAACCCTCGTTTAACACCTCCGCCCGCCATCCAAACTGTAAAAGCTTCAGTATGATGGTCTCTTCCTTTAAAATCCATTTTTTTCCCTTCTCTATTTTCCTGCATAGGTGTCCTTCCGAATTCAGCACCCCATACTACCAGTGTATCTTCTAAAAGACCGCGCATTTTTAAATCTTTTAATAACGCAGAGATAGGCCTGTCGATATTATGACATAAATTTCCAAAGCCTTTATCTAAGGCATTATTAGGATCATTTCCATGAGAATCCCAACCCCAATCAAATAACTGAACGAACCTTACACCTTTTTCAACTAATCTTCTGGCCAATAAACAATTATTTGCAAAAGATGATTTTCCGGGTTGTGTGCCATACATTTCATGCACCCATGCAGGTTCATCGTTAATATTCATTACTTCCGGTACTGAAACCTGCATTTTAAAAGCCATTTCATATTGCGATATTCTTGAAATAGTTTCAGGGTCTTTCGTTTCTTCGTATTGTAGCTTATTTATATCATTTATAGCATCGAGTGATGCCTTCCTTAAATCTCTGTTCATCCCTTCAGGATTAGAAACATACAAAACGGGCTCGCCTTTAGAGCGGCACTCTACGCCTTGATATACAGTTGGTAAGAAGCCGCTTCCATATCCTGCTTTACCTGCATCAGGAGATTTTCCTCCTGAAAGAAGAACTATAAATCCCGGAAGGTTTTCATTTTCAGAACCTAAACCATAAGTAACCCAGGCGCCCATACTTGGTCTGCCCAGCCTTGCATTTCCTGTTTGCATTAATAATTGCGCAGGTGCATGGTTAAACTGATCTGTATGCATTGCCTTTAAAAAAGTAACATCATCAGCCATTTTAGCAAATTCAGGTAAATGGTGAGATATCCAGGCACCCGATTGACCGTGTTGTTTAAATTCTGCCTGTGGGCCGAGCATTTTAGGAACACCCTTTATAAAAGCAAATTTTTTACCTTCCAATAAGTATGCAGGACAATCTTTACCATCGAATTTTTTTAATTCGGGTTTATAGTCAAATAATTCTAATTGAGACGGCGCACCGGCCATATGTAAAAATATTACCCTTTTAGCTTTTGGTGCAAAATGGGTCGGTAATATTTCAAAGGGTTTAGACAGGTCACGAGCAACGGCATCTCCAGAGTTCAATATAGTATTTGATTTCAAACTACAGCCTACCAAACCGGAAAGTGCCATAGCGCCAATACCGGTTGTGCATTGCCATAAAAAATGCCGACGGGTTAAATATTCGCTTTGCCTGTAAATAGCTTCTTCTAAAATATTCATACAATTATATTTTAATTAAATTAAGTTGTGAGATAAAGGCAAAAACTCTTCCCAATCTCTAATAATCCCTTATTCTTTCATCACAAATTCATCTAAGTTCATTATGGCATTTGCAACAATAGTTAAAGATGCATTTTGAATTTCATTTTTATTATTGCTTATCTTTTGCAGACCGAGGATTTTTTCAATTTCTCCCGGTTTTTCGTTATAATATTTAAATGATTGCTGATATAATTTGTTTAAAATTGAAAGCTTTTGTGGACTGATTGTTTTAAGCAAAGCTATTTCATATCCTTTTGCAATCTTATCATTTAAAGTTCCACTACTTTCTTTAATCATTCTTGAAGCCAAAGCTCTTGCAGCAATAATATAAACAGTGTCATTTAATGTTACCAAAGCCTGTAATGGAGTATTTGTTCTGATCCTTCTGGACTGGCAAATTTCTCTTGATGCGGCATCAAATGTAATCATGGAAGGATAAGGTGAAGAACGACGCCAAAAAGTATAAATTGCCCTGCGAAATTTATCTTCTCCTTCGCTTGTTTTCCAATTCATCCCACTGTATACTACTTGCCAAACTCCTTTGGGTTGTGGAGGCATTACACTTTTTCCGTACATTTTCATACTTAATATACCTCCAGCCGATAATGCCTGATCACGAATTTCTTCAGCTGTCAACCTTATTCTTGAACCGCGCGCTAATAATCTATTTACAGGATCTTTTTTTAAGAGTTCTTTTGATGCTATAGAAGTTTGTTTATAAGTATTTGACATAACTATCAGCTTTAAAATCTTTTTCATACTCCACTTGTATTGATCCCTGAATGTTAGAGAGAGATAGTCCAATAAATCTGCATGAGATGGTTTGGCACCTTGGGAACCGAAATCTTCAAGAGTTTCAACAATTCCAATACCAAAAATTTGTTCCCAAAACCGATTAACAGCTACTCTGGCAGTTAAAGGGTTATCTTTATCAACAATCCATTTTGCAAGCCCAAGTCTGTTTGCCGGATAATTTTTTAATCCCGGTAGAAATCCGGGAGTAGATGGTGCTACTTGTTTGCCTTTTGATGTCCAGTTGCCACGGATGAAGAGGAAATTCTTTCTTTTAAAATCAATATTATTTTCCTGTAGGATAGGTGTTCTCTCTGTATTGGTGTTATTCAATAAAGACATTATAGTGTCTTTTACAGATTCGTAACCGTGTTTATTGTAACCCGGAAAATCGGGAAGCAACATTATATATTCAATTGCGGCAACATAATCCTGAGGGTTTTTTAAAGCAGGGTTTTTTAATGTGAAGTAAAGAGAATGAACACCATTAATATTTTTAATTGGAAATAATTTTTTCTTGTAATTCCTTGCATCTCCCATTTTTGAATCCTTAATAATTTTAAGGAAACCAATCACTTCGCCGTCTATTTTATCTTTTCTAATTTCCAATAAACCATTAATATGCTCGCTACCAATACTTATTAATATTTGGTTGACACCTGATAAGTTTACATTTTTTAATCTTGCAAATCCCATATGGCCAATTCCAAGCCACTTTCCATCAATCATGGCTGCATTTGTTAAAGAATCGAATGAATGTGCATGAATTTTCGGTTCACCTATTCTTAACAATTTTTCAACATAATTTGCACTCTTTTCGGCTTCGCTTTGTGGAACTTCCTTTCTGATCCAATTTTTAATATTTATTATTTTAAGGCTGTCAACAGTTTTGTAATCAATTAAGTTAGGGTATTCCAATGGGATATCTTCATCTCTGGTGTTGTTAAAAAATGCCAGGGATTTATAAAAATCATCATGTCTGAAAGGGTCATAAGGATGTGAATGACATTGTACACAACCCATCGTTACGCCTTGCCAGGTTTCCCAAGTATTATTATTTCTATCCATAACTGAAGACGTACGGAACTCTTCATCATCCGTGCCGCCTTCATCATTATTTGAAGTATTTCTATGATAAGCAGTAGCAATTAATTGACTTTCAGCAGGATTATTGAGTAGGTCGCCTGCCAATTGTTCAATGGTAAATTGATTAAAAGGCTTGTCTTCATTGAACGACTTGATCACATAATCTCTAAACTTCCAAATATTACGTTGTTGGTCTTTTTCATATCCTTTTGAATCGGAATACCTTGCAAGATCGAGCCACATGGCTGCCCATTTTTCGCCGTAGTGTGGAGATGCAAGCAATCTGTCAACTTGTTTTTCGTAGGCGTTAGAGGATTTATCTTTTTTAAAATCTTCAAATTCTTTTTCAGTAGGAGGGAGGCCTGTCAGGTCAATCGTAAGCCTTCTTAAAAGTGTTGCCACATCTGCTTGAGGCGAATGTTTTAATCCTTCTTGATTTAATTTTTGTATTATAAAATTATCAATAGGATTAAGAGCCCAGTTTGATGTATCTTTTGGAACTTTGGGATTAATGGGTTTGATATAGGCCCAATGTTCTTTCCATTTTGCACCTTCCTTTATCCATGTTTTTAATTTGTTGATTTCATCTTCATTTAATGGTGCAGCGTGATAGGGCATTCGTTCTTCCGGATCATGAACCAATAATCGTTTAATGAGTTCACTGTTATCGGGATCGCCGGGAATAATGGCTGCCTTACCTGATCTTGGAATTTTTAACGCATCTTCCCTGGAAAAAAGACTAAAACCTGCGCTTTCTTTAACACCTCCATGGCAAGAAATACATTTGGTATTTAATATAGGCCGTATATCTGTATTAAAATCTATTTTTTCTTCACTTGGGTTATACCATATAATGCCAAGCCCCGCAGCCACTATTAAAGCAGAAACCGAGTAAAGTAAACTTTTAATAGGTATAATTTTATCTTTCAATAACATAGTTGTAATATATGCAGCTTTAAAAGTTTTACCTTTTCATTACTGTTTCTTCAAAATTAATTAAAGTAGTTGCTACCATAGATGATGCAGCTAATTCAATAGGGTTTAAACTCTTATCTCTTTCAAATTCACCAACATTTAAAACTTGTAAGGCTTTTGCGGGATTTTTTTTCAAATCATTTAATTCCTCATAATAGTATTGCTTTAATAATCTTATTTCTTCATTTCGAGGATAGCGACCGACTAAAGCTTCATAAGCAAATATTATTTGTTTATCAGGTTCTTTCCCACCTTCCTTTATCATTCTTTCGCCTAATACTCTTGCTGCTTCCATATACTGTGGGTCGTTCATTAATACAAGTGATTGTAAAGGAGTATTAGTTTTTTGACGACGAACTGTACAGACATACCTGTCTGGTAAATCAAAAGTCATTAAGGATGGGGTAGGTGAACTTCGTTTAAATATTGTATACAACCCCCTTCTATATAAATTTTCGCCATGCCCCTGTTCGTAATGCACTTTATTTCTAGTGGCCAGCGCCTCCCATAAACCGTTTGGTTGATATGGGTATACACTCGGCCCCCCTATTTTTTCTGCTAACAAGCCACTTGCACGCAAAATATTATCTCTTATTTGTTCTGCCGATAGCCTGAATACGGGCCCTCGAGACAATAATATGTTATCAGGGTCTAATTCAAGGTGTTTTTTATCAGGGACGGATGATTGACGGTATGTTGAAGACATTACAATCAATTTTTGTATTGCCTTTACGTTCCAACCAGACTCGATAAACTTTATTGCAAGCCAGTCTAGTAACTCAGGGTGGCTAGGCATATCACCTTGGTTACCCCAATCTTCCTGCGTTTTCACAATGCCCCTTCCAAAATACATCATCCAAAATCTGTTCACTGCCACACGGGATGTTAAAGGATTTTTAGGATTATTTAACCATTTCGCTAATCCCAATCTATTGGCAGGGTATTCCTTTTCATTAAATTCCAAAAGCCTTTCAGGTGTATGAGCCCTCACTTCGGTTTTAGTAGGGGCATCATAGGCGCCTCTGGAAAGAATAAATGTTTTGCGTTTTTGATTTTCAGGCAGTTCCTGCATTACCATTATTTCAGGAATATTAGTAATGATTTCTACTTCCTCACCTCTTAATTTATTTACGTCAGATAAAATTGATGCAAACTCTTTATTATAGTTCCAAAGATAAAATTCGTACAAATTATTTTTTTGTAGATTACTCAGTTTTGATTGATCTGTATTTAACAATGCTGAGATTTTATTATTATCACCGGTTAAACTTTCGACTTCCAATGATGTTAACTTTCTGTTGTAAATCCTAAGTTCATCTACTTGTAAATTATCTATCGTTCTTCTGAAATCCTTTCCAATTTGAAAAGGCATAAAATTCCAATTGGATTTCTTTTCTCCATGAAGAATGCTCTTCGTTAAATGGTCGGTAGTAACTTTAGTGACGGACTCTTTTCCATTAATGAATAATTTTATTCCCTTTGCTTTTCCACTGCCGTCATATGTAAGGGCGATATTTGTCCATTTATTAATGGGTAATTTATCGGTTGAATGCAGTTCAATACAATTAGCCGGCCATACATAACTCATTAATATTGTAAGAGTTCCATCGGTGTTTAATGACACATCATAACCCCTAAAGCCTTCAAATTCACCATTATTTCTGTTAAAAAGCGGACCTTTTAATCCTTTTTTTAAAATATTGAACCATGCACTTACACTAAATTGCTGGTTTCTTTCAAAATTTAAGCCTTTCCCAAACTTATCTTCCGGTTTCATTTTAAGAGAAGTCGCTTTATCTATATTCATTACAAAATCCATCCCACAATCTCCTTGGAGTTGCTTGGCCTGACCAATTATTCCATTTACCATTTTTGGCCTTTTATCTTTATCTCCGGCAGAATAACCATTTATTTTTTTGTCTAAAGCATTTATATAAACAGAATCGTTCCCACCTTCAAAAGGGAAATAAGCTACAAGGCCGGTATTTAAAGTATTAGAGATATTTTTATTAGTATGTGTTTCCTTTAACCATAATTCAAAATCTTTCTTATAGGAAAGCAAGTTGGGGTTAATTTTTTGTTCTGCAGGTGATAATTTTTCACGAATAAATTTAAGCTTTTCTTCCACCTCTGTATCAGGCAACATTATACTTGGGGAAGCTTCACCATTGTATGGTACTTCTCCCGATTCCTTATTTTGATTAAAAAAAGCAAATAAAGAATAATAATCTTTCTGAGAGATTGGGTCATACTTATGATCGTGGCAACGAGCGCACTCAACCGTTAAACCTAAAAATGCTTTTCCAAAAGTATTTGCTCTGTCAGCTACATATTCAGTACGGTATTCTTCATCAATTATCCCACCTTCCTGACTTTGTGAATGGTTGCGATTAAAACAGGTAGCAATCAATTGTTCTTTTGTCGGATTGGGAAGCATATCACCTGCCAATTGATATGTAATAAATTTATCCCAGGATAAATTTTGATTAAACGATTTTATCACCCAGTCCCTCCAGGGATAAACGTTGCGCATACCGTCATCTTGATAACCGTGAGAATCGGCATATCTTGCTACATCCATCCATTCTGAAGCCATCCTTTCACCATAATGAGTTGAACTTAACAGGCGGTTAACAGCTTGTTCATATGCTTTTGGTGACTTATCATTAATAAAAGCATTTAATTCTTTTGGTGTAGGAGGTAAGCCTGTAAGATCAAAAGAAACCCTTCTTAATAAGGTAGCTTTTTCGGCCTCGGGTGATGGAGTTAAGTTTTTTCTTTCCATTTTTGACAAGATGAACTTGTCAATATCGTTTGAAACCCATTTAATATTTTTTACTTTTGGTAATTCTTTTTTCTCCGGAGCTATAAATGCCCAGTGATCTTTATAAACTGCTCCTTCTTTAATCCATTTAATTATTAATGCCTTTTCTTCATTATTCAAGCTTAGATGGCTTTCATTAGTCGGCATTATGTACTTGGGGTCATTTGAAATAATTCTTTGGAATACTTCGCTTGCTCCCAAATCACCTGAAACAATAGCATGCTTTCCATTTTCTGATACGAAATTATAAGCTTCGTCTTTAATATCTAATCGCAAACCTGCCTGACGCTTATTTTTATCAGGTCCATGGCAAGCAAAACAGCGATCAGATAAAAGTGGCTTAACTTGAAGGCTGTAATCAACATTATCCGGTAGTTTGTCCATTTCTGCCTTTATTTCGGGTGGCGTAGGGTCAGACTTGCACCTGCTTAATAAAACTAACAGAAAAATGTAGGCGGATAATTTTAAAAAACGGATTATATAAATCATATTAAAGGCCATTATTAAATTGAGTAAAATTATTTTGTTATCCCCGCAAGAGTAATTTTTACTGTATCGGTTTCTTTCCAGCCAAAATCAACTTCCAGTTTAGGTAATTTCTTTTTGAGTTCTAAAACGCCCTTTTCAGTAACACCTGTTTGCCAGACATATAAGTTTTGTAGGTTTTTTAGACTTGCAAGTTCTTTTAATCCTTCATCAGTTACCTTAGTACCATATAAATTTAAATATTCAAGGTATTTAAGATTTTTGATTCCTTTTAAACCTGCATCTGTAATGTTGGTATGTTCAAGACCCAACTTTACTACATTTTTTAAATTTGAAATGTTGGACATTTGCCGGTCAGAGATATTTGTAAATCCTAACTTGAGCCATACAATTTGTTTTTCTAAAGAAACTAACTTAGGAGCCAGCTCATCTGCCTTGCCGGCTAAATTAACAAAACTAACTTCTAAAAAATGGTCTCCATTAGCTATTGGGGTAATGATCACACCGGATTTTTGTAAATCTTTAACCATCTTTTTATCGGCTTCGGCAACCTTATTTTTGAAAACTTCCGATTCTTTTTTTACTGTATTGGATTGCTCCCCACCCGTATAAATCGCCAGGGTTTTTTTAATATTTTCTTCCGCCGGTATATCCAATACTTTTTTATTAAAATCCGCACCCTGGTCAATCCACCATTTTAATAAGGTGATTTCTTCGTCTGATAAGGGGACTTTACCTTTCGGAGGCATGTGTTCATCATTTTCTGCAGGGAGAACAACTCTTTTATAAATTTCGCTTTTATCCGCCTGACCTGATACCAAAACCTTTCCATGTTTGCCACCTTTTAAAAGTAAATCTGTTAAATCCATTCTTAAATTGCCTTTCTGCTTTTCGTTATTATGACATGAATAGCATTTTTGTTGTAAAACAGGTTCAATTATATGTTTGTAAGCAAGCACTTGTTTAGGATCTTTTGGTAATTCAACCGCCAGCATATTGTTTTTAGCTGAAGCGCCGGTAAGTTTTTTAATAGGAGCAGGCATATACATGGTAAGATAATCCGAACCATGCGTTAAATTTCCACCAAAGTGCCCTGTTACAGTCAACAAAATCATGGCTGTAATAAAACCCGGCATATAAAAGCGGTTAGATATGGAAATGGGAATAAATTTCGATTTTATTTTTAAGAAATAAATTATAATACTAAAAATTGCCAGTATTATTCCCATCCATTTATGAATGTTCAATGCCCCGCTGTCATAATCCCCACTTAAAGACAGTAACCACCCCATAATACATGACAGTACGGCACTTATTGCACTTAATAATAATGTAAACTCTATTGCGCCACTCCAGTTGAAATTTTTATTGCGCCTTGAATAAATTTCTAATAAAAAACCAATTATTAAAAAACCAATAGGCATATGTACAACCAATGGATGGAACCTTCCAAAAAATAAAGCAGTTGGACTTACTTCATTAAGAATAAATAAAAGCATTGTAATAAAAATAAAGTTATTTACTTATCGATATTGTAATTAATTTTTTTTTAATATGGGTCGATTAAATTGTATATTTATAATAAAAAATATGATTATTTAACATATCGCTTCTTCAATAAGTTCATCATATAAACATTTATATCCCACTGGCTTGATACAGGTTGTTGGGTATATGGTAATGTGGGCATATAACCCGGAGGGCCAAACTCAGTTGTGATAGAAAATATGGTTGATCCTTTTTGTTTTTGAATTTCAATTACTTTATCCCACCAGGCTAAATGTTTGTTTAATGCACTTTCCCATTCCGGTGCCCGAGGGTCGTTCACCTGTGGCCCTTCAGGAAAACCTATTCTTGAATGTATATGTTCTGTATGTGCTAATGCTGCATTTACAGCTTCAACCTGGTTTTCAAGAAAACTTTCATGAACATTGCACCAATGTGAAATATCCAGTGTGAATTTTATATCAGGGAGTTTATCTATAAAAACTTTAGTGACATTGGCAGCATATGTAAATCGTCCCCTATGTGTTTCATGAATGATTTTAATCCCTGTTTCTTTTGCAACGCCTGAAGCAGCTTCAATAATTAATTTATTTTGCTCAAATGTCATAAAATCTTGCCCCGTATGGCAATTGATCAGATACGGTTTGAGATCAGCAATATTTTTTAAATCGTTCTTATAATTTGTAACTGAAAGATTAAAATCTTTCTCGGCACGATAAAAACACATCCCTATCAATAATAAATTATGTTTTTTTAATGAAGAAAGCATTGCTTGCTTTTCAATAGGATTATTTGGGATAGGAGTTTCTACACCATCATAACCCGATGCTTTTACTTTATTGCTAAAAGCATCCCAATCTAATGATTCAGACCCCCAACGCGGGCAAAAATAATTTATTTTAAGTTCTTTATTCTGTGCATTAACAGAGGTAAATAAAAGTAGTTGAAGCAATAATAAAATGTATTTCATGGTTAATCTCTCTAATTTTAAAATATTTATGAATGATATTGGTGAAAACTAATTTAGTGGTTAAATCAAAATTTAAATTTAGTTAATTATTCTAATTATAAGTTAATATAGTACCATTTATTTTTCATAGATACTAGTTATACATTTATATCAAAAGTAGTTAAAGGCATTTATTTACACCCCGAAACAATAAAAAGATCTCATGCTCGATACTTTATTTTTTCACTCTTTACTTTAACATTATTATCAAATGGATTAGCCGTTGATTAGATATGGTTTAAAATTATGAATATACTGATATCGATAAAATGATAATTAAAATTTATTTTAGTTTTTGTGATTTTATTTTTTATTTTTTTGGACTTTTGGATTGGAGTGGAAATCCTTTTAGTGAGGCATGAACGAAAAGGTTGTTACGATAAACCGGGCAGGGGGAAGCCCGAACATTTTTTATTTATATTCTATTAAAGTTTAAACATCATATATAATTATTTAAAAAATAAATTATACATGATATTTAAACTCATATTTTTTGCGCCCCATCTTTGATAAAAAGAGACTAAATTAAACGGATTTTTTATATCTGTCTTTAAGCAGGTTCATCATGAAAACATTAATATCCCATTGATTAGCCACAGGCATATTGGTATATGGCAGTGCGGGCATATATGGTGCCGGGCCAAACTCGGGAGTTATTGTTAAAAGCTCATTACCCTTTTTTGTGTGATGTTGCACAATGGCATCCCACCATTCAAGGTGCGCATCAAGTTCCTTCTTCCACTCTTCGGCTCTTGGATCGGATACTTGTGCCGATTCAACATGCCCTACCCGTGCATGAATGTGAACAGATTTACTAATTGCCAAATTTACAGCGTCGGTTTGCTGTTCCAATAAACTTTCTGAAACATTGCACCAATGCGAAAAATCGGCTGTAATAACTATATCAGGATTATCAATAAGTAATTGTTTTGTGATATGAGCTGCAAAAAGTGCCTTATTACGATGCGTTTCATGAGCAAACAATACGCCGGTACCTTGCGTTATTTCTTTTGACAATTGAAAAAGCTCACTGTTTTGATCAGCACTGAAATAATCTTTTCCTGTTTGTGAATCAATTAATATAGGATTTAAAGAGAGTATATTTTCTATGTGTATTTTGAAATTTTTTTTATGTTCATCAAAATCTTTTTCAAATGATTGATAATACTGCCCGATCAATAAAAGCTCATGTTTTTTTAATGCTGCCGAAATTTCATCTTTTTCGTTCTCATCAAAAGGTATTGGCGTTTCTACACCATCAAAACCGGCAATTTTAACTTTTAAACAGAAATCATCCCACAAAATATTCTCGGAGCCCCATCGTGGGCAAAAAAATTTAATTTTCATAGGATGAATTTAAACTATTGGATTTAAAGGTGAATCGGCAAGTTTACCCGGCTCTATACCATTTAACCATCTCAATCTATCATCTTCTTGGTTTTTATTTTGAGGTTCAATAACTTTTGCACCATCTGCAAAGTAAATTATTGTCATTACTTCACGCATTATATTTGAAGTGTTTCCCGGAGCAGCATGTAAAGTCCACCCCGAGTGCCAGGTAGCATCACCCGCGTTCATAAAATCCGGCCTTATTATAGGGAATTTTTTTTGAGAGATATAATCGTTCAAAATACTTTCGGATTCATCGGAAATTTCAACGCTTTTCACCGATCCATTGTTATGTGAACCTGAGGCGAATGTTAACATCCCCATCTCCTTTGTAATATTAACTAAAGGCATCCACATTGTAATTGTTTTTGAAGTATCAAGTGGCCAATAATACTGGTCTTGATGCCATGGTGTATGCCCTCCCCCGGGTTCTTTATATAAAGCTTGATCGTGATATATTCTCACGTTATCTACACCTAAAAGTTGAGAAGCTATTTTGGCAAAACGCTTTGCCAATACAAAATTTCTTACCGGTTCATCTACTTCCCAAAGATTCATAATTTGAAGAAAAGCCTTTCCGTAAGTATCCCTTTCTTCCATCTTCCTTTTTTCGGTATTGTACTTATGTGCTGCATCATTAATTATAGGCCTGAAATGCACCATTTCATTCTGATCGACAATATCTTTAAGTAAAATGTGACCATTTGTTTGAAATTCGGTTATCTCATTTAAAGATAAATTATAGTTTGTATTTAGCATTTTAGAATCTGTTGTCATCTTTAAAAGGTTTATTTATTATTTATAACTAAATGTATGCACAAAAATATTTAAGACTTATATAATGTAGTTTGATTTCTGTTTAAATATTAAAATATTCACGGTTATATTTTCAAATTTATTGAGTTAAAAAAATTGAAATAAAAGTTTTAAGGCTTGCCTGTAACCCGGGCTTTACGTTCCAATCTTTTTGTTCGTTACTCACAAAAAGGATTTCCACTTCAATCCCTAATCCAAAAAAAAGAAAATTAATCACAAAATTAAAAATATTTTTTATTATCAGTTTATCGATATCGTTATATTCATAATTTAAAACAATTTCTAAATTCAAGTCTTTCCATTTCAGGAATAAATAAGTTTATTTAACGTTATCTGCAAGCCAACCTGCCATTAAAATAAAATCTGATGAAGTCCAGGTTAAACCTGAATCATATTGGCCTTTACCCGTTAAAGCATCATAATTTTCGCTAAATGTCGCATCTTTACTTACCATATCACAAAATCGCTGTGCAATAGTTCTTGCAAGTTCTATCTCACCACATTTTAATAAACCATCAAAAATTAAATAAGTAGAAGGTGCCCAAACAGGCCCCCGCCAGTAACCATTTGATTCGTAATAAGCACTGTTGACTGCTTCTGATGCCAATCCGTTTTTTGTCAGAAAATTATTTTCTAATTTAAGTTCAGAAACTATTTTTTCACTTACAACAGGATCCAATTTTTTTCCAAGTAAAATACAAACCCGGGTAATTAAACTTGTACTCTTTCTTTTTTCTAATCCATTCTTGGTAAGAATTTGATAAACAATTTCATTATCTTGTATAAAAGTGTTGTGGAAAACTTTTAATTGATCAGACGATAATTTTGACCATCTTTTGGCCTCTTCAGCTTTACCCAAAAAATTAGCAATGAATGATAATGCATCTAATTGCAGGATAATATATGTTGTTAAATCCGGTGATTCTGTTGGTAACTTAGCATCAAAAATAGTAGAGTTGTCCCAACCCGAATCGTTTCCATGCGCATATTCCAGAACTCCATTTTTATTGAAATCTCTGTTTTGAAACCACCAGTTGGTAAATTTTACTACTTTGGGGTAGAATTCGCTTAAATATTTAGTCCAATGTGATTTTGGGGTAGATTCAAGCATTTTCATAACCGTCCAACCCCATACAGGAGGTTTGTTAAAACCATATGTTGACATCAAATCATTTACAGCATCGGGCAGTAAACCATTTTCTTTTTGTTTATCTAAAATTGCAAAGAGTTGATCCCATGCTAATTTATGATCAGCCTTTACAATTGCAAGCGCATTAAAGCAATTATCCCACGACCAAATCATATTCATGGATTTTTTGCTGGATAAAATAATCTGTCTGGTATAATTGCCAACAGGTTCAACCTGTAAATTCCAAAATAAGAACCAACCGATTTTAGCTGCACTTTCATGCTCTTTTTTTACATGTGGCTTTTTTGCCATCCAAAGCAAAACTTCTTTTTTCCTTAATATAAAAAGTTCTTCATATGTTTTTCTGTCAGGATTAAAAGGTAATTCATCTGCCAACATTCTAAGCAATACTGTACTGTTTTCTTCAAACTTAAAATAATCGCGCATTTCAACTTTTGCCCCTTCAACTATTTCCTGCTGTTTATATAAAATAATTGGTGTCTCGAAATAAGTAGATACATTACTATATTTCTGTGTCTGATTATCAAATGTTACAAAGCCTTCTGTTTGTGGGTATTTCCAGGAAAAGTTTCTGGCCGGGATAAGCTTTAAAAAACAGTTTTGAGTAAAAACTGCCAGCGTATTTTTATCATAAAATATAATATTTGCAGAAGCGTTTACAGATTTCAATTTCAATTCCCACGGGCTCGCTGTTACAGTGAATTCCAATTCTTCATCTCCTTTGCAAATGGCAAAATCATAAGCTTCAAATGCCCAGCCTTGCTGCCATTTGAATGGAATTGCCGAACGATTTGCCGTATTTAATTTTAATCTTTTTTTATTTTCGGGTTGGTTAATTACATGAAAAGAACCTGCATAGCTAAATGGAATTTTAGAAAGATTAAAATTTGGAAAATCATCATCTAAGGTTTTATTCATCTTATTGAAAAATATATTTTGCGAATATATTTTTGGGGAGAATAATATTAAAGACGATAAACCAATAAATTTTCTGCGTTTCATAAAAAGATTATAATAAAATAAATGCTTAGAAAATTATTTTGAATTAATCATTAAAAATCCATAAACGAAAGCTCCGACTGCTATATTTTCATGAATGGTGAATTCACAAGTAATATGAGATGAACGCTGATCGAACCAGAGTTCATGCCCCGGCCATTTATCAACTTCCGTAGGATAAAGAGTTTTAAATGCCCATTTAGGATTCCACGGTCCGGGCGTTCCAAGATCTCTCGAAAATGATGGGCCATAAGGTATAATTCCTTTAATTATATTTTTATTATTTCCATACCACCAATCCAAGTGGAATATACCTTTTGGATATCTTTCTCCTAAACCGGAAATCCACGTCATATTAAGGGGGTTTGCACCCAAGAAATAATCTGCAGTACTAAAAATGTTTTTAAGATATGATCGGGCTTTATCGGAATTAGAATATTTGTAATTTAATACTGCATATACTCCTGATAAAATCATTGGAGTTGAAGCCTGACCAAAAATCATTGGTTGTTTAAAAGAACCACCCCATCGAAAACTACGTATTTCTGTACTTTTACTTACCGTGGAAGTTGCCAACAAAGTATTTTCGGTTTGTACTTTCAAAAAAGCTGATTTATTCACTTTTCTATTAAAAGAAATTAGTGGGTACATCCAATATGAAAAAAGAGCATCATTATTTTGAGGATTATAATTACTTTTTAAATATGGCCCTATTTCATTAATGAACTTTTGATGGTAAAATGAATTATTAGTAAGCCTATAAAGGGAGGCACCGGCATATAACCTGATAGCTCTTAAATCCGTGTCAAAATGTTTGTACTCCTGAGGGATATTTTTGTATGAAAAATCTTTAAAATCTACAAAACGAATTTCATCATCCGTCTTTTTTGTATTATTAAGTGCCCATTTATATGCTTTCTCAGATTCTGTTTTCCAATCAACATTATTTGGGTCTTTTAAACCGGAGTTTTTAAGTAAATATGCCATTTGTGCTGTTAAAGCAGCATATTTATAAGTCATCCAAGGGTCTTCGCCAAGAATATACCAAGTTCTGGTGGTATCTTGCCATGAACCAAAAGTGGTTCCATCATTTCTTGTTTCACTGCCCCAAAGATCTCCAAAAATTCTTGCACCTGGAATGCCTCCTGTTCCCCATTTTTTTTCAATGATTTCATCTTTAACCCTTTTATAAAAATGCAAAAGCCAAAGTGCTTCATCAAGAATATCGGGAATTCCATTACCGCTTTCAGGAATATTTAATTGATTATCTGTAAATTTTTTTGGATCAGCTTCATATAGAAACATTAAGAGTGCAGGAACGTGGGAATGCGTATAATAAGCATCCCAATCGCCGGCATCCTGATACCAGCCGTATGAATTTAGATCTCCTTTTAAACCCTTTTCAATAGCAGGTTTATCGATTTGAGAGGCATCAAAATTGGTAAGATCAAAACATCTTGTAGTACTGTATTTAAGTTTTCCTTTAAAACCGGGAGTTAATTGTGGATTATGCGGGGCTTTACGTGGAAAATCAGTAAAAGGTTCTTTTAATTCAATTCCACTTCTGTTTTGATATAAAGCTTTCATAGTCCAATAAAAAGGCCGGTTATAAACATCTTCATTTATACTGAACGGGAATGAACATCCCATATCTTTTATGCTAATGATATATTCTCCCGGAATATTAAAGTTTGAAAAATCACATTCATACACATCACTTGAAGAAAAATTTTCATTTGGAGTATTATTCTTTACTAAAGTCTCCTTATTAAACCTGCCTTTGCGAAATATTATTTTTCCCGTAAAAACTATATTCTTTGAAAATGTATCAATAATATCGAATTTTTTTTCATTAAAAGAATCCATATTCAGGTTTCCTTTATCACCCATCCAGTAAGATAAATATGCAAATTTTGAAGGATTATTTGGCGTATATCCAAGGTTATTTACATGTATAGCTTCAGACCTTAAGTGCTTTTCATCATATAGTAATTGAATAGAATTATTACCTGTTGCGAGGTTATCAAGAGTTATATTGTAAGCCATTCCCGATTGCAATGGAAATGGTAACATTAAATATACCCAATGTTCATTCGTATGATCTATTGATTTATTCAAACATCCATTGTCGTACTTTTCACAAATCCAGGCGAATGCTGTGCCTTTTGATTTTCTGCCTATCTCTATAGGATTGATAGCAAGTTTGTAATTCCCATCATCATTACTTTGCAGAAAGTAACTGATTTTATTCATAGCCTTAATTACGTCCAGCGGGTTGCTGAAAACCTTTTCATCTGTTCTCTTCTGACCATTTTGGTGATGGATCACATATCCGTCATTAAAATGTAAAATTATTATTGAGGAAGTTAATGGTAGTATTTCAACTAAATCGGAAGGAAGTACCGGATTTGTAAATAATAAAAAAATTATTTTAATTATTATATTTTTTTTTAAAACATACATAAAATTTTGACACAATATGGTAACGTTATTTTTTATTTTGTTTTAGTTATCAAGTAGTGTAGAAAAATGATATTATAACCCTATTTAATTTTTTTTTATATAAGATTTATATAGAGTTATGAAAAATGAAGGCATACTTCACTTAAATTTATTAGAAGATTTGGAGATGAGTAACAAACTAAAATTAAGAGAAAAATAATAAAAACACAGAAAGAAATATTGAATTGGGTAGGTTTTGACGTAATCTAATAAGAGCTTTATTGATGGTATTTCTTGCGGATTGAGTAGTGATATCCATTATCTCCGCAATTTTATCAAAACTCAAATCTTCATAAAAGCGTAGATGAAGGGCTTCATACTCGCGTTTTGATAATGTTTTAAATTGGGTTTGTAGATGTGTGATAGTTCTTTTTAAATTTTCATCAGTTATTAATGTTTCCTCAACGGAAAAATCCGTATAGAAATTTTCAATTAAATAATTTAATTCGGTAAGCGGCCGAGTATTCTTTAATGACAATGATCGATTTATTTTATTTCTAACACATCCAAATATATAAGCCTTAATATTTTTTACATTTTCATAACCTGTTCGTTTGGCCCAAAGTTCAATAAACGTTTCTTGTATAATATCCTCAATCTTTTCTCTTTCGTTGCTTATTTTGTAGGCATAGTTATATAAAGATTTAACATAACGAAGGTAAAGTTCATTAAATGCTTCTACATCGCTGTTTAATAGGCGATGTAATAAAACTTCATCATCTAACTCTATAAGCGGCCTCATAATAAATATTTTTTTAATGTAAATATATTTATTATTTATTGAATTTTATTAATCAAATATGAAATAATATGTAAAATATGTTACTCTATTTTTTTAATTTAAGGAAACATTAGTTTCGATTAGATATAAATCAAATACAAAATCAACCGTTTGTTTTAAAATCAAAGATGATAAATACAAAAAATATATTAAGGTAGATTTTTTGCTGAAAGGCGGGATTATGGCTTGCGTTTATTAATTATTTAAATTAATTATTGGCTGATATTAAATTATTATACAATTTCCTTTTAACTTCCAGTCTTTGCTTTCTTATCTTCTTTTATAAAGGATAGGGAAGGATATATAAAATCAATAACTTAATAATAACCTTTATATCGGGAAAATATTTAGTTTGGAAAAAATAAATTAATCTTAATTTTATTGTTTCGCGAATCCTTATTTTAATCTCAATTTGAGTTAATTGTTCATCATGTCTTCGCTTCTTAATCAATACTTCATCTAAGTTCTCAAATTTTGTTATTTTCGATAATCTGATCCAAAGTTCAAAATCTTCTGAATAAGGATATGTTTCTAAATACATATAATTTTCAGTAATAACTTCCTTTCGGATCATTACCGATGGATGAATTATTCCGGATAAATCTTTTTTTATATTAATATCCCCGGTTTTTACTGCAATTAATCCAAATTCATTTCCTTTCTCATCAATTTCAACTGCCAAGCTTCCAAGTACTCCTACATCACAATGATGTTCCAGAAAATTGAGGTAAACTTTCTTATTTAATAATATTGCCAGAATTAACCCATGAAGCCTCGTGGTATATATCTCATCATAAACATTTACGAAGTCGATACCTTGTTGAAAGTATTTATTAAGGATATTAGTATTTTTAAATCCGGTTTTTGGATCTATGAAAATTCTTAAAAAAGGAATTTTAAAAACCTCTTTTGCTATTTTTGACTCTAACTTATAAAAAAGACGTTGTAAAATATTTCTTTCATAGGTTGGCCAATCATGTATTTCTAATTTATTTCTATCTTGAATTTTTAATAAATAATCATTTGTAGCAAGCTCAATATCCACTCTTTTGAATAATAATTTATTATTATTACTTTCAATTGGCTCATTTATATGTTTTTCAAAGTCTAAGCAAAATGCCATATCAGGAATCAGGAGAACTTTGGCACTTAAAAAATAATTTTTAATGATTTCCATAGATTTATAATCCCGAACACATATTGTCAGGTTTGTATGTCGATTTAAAATCTCAGCATCCTTTTTTAATATATTTAAATCGTTGTAATGTACGGTTTGTGGAAAAATCACTATTTTATTATCAGGAAAATTTTGAATGACTTCCAATCTGAATAATTGAATTTTCCTGTATAAATCCCCAAAATTTCCTCCTCCCTGCATTAAAATCAGATCATTAGTTTTTATTTTATTTTTGTCAAAATGTTGTAAACAACATGAGTAATTACAATTATATTTGAACCTGCTTAAATATTCTAATTCACCCACCCATATCAGATTATCACCAATATTTTCATAATTAGGGAAATCAAGCAGGCAATAATCCGAATCAATCAGAGGGTCGAGTGATGCATATATTTTTTCTTTTAATATTTGTATTTTACTTGAATTTAACATAAGCAATTATATTAATAGCGGTTTTATGAATTATTGAATGGTTATAAAAATATAATATAAATAAACTGACACCCATAAAAACAATTTCTAAAAATGAATTGGATAACCTTAATGAAATAACAGCAGAAAGGATAAACAGACTTATTAGAGAAAGGATAATCTTGTAATTAAAATTTATTTTTTTGTGATCCCATATCTGTATTATTCTAATAAGTAAAATTCCTAAAAAGCCCAACACAGTTCCTATTGCAGGGGCATACAATCCCAATTTATCTATCGTTAAATAAGTAAATATGATGTTAATAACTGCTCCTAATGTAGTTGTGATAAGTATATCAATGGTTCTTTTCTTTTCAAGATAGAAAATTCCCAATAAAGCGGAAAAATTAGTTAACAAAGCTCCTAAAATAAGAATTGGAATGATTTTATAAGTTTCGAGGTATGCAGATGCAAATAATATATTAGTTAAAAATTTACTGAAAGCAATGATTACAATTGATAGAGAAAGCTGTACAATTAATAACTTTTCAAGAAATTCTGAGTAATATTTCCCGTCATTTTTATTATTTAGATCATTAAAAACAGTATCTTGAAATAATAATAAAAATACAGAATTGAAAATTAAGAGTAATGAAGGAATTCTGCCGGCCACAGCATATATCCCATTAGCCTCAACCCCCAGGTAAATAGCAATTATATATCGATTAGATATACTTACCAACCACCAACTAATTGCATTAGGTATTAATGGGATTGAAAAAAATAATAATTCTTTCAGTATGGTAGGGCTGTAGTTTCCATAATGCTTTTTTTGATAAAGTTTTAAAGTAATTATCAAAAAAAGCATCGTTAGTATGTTGCTTATAATATATGAATAGATAATCCCGTTAAGTGAATCGCTTTTAGTATAAAAATAAATTATCGAAAAAAAGATTATTCCCGAACTATTTATAAAACCTGAAACAGAATAAATTTTTATGCGATTATAAGCTCTTGCAACAAATTGCAGTAATATTATAATCGAACTAAAAAAAATTACAGGCAGAAACCATACTTCAATATTAAGTCCTAGGAATTTTATAAATATGTAGAGTATGCAAAATAAAATTAAATGTGAATAAAAACCGAAAACCATAACAGTTTTTAAAATATCTTTTGAATCACTTGTTGAGCCCTTATGTTTGAAAGTCCAACGATAATACGCATCTCCAATTTGGGAAAGTAATAATCGGTACCAAAAGACTAACAGAACCTAATAATAGGTCATAAATTCCCATTTCTTTTTTTGTAAGAAAAAAAGAAAATAAAGGTACAGCTGCAAAAGAAATGAACTTTGGTAAAACATTACCAAAGGCATAAAGAAAAACCTTTGTATAACGGGGTAATTCCATCAACACGATTCAAATTAAAAATATTTGTAATTTGACATAAAAAAATCAATAAGGTTTATTTTTGTGCTTTTCTTAATCAATATTAAAATATTAATAAGGTAAAATAGAAACTTTTTTCTTTTTTATTCTACTTTTGCAAACTTTATTCGGTAAATAGTAATTATCCTTATAAAATTTAATTTTTTAATAACTTAATTAATTACATTCATGAAAGTAGCCGTTGTAGGCGCCACCGGTCTAGTTGGTGGTGAAATTCTTAAAGTATTGGAGGAGAGAAATTTTCCCGTTACCGATTTAATTCTAACCGCATCTGAAAACTCTATAGGTAAGGAAATTAAATTTAAGAATAAATCTTATAAGGTTATGAGTGTAAATGATGCAATTGCAAGCAGGCCTGATATAGCTTTATTTTCTGCAGGAGGATCAACATCATTGGCACTGGCACCAAAGTTTGCTGAAGTTGGAACGGTAGTAATTGATAATTCTTCTGCCTGGAGAATGGATCCTACTAAAAAATTAGTTGTACCTGAGGTTTAATGCGCACGCTATAGCAAAAGAGGATAAAATTATCGCGAACCCCAATTGTTCGACCATACAAATGGTGGTAGCTTTAAATCCATTGCATAAAAAATTTAAAATAAAACGTGTTGTTGTTTCCACTTATCAATCAGTTACCGGAACAGGTAAAAAAGCAGTTGATCAACTTTTTGCAGAGCGTGAAGGAAGGGCAGATGTTCAAAAGGTATATCCGCATCAAATTGATCTCAATGTTTTACCTCATATTGATGTTTTTTTGGAAAATGGTTACACCAAAGAAGAAATGAAAATGGTGAACGAAACAAAAAAAATAATGGAAGATGATAATATTAAAGTTACTGCTACTACCGTGAGGATTCCGGTAATTGGGGGCCATTCAGAAGCTGTAAATATTGAATTTGAAAATGAATTTGATATTAAAGATATTTATGAAATACTAAAAAACTCACCGGGTATAATAGTTGTCGACAATGTCTCCAAGTTCGAATATCCAATGCCAAAAGATGCTCATGGGAAAGATGAAGTATTTGTTGGTCGTATAAGAAGGGATGAATCTCAACCTAAAACATTAAACATGTGGATTGTTGCCGATAATTTAAGAAAAGGTGCTGCTACCAATGCGGTGCAGATTGCAGAATATCTGGTTAAAAATATTTTATAGAATTTCATTATCAACGAACTAAAGGATTTAATATATTTAAATCCTTTAGTTTATAAATTATTTTACATAAGGATTACTTATATCAATTAACTACTTGGAAATATTTTTATTTGAGGCAATATTATTTGTATGATAAGTAATTTTACTGAGATAGAAAACTTTGCTGCCGGAAAAAATTTCTTCAACATTTTTCCTTCGTATCTCTCTAAAACCCCAACTGATAAAATAATTATTATACCAATGCTGCATACTGGTAATTTCTGAGTTTCTGATTCTTTGATCCGTTTGAGTTTTATTTATATCAAACTTCTCTTTTTCCGCTACTACCTCACCTCTTTTTATTACTTCGGTGTGCATTTTATCGTCGTGAGGATACATTAAAATCATTCTGCCATCTTCTTCAAATGCAACTTTTACCAGTTCTTCCAAAGTTTTATTTAATAAGTCACCTCCGATAGGGAAACAATTATCCCAAAGTAAATCACCGTTTATATTAAAACTGCAAACTATTGCATGACTGTATTTATAACCTTCAAGAATTCTGTCATTCCTGAAATTTCTGTTGTTATTACCATTATATAAACCATTATATAAATAAGAAGGATTGTAAAACGGGTTTTGATAACCATACAACTGGTTCATTCCGTATCCACCATAATTACTATAGTTATTATACATATTACTTTTATATTCCGGGTAATAAGCTTCGGCAACTACAATAAATTCATTATTATGTTGAACAATATTGTGAACAAGTAATTTATATCTTAAATTTGATTGCTTACCCATGGCTAACCTTTTTTGCAATTTTTCTTTTATACGTTGCTTGTTTCTGGGTTTTTAAATAATTAAAAAAGTTTTTTAATTCTGTAAAATCATAATATTTAATAAATTGTTGTTCATTATTTTTATCCAGTTTGGCGATGTATAAACCTAACGAATATTCGCTTCGGCTGTCAGCAAAATTCCCAATCATTATGTCTTCATTATCAGCTGCAGTTGTATGACTTAATTTACCTGTTTGAAGAACTCTGTTTTTAGGTGCAGTTAATGTTATATCCTGTAAAAGTTTTCCACTGTAGGCATAAGATTTTATTTTTAAGCCCAATTTATTCTTCCTTCTATTATTTTCTGTCACAACTATATCAACTATATTTTTCTGATCATTTATATTAATATTATTAAGCTGCATATTTTTATCATATAATGCCGGCAATACCTGAATTTTTTTATCAAAAAATCTAAATGCCATTACTACAGGCATTTGGTTTATCTTTCCTGCAATCAGTGCCATATTACTCAATACTTTAAATTCAATAATATCTTCAAATTTTGTAGGAAGTATACCATCAAATGATTCTAACTCGCCTGTTTTATAATCTATCCTTACAACAGTAACTTTCTGAGCATCTTTTTCTTTAAAAAGAATAAAAAAATAAGTGTCGTTATCGTATGATTTGATAGCGGAATAATAAAATTTTATATCCATTTCTTTCTGCCATTGAATAGCAAATGTGGTATCATATTTAGAGAACGACCATCTTTTATGTTTATAGCCGGCCTCATGATCATTTTCGGTAACAAGCAAAATTGAATTATCTTTCAACACATGAACATTATAATTTTTATCATTTGTATGTTTCCCCATTTGAATTTCAATACTCTTTATTTGATCTAACTGAGCAAAACAAAAACCCGGAATAAATATAATAAATAACCAAACCGATAATTTTTTATCTAAAACAAGCACTTTAGATGAAGTATAAAATAAGTACATGGTTGAAAAATTTAGATGATGTATCAGGTATTTAAAAAAAGAAACAAAACTTATGCCTCAAATATCATCTGAAAATTACTAAATATTTCGTAGTGAGGCAGGTACTCTTAAAATTAGTAAACAAATAATCAAAACAAAAAGTTATTGAAATTTTTATATGTTTATTTTAAGATAAATTATCAGTTGAAGTGCAAAATATTTTTACTATGTGGTTTTCTGGCTACCTAATATCATATTTTCTTTGAATTATTATTCGTTGTTCATGATGAACAAGCATTTTTCATTTAAACAGGGTTAAATGATTTTTGCTATGTCAAATACAAAAAAAATGAGACTTGCAGAAGAAATAAAGTTATAATGGAGGTAACACCCAAGATTAATTATGATATTATTTCATTATTTGCTCCATTATTATTTTTAATTATTGACCTAAAATACTAAAAAAAAATTACTTGCCGGTAAAATGAGTATACTTTATAATTTAAAAAACATCAGCATTTTGTTTAAAACTTTTCATAATCCAACCTCCACCTACAATATCATCACCTTCATAAAAAACAGCAGCCTGGCCCGGTGCAATACCTATAACGGGCTCATTGAATAAAACTTCAATAGAATCCTGTTTTTGAGAAATAATGGCAGATGCACCGGGATCCTTATACCTTATTTTTGTAATTGTTTCTAAAGGTTTATTTTCAATATCGGCATATTTCATCATGTTTAATTTTTTAACTAACATGCCATCTCTTTGAAGGTCTTTTTCTTTTCCCCAATACCACTTCGTTTGTTTCCTTTCCTAATTTCAGTTACGAAAATTGGGAAGCCCAAGTGCAATTCCCAGGCCCTTCCTTTGTCCTATTGTATAAAAAGGATATCCTTCATGCTGTACCTACTATAGTACCATCCTGCATAACGAAATTTCCACCTGCAACTCTTTCTTCCAGCCCTTCTACTCTGCGTTTTAAGAAGCCTCTGTAATCATTATCCGGCACAAAACATATTTCATAGGATTCCGGTTTATTTACCAAATCAAAAAAACCTTTTTCAGTTGCCATTTCATATATTTCAGTTTTTTTTAATCCACCCTAATGGAAAAATGGTTCTGCTCAAGGCTTTCCTGAGATACACCCCACATAGTGCATAAGACTGATCTTTATTTTTATCCAAACCTTTTGAAATAATAAACCTCTCGTTTTCATTTCTGATTTTGGCATAATGGCCGGTGGCAATAAATTCACAATCTAAGTTTATCAGCTCTTCGTGAGAAGCGCGTCCCACTTAATATGTGTGTTGCAGAGTACGCATGGATTGGGTGTTCGGCCTTCGAGGTATTCGTTGGTAAAATGATCGATTACTGAATCGCCAAATTCATTTCTGATATCTAAAATATAATGAGGAAAACCTAAGCCCTACGGCCACATTGCGGGCGTCATTAATAGAATCCAGACTGCAACAGCCAGTTTCTTTTTTACTTCCACCTGAAGATGAATAATCCCAGGTTTTCATTGTCATTCCTATCACTTCATAACCTTGTTCGTGCAAGCAACACTGCGGCCAGCGAGCTATCAATTCCACCGCTCATTGCCACCAACACACGTCCTTTCTTGCTCATTTAATTTTCTTTAACGTTTTATTTTTAATTCATTACTTCCCTTACTTGCTTTGATATTCCAGAAGGGCTTGCTTAAAATCTAAATCAAAATTTTCATTTTTTCTAAAACCCATATAGCA